>NZ_JAHYXK010000014.1 GCF_019443125.1 Pontibacter aydingkolensis | reverse complement strand
CTCTTGCTGAGCTCAACGGCCATCAGCTTGAACTCCTTGTCAAATCTTCTTCTCTCTTGTGACATAGCGTTAAGGTATTAAATTTTCGCTTAACTTAATGTCCGGATAAAGGTAGCAACTCCATCCCGATCCTTTCAAAGGAGGACTTTTTAGCAACTACCAATTCATTTGTCATCCTGAAAGGATCTTGGTTAAAGGGAGGTTAAGCAGTAGCTACCAAGTATAAACTTAAGTTAGCGTAGCGGCGAAATGACCCCTTGAGGCAGGCCGTATCATTTCTTCTTTTTTTCCTTTCCTTGACTCAAGCATTCACGTCCCGAAGTAAGTCCTGGACCTTTGACTCGTGACCGGTTATTGCCTGGTCCTCCGGGCCAGTTGAGTCATAGACTTAACATTACTGCTTAATCACGAATCTGAAGATTCACGCCAGAAATTTTAGAATGAAACGACACTACCTTCTAACGGTAACGAAGTTTTATTTTGAATTGCTTTGACTCTCAATGTTTTAATTGCAAATCCCTTAACCAGTCCATAGTTTCTTCAACTCTTCAGGAATCAAAAGCGACTATAGCCTGTTCAAAATCGGGGTTTATACTTTTAATTATACCACAGCCCGGCGCAAAGTATAATTTTAGGAAATTTTTTCTGATAAAGTATAAATTTAGCCCTCCAGAACAGGTTTTTAAGCTTGATGAATAGCTTGGAATCAGCTTACTTTGTACTACATGCACTTACATATAACATCCCTTAACTCTGGCAGCAACGGCAACTGCTATTATATTGGTAACGAGCACGAAGCTGTACTGGTGGATGCCGGAATATCATGCCGCGAAACAGAAAGACGTATGGCACGATTGGGGCTTTCTATGAGCAAAGTGAAAGCCATCTTTGTGTCGCACGAGCACTCAGACCATATAAAAGGCATACCAGTGCTGGCCAAAAAGTATAAGCTGCCGGTTTACATCACACCCCATACGTTGCGCAGGGCCAGGTTTGAAGAAGTGGCTTTCCCGGTGCACACGTTTAATGCCCAGGAGCCGGTTAAAATAGGGAATCTGGAAATCATTGGCTTCCCAAAGCTGCACGATGCTATTGACCCATACAGTTTTATCATCTCTTACCAGGGCACCAAGGTAGGTGTGTTTACGGATATTGGGGCACCCTGTGAGCAATTGATCCATTACTTCAGCCAATGCCATGCGGCTATTTTGGAGGCAAATTATGATGAGGTGATGCTGGCTGAGGGCTATTACCCATATCATCTTAAGAGAAGAATAAGCGGCGGCAAAGGGCATTTGTCTAACCGGCAGGCGCTAAACCTGTTTACGGCTTACAAGCCAGCATACATGAGCCACCTGTTGCTGGGGCACCTCTCCAAAAATAACAACTGTCCCAAATTGGTGGATGATTTGTTTAACGAGCATGCGGCAGGAACTAACATAATGGTAGCCTCACGCTACGAAGAAACGCCGGTGTTCAGGATTTCCAGCAGCGACGATGTTGGCGTAGACCCGGCTGTTCCGTTTATAGCGAAGCCAGTTGTTAGAGCCAGAAGTAAACCAATGAAAGGCAAAGCAGTTCCGGATAACCAGTTACAGTTATTTTAAAAAGTAATGCCTTAAAAAACAAGAGGCGCCATACTTCAAAGTATGGCGCCTCTTGTTTTTTTAAGCTTTCTATAGTTTATTATTTCTTTTTATTTACAAGATCCCGGTCTAACTTCTTCAGGCTGTTTTTACCTAACAAGGCAAGCGCAGCAGCACTGGCTGTGGCAATGGCAACGCCTGTAATCACCGGATTTATCTTCGCCCTGGTGTACACGCTCTTTTGCACATGGCCATCGTAGTTGCCGTAAATTTCGCCGTCCTGGCCAGGATGGTGCAATGAGCCTTCATGATGGTGGGCTGGCTCATTCTTTTTCTGCTGTTTGATCATCATGTTCTCGCCTACCCAGTCCATTACCCCTGGAGCATACTTGTTCATGCTGCTCATTATTTTACCACCGCTACCTATAAACAAATCACGTTGCGGATGTGTAGCAGCGTAAAGTATGGCATCGGCCACTTCTTCGGGCTGGTAAACTGGAGGCGGTAGCGTAGGCTCCTCGTCCATGTAGTTGCGGGCATGTTCGGTATAAGGCGTGTTAATGGCAGCCGGTTTTATAAGTGTAACTGATATCGGTGCATTATCATCTTCCAGTTCCATGCGCAGGGCATCTGTAAAGCCTTTTACGGCATGCTTGCTGGCACTGTACATGCCCTGTATAGGAATGGCTACATCAGAAAGCACACTGCCTAAGTTAATAATAGCGCCGCCGTTGCGTGATTTCAGGTGTTGTGCGGCTGCAAGCGAGCCGTAAACCAGCCCCCAGAAATTGGTGTCGAAAAGGCGGCGGTTGTCTTCATCGCTTACCTCTTCCAGCCGTCCATAAATAGACACTCCTGCATCGTTTACCCAAGTGTCGAAACCCCCGAAACGACCAATAGCGGCATCTGCTATCTTATGTATATCTTCCTGGCGTCCGACATCTGCCACAACGTAAATTGCTTGTCCGCCTTCGTTTTTAATTTGCTGTTCTATTTTAGCCAGCGCATCGCCGTTGCGTGAAGCCAGCACTACTTTGGCTCCTTTCTTAGCTGCTTTGAGAGCCGTTGAAAGTCCGATGCCGCTGGATGCTCCTGTGATCACGATCACCTGATCGTGCAATGGTTTAAGTGATAAAGCCATAGGTATTAAGTTTATTTTAGGTTATAAAATGTTTAAGGGTTAACCCTGGAGTCAACCCTGTAAGTTATGAGTGCATACGCAGTTTGGACCTATTACAGCTAATACGCTCCTAATTAATACCTTGCTTTGGCTAATTTATAGAAATTGGTTTGGTGCAATTATACACTTGAGTAAATGGCAAGTATAGATACTTATTCAGCAAGTATAACTAAGCTACTTTAAGTGCCTGGCTATGCTTTACTGCTGTTTCAGTTACCAGTTCGTGCAGGCAATCTATCCATAGTGGAATGGTATTCAGGCTTTCTGCCAGTTGCCAATGCGCGCCGCCATGCGCTTCGAAAAGCTCTTTATACTCTCTGCCAACTTCTACTGTGGTTTCCAAGCAGTCAGCGATAAAAGAGGGTGCGAAAGCGAGTACTTTCTTTATTCCTGTGTTTGCCAGTTGCTTTATTACATCGTCGGTATAAGGCTGTATCCAGGGAGAGTTGCCCAAACGCGATTGAAAGGCCACCGTGTAGTTGTCCGGTGAAATGCCCAGCTCCTGCGCCATTAAGCGCGTGGTTTCGTAGCATTGTGCCCGGTAGCAGTATTTGTTTCCTGCATGGTAGTGCGTGGCACATCTTCCTTCTTCACAGCTGCTGTAGGTATCATCTTTATGTAGCTGTCGTTCAGGCAAGCCATGGTACGTAAATACATAATGCTCATACTTTTCGGCTTCCATGTACTTTCTGCCAACTGCGGCAAACGCTTCTATGAATTTTGGGTGATCTGTAAAGTTGTTGATAAACTTAAGCTCCGGCATTATTTGCCAGCCCTGCATCAGCTCCATCACTTTTTGATACACTGAGCCTGTTGTGGCAGAGGCATACTGCGGATAAAGCGGCAGCACGATCAGCTTTGAAACACCAGCTTGTTTAAACGATTTAAGTGCCTCCTGAATAGACGGGTTCTGATACCGCATGCCCAATTTTACAAGGTAATTTTCTCGTAAAGACTGCTGTAAAAGATCTACCACCTGGTTGCCGTATACTTTAAGCGGAGATCCCTCTGGTGTCCAGAGTTCCTGGTATACTTTAGCAGACTTTGGTGTACGGGTAGGGGCAATGATCAGGTTTACAAGCGGCCAGCGCTGCAGATATGGAATATCGATCACCCGTTCATCCATCAGGAATTCGCGCAGGTACTTACGCACATCTGCTACCTCAAAAGAGTCGGGGGTGCCTTGGTTTACCAATAATACGCCTGTTATATCCGAATTAATCATGGTCTTTTTATTAGATTATTCCTGCAAAATTAAGCTTGGGTTACTTTTGCAGGTATGAGCCTTATCAATGCAAAAGATGACAAATATCACCATCTGGCCTGTTTACAGTCATTTATGTGCTGGCTGCTTTCTGAGAAATTTGCAGTAGTAAATAATC
Source organism: Pontibacter aydingkolensis (assembly GCF_019443125.1). Taxonomy (GTDB): domain Bacteria; phylum Bacteroidota; class Bacteroidia; order Cytophagales; family Hymenobacteraceae; genus Pontibacter; species Pontibacter aydingkolensis. Next base: position 107,439 of record NZ_JAHYXK010000014.1, on the reverse strand, counting down.
GCTTTTGATGATGAACGTAAACGAACAGCAGGAATACCTGATACAGAAGTATAATGTACCGGCACCACGTTACACCAGTTACCCCACGGTACCTTACTGGGACAAGGAGATACCGGCTGCGGCACAGTGGATGGATGTAGTAAAGTATACTTTTGCGGAGTCTAATGCTGCCAAAGGAATCAGCCTTTATATACACCTGCCATTTTGCGAAGTGCTTTGTACCTACTGTGGCTGCAACACGCGCATCACCAAAAATCATAGCGTAGAGGAGGGTTACATACAGGCCATACTTGCTGAGTGGGGTTTATACTTGCAGCAGTTTTCAGAGAAACCGATTATCCGGGAGTTGCACTTGGGTGGAGGCACGCCAACATTTTTTAAACCGGAAAACCTGCGCAAGCTGCTGGAGGGAATTTACGAGGGAGCCATACTTCATCCTGAGAAAGAATTCAGCTTTGAAGGACATCCGAACAATACGACTACAGCGCACCTGGAAACGCTTTATGACTTAGGCTTTAGAAGAGTAAGTTTTGGCATTCAGGACTTTGATCCGAAAGTGCAAATTACCATTAACCGCATTCAGCCTTACGAAAACGTAAAACACGTAACCGATGAGGCTCGCAGGATTGGTTATGACTCAGTGAATTTTGATTTGATCTACGGCCTGCCTTACCAAACGCTTCAAAGCGTAAGCGAAACAATAGACAAGGTGGCTGAACTGATGCCGGACCGTATTGCTTTTTACTCTTATGCGCACGTGCCGTGGGTAAAGCCGGGCCAGCGCAGCTACTCTGATAAAGACCTTCCTGATAATGCAGAGAAACGCGCGCTTTATGAACTGGGGCTAGAGAAATTTAAAGCCTTAGGTTACACTGATATCGGCATGGATCATTTTGCCTTGCCACAGGATGCCCTTTATAAAGCCTGGGAGCAGAAAGAGTTGCATCGGAATTTTATGGGCTATACTACCTTTCAAACTGATCTGTTAATTGGCCTGGGTACCTCATCGATCAGCGATGCAAAGTATGGCTATATGCAAAACCTGAAGAAAGTAGAAACCTACAAAGAAGCTGTGCTTAACGGTGAGCTGGCAATACTTAAAGGCCACTTTTTAACACAAGAAGACCTAAGGCTGAAAGAGGCTATACTTGAAATTGCCTGTAGGAGTGAGCTTTATCTGGATTTAGGTCTGTTAAGTATGCTCAATGATGAGGCCATTGACCAGCTGAAAGAGATGCAGAAAGAAGGCATTATTGAACTGGAAAACCACAGGTTAACTGTAACTCCTGTTGGTAAGGCTTTTACCCGTAACATATGCATGGTTTTCGATCTGAGGCTAAGGCAAGCAGCGCCGTACGAACAACAGGTGTTCAGCAAGGCCATTTAAGACAACAAAGTTAGACATAGTGTTTTGATAGGAATGCCCCGGTGCTTTATGTGCTGGGGTGTTTTGTTTTGCTAAGTATGTAATCTGCAGCACCTAGTCCAACCACCCCTGCCCCTCCTTATCCAAAAACACTTAAAATGGAAAAGCAGGCCACAAAGTAGCCTGCTTTTAAAACGGCCAGGGAGGCCGAATGTATACCATATACTAAACTAAACTCTATATAAAATGCTGCTTTATACTTTCAGGCCAACCAGCGCTAGGGCAGGTTTATACTTTCAAGTCTCAAGTAAAGCTCCCGTAAATCTTTTAATACAACACTACAAAAGTATACGATTGTCAGGTAGGTGCCATTGACATAAATCAACACCATAACTGACACTTATCATCATTTAAGGAAGTGCGCCTAAGTACTTTTGTATCAGACTAAAAAGACAATTGAGATGGAAGCCGCACTCCAAACCAATATTCAGACTTGCTACCATTGCGGGGATGCTTGCGTGGATGAAGTGATCGTAGCACACGACAAAGCTTTTTGCTGCGCCGGGTGCAAAACCGTTTACGAATTACTCGAGGAAAATAACCTCTGCACTTACTATAACCTGGAGCAGAATCCGGGCATATCAGGTAAAGCGCAGGCATCTGATGCCCGTTTTGCTTACCTTGACGATGCCGGGGTAGAAGCACAGCTTGTCAATTTCAAGAACGACGACATCTGCAAGCTAACGTTCTATGTTCCGCAGATGCATTGCAGCTCCTGTATCTGGCTGCTGGAGAACCTGTTCAAACTAAATTCGGGTATCTCGGAGTCTACGGTAAACTTCCTCCGCAAAGAGATCTCGCTAACATACTTCCATCAGAAAACCACCCTGCGCGAAGTGGTAACTTTACTGGCCCGATTAGGCTACGAACCGGAGATTACCCTGGCCGATACCGATGGCAAAAAAGTTAAGAAGCAGAGCCACACTATAATCTATAAATTGGGTATTGCAGGCTTTTGCTTTGGTAACGTTATGTTGATGGCATTCCCGGATTACCTGGCGGTTGCCGATGATCTGCAGCGCACCTTCGGCTCTTTCTTTGGCTACCTGAGCCTTATACTTTCTATTCCTGTGCTGTTCTATAGTGCCCGTGGCTTTTATACCTCGGCTTGGGAGGGTCTGAAGCAGCGTTTCGTGAACATAGACTTCCCGATCGCACTTGGCCTGACGGCGCTTTTCTTTGTGAGCTTGTATGAGATCACAACAGGGACTGGCCCGGGTTATTACGATTCGTTTACGGGCCTTGTGTTTTTTATGCTGATCGGTAAATATTTCCAGCAGAGAACTTACGATTCCCTTTCTTTCGACAGAGATTATACTTCTTACTTTCCGGTGTCGGTTACGGTGCTGAAAGACGGGGAGGAAACTTCTATGGCAGTCAGAAACTTAAAGATCGGGGATAGAATACGGATCCGTAACCAGGAGCTAGTGCCAGCCGATGCCATACTTCTGAGAGGTACTGCCATGATTGACTACAGCTTTGTGACCGGTGAGTCTGAACCAGAGGAAAAAGTAGCCGGTGAGATCATTTATGCCGGTGGCCGACAGGTAGGAGAGAGCATTGAGGTAGAGGTGGTAAAAGAAGTATCGCAGGGCTACCTGACACAGCTCTGGAACGATAGCGCCTTCTCTAAAGAGGAGAAGCACTCTTCTGTTGCAACTTACGCAAATAAAGCCGGTCAATGGTTTGTGATCGTCACCGTGATTGTCGCCATCGGAACCCTCTGGTATTGGGTACCGCGCGATACGGATATGGCCATGCGTGCCTTTACGTCTGTGCTGATCATTGCCTGCCCATGCGCCTTATCGCTGGCTACGCCTTTTGTGCACGGCCATACTATGTGTGTGTTCGGCAGGAATAAATTCTACCTTAAAAACACCTCTGTAGTAGAGAGTCTTGCTAAAATAGACACTGTAGTGTTCGACAAAACCGGTACGCTTACCGAGCCAAGTGCAGCCGAGGTAACCTACACAGGCAAAGCTTTAACAGCAGAGCAGGAGCGAAGTATACTTTCGGTACTGCGCCACTCTACGCACCCGCTAAGCCAGCGCATCAGTGAGAATCTAAAAGAGGCTCCTTTGAATGTGGAGCATTTTCAGGAGTTTGCCGGTAAGGGTTTGAGAGGTGAAGTAAACGGCCATTTGATAAGAGTTGGTTCTGCAGCCTATTTAGGTGTGCCTTCAGATAAAACCACAGATACGCTTAAGACTACTGTTTATGTGTCGTGGAATGGCATGTTGCTGGGTTATTATACTTTTTACAACGTGTACCGCGATGGATTGAAAAGTATATTACATGACCTAGGTGACAAAAAAATAGCCGTACTATCCGGCGATAATAACCACGAAGAGGCAAGGCTGCGCGAACTGCTAGGGCCAGAGGCAGAGCTGGTATTTAACCAGTCACCGGTACAGAAGCTGGAAAGTATACAGGCGTTTCAGGCCATGCATCATAAAGTGCTGATGGTGGGCGATGGACTGAATGATGCCGGAGCCCTAAAGCAAAGCGATGCAGGTATTGCGCTGACCAACAGCGTTACCAACTTTTCACCGTCCTGCGATGCCATTTTGGACGCAACAGCCTTTGATAAGCTAAGCAAGTTTCTGGCCTTCTCTAAAAAGACCATGAGCCTTATACTTGCCACTTTTGCTGTGTCGCTGGTTTATAACGTGATAGGTCTAACGCTGGCCGTACAGGGGCTTTTCTCCCCAATCGCCTCTGCCATACTTATGCCGATCAGTTCGCTTAGTGTGATTGTTTTTGCAACGCTTTCTGTGAAGTTTGCCGCTAAGAGAGCAGGGCTTTGATCTAATTACTAATTCATAATTATTAATTAATAATTAAATAAAATGTACATCATCTTTTTAATGATAGCCATAAGCGTAACAGTAGCGGCAGCTTTTCTGGGAGCTTTCCTATGGGCAGTTCGCTCCGGCCAGTACGACGACGATTACACGCCATCCGTGCGCATGCTGTTCGATAATGAGGTAGCTCCAACTGGTAAAGGTAAGGATGCCAATAAACCGCAGGGAGCTTAAGTTTATACATTAGAAGTACTGGTTTACCCCACCCTGGCCTCCCCTAGAAATAGGGAAGGGTAGTTTGAATGGATTCCATTTTTCCTGTCATCCTGAAAGGATCTTGGTAGAAGGGAGGTTAAGCCTTTGCTATAACACACCCCTGCCCCTCTCAAGAGGGGAATTGTGCTATTGATTTAGCCAAAGTATAAGCTTCTTAGTTGTGGCCATTCCTCGGACAGGTCGCGACCTGTCCCTACGAATCAGAATTTATACTTTCTTTCCTTCTCATTAGCCGCTTGCAAAGAAGTGTCAATCTCAGTCCTTGGGTTGAGCGCCTTCTAGGTTTCCGGTGACGAGCGCAAGTGAGGCATTGCGACGTAGGAGCAAAGGAAAGATAGACAGCGCGATGCCCGAGGACGAGGCCTCCCGGCTTGAGGGCACCAAAGCCAAAGGTGAAACCATGAGCTAGTAAGACTGAGGAGCAGCAGGAGCTCGATAGAAAGGCGGAAAGCCACTCACCAAGGCTTAATAACCAACGCTATAAACCTTATTCCAATACCCTACTCCCCCTGCTGATATCAATCAATCCCTATACTGACATTCATCATCTTTTCCGAACTCATACTTACCGAATTTTGAACCGTCGATAATTGCTTTTTTTCATCGACCTCCTTCACAGGAAAAACATCAAAACAAATACAACACTTAAACAAAACGGAGGACACCGCACATGTCAACTAATGTAGCTGAAGTCTTAGAGAATGCGCCCGATCGGGTTGTGCCGAAGGGTATGGACCGGGGCGTGACCGACACGTTCTTTTATGATAATAAAATCGTTCGGGATTTTGGTATAGCCACCGTGTTCTGGGGCATTGCCGGTATGCTGATAGGCGTGATCATCGCCTTCCAGCTGGCAAACCCGGACGTGAACATGGGTAACCAGTACACCACGTTTGGCCGTGTAAGGCCGCTGCACACCAATGCAGTGATTTTTGCCTTTGTGGGTAACGCCATCTTTATGGGTGTTTACTACTCGTTGCAGCGCCTTTGCAAAACCCGCATGTATTCAGACCTCCTCAGCAAGATAAATTTCTGGGGCTGGCAGCTGATCATTGTTTCTGCGGTTATCACGCTTCCGTTAGGTATCACAACATCAAAAGAATACGCTGAACTGGAGTGGCCAATCGATATTGCCATTACCCTGATCTGGGTGGTATTTGGCTGGAACATGTTCGGTACGATTGCAAAGCGCCGTGAGAAGCACATGTATGTTGCTATTTGGTTCTACATCGCCACGTTCTTAACGGTAGCAGTACTGCACATTGTAAACTCTTACGAGATGCCGGTTAACTTCTTAAAGAGCTACTCTGGTTATGCAGGTGTGCAGGATGCGCTGGTGCAGTGGTGGTATGGCCACAATGCGGTTGCGTTCTTCTTAACAACGCCGTTCCTGGGCCTGATGTACTATTTCCTGCCTAAGGCTGCAAATCGTCCGGTTTACTCCTACAGATTGTCTATCATACACTTCTGGTCGCTGATCTTCATATACATTTGGGCTGGTCCGCACCACTTACTTTATACTTCATTGCCAGACTGGGCACAGTCGCTGGGTGTAGTATTCTCTATCATGCTGATTGCTCCAAGCTGGGGTGGTATGATCAACGGCTTGCTAACACTGCGTGGTGCCTGGGATAAGGTGCGCGAAGAGCCAGTACTTAAGTTCATGGTGGTTGCTATTACGGCTTACGGTATGGCTACGTTCGAAGGTCCGATGCTGTCGCTTAAGAATGTGAATGCCATCGCGCACTTCACCGACTGGATCGTAGCGCACGTGCACGTGGGTGCCCTTGGTTGGAACGGCTTCCTGACTTTTGCCATGCTATACTGGTTGTTCCCACGCCTTTATAAAACTGAGCTATTCTCTAAGAAGCTTGCTAATACACACTTCTGGTTAGGTACGCTGGGTATACTTTTCTATGCCATTCCAATGTACTGGGCTGGTTTTACACAAGGTTTAATGTGGAAACAGTTTACAGCAGAAGGTACTCTGCAGTATTCTAACTTCCTGGAGACTGTGTTGCAGATCGTGCCGATGTATTACCTGCGTGGTATCGGTGGTATATTATACTTAGGCGGTGTGTTCCTGATGGTATACAACCTGTATAAAACTGCCAAGTCTGGTAGCTTGGTTGCTAACGAGAAAACTGAAGCTCCGGTAATTGTACCTACAGTATCTAACAATGCCGGTCACTGGCACAGATGGATTGAGAAACGCCCTACGCAAATGGCTATCTGGGCAACTGTTGCGATTCTGATAGGTGGTCTGGTAGAGTTTATACCTGCCTTCGTGATCAAATCTAACGTGCCGACCATTGCCAGCGTGAAGCCTTATACTTCGCTGGAGCTGCATGGCCGCGACCTGTACATTAAAGAGGGTTGCGTTAACTGCCATACGCAAATGGTTCGTCCGTTCAGATCAGAAACAGAACGCTACGGCGAGTACTCTAAAGCAGGTGAGTTTGTGTACGACCACAACTTCCTGTGGGGCTCTAAGCGTACCGGTCCGGATCTTCACAGAGTGGGAGGTAAGTATCCGCACAGCTGGCACTACCACCACATGATGGACCCAACCTCTATGTCGCCGGGCTCTATTATGCCGGCTTACCCATGGTTGTTTGAACAGGAAGTAGACCTGAGCACGACACAGGATAAATTGAAAGTGCTGAAAAAGCTGGGTGTGCCTTACGAGGAGGAATACATCGCCAATGCCAATGAAGAGCTGATGAAACAGGCAAACGGCATCGCGGCTGATCTGAAAAAAGAAGGCATCGAGGTAAAGGCTGAGTCTGAGATTGTGGCCATGATTGCCTACCTGCAGCGCCTGGGTACAGATATCAAAGTGAAGGAAACGCAGGAGTAATTAAATCAACACAAGTATCACGTATCACTACACACGACTTACCCAAAGTATAAAGTCGTGATACATGGTTCGATATACGTGATACGAGTGTCCAAATTCAAGAAGCTATGTATAAAAATGTTTTGCAAGCCATAGACGGCATCGAAATATATCCGCTGATCTCATTCACCATCTTCTTTGTGTTCTTTCTGGGGTTGATCGTGTATGTGATACTGATGGATAAAAAGTATGTGAAGGCAATGAGTGCCATCGCATGCGAAAATGAAACCGAAGACACCACTTTTGAAGGTTTAAGACAATGATCTCTCTAAAGAAAGTATTAGGTAAAAGCAGCCTGGCCCTGGTAGCTGGTCTGCTATTGGCAGGCACGCCAGCAGTACAGGCGCAGGATGCCGTTGCCGGGAAGGCCGTATTTGAAGGTAACTGTACTGTATGCCACAGCATGGATGCAGATATTGTTGGGCCTGCTTTAAAAGACGTGCACAAGCGCCGCGGTGATGAGTGGCTGGCCAAGTTCATTAAAAACTCCCAGCAGCTGGTTCAGTCTGGTGATAAAGATGCCGTTGCAGTATTCGAGAAGTTTAACAAAGTGCCAATGCCGGCCTTCAGCAGTTCACTTTCTGAAGACGATGTGGCGAACGTAATTGCCTATATTAAAGCAGAAAGCGAGAAGCCTGCCGAGGTGGCAGTGGTTCCGGAAACAACAACTGCCGACCCAAATGCAACAGTAGAGGCAGAGCCAGCCGAGGTAGCTTTCATGGATCTTCCGCCGGTGCTGCTGTTCACGTTTGCCCTGGCTGCAGTTATTATCCTGCTAACGGTCATGGTGCTGGTAATGCTGTTCCGCCTGTTCGTGCCCATGCTCGGCGACTCTATTTACGATGAGGATTTCAAAAGCTCACTGGCTGGTCGTGTGCTGTTTTTAATGCATGGTGATTCTACACTGGTTACAGGCGAGGCAAAAGACCACATTCACTCCGATCACGATTTCGATGGTATTCAGGAATATGATAACGACCTGCCACCATGGTGGAAAGCTATGTTCTATGTTACCATCGTGTTTGGTATCGGCTATATGTTGCACTACCACGTGTTCAGAACAGGTACCTTGCAGGGTGAAGAATACGCCATGGAGATGGAGCAGGCTGCAATACTTGCCGCTAAAAATGCCGATGATCCGAATGCGGTAACTAACTACGAAGTATTGACGGATGCTGCTGCCATTGAGTCTGGCAAGGCGCTTTACAACACAAACTGTGCTGCCTGCCACGGTACCGAAGGACAGGGTACAGTTGGCCCTAACCTGACGGATGAGTACTGGCTGCACGGTGGTGATGTGAACGATATCTTCAAGACCATTAAGTATGGCGTACCGGCTAATGGCATGGTGCCTTGGCAGGGTAAACTTACCAAAGACCAGATTCTGGAAGTATCCAGCTACATCATAAGCATACAAGGTTCTAACCCAGCCAATGCAAAAGAGCCGCAAGGCGAAAAAATGTAACTACCTTTTTATAAAGTGTTTTTGAAAAGCTGCAGGTGCTGATGAGTGCCTGCAGCTTTTTTGCTTTTTACTTTTATGTGATGTGTGAGGCGCATTCTAAAGCCGCTGATGACTACAATCACCACAGATGGTGACATTGGTCATCTTTTAAAAGGTTGTGTTTACTGAATTTTGTAACAGAAATTTTGAGAAATGAAGATGAGCAGGTGAAGCTACTCGCTCTACTCACTCATTCAAAATTCAGTCATTCATAACTATAACAGGCAGGATTAATATCCGCACAAATTAAACTGCCATGGCAAGCAAAGTACAAACGGCTCCAGATGAGTTCCGTGACCACATCTCTACAGTAGATGAAGAGGGTAAACGCGTCTGGGTGTACCCTAAAAAGCCGAAAGGCAAACTGTACAATTACCGCAAATATGTAAGCTACTTACTGCTGGTTTTACTCTTTGCCGGACCCTTCACCAAGATAAACGGCTTACCGTTGCTCATGCTTAATGTGGTGGAGCGTAAGTTCGTGATCTTTGGCGTGCTGTTCTGGCCGCAGGATTTCTTTATAATGGTAGTGGCATTCCTGACGATGGTAGTTTTCATCATCCTTTTTACGGTGGTTTACGGGCGTATCTTCTGTGGGTGGGTCTGTCCCCAGACGATCTTTATGGAGATGGTTTTCCGCCGCATAGAGTATGCCATTGAAGGTGATTATACTAAGCAGCGCGCTTTGGATAAAATGCCTTGGAACGCTGAAAAGATAGGGAAGAAGAGCGCTAAGATCACTATTTTCCTGCTGATCTCCTTCCTGATCTCTAACCTGTTTCTGGCTTACATCATCGGGATAGACGAACTACAGAAGATAATTACAGATGGGCCGCTGGAGCATAAAGCTGGTTTTGGTGCGCTGCTGCTTTTCACAGGTGCTTTCTTCTGGGTTTTTGCCTGGTTTCGTGAGCAGGTTTGCACCATTGTGTGCCCTTATGGCCGCTTACAAGGTGTAATGCAGGATAAGAAAACAGTAGTCGTTGCTTACGACTACGGCCGTGGTGAACCGCGCGGCAAACTGCGCAAAAACCAGGAACGCACCGAAGGCGACTGCATCGACTGCCACCAGTGCGTACAGGTTTGCCCGACTGGTATCGATATACGCAATGGAGCACAGCAGCTGGAGTGTATTAACTGCACTGCCTGTGTCGACGCCTGCAACGACATTATGCGCATAATCGAAAAGCCGGAAGGCCTGATTCGTTACGAATCTGAGCAAGCACTTGAAACTGGTAAAAAGTGGACTTTCTTTACGCCGCGTGTAATGGGTTATACTGCTGTGCTAGCCATACTTTTAACGGCGCTCACCACACTGCTTCTAACCCGCGACGATGCTGAGGCAACTATACTTCGCACACCGGGCCAGCTGTACCAGAAAACAGAGCAGGGGCACATCAAGAACCTTTACAACATCTCTGTGATCAACAAAACAAACCACGAGATGCCGCTCACCCTGAAGCTGATCGATAAGGAAGGTACTATAAAAGTGATTGGTAACGAGCTTATACTTCCGGCACAGGGCATCGCAGAAGGTGTGTTCTTTACCGAGATAGCCAAAGCAGACCTGACCGGCATGAACTCCGAAATTGAGATAGGAGTGTACCACGGCGATGAACTGATCACTACTACTGACACAAAGTTCTTAGGCCCGGCAAATTAGATCTTAGACATAGGACAAAAAGACAAAAGACTTATTGTAAGCCAAGTCATCTCAATAGTTCGATCAACGAACAACGATTGACGAAAAACGAAACAACATGAAAACCGCACAAAATAATAAAAGCTTTACCCTCTGGCCTTACGCCATTGTAGTTTGTATGGTCTTGTTTATGGCCTACATCGCCATGTTCGTTTACAAAGCCATGAAGCTGGATGTAGACCTGGTAAGCAAAGACTACTACCAGCAGGAGATTCAGTATCAGGACCGCATTGAAAGTGTAAAACGTACACAGGCTTTGGGTGATGTGATGCTGGACTACACTGCAGAGAATAAGTCTATACTGCTACAAATGCCTGCTACTTACAAGGATAAAAACCTGAGTGGCACTATCACGTTTTTCCGCCCATCCGATGATAAAATGGACAAGGAGATTCCTTTACAGCTGGGCCGCGACCATAGTCAGCTGGTAGAGACAAGTGATCTGGGAAGTGGCCTTTGGAAAGTGCGTGTGAATTTCACGGACGGTGAGGATACATATTACACAGAGAAAACGATACAGGTAAAATAGCTATGATCTGGGCTGGTTTTATTTTCGGATTAGTAGGTAGCTTTCATTGTGTCGGGATGTGCGGCCCTATCGCAATGTCACTACCCTTTGTCGGGAGTACCGGCTGGCGCTACTATGCCGGCCGGCTCCTGTACAATAGCGGCAGAATTGTAACCTACGCCTCATTGGGTGCATTGGCAGGTGCCTTCGGCGAGTCGCTGCAGATGGCTGGCTTACAGCAAACAGTGTCTATACTTTCCGGTATACTTATATTGCTGCTATTGGTGCTTCCGGCCATGCTTAAGGGCAAGTCGGCGGGTATACCTGGTACAGATATGATAATGACCTGGGTGAGGAAAAAGCTGGGATACTACTTTCAGAAAAACTCACTTGGATCGCTGTTCATGGTGGGCCTGCTAAACGGACTGTTGCCTTGCGGCTTTGTATACATTGCCCTGGCAGGTGCCATAAGTGCACCTAGTATAACCGGAGCCATGCTCTATATGACGCTGTTTGGCCTGGGTACATTTCCGCTGATGTTCCTGGTGTCGCTGTCTGGCAAACTGATAAGCCTGAGAATGCGCAGCATGTTTAACAGAACGGTACCTTATGTGGGCATGACGCTGGCTATACTTTTTATAGTGCGCGGCCTTGGTTTAGGCATACCTTACCTGAGCCCGAAAGTGGAGGAAACAACTGCCCATAAAACAGAGATGAGCTGCTGCACAAAACCAGAGGTTGCAAAAGCAGAATAAAGTATAAAACCTGATACGAGACCTATAACCTATACTTCATCATTACTAAACCATGTGTAAGAATAAGAATTTTAAACGTGTGCTGGTGCCTGTGCAGTTAGACAAAGCAAGCAAGAAGCTGCTGCGTTATGCCTGGCACCTTGCCGACAAACTGGGCGCAGAGTTGTTGCTGTTGCATACCAGCCAGACCAAAGACCTTACCTTTACCCAGCAGAGCCGCAACATCCACCAGTTAAGAACTTTTAGCGAGCGCATTCTCAGCGAGGAGCAGAAGCCAAGTGCAAAGCAAGTGCCATACGAGTGTGTGGTGCGCCCTGGCTACCTGCGCGATTGCATCGCCAGCATTGTGTTTGACTATAAAGTAGATATGGTGCTGATGGAAACCTGTGTGCTGCACCAGGAAGAAGAGCAGAACGACCCAAACAACGCAGCCGCCATGATGGAGCTTGTAAACTGCCCGGTTATGGTAATGCCCTGCTCTGTTACCTATAAAAAGCTGGAGAACCTCGTGTTTGCCACCGACTTTACCGACCAGGAAGACCATGTACTGAAACAGATCGTTGACTTTGCAGAACAGACGGATGCAAAATTAACGCTGGTACAAATCTATTCTAAAGCAGAACGCAATCAGTTAAGCACTTACAAAACTGCCATGCAGGCGTTGCAAGTTAAACTACAGGGGAAAAATGTAAGCTTTAATTTCCTGGAAGAAGAGGATGTGCTGGAAGGGATAAGCGACTATGCCGAGATTTCTGCCGCCAGTATGCTTATACTTGCAACCCAGGATAGCTATTTACTTAAGCGCCTGTTCAGCAGCAACTATATTAAAACGATGGCTTATCACACACGCTTCCCTATACTTACTTTCAGGCAGCTAAAGAAAAAACCATGCTCAGGACAGTGCGCCAATTGCCAGATCAAGAAAGCTGAGCAGCGAAGTATAGCCGGATCATCGTTAACAATTGTAAGCTAATACCAGTAGAGCAGGGCTGCTTCATTCTGATAAAATTGAAAAAACATTTGTCATCCTGAAAGGATCTTTGTTGCTGGAAGGTTAAGCTATCCTCCCAGCAACAAAGATCCTTTCAGGATGACAGAAAAAAAGAGAATGAAACGGCCCTGCTCTTGGGAGGGCTTAGGGGTGGGTTAATCGCAAGTTGAGTTATACTTTTATATTAAGGCACAGCCGGTACCAGGTACTCTTTGTGATTTAAATTGCTTCCAGTAAAGGAGCAGGGGAGCATCCAAGGGAGTTTAACTGCGCAGAAAGGTGTTGCTTAAAGTTATCCGAATCCAGCGTGAAAGCTGTAGCAGCTGTAATTACAGGCAGGTTGTGATAGTTATAAATTAGAATGTCCTTGCTTTGCAGAGAGTGGTCGCATACTACGGCAATGTCAGCTTTTACAAGTTTAGCAATTTCCATGGCTTCATTAGCCACAGTAGCCGGTTTCATAAGTCGGGTAATGGAAACACCGGTTTTACTGTGTAGCTGGCGGGCCAGCTTGTCTAATTGCGCCTGTACAAAACGCTCGCTGGTGGTATCTGTTTCTCCTTCGGTTTCTGCTGCCTCAGCCTGGTATACATGAAAAAGTATAAGCCTTGCCCCGGCAGCCTGTGCCAGCTCTGCTGTGCATAGCGCAACCATCCGGGCACACGATGAGAAGTCTATCGAAACAAGTATGTTTTTCATGCTTTATTCCTTTTTTTGCCAATTTCCATCACCACAGAACCGATTGAGAGGCAAATGTATTAGTATAGCAGTGTAATTAATGATGTAAAATTAGCATAGCCAACAGTCGAACGTTATGACGATGAGCAGCTATACAGGTGATATTTGTCATGAAGCAACATTATATACCCGTTCTGTAGTAATTTTTTGCCGAAGTAGCTATTTTTAGAAAAATAACCCGATCCTTGGAAGAACCAACAGATAAATACGACCAGAGCCTCGACAACAGCACCAGGTTAAAGGCCATCATCGACACAGCCATCGACGGCATTATTACCATCGATAGCAAAGGTATCATCGAAACCGTAAACCCTGCAGCCGCACGCATTTTTGGTTATGTACCCGAGGAGGTCATCGGTAACAACATAAAGATGCTGATGCCGGAGCCTGACCACAGCCTGCATGACCAGTACATTGAGAACTACCACCGCACTGGTGTAGGAAAAATAATCGGAATAGGCCGCGAAGTGTTAGGCAAGAAAAAGGACGGTACTGTATTTCCGTTTCTGCTTAGTATAAGCGAGGTAAACCTGAAGGATAAACAGATCTTCACGGGCATTGTGCACGATATTACAGAGCTTAAAAAAGCTGAAGCTGCCCTGCGCGAGAGCGAGAACAAGATAAATTCTATTATTCAGGGTGCCGTAGACGGAATTATCACGATCAACAAGCGGGGTATCATCGAAATGGTAAACCCTGCGGCCGCAAAGCAATTTGGATATGAAGCGGAAGAGTTGCTGGGTCAAAGTATAAATATACTGATGCCAGAGCCGGACCAAAGCTTGCACGACAGCTATATGCACCACTACCACGTTACCGGCGAAAAACGCATTATAGGTATTGGCAGAGAGGTAACAGGCATGCGAAAGGACGGTACCATTTTTCCGTTTTACTTAAGCATAAGCGAAGTGCAGCTGGCCGACCGTAAAGTATACACCGGCTTTGTGCACGACATTACGAGGCAAAAACTGACAGAAGAACGCCTGCGCCGCTATACCGCCGAACTGGAACGAAGTAACCGTGAACTGCAGGATTTTGCATACGTTTCTTCCCACGATTTGCAGGAGCCGCTGCGCAAGATTCAGGCTTTCGGCGACAGGCTTTTAATCAAGGAGTACGATAACCTGAGTGAGCAGGGCAAAGATTACGTTGACCGCATGCTGAACGCAGCGTCGCGTATGCAGAACCTGATAAACGACCTGCTGGGCTTCTCAAGGGTTACTACCAAATCAAAGCCGTTTGTAAAGGTGAAGTTGGATGATATTCTGACTGAGGTAATCTCAGACCTGGAGGTTACAATAGAGCAGACCAACACACAGATTATACGTTCTCCGTTGCCCGAAATAGAAGCCGAGCCTACGCAAATACGACAGGTGTTTCAGAACCTGCTGAGCAATGCCATTAAGTTTAGGAAAGACAACGAAAGCCCGATCATCAATATCTACGCAAAAAACCTGCAGCGTAAGGCGCATCTTACTGCCACTCCCGGCGACGAGGTAACAGAGATCTATGTAGAGGATAACGGCATCGGCTTTGATGAAAAATACCTGGACCGTATCTTCAATATATTTCAGCGCCTAGAGGGGCAGAAGTACGAAGGATCAGGCATTGGCCTGGCCGTTTGCCGCAAAATAGCCATACGCCACGGCGGCGACATAACCGCGCAAAGCCAGCCGGGTATTGGTACCCGCTTTATCATTACACTTGCATTAACACATCCGGAGGAATAACCTTAAGATTATGTCAACTAAAAAAAACTCGATTGTGATTCTTATTGCCGACGATGATGCAGAAGACCGGATGCTGGTGAAGGACGCGCTGGAAGAAAGCCGCCTGAAAAACAGCATCAACTTTGTAGAAAACGGGGAAGAACTGATGGATTATCTGCACCATCGTGGCAAGTACGCTGATACAAACGAGTATCCGACGCCGGGTCTTATACTCCTGGACCTGAACATGCCGAAGAAGGACGGACGTGAGGCTTTGAAGGAAATTAAAGCTGATGAGCGCCTTAAGCTGATTCCGGTGGTGGTGCTAACAACTTCTAAGGCAGAGGAAGACATTTTAAGAACATACGACCTGGGCGTAAGCTCCTTTATTACCAAGCCTGTGACGTTTACATCGTTGGTAGATGTGATGAAAACCCTGAGCAAGTACTGGTTTGAGATTGTTGAACTGCCCAAACTATAGCAAAGTATAAAGCATGCCTGATAGAACCCGCATACTGCTGGTAGACGACGATGAGGATGATTTTATCATCACCAGGGATATAATTGACGATATACCCGGCCGTAATTATGTGTTGGACTGGACCGGCTCTTTTAACGAGGCGTTAGATATTATTGCAGAACGGAAGCATGATATTTACCTGGTAGACTACCGCCTTGGAGCACATGATGGCCTGGAGCTGATAAAGGAAGCGTTAAAGCATAGTTATGCGGCACCGTTTATACTTTTAACCGGCCAAAGCGACCGCGAAACCGACGAAAAAGCAATGCGTGCTGGGGCCATGGACTATCTGGTAAAGGGCACCATCAGTCCGAATGAGCTGGAACGATCCATACGCTATAGTATAGAGCATGCGAAAAGCCTTGCCGTTATTCAGCGCCTGAATTCTGAGTTGGAGCAGCGCGTGAAAGAGCGCACCCAGGAGCTGGGAACAGCCATTAAAAAGCTGGAGCAAACCAACCGCAGCCTCTACGAGGCAGAGCAGGAAGTGCGTAAGGCTTTGCAGAAAGAGAAAGAACTGCACGAACTAAAATCCAGGTTTGTGACGATTGCCTCCCATGAGTTTCGCACGCCACTAAGTACGGTGCTGTCGTCGGTATCGCTTATAGCAAAGTATAAAACCACCGAAGACGACGACAAGCGCATGAAGCACGTGGACAGGATAAAGTCGGCGGTAAGCAATCTGACCGGCATTTTAAACGACTTCCTTTCTATCAGCCGCATTGAAGAGGGGAAGATATACAACGTACCGACTACGTTTGATCTGAAAGCTTTTGCAGAACAGGTAGCAGACGAAGCACAGGGTGTTTTAAAGCTGGGCCAGAAAATTAACTACCGGCACCAAAGTAGCGATACAACGGCTGTGCTGGATAAGCAGTTGCTAAAGAATATCCTTTTTAACTTGCTATCAAATGCCAGTAAATATTCCGGTGAGCACAAAGAGGTTAATTTTACAACCGAAATTAAAGACGGTACCATTAAAATCAAGGTGCAGGACCAGGGCATTGGTATTCCCGAAGCTGATAAAACGCACCTGTTTACTCCGTTTTTCAGGGCACAGAATGTAACCAACATACAAGGTACTGGTCTTGGGCTAAATATTGTGAAGCGATACGTAGACATAATGGGAGGCGAAATGGATTACCAGAGTGAATTAGATGAGGGCACTACCTTTTTTGTATCGTTACCCCAGGCACAGGAATAAAGCTAAATTCATACTTTACAAAGTATACTAAGACGGAGAAGCATAACCTGCCGTCTTCCGAAACCAAATCATACTTAGATGAAAAAGATTCTGCTGATCGAGGATAACAATGAAATCCGAGAAAACATCGCCGAAATTTTAACGCTGGCAAACTACGAAATACTGGAGGCCGAAAATGGTAAAGGAGGTGTAGAACTTGCCAAGCATAAGCTTCCCGACCTGATCATCTGTGATATCATGATGCCCCAGCTTGATGGCTACGGCGTACTGCGCATGCTTAGTGGCAACACCTCTACGGCAAGTATCCCATTCATCTTCCTGACAGCAAAATCAGAGAAAGAGGATTTTAGAAAAGGCATGAACCTGGGCGCTGACGACTACCTGATCAAACCATTCGACGACCTGGAACTGCTGGATGCTGTGGAAATGCGCCTGAAAAAGAACGAGAATCTTAAGTCGGGTTTCCAGAAGAATGCCGAAGGACTAAACGATTTTTTACAGGAGGCAAAAGGGCAGGAGAACCTGGAAAAACTAACCTCTGATAAACAGAAACTGCAGCACTTTAAAAAGAAGCAGATACTGTTTTTAGAAGGTAATTACCCGAACGCATTATATTTTTTGAACAAAGGCAAATTAAAAACTTACAAGTCCAACGAAGAGGGCCGCGAGTACATCACCAACCTCTACAAAGCCGGTGACTTTATTGGTTACCTCGACCTGATCGAGGACAAAACGTACCGTGAGTCGGCGGTAGTGATGGAAGATTCTGAGGTCTACGTCATCTCTAAAGAAGACTTTTTCCTGTTGCTGCACAACAACCGTTTGGTGGCTAATCAGTTCATTAAGATCTTATCTGATAACCTGGCTGATAGGGAGGAACGCTTACTTAAACTGGCGTATAACTCCGTCAGAAAAAGAGTGGCCGAGGCTTTGTTGTTTGTAGAGAAGCAATATGCCAACAACCCAGACCATAAAGAAACGCAGGTAACTATCTCGCGCGAAGATTTAGCAAGTATCGTAGGCGCCTCTAAAGAAACCGTTATCCGTACGTTAGCTGATTTCAAAGACGAAAACCTGATCAAAAGCCAGGGCAGCAAGATCACGATCATCAATAATGAAAAGCTAAGAAGAATGCGCAACTAGGACCACAGATTAATGTGGATTAGGTTGATTTGATTGTTTTTTTCTGAAGATTTTAAATGGCAGCTGGTTCTTATGGGCCGGCTGTTGTTGTTTTATAGTTACTGCTGTCTAACCACCCCTGCCCCTCCTTGTCCAAGGAGGGGAGCTTTTACTTACTTCTTCAACTGCCATCTCATTAGTACAAGCCATTTCTCTTTGTCATCCTGTAGGATCTTGGTGGAAGGGAGGTTAAACCTTAAATACAAAGTATGGATTGCGAATTGCTAGCCCGATAACCGCTGCAATGAAACTTATACTTAAGCTAAAGTAACAGCAGAATTCCCCTCCTTGGACAAGGAGGGGCAGGGGTGGTTTGACCCAGTACTGCTAAAACAAAGAAGTCTGGGTCTTAACTCTCTAACTCCCAGACCCTCTAACTTCCAAACTCCAATCCTTCTCCTGCTTAAGATCACCCTGTTATGTGATAAAAGTCATCAATTTAGTCTGTGATTTTGCTGAAATTTGTCCTGTTGAAAACGAGAAACATGATGCAAGGCAAGTTTAAAGTACTTACGCTATCCTATAAAAACGCACCCATAGCAGTTCGTGAGGCGGTATCGCTGAACGAGATCGGCTGCCGTAACCTGCTGGATAAGGTGAAAGAGTTTACTAACTGTACGGAGGCAATGGTATTATCTACCTGCAACCGCACTGAAGTATACTATACCGCGGATGAGGGGTATGCTAACGAACTTGTAAAGCTGATCGCGCTGGAGAAAGGCTTTATCGCTACCAAGAAGATTCAGCCATACTTTGAAAGTATAACCGACCATGAAGCTGCCATGACACACCTTTTCCGGGTGGCATTGGGGTTGGAGTCGCAGGTGGTAGGCGATATGCAGATCATGAACCAGGTGAAAAATGCTTACCAATGGGCTATTGAGGCTGATGCGGTTGGCCCGTTCATGCACCGTTTGCTGCACACCGTTTTCAACGCAAACAAACTTGCCGTTAACAATACCAACTTCCGCGATGGCGCTGCTTCTGTGTCGTATGCCACAGTGGAGATGGTGGAGGAACTGACAGCTAACCTTGTGGAGCCACGTGTGCTGCTGATCGGGGTGGGAGATATAGGCCGTGACGTTTGCCTTAACTTTCAGAAGTCGTGCATCAACCACCTGACCATTTTAAACAGAACTCACCATAAAGCAGTTGAGCTTGCCCAAAGAGTAGGTGCCACCACAGCTTACTGGGAAAACGTTTGGGTCGAGATTGAAAAGGCAGATGTAGTGATCAGCAGCGTTCCCGGCGACTGCTTCTTTATCTCTGAAGACAAGCTTGGCCAATTCCCTAACGTTGGTAAACCTAAGCTGTTCCTCGACCTGTCGATGCCAAGAAGTATAGACGTAGCACTGGAGAATATTCCGGGTGTTTCTGTTTACAACATCGATGCTATCAAAAACCGCACGACAGAGGCACTGGAACTTCGCCTGGCTTCCATTCCGGCTGTGGAGCAAATTATTGCAGATTCTGTATCGGAGTTTCAGGTTTGGGCTAACGAGAATGCCTTTACACCGGTTATACAACAGTTTAAGAGCCACCTGGAGCAGATCAGGCAGCAGGAAATTGCCCGTTACCTTAAAAAGCTGAGTGCAGAAGAGGCCCAGTTGGTGGAGGCGATCACGCAAAGTATGCTGAACAAAATTGTAAAGTTGCCAGCCATTGAACTGAAAGCGGCCTGCCAGCGCGGTAACGTGTCGGAGCTAAGCGAAAGCCTGAGTGCACTTTTTAACCTGGAAAAGGAAACCTGCCCGAACAGGTAAGCAAAGACCGAATATGCCGCAAGTTTAACGAAGTGCAACTTGTGGCTATACATGGTGCCAGTTTGCAACTGGCTTTCTGCGCGAGCAGAAAAGTATACTTTATGAGATTCCCCTCTTGAGAGGGGCAGGGGTGTGTTAATCGGCAATTGAGAAGTGTTAAGTATATCATCGGCCATCGTCCGGACAGGTCGCGACCCAATGCCGTCAACTTAAGAAAAAGCTGTCATCTCGACATGCCTGAGACGAGAGTCGAAAGGGACCAGCGTAGCTGTGAGAGATCTTTATAAAATTCCTTCTGCACTAATTCTGGATAGATTTCTCACGCTGTTCGAAATGACAACATACATACTTAAATGCTTAAGTTGACGGCATTGGGTCGCGACCTGTCCCTACAAATCCGCACCGGCCTTAACAGATATTATACTTTAGCTGGTTTATACTTTATAGCTATTTGCCAAAGTATAAAGTATAGCAAGTCCTTTGCTATACTTGCTTTTTCAAAGCGCAGCAGTTGCAAACTGCTGCCATACTCAGCCACAAGTTATGCTCCGCTAAACTTGCGGTATGGATTAATTGTGAAAATGGTTTTCTTTAACGTAACCATAGCTATTCCTTTCCGTGATCATAAGAAACTTCCTCTACTTCAATTACTTCTTCGCCGCGGCCCATGGGCAGGTTTGTTTGCTCTCCTTTTTTCAAACCTTGTATAGCCTTAACAATGGGAGCCACAAAAGCGATCAGGCCTTTTTCTACAGAGGCTTCATCAACACCAACTATGGTAAACTTGCGCTTAAAACCTTTCTTGCCGCCGCTAATAGTGCGTAGGGTAACAGTAGCGCCAAACCGTACTTCATCTGCAGGCTGCTCTTTGGGCTCTATTACTTTGGCGCTGGATATTCTGCTGGTAAGGGCGCTGATGCGACCGTTAAGTATAACCAGCTGTCGGCTGCGCTCTGCTTCATCTTCGCGATTTGCTTCGGTTTTGGCTCTTTCTGCTTCCAGATCGCTAAGCTCGGTGCGTAGCTGCTCCAGCCCTGGCGGTGTAACGTAATTGGCTACTCCAGACGGTAAGGCGGCCCGTGGCGGTATAATTGGGGCCTGACCCGCATCATCTTCTTTTACAAATGCTCTGCTCATACTGCCAGAAACGTGGTATAAACTTACGAGGTTATATGCCGCTGCATTTGCCCCGTTCAACAGTTGGTCCTTTCCCCTACAATAGCAAGATATCAATACTGTGCGCCTGCACTACCTCTTCGCATACAGACCACGAAAAAATGGTGAAGCGTCCATCCTGTGAGGCTACCAAGGCAATGGCATCCCGCTGGTCGTGCACAAACTGCGCAGCAGCCAGGTGGCGGGTGCCACCATTAAGTGATGGATGTACAGTTTTAGCCACGCCACCAACTACAGGTTCTGTCAACACTATCTCATGCACAGACTCATTACCTTGCAAACGGCCAATTTTAGCTCCGAAAGCCAGTAATTCATACTTGTCATTGATGATAGTAGCGCCATCTATAGCAGTAAGTCCGGCAATTAAATCAACCTCTCTCCGGATCGCATCCTGTACATTTAATCTGTTTTCCTCTTTTTCGGCTTTGCGCACTAATTCTGCCAGTACAGAAAATGCAGGTTGCACAGCATAGGCCAATGGCTGAACCATAGAGTACGTCCAGGTATCAGAGTCAGAAGGGGTTACCAAAAGAATACCACCTCGCTTATGTGCCCGCATCGAAACCGCCAGCTGCACCAGTATATTATAGCTGTTGTCCCAGTTGTAAGCACCGTTAAACTTTAACAGCGATGTAACAACAGAAGGACAGTCGGGGATATGCGCCGCCTGCTCATCCACTATCTTTACTTCATCGCCTTTTAGTATGGCAACGTTCGCAAACTTTCCAAATCCATCTGTGCGCCGGTGTTTAACCACCAGCAAACCCGGCTCCGAGACATCTACTACCATGCACAGGCTGGGAATGGTGCTGGTAGTTCCCCAGATATAAAGCTCATTATTCTCATGCCATACCCCAAGGTGGATGCCCGGACGCTCGACACCGGGCGATATTTTAGTAAGCAAGGCCGAACTAAGAGGCATCCGCTTTTCGAAGAGCAATGGGTGTGGCACATGTTCGGGAGAGATATAGGCTAACGATATTCTAGGCGACAAACCTTCTTCATGGCGTAAACTTACCCAGAAAGCAGTATCAAGTATAAGCTCAATATGGTCTGCAACGGGTTCCGGGGCCAGGTCTGTTGCCTGCTTTTCCATCTCCAACTGAAGCATGCTGGCAAAATGAGCCTCTATAGTGCCTGCTATTGCTTGTGCTGCCTGGTATGTGGTTGTAAAAAGCGATTGCATATGGTGCTGTGTTTAGCCTTTGGGTTAAACAGGCCTCTCCCTTGTTAATTAATATCCTTACGAATTCTTTTTAGGACGGGCTAAGGCAGCATTTTCTACGTTGCGCGAAACAGGCGCAGCAGTAGCACAAAATATACTGCTGCTGCGCATCTGGTTTATACTTATTGTAGCACGATACGGCGCTGAATCACTCCTTCAGATGTGGTTATTTGTAACAAGTAAACACCTCTTGGCTGTTTGTCTAATTGCAGTGTCTCTTCTAGTTTAAGCTGTTGCTGATAAGCTTTGCTGTAGATAACGCGTCCGCTTACATCAGTTATCCGCACCTCTACTGCCGACTTCGACGGCATTTCCATCTGGATGTATACTTTGCCGGTTGTCGGGTTAGGGTAAACGCTTACCGGCTGCTTTAGCTCATCTTCGTCAATACTTGTAACCGAGCAACTGGCTACTACAACAGTCTGTGTCGTGCTTGCCTGGCAACCTTCCGGTGAAGTATACGTGTAGGTGACAGTATGTGTGCCTGCGCCGGCAACAGATGGGTTAAACATGCCATTGCTTATTCCTTTTCCGCTATAGCTGCCTCCTGCAGGCGAGCCACCAGTTAGTGCGAAAGGTGTAGCTGTCTGGCAGGTTTCGGCAAAGGCATTGAGCGTTACGGTTGGTAAGGGGTTAACCGTTATCTTCACAGGCTGGCTTATGGATGTACAAGCTCCGGTTACTACAACTCTCCTGAACCATGTAGTTGACTGCAGTGCACCCGGTTCAAAATTCTTACTGGTTGCACCAGCTGCATTACTGAAATCGGTACCGTTGGTACTGCGCTGCCACTGGTACGTATACGTGCCGTTGCCGCCCGTTGGTGTTTCTCCAACAAGAGCCTGTGCGTTTGTGCCTGTGCAAATAGACTGGTTTTGTAAGATGATATTATTGGTAATAGCAGGCGTTACAGTAACCTCAGTAGGAGCGGAGACCTGACTACAGTTGCCATTGGAAGTCCGCACGGTATAAGCGCCGGATGCACTTGCCGTATAGTTGTTTCCGGTAGCCCCATTTATTTCTGTACCGTTTCGGAACCATTGGTAACCTGTTATGCCACCTTCTGTATTTGCTTTCAGCACTAAACTACTACCTTGGCAAATGGTAGTACCACCTTCAGTGGTTATACTTGCAGCAGGTAATGGGTTTACAGTAACTGTAACCTGTGTGGTGGCAGTACAGCCATCGGCGTTGGTTGTAGTAAGCGTGTAGGTAGTTGTTTGGGCAGGAGAGGCTATTGGGTTGGCTACGGTTGTGCTCGATAATCCTGTTGCCGGCGACCAGGAATACGTAGCCGCTGCTGTTGCCTCCAGCCTTACCTCACCGCCCTGGCATATTGTTTTGTCCTGGCCGGCACTCACTGTAAAGTCACCGCAACTGTTATACTTTGCCGCTACCAGTTCACTGTTCTCAACGAGCCTGCCTGCCAGGTAAAAGCTGCTGGCCGATATAAAGTCCAGAGCCAGGCCGTTTGATCGTGCATCTGTATCATCGCCACTTGTCTCTTTCCAGGTTTCTTCTCCAATTGTATTGTAAACGATTATTGTTTCGCGTGGAGGTTCGATAAAAGTCGGGTTCATGTACCATGCTGGCGGTTTTTCAATATAATCTCTTGAGCCAATCAGGGCTACATTTCCGTTAGCAGACAAGCCAATGCTTTCTGGTACAACCCGTCTGATATTTCTTGTATCTGGGATGTAATCATTATATGTGTGGTAATACTGCCGCTGGCCCTGGGTATTGAAGGCTGTTAAAAAGTAATCCCATACATCCCTGTACTTTAGCTCTTTGCTCAGCAACGTAACCTGTTCATCCGCACTTAGTACTGACTTCATGTATGTGGATTCTTCGGTGTTGCCAACTGTTTTAAGCCAGTTTAAGGCACCGGCTTCAGATATTTTGTAAAGTATAACCTGATACACATACAAACCGCTTTGCTGGGATACCAGGTACACATTTCCGGAAGGGGCAACAAGTACCTGTTCCATTGTTTCATAATCCATCCGGTTTTGAAGACCTGTTGCCTGATATTGGCCTGTAAACGTTTTTGCCCCTGATTGCGTGCTATACTTTACAAGGCGTGCATAGTATACAGGCATCGATCCTGGTTCTCTTTCTTCAATCGTTCCTCCAACCAATAAGCTACCCTTTCCATCCAGTTCCAGGGCAGATGGAATGCCTCCTTTACCATCGGTACCAATAAAGTTAGCTGTCCAGGCGGTATTGCCGTTCGTATCTAATTTTCTAATCTGCGAAGCACTTCCTACAGACTGCTGCACGGTTTCGATCACGTATACTTCACCGCTTTGAGATACCGTAAAAGCGTGTTTATCAATTCTTTGTATTCCTGCAGACTGTGCCCATAGTTTTTGGCCTGCAGCGGAGTATTTGGCAACAAAAGCTTTGCCTGTTTCGTCTTCGTTGCTTAGCTGGCTCCAGCCTAGCAGGTAAATGTTGCCTGCGCCGTCCAGCTTAATGTCGGTAGGAGTGTCCCAGATCGAAGCATCGTCGCTGTAAACGCTGCTCCAGAGTTTTTGTCCGTTGGGGTTATGCTTTAAAATGGCGATGCGGGTATCAGTGCGGAAGGTACCGTTATAGGTAGCTGTGATCAGGTTTTGCTGCTTGTCTACAGCCTGGGTGCTAAACTCTTCGTAAGGATCGGAGCCGCTTAAAATTGGAGGCGTTACCCACTGCTGACTATACTGCGCAACCCCTGTAGTGGATACAAGAGTAAGGAAAACAAGTATAAGAAGAGCTTTAAGGTTTGAGTGACCAAAATAGTCTGTTTTTCTAAAAACTTTAAAGTATAGGCATAGATTGGAATGAGCGTGTAAAGTTTGTGCCATAGCGTGCAGGTTAGGGTAATGGATCGCATAAATATCACTTGAAAAAAACTTTTGGTTTAGCGGCGTTACCCACATTTTTATTAAACCAAAAGCCCAAAATAGCAGAAGTTTTTACTTCTGATTATACTTCTCTAACTATCAATTAGTTGCATTAAATCAACCTGTACTATGATTATATTTATTGCAATGATTTTTACTTAACTAAAGTAGAGAACTGTATACTTAGGAAATCTTTACCAGACTTAGAACTAAAATGTTGCAGGCATTTAGTTTATGAAGAAAAGCTAGGATGCACTTTGTTCTTTAGTGTTAGACTCTTTTGGGAGGTCGTTTGCATAATTTTTGATCAGGTAGTCCATCTCTTTGTCGATGGCGCTAAGAGCCAGCCGGGTTTCTGCGATCAGCAGAATAGTGGCATAAAACAGCAGACCTGCACCAATCAGACCCAAACCAACCGGAACCCAGAACACAAGTAAATCAAGCGCCTCGAGAATACCGATAGATACGCTGGTGCCCACAAACACAGATAACGACACATATAGCAGGCTCATGGCGCGTTGCAGTTTTCTGGATCTGTGGGCCGCTTTATGCAATAGCAGGTAAAGCAACTCTTTTTTCTCGGTGTTTTTAACGCTGGTTTCCTGTTGCACCAGGTGCTCAAACTGCTCAGATAGCTTTCGGGCCCGCTCCACGCTTCGGGCCAGGCGCTGCGAGGTAGTGAGTATAAGCTGGCCGGTGGCAAGTATGAGCACCACTGGCGTGATCATGGCAGATAGTACAGTTAGTGTTACCATAGTATGATTTAGACTTGATCCTAAAATGAAACGGTTTATGTGCCGGTACTTTCTAAAGGTATAAACCCTTTCGGTAAAGCCGGTTTTATTTACCGTATGCTTTGGTTTAGCATGCACATGCAATTAACCAACTCTACTACCAACTAGAAAGCATAAAGTTGCAAAGTATAAAATCTCTGTTATTTTTTAGAGTGCAGTTATACCATGCAGGGCTGATTCGAATATGATAAGTCTCGACACTTTTGTACCTGTGCCGTATACAGTTTAATCAAGATAAAATATTACACCATGCAGGATAAAGAAGAACTGACTTCAATGGTCAAGGTGCTGACCAACCTACGGAAAGAGGGCTATACGGAAGACTATAAAATTACTGACGATGGGATGATGTGCACAATCAACGGTAAAGAAAGCTTTGGCCCGGAGCAGGTTAACATCGTGAATTTTTACCGGTTTGAGGGCGAGAGTAATCCAGATGATATGGCCATACTTTATGTGATTGAAACAGACTCGGGGCATAAAGGCACAATTACGGATGCCTACGGTACTTACGCTGACGAACTGGTAGAGAACTTTATGAAACAGGCAAAGGACTTCGGTAAAAATATAGACAAACGTAATTAGGCTATTCATCTCAAGCTTTCTGTTTATTACAATACACCAGGCGCTGCTTCTGTGCAAAAGAAGCAGCGCTTCTCATTTCTAACCTGCCGTAAGGGGCTGTGTTTTCATAAATTCTGTTAATTTAGAGGCTGTTTTGATTTTATTGTTGGAAGTGAAAAGGAGATTTTAAGGGTTCTGGCGAGACTCCTTTTGAGTGGCATAGCAGCGCTATGGCGCGAAAAAGAGACGAAGCCAGGTTTCGTAAAATCAACTTTGCAGCCCAACGAATAAATTCAAAACAGCCTCTTAACTGCAGCAAAAAATCATACTTTATGAGACTGACTATACTACTTATACTGATGGTAGCATTAGCAACACAAGCCTGGGCGCAAAACAAGAAACGAGCAAGAGAGCACGGGGTAAAGATTGGTGTACTGCCCACAGGTAAGTATAATGCCATAACAGATGTAAAAGGCGTAAAAGTAGGACATACTACGCTTGTGCAGCAAAACGATATCAGAACAGGTGTAACGGCTATTTTACCGCACGATGGTAATATTTTTCAGAGTAAAGTGCCTGCTGCGGTTTATGTAGGCAACGGTTTTGGCAAACTGGCAGGCAGCACTCAGGTGCAGGAACTGGGCAACCTCGAAACGCCAATTATACTTACCAACACGCTTGGCGTTAGCACGGCCATGAACGCAGTGGTAGGGTATACGTTGCAACAGGCAGGCAACGAGAATGTACAATCGGTAAATGCGCTGGTAGGAGAGACAAACGATGGTTTTCTGAACGACATAAGAGGCAGGCATGTGAAGGAAGAACATGTTGTGGAAGCGATAAAACAGGCCAAAGACGGTGCCGTTGCCGAAGGCAATGTTGGTGCGGGCACTGGTACGGTTTGCTTTGGTTTTAAAGGCGGAGTTGGTACTTCGTCGCGACAATTGCCGGCGAGTCTGGGTGGGTATACTGTGGGTGTACTTGTGCAGACAAACTATGGCGGGGTGCTGCAGGTAAACGGCGTGCCCGTAGGGGAGGAGCTAAGCCAGTTTTCCTTCAGGCAGCAGATAACCGAAAAAGCGGATGGTTCGTGTATGATTGTGGTAGCTACAGATGCACCCGTTGATGCCCGCAACCTGGAACGCATGGCAAAGCGCGCCATGATGGGACTGGCAAAAACAGGCGGCATAGCCTCCAACGGAAGCGGCGATTATGTCATCGCTTTCTCAACTGATCCTGGATTGCGCGTGCCTTATACTTCAGACAATAAAACACAAACCGTAACCCTACTGCGCAACGACGAAATGTCGCCGCTGTTTATGGCCGTGATAGAGGCTGCCGAAGAGGCGATCATCAACTCTCTGTTTACAGCGGAAACCATGCAAGGTAAAGACAATCGCACAGTAGAAGCCCTGCCACTTGATAAGGTGCTAAAACTAATGAAAAAGCATCATGCGTTGAAGTAGGTTTAGATGTCTGTAATTCTTGATAGGATCATCATGGCGCGAGCGTCCGCGTCTTACCCTGTCCCATAACTTTTCTGGAACAGGCTCTAATAATGGGGAATTGTCCCCTTGAGGGCAGGGCCGTTTCATTCTTTACATCTGGCGCAAATCTCCAGATTTGTGACTTGGTGTGAATGTTGAGTCTCTGACTCAACTGGCCCGGAGGGCCAGAAATAGCCAATCACGAGCGACGACGCTCGCGCCATAAGTATGGAGTTTAGTAGAATGAAACGGCCCTGCCCTTGAGGGAACTACAGGGGTGTAAAGCTACGGAGCGGGCTGTTTGTGTGCTCAAAAATTGGTGAACCAGCAGGTGTAAACACCCCTATAATCCCCTCAAGGGGATAGTTGTAGACTACTGCTTGTACTGTATATCCTAAAACACCCGAATTTTAAAATGTTATGGAATAGGATAAGGTCTGGAGACTCGCGCCAGCAAATAGTAAGAATACAATTCCCCTCTTGAGAGGGGTAGGGGTGTGTTTACTTTTTGCTTTATATCGTATCAAAGTATAAAAACTGGCTTAACCATGCAGCAAAAACTTCTTAGTCCACAGCAGTTTTTCAGAAAGTCTTTTAGGGAAGTTGCCCTCGGGCTGGTGCCTTTGTATAAGTTAAGCAAGAGTAGAAAAGCAGCAACAACCCGACAGCAGGAGTATAGCAGTCCGGTTTGCTATGCCCATCTCAAAGATATGCGGGAAGGGTTCGGGAATCAGGAATAACGTGGATCTGTTTACGCTGGTGTACCTGTTTATACTTCCAGGCTAATTATGAATAGTCTATCAAGTATAACTCTTTAAAGATCAGTGTTTAAAAATAATATTTACCATCTTGTGCAAAGTATGTCAGCAAGTTAGTAAGTTTGTAAGATGGGTAAGTTCACAAAATACATGTTACTTCTGTTTGCCATTATACTCACGTATAGTGGCACAAGCAATGGTAGCAGCCGTGAATTACTTACTACACTGCCTCAGCACGTACAGCAGGGCCATGTAACGGATAATTTATCAGAAAATAAGCTGTTTAAATTTCCGGATTTACAGCGCTCAGAGCAACGCGTAAACGCAGCAAACAATCTTCCGGGGGCTCCATTTAAAAAGGAGAACTCCAATGACCTTTCCGGTAGTTTAGTTGCCTCTGAGTTGGTTTTGCAAAACAGCACCGCTGCGTACATTGCACGCTCGAAAGTGCTTAACTGCGGCTTAAGAACCAGCGACATCATTTTTCCTTTCCACTATTTCTGGTAACCATCTTTTGCTTTTGTGGTGCAGTTGCGTCTGCTAAGATCAACTGAAAAAAATTAGTACAGGCCGGCCAACTAAGCTTAAGGGCTACAGGCGTGCTTGTATAGCATGTATTGCATTTTAACAAAAACAGAGATGGATTTAGAAACATTAATCATAGGGGCAATATCCCTGGCAGTATTCATTGTGCCAATTATCCTTATACAAAGCAAACAGAAAGCGAAAAAGAATAAATTGCTGAGTGAATTTCTTGCCAGCGGCGAACAGCAGCAGCTAAGGATCACACAGTATGATTTCTGGAATCAATGCTACGGCATAGGGCTTGACGAAGTACAGCAGAAGCTTTTCTATGCAAACAAGTGTGCCGGTAAGGAGCAGCAACTAGTAATTAATCTGGCTGAAGTAAGCAAATGCAGATTGGTTAGCGAGAAGCGGGAGGTAAATGGAAATGTTGTTTTTGACCTGATAGGGCTGCATATTTCATTCCGCAACCCAAAGCTGCCTGACCAGCATCTGGAGTTCTATAATAAGGAAATAAGCCTGTCGCTGATGGATGAGTTGCAGTTGGCCGAAAAATGGAATGCGCTTAGCAATAAGTTAATTTCAGGCGCAAAGGCAAGTGAAAAACAGCCTGGCTCACTAGCAGTGCCAGCATAACAGCATGAGCTGTAAATGCGCGGATAGCCTGCAGTCGGTTGCCATACTTTACGCAGCTATACTTTTGCATTTCAACCGCTGATCCCGTTATCAACACAGCCAAATAAAAAGGAGCCTTCCACCATGGAAAGGCTCCTTTTTATTTTAGCTCAAGTTGGTGATAGTAACTTTACTACAGCAAAGTATAAGTTACAAAGTATAAGCTTAAAAGCAGCTACCCGTACTTACAAAGTAAAGTATAAATTTACCCTAAGCCCCTCCAAGGAGAGCAATTTCAGTACAAATAGCAACAAACCTGCCGCTAAACAAGGTTGTTGAGCTACGATAACTTAACACAACAACAGCCGGCCCTATAGAACCGGCTGCCATTCAAAACCCTCAAAAAGAAATCAATCCAATCTATAAAATCCCGATTAATCACCGGTCCTACTTCACATACTGCTCCTGCTCGGTTTTGCGCAGCAAGCCTAACCCATGAAGCGTTTGCAGCAGGCTGTCGATTTGCTGGAGGCGCAGGCCTTGCTGCGGCTTGGCTACAGGCTTAAACTGGTGCAAAAGCTCCTGTGCAGTGGCCGGGCGCTCATGCAGCTGCAAGGCGCGTTGCACGGCCTGTGCCTGCTCCGAAAGCGTTTTTGGCCAGGCCAGCACTTCTTTGGCGGTTGCTTTGGCGGCTTTAGTTTTGGTGCTGAGGCCGATCTCGGTTTGCTGGGTGCCTTGCGGGTTCTGGTACGCTGGGCGCAGCCAGCGGATAAGGCCGCGTGCTTCTTCTGCGGAACGTTCTTTGTTCAGGGCAACCAGGCGTTCGAGTATCTCTTCTTCGGGCAGGTTGGCGGGCCAGCCATAGGCAGCGGCCACGGCGGCATCGAGTTCGGTGTGCAGCTGCAAAAGTATACTTACCAGCCCCTGTTCGTGGGTTTTCTGTTCTTTAGCATTCAGCGCCTCGCCCGACCGCAGTTTCTCCAGCACGTTATACATGTCGGTGATAGTGAGCGTGGGGTGCTGCGCCTGCCGCTGCTTGCGGTGCGCGTCCAGCTGCTCGGCTATACTTCGGATCTGCTCCTGCTGCGCTTCTGTGGCGGCAGGGAAGGGGAAGGTTTCGAAGCAACGGCTTTTGTTATACCTTGGTGTATTTCCACCTAAATCGCTCCCTGTCGCAAGCGCCCATATAACATGAATTTTACTTGATAATATACCTAAATGATAATCATCTTCTAAAGCAATTACCACAAGCATATTATCAGGCTTTATACTTTTATCAAGCTTAGTAAAAGCCCTGTGCTTTGCAGTTTCGACAGTTACAATATAGCTGTCAAGACCTTTAAGCATTTTCCTTAATTTAGGATTGGGCTCACCAAATATCCACCAATTGTCTTTTCTTGAGGCACGTTTATTTTGATCACGTTCTGGCTTGATATTTTCAAGCACATGTTGATAAACCTGCGGGAATTTAGATCTGACTTCATTTGCAGTATAGCCAAACAAATCAATAACCATAACTCCACGAGAACTAGCAGTTAAGTCTCTTCCGTTTCTATAGTTTGAGATAATCTTATCAGTATCTTCTATAGTTCCTAAACCGAGTTCAATAGCTTTTTCAGGTGTAACTATAAATCCAGCCCCAAATAGACAGAAACCCCGGTTACTCAAATCTTCATTTGCTTTTAATCCCTTAACTGAAGATACTTCAGCGCCTATACTTAAGTCAGCATGAATTTCACCCTGTTTCTCTGTAAAATTAACCTGCACTTCAAGTCCATCAGTTTTAGTTTCTGAAACCATAGTTAAAAGTCTACCTATAGTTTCTCCCTTCTCAGCAACACTCATCGCAATTTCTACAGCTGCACCATCTGCACTATCCACCCAAGGATGATCAGGTACAGCAAGTGTGATGGAAAGCGGTGGATTTGCCTGCATCTGTGCTTCAATCACACGGCGGTTAAAGGTCTGTTTTATACTATTGGTGGTGATAAAGCCGAAGCGTTCAGCCTTATCAGCACGCACAATTTCAGCGGCTTTGTGCCACCAGAACATCACGAAATCTGCACTCTCCGGCATAGCACCTTTGTATACTTTACGGAGCGCTTCAGTATAGCCATCTCCCAAGGCTTCGCGCATACGGGCAGGGCCAATAAATGGAGGGTTGCCTACTATAAAATCGGCTTCGGGCCAGGTGGCGGGTTTGGGGTCGAGGTAATCGTAAACAATCGTTCGGGCGGTTTCGTCGGGTACTTCCTGTCCGGTAACCGGGTGCGGCTTGGTGCTGTGGCCGTCCCAGCGGGTAACGGGCTGTCCGTTGGCATCGAGGCGCGGTTTGCGGTCGGAGTAGCTCAGCACCGCGTCCTGCTGTTTTATGTTGCCGTACTCGCGGAGTATTGGGTTGCTCAGGCGGGTGGCCGAGCCATGCGCCCGGAAGTGCCACTGCAAATATCCGATCCAGAGCACCACGTCAGCGATGGCCGCTGCACGAGGGTTTACCTCCAGGCCCAGCAACTGCGCTGGCGTTACGGTATAGCCGCCTGTCATGTCAAGGGTTCGCTGCCCCGGGAAATGCTCCAAGTGCTCCAGTACCTCGCCCTCCAGCCTTTTGAGGTGCTCCAGGGTAACGTACAAAAAGTTGCCGCTTCCGCAGGCCGGGTCCAGCACGCGCACCGAGCACAAACGCCGGTGGAAGCTCTCGATCTCTTTGCGGGCTCCGGCTTCGTCGTTGTTATCCTCCAATATGGCCGAGGCGGTACGGGCTGCTTCCCACTCTTCGCGCAGCGGCTCAATTACGGTTGGCATTACCAGGCGCTCCACGTAGGCGCGGGGCGTGTAGTGGGCACCCAGTTTGTGGCGCTCACGCGGTTGCAAAGCACGCTCCAGCAACGTGCCGAAAATGGCAGGCTCCACATCAGCCCAGTCGGCCTCGGCGGCAAGTATAAGCAGGTCTAACTGCGCTTCGGTAATGGGCAGCGCCTCGGGGTCTTTAAACAAATAGCCGTTAAACTGCGGGATAACCGTACGCAGGGCCGGCTCAAATCCGCCACGGTCCATACTTTGCCACAGCGCCTTCAGGGCATCGGGGAAGTAATTTATACTTTGGCGATAATCCTGCAGCAGTTTGGTAAACGAGTTTTCGGGCAGCAGCTTCACATCTTCTGCAAACATGGTAAACAAACAGCGCATCAAAAAGCCCGACACCTGCTCAGGTGTATAGCCGGTCTGTTCCAGCGAGGCCGCCAGTTTTGCCAGTCGTTCAGCCAGCGCACGCGTTACACGGGCAGCACGTCGGCTCGGGTCCAGCTCCAGCGGCTCGGTAAAGAGCAAACGGAGGCGCTCGCGCACGTCCTCCTTTTCAAGCTCCTCTAAAGTAATTCTATAGTTCTGCGGGTCCGGAAACGGCACATAGGTTTTTCCCTGTCGCGCAAAGTCGGCATACAGGTCTATGCAGTAACCCACATCCACCACGGCCAGGAACGGCGGCCAGCCTTCGGTGGTCGGCAAAGAGCGGGCATAGCGCAGGGCCTGCTCCTTAGCCTTTTTCATCTCACGGTCCCAGGTGCGGGTATCGCGGGTGGCGGTGCCGGATTTGGTTTTTGCCCGTTCCGCGCCCAGCATTTCGGCCTCTGTTATACTTGCCTTGTCAGCGCCCTGCTTGGCTTCCAGCACAAAGCAGTCTTTTTTGTAGAGGTCAATAAAGTTGGTGCTGGTCTTCCCTTCGCCGTCATCAAACACCACAGGCCGCTCAAAAGTATAGGTGGCTTCGTGTACCTTGTCGGTGGCCGGCATCGGTTTCTCTACGCCCAGCAGCTCGCACAGCTCCGTTAAAAACAGCTGGTAATTGGCACGTTCCGAAGCGCCGGAAGCTTTCCAGCGGGTGATGAAGGATTCTATGGTTGGTGTAGAGGTATGGGGCATGGTTTGTTTCCGGGGTAATGTATGGTTTTGCTGTTGCAGTTTAGCAAAATTTGGGGAGAAAGTATAGGGGAAAGGCTATTTATACGGTAAATTTATGTTATATGCTTTAGCTAATTAAGATTTGTCCTTTACGAATTTATAAAATGTTTTTACTAGTAAAATGCTTTATATAGTAAAAAATATTATTACTTAAGTTATGTAAAATCGTAAACTCTAGTATGCTTCAGCATGCTGACTGCAGCTAATTTATACCCTCCTTTCTGTATCACCCAAATATTTTATTGGATTCAAGTAGCAAGGCTTATAAGGTCTTGAGGGGGATTGGTTTGGTATTATTTATTGTACAGCTAAACAATTAATTTTTTTGAATTAATTGAAATATAGGGAAGCCCGGTTATCGTAGCATTTTATTTTCAAATATCCTTACTTATGTAAATGTGGCTTATTATAAACAGTATAAATTTCAAAAATTAAAATATATTAAAATGAAATATAGATTACTATTAATTGCTGTACTTATAGTTGTTGCGCCTAAGATATGGGCAGCAAATATATTAATTTATGGGCCAATGTTAGCTTCTGCCCCAAATGAGAAGACTCTTGCTGAAGCAGCTGGGCATGTTGTAACAGTGGTAACCGGATCTCAGTGGCTGTCTATGACTACAGCTGATTTTCAATCTTTTGATGCTATAATTATTCCTGATAATGCTTGTAGCTCAACTGGAGGAAATAGCGACCCTAACTTAACTCTGATTAATTCAAACAAATCTGTTTGGGCACCAGCTGTTACAGGAAACTTGTACATGATTAATGCTGACCCTCTATTCCATCGACAGGGCCAGTATCAAGCATTACTAACAAATGCTATCAACTTTGTGACAAGTGGAAGTGGTACTGGTTTTTATGTTTGCTTAAGCTGTATTTTTCATTTTTCTCAAGGTGTGCAGGTTCAGTTCTTATCATTTTTTGGTGACTTTGTAATAAAAGAAGGAGGAATGGATAATATTGACATAGTTGAAACTACACACCCTACTATGGTAGGATTAACAGATTTGGGGCTTTCTCATTGGGGTTACACAGCTCATGGTCCATATTTATCATATTCATCATCAAGGGTAATAACAATTGCAACAGCTAATAGCTTATATCCAGTGATAGTAGCTAGTCCTGGAGTCACTAATAATATTGCTACTTCTGCTTTAGAAAGCTCATCTTTGTGTGCTGGAGTAAATATAAGTATCCCTTATAGTATAAGCGGTTCCTACAATACTGGAAATGTTTTTACAGCTCAACTTAGTAATGCATCAGGTAGCTTTGCTTCTCCAACAAGTATAGGAACAGTAGCAGGAACTACTTCAGGCACAATCAATGCTACTGTTCCTGCTAATACTCCGACAGGCACAGGCTACAGAATAAGAGTCGTCAGTTCTGATCCTGCTGTAACAGGCTCGGATAACGGTAGTGATATTATTGTTAACAATATTCCAACGCTCACAGTATCTAATCCCAACCCTGTTTGCTCTCCTACCACAGTTAATTTGGCAACAACTATCACTAGCTCTATTGCAGGTTTGGATCTAACATACTGGGACGGTGACCCGGATGAAGTTGCCAGTCAGGAACTACAAAGCTCATCGGTTAGCTCAACAGGAACATATTGGATACAAGCTGAAAATTTGTCTGGGTGTACAGCAAAAGCTTCGGTTTCTGTTACAGTAAATTCCCTTGGCGCTCTCGTAATCGGTAGCCCAATCACAATATCTAACCCAAGTGGCTCACCAATTACAACAGTAGCCTTGGGTACAGCGAGCACAACTTACCAGGTTGTAAATCCTGAATCTGGTGTTAGCTATAGTTGGAGCGTCACTTATAATTCCGGTGGTAGTGAGGTGCTGGTATCTTCAGGCACAGGTACATCAGTAGCGGCAAACTGGCTCACAGATATAGCTAGGGTATATAAGGTGAAAGTTAACTCCAGTATTGCAGGCTGTGATGATAAACAAGAGGAGATATATGTAGCAGTGTACGATCCAACTGCCGGATTTGTAACCGGTGGTGGCTGGATTACTTCGCCGGAAGGTGCTTATAAGCCTCTTGAGGCAAGCGGAGAATACATAAGCGATTATATTTCTCCTGAAGGCAAAGCCAATTTCGGGTTTGTGTCTAAGTATAAAAAGGGTTCAACAACTGTAGAAGGTAATACAGAATTCCACTTCCAGGATGGTAATCTCAAGTTTAAATCCTTATCCCATACTGCAGCAACGTTGGTGGTGTCTACCTGTAGGGCAACTTATAAAGGAGAGGGTACTATAGAGGGCTCAGAATTAACTTATAAGTTTATGGTTTCGGTGATAGATGGACAAATCAATGGAGGTGGCAATATTGACAAGTTCAGGATTAAAATTTTAGAGAAAACTTCTGGTAAAATTGTATATGATAACTTAATTGATGCAGATGAGAATTACGATCTTAATGTTGCCCCAACTACTATACTTGGCGGAGGTTCCATTGTGATACACATTCCAATGAAAGCATCTTCAGGTAAAAGTACTGTAGCCATTGACGAATCTCAGAATGGAACTTTCTATACCTATCCTACAGCCTTCTCCAACAGGACAACCATAGCCTTC
The DNA here is from genome assembly GCF_019443125.1 of Pontibacter aydingkolensis. GTDB lineage: Bacteria > Bacteroidota > Bacteroidia > Cytophagales > Hymenobacteraceae > Pontibacter > Pontibacter aydingkolensis. The sequence goes on along the minus strand of NZ_JAHYXK010000014.1, from coordinate 70,881 downwards.
ACCTTGAATAAGACAGAAGATTATGTACTGGAGGTATTCGATATGAAAGGAGCCCTGGTTAAGAAGATCGCTTCTGGAACTGCTGAAGCAAACAAATTATATGAGTTTGAGCTTAGAAGTGATGGAATGGCTGAGGGTGTTTATGTCACGCGCCTTAGCACCTCCACAACTGTACAAAGCTTAAAGGCAGTGTTAAAAAGGTAATTAAAAGTATAATGTCTTTTATAAAGGACTGCCTGTTGCAATCAGGCAGTCCTTGCATTTATACTATTTGGATAAACTATTAGAGCCATTGTTGGTGATATCACCAACAATCCATACTGCATTGCTTTAAACTGGCTGCTATAACCAACCACCAATTACCGCTATGCTCAAATTAGCGGTACTTTTAGTTTCCAATTTCCCATAACCTATCCACACAATATATCCCTGTAAAGACAGGGCGCGACCTGTCCGGATCGTGCATGGGTAATCGTTTCAAAAAAGAACTGTCTGAATCAGGATTTGTAATCCGGCTTTTAACTATTAGCCACAGTTTAGCAATCGGCAAAGTATAAAATCGGATTGCAAATCCTGGTAATATTATACTTTCAGATTGCAAATACGAAAGAGCCGAGGGCAGTTTGATAATCTCCAACTATAAAACACCTCCCTTCCCACCTCCAGCAGGGAATTTTCCTGAAATTACGGAGCTCCCTCCCCTGTTTTTAGGGGAGGGTTGGGGTGGGGTAATCACATTCCACTATATAAACAAGCAGCATAATGCTATTGCCGCATACACTGCAAACGAAAAACCCGCTTAATTTGGTAAATAAGCGGGTTATTCGTTTCTATACTTTCCTGTACTAAGTAACTGTATTCGTATTGCCCTGTAACTCCCGCTCATAATATACTTTATCCTTTTCCTGCGGTTTAGCAGGATCTGTACAATAGTAGATGCGTTTAGCATAGCGTCTCACAGTTAAACTATGGTTAGGATCAGTTTTGAGAAAGACCGTTGATCCTTCGGGATATCTATTTTCCATCATCAGAAGGGGTAAAGTATAAATTAATTGTTTTGGGACTTTTCGGTTGCCTTGGCTGCTTTTTTAGCTTGTTTGTCTGCGTCGGCCCGGTTGCGCTGTGCTTTGGCTTCCATTTTGGCAGAACGTTTTGCGTGCTTTGCCGCATAGGCTGCTTCTTTGTCTATTCTTTTAGCTTCTTTTGCATTGGCCGCTGCTATTCTGGCATCTGATTTTGTGTCTTTTCTAAGGTCTTTGGCATCGCTTAAGCGTTGTGCATCAGCTTTTTGATTATCTTTGGCTAATTGCTGCGCTTTTTGTTGTTCTTGTTTTGTAGGGGTGTTCTGTGCAAAAGTTTGCGTTGCTGCTAACATTAAAATTGCTGTTAACACCGGTAGAAAAATGGTCTTGTAAGTCATAAATTTCAGGAAAAGGTATATTCTATTATCCTGTTTAAGTATACGGCTGTTAAAGTATAACAACTGTAAATATCTGAATATAAATACGTTGTAATTTATTTAACTGCATTCTAACCCGATAGAGGCACGTAATGGCCTATTAATAATTTGCTGCTTGCCGAGCATGATTCTTAGCCTTGATGAAGCTTTTCGCCAACAGGTTATACTTCAGCAACTGATTGCCTGCAGGGGATCACTCCGGCAAAAGCAGATAAGGCAAACATTCGAGCAGGGGCTTTGTAAGAATAAACATCCTGATTTCTAAACTATTAAGGTGAGCTACTATGTTGGGAAGTATAATAACACTCACCCGGCCCGATGGCCAGAACCGACCAGCCTTTTTGCTGCATCCGCTTTTATTCGTCCCGCTGTTTAAACTTAATACATGAAAACAAGTAATGTTAATTACAGCAACTACGCAGCCTATATGCACCAGTTTCTGGGGCGCGAACCAAGCCATTCGGAACTGGACGTTTTTAAGCAGAACCAGGAACTGATGCAGATAACAAGGCGATCATCTCGTAATGATGTGTTCCAGATTACCTTCGTCAACGGCACTGTTATACAGTTATTAACCGGCGGTATACTTCTGGGCGGCGCCATACAGTTGCACAGTCAGGAGGGAGGGCATCGGTTTTACTCTGTCATGTTCAGTGGACAGGATACCCTGGAAGATGCATACCTGATGCTTGATGTATCTATGGATAGTGTTCTGGTAAACGGGTTAAGAACTGACCTTGTTCAGGGAGTAAGGCTGATCACAATTGAGGATCTGGTTACTTTATATAGCCCTGTCATGTTTAACCTATCGTAACGCACAACTTATGACACAGGAACAATTTTACTATTGCCTGAAATGGATTCTGGAGTTGAGAGAAAAAATCTTGGAAACGTACGCTTCGCGCAGAAACGCCCAGGCTAAAGAAGCTACCCAGGCTAACGAACAACAGGTGGATTTTGATTCTCTGAGGCGTTTTGCTGCTAATAAGGCCGGTGAAGACAAAAATACAGCCGAGGCGCAGGCCCGGATCAAAGAACTGGCAGCACAGGAAGCAAAGATTAGAGAGTTTGTGCCTGTGTCGCTTTACGGCACCAGGATAGAGGCCAAACATACAGGATTGCAGTCGCTTTTTGTGGTGTTAGAAGCCGATAGGATAGATATCATAAAATCCGTCGAATAATGTACTTTTCTTATGATGAAGTATAAATTTTTGTAAGAACAGGTTCGGTTAGGATGGCAAGCAATTTATAGTAGTAACTATACCAACACAGATTTAAACAGAAGGAGGCGACTATTAGCTGGTCGCCTCCTTCTGTTTAAATCTGTTTATCAGGTAACTATTTAGTTATTGTCTCTGTCACTATCACGATCAACATCAACAGATTTGGTTCTGGTGGTGGTGTCGTATTCTACTACAGTTTCTGTTACCTCATACTCAGTGGCTACAGAGTCACGGTCTACTACTACACCCTCGTCTTCTGTTACAACTGCTTCGCCATTATTATCGCAGGCAATCATTGCCATGGAGCCAAATGCTACCATACCTGCAAATAGTATCTTTTTCATAGTTTTATTCTTTAGTTAAACATTGTTCAATACAATATCAGGTTTTTGAAACGCAGATGCTGTATCTTGTTTTACTACGTTTTTAATTTAATAAAGGGTTTTAAATCAGCAATTTTCTTGTAATAGTTGCATTGGAAAAGTACTAAATTGGTTTCACTGCAGTTGTAAGTTCACCAGTTTTGATGTTAAAGATACGCGCTCAGAAGTATAGTAACAGGAAGGTCCACCCTTAGGGTAAGACATCAATGCTGGATTAGAGTTTTTATACTTATTTTTTAAGGCTTATCCGGAAGGTTGTGCCCTTATTAAGCTCGCTTTCTACCTCTATTTTGCCTCCTGCGTTCTCAACTATTCTCTTTACAATGTAAAGGCCAATACCTGATCCTTCTACATGATCGTGTAGGCGCTTGAACATCGAAAACATTTTATCAACATCTGTCTCTTTTATACCCAGGCCATTGTCTGTTACTGAAAGTAAAATGAAATCAGCTGTGTTTTCGGTAGTGATGGTAATATGGGGCTTTCTGTCCGGGGCTTTATACTTAAGTGCGTTGCTTATAAGGTTATACACGATGCTCCGAATGTTCTTTGCCGAAAAGTTGATTGAAGCATCAGGGGCCAGATGCGTTTCGATGGTTGCTCCTGATAAAGCAATTTCAGGTTCAAAGTCAAAGCAAACCGCAGTAATTACCTCTTCCAGGTTAATTTTGCTTACATCTTCGCCGGCTTCCCGCTGTATTTTAGCAACCTTAGTCAGGTCTAAAACTACTTTTTTAAACCGGTTTATAGAGTTTCGAATGTGAGAAGTAAGTTCTTGCACCTCGCCGGAAGATGACATAGTGCCAGGAATGTATTCGAGTAATGCATTCACAAGTCCCTCGATGTTATGAATCGGGGCTTTAAGATCGTGTGAGGCAGAGTAAACAAAGTTATCCAGATCGGAATTGGTAGCTAAAAGCTCTTTGTTGATGGATTCGATCTCCTGCCTTGCTCTAACCTGTTCGCTTATATCGATAGCTACTGCAATTATACCTGTTACAAAACCCTGCTCATCGCGTAACGGATGATAAACAAAGTTGAGGTATAATGTCTCGTTTATTTTGTTGCGCTCCAGCACCAGGGGAACCTCGTTAGCCACATAAGGCACGCCGGTAGCCATTACCTGGTCAAGCAGTTCTTTAAAACCCTGTTCAACAGCTTCCGGTATCACTTTAAGTATGGGCTTCCCCATAACATCCTCCTGTTTAACCCGCCATATCTCACAAACACCCGGGTTGGCAATATCAACAATATAATCGGAGCCTCTTAACAATGTAATGCCCACAGGAGCCTGCTGGAAAATTTCTTTGAGGTACTCCTGGCGTTGCAAGATCTCCTGCCTGGACTGCACACTTATAATAGAGGTGGCAATTTGGCTGGTAAGCAGGCTGTAAAACCCCTGATAAGCTCTATTATACTCCTGTTTGTCGCTTATTCCCGAGATAAAAAAACCGATTATCTGGCTTTCTCCGGGTTTAAATATCGGATGTACGGCAGCACGGCTAACACTGCTGACAGATGTACCATCTGCAGTCAGGTTAGGTAGGTCTACAACCATACTTTCATGTGATTGCAATATTTTTGCAAAGGGCCATGCTGCCTGTGGTTGTTTAAGATTAACCCTTGCCGGTGTCAAATCGCTTGCTAAGTAACCTGCTTGTCCTGCAAGTGCAACTTCTGAACCTACGCTATTGCAAAGGTAGATCATGTTAAAAGGAATGTCGTTGGAGTTTTCATTTAAGATACTACTGGCACTTGTCCCCAATTGATCCAGGGTTTGCACCTGCGCCAGCGCATCCGATATATCCTTGAGTGTCTTAAGCCTGCGTTGACCAAGTACAGAACTGGTTTCTTCGTAACAGGCGCAAAAAATACCGGCTATGTTACCAGTGTCGTCGAATATAGGACTGTACGAAAAGGTCCAGTATGTTTCTTCGGCAAAACCCTTCCGATCCAGGAACAATTGTAAGTTTTCAGCATTAAATGATTCTCCGTGCTTTAGTATGTTCTCAGTTATATTTCCAATCTGATCCCATATCTCAGCCCACATTTCTCGCGCCGACGCTCCTAACGCTTTAGGGTGTTTTTTTCCTAAAGCCGGTAGATAGGCGTCGTTATGAAACATGTATAAGTCCTGTGACCACCAGATAAACATCGGGAAACCGGAACTAAGTATAAGCCGGATGTTCGTTTTAAGGCTCTCCGGCCATAACTGCGGATGGCCAAGCGGATGAGAGTCCCAACTATAAGCCCGCATCAAAACAGCCATTTCGCTATCTCCTCTGAAGATATGAACAAGTTCGCTGTTTTGATTTAGAGTAGTGGAGGTTGATGAAGACATGAGTCTGGAGGTTAATGTTGCAATGGCTTTCTAAGTTACCACACATTTACGGGAAAAACTAAATGAAGGGAAAGAGCAGTACTTAATACTATTGCCAAAAGTATAAATTGTTTGTGCGTTACAGCATGTGCCTCATGTTAAGTAAAACCCTATAATCAGTTATGATCTGTAGCTTTTATTTAAACTCTATGTGTACAGTTGAAGGGGAATATATATTGTATTTTATATGTGTACGCCTAATGTTACCTGGCATGTGTGTTTAAGGGTGAATTTGTGTATGTATATTGTGAAATAGCGTGTTATGGCTAGGTGTGAGCTTTTAATACCATGATTATATAATGTTACTTTATAGGGTAAACCTTCCTTGATATAAGTAAATAATATTCGTCACTTTAGTTTCTAACTTATATTTCACCTAAAATTTAAAGTACATGAAAAAAAACTATTTCAGAGCGGGGAAGTCTGCTTTAGCGTTGGCCGTAATGTCAGCTGCGTTTTTGACCAGCTGCGAAAAAGAAACTCTTTTAGAAGACGAAGCATTCGCGATGTCGGAGGAAGCGCAGGCTATGGGCTCTAAGGGCCAGCAGTTTGTGGCTAACGAAGTACTTGTTAAGTTTAAAGCCGGCGTATCTGCAGATGCGAGAGCGGCAGCCCTTTCACGCATTAATGGTAGTGTTAAAGAGCACATTTTAACTAAGACCATGGAGCGCTTTGGAGATAAAGAAGGTCTAACATTAGTACATACACCAATGGCTGCGCTTGAAGCTATTGGTAAAATGAAAGGTGCAGCAGAAATAGAGTACGCTGAGCCAAACTATATCTATACGCACAGTGCTTCTTCTGATCCGTATTATACAAATGGTTCGCTTTGGGGTATGTATGGCGATGCCTCATCTCCGGCCAACCAATACGGTAGCCAGGCTGGCGAGGCATGGGCAGCTGGCAATACCGGCTCCGCTTCTGTTGTAGTAGGTGTCATAGATGAAGGTATTCAGGTTGATCATGCTGACCTTGCCGGTAATATCTGGACCAACCCTTACGACCCGGTTGATGGTGTAGATAATGATGGCAACGGCTATGTTGATGACGTGAACGGCTGGGACTTCGACGGCAATGATAACCAGGTTTATGACGGTGGCTCAAGAGGCAGCCTCGACGACCACGGCACCCACGTAGCAGGAACAATAGGTGCAGAGAACAATGGTAAAGGTGTAGTAGGAGTTAACTGGAAGGTGACCATGATCTCCTGCAAGTTCTTGGGCCGCAGAGGTGGTACAACTGCTAACGCTATCAAGGCAGTTGATTACCTGACTGATCTGAAAAACCGCCATGGTATGAACATTGTAGCCAGCAACAACTCGTGGGGTGGCGGTGGCTATTCTCAGGCGCTATACGATGCTATACAGCGTGCGCAGGCAAAAGACATTCTGTTTGTAGCTGCAGCTGGCAATGGTGGCAGCGACGGCGTAGGCGATGACAATGATGTGGTTGCAAGTTATCCATCTAACTACACTTTAGATAACATCATTGCTGTGGCTGCGATCACCTCTTCCGGTGCCAGATCGTCTTTCTCCAACTATGGTGCTACTACTGTGGATATAGGGGCTCCTGGCTCAGGAATATGGTCTACTACAGCTTACAACACTTTATCATCTTATAATGGTACTTCCATGGCTACTCCACATGTAACAGGAGGCGTTGCACTATATGCTGCTTCCCATCCGGGTGCGTCTGCTGCTACCATTAAGAGTGCTATCATGAGCAGCGCGTTGCCTACAAGCTCTTTGGCAGGTAAGTGCGTTACAGGTGGCCGTTTAAATGTAAGCGGATTTTAATTAGAAGAATCACCTTGCCGCTTAAGAGGCATAATAAAGAAATGCCGCCCCGAATAGGGGCGGCATCTTGTTTTTTTAAGGTGCCGGTTTTAAGCCAGATTTAGACAGTGTACTGATTACAGGACAGCATATGCCGGCAAGTATAAACCGAAATGCGTATTTCTCACTAAAGATTGTTGTAGTTGATGTTACCTTTTGAGCTTTTGAATGTAAAGTTTAAACACAGAATATTTGGTTAAAATAAAGCAGGTATACTTGTGCTTCGGATTCTACTTGTTTTGCAGCGTTACCCTGCGTGATAATCCTTCTTTTAACTTAACATACTTTTTAACTCTCTTTGGCTATTGCTTACATCTCACATTAGCACCTGTAATTATAGCAAACGGAGCAACTCCCTGTTCTCCGTTTGCTATAGTTTTGCACCAGCCTCAGTCTTTAAGAAACAGAAAGCTGAACGTAGTCCCTTCGCCGGGCACCGAGGCGACATCCAGTTTTATCTTATGGAACTTTGCGACTGTATTTACAATTGCCAGCCCCAGGCCATAACTTTCGCCATCTGCTGCGTGCGTTCTTTTAAACCGCCGGAATATTTTAGGCAATTGATCCTCGGCTATACCCGTGCCAGTATCGGCAACTGTTAACTCATACTTTTTGCCGTTCATACTGCCGTTTATACGTATACTTCCGCCTTGCTTGTTATACTTAATGGCATTATTTACCACGTTAAACAGCATCGTGAACAGCAACGAGTAATTCGCATTTTGCAGCACCAGGTTTTCTGCCAGCGTAGTGCTTATCATTACCTCTTTCATCTCGGCTCTGTCGCTTATTTCGTCTACTACATCCTGCACAAGTGTCTTCAAATCTACTGTTTCATTTTTAAGATACTGCTCGTTCTCTATCCGTGATATAAGCAGTAGCGCCTGGATTATACTTTTGAGGCGGTGCAGCGTTTTCTGGCTTTCAACAAGTTTTAACAGCACATCATCCGGGAGGTCTGGGCTAGCCAACAGGTTCTCCAGCCTGTTCTGAAGTATAGATACAGGCGTAAGCAGCTCATGCGACACATTGCCAATAAACTCTTTCTCTTTGCGGAAAGCGTCCTGCACCTGCAGCATCATGCCATTGATAGTATCGTTCAGGTACAAAAAGTCGCTGGTGGAGGTAGGCAGGGGAGTAGGCTTAAAGGTTTCGGGATGGCCGATGCGTTGCAGCTTTCGAAGAATCAAACGCATAGGGCGTAGCAATACCTTTAAAAAAACAAGGTCTATAAAGACAGTAAACAGTACCACACCCACCAGAAAGTATAAAGCATAGCGCTGCAGTGTATCGCTGGTTTCGCGGATGGTGTCCAGGCTGCGACCTATCTCCAACTGGTAAGTCTGGCCGTGCAGCTCAAAGCCCAGGCTAAGCACACGATACTCCATTACTTCGCCTTCTACCTTTCGCAGTGTATTCTCAATCCGGTTGTCTATCAGCGATGGGTCTATAGGCTCCATCGAAATAAACTCTTCTTTCAGGATATTGTAACTGCCAAAAGCACTGTCTTCGCTGTTAGCCAGAAACGAGTCTATGCCCCGTATCTCTATAATATCAAACACCTGCTCCTTTTTCTGGAGCAGGCGCTGATCTGTACTGTGCAAAGCTACCCGGTTTATCAGTGGCGGAAGCACTATTACCAGGAGCAGAAGTATAACTATTTTAGATGCTGCACTAAACAGCGTAAGTTTTGATTGTAGCTTCATACTATGCTACCAACCTGTAGCCTACGCCCCGAACGGTTTCCAGCCAGTCACTTGATATGTAGCCGGCCAATTTTTTGCGCAGGTTTTTGATGTGCACATCTATGTAGTTGGAGTCGTAGTTATCTTCTAAAATATTCCCCCAGATATGTTCTGTTAGCTGCAGCCTGGTAAGTATGCGCTTGCGGTGCAGCAGCATGTAATGCAGCAGGTCAAACTCTTTTTTTGTGAGCGAAATTTCCTCGCCTTTATAGGTTACGACGCGGGCAGAATTATCGAGCTCAATACCACGAAACTCCAATACTGTAGACTTAACCTGAAACTTTCGACGAAGTATGGCCTGCATGCGTGCCTGTAACTCCAGTAATGAGAAAGGCTTGGGCAGGTAATCGTCAGCACCAAGTCCAAGGCCCTCAATGCGGTCTTCCAGTGCGCCGCGCGCTGTAAGTATGATTATAGCCGGTTCGTGCTCTAGTTCTCTTGTTTCGCGCAGGAGGTCCAGGCCCTCGTAATCAGGCAAGCCCAGGTCCAGAAGTATAAAGTCGTAGCGGTTTACAGCAATTTTCTCTGAGGCCTCACGTCCTGTAAAGGCCCAGTCGCAGATGTAGTGTTCCTGGGTAAGAAAATGTTTTAATTCGTTTGCCAGGCTAACCTCATCTTCTACAATGAGTACGTGCATGTTAGGGTGTGTTAAGGTGAGATTTATGTAGTATGCTAAAACGTGTACTTCACGCTTAAAGTATAAAAGGATTGAGCCTTAGACTCATCTCCTTCAAGTTTGTTTACTGGTATGGAATAGCGCCACGATGGCTCAAACTCAAAATTGCCATAGTATACCACCACCGGGATTTTAAGGTCATAGTTCAGTACCCTGAACCTGCTCACGTTTGTGGTTGTGGTGGTAGTAGTGGTTTCTTCGGTTGTGCCGCCATCTGAAGGGCCTTTGCTGCCACCCGGGTTCAGTGGGTCCAGTATGCCGCCAATAGGGCCGCTGCCGGTAGAGCCACCTCCTGATCCCTTTTTTTTCTGCGTAGTAGTGGTAGTATGTGTTTCTGAAAAGTGCTGCGTACCTGCTGTCACGCTTATTTTAGGGTCCAGTCCTACGGGCAGGTTTCCTTGCCAAAGCGGGTTCAGGGGCACATATCTCGAATTCTCAAGCACTGTGAACACATCATTTCCGCTGCCGATAATGTAACTGTTTGTAAGAGCAGTGTACAGGTATTTCCAATCGTAGGCTGTTCTGGCAGAGAGGGCATCAGTTGTGCTGGCGTTAACCAAAGGTGTGTTCTTGCCAAAGATAAAATGCGTATAGCTCAGGTCAACTTCCAGGCGCTTGCGCACTTTAAAGCTATACCCAACCGACAGATCTGCCTGGTCTATAAAGTCTTCGGTACCGAAGAGCTGGTAGGCAGAAGCTGATGCCCATATGCCGGTATGATGAATGTACGTTAGGTTAGGAGCAGCATAAGGGTAACGTTTAGCAGTATTCCTGCCAAAGAAAGATGAGTTATTAGATGCCTCCATACCAACTACCCACCAACCGGTTTTAACAGTATCTGTTTCAGCTGCCGGTTCTGCCGTCTGTCCTGCAAATGCAAGAGCAGGCATCAGCAAAAACAGCCAGATACATATCCAAAGTGTCTTCATCTGATTCATCTTTATAGCCCTATGGCCCCTGCTCTTTGCAGGGGCCATAGGGCTGATGGATACCTCAAAGGTACTAGTTTCCTACTTTTATTTTAGAGCCTACGCCCACATTCACAGCGCCTCCAACCTGCACAGGGCGGTTAGATTTGCCTGGCGTAACCACTTTGGTCGTGTTGTTTACAGCGCCGCCTACAGTTGTGTTAACTCCTGCACCGGCACCTGCTCTGCCTGCACCTGCGGCTCTCGAAACACCGGCAGCACGGCTTGCACCACCTCTTACTTTAGCATTTCCAGCTGCAGCGCCCTGGGCTTTTACCTGAGCCGGTTTTTCTTTCGCTTTTGCCGTTGCAACTTCTTTTACTTGCTGGCCTTTTTCCTGGCCGGTAGCCTTAGTATCCTGAGCTGTTTCAGCTACAGCTTTGCCGTGGCCTTGTGCGTTTTCAGACTGTGTGCCGGCAGTTGCTTTACCTTTTTGGCTGGCTTCTACGGCTACATGGCCCGCCTTGTTTGCTGTCTCTGCAGCGTCAGCCTCCACAGATGCCTGTGTGCTTTGTGCCGCCTTTACATTGGCTCTTCCTGTGTTCTCAGCCTTATTGCCCTGAACTTTTAGGGCTGCCTCAGATTGCTGTGAAACCTCAGCGGCTACCTGCAGGCCTCCTTCTGCGTTTTGCCTGCCTTTGGTGGCTGCTGCCGTTGCATTGCTTTTTGCTACTTCGGCAATCGCCTGGCCGCGTCCTCCTGCATTTTCACCTTCTGCTGTAACTGTTGTTTTTAAGCCTTGTGCAGTTTCAGAAACAACCTGTCCATGGTTTTCTTTCGGAGCTTTTTCCTCACCTTTCTCTGGTGTTCTTCCTTTTTCAGTTTTTGGCTCTTCCTGAACAGGCTCTGTTTCGGTTGGCTTATCTTTAGCTCTTTTTGCCTTAGCAGATGCTTTTGCGTTCAGGGCTGCTTGTCCGTTTGCTTTGCCTTTAGCCGGTGTGGCTTCAACATCCGACGTAGTTGTGGTGGAAGATGAGTTGGAAGCGCTTACCTGCTTGCCGTTCTCGTTTGCAGATACCTGTGCAGTTGTGTTAGTGTTAGCCTTTACAGAAGCTTTGTTTGACTGAGCAAATACTGTTGTCGTGCTTAGCAGGACCGCAGCCAGAAATGTTATCTTTTTCATTTTCGTTTTCGGTTTAATTAGTTTATGCATCAAAACTATAATGTCAAGATGAAGACAACATGAAGAAAAATATTTTTTTAATTTTTTTTCAAATATTTTTTCAGGCTTTGCATGAATAGGCAAAAACCTGGTTAAGCGGATGCATAGAAAAGAATAATAATAAAGCGGCTTGTTTAGTTTCTTATTTGTAGAAAAGTTAAGCGCCAACACTAAGCCAATGGTTACGGAAAAGTAATAACAGTGAATAAGTACTTACACTCCTGCAAAATCGTTTATGTTTTAATATACAGCAGGGGTTTATAAAAACATATAAATTATAAGTAGAATTTCATAACTTGTCTCAAGTGTGCGATTGTTGCGTAATATCCTACAGTATAAACAATTTGACAGGAGTATAATACGTAACTAACAGCCTTATTTAGCAGGTTTTTACAGACACAAAGCGGGCGGAATAAACACTCCATTCCAATTTCGGTTATAAGTGCTTCTGATCGAGTACAACTCAAAATAATCTATGAATAGCAAAGCAGCACCGGTAAACTTAACAATAGATAAAGATTATGATTCAGAAATTTGCGGAACTATACCACTGCATTTAGTCAACCTGATACAGCCACATGGGGCGCTGCTTGTGCTGGATAAACAGATGCAGATCGTCCAGGCCAGCGAAAATATCAATTCTTTTTTACCTCTTACTGCCGATGAACTGCTTTCAAAGCCGCTCTCAGAATTAATTCCGGCCAATCAATACGAAGATATAGTTGGTAAGATAAATGCCCGGTCAATTGTCGACAAAATTCCATTTACACTCAATTCTATATTCCAGGAGAAAGAAACTTCCTTCACGGCGCTTATACTGCCTCAGGATGAATATCTGCTAATAGAACTGGAAGAAAACAACTCTTCTCCGCAGGAGACTTTTGTGCGCCTGTACCAGCACATAAAATACATTACTTCACTTCTGAAACAGGCTGGTACATGCCAGGAAATTGCCCAGCGAACTGCTGAAGAATTAAAGTTATTCACAGGCTTTGACAGGGTGCTGGTATACCAATTCGACCCTAAGTGGAACGGGATGGTAGTGGGGCAGGCAAAGGAAGATGATATGGACGATTACATGGGCCTGCGCTTTCCTGCTTCTGATGTGCCCAGACAGGCACGCGACTTATACCTTAGGAATCCTTACCGCCTCATTCCCACCCGCGACTATACCCCGGTTCGATTAATACCGGTTATTAATCCAATTACACAACGCTTCACTGATCTGGCTGATAGCAACCTGCGCAGCGTGGCCAAAGTGCATCTGGAATACCTGGCTAACCTGAAAGTCATGGCGTCCATGTCGCTGCCTATCATTATAGACAATAAGCTTTGGGGCCTGATTTCTTGCCATCATAAGACTCCTAAATATCCTGGTTACGAAATGCGCTCTGCCATGGAGCTACTGGGTGGTATACTCTCTGCACAACTGGAATCTAAGCAGAAAGAAGAGTATATGTCGGTTAGGGTGCAGCTGCGCAGCATTCATGTTAAACTGGTAGAGCAATTATATGCTACCGCTCACTTTGCTGAAGGACTACTGAAAGGAGCCACAAGTATACAGGATCTGCTCTCTCTAAACGGAGCCGCAGTAGTATATGAGGGTAGTATCTGGACGAGTGGAAGCACGCCAGCCAAACAGGAGATAAAGGAACTTGTTTCGTGGCTCCGCCGAAATAAAGGCAGCGGAGTATTTGCCACGGACATGCTACCGCTTGTTTACCCGAACAGCAAGGCTTACAAAGAGACAGCCAGTGGCCTGGTCTCGATGCCTGTAAATGCCAATCAGGAAGAATTTATACTTGGTTTCAGACAAGAAGCTTTACAAACCGTAAACTGGGGAGGAAATCCGGACAACGCCATTCAAATGGAGTCTGACGGTAAGACTTATCATCCGAGAAACTCGTTTGCGACTTACAAAGAAATAGTGAAAAATACAGCGATGCCCTGGCAGCAGGAAGAGATAGAAGCTGCAGAGACTTTGCGGAACGCAGTTCTGGAAAAGATAATTAAAGCAGGATACTAGCTTGTTTTTGGATAGAGAAAAGCACCATAAGATTCAAAGAAAGCAGGCAGATCAGTAATATTACCAATGGCATCATCTAAAGCAGAACCCAGGAAGGAAAACATAAAACCCGTAGCAGATCATTATCTGGTTGCTATTGGCGCCTCAGCAGGTGGTTTAGAGGCTATTCACAAGTTGTTCGATCATTTTCCGAATAACTCCAGCTTTTCCTTTGTCATCATACAGCACTTATCCCCGGATCATAAAAGCCTGATGGCTGAACTTCTGTCTAAGCATACGCAGATGCAGGTTCGGGAGGCAGAAGACAACATGTTTACAAGGCCTAATTGTGTGTATGTGCTTCCGAGCGGTAAACAGCTTACCATAGAGCATGGTCGCCTGCGCCTCGAGGACAAGACCCGTAGCCGTGAGCCTAATTTTGCCATTGATCTGTTCTTTGAGTCAATGGCAAAAAACCGTGGTAAGTATGCAATCGGCATCGTGCTTTCCGGTACTGGTACAGATGGCACGAAAGGAGCAAGGGCAATTAAAAGAGCCGGTGGAATGGTTGTAGTGCAGGATCCTGCTACAGCTAAATTTGACGGTATGCCGCGTAGCGTGATAGATGCCGGATTTGTTGACTACGTACTGGCTCCACAGCACATGCCGGAAGAGATAATAGAATTCACGCGTAAAATTCCGTTAGTGAAGAGTTTAATAGAGCAAAATGAACAGGGAGAGGATGAAGCGATCTTAAAAGAGATTCTTGACCTGGTGTGTACCCACACACAAACAGATTTTACCAACTATAAAGAGGCAACCATTAACCGCAGGATCCGAAAACGCATGGACCACCTGAAGGTGCCTGACCTGAGAGCTTATCTTAATTATCTGCACGAAAACCCGGCAGAGATCAAAAAGCTTTGTCAGGAGTTTTTTATCAACGTCACCAGCTTTTTTCGCGACCCGGAAGCATTTGAGTATCTGGAGAAGGAAGTAATTCCTAATATAATATCCGAAAAGAAAGGAGACGAACCTGTTAAAGTATGGACAGCAGCCTGCAGCACAGGGGAAGAAGTATACTCCCTTGCCATACTTTTTAAAGAAGCATTTGAAAAGCTGGGTCTCGAACCATATGTAAAGTTGTTTGCCACCGACGTCGATCAGCAGGCTATAACACAGGCTTCTAAAGGCAGTTATCCGCTTTCAATAGCCAAGCAGGTTTCGCCTGAAAGACTTAAGCGCTTTTTCTACCAGCAAGGAAACCGGTACATTGTAAATGAGGAAATTCGCAAAATGGTGGTGTTTGCGCAGCACGACTTGCAGAAAGACCCGCCTTATAGCCGTATTGACCTTGTGTCGTGCCGCAACATGCTCATTTACTTAAATGCTGACCTTCAGAACAGAGTGTTGTCTCTGTTTCCGTATGCTCTGAAACAGAATGGCTATCTTTTCCTAGGGCCAAGCGAGCATATCGGGGAAATGAAATCCTATTTTACCGAGGAAAACCGCAAGTGGAAGATATTCAGGAAGGTAAAGGAAAGCAAAGGCATCAAGAAAAGCTATGGGATTACGGACTACACCCAACAGGCAAATTATAGTAACCATCAGGCTGTGACACATAAGAATACACCTGCAGGCCTTTACAATGAATCCTTTATGGACGCCGTTTCGGAGGATTTTAAAGTAACAGGCCTTTATGTAGATGAGAACTACCAGTTGCTGCACGGCATCGGTGATATAGACCGTTTCCTGAAATTCCCGGACAAGCGCCTGCATTTTAACCTGATTAAAATGGTGCCCGAGGAACTTGCGGTAACACTGAGTGTAGGCATCCGGAAAGCCATTAAGCAGGACCGTAAAGTTGTGGCCAGGCAGGTAACCTTAAAGCTTGGTAAAAAAGAGCAGTTGGTACACGTGTCTATACGCCCAATCACTCTGGATAAAGAGCAACCTAAAGTTATACTTGTGCTGCTGCAGGAGATGGGGGAGGTAACTCCTATACCAAAAGTATCAGATCTTACATTTGTTTCGGATTCAGACTATTACCAGCAACTGGCCACCCTTGAGTCTGAGCTTAAAGAGGCACGGGAAGGGCTGCAGCTTACGGTACAGGACCTGAGCACAGCCAACGAGGAACTGCAATCTACAAACGAAGAGCTCATGTCGTCTAATGAGGAACTACAGAGCTCTAACGAGGAGATGCAATCGCTGAACGAGGAGCTGCACACGGTTAACTCCGAGCATCAGCTAAAGATAAAGGAACTGCAGGAGCTTAACGAAGACCTGGACAACTATTTCAGAAGCTCTAACATCGGGCAGCTTTTTGTGGACCACAACCTGGTTATCCGCAAGTTCACGCCTTCCATTAACGGTCTGATCAATATTATCGAGGGAGACACAGGCCGGCCTATTCATCACCTGTCTCATAACTTAAAATACTCCCGCCTGATAGAAGACATACAGCACGTGAACAATACCTCTGCTGAAATCGAACAGGAAGTAGAAGCAAATGGAGGCAAGTTCTACCTGATGCGCATTATCCCATACCTCAAACACGATGGTAACAAGGATGGTGTAGTAGTGAGCTTTGTAGATGTAACTACCCTTAAAACCCTGAGCAACGTGGTGCAGGGAGTACTTAATAGCTCGCTAAACAGCATAATGGCTTTCAGGGCAGTGAGGGACGATAAGCATCAAATAAAAGATTTTACCTGGACACTATTAAACAAGAGGTCAGAAAGCCTGATTGGCCATTCGCAGGCTGAGTTACTTAATTCAAGTGTGCTTTCCACTTCGCCGTTTATGAAGAAAAGCGGGCTGCTTAAAAAGTTTATAAATGTTGTGGAGGGCGGACATTCAATACACATTGAACAGCAGCTGGAGCTTGACGGCAATAAAGTATGGTACGAGATAGCTGCCGTTAAAATGGGTGATGGCGTAACCGTAACCATGGCCGACATCACAGAGAAAAAGGAAAGCGAAGATAAGGTACTGATGGCTTATGAAGACCTGAAAATAGCCGAGGAAAACCTAATAAAACTGAATAATGAGCTTGAGAAACGGGTAACCGAGCGCACCCGCGAACTGGCCTCCAGTGAAGAACGCTTCAGGATGGTGTCGATGGCTACCAACGATGTGATCTGGGACTGGAACCTGGTAACTAACCATGTGTGGTGGAGCGACAGTTTGGAGACAATGCTAGGCTATTCAGCAGCTGAAATGAGCAATGGAGTTGATGGCTGGTTTAAACTGATACACCCCGACGACAAAGAAAGAATAGAGAAAAGCATTGGCAAGGCCATAAACGATGGGAAAGAGCAATGGTCCGGTGAATACAGGCTTTTAAAGTCTGATGGTACGTATGCTTATGTCTCTAACAGGGCGCACATTATGCACAATGAGTATAAGATGCCTTACCGGGTGCTGGGCTCATTTATCGACCTGACAGACCTTAAGTTAACCCAGGAAAAACTTCAGGAGACAAACGAGCACCTGCTTCGCGTTATCGAAGACCTGGACACGTTTGTTTATACTGCCTCACATGACCTGAAATTGCCGATAGCTAACATTGAAGGCCTTATGCTGTTGCTGGAAGAGCAGATCGCCGCTGCCGGGCCTATACCAGGAGAACCTACTCAGCCTGTTTTCGAAATGATGAAAGGGGCTATCAACAGGTTTAAAAACGTGATAAAAGACCTGACAGACATAGCAAAGGTACAGCGCAATATAGACGGTGAGCCTGAGCAGGTGGATTTTCAGGAAGTCTTTAATGATGTAGTAGAAAGTGTAAAGGAATTAGCGGGAAGTGAAGACGCAATAATCAATGCAGATTTTGCTGAAGCTCCGGAAGTAAACTTCTCCAAAAAGAACCTGTACAGTGTGCTTTACAACCTGGTAAGCAATGCTATAAAGTATAAATCTAAAGACAGAACACCTGAAATAACTATAACTACAAAGCGGGTTGATGGCCATGTGTTACTAACCATTTCAGACAACGGGCTAGGTATCAGCAAAGATAATGTATCGAAGTTATTTACGCTGTTTAAGCGTTTCCATACACATGTGGATGGCACTGGCATGGGATTATACATTGTAAAAAGGTTAGTAGACAACGCAAACGGGTATATTAAAGTTAACAGCACTGAAGGTAAAGGCACTGCGTTTGAACTGTACTTTAAGGATTAGCTTCCCGGAGCTACAGTAAAATTGCCGGACAACATAGGCGGAGATTTTACTGTAGCTTATGCTGTTATTATGTTATTCTGACCAGGGCACAGCTCTGCTTAGTAACTCCGGACCTATAGGTTAAGTAGGAGCAGAAGTACCTGGCAGTTTAATGTTGCTAACAGCATTTGTACTGCTTAATATGCCAGATTGGCTATACTTTTAAAATTACTATAAAAGAAGCGGATGAATAAAGTATGCAGTGTATACCTTATGAGCTTAAGACCTGTCTGAGTCGTACTTTATTACAATTTTTTTTCCTGGCTCTCACTCGAAAACATCTGATTAATTGAAAGATGTTTAAGTTGTTGTATATAAGAGTTTTATGTGTTTTTTGTTTTCGCTGTAACTGTTTGCCTGCTGGTAGTGCCGGCTTACCCTTTAACATACACTTTTTTGTATGTTAAGGCCACCAAATAGCTTAAGTACACGTAACAAATAGTGAAACACATTTACGAACTCTAAAAATAATCCAGCGATGGTAGTCAATAATTACCGTCCGGACCTTCAGGATAATATCCAAGAAAAGGCGAAACGTAAACCCGGCAGGGTCTTTAAATGGATACTGCTATGCTTACTGCTCCTCATAATAAGTATTGCCACTACTGTTGTGATCTATGAGGTCCGAACTTCCCGCATTCAGGCAAGCGAGATCTCCGGTTTTGCTGCTACTTTAACTTATAATTTAGAAGCAGGGCCAAGTAATTCCATTGTATACCCCAAAGGCGGCCCCTTTGATAAGCGGTTGGGCTATGCGCATTTGCCAAAGCTTCTGGATCGGGTGCAGGCACATGGCATGAACATCGAATACCAGACTAGGTTTTCTCCGGATCTTTTAAATTATGCTTCACGGGGGTACTTTATCCCTTATAAGGAGAAGACCCAAACAGGCCTTTATATTAAAGACAGTAATGGCACCTCTGTATACAAGTACACTTATCCGGGCCGCATTTATACTTCTTTTGACTCAGTACCAGCATTAATGGTACAGTCACTGTTGTTTATTGAGAACCGTGACTTGCTGGATTCCGGAAAGCATTTTATGAATCCTGCTGTAGATTGGGTGCGGTTTTCAAAAGCCTCACTGCACGAAGCTGGTAACCTAATAGGGCTGGAATATAAAACTATAG
The DNA here is from genome assembly GCF_019443125.1 of Pontibacter aydingkolensis. GTDB lineage: Bacteria > Bacteroidota > Bacteroidia > Cytophagales > Hymenobacteraceae > Pontibacter > Pontibacter aydingkolensis. The sequence goes on along the minus strand of NZ_JAHYXK010000014.1, from coordinate 51,688 downwards.
GAGGTAGCACACTTGCTACCCAAATGGAGAAATTCAGGCATTCACCTGGTGGAATAACAGTAGATGCCCGTGAAAAGATGAGACAAATGGTATCTGCCAGCGTACGGGCTTACCAGGCAGGCCCGAAAACGCTGCCAGCCAGGAAAGATATCGTTCTTTCCTATCTAAATTCTGTACCGCTATCCGGAGCACCGGGTTACGGGGAAGTTCATGGCATTGGAGATGGATTAAAAGTTTGGTTCGACTCCGACATGGATCAGGTAAACATGCTGCTAAATCAGACCAATGCTTCTGGTGATACCCTATTGGCCAAAGGCCAGGCCCTGCGCCAGGTGCTTTCACTTATGATAGCCCAAAGGAGACCAACCTACTACCTTGGCCCTAATGGACGAGATGAATTAAATGAGCTTACCGGAAGTTATCTTCGTCTCCTGGCGGGCAATGGCTACATCAGCCCGCAACTCCGGGATGCAGGCCTTGCACAGCATGTTAACTTCAGAGACTTTAGCAGCAACCCGGCTTTTGCACCAAGAAGCACCGATAAAGGGTCCTTAGTTGCACGCACTCATCTCTCAGAATTGCTCGGAAAACCACTCTACGACCTGGACCGGATGGACCTGGCTGCCACTACTACACTGCAGAACGACTTGCAGGAGCAGATCACAAATTACCTTAGCAGCCTGAATGACCCGGAGTTTGCCAGCTCGGCAGGCGTGCTTGGTAAAAGAATGCTTTCCCCGGGGCGAACACAGGCCGTGCTTTACAGCTTTACCTTGTTTGAGCGCACACCATACGGTAACCTCGTTCGGGTGCAAACCGACAATACCGATCAGCCATTCGATATAAACGAGGGCAGCAAACTGGAACTTGGGTCAACAGCAAAGTTAAGGGTACTCATCACCTACCTCGAGATCATAGCAGAGATCCATAAACGCTACGCAGAAGCAGCTCCGGATGAGGTACGAAAAGCGCTTAGAGAGCCGCAGGATAACCTTAGCCGCTGGGTATTGCAGCACGTAAGCAGGGCAAAGGACAAGAGCCTGGGAGGTACACTAACAGCTGCACTGGAGCGCCGGTACTCTGCAAACCCCGGAGAATCTTTTTTTACCGGAGGGGGCAGGCATTACTTTCACAACTTTAGCAACGATAATAACCATGAAAGGCCCACTGTGCGCGAAGCCTTCCAGAAATCCATTAATTTGTCTTTTGTTCGGTTGATGCGCGATATCGTGAGCTACACCATGAATCAGCAGGTTGGCAGTACATCAAAACTGCTTGCTGATGTAAGTGACCCACGCCGCCGGCTTTATCTGGAACGATTTGCAGACAGGGAAGGCAAAATATACTTAAGGCGCTTTTGGAACAAGTATGAAGATAAAACACAGGAAGAGCGTTTCAGTAAACTGCTGGATGGATTGTATCATGATGAAGTGCGCCTGGCTGCTGTGCATCGCTACCTGTACCCTGAAACAGATTATGATACCTTTCATAAATTTCTGCACCAGCGCCTGCCCAACGAGAAAATAAAAGATGACAGGGTGTTAGAGCTGTATGAGCGGTATGGACCAGAGGCCTACAACCTTTCTGATCAGGGGTACATTTCTAAAACGCACCCACTGGAGTTGTGGCTGCTGAGTTACCTTAAGCAATATCCGGATGCAACCTGGTCTGATGCAGTTGCAGCCAGCGAGAAGCAGCGCCAGGAAATTTATACCTGGCTGTTCCGGACAAAGTATAAAAGGGCCCGCGACTCCCGCATTCGTACCATGCTGGAATTGGATGCATACGATGATATACAGAAAAGATGGGCCAGGCTGGGCTACCCTTTTGAACGACTCGTACCTTCACTGGCTACTGCACTTGGCTCTTCCGGAGACCGACCTGAGGCGCTGGCAGAACTCATGGGTATTGTAATGAGTGATGGCGTGCGCCAGCGCACCATCCGGATCGAAGAAATTCACTTTGCCGCTCTAACCCCATACGAAACCTCTCTAAAGTTTAAGCCCCTGGAGAAGGAACAGGTAATGGAGCCCGCAGTGGCAGGTATAGTAAGGGAGGTTTTAACCGAAGTAGTAGATGTTGGAACAGCACGGCGGTTGCAGGGAGGCTTTATGATGGCCAATGGCACAGCTTTAAGTATGGGCGGCAAAACAGGTACTGGCGATAACAGATTTTATACGCTTAGTGCCAGGGGATACAGAATAGCTTCCCGTGCAGTAAATCGTACTGCCACTTTTGTATTTTTCCTGGGCGATAGTCATTTCGGCACGCTTACTGCCTTTGTTCCCGGACATGAGGCAGCAGACTTCCGTTTCACTTCTTCGTTGCCAGTGCAGGTGCTGCGTGGCATGGCGCCTATTCTGGAGCCTTACCTGGAAATGAAGCGTAAAACGAACAACCATCAGGTGCCTGAACAACCCAAGGAGAAAGAGCCTCAAATAATTTTAGCAGAGAATAAAGCAGCTGATAAGTCTGGTGCTGCCGTTAATAAAACCCCGTTGCCAACGAAAGAATAAATAAGGCTGTAGCGCTAGCTACAGCCTTAACAACTATGGTTCTATGCCCCTATTAAGCCAGCCAAACTCTAAGGCGAGATACTAACAGGCAGTTTTATAGGTTTTGTTTAATAGCAGGTACGCATCATCCAGTGTACTGGAGAAGTAAAACAGGTTTTCCAGCTTTAGCAGTTTCAGGAGCCTGGTAACTAAGTTATCACACCTGTACAGAACTATGCTTATGTTGGCAGACTTAAGTTCGAGCAACAGATTTACTATGCCACTTAAGCCGATGCTGCTGTACATTAACTTCTTGAGGCTAACACAATCCAGGATCAGGTGTTTTCTTTAAGTCTTTTTCATCTAAAGAACCCTCTGCCAACAGGAGTGCCATATCATCCCGTGTATCTTGCACCTGCCGATAACCATCTGCTCTTAACAAAAAGACAGATGTTGGTGGTAAGAGGGCCACGCGAAAATCAGTTCAGGCCGGCAATTGACCCCTTGTTCCGTTCAGCCGCTGCCTACCATGGTGCTAACTCCATTGGTGTGATCCTGACGGGCTTTATGAGCGATGGTGTACTTGGTATGGAGTTTATCAGGAGAAGTGGCGGTGTTACTGTTGTACAACACCCTGATGATGCCGAGTTTCCTCCGTTACCGGAGAATGTGATGCGGCAGATAAACATAGACTATGTAGTAGCAATAGATGAGATGCGGCAGTTGCTGGAAGAGTTAAGCAGCAAAACGTCTCATGGTTCATTAACAGTGCCATCCGATATCAGGCAGGAGGCCCAAATGGTAGAACGCATTATGAGTAACAGTACAACAACCAACATCGAAGAATTAGAGAAAGCAGGAAACCGTACTGCCTATTCCTGCCCCGAGTGCGGAGGCGGTTTATGGGAGCTCTCGCAGGAGGGTACGCTTAAACGTTACAGATGCCATTCCGGTCATGCATATTCTCAGGACTCGCTGCTGAATGGCATGTCTGCCTCGTTGGAGGAAACGCTGTGGGTGGCGCTGCGCACACTGGAGGAGCTGCGAAATATTTTACAGCACATATCGCGCGGAGAAACTGTTAAGGGCAATCAACGCTGGGCAAGTATGCAGCAACAGCGTGTCGAGGAAATGAAAGTACATATAGAGCGGCTTCGTGAGTTACTTTCAAAATCAGCTGAAGCCGACGAAGAGCAGATAGAAGAAACAGGCTGATGTGAACTTGACCTCATCAAAATAAATCCAAAATGATCGCTAAGACCTACATGAGCTAAAGTATGCGCAACGACCATGCTCGTCAAAGCGTATGTCTCAGCTAAACATGAATTAAAAGTATAGTATGTCATATATTTTCCAGGACTGGAATGCAAATAAGGGTAACCTTAAAGGCCGCATAGTAATGGTGCTCTTCAGGCTTGCCCGCCCTGCTTCCTACAACAAATTATTTAGAATTATCTGGCTGCCTTACCTGGCCTTTTACAAGTTGCTGGTAGAGTGGTTTATGGGCATTGAGCTACCCCATTGGACAACAGTTGGAGAAGGGTTTTATCTTGGCCATGGCCATGCATTGGTTGTAAACGGTTGTACTGTTATCGGTAAGAACTGCTTCTTCAGGCATTCTACCACCCTTGGTAACGTGCGCCGCGAAGACGGCACTTACACCGGTTCACCTGTTATCGGCGATAATGTGGAGCTTGGCTCCAACGTGTGTATTATCGGCGAGATCAGGATTGGCAATAATGTAAGGATAGGTGCAGGATCAGTGGTAGTAAAGGATATACCCGATAACTCCATTGCTGTCGGCAACCCGGCCAGGGTAATAAAAACGTTACAACCACTACAGCAAAAACCAAATTATGAACTGGATTATGAGCATTGCTAGAATTATTTAAGTTCAGTTTATCAGTCCATACTTTCGGAAGCCTCGTAAAATTGCACTGTAACAAAATAGAACATTTACAGGATTTGTAGTTGTTATGCTTAGTTAAAGGATCCTAATAACCAGATAGCAGAGTTATACTCATCATCCTTTAACCTGTGCCAGTCTATTTTTGATTACTTTTGAATTTCATACTGTGCCAAATTCTTTTTAGGCATATTACGAGTATGATGACTTTCTAACTACATCTGATGCATTTACAGGAAATCCTCGATACAATAAAACTGATATCCAAAACTACGGTGGCTGAAGAAGCATATCAGATAGATGAAAAAGGGAAGTGGCCGGAGAATAGTTTACGGGCATTGCAGAAAGCCGGCCTGGGAGGTTTGGTGGTTGCAAAGGAGTTTGGAGGCCAGGGGCAGGGATTATTAGGACTTGCACGAGCCTGTGAGATATTAGGAGAAGTATCCGGCTCGGCAGCGCTTTGTTACGGGATGCACTGTGTGGGTGCCGCCGTAATTGGCGCGAAGGCAACCAAACAACAGCAGGAAGACTTTCTTAAACCAATTGCCGCAGGCGAGCACCTCACAACACTCGCCCTGAGCGAACCCGGAACCGGCGCACATTTTTACTTTCCGCAAACACAACTGCTGGCCCTTTCGGAAAATGAGTTTCTGCTGAACGGAAGCAAGAGCTTTGTAACCAATGGCAGTAAAGCAGATTCTTATGTTATCTCAACAGCAGGCGTAGATCCTGAGGCCGCCCGTGAAGAGTTTTCCTGCTTTGTATTGGAAAACACTACATCCGGCCTGCAGTGGGGGCCGGAATGGCATGGCCTTGGTATGCGCGGAAATTCCTCCAGATCGTTACTTTTAAATGATATCAAAGTACCTGCCCAAAATTTGTTAGGCGATGTGGGAGACCAGCTTTGGTACGTTTTCCAGGTAGTGGCGCCATACTTTCTTACTGCCATGTCGGGTACTTACCTGGGCATAGCACAGGCAGCTTTTAACGAGGCACGGCAGCACCTGCTGGAACGAAGCTACCGCCATAGTGGTGCCACCATCGGGCAGAACAATATTATGCAGCACCGCCTAGGTATGCTGTGGTGTAAAATAGAAAGAACACGCCAACTGCTATACCATGCAACCCGCGAAGGAGACATCGGCGATCCGGCTGCAGTGCTTCCCATACTTGCTTCTAAGGCAGAGGTAGGGCATTGCTGTGTGGATGTAGTAAACGAGGCCATGACAATAATGGGAGGTATCGCCTATAGCCAGAACTCGAGGATGGATGTTTTACTGCGTGATGCACGGGCTGCTCATGTAATGTCGCCAACAACAGATATACTTTACACCTGGCTTGGGCGGGCCCTGCTGGAGCAGCCTATACTGGATAGCTAACCATGAGCACGGTTTTACATATTGGTCTGCATCAAAAGGCGTTATTAGAATTAAAGAGCCATATTCAGGATCAGGATGTCATGTTTAAGGAAGTTCCTGGAGAGGCGTTCAGGGAGGTCTGTAAAACCCTCCAGAAGTTCGATGTGCTTTTGGTAGGAGAGAATGTAGAACACCAGATCCAGTTAGCGCAAGAGGCATATTCCCACGATAAAACCATCTCTGTGCTGTTGTTTAATGACAGCAGCAACCATGAGAAGATGAAACAGGCCCTACGTTTTTCTCCTTTTATCGGCCCAACTGTACAGTGTGTTTCCAGCGAAGCACCACAACGTATTGCTCCTATTGTTGAGGATGCACTGCAGCGTACGAAACAGCGCAGAAGCTTTACCAAATTAAAAAACAATGCACTCTCAGGGCAGCACTTTGCCCCTAACGTACTGGAGCGGGTACGAACCGACTTTACCTCAAAAGTGCTTGAGGAAGCTCCTATAGGAGCAGTGCTTTTATCTGACAGTGGTATTGTATTCAGCATGAACAACTATGCTTTGGGGCTATTCGGCAAAATGGAAAAAGAAGTACTGGGCACACCGCTTGCAGGGCATTTCCCGGAGAAAATGCAGGATGAAATAAAGCACTTTTTGCTGGACGGCTATTTGTCTGACCCGAAGCAGGTCTTCGAGATTGTAAAGCCTGGCGAAAAGCAGTACCTGGAATTTTCTGTAGCACCCATAGATAGAACTGGTACTTCCAACTACAAGCTGGTTATCATAAATAACATTACACAAACAGTAGTTGCCCAGCAACACACACAGGCACATTTACATGAGCTGGAAACGCTTAACGCAAACCTGGCGCGTGTAAACGCTGATCTGGACACATTTGTGTATACTGCTTCGCACGACTTAAAGTCTCCGATCCTGAACATAGAAGGTTTGATTTCGTCGCTGGAAGAGGAGCTTGGTCCTGCCAAAGCTGCCGTTGCGATGGAGCTGGAACATATTAAACGCTCCATAAATCGCTTTAAGCAAACCGTAGAAGACCTGACCGAAGTTTCTCGGGTACAGAAGAGTTTTGGGCAGGAGGCTATGTTAGTTGATGTGGCTGAGCTGCTGGAAGATGTAAAGCAACTGCTGGAGCGTGAGATCCGTGAAACCGGTGTTGCAATAGAGCTGCACTGTAGCGAAAGTATAGCAGTGCTTTTTCCGAAACACAACTTAACCAGTATCCTATACAACCTCCTGAACAATGCCATTAAATACCGCTCACCCGATCGTTCTCCGCATATTCAGGTAAAAGCCTGGCGCGATGGCAAAGTTTTCTACATCTCCGTGAAAGACAACGGGCTTGGTATTCCGAAAGATAAGCGTGATCGTGTGTTTCAACTCTTTAAACGCATGCACTCCCATGTAGTGGGTAGTGGGGTAGGCCTATACCTTGTAAAACGCATTGTAGAGTATAACGGCGGAAATATAACCGTGGAGAGCGAAGAAGGGGTAGGTTCTGTTTTTGAAGTACAGCTAAAAGAGGTATAAGAGGACTCGTCTAAAGAGTGCTTCCTTATTATGATGGTAAAGTATAACCAGAAAATGAAGACTTATACTTTCAGATCATGAAAAGAGAAGTATAAGGGCATGACTTTAAAACCTGCGGTAAGTAGTAATACGATGAGACTTATGAATCAGGTGGGATAGGAGCCATTATGTGAGCATCATTATAAACTCTAAGAGAAATTATAAAAAGAGGGATGGAAATTAAGAAAGCAAACCCTACCTTTGCAGCCACAATGACTACAACAACGCTACATACAGGCAATACTCCGGATTGATTTAATCTGATGTAAGGTGGTTTGTATTTCCCTACTTACCTGCCTGATTTTTATTTCTGCCAGGAATAGAAGATGTGCCTACCATTCTGGTACGCACTAAAATACCCTTTTGAATTTTTTTAATAAAACGATACCAAGCTCTGCTACTCAGCATGAGATGAGTTTAGTATAATCCTGACAACATTTGTGCTGTTGCAGGCAAGTAGTTTAAAAGTATAAAAGCAAGGTTTCAAAGCCGTAAGAGGCATTTTTTGTCTGCTGTTTGTGTCGTTGCTTTGCTCAACAAAGAATCAATTTCTCAATAATAATAAACTTATAATGGAAAAGAATGAATTAAGGGGGGCTTCCGAAATAAAAAGCGGCCTCTTTTCACATGTTAAAACTGACCTTCCGTCGGGGTTAGTAGTGTTTCTGATCGCGCTGCCGCTGTGCCTTGGCATTTCACTTGCTTCGGGTGCGCCTTTGTTCTCAGGTATCATTGCCGGAATAGTGGGTGGTATTGTGGTTGGTTTTGTCAGCGGATCGAAGATCAACGTAAGCGGGCCGGCAGCTAGTGTGGCCCTTGTAGTGCTCACCGCCATACAGTCGTTGGGCTCATTCCAGATAGTGCTCAGTGCTACCATCATCGCAGGTATTTTCCAGATCATACTTGGCTATATGCGGGCAGGTACTATTGCTTATTTCTTTCCGTCCTCCATGATCAAAGGTATCCTGGCATCTATCGGCCTTATCCTCATCATAAACCAGATACCTCATGCCTTTGGTTATCGTGGCGAAGGACTTTTTGGAGGTATGGAAGACGGGTTTATAGAAAACGTGTTTGCTGTAATCAGCAATATTGTGGACTACATCAGCCTGGGTGCCACTATAATCACGTTGGTATCTTTGGTTATTATTTTTGCCTGGGACCAGCCTTTCTTAAAAAAGTATACTTTCTTCAGGTTTGTGCCATCTGCTTTGATCGCAGTGCTTGTTAGTATTGGCATAAACCAGCTTTACAAAGTTTACTTTCCTGAGCTGGCACTGGATGCCGGGCATCTGGTACAGTTGCCTGTTGCAGATGGTTTGGCAGAGTTCTTCTCGTTCTTCACCTTCCCGGACTTTTCACAGATCACTAACCCGGAGTTATACACCGTAGCGTTGAGTATAGCTTTTATTGCTAGCTTAGAGTCGTTGCTTAGTACAGAGGCAGGTGATAAGTTAGACCCTTACAAAAGAAAGACATCAACCAACCGTGAGCTTAAGGCTCAGGGTATCGGTAACATCGTATCTGGTTTTATCGGTGGTTTGCCTGTAACAGCAGTAATTGTGCGTACTTCTGCCAACGTTACCTCTGGTGGTAGAACGCCTTTATCTACGATCACGCACGGTACACTTATGCTTATATGTGTGATGACTATCCCATTGATTATAAACATGATACCTTTGGCTTCTTTGTCGGCGGTGTTGTTTGTGGTAGGTTATAAGCTGACTTCTTACGCGCTTTACAAAAGAATGTACAAAGCCGGCAAAAGGCAGTTTATACCTTTCATTGCCACCATCCTGGCTGTTATGTTCACTGATCTGATCACTGGTATCGTTATCGGTGGTGCGGTGTCTGCGTTTATCATCCTGCGCGATAATTACAGAACACCATTCTTTATTGACAAGGAAGCACACCACGAAGGAGAAAAGGTAGAGCTTGTGCTTTCAGAGGAAGTTACTTTCCTGAACAAAGCCAGCATTATGCTTACTCTGGACCACGTAGCTCCTAACTCAGAAGTGGTTATAGATGCTACGCGTTCCGTTAACATTGACGACGATGTGTTGGAGATCATTGAAGAATTCAGAAATACTGCAGCCTATAAGAATATCAGGCTGGAAACGATTGGCTTGGAAAAGCACCTTAAAAAGGCGTCTGCCTAAATCAATACAAGTAATTTAACAACCAAAAAAGCTTAGCCCGCCACAGGCTAAGCTTTTTTCTTTTTGGCGTAGTACATGATAACTGCCTTGCCGGAGTTAGAGTATAAAGTATACTTTACCAGAGATACTGGTACTCAGAAACAAAAAATGCTGGCAATAACTTTTGATATTGATTATTTTACAATACATTAGCCTTCAGAAATGAGAACAGCACAAAACTATACAGCCTATTACTTTTATTACTTTATGTAAATAAGGGTGGCTGAGCTGTATACCATAAAATATATGTAAACGAGAAGCCTCCCAAACGGAGGCTTTTTTATTTATACAAATGCAGGCATTTACAAACACATATTATACTTTTTACTATTACTACTTCTATCTGCAGAAGAAGGCGGGACATCTATAGTAAAAATCTGACAAGCATTTTACGCAAGAAGAGTCCCCGTAAGGCGGACTCTTTTTTATTTAAGGACAAACAGATAAAAGCAAAACATGATAACCATAGCAAAAAGGCTGCAGCACATTGAGGAGTACTATTTTTCGAGAAAGCTCGGGGAGATTGCACAGCTTAATGCTGCAGGGTACGACATTATTAACCTTGGAATCGGAAGTCCGGATATGGCGCCTCCGCAAGACGCAGTAGAAGTACTTTGCGCAGCTGCGAATAATAAAAAGGGGCATGGCTACCAAAGCTACAAAGGCACACCTGCGTTACGGAAGGCTTTCAGTGAGTGGTATGCAAAGTATTATACTGTTGCCCTGGATCCTGATACAGAGGTGCTTCCGCTCATGGGCTCTAAAGAAGGCATTAGCTACATCTCGAATACTTATGTAAACGAAGGCGATGAAGTTCTTGTCCCGAACCCCGGCTATCCGGCTTATGCAGCGGCAACCAGGATTGCAGGTGGCGTGGTCAGGTATTATGATCTTACCGAAGAAAAGGATTGGCTGCCTGACCTGGAGGCTTTACAAGACCAGGACCTGAGCAAGGTAAAACTCATGTGGGTGAATTATCCGCATATGCCTACAGGGGCAAAGGGCACAGCACAGGCTATGGACGGACTTGTGAATTTTGCTGAGCGTAACAACATCTTACTCTGCCACGACAATCCTTACAGTTTTATACTTAATGATACACCACTAAGTATCTTTTCGGAGAGAGGCATTTCTGAATATGTGCTGGAACTCAACTCGCTTAGCAAATCGCATAACATGGCTGGCTGGAGAGTGGGAATGGTAGCTGGCCATCGCAGCCATATCAACAACATTCTGATAGCTAAAAGCAACGTGGATTCGGGCATGTTCCTGGGCACACAAATGGCAGCTGTAGAGGCCTTAAAGCAGCCCCGGGAGTGGTACGACACCCTGAATAATGTTTACAAAGAGCGAAGGGATATTGTCTGGCAGATGATGGATGAGCTGAACTGTACTTTTAATAAAGAACAGGTGGGGCTGTTTGTGTGGGGTAAAGTCAGTGACGAGGTAAAGGATGTGGCACAACTGGTAGATGACATTCTCTACAAGGCCGGTGTCTTTATAACACCTGGGTTCATTTTCGGATCAAACGGAGACAGGTACATCAGAATATCGCTTTGCTCAGAAACAGAACGTCTGAGTGCAGCACTGGAAAGAATTAAAGAGTTTAAAAACATTAATATAAATCAAGCATGATAGTAGGTATAGTAGGAACAGGCCTGATAGGTGGCTCCATGGCATTGGACCTGAAACAAAGAGGTTTTGCAAATAAGATCATTGGGGCAGATAATAACCCGGAACACCTCCGGATAGCTAAAAGTATAGGTATTATTCAGGAAGAAAGTAACCTGGCCGGAATAGCGGAAAAATGTGACCTGATTATTGTAGCCACCCCGGTTGATGTGGCGCCTGGCATTCTTCTAAATCTTTTAGATCGAGTTAAAGATGACACGATTATACTTGATGTGGGCTCAACAAAGGAGCACATTTGTAAAGCAGTAGAGGAGCATTCCCGCCGGAAGCAGTTTGTTGCGTGCCACCCCATTGCAGGTACCGAAAACACAGGCCCTGAGGCTGCGCATAACAAGCTGTTCGATAACAAGGTGAATATCATCTGCAACGCTGCAGAAAGTGATGAAAATGCAGTAAAAAAAGCGGAAGAGTTATTCTCAGCCCTTAAAATGGATACTGTGCACATGGAGGCCAGGGAGCATGACCGACACATAGCCTTTGTGTCGCACCTTTCCCACATCACCTCTTTTGCACTGGGCTTAACCGTGTTAAAGATCGAGAAAGACGAAAAGAGCATTTTTAACTTGGCAGGCAGTGGTTTTGCCTCTACTGTAAGGCTTGCAAAAAGCTCACCGGATATGTGGGCACCTATCTTGGGTCAGAATGCCAGACATGTTTCGGCAGCGCTTGATGCATACATTGAACAGTTGCTGCTGTTTAAAGAAACCGTGGACGAGGGGTTGGTTACCGAAACATACGACATGATCTCAACGGCAAACCAAATAAGCAGGATACTAGATGGTATAGAACTCAAGAACAGGCAGAAGCCCTTTGTAAAGCCTGCATCGAAGGATGACAAAATAGAGATAACCCCAATTTCTGACTGGCTCCCGGGCTTGCAGCGGCCTTTGGTTATAAGCGGCCCCTGCAGTGCCGAAACAGAAGCGCAGGTAATGGAGACCTGCCAGCAACTGGCTGCCACAGGCAAGGTGGATGTGCTGCGGGCAGGTATCTGGAAACCCCGCACCAGGCCGAATAACTTTGAAGGTATAGGAACCATTGGCCTGGAGTGGCTGAAGAAAGCAAAGGAAGCCACCGGAATGAAAACTGCTGTTGAGGTTGCGAATAAGCAGCACGTGGAAGAGGCTTTAAAGTATGGAGTGGATATACTTTGGATAGGTGCCCGGACTACTGTAAACCCTTTTTCGGTGCAGGAAATAGCAGATGCGTTACAAGGCATTGACATACCTGTGCTGGTTAAAAATCCAATTAATGCCGATCTGGAACTATGGATAGGCGCCATCGAACGTCTAAGTGGGGCAGGCATCACAAAGCTGGGTGCCATACACCGCGGGTTCGCAAAGTATGGCGAAACAAAGTATAGAAATGCACCACAATGGCAGTTGCCGATAGAGCTGAAGAGAAGAATGCCTGAGCTCCCGATGATCTGCGACCCGAGCCATATTTGTGGAAACAGGGAATTACTTGCAGAGATCTCGCAGCAGGCCCTGGACCTGAACTATACCGGCCTTATGCTGGAAAGCCACATCAATCCTGACAAAGCATGGAGTGATGCCAAACAGCAGGTGACCCCCGAGAGGCTGGCAGAGATGATTGACGGGCTGGTACTTAGAAACGGCTACTCTGATAAGGTAATAACCGATGATACCCTGCAAGAGCTTCGCAACCAGGTAGACCAGTTTGATAGTGAACTGCTGACTATACTTTCACAGCGCATGCAGGTAGTAGAGAATATAGGCCAGTATAAAAAAGACAACAGGCTGACCATTCTACAGGCGTCCCGCTGGAACGATGTACTGGATAAGTCGTTTAAGCAAGGCGAAAAGCTGGGCCTCAGCCGTGACTTTATTGAGAAATACCTCAAGGCCGTGCACCAGGAGTCTATTAACCACCAAAGTGCGGTTATGAACGAGCCCAAAGTATAGGCTTTTAATTCGCCGGGGCTACAGGAAGTATATGCATTTGTAGCCCTGGCTTTCTATAAGCTTCTGGAGATCGGAATTGCAGTAAGCTATCATGTACAGATTTACCCTTATACTTATCCTTTAGTTTAGTAGCCGCCTCAGGCCGGAATGCAAAATAAATGCAGATAGTTTTAAACTTTTATGAAAGTATAACCCTTGTTTAAGATTTAAATGTTGTTGCAATACAGCTGCCAACCCTGCGTTAAATAAGTGTTTCTGACTATTTGTTTTACAAAAATCCGGAAGTTAGGCTATATTTAGAGTTGGATAACTGTTGGTAGATTTGGGTATGATTTTCTTTAGAGTACAATTTCTTTTGCTTAAATGCATTACGGCATTTCTTTTCTGTCTTTCACTGGCCTCTTGTCAGGAAACAAAAAAGGAAGTTGCGGTAAAGCGTGTTTTGCCTGAAGAGGACACCAGGCAGCGGGTAGCTGTGCCGGCATACTTTACAGCAGATAGTGCCCGTAAGCTAGGACTACACCTCGATTCTATATTTAAACACTTACACAAGCGAAAAGGCTTTAACGGAACCGTGCTGGTTACCAAATACGACGAGGTAGTTTACAAAGGAGCTTTTGGCTTTGCCGATTTCCACCGCAAAGATTCACTGACCACACAAACTGCTTTCCAGCTGGCTTCGGTGTCCAAGCAGTTTACGGCTATGGCCATTATGATGCTGCAGGAGCAGGGCAAACTCCAATACGATGACAGTGTGCAGCAGTACATTCCTTCATTTCCTTACCATGGCATTACCATAAGGCAACTGCTCACGCATCAGTCTGGCTTGCCTAACTATACTTATTTCAGTGATGAGCTCTGGCCCGACCGTAGCAAGCCTATTACAAACGATGATGTACTGAACCTGATGGCAGAACATAAGCCTGCTATTTACCTCCAGCCGAATACACGCTTTAATTACAGTAATACAGGTTATTTTATACTTGCCTCTATCGTTGAAAAAGCTTCAGGTGTGCCGTTCGCCACCTTTCTGCAAAAACATATTTTCGAGCCGTTACAAATGAACAATACCTTTACGTTTAACGATGAGCTAATAGCACAAACGGAAAGGGTAGCCACAGGCCATACAGGCGGCAGACAAAAGCGGTGGCCGGATTACCTGGATACCGTACTAGGCGACAAAGGAATGTACTCAACAGTAGAGGACCTCTATAAATGGGACCAGGCACTTTACACGCAAAAACTTGTTAAGAGAGAAACCCTGGAAGAAGCCTTTACCGGTACCCGCCAGGAAAAGAAAATAAAAGAAGACTACGGATTTGGCTGGCGCATCGGGCATCTTGAAAGCGGCGATACTGTTGTGTACCACGCAGGCTTATGGCATGGCTATACCACTTATCTGCTGCGAAACCCAAAAGACCACAGCGCGCTTATTGTACTTAGTAATCTGCCTAACGGTAGCCTAAGATACCTGAAAGATATAAAGCAGTTTTTATACCCAGCCCAACCTGATAAGCCAGATGATGGTGAGCAAAGTAACGTGGCCAGCGCTGTTTATAAGAACTAACCCAAGTTGCGAATTATTAGATGCTGTGGAGGTGTAAATCCAATGCGGTTAACTTAAACTTTTTGTCATCTCGACGATAGGAGAGATCTTTATAGAATTCTTTCTGCACTAATTCCAGATAGATTTCTCACGGTGTTCGAAATGACAGGTTTTTGCTTAAGGTGACAACACCGGGGAAGGGGTGAGTATCTCGTAAATTTAGTCTATTGCTTGACTTCTCATACTTTCCACACCCTGAACCTGTTCGCAGCATTTTCATCTTCAAGTTTGGCTCTAAATAAAAAGAGGCTCCATACTTGAAGCCTCTCTTTTTATTTTACAACAGATCTGATTTACTGCACAGGCTTATTCAACCAGCGCTCAAAGAACTCATAAGTTCGCAGCATCTGATCGATGCGTTGGCGGTTGTTGCCGCTTCGTGTAATCTCATGCGTGGCTCCCGGGTGGCGCACATACTCCACCGGCCTGTTCATGATTTTCAGGCTTTTGTACAGCATTTCACTCTGGATCACGCCAGTTCTCAGGTCATTCTCCCCATGGAAGATAATAAGCGGAGTGGTAATGTTCTGCACATACGTCAGCGGAGATTCGCGCTGGATCAGGCCTTTCGCATTGTCTTCCCAGGGGTAACCACCAAAGTAGTTTGGTACCAGTCGCCAGGCGTTGCCCTCTCCGAAAAAAGTACCCAGGTCGTAAACGCCACGCTGTGCGCAGGCTGCTTTAAAGCGCTTGTCGTGTCCCAGTATCCAGGAAACCAGGTAGCCCCCGTAAGAGCCGCCCGTAACAACCAGACGCGAGGTGTCTGCCCAGCCCTCGTCTACAGCTCCATCCAGCGCGGTAAGCACATCGTTTGCCGGACCTTTGCCCCAATCGGCAACGTTGGCACGCATAAACTCCTCACCATAGCCACCAGAACCTCTAGGGTTGCTGTATACTACTCCGTAGCCTCTGCTGGCAAAGTACTGGTACTCGTGCCACATGCTGCTCTCGCCAGGTCCCCACATAGCGGTAGGTCCGCCGTGTATCTCCAGCAACAGCGGGTACTTGTTACCCGGCTTGTAGTTGGTTGGCTTCATTACCCAGTATTCTACTACCTGCCCCTTCTCGTTTTTAAAGGTCTTTTTCTCCGGAATACTTAGCTTTTTATCTTTCACCCAGTCATGGTTAAGGGAGGTGATACGCTGCGCTTTTTTAGCATTTTCATTGGCCAGGTAAAGCTCATTCGGGTTAGCCACTTCGGTTTTAACGAAAGCCAGCTTGTCTTTTCGGATGTCAAAGCTGTTCACGCCGCTGTTAAAGTCTGTCAGCTGCTCTACTTTCTTCGACTTTAACTCCAGGCGGTTAAGTATAACACCACCGTTCGATGGCGAAGTAAAGTATAAATGCTTGTCGTTGGAGGCCCAGGTAAGGTTATTTTTATTGCGGTCGTAGTCAATGGTTACCATGTCGGACTCACTGCCATCCAGTAGCATAATAGCCAGTTTAGGTATGCTAACTGTCTGCGTCTTGTTGTACTGGAAAGCCAGCCACTTACCAGACGGCGACAAGGTGGCGCTGTTATAGGCAACCCCTGCCTTGCCAAGTATACGCTTCAGGTTGCTGCCATCTGCATTTACAATATATACTTCAGACTCCAGTGAGCGATTCGGGTGCTCTGTTTCATCGCTGTCACCTTCAAACACCACGCGCTTTCCGTCCGGTGTAAAGCGTGGGTTATAGCTGGTAGAAAAACCGGGCGTGAGGTTTTTTGGTGTAGTGCCTGGTACGGCATCCACAATAAAAATATGAGACAGGCTGATGTTGGCGGAAACATTTGCCTCTTCCTGGAAATTAAGCTGATTGATAACCTTTGCTTTCTGATCTTTCTCGTTCTTATCTAGATAGCCGCGTATCTCTGCCAGCGAGCCATCAGGGTCTACCTTTGCTATACTTACTTTCAGGTGCTCGTTCTGGTAAAAGCCCGGTTTTTCATAAGACCATTTCGGGATGTCATTGTTAGGGTTCAGCAGCGAGTCAGACAATAATTCTTTCAGGCCGAAACCGGAAGTGAACAAAAGTTTGCTGCCGTCGGGGCTCCAGCGTGGGGTGTTGGCGCCATACTTAAATTTTGTAAGCTGCATTGGCTCACCCCCGTTAAGAGGAAGCAGGAAGATCTGCGGCTTGCCATCTGCCACGCGCACGAAAGCCAGCTGCTTGCCATCAGGGCTCCAGGTCGGCTGCGAAGCACCTTCTTTGGCAAAGGTGAGCTGGCGCGGTTTGGTAGCACCACTTGTTGGCGCCAGGTGCAGCTGTGTCTGGTGTTTACAGTCTCCTTTTGCAGCCGGGTCCGGCTCTATGCTGTTTATGGTAAAGGCAACCCAGTTGCCATCAGGACTAATGGTAACTGCACCAGCCTGCTTTATCTTCAGCATGTCTGTTACCTTAATCAGGTTATCGGGTGCCTGTGCCCTGGCAATAAAGACTGCCAGAAAAAGCAGCAGTACGGTAAACTGTTTTTTCATGATGATTGCGTAACGTTATTATACTTATTCTTTTTGATTGATGAGAAGAGTAATCAACCTGATGTTTTTTTACCCATCTAAAGCTACTTATTTTATACTTTATAGCCATACTCCTGCATATTTTTCTGATGAAGTGTTATTCGTTTTGAATATGGGAGCAGGTGATAGCAGAACGTCATTCCTTTTACAAAAAACAGATCGTTATATTAGCAGGAGTAAACTCAAACCAACAGCCCATGAAGACCAGCCTCTGTACCACCATTCTATACTTTTTTGTTTTTTGCTTCAGCTCAACTCTCCAGGCACAGACCATACGGCAATACGTAAGCAAAAACGACAAGCAAATGATGGAGGAATACGTCCGGTTCCTGTCTATCCCCAATGTGTCTACAGATACTGTTAACATCCGGAAGAATGCAGCTTTCATCAGTGAGATGATGCAACGTAGAGGTATAAAAGCAGAGCTGTTAACTGGCACAACAGCAGGCGTTACGCCGGCGGTATTTGGCGAGATAAAAACACTGGGTGCTACCAGAACCATTGGCTTTTATGCGCATTACGACGGGCAACCGGTAAATCCGAAACAGTGGCATGAAGGGCTGGAGCCTTTCAAACCCGTACTCATAACAGCACCGTTGGAAAGTGGTGGTAAGATTCTTGGGCCCTACAAATCAGGTGATGCTATAAACCCCGACTGGCGTATATCGGGCAGGGGAGCAGCCGATGATAAAGCGGGTGTAATGGCTATACTTAATGCCTATGAGGCGCTGGTAAAAACGGGCAAGCGCCTGAATGCGAACATCAAGTTTCTATTTGAAGGCGAAGAAGAAGTAGGGTCTATCCACCTGGACGAGATATTCAAAGCACACAAATCTAAACTGCAGGCTGACTGCTGGGTAATTATTGATGCGCCGCGACATGCTTCCGGAAGAAAGACGATCGTGTATGGAGTTCGCGGAGATGTAAACATGGCGCTAACGGTGTACGGGGCAAAACGCCCGCTCCATAGTGGCAACTACGGCAATTGGGCACCCAATCCGGCCTTAAAACTGGCACAGCTGCTGACCTCCATGAAAGATGAAAAAGGGCAGGTACTCATCAAAGGCTTTTACGACGATGTAACACCCCTCACAGCCACTGAAAAAAAGGCACTGGCACAGATACCCGATCAGGACGCGACGCTGAAGAAGGAACTGGGAGTGCATTCACCTGAAAGCCCCGGAAGGTCGCTTATGGAAGGTATCATGGTGCCCACGTTAAACATCAATGGCATGCAAAGCGGGAATGTAGGGCCGCTTGCCAGTAACATCATCCCCACCAAAGCCGAAGCCGTACTGGACCTGCGACTGGTAAAGGGCAACGACTATAAAAGGCAGGTAGAGAAAGTGATCGGCCACATCAAAAACAAAGGCTACCAGGTAGTGAACGGGGAACCAACAGAAGAGGAGCGGAGCAAGTATCCGAACCTGATCAGGGTAGATGTAAAGCATGGCTACAATGCACAGCGCACCCCTATGGATCTGCCGATAGCAAAAAGTATACAGGCAGCCATCCAGTCTACTACGAAAGAACCTGTGGTTGCAATCCCATCAATGGGTGGCAGCTTACCGCTCTACCTGTTCGAGGAGATACTTGAGTCAAAAGTGATTACCGTTCCGATCGTGAATTACGATAATAACCAGCATGCAGAAAATGAGAATGTGAAGATCCTATACCTTTGGGAAGGTATAGAAACGATCGCCGCCATTATGCAGATAAAGTAAGCTGTTTACGGGTCCGGAAGTATAGATTTTGCCTTTGGACTAACCTCCGGTTTGGAGAATTACTACATAAAACTAAACCAGTTTATCCAGCGCCTTAAAGCTGCCACCCAGCACAGCACCTGCATCTGCCTGCATCCAGTTCTGCAGCAGGGTAGCGTAGATGTTCCTGAAATCTATCTGGTGCTTCAGGTCTCCGGCGTCCAGGTCTGCCAGGTTAGGGGCAGCATTGTAGATACCGGCCTTTTGCAGCTTGCCTCCGATCAGGAACAGGTTATTGGCAGTGCCATGGTCGGTGCCGTTGCTTGCATTCTGGTTTACGCGGCGACCGAATTCAGAGAAGACCACGATCAGCGTATCATCAAAAGCTTGATGCTGGCGCAGGTCCTGCACAAAGCTGTACAGCCCCTCCGATAACTCCTGCAGTAGCCTTGCCTGCTGGGCTTCCTGTCGAATATGCGTGTCAAACCCGCTCAGGGATGCATAGTATACCCGCGACTCTACACCTGAGGTAATGAGTTCGGCAATTGTCTTCAGATTTTTAGAGAACTCGCCCTTCGGATATTCCTGGTTTGAGCGGTAAGCCCGAACCTGCTGGTGCAGATACTCCGCTGACTGCTGTGAGTTGATAAGCGTTTTGTAAAGATAATCTACCTGATGGTGTTCGTGCGCATCGTGGTGGTGGGTTTTAGCCATTTGTTTCAGGAACCTGTCCTGAGAAGCCTGGTAAAAGCGGCGCACATCCTGCACGGCCATACCGTTATACTTTTCTCCTTTAAGGGCAAGGCTCAGCGAGTCGTCTATTTCTAGGGCCATGTGTGCGGCCGAGCTGCCAGTGCAACAGGAGTCCAGGTACCGGCCCAACCAGCCTGTTTTCAGGTACTCGTCGGAGGCGCTGGCTGTGTGCCATATATCTGTAGAGCGAAAGTGAGAACGATCAGGGTTCGGATATCCCACACTGTTCATCACTGTCAGGAAACCCTGATCGTAGAGTTGACGCATCTTGTCCAGCGACGGATGAAAACCCAGGCCATTCTGTAGCTGCAATACTTTTCCGGAGTTTATAGCAAGCGAAGGCCGTGCCTTGTAGTATAGATCGTCTTCAAAGGGAATGACCGTATTCAGGCCATCGTTTCCGCCACTCAGTTGTATCACCACCAGCCTTCTGCCATTGGAGTTACCCAAAAGCCCCATGCCCTGAGATGCGTGCAGGAAATTAGGCACAAACAGCATCCCCGATGCCAGCGCCGAAAGTTTCAGAAAGTCTCTTCTTGATTTTGACATCTCTTTGTGTGTATTCTTTGCAGTTGAAAAGAAATCGAATGTGGATTTAAATTAACTTAACTGATACTCTGGCAGCGACACCAGGTGCAGGGCCAGCGTCGTTATCTTTTCTTCGCGTGAGGTCTTGCCTACTATACTTTGCTGCAGAATCGCCAGTTTCTGCTTTTGCAAGGGCACTTGTAACAGGAAAAGGCTCATTTCTTCTGCCAGCTTGTGCTCTGGCACTTTTACCATTTCCTGAATAAACTTCTGAAAGTCTGCCCTGGCCTGAACTACGCGCAACCCATCGGCCCGCCGCTGAACCGGCTTCGATGGTTCACTGTCGTCATCAGGTTTAAGGGCAACTTCCAGGGCTGCATCCTGCAGGAGCGCCTGTCCCATCCGCAACCGGAAAGCTAGCGAGGAGGAGTCGATCCAGGTAAGTCCGCCAGCCCAGCCACTTACATTCGGCGGCTGAAAAAGCACTTGCCCCAGCACTCTTTGCAGCACCAGGGGAGCACGTTTATCAGTATACTCCAGCCCAAACATCCGCTGCATTCCAACCAGTAATTCTACCGGCGATTTTATATGGCTGCCCATTACCTCGGAAGTATAAAACCAATCAGCCGTAAATACTTTTTCCAGCAGGCCTTCCATGTTATAGCCAGAACTATAAAACCATTTGCTTAATTCGTTTACATGGTCCTCGTTTACCTTCTCGCTGACAAAAAAAGTATAGATCTTTTGTGTGATAAAGATAGCGGTGCGCGGATTCTCAATAAGTATCTGCAGGATATCGTCGCCGTTGAAGTTTCCGGTTTTGCCCATAAAGGTTTTACTGCCTGTATCATGCTGGCGTGCCCGGAAAACAAATTCGCCCTGCACATTATACCCCCAGCCGGTAAAAGCGCGTGCAGCTTCTCTAATGTCATTTTCGGTGTAATGGCCTCTGCCCAGTGTAAAAAGCTCCAGCAGCTCACGGGCAAAATTCTCGTTGGGGCGCTGTTTGCGGTTCTGCTGATTATTCAGGAACTGCAGCATGCCCGGGTCTTTAGAGATGGCAGTAAGCAACTCCGGGAAAGGGCTCAGAGCATACTTACGAAGTGTATTGTTTTGTACCTGTACCACACCCGGATAGCGTAGGCGGCAGGCAAAGTGCCCGTGCCAGAAAAGCGTCATTTTCTCCCGCAACTGCGCCTTGCTTGTAGACATCTGGTTTAGCCACTGGCAATTAAGGTCCTGCAACGCTTCGCGCTGCATTTTGGCTGCAGCTGCACGCGCTTCTCCCTGCAGATTGTTTATGTTTTGTAAGTTCAGGTCAGGTGCCGGTAATGGCTGCAGTTGCTTACTTTCCTTAAGTAGTTGTTTAACTGCCTGGGGTATTCTACTGGGCAGGTCCTGACCAGGCATCGGGCCGAAGCCAGCCCGCCATTGCAGGTGCTGCGTTTTCAAGGTGTCTAAGGTGATGGTCATAAGGGTGGGGGCTTAACTCAGTGCTTAGAAGCGGCAGACTGCATAAAGTTAAATCGGTGTTGCCACATTTTTTTCTTTAAGAAAACATAAAAGATGAAGGGCCTCCAGCGTGAACTGAAGGCCCTTCATGATCAGGTGGTTTTTATCCATCTTCACCGAAAAGGAGTGATGTAATCTTTAGCGCTTTAAGCTAGCTTTAGCAAAAAAATATTACCTGCTTTGCAGGCTTTAATGGAAGAAAAGATACGCAATAAAAATAGCTGCTATTACGCCTGCTAAGTCTGCGATAAGGCCGCAGGTTAGGGCATAACGGGTGTTTCTGATGCCAACAGACCCGAAATAAACGGCCAGTATATAAAAGGTAGTTTCTGTAGAACCCTGTATTGTGGAGGCAAGGCGACCTACAAATGAATCCACGCCGTAGGTGTTCAGGGCTTCTACCATCATGCCACGGGCACCGCTTCCACTTAGGGGTTTCATAAAAGCAACGGGCAGGGCAGGCACAAAATCAGTGTTAAGTCCGGTTAGGGCAATCGCATAGCCAATACCATTTACAAGCAGGTCCAGGGCACCGGATGTTCTGAAAACCCCAATGGCAACAAGTATGGCTACCAGGTAAGGGATAATGGTAATGGCAACTGTAAACCCTTCTTTTGCCCCTTCAATGAAGGCTTCATAAACATTAACCTTTCTGTACAAGGCCAGGCCAACAAAGGATATAATGATAGAGAAAAGAATGACATTGCTGGCCACTGTAGATATAATGCTTACCTGCTCCTGCGGAATAATACTGAAGTAATAGATCAGGCCAATCACAAATAGCATAAAAGTACCCAGGTAAGCCAGGATCACAGGGTTCAACAGATTAATACGCTGGTAAAGCGATACCGCGATAAGGCCGGTTACAGTAGAGAAGAACGTAGCCAGAAGTATAGGTATAAAAACATCCGAAGGATCAACAGCACCTAGTTGTGCCCGGAACACCATCACACTGATCGGAATAATGGTGAGGCCCGATGTATTAAGCACCAGGAACATGATCTGTGCTTTGGATGCGGTTTCCTTATGCGGGTTCAGTTCCTGCATCTCCTTCATGGCTTTCAGACCAAGTGGGGTGGCTGCATTGTCCAGGCCCAGCATGTTGGCTGAAAAGTTCATCAGCACCGACCCGAAAACAGGGTGGTTATTTGGAATCTCAGGGAATAAGCGATGAAAAAACGGCCCGACAAGTCTGGCAAAAATAGCAATGATACCACCTTTTTCACCTACTTTCATCAAGCCGAGCCACAGCGTCATAACGCCGGTAAGGCCCAGCGATATCTCAAAACCAAGCTTGGCATTATCGAAGGTACTGGCTACAAGCTTCTGAAAAATTTCATAGTCCTGGAAAAAGATAAGCTGGAACAGTGCTATGGCAAAGGCGATTAGAAAGAATCCTGCCCACAGATAATTTAAAACCATGTATAAATAAGGTTAGGTTAGTCCGGTTGAAACGGTAAGATACAAAGTGATCTCATAAAATCCGCCTGCTATATAGCCGGTGCAGAATTTTTAAAGTATAAGGCCATGGAACAGTGCCGGCTTTTCTTCTTGCAGGTTGTATACAAAGCCGTTCACGATCGCATAGTGTACCTTTCCCGCTTCGTCTTGCAGCACAAAATTGGCGGCATTCTCAAGTACAAGGCTATGGTCAGCTTTGTCTGCGTTGATGGTCACATTCAAAGGCAATTCCCAGGTAGTTATGTCGGCAGGGTAGAGGTTCTCTATCAGAATTGTAGTATAACCCTGGGCCAGTAATTCCAAAGTAGTTTCAGTTGTAAGCGACGCTATACTTTCAAAAGGCTGCGGGTATACTTTGCCCGGTACCAGCGTCAGGCCTTCGGCGTTTACTTCTTCGTACCCATAAAAAGTGCTCATGTCGCCGATCTCTTCCACGGTGCTGCTATAATAAAAACCCTGCGGCGCAGAGGGGGCCTCTACCTCTTCCCGCATAATGCCTACATCAAGCAAAATATGTTTGCCATATTGTTCGTAACGCACATTTCTGATTACCAGGTCGAAAAGGTTAAGTTGGTTTTCAGGGATGTTGTAATAGTCTTCCAAAGTATACTTTGTGTAGCCATGGCCGGTTATCAGGTGCAGTGCAGAAACAATAGCGGCAAAATTCAACTGACGTATTACCTGCTTTTCCGGGTCGCCTGCATAGCCTCCGGACTCTATCAGGATCACACTGGTACCCCATTTCTGGATGTTATCACCAAATGCACGGGGCTCGTGCTCGTCAGAGAATTTGGCCACCTGGCAGGGTATAAGCTGTTGCAGCGCCTCGTTCATTCCCACAATGGTACGCATGGCCCTGGCACGTACGGTGTTTACGGTTTGAGCATGGTCGAAGGGAGGGGCCAGGAAGGAGATGGTTGCCGGTTTAGCGGTGTTGCCAGCAGTGTAGTAGCGACTCTGATCATGCAGGTTAAAACCAAACGCAGGGTTTATACTTTCGCGCATACTTTTAAGCAACCGGGCCTCCGGACTTTGCAGGCGCAGGGCATCCCTGTTGAGGTCAACTTGTAGTGCATTCCGGCGAATAAAGCGTTCAGCTCCGTCAGGGTTCAGCATCGGTATCATGTAAAGGGTGGTGTTCTGCAATATCTCCTGACGAACTGGATCCATGTCATCGCTTTGCTGCAAAAACCTGAACAGGTCGAACAGGGCCATGGTAGCCGTAGCCTCATCGCCATGCATCTGCGACCATAGCATCACTTTTATGGGGCCGCTGCCAGCCTTTACCATGTAAATGTCACGCTGCTCCACCGATTTACCAATTACCGACACCTCGAACAAAGTATGCTGCTTTAGATGCTCCAGCAATGGTACAATATCTTTGTGCTTAAAGCGCCTGTGGCTGATTGCCTTTTCTTTATAAATTCTATGCTGCTCGTATAGTTGCTTTGCCATTCAGGTATAAAGTGTTTTGCTGATTTAGGGCTGATGCTAAGCCATTAGGGTAAACAGGATGATTGAAATGCACTCTTGATTACAGCTTAGTTGCAGCTGTCAAATATAAAACAAGAAAAGCGTTTAGTTTTGCAGCGGTAACAACAGAACGGTAAATTATTGCCAGCAAGAATGAATAAATCAGGGAATAAGGTAATATGACTGTAGATTGGTAATCTATACTGTTACAATTTATACTTATATTTAGTAGCCTATACCTGCACAGGCGAAGCAGCCCCGGTAAAGCAAAATAGAAGATTTATAACCTGATGTTAAGTAAACCTAGAACTATGATTTGTACCCCAGCCAGTCTAAAGAAGTACCTGCCGCTTTGTGCAAGGCTTATACTTTTTGGTTCACTAACACTTACGCAGGTTTCCTGTATCACACAAAGTATGCAAAATAACAATATGGTCCAGAAGATCATGAAGCAACACCCGGAGCAGTTTCAGCAGATACTGGACCAGCCCGAAAAATACCGTGTGCAGGTACTCTATACCCAAATCGACAGAGATGCACAGAACAACCCGCAATTTACATCTTATACTTACCGTCTTAACCCCAAAGAGTATTTTTATCCTGCCAGCACTGTAAAGTTGCCTGCTGCTGCACTTGCCCTCGAAAAGCTTAACGAACTAAATATAAAGGGGGTAGACAAGTATACAGCATTAAAAATAGACAGCGCCTATGCCGGCCAGTCGGCTGTAGCCACCGACAGCAGTTCCGAAAATAATTTACCTTCTATTGCGCACTACATCAAAAAATTGCTGCTGGTAAGCGACAACGACGCTTACAACAGGCTCTATGAGTTTCTGGGGCAGAAGCAGCTGAACGAGGGTTTGCACGAGAAAGGATTTGAAGATGTACGTTTATCACATAGGCTTTCTATTTTCCTGTCACCGGATGAGAACAGCCATACAAATCCGTTTACATTCTACAAAGGAGAAAAGATATTATACCAGCAGCCACTCACAAATAACCAGAATCCTAAACCGAGCCCATTGGCAGAAGTGTTCCTGGGCAAAGGGTATATGCAGGGAGATGAGTTGGTAAACAAGCCTATGGATTTTTCGGCTAAAAATTATATTTCGGTAGAGGCCCTGCAAGGGATATTAAAAAGTATACTTTTTCCGGAGGCAGTTCCTGCGCAGCAGCGGTTTAACCTGAAGCCTGAAGATTATACTTTTCTCTATAAATACATGTCGATGCTGCCCCGCGAAAGCGACTATCCAAAGTATGAAGAACAGGAGTATCCGGACAGCTATGTAAAGTTTCTGATGTATGGGCAGGACAAAGAGCGTATTCCAGATAACATCCGCATTTTTAATAAGATAGGGGATGCCTATGGTTTTATGATCGATAATGCCTACATCGTAGATTTTGAAAATAAAATCGAGTTCATGCTTACGGCTGTTATCTATGTAAATGAAGATGAGATACTGAACGATGGCAAGTATGAGTATGACGAGGTAGGGTTCCCTTTCATGAAAAACCTGGGCAAGGCCTTTTACCAGCATGAGCTGAACCGCAAAAAGCAATACCTTCCGAACCTTGAAAAATTCAGGGTAGATTATTAGCAGACTTCAGCACAGTAAAACTACAGAAGCCGCTCCAGTTAATGGGACGGCTTCTGTAATTTTGTAGTTTATACTTTAGACTAAGATTAATCTACCCTTAGCCCCCTCTCAAGAGTAGGGTATTTCATTCTCTTTTTTCTGTCATCCTGAAAGGATCTTGGTTGCTGGGAGGTTAAGCTATCCTCCCAGCAACCAAGATCCTTTCAGGATGACAAATGTTTTTATTTAACTTTTATAAGAATGAAACTAACCTGCCTTTAAATTGACGGCATTGGGTTTACGCCTGCATAACATTAGCAGATCGTAACTTGAGTTTTATAACTCAGCTTACATTACCTATCCCACCAGAGTGGCTCAGATAGTGGTGCGCTGTCCGGTGTATTCGGGTTTTTGGAGGTTTCTCCTACAGGGTAAGCCACCCTCCTGATAAATGTGTTCAGGGCGGCTCCTACTGGTAACGTAAAACCAGCATATTTATAATCATAACGTCTGGCATCATTCCAGGCTTCAGGGTTCAGGTACGTGATCACATACTTTTCCTTAAAGATCAGGTCGAGGGTAAGGTTGGCAGCACCAACTGCTACGGCCGGGTCTGTTACATAAGTATTAGCCGCTGCCGGGTCAACCTGTAGCAACCGCATACTTGCCCTGATGCCTTCCAGGTACGCATTATAGGCTCTTTGTCTCTGATCGTCTCTCAGCGCTGCTTCTGCCTCGATCATCTTCACCTCAGGGTATGATACAATGATGAGAGGAGCTTCATCAGATGTAAGCGGTGAGTTACGCGAAATATAGGACTCATCTTTTACAGTGCTGCTGGCCGGACCCACGTTTCCGGCACCGTTAGGTGTGCCAATAAAAACACCATTTACAGTTCTTTCAGTTATTTGCTCAATCCTTGGGTCAAAGATTCCTGTTGTTGTACCTTTAAGGTGCTCAATAAGCTGCTCTGAAAGCCAGCCACCTAGTACGAGGAGTGCATTATTCTGCGCAACAGCCGCCCACGGGTTAATTGTAGTGAACACACCCATGTCTGCATTGTCAGCATTGGAAGTATAAGAGTTTTCCACTGCGGCCAGAACAGCCTTAGGATCATAGGATGATGTTTCGCTTACCTTGTTCAGTTGCCTGGCCTTTAAGGCATAAGCCGTCTTTATCCAGTTACTTGTGTTACCGTTATGTATCAGGTCGCTCTCCGCATTCAGCTTCACTCTTGAATCTGTTTTGGATAGCTCTGCGATGGCCTCATCCAGCAGGGTTAACGATTCGTTGTACAACTGTTCTGCTGAGTCAAACTCTGGCGTCAGGGTAGTGCTAACAAAGGCGTTTGAATACGGCGCATCTCCCCACATGTCGCTTACCAGCATCAGGTGGTAAGCCATCATAACATTTGCCACCCCAACATACTCTGAGGCACCTTCTGTTCTGGCTTTTTGCTTCATGTCATGAATATCTGCCATAGCCAGGTACAGCGCATCCCAGGTGCCTGTGTAGTCTGCAATCTCATACGTGTCTGTGGACCCGCCGGCGGTAGGGCCTGCCAGGTACTGCACAAAGAAAGAAGTAATACTGGCAACGCGTTGGCTGTTGAGTCCGGTTTTTTGCGTAGTAGTGGAGAGCATGGTTTGCAAAGGTGGATCATTTACCAGGTTAGGGTT
The DNA here is from genome assembly GCF_019443125.1 of Pontibacter aydingkolensis. GTDB lineage: Bacteria > Bacteroidota > Bacteroidia > Cytophagales > Hymenobacteraceae > Pontibacter > Pontibacter aydingkolensis. The sequence continues at coordinate 23,729 of NZ_JAHYXK010000014.1, read as the reverse complement.
CTCATCCAGGTCAAAGTAATCTTCGCAGCCTTGTAAACTTATCATGGCCCCCATCATCATAAAAGCAACCGTATATCTTAATATCTTTTTCATACCTCTTCTGTTTAGAATCCTACATTAAGGGTGAACAAATAGCTTCTGACAGCAGGATAAGTAAATCCGGCAAAGCCAGTTACGTTGCTTCCGGCTGGCGTTGAGCTGTTCTCAGGGTCAAAGCCAGAATAGTCTGTAGAAAGCCACAGGTTATTGCCGGTTAACGAAACCCCGGCGTTACGGATAAACAGGTTCTCAAACCACTTGTTCGGAAGGCTATAGCTCAGGGTAAGAGAACGTAAGCGCACCCAGGAGGCATCTTCTACAAAGTTCTCTGACACGCCGCGGTACACGTTTCGGTAAAAACCATTCGTATAGTTTACGCCATCAGGCCCGATGCCCTGGCCCAGAAATACTGGCTTCGTGTTAGGAGTGCCGTCTTTCAATACACCGTCAAACACAATCGTCTGGTTGCGGTTCTCGGTATATTCAGCAATACCAAAGGCAGCAAAGAAGTTACCCATCTGGTTATACTTTTCATGCCCTATCTGTGCATCAAAAAGGCTGGTCAGGCTCAGGTTCTTATAAGTAAAGGTGTTTGTAAAGCCGGCTATCCAGTCAGGCTGTGCATTGCCCAGTATCTTTTGGCTGGCTAAAGGTGCCCGCACCGGGAAACCGTTAGCCCCGATAACTATGGGTCTGTCTTCATCAATAAAAAGGGGATCTTCCTCTTCGCCCGGGCCATAATAGCGTTGGTAATGCGAACCGTAGATATTACCGTAAGGCTGGCCTGGTATTAATTTCATGGTAACAGTAGCACCAACATAACCAAACTGAGAAGCATAGGCAATTTCCTCCAGCCCTTCGCGAATGCTTAGTATCTTATTCCGGTTTGCTGAGAAGACCAGCCTGGAGTCCCAGCTAAAGTCATTAGTTCTTACAGGAACGGCATTCAGCACAATCTCAACGCCTCTGTTGCGCATACTGCCCGAGTTAACGGCAGCCCTTACAAAACCTGTCGTGGTGGCTACATTTATATTAATGATCTGATCCTCGCTTAGAGAATAATAATAGGTAAAATCGAATCCCAAGCGGTTATCCAGGAAAGACATCTCCAGGCCTGCCTCATAGGTGTTGGTGAACTCGGGGCGAAGTTCTGCGTTACCCAGCAGCGCCGATCTTGTAAAACCGGTAAACCCTGTAGGCAACCCTGTGTAATTTGCAAAACCGGAAGATGTTGAATAAGGCGGTGCATCTTTCCCGATCTCAGCATAAGATAACCTGAGCTTGCTTTGGTTGATAAAAGCAGGGAGGTCTAAGTGCTCAGAGAATACATAGCTAAGGCTTACCGATGGGTAGAAAAAGGATCTGTTGTCTCTTGCCAGGGAAGAGGTAATATCATTTCTGCCGGTTAATGTCAAGAACAGGAAGTCCCTGTAATCAACAGAGGCCTCTGCGAAGATACCCATCAGCCTGTAATCTTCTTCCCGCTGCACAGGTGACAAAAAGCGTGCATTCGTTAAATTGAAATAATCAAATAAAGCCAGTTGTTCGCCTTCCACACCAAAGCTTTTTATACTTCTGTCGTATACTTCATGGCCCAATCTAAATGTTCCGTTAAAGTTTTCCCCCAGTGATGAGTTTAGTGTTGCTATAAAGGTCGAGTTAATGGCTCTGAACTTTGTAGTATACTCATTTACAAATCCTTGTCTGTTGTCTTCATATGTGATCTCATCCGGAACTCCTCTTGGCCCTGGTGCGGTACGCGTACGATCATCGTGATAGGTATCCACACCGATACGATAGTTTAGGTCCAGCCAATTTAGTGGCTTGTATCCGAAGTTCAGGCCGCCTATAAACCTGTTCACATCATCCTCCAACTGGTTAGTGGCAGCGCCATAAATAGGATTGTTGTTACGGTATGTTTGCATGGTGCCGTCAGGTTTCCTGAAATCCGTTACATCCCAGCGTGGCGACCAATAACTTAGGCTTTCGTTAAAGCGATCGGCGTTGTAGCGCTTACCTCCGGATTTGGTAAAGGTAAAATTGGCGCCGGTACTGAATTTATCGCTTAGCTTAACATTGGTGTTTAACTGTGCAGAATAATTTTCGAAGTCTGTAAAAGGCAGCACGCCTTCATGTTTCAGGTGAGAGAGCGAAGACTGAAATGTAATGGCCTCACTGCCTCCTGAAAAAGATAGCGTGTTCCTGTACTGGTGTCCTGTTTCATAAGCGTCCCGGAAATGGTTGTAAAGTTTGTCAGGGTGCGTAGGATCAATCTGGCGTGCTTCAGCCACTGTCGGACCCCAGGACGGCCAGAAGCTGTTAGGGTCATAAACTCCAAGGTATCCCTGGGTATACGTGTCCTGGATGTCCGGAAACTTGTTTACCTCCTCTATGCCTGCAGTACTTGTAAAATTAACCCGCAGCGCACCCTGCTCTCCTTTTTTAGTAGTGATAACTACAACACCGTTGGCTCCTCTGAGTCCGTATAATGCAGTGGCAGCACCGCCTTTTAATATGTTTATACTTTCAATATTGTCAGGGTTTATATCAGCCAGGCGGTTGCTCATACCCCGGAGTTCCGCACCAGCCCCGAAGGTAGAGGTACTGTTGTCGATCAGTACTCCGTCTATAACAAACAGCGGCTGATTCGACTGGCTTGGGTCAATGGAGTTGATACCCCTGATGATGATGTTTGTGCCCTGCCCCGGAGCACCCCCTGTACTGGAAATATTTGCGCCAGCTACCTTGCCTTGCAGGGCATTTAAAACATTTGGCTGGCGGTTTCTTACCAGGTCCTCAGTTTCTACAGTCTGTGCAGCATAGCCCAGGGCTTTTTTCTCGCGGGTAATACCCAGCGCTGTTACTACTACCTCCGAAAGTTGGCGGGTATCGGTATTTAACGTCACGTTTATAACGGACTGGTTTCCTACATTTACCTCCCTTGTTTCGTAGCCAAGGTACCTGAATACAAGAATAGCATCGCTCCCGGGCACCTGTATCCTGAAGTCTCCGTTTGCGTCTGTTGTGGTTCCGGTAGTAGTGCCTTTTACAAGTACACTAACTCCGGGCAGCGCCATACCCTGTTCTGCCCCCGTAACCCTGCCACTCACATCGGTTTGCTGGGCAACAGCATTAGTAGCCAGGCAAAACAGTAGTAGCAGCATGATCAAAGTAAAATTGTGCTTCATAGTAAATAGGTTAAGTATAGATAAATTATTTAATCGCTTTTGAAGTAAACTGAGGCTGTAGTTTAATTACAGCTAGGAATTCGCACCAAATAAATTGCTATTAATTGAACAACTATTTAAAGGCCAGTGTGATATACGATGATTTATTTTTTATGGATAGCATAAACACAATATAGTTGCTATAAAGTAGTTGAATCCTAAAGCCTTTATGCATACTGTAAACTATATTTGAGGCGAAATGACTGCTATTAATACGGTGATTAGTTATACTTTCTTAAGCAAAGAACTGCTCATAAACTTCTTTTTAAAAGCGGTAAAATCTAAAAGAAAAACGGCACGCCCTTAAGAGCGTGCCGTTGTCTAACCCGGTTAACTTAAATTATACTTATATTATCAATTACAGTGTATCTATTTTTGCTTCTATAACATTTTCGATGCTGTCTGGTACAAGGCTGAAGAAGTCGTAGCCGGTTTTAGCCTCTATTGCATCAACTGTAGTGCGGTAAGCCCTCCAGTCAGAAAGTATAGTCTGGTCGTTTGGCATATCCACGGCAATAACGCGGGTGCTGCTTGTTACACGGGCCGCATCGTTGTTTCCGTCTGGCAAGATCAGGATCACTTTCCAGGTGTTGGATGGTACTGTAACGTTACCGTTGGCAATAGTTGTGGCATAACCGTTAGAGCCTGTTCCACCAACACCGTAGCCGCCAGATATGATGTAGATCTCGTATCCGCCTGTAAGCATGGAGCGGCAATAGCTTTCCAAACTAGCCCATGTCGTCCTGTTATTATTAGGAGCCTGCGGAATCATGTTAGTCATCAGGAAGGTAGAAGAGTTGTCTTCTACTGTCAGTGTTCTGTCTGCCGAAGGTGTTATATGCCCCCTGTCGAAACCACTGTAAGAGTAATCGGTTGCGCCTACCTGGTACCATCCGGAAGGTAAAGTATTATCGGCTCTGAAATCGTCCTGGCGCGGAGTACTGCCCAGCCATGCCTCATCCAGGTGCCAGCTTACCCAGTTGGCTGTGCCTTTGTCGCGGCTATACGACATAACGTATTGTGCCTTCATCAGCAGGTAATTGTTTGGCAGGTTCACATCTGTTGCGGCATTGGAAGGATTGCCCAGCGTCAGGTGCACACTTACTACAGTTGTCGTGTCTGTGCCTCCACCTGGGGTGCCACCGCCAGGTTCACCCGTGCCAGATGAAGAGCCGCTTATGGTAAAATTATCAATATTAATGCGGGTGCCGCTGCCTGAAAGTTTTACTATCCTAAATCGCACCGCAGAAGTATAATTTACTGAAAAGGAAACATCCTGCAGGGTGGTAGAGGCGCTATTCACGTTGCTGCCTACTGCCAACCAGGAGGCGCCATCGTTTGTAGAGGCCTGTAACTGCCAGGTGCTGCCGGCATCAGTGCCGTAAACAGCATGGCTTATGTTTACAGATTGGGCTCCCTGAACGTTAAACTGCATTTCAAGCGTGCCAAGATCGCGGATACGCACTGATTTAGTGCCTGTTTTTCTGTCTGACTCCAGTGAACCTATCAATGCCTCATTAAGTAGCCAGGTGCCGGTGCTCAGATTAACCGAACCAGCCGTGTAACTTCCTTTCGAGCCGCTTTCGAAATCCTCCATAAAGTCGGGAAGAAGCACTGCTGGGTTAGGTTCTACCTGTATATCGTCTATGTTAGCGCGGTTTGAGGTACCGTCTGTCTTGCGCACCTCAAAGCGTACAGGGCCTGTTATGTTTAGGGCATACGTGGTGGAGGTAAGACTTTTAGAGCTAACAGTAACAGATGGGCCTGCACTTATCCAGGTAGACCCGCTGTTTGTGGAATAGAATACCTCTAAAGTGGAATTCTTGTCGCTTCCGAATTTGCCATGGCTCATGGTAAACGATTTGGCACCATCCGGCAGGTCAAAGCTCATACTTATTTTTCCGCTATTGCGAACTCGCGCAGACTGTGTTCCTGTCTTACGATCAGAGGAGGTATTGCCTGTCAAAGCATCATCAAAAAGCCAGGAACCGTTAGAGAAAGCTACCTGATCGGCGGTATAGCTGCTTTTGTAGGCTGTCTCAAAGCCTTCCTCGAAAACAGTAGCCGTAGAAGCGGCGTTATACTTAGCTGTAAGCTGTGGTACTGCCTCATACTCCTTCTCGCAGGCCGACATGGAAAATATTGTCGTCAGGACGAGGATCCATTTAATAAAGTGACTGTGTTTCATGTTTTGGGTTGATGTAAGGTGAGTTAGACAACTCAAAGTAAAGCAAAGTATTTTTATAACACTATATATATTAACAAAATATAACATTGGATGAATGTGGTATAGTGCAAGCGGATTTGCCCCTTTGTAGTAAGGGGGAGGCCTTCAGGAGGATGTTACCAAAACAATTCCTGAACTCCAGGATATTTCAAATATTTTTGACGTTTCTGATCAGTAAATGCATTTTAGCAATGAAAGTGTAGCCCGGTTCTAATACCTTCCTGTGTGCTGGTTTATTCGCAGCCTCTGTGGCAATAGCAGAAATACTTCTTACTTTAGCTGGCAAGTATAAATGTGTAGCTTACTACAACAAACATTCTTAACCTTGCTATAACTTGCAGCTCAGGTGGCCATGCTACTGGTTTCTAAAATAGGGTCATTAAAGCACCAACCTGACAACATTATATATAAAAGCTAGAATAACTTACCTGGGTATTTTGCTCTTGTTTCTAACTGCCTGCGCTGGCTCTGACCCGGAACCTGCAGCCAACTTGCTGCTTACCGAAGTCAAAAGCGATGCTGATCATTTAGGAGCCGTAGACAGGCAGCAAATAGCGTATGGTATTGCGGGACTTCCTGTTTCATATATTGTGGGGCCCTGGTATAATAATGATCAACTTTATGAATACACTATCACCTACAATGCGAACGGAAGCAGAAACGAAGTGGTGTATGATAACAAAGAACATGCCTTTAAGTATACCGCAGTATATAGCTACAATTCAGATAACAGCATCAGTTCTGTAGATATCTATGAGACCAACGTGAATGATAACTGGATGCATATAGCGTCTTTTCCGCACACTTACAACAGCCAGAATCAGCTATCCCGGATAGCCATGCGTATGCCCAAAAATGGAGCAATGACCGATTGCTTAATTTATAGTTATTTCTATAAAGATGGGGTGCTGCAAAAGTATGAATCTTCAGAAGTGGCAAGCAATTCTAAAACAGTTGTAAGCTTAACTTTCGACGATAAGATAAAACCTCAGTATTTAAACCAGCTTCCTGGAGCAGACATCGAAACGTATTACTTGACAGATTTTTTGCTTCCGCACGAACACAACATCTTAAGTCAGCGGATGGAGTTTTACCCATCAAATTATCTTGTGAAGGATTTTACTTTTACAAATTTCTACAACTATAATAAGTCAGGATACCCTGTAAGTCAGAAAATGATTTATGAGAATGGGCGGGAGAGAAATTATACTTTTACCTACAAGCAAAAGTAGTTCTCATTTATTATATGAGCATATAAACCTGTAATACCTGCTATCGGCTTCAACAAACGCTGAGTTGTGGGCACAAAGAGCAAGTTATGGCAAAGGCCAAAAAGCAGAGAAATTAAAAGTGACTTGAGCTGTGGTCCTGGCGCCTTTTGCTGTATGTTTAATAGTCTGTAGGGTGGAACAATCGAACAGTTTTTACAGGGATTTGGTGAACTTAGTTGACTTAGATAATAAAGGAATCAGCTAAAGTATAGAGCCCAATTTATAGCAACCCTTTTAATTTTTTGTAAAAGCTATTACTGTACGTTTCGCTAATTGAAATGATCTGTTCTGCTATCCAAATCCTGTTCTTTTCAATATGATCTATCTTATCAATAGCAACCATAGTATAATATTCCCTATCTTTGACTAATGTCTAAGAAGGTCGCCCTGCTGCTGCTTACCCTTTTTGCCTATACGCTGGTCTTGGTGCATGGCGTTATGCCGCACGAGCATCTCCACCAGACGGACACCAAGGCACAGCACCACGCCGCCCACCAAGACCATCCGCATTCCCACGGCCATGACGAACCGAAGCAGAAGGAAAGCCCTTTCAGCCACTATTTCCACTCGGCTGTGCAGGGAGAGCCGCATGTTTCCACCCGGCACAGTAGCTTACTTTCGGCTCCTCTAGCTGATGCCAGAAGCGAGCAATTCTTTTTCGAACCTGGGACGCCAGTTGCCTATAGAGTACTGGGCAGCACGTTCCATATCATAGGCTTTTCGCCTCCACCACATCAAACCCACCTACCGCAGCGCGGACCTCCGTCTGCCTGACCACCACATTATTGCTCTTGTTGTCCCAGCCGGGTCATATCTGGCGTTAGCGTGTGCTTTATAAGCACGTTTATACTTTGCCGTGAGTAACAAGAGCGCACTTCTATCATTTACCCCAGTACTTACACAATTAAATCTATACAAAAATGAAAAAGGTTATTTTCTCCATTGCCGCGATGGCGCTGTTTACTTTCGGTTGCTCTTCAAACACCACAAGCGAAGAAGGACATGAGCACGGAGCGGACACGCATCAGCACGAAGCCACTTCAGAAGAGGAGCATGGCCATCCGCATGATAGCGAAGGAGAACACCCGCATGAGCAGGAAGAGTTTTCCGTAGAGGGCGACTCTGTTGTAACGGAAACCCACTCACACGACGGACAGGGAAACCACCAGCACTAGTCTGCTGAACCATTAGTGTGCTACCCCGGAAGCACGGCAAACAGCCGCATGCTTCCGGGGTATACCGCTATGTGTAAAGTGTATTGTAAAAATACAGTAACATCAGAACTACCATGTTAAGATCATATATAAGCCTTATGGCTGTTTGCCTGGTGCTCTTTGCCACAGGCTGCAGCCAGAATCAGGAGAACGCCCATGACGGGGCAGAAACCGTAGCGGAACACGGCCATCCCCACGGAGACGGACTGGAGCCGGTCTCCTATACTATCTATACTGACAAAACCGAACTGTTCGTGGAGTTTAAGCCCCTGGTAGTCGGCGAAACTTCCTCCTTTGCGGCACACGTCACCAAACTTGGGGGAAACTTCACGCCCCTAGCGGAGGGACAGCTAACTGTCAGCCTCGTGAAAGGTGACAAAGGCATCCGCCATACGGTGCAGGAACCGCGCTCACCGGGCATCTTTGGCCCTGCTCTCCAGCCTCGGGAAGCCGGCAGCGGGTACAAACTTATCTTCGATGTCAAGTCAGGCGACTTCACCGACCGTATCGTCATCGACAACTTACAGGTGTACCCGAACGCGGCAGCCGCGCTGGCCGACACCAAGGAGTCGGCCGCACCGATGGGTGAGGAGGTGCCATTCCTGAAGGAGCAGGCCTGGAAAGTAGAGTTTGCCACGCAGCAGGTCATGCCACAGCCTTTCCACAACATCATCAGAACCTCCGGCCAGATCATGCCGGCTCCGGGAGACGAGACCATGGTCACGGCCAGCGCAAGTGGGGTAGTGTCTTTGGCTGGTAACGACGTCATTGTCGGATCGCCGGTCAAAGCACAGCAGAGGCTTTTCACCATTTCCGGTGAGGGCGTGGCCGAGGGCAACATTGATACCCGTGTGAGGGAGGCACGCACCGATTTTCAGCGTGCACAGGCTGACTACGAGCGAGCCAAAGAACTGGTAAAGGACCAGATCATCTCCCAGCGGGAGTTCGAAAGGCGCAAGGCTATCTACGAAAATGCTGCGTCGGCATACCGCACCCTTGCCGGCAACTACGGCCCGAAGGGCCTGCGTGTGTCCGCACCGCAGGGCGGGTTCATCAAATCCGTGTTGGTATCTGACGGGGAGTTCGTGGAGGCGGGGCAGGCGCTGGCCAGCATCACGCAGAACCAGCGCATGGTACTACGGGCCGAGGTGCCGCAGACGGAGGCTTCCCAACTAGCCAACGTGAAGTCTGCCAGCTTTAAAGTACCGGGTGGGGATGTATACGACACCGAAAACCTGAACGGCAGGCTGCTGGCCTACGGCAAAAGCGCCGGCGCCGACTCCTACCTGATTCCCATCACCTTCGAGATAGCCAACTGGGGCGAGCTGGTTCCGGGATCTTTCGTGGAAGTATACCTGCGCTCTATACCCTTGCCCAATGCCTTGACGGTTCCTGTCAGCGCGATCATGGAGGACCAGGGCACGCACTACGTGTACGTGCAGACGGCAGGGGAGACCTTTGAAAAGCGGGAAGTAAAGCTGGGTGCCTCCGACGGTATAAACGTGCAGCTGCTCTCGGGCGTGAAGCCGGGCGATCGGGTGGTGACGAAAGGGGCCTACCAGATCAAACTATCCTCGGCATCGGGAGAGGTGCCGGCCCACGGGCACGAACATTAACCATGTAGGGTGAGAGCTTTTACGAGTCCTGCCCATCCGTATCAAAAAGAGAAGAAATGCTTAACAATGTCATAAAGTTTTCGCTGCATAACCGGCTGCTGGTTATCGTGGCCTCCTCGCTGCTGCTCGTCTTCGGCGGGATCACGGCCTCCCGTATGGAGGTGGACGTGTTCCCCGACCTGACGGCTCCGACGGTGGTGGTTTTGACCGAGGCCCACGGCATGGCGCCGGAGGAAGCAGAGCGCCTGGTTACCTTTCCCATCGAGTCGGCCGTGAATGGGGCTACCGACGTGCGCCGCGTGCGCTCTTCCTCCTCAGCCGGTATTTCCATTGTCTGGGTGGAGTTTGAGTGGGGCACCGATATTTACAAGGCCCGCCAGATAGTGACTGAGAAAGTGGCCACTGTGGCCGAGCGCCTGCCGCAGGGCGTGGGGACTCCCACGCTGGCCCCGCAATCCTCCATCATGGGCGAGATTATGCTCATTAGCGTGACCGGCGACAGCACCAGTATGATGGAGCTGCGCACGCTTGCCGACTGGAGCATACGTCCGCGGCTATTGGCAACGGGCGGCGTGTCGCAGGTGGTGGTGATCGGGGGAGAGTACAAACAGTACCAGGTGCTGGCTTCCCCGCAAAAACTAAAGTATTACAACGTGTCGCTGCATGAGTTGCTGCAGGCCGCCGAGGAGGCCAACCAGAATGCCTCAGGCGGCTTTATGCAGGAGTACGGCAACGAGTACATCGTGCGCGGCATCGGGCGTACCAGCGATTTGGGGGAGCTGGCCAACACGGTGATCAAGGTGAATGGCAATGCGCCCGTTCGGATCGGGGATGTGGCCGACATTAAAGTGGGTGCTGCCGTGAAGATCGGTGACGGTTCACTGAAAGGCGAGCCAGCCGTGATCATGACCGTGATGAAGCAGCCCAATACCAATACCCTGGAGCTGACCGAAGAGATAGACGCGGCCATGGCCGACCTGAGCCACAACCTGCCGGAGGACGTGAAGATCAACACGAAAATCTTCCGGCAGGCAGACTTCATCAACGCCTCCATTAATAACATACAGAAAGTGCTGCTGGAGGGCGCCGTGTTTGTGGTGGTGATCCTGATCCTGTTTTTGATGAACATCCGGGCCACCGTCATCTCGCTGCTCGCCATACCTATCTCGCTGATGGCGGCTATACTTACCTTAAAGTGGCTTGGCTTTTCCATCAATACTATGAGCCTGGGCGGTATGGCCATCGCCATCGGTGACCTGGTGGACGACGCCATCATTGATGTGGAGAATGTGTTTCGTAGGTTGAAGGAGAACGCGCGAAAGCCTGTGGAGGAGCAATTGGGTAAGTTGCACGTGATCTACGACGCCTCTGTGGAGATTCGCTCTTCTGTGATCAACGCCACCTTTATCATCATCGCCGCTTTTGTGCCGCTCTTCTTCCTGTCGGGTATGGAGGGGAGGCTGCTGGCACCGCTGGGCATCGCCTTTATCGTGTCGCTATTCGCTTCCCTGATCGTGGCCATTACCCTGACGCCGGTGCTGTGCAGTTACATGCTCACCAGCGATAAAATGCTGCTGAAGCAGCACCGTGAAAGCTGGCTGGTGCACCGCCTGAACATTTTTTACGAACGCACGCTGCGCAGCGCCATGCGGCATAAGAAGGTGATTCTGGGTGCTGCTGTGCTGCTGCTGGTGGGGGCACTCTTTGTCATGACCACGCTGGGGCGCAGTTTCCTACCAGAGTTCAACGAAGGTTCCCTGGTGATCAGCACCATCAGTAAACCGGGCATCTCGCTGGAGGAAAGCAACAAGATCGGCACGCAGGTGGAGAAGGCGCTGCTGACCGTGCCCGAGATACAAATAACGACCCGCAGGACGGGCAGAGCTGAGCTGGACGAGCACGCGCAAGGGGTGAACGCCTCGGAGATCGACGCACCCTTTCTGCTGGAGGATCGCAGCCGCGAGGAGTTCATGACCGAGGTAAGGGAAAAGCTGGCGGGCATTACCGGCGCTAACATCACCATTGGGCAACCCATCGGCCACCGCATCGACCACATGCTGTCGGGCACCCGGGCCAACATCGCCATTAAGATCTTCGGGCCCGAGCTCTCAAAGATGTTCTCCATCGCCAAGCAGGTGGAGCAGCAGGCAAATGCTGTTGAGGGGCTAGTAGATGTGAGCGTGGAGCAGCAGATTGAGATTCCACAAATACAGATCAGGGCAAGGCGCGACATGCTGGCCAAGTATGGTATCACCACCGGTGCGTTTGCTGAGTACGTGGACGTGGCCTTTGCCGGCGAGAAAGTGTCGGAGGTATACGAGGGGGCACGCAGCTTTGACCTTGTGGTGCGTTATGACGAGAGCAGCCGCGGGGAGTTCGAGAAGATGAAGAACGCCCTGATCGACACCCATGACGGGCAGAAGATACCACTGCACTATGTAGCGGACTTCGTCTCGACCAGCGGGCCGAACACCATCAACCGGGAGAACGTGCAGCGCAAAACGGTCGTGTCGGCCAACGTGGCCGGCCGTGACCAGCGCAGCGCCGTGGAGGAGCTGCGGGAGAAAGTACAGGCGAATGTTTCTCTGCCGGTGGGGTATCGCATCGAGTACGGCGGGCAGTTTGAGGCGGAGGAGGAAGCGTCCAGCACCTTGCTGTTCGCCTCACTGCTTTCTCTGCTGGCCATTTACCTGATACTTTTCCATGAGTTCAAGTCCTTTAAACTGTCGAGCATCATTTTACTAAACCTTCCGCTGGCCCTGATTGGTGGAGTGGGGAGCATCTTCTTCACTTCGGGCATCATCAGTATACCGGCCATCATCGGCTTTATCACGCTCTTCGGTATCGCTACGCGAAACGGTATACTGCTGGTGTCGCATTACCAATTGCTGTTGCAGCAGGGGCACAGCTTGTATGAGAGCGTGATTTTAGGCTCCAGGGACAGGCTCAGCCCTATCCTGATGACGGCGCTCACGGCAGGACTGGCGCTTATTCCGCTGGCCCTGGCCGGCGATCTTCCGGGCAACGAGATCCAGAGCCCGATGGCCCAGGTGATCCTGGGCGGTCTGCTCAGCTCAACCTTGCTGAATCTGTTCATTGTGCCGGCGGTGTTCCTGATGTCTAATCAAAATGAGAAAGACAATGTATAGATATATGATAACTATCCTTTGCTTTTGCCTGCTTGTGGCGGTGCAGGCAAAGGCACAGCAATCCGTTGCCGATGTGCTGCAGCAGGTGGCGGCCAACAACAAAACCCTGCAGGCGGCGGCGCAGTACCGTGAGGCCCGGAAGCTGGAGTATAAAACTGGCCTAAATCCGGAGGACCCTCTTATAGAGTATGACTACTTTAACGGACAGCCCGCAGAAGCCGGAAACCAGAAGGAGTTTGCCGTGACGCAGCGCATCGACTTCCCGACGGCCTACGGCAGGAAAAGGCGCGTGGCCAACCTGCAGGAGGCTCAGGCGGATTACCAATATGCCCAGCAGCGGCAGAACATTTTGCTAGAGGCCCAGCAAACCGCGCTCCAGCTAATCTACCTTAACAAGCAGGCAACGGAGCTGGAGAGGCGCTACCAGGATGTAGAGGCCCTGTACCGCAGGTTCCAGAAAAGCACACGTGCCGGAGAGGGCAATATGCTGGACGAGAACAAGGCACGCGTCCGGCTGCTGAACATCCGCACCACGTTGCAGGCAAACAAGGCCAGGCGCAGGGTGCTGGAGGAAAAGCTCACGGAGCTAAACGGCGGCCAGTCCATAGCCCTCCCTGATACAGCCTTTGCCGCTATGACCTCAGTTCCCGCTTTTGAGGTGCTAGACAGTTTGATTGAAGTATCGGACCCGCGCCTGAAAATGATGGAGCAACAAGCGAAGGTGCAGGAGGAGAAGGTGAAACTGGCCAAGGCTTTGGCCCTTCCTAAACTAGAGGGCGGCTACCGCTACCAAAGTATACTGGGGCAAACATTTCAGGGGGTTCACGCCGGCATTTCCATACCACTGTGGGAGCGCCGCAACACTGTGAACACGCAGCAGGCCTACAGCCAGTATGCGCAGGCGCAGCTGGAGGCTGAGCTAGTTTCGCACCGGCAGGAAGTGAGGCAGACATACGAAGAGTACCAGGTGCTGCAGGAGTCGCTGCGCAATTACCAGGAGCTGATGGCAAGGCCAGAAAACCTGCGCCTGCTGGAAAAAGCCCTGCGGCTGGGGGAGATCTCGGCTACCGAGTACTTCATGGAGCTCAGCTTTTACTACGACACGTATGACAAATACCTGGAGCTGGAGGCTGAGGCGCAGCAGAAGGCAGCCGAACTGTTGCGTTATACGCTGTAGCGCTTGAGGGTAAAGTATAAGCTATCGGTTTTATACTTTAGGAGGTATAGTAGTAAGTGAAGGCAAGGGAATAACCTTGCCTTCTTTCATTTTAGAACGATTTTAACAATAGTGTGTAAGGTAAAAGCAGTATACTTTCTAAGTCATTCTTAATGCTTCATCATGTCACGTTTGCCATGCCGACCTAACTCATTGAGCGCCGCCCGAAACCCCTGAGCCAGCTGCGGGGCAGGTCCTTGCCCGTAGTAGTGCAGAAAGACCATGCGCGGGTCGTCGCCCAGCATGTGGTTGTGCACCGCCACTACCTCCAGGTTGTTCTGTCGCAGCGCTTTGATGACAGGATTCACCTCCTGCTCCAGCATCGCGATGTCCCCGGCTATGTGCGCCTTATCCTGTGTCCCTGCAAAGGAAGCCCACGAGTTCAGGCCCATGGCAGTAGTCAGCTCGGCACCCATGGCCATCACGTTTAGGTCGTCGCGGCCCACGGTATACTTATAGGTGGGGCCGTTCACCGTGCCTTTGTGCTTCACGATGGCATCCAGTTTGGGTAAGTCAAACAGCTCTTTTCCTGTTTTCTGGGAGGCACCGGTTGTCTTGGGTTGGTTAGCAGGAAGCAGCTTTGTGCCTTTGATGGCCGCGGCGTATCGCTTCGCCAGATCAGTCGGCTCTCCCATGCCGTGCACATGCATATAGAAGATGCGGGGCTCCTCATAAAAGAAGTGGTTATGGATGGCGCTCACCTCCAGTCCGTTGGCCTGGGCAGCCGAGATCAAAGGGTTGACCTCTTCCTGCAGCAGCACCGTGTCGCTCATGAGCACAGCGGACTTGCCGTCAGTGGTTTTCTTGATGGCTACCCAGCCGCCGAAGCCGAACGGTATAGGCACAGGCTCTCCCTTTACCGTTACCTTCAGGTCGTTGCGGGGAAGGGAGATGTTGTGCACCGCCTGCTCCTGAATGTAGTTTCCCTTTTTGCCTAAGGCGGTCTCAATGGAAGTTATTTCCTGGGTGCTCAAAGGAGGCGTTTGGCCTTGTGGTTTGGGGGAGGCAAACAGCTGCCTGTAGTCCAGAAGACTGGCGGTGCCTACCAGGGCAGTGGCATAAAGTGCCTGCCTGCGGTTAAGTTTTGCTATGTTCATACCTAAAGTGTTTTATGGCTGTACATGAAACGTTTGTTTAGAAAAATACGGATCAATGGGATTGTTGTCCATGTTCGAAGGCCACTTCTTTTTAGCCTATCAGGTACCGGGAAAACCCGATTAGCCCGGCGCCCAATATCACGAATACCACCGTAAACTTGGACTTAATGCGGTAGAGCACCAGCATGGACAAGACAAACACCAACAGGGTGAACCAGTCTGTGATAGTTGCTCTGAAGAGCTGCAATGCCGTCATTGCGATTAGTCCTATCACGCCGGCCGTCACGCCGTCCAAGAAGCTGTGCAAAGCCTTGTTATCGATCACTTTCTCCATCAGGCTATGGCCAACGAGCGTAAAGGAGAAAGCCGGCAGGAAGATGGCAAAGGTCATGATAAGGGTGCCTGACCATCCGGCCCCGAAGTATCCTACAAACGTGGAGAAGATGATAAGCGGAGCGGGAAGTATGCCGGAAAGTGCAATTCCGTCCAGGAACTGCCTGTTGGTGAGCCAGCCGTTGTTGATGACAGCGTCCTGTTGGATGAAGGGGATGACGGTATAGGCACCGCCGAACGTTAGCAGCCCGGCTTTCAGCCCTGACCAGAAAACTGCAAGTGGCGACTGGTTGCCAGCGTTTGCGGGTGAATAGGCTTCCGGGGCTACTGCAGTATTTTGGAGTTGCAGCACCTCTGGATTGAAAAGTAGCACACAGGCCGCGGCGAGGGCAGCCGCGCATAGGGCCACATAGGCTGTTTTCTCCTTCATCCAGAACACGTAAGCGAGTCCGGCAATGGGCAGTACAACAAAAAAGCCAACTCCGCAGAAGTAGGCTACAAAGGCAGCTGCTGCAATTGCAAACAGTCTTTTGTTTACCAGCGCATGCTTACCGATCCGGTGGACAGCCGCGAAGATAAGCGCAATAACAGCGGCCTGAAACCCGATGAAAATAGCTTTGAGCGCCGGAGTGTCTATCCCTATGGTGGTGTAAAGCCACGTGAGCAGCAGCATCAGGATAAAGCCGGGAAGCATGAACCCGAAGCCCGCCAGGAAGCCGCCCAGTCTCCCGCCCGCGACCATCCCGAAATAGACGCACAGCTCATGTGCCTCCGGGCCAGGCAGCACCTGGTAAACGGCCAGCACCCGGTTAAACCGCTCTTTGGACACCCACGCTTCCTCTTCCACCAGTTCCCGCTTCAGCATGGCTATCTGGGCCACGGGGCCTCCCCAAGCGAGAAAGCCGAACCTCAGGAAACGGAGGAAGATCTGAATCTTTGTTTGGTGCAGAACTGTAGTGCCAGTTGGTTCCTGCATTTGCTTAGGTTAAGTTAGTGTAGAGGCAGTGCGAGAGCTATGCCAATGCTAATACGGTCCTGTACTGTTAACGTTCGGCGGTGCCTATACCGTCATCCCTTTCATCCAGCGCTAAATCTAAAATCAAGATGAGTTTACTAGAAACAAAACCAGCCACACTCTAACTATAGGAAATATGATGGGGATTTCTTCTTATCCTGTCTTAATACAAAGTAGGGGAGCAGAAGATTTTGGGAAAACGGGGAGAGTAACAGAAAATATTTTCTGTTACTCTGGAAAATAAAAAGTAGCTTGTTTTGATAAATAAGCCGCTTTTTGCTGTTTACTCAGTAGGCCGAAGTAGTGAATTATCAAACATTCTCCAAAGGAATTTGGCTCTACTGATGGAGTATATGGCAGTAGGAGAGGTGTGGTTTAGTTGTCCCCACATGGATTAGTAACCTGTCATCAGTTCCTGTAGCAATGGTATGGGTTCCATGGTCCAGCATAATGTTTTCATGCTGCTTTCCTTTTCATGGAAGCCTTTATTTGGCACGCCTGAGCCTTGGCGACTCAGAAGCCGGTGGAGCCACAGCTGATCCATCTCTTCTGTCTCAGGGAAAGGTTTTGATGCTGCCTGCCCTTCGATAGCCCCTTCGAAAACGTATGTTCTGCTTTTTTTGAATTCCGGCAAGGTAGCTGCAACTTTCATTTCGGGTTAGGACAAAAAATCGCACCTATTCTACACGCCACTCCTCAGAGAAGTGTTGAGCGTGATGCTGTGCCTGGCTGCACCGGTGGAGGAGTTGTACACTTTCTTTCCCAGCTGTTTTAAAAGCGTGGTGGTACGGACTCCCAAAGGAAAGTGGTCTGCGTTTTTTCTTTACCCTGTAGACTGTGCTTTTCACTACGGGCAGCAAAAGATTGAAAAAAATATTACCTTGCCTGCTTATATAAACAGAAGCGACTGGGGGTGGGAGTCTGCGGGAAGACCTTGATGCAATTGGAATGTGGAAGCCTGTAGCTGACAGCGCCTCTCCCATACTTTGTAAAACAAGGAAAGAAACATAACCGGCCGTGCTGGCTAGGCTGATTAGTCGCTTAAACTGCCTTCTGCGGGTGGCGGAAAGCTGACATTGCATAAAAGCAAAAACAGGATGAATAGGATACAGCGCATAGAACACGAAATCTCTGGGTTAAGAAACGAATTGCGGACCCACAAGCTTTATGGGAGCCTGAAAAACATAGATGACATCAAAACCTTCATGGAAGGCCATGTATTTGCCGTCTGGGACTTTATGTCACTGTTGAAGAGCCTTCAAGCAGACCTCACAAGCGTTCAAATCCCCTGGATGCCGTCAAAAAAAACAAGGCTGTCAAGATTTATCAATGAGATTGTTCTTGGAGAGGAAAGTGACATCAATGAGCTGGGAGAACCGAAAAGCCACTTTGAGATGTATTTGGACGCAATGTCACAGGCAGGTGCAAACACCGGTAAAATAAACGACTTCCTAAAGCTTATAGCGTCAGGGTGCTCCGTTGAGTACTCACTGAGTGAAATCAGCGTTGATAAAAGGGTAGCTGATTTTGTGAAGTTCACATTTTCAATCATTGAGACAGGGCAAACACACCTTGTCGCTTCTGCATTCACGTTCGGGCGGGAGGATGTCATTCCAGACATGTTTATAGCAATCCTTGGAAACTCGAAGTCGGAAAGCAAACCCTATGGCAAACTGATACACTATCTTGAACGTCATGTAGCGCTAGATGGAGATGAACACGGGCCTCTTTCACTTGAGATGATTTCAGAGCTGTGCGAAAATGACGACTTGAAATGGGATGAGGCATTGGTCATAGCAAAGCAGTCCTTGGAGAAGAGGATATCACTTTGGGATGCAATCGACGATTTGATTCAAAAAGGAAAGCCCGAACACAATAAATAGCTGGGTAGAAGATTAACTTGACAACTCTTTTGTCCATTAGTTGCAGGCAACCAAGCGATGGCCCAAGTCGAAATAGGGAGTGCTTTACATTAATAACGTCCCGGCATTGGACTCACTTAAGTGTCAATTGAGATAGTCAAGATCTAATCTGACAGTTTAAGTAAATTAAAAGCAGTCAGTGCCGTCGATAATCCGCCGCTATGCCGCTTTATTATGCTGCTGCTGTTTTGAGGAGCAGCACTGTGTAGGGTTAAGGGTATTTCCGAGTAATAAAACATAGAAAGAAGGGATACCTAGTCAGTTTCGCCCTCTTTCTATGTTTCATGCATGACTTGCGATGAGGTGTTAAAACGGTTACCGCTGGATGTGAATGCTTTGGTGTTCTCCAACGCCCGGTTGCCTGGCAATCTTGTTTCTTTTCTCCTCCAGCTCTTCCATGACAACGGCAGCCAGTCCTTCCAGTAATGTCTTATCCTCAGAAGAGAATTCCCTTGGCTTAGTGTCCCCAATGCCAACGACCCCTATGTTGAAGCCATCCGATGTTCTCAGCGGAGCGCCCGCGTAGAACTGGAGGCCGAAATCATCATGGACAAAGGGGTTGGAAAACAGGCACGGCTCCTGCTTTGCGTTCTCAAACACAGTCACCTCGTCTTTGAGGATTGCCTGAGAGCATAGGGTTACTCCCCTGGCAAGTTCGCAGACTCCGTCCATGCCTACGCTGGAGTTTACCTTAGTGACTTCCCTGTCAACAAAGTTCACAACCGCTATCGGCACATTGAAAACATGCGCCGCCATACTCACCACATGCTGGAATGTGCCTGTTGTTTCATATTCATCCAGACTTTTGTAGCCGACCAGCCTTCTTAGCCGACGCTCTTCTTTCTCTAAGATGGGTGAAGTCTTTAGTAAATTTTCCATAAGTAAAATGGTGCTACTAGTTTTGTGTGCTACTGAGTAAAACTTTGATCCAGTAAGGGGTGTTGTGAAAAGATAAATTTAATCTCTTCGCTCTTGATAGGCTTGTGTATGAGGCCCGATACAAGCGGATATCTCTCTGTTTTCAAAGTGTCTGCCAGATCAAGGGAAGAAGTAAGAATGTAGATGCTGCACTTTGCCTTTATCTTTGAGTTGAGCTGAGCCGCCGCCAGTGCGTCCAGAAAGCCCCAACCGTCCATGACAGGCATGTTCAAATCCAGAAAGATCAGATCAGGGACAGCATCGTCTCCCCCTGAACCCAAGGCCTCCAGGGCCTCTGCAGCAGATAAAAAAGATTTAGTTTCATGTGTAAAGCCTTCTAAGGCCAGCATGCTCTCTGTCAGGAATATGCTCAGCCTATCATCGTCAATGAGAAAAATCCTCATACTACACCTTGGGTAAATAAATCAGAAACTTAGTACCTGTCCCCACCTGGCTTGTCACCTCCACATGGCCGCCTATTGCCTCCAGGTGTGTTCTGACAAGGTACAGACCTATTCCCCTGCCTTTCTTATCAGTGTGGAAGCGCTTGTAGAGCTTAAAGACGCTCTCCCTGGCCTTTTGCAGGTCAAAGCCTAACCCATTGTCAGCAAAAGAGAGGAGCATTCCTTTATCAGAACTGCTGAAGCACTTAATGGACACAGCAAGGGTACGTTCCTCGGATCTGTACTTGATGGCGTTTGACAGCAGGTTATAGAATATGCTGTAGAGATAGGCTTTGTTAGCGCTGACGCAAAGCTCCTCCGCTAAATTATCCGTGACAACACCACCGCAATCTTTAAGAGAGGTGCTTAAAGAGGACACTACCTGCTGTATGACGAGCTTTATACTGACCTGCTCTGTCTCCAGATTCCCTTTGCTGTCCCGTATGCTAAGGATAGTGTTCATGTCCTTCATGACCGTGTCGAGCCGGACAATGCTCTCCTGCAGGTTAGCCAGCGACTTATCGAACATGTCTGCTCGCTTGTCGATCCTGGTCAGCATATTTGCAAGCCCAAGGGCATTGGCCACTGGTGCCCTGAGGTTATGTGATACGATGTAAGTGAACTGCTGCAGATCATTGTTTTGCCTGTATAGATCCATTGTCAGCCTTGAGAGGTCCAGCTCCTTTTCCTTCAGTAGTGTTATATCCGTGTGTACCTCTATAAACCTTGACGGCTCCTCCTTCTCATCAAGAATAGCTGTTATGTCCACACTCACCCATGCTTCCTCCCCGGTTTTCTTCTGGATGAGTTCCTCAAAAGAGATTGATTCTCCCTTCAGAAGCTTTTCTTTCAGCACCTCAAATGCCTTGTTCCCCTTGCTGTGATGGTGCAGCAGCTTAGACGGGGTTTTGCCTGTGGCCTCTGGCAGGGTGTAGCCTGTCAGTTTTGTGAATCCCTCGTTCACCCACTCAATCCGCCAGCCTCTGTCGGCTATGAGCACGCTGTTGTTGGTCTTGCTTGCCACCAGCGAGAGTTTTTCCAGTTCCTGCTGTATTTTTTTCCTTTCAGTGATGTCCTTTTGGATGGCAATAAATCTTACAACCTGGCCTGAATCACCACATACAGGCGTGATGTCCATAGAGAACCACACCTTTTCCCCGGTCTTTTTGTAGTTGATGATGTTGGTGTTGAAGGGAACCGCCTTCAGAAGCATCTCACGCATGAACACAATCGTCTCTTCGTCCGTTTCGGGCCCCTGCAGAAGCGCGCCGGGCTTATTGCCTGCCATCTCGGAGGGTGAGTAACCGGTGAGCCTTGTAAAGCCCTCGTTCACCCACTCCGTCAACCCGTCTGCACCTGTGATGACAACCCCATGTGTTGTTTTACTTGCCACCAGGGAGAGCACTTCAAGCTCCTGCTGATACCTCTTTAAGTTTGTAATATCAGTTTGCACACTGACAATGTTTACTAAACTCCCATCCTCCCCAAATATTGGGTTCTCTTTAATAGACAACCACAAGTCTTTTCCGGTTTTTGTCTTATTTAACACCTCAAAGGCGGCAGGCTGGCCACTGTTCATCTTCTCATTCACGGAAGCCAATGTGGAAATGTCTGTCTGGGCGTGCCCAAGCAACTCGATCGGTCTCTTCCCCACTGACTCCTCCAAGTGGAAACCTGTCATTTCGGTGAAGCCTTCGTTCACCCACTCTATCCTGCGGTCCATCCCCATAATAACGACACCATTTGTGGTGGTGCTTGCTACCAGCGAAAGCCTCTTTACTTCTTGCTGTGCCTTAACTTTGTCTGTGATGTCACTGAAGTAAACAGAGAGCCCTTCTTTCGATGGGAAAACTTTGACATCGAACCATTTCCCATGTTCAGGGGAGTAGGCATCGAAATGTACAGGATTTCCTGTCTCCATTGCCTGCCTGTAGTTCCTGAAGAACTCCGGATTACCTTCACTCGGATATAAGGCAAATAAGGATTTACCCAACACATTCTCTCTCTTAAAATGCGTCAGTTGCTCGAATTCACTGTTGACGTAGGTATACTTCCAGTCCCTGTCTATGGTGCAAAAGGCATCGGTGATACTCTCCAGAATAGTGTTCAGCCTTTTTGCCTGCCGTTGGATGGTCTCATAGGATTCTACCAGAGGGGTGATGTCCGTTACCACTGTGTGAGCACCGACCACTTCATTCCTGACGATGATAGGGTGCTTTGACGTGTCGTAGATCCTTACCTCCCCTTCAAGCTCAAGCTCCAGGTCAAACCTCGTGGGGTTTCCCAGCAGCGCCTGCTCCAGGTACCTTGTGTTGAGAGCAGCCGTGTCGGGAGACAGAAAGCAGGAAACAGGTGATCCGATTACTTGCTCCTCACTTTTTCCGAAGGCTTTAAGGAAGCGCAGGTTAGTCTCAGTGACAAGCCCTTCCCTGTTTTCAACAAAAACAATTTCAGGGCTGTTGTCAAACAAAGCCTTGTAGCGCTGCTCTCTTTCCTCCAGCCTATTCTGGAGGGCTTTCTGCTCCGTCACATCACGACCCACGCAGTACAGGAACCCGTCTCCTTCTGACCAGACTCCCATCCAGTGCATAGGCACCGCATGCCCCTGCCGGTGGATGTAGCGGTTCTCCAAGCTAGCTTTAGTGCCACTCTTAAGTGCCTCCTGAATAGCCTGGTGGGTGCTGGCCAGGTCGTCTGAGTGCAGAAACTCCGCAAAGTTCCTCCCTTCCAGTTCCTCCCGCTCATAGCCCAGGACATTTCTGCACGCCTCGCTCACATACAGAATAAAGCCATCTTCATCTATGGTCCCAAAAACATCCGGGGAGTTCATTACTATCTTCTCAAAATCAATCAGGCTTCGCTCCGGTTTCATCCTCTAAAGTTTAGTTGGCCAACATTGCAAATCTTGTCGTCTCGGGGGTGGTTAAAAATAATTGATTGTAAATATATGAATATAATAAGTTGACACACAAGCAAAACAGGTGTTTTTTCTGATTTCTTTGTGTGTTGGCTATGCAATTATTCCAATACTGTTAAATTAGTGATTAAAGTTCCTGCCCCGTTCCAGGGCAACCCCTGATCTCCTTGCTCGCACGTTGCCTTCACCCTCTGTTATGAATTGATGTGTATCTGCCCTTTTCTCTGCTGGCTCCTGATTCATGCCATTCACCAGAGAGCAGAGTTTAGGATGTGGTAAGGATACCATCAGAAATCGTATGCCGCGCTGTCTGGGCACGTTTATGGGGAAGTAGTCGCTCTCAGGTCCAAGGGGACAAAGGCAGAGAGGCTGCCAAGCAATTAGCCTCAGGTACAGAAGAGCTTCCACCCCACCGCAGAGAGGGCCTTCACCCTCTCTGCAAACTCAGAGCTAGACATTCATACAGTATACCACAAGGGTGGTGGTGATCAAAAAAAGAACAGCCGGTATAAGAAGGGCCTTCCTTCTTATACCGGCTTCTGTATGCTTCTTGGTATAGTTTGTTTATTGCATGGCTTTGCAAGGGAAAAATTAGAGCTATGAAATTATTAAGCACCTGTCATCAATGCAGCATTATCCAATTCTACATTCATGGAGGTTTTTGGAGTCTGAAAACTAGTTTTTTATAAATAATCAAAGAAGAACCAATGCAAGGTAAATGCCCTGACTTCTTTTAGGTAATGAAAGTTTAGAATAAAAGCCCAAGTACCGACAACAAGATGAATAGGATGAAGCGACATGCTCTTCTATGTAGAGAAGTGTCCTAATAGTCAATGCCAGTCATTATTTGCTGGTCCGCTTGCCTCTCAAACGGTTTCTCTTGAAACTATATATGGAGTATCAGTTCCGCATATCCGCTGCAGTCAGGTAAAGGCAATACAGGAAAAATGGTACCAAAACAATAAGAGCGGCTTCAAGCATTGTGTTCTTAGTGAATTTTTAAATTGCAACGGTTTACTGTAGGGTTTTTCTCAGGCAGCCATTCTTTGTTTGTATAGTCTTTCCTCATACTGGCAGGGTGTGAGGTAGCCCAGCGCTGAGTGTCTCCTTTCCCGGTTGTAGAAG
>NZ_JAHYXK010000013.1 GCF_019443125.1 Pontibacter aydingkolensis | reverse complement strand
AAGTTTTCAGAAGTCATTCTGTTTCCCTTTCCCCATCCGAGCTACCCTCAGAACCGGGTTGCAAAGGTAAGAACTCTTTTCGAATCCGCAACACCCGGGGTGAAAAAATTTCAAGGTTTTTTTTGGCGGGACCTGCCTCTAAAGCAGCCACAGGGCCTTTTTAAACTCCCTTTCCCTCCCCCAACTCCCCTGTTCCTGCCGAACCGGGATGCAAAAGTAGAAAAGAGTTTCGACTTTGCAAGGGCTTGCTTCAACATTTAGGCACACTTCCATGTAACTGCCTGTTTATGAGCTTCAAAATTTTCCTGATTTTATCTACTCTCCTGTTAAGAGTACACGGATTTGTAAATGGCCGCAGAGTATTAACAAAAAGAGGGCAGAATTTAGTTCATCCTGCCCTCTTTTTTTCCACTGATTGCTATTAAACGTTCTTTGGCTTCTTATACAAAGGCACGGTACTACATGGCTCACCATACATAAGACTACTTGCTACGGGTAAAAGCTTTCGCATGATCTCTATATATGCATAAGTAGGCACTGGTATACTTCCACAACCTTTTACTACTACCTTGGCATCGCGATACTCTTCTACATCAATTTTTGCTATTGCTTCCTGCATCATAGCCTGCTCCAGCGCTTCAAGATCCCCGAATACATAATAGTTTGCATGACCAGTTAATTTTGTTGCAAGTAACATATAGGCCCAGGTAGGCACAATTGCATCAGCGGAACATATAATGGCCACATTCTTTCCGTCGTAAGCCGACCAGTCATGCTCCTTTACAAACGCCCTGAAATCTTTCTCCTTTAAGATTAGGCCATGAAACAGGTTTTCTGTTATATCATATACAACCCGCTCGCCCGGATGAAGCAACTCCTCCAGGTTTATGGTTACCAGTGCGCTTTGCGCAACTCTATTTACAAATTCAGACATAATCCTTTTTTTATGTAGTGCTTTTACCTGCACTTGTTATATAAACATCCTTAAGATAGAACGGTTCATAATAAGCTACATCTTCGAATGCCTCCTGCTCATACTTTCTGATGGCTAACTCTCCAACCGGTATTGCTGAAGGCACTATACCATCAACAAATAAGGCATTGCTTTTATCTTTTATTACCTCTTTAAACTTTTGAGCTCCGCTACCAAAAAAAACAATTACATGTTCCTGCAGTAAATCCTGAAAAGTTTGCTCATCAAGTATAACTGGTGCAACAGGCACTATTTCTTCTAAAGTATGGCTTAGCACACAAGAATATACTTCCATCCTGCGGGCATCCAACATCGGGCAAAACAGAAAACGCTCCGGGTTTGGCGTATACTTAATTAGCTGTGCTACTAAACTGTAAAGAGTAGACACTTCTATTAATGGAATATTAAGTGCATAACACAAGCCTTTAGCAGTAGAAGTACCAATCCGTAAGCCTGTATAAGAGCCAGGGCCTCCTGAAATAGCTACTGCACTTAAATCTTCCATTCTGAAACCGCAGTTATTCACCAATTGCTCCATCATTACGGTAATATGAGAAGAGTGTGACTTCTCGATGCGCAGTTCTGAAGCACCCAATAACTTATCTCCCTGAAACAAGGCCACAGAACAGACATTAGTTGAGGTTTCCAGTGCAAGCAGTAAAGGGCTTTGCATAATATTATATAGTGTAAAGTATGATACAAAATTACATGATGGTACTGAAGGTGCAAAACTGTGCGACACTTATCCTTAAGAAGTGTATTAAACAAAAGAGCCACACTATATGAGTATGGCTCTTTTGTTCTATGTCATTTGCAATTACTTCAGCTTAAGGAAGGAGTTATACTTTTGGGAATCGTTTAACACCTGCTTTGCCATCAGAATTTCTGCATCATCATCAAACGAAGATTCAATGTAGCCCTTCTGCAGATAATAACGGGAAGCGATCTCGGCCTCCAGCATTTCTTTTATCTCCGGCTTAAAGCGCATCAGGTCGTTTGACTTATTGTGTGATACTTTCTTCTTGATAGCCTCAAGCTCGCTTTTAATATCATCGTAATGTTTGCCATCTTTTGCTTTTGCAGCCAGGTCCTGCAGTTCGTTTTCTATGGCTGTAGTATAATTAACATCCTTGTTTGCCAGGTAAGAAACAAACTGCTGATACTCGTCATCAGTGAGTTTAAACTTCTTAGCAGCAGGAATTGTGCTGTGCTCTGCTTTATATTTATTGGCAAACTCAAAGAAGTAACCTTTGCGCGCAATGGTTTTGGTTATTTCTGAATACGTTTGCTGCTCTACTACCACATCCGGGCTAATACCGCCGCCATCGTAAACCACGCGTCCACCTGCTGTTTTAAATGCCACTCTCAACGAATCCGGTATAGCAGCCACGCTGCCGTCTGGGTTGCGGTGGGCATAATCTATGGCCTGAATGCAACGGCCGCTTGGCGTATAATACTTAGCAGTAGTAACCTTTAGCTGTGAGTTGTAAGAAAGGGGGCGCGTTGCCTGCACCAGGCCTTTACCAAATGTACGCTCACCAACAAGCACCGCACGATCGTAATCCTGCATTACGCCAGCCACAATTTCGGAAGCAGAGGCACTGCGCGAACTTGTAAGTATAACCATTGGTATCTCTTTGTCCAGCGGTTCATCCAATGCCTTATACGTTTTATTCCACTCTTTTACCTTGCCTTTGGTGCTTACTATATCTTTGCCTTTATCTACAAAAACGTTAGAGATGTTTACCGCCTCGTGCAGCAAGCCCCCCGGATTATCGCGCAGGTCGAAAACAATTTTCTTAGCCCCCATCTCTTTAAGCTTTTGCACTGCCATTTTCACTTCCTTTGAGGCATCTACTGTAAAACCCGATAACTGGAAGTAGCCAATCTGGTCGTCTATCATACCATAGTATGGCACGTTATCTACCATAATATTGGCACGGTTTAGTTCAACTGTTCTTGATTTGTTCTGGCCATAGCTACGAACCTCCAGCTTTACAGCGGTATTGGCCTGGCCTTTCAGAAGTTTGGTAACATCGGTTGTTGATTTACCGGTAACATCCACACCATTTACTTTTAGGATAACATCTCCGATAACCAGGCCGGCTTTGTGGGCAGGCGAGTTTTCATAAGGCATCTGAATAGTGATCTTGCCGTCGTGGCTCCCGATCAGGGCGCCAATGCCGCCATACTGACCAGTGGTCATGGTACGGAAATCCTCAATGTCGTCTTCAGGGATGTAGTTAGTGTAAGGATCCAGGGATTTAAGCATGGCGTCTATACCAGTCCGCATCATTTTGGCAGGAGGCACCTCGTCCACGTAAAAAGTATTTACCTCTTTAAAAAGCGTGGCAAATACATCTAAATTCTTGGCTATTTCGAAATAACGCTCAGATTCTGATTTAAAGGAGAAAAGCCCCAGGGTAAAAACACCAATAAGCAGGGCGGCTATAGACTTCTTGTACATAATTTCAGGTATAAAGGACGAGGTAAGACTACTTACTCAAACAACGTTCCAAACCTGAAATTAGTTTTTTCTGGATAGTATGAAAGGATTTTTTTTCTTTACCAATGTAAAGAATACCCAATAGCTGTGGAGCCTGCTCCGGGTTTTGGGTTAGGAGATGCTTATTAAGGCGGTAAGCCTCACGCATTTGCCGCTTTAAGCGGTTACGGTCTACAGCGCGTTTAAAATAGCGCTTAGATACAGAAATGAGTACCTGTGTTTGTGCAGGAGGCACATCTTGCGGCGTATAAAGTATAAACCGCAGCGGATACAAATTAAAAGAAGAACCCTTGCTGAACAGCAGCGCGATAAGGCGCTTGCTACACAAGTGTTCTTCTTTCGAAAATGTATAAGAAGTTGGCTGTTCGTTTATCGGCTCGTTAGCTGGCTCGCTTTGCATGAGCGGCTACGAATAAATAAGCGAAGCATTATCCCTTAAAAGGGATTAAGCCGCCTTATGTCTTTTTTCGTCAGAAACAGATAGTCTCTTTCTGCCTTTGGCTCTTCTGCTAGCCAATACTCTTCTACCGTTAGCGGTTTCCATTCTTGATCTGAAACCGTGTTTGTTTCTTCTTTTTCTCTGAGAAGGCTGGAATGTTCTTTTCATCGTCTGCCAATGGTTTTATTATGGCCTGCAAAATTAGACAACCTTTTGTAATTAACAAAGTATGCCTTCACTTTTTTACAAAAAACCTGTTGATTGTTGATTGTTCTAATATTTATTTTTCAGAACTATAACTATTGCCTATACTTTGCTGCAGAATCTGCGAACTGATTACCAAGCATTCAGGTACAACAATTTAACAATTCAGCCAATCAACAATTAAAAACTATGATAGCCTACCATCTCTCTTATAGCAACCCACTGACGCACTACCTCGATATAACCCTTACGATCTCTGAAAACACAGCACAGGAGGTATACCTGCAACTGCCAGCCTGGCGCCCAGGACGTTACGAACTGCAACACTTTGCCCAAAAGCTAAGAGCTGTAACTTCATCTGCCAACGGACAAAGTATAACCACCAGCAAGATAACAAAAGACAGGTGGCTTGTGCAGGCAAATGGCGCAGCTACTATTGAAATAAAGTATAGCTTTTATGCCAGGCAAATGGATGGAGGCGGATCGTGGCTGGATGAGGAGCAGCTGTACCTGAACCCGATAAACTGCCTGATGGCGGTAGAAGGACGTGAGCATGAGCCATATTTTATAAAACTTGCTATTCCGGAAAACTGGCAGATTGCATGCGGTTTACAAGAAACAGAAAAGCATACTTTACAGGCCGCCAGCTTTGACGAACTGGTTGACAGCCCTTTTATAGCCAGCGCATCTCTTAAAAAAGAAATGTATGAGGTAAATGGTATACCTTTTTATATATGGATACAAGGCGACTGCCAACCGGACTGGGATAAGATAAAACACGATTTTACCGCCTTTACAAAGGAACAGCTGGAGGTGTTTGGCGACTTTCCGGTGCAGAAGTATCATTACCTGAACGAAATACTGCCTTACCGCACTTACCATGGCGTGGAGCACAGCAACTCTACTGTTATTACACTCGGCCCCGGCGAACTGTTGATGGCGCCGAGCCTGTACAAAGAGTTTCTGGGAGTAAGTTCGCATGAATTATTCCACACCTGGAATATTAAGAAAATTCGCCCTGCCGAGATGACCCCTTACAACTTTGCACAGGAAAATTACTTTAAAACAGGTTATGTAGCCGAAGGCATTACAACATACTATGGCGATTATATGCTGGCAAGAGCAGGCGTTTTCACAGCACAGCAATACTTTGATGAGCTCAACACTACCCTGCAACGCTACTTTGCAGACTACAGCCGTAACAATCTATCTGTAGCCGATTCGTCTTTCGACCTGTGGCTGGATGGCTATAAGCCTGGCATCCCGGATCGTAAAGTATCTATCTACATAAAAGGGGCTCTAACCGCGCTGCTTCTGGACCTGCAATTGCGCCAGCAAACCAGCCGTAACGCCAGCCTGGACACAATAATGCGTTTACTTTGGGAGCGTTTTGGCAAAACTGGCAAAGGCTATACAGAAGCTGATTATGCGAAACTGGTAGATGAAGTAGCTGGGATTTCCTTTGCCTCATACTTTGATCAATATATTAACGGCACTGCACCTATCGAGCAGGCTTTAGATGAGGCTTTATACTTTGTTGGCTGTACATTAAAAAAATCAGAGAACCCAATTATTAACGAAGGCAAGTATGGTTTTAAGGTAACATCGGAGGGTGCGGCTAAAGTAACGGCTATAGCCCTGGGCTCTCCGGCCAGCAAAGCAGTAAGTGTAGATGATGAACTTGTAGCCCTAAACGGACGCAAAATAGAGAACAACCTGCAGCACCTATTGGCATTGCAACCAAAGCAGACAGAACTAACATTTTTTAGGGAGAAACAACTGAGAAGTATAAATCTGGCACCTGATGGCAACAACTACTACAGCAAGTATACAATTGAGAAAAGAAACGATACTACGGAAGAACAAAAGAAAAGCTTTAAACAATGGCTGAAGCAGGAGTTTTAGCACAGGCAGGAGACGCAAAAAATGCATCTCTACAGCAGGAATCCAAAATTTATACTTCCTGTAGCAGAATATCTTTATTAATTTCTATAGGGGAGGCAATAAGTAAAATTATCAATTTGATTTTGTAGAGACGCAATATTTTGCGTCTCTAGCTTGACTCAATTAAACAGCAGCTTAAAGTAAAAAGAAGGCTGCTTTAGCTTTTCTCGCAGGTCAATGTCGTTAAACATGCAGGAGATGGTTTCGGCCAATGCCTGGTTTTTGGTTGCCTTGCTGGCTACCTGGTTAAAAAGCCATGGGTAGTTAAGCAGCTTTTGCATTTGCCGGCTTAGCTTCAGCTCTTTCCAGAGGCGGTTGTAAACGGCTTTATCGTAGGCCTGCATAAAAGCGGCGGAGAAATCCTGTTGTTCTAAACAAAGTATAGCCTGTGCTGCTGCCCAGCAGCCACTTATCATGGCATTGCTCACGCCTTCGCCTGTAAACGGATCTATCAAAGCACCAGCATCGCCTACAAGCATATAGCTATCTCCGGAAAGGCTGCGCTTTTTTGAGCCCAGCGGCAAACCATAGCCTTTTATATCCCCTACCAGTTCTGCTCCGTTAAACCGCCTTTGGAGTTCCGGATGCGTAGCTATCATGCGCAGCATTTCTTTTTTCAGATTGAGTTTTTTGCTGCTGATG
Source organism: Pontibacter aydingkolensis (assembly GCF_019443125.1). GTDB lineage: Bacteria > Bacteroidota > Bacteroidia > Cytophagales > Hymenobacteraceae > Pontibacter > Pontibacter aydingkolensis. The sequence goes on along the minus strand of NZ_JAHYXK010000013.1, from coordinate 110,954 downwards.
GCGCTGCTCAGCATACCAACACCCACATTGGCAAAACCGCCTGGCAGTGGAAAAACCCAGAAATAGCCTGGCAAAAAGTCTTTAAAAAAATGCAGCTCAATAAAATTATCCGCATCCAGATCCTGTACTCCTTTATAGTAAGCACGCAGGCCAGCACAGTAATGCTCCGGCTCCTGCTGCAATCCTGCTATGTGACGCGTAAAGCCTGACTGCGCCCCATTTGCCACAATCAATAACCTGGTCTCTATCTGCTGATCGCCGTTTTTGCCCGAAAGTATAAAGCCTCCGCCCTGCTGCCTCTCATACTTTGTTATATCCATACTTTCCAGTAAGGTAATTTCCGGATGCTGTTTTACCTGGTCTACCAGAAAATTATCGAAATCTAATCGTTTAGAAATGTAACCGGCTGGTGCATCTTGTTCTGGTTTATAGTTATACTTAAATGGCACACTCAGCTTTTGCCCTCCCGGCGATATAAAATGTATACCCCACGAAGGCAGTTGCTCCCGCTGATGACTGAAAAGCGCAGGTAATTCGGGAGAGATGCGACGCAGTTCGTTAACCACTTTCCCGCTCAGGGCATCGCCACATACTTTGTCTCTAGGGAATACAGCTTTATCAACTAAGAGGCAGGAAGCACCTTTTTTAGCCAGGTGTAGCGCAGCCGTAGCACCACCCGGGCCGGCACCAAGTATACAGACATCAGTTTTATACATGCAACGAAGTATGAGCTAAAGAAAGATAAGCATTTAGCTACATACAACGCATACCTATAGGCATAAAAAAAGGAAGAAAGCCATCACGGCCATCCTCCAGTATTTTCATAGCTTTTATTTTGTTTGTAGTATGCCCTACTTTTTATCGTATGGCGTATTGTTACCACCCTTCGCTAAGTTGCGGTTAGGGTTCTGCACCTTGGTAGCATCTTTATTTAATGCATTGCGGTTCGGATTGTCGTCGATATTACCCATCGGCTTCTTTGGGTCGGCCTGATTAGGGTTATTTTTCTTCAACTCATCCATTTTATTCTTATCTTGATTCTGTATGCTCATAATCCAATCTAATTGTTAATGTATAATTGGTTTTACCCCTTTTAACTACATTTTGTTACAAATTACACTAAGCTATAGCATACGTTGGCCATTCTCCAAAATGAAAAAAGGGAAGCTATAGCTTCCCTTTTTATACTTTATATGCTGCTGTATTTATTGTAGCACCGTGTCAAAAGCTACAAGGTTTACAAACTGCTGAACGCGGTTCTCAATTTCCTCTTGTGTCAGGTTTTTAAGGCGCTCAGTACCGAATTTCTCAACGCAGAAGGACGCCATAGCAGAACCATATATAATAGCGCGCTTCATGTTCTCGAAGCTGATATCGTTGGTGCTGGCAATGTAACCGATAAAGCCACCTGCAAAGGTATCGCCGGCTCCGGTTGGGTCGAACACTTCTTCCAATGGCAGGGCTGGTGCAAAGAATACTTTATCCTCGTTAAACAAGAGGGCACCGTGCTCACCTTTTTTGATGATCAGGAATTTAGGCCCCATTGCCATGATCTTTTTGGCAGCTTTTACTAACGAATACTCACCACTTAACTGGCGCGCTTCCTCGTCATTAATAGAAAGTACATCTACCAGTTTCAGCGTTTCTTTCAGTTCGTCCAGAGCAATGTCCATCCAAAAGTTCATGGTATCCATTACTACTAGCTTAGGACGCTCCGTTAAACGCTCGATAACTGTTTTTTGTACCTGTGGCGCAAGGTTGCCCAGCATCAGGTACTCGCAACCCTGGTAGCTATCCGGAATAATCGGGTCGAAGTCGCCTAGTACGTTCAGCTCGGTTACAAGCGTTTCGCGGCTGTTCATGTCATTAAAGTAGCGGCCAGACCAGAAGAAAGACTTCTCGTTCTCTTTTACCTGCACGCCTTCGGTGCTGATGTTGCGCTGGTGCATTAAAGCAACGTGGTCCTGGTCGAAATCGCCACCTACCACCGATACTACATTTACCGGCTTCACAAAGTATGAAGAAGAAAGCGAGATGTACGTTGCCGCGCCGCCTACAATCTTGTCTGTTTTCCCGAAGGGAGTCTCCAGCGCATCAAACGCCATCGAACCTACTACTACTAAGCTCATATTTTTAATTGTTGATTGTTAACTTAAGGGCTAATTGTTAAAGAGTTTATTCACAAATGTACTTATTTTCAACAATTTGACAGTTAAGCCATTTAGCAATTTACTTAAATAAAAAAGCCCCTGAAGGTTCACTTCAAGGGCTTGGGGTGGAAGATGGGGCTCGAACCCACGACCCCCAGAATCACAATCTGGTGCTCTAACCTACTGAGCTACAACCACCGTGTCTCATTTGAGAGTGCAAATATACGCAGCAAATCACATAATGCAATACTTGGAACGCATTTTTTGCACAAAATTTTATCACTCCGGTCAAAGCGCTAAGTAAGTTCCTATACAGAAGAGATTTACTTACTTAGCTTACTGCCGCACCAAGGGCAATAGTTAATCACCACCATCGTAGCGCCACCATTATGCACTGGTATGCCATAAAAACCTTCATCCCATTTGTTGATGATCACTTCCGGATCGTCATCCTTTATTTCCCCATCCTCGTCCAGGCTTTCGTATACTTTATCCGCCATCATCATGCAGCAGTAGTTCTTGTAGTCAAAGCCCCTGGCCTTTAGCTTTTCGGCAGTGGCCCAGTTGTAGCACGTTTCATCTTGGTGTATGGCCTCTTCATAAGCTTCATACTCTTCTGAGTGCACTACCTCTTCTGGCAGGTCTTTCCCGAAAAATCGGGCATGTAAGGATTTGAATTTCTCTAGCTCCATACTTACCTGTCGAACAGTAACCTCTCCCCTTTTTTACTCTCATCGAAAGTGCCGTTGACAAAGGCCAGGTGACCAGAAACTATAGTATGCGTTATAGTTGAATTGAAAGTATGCCCCTCGAAAGGTGACCAACCACATTTGTAGTAAGTATTCTCTTTGGAAACCGTGTAAGGCTTGTTTATATCTACTAACACAAGGTCGGCCCAGTAGCCTTCTCTTATATAGCCGCGCTCACGCACGTTAAAAAGTATGGCTGGTGCATGGCTCATTTTCTCTACCATTTTCTCCAGCGTTAGCTTACCTTTTTTCACAAACTCCAGCATCATCTGCAATGAGTGTTGCACCAATGGTACCCCAGACGGAGCCTGCTTATACTTTCCTTGTTTTTCTTCCCAGGTATGTGGGGCGTGGTCTGTCGCAATAACGTCTAGTTTATCTTCCAGCAGTCCTTTCAATAGCCCTTCTTTATGGCGATGCTCTTTTATAGCCGGGTTACACTTTATCTGGGATCCATACTTGTCGTAATCTTCTTTATCGAACCACAGGTGATGAACACATATTTCTGCGGTAATGCGTTTCTGCTCCAGCGGAATGTCGTTGCGGAATAGCTTCAGTTCCTCTTCGGTGGAGATGTGCAGGATATGCAGGCGCGTATTATGTTTTTCGGCCAGCTTTACAGCCATGTAACTGGATTTGAAGCAAGCTGCTTCGTTGCGGATCTCCGGGTGGCACTTTACCGGAATATCATCGCCATACTTTTCTTCATAGATGGCCATGTTATCGCGGATGGTCTGCTCATCTTCGCAGTGTACGGCAATTGGCAATTTGGCTTTGGCAAAAATTTCTTCTAGCGTTTCGGCATTATCTACCAGCATATTCCCCGTTGAAGAACCCATAAATATCTTGATACCGCAAACTGTATTTGGGTTTGTGAGCAGCACCTCGGCCAGGTTATCGTTGGTAGCCCCCATGTAAAAGGAGTAATTGGCCAGCGAGGTTTCAGCAGCAATGTTATACTTATCTTCCAGCAATTCCTGCGTTACCGCGTTTGGCACTGTGTTGGGCATCTCCATAAAAGAGGTGGTTCCGCCTGCTACAGCTGCTCTGGCTTCTGTTTCGATGTTTGCTTTGTGGGTAAGTCCGGGCTCCCGGAAATGCACCTGGTCGTCTATTACACCGGGCAGCAAGTATAAACCTGTAGCATCTATAGTTTCATCAGCTTCTGCGGTTATACTTTGGCTGATTTTCGCAATACGTCCGTCTTTTACCAGTACATCTGCAGTGGTTATACTTCCTTCGTTTACGAGTTGGGCGTTTTTTATGAGGATTGATTTCATGTTGCTAAGATACGGGAAGGAGCTATTTAGTTCTAAAAGCTTTTTATATTTTGCTATTCACCAGAAAAACATTGATACGTAGAGCCTCCTAATGAATTAACATATTTTGGTACAATATATACATAATCACAATACCAGTTTTACCCACTTTACCTCCCTACCGTAAATTTCCCGTACCTTTGTATATCAACACAAAGTATAAATTACCATAGTTATGGCAGAAGAAGCGGAGAAAGAAGTAACCACGTTCGAAGATTTTAAACTGAACAGGCAGTTGCTGAATGCCATTGAAGAAGCTGGCTACGAAAAACCGACTCCTATACAGTTAAAGGCGATCCCGATTATTATGGGTGGCCACGACGTGATGGGCATTGCCCAGACAGGTACCGGCAAAACCGCTGCCTTTCTGCTGCCTATACTGATGAAGGTAAAGTATGCGCAAGGCAACAACCCGCGCGCGATTATACTGGCTCCTACGCGCGAGCTGGCTATGCAGATAGAGGAGAACATTACACTGCTGGGCAAGTATACCGACCTTCGCCACACCGTAATTTATGGCGGACTGGGCCCTAAAACGCAGATCGAAGCCCTGAATAAAGGCATTGATATACTGGTTGCCACACCAAAACGCCTGATGGAGCTATACCTGAAAGGCGAACTGATACTTAAAGAAGTAAAAACGCTGGTGCTGGATGAGGCCGACAAAATGATGGATATGGGTTTTATGCCGCAGATCCGTCAGTTGCTGGAAATTTTGCCTCGCAAACGTCAGAACCTGCTATTCTCGGCTACTATGCACCCCAAAGTGGTAGAGCTGTCTGAAGAGTTTCTAGAGTTCCCAACCCGCATTGAAGTAACACCACAGGCTACTCCTGTAGAAACTGTAAGCCAGGTATTATACCAAGTACCCAACCTGCGCACCAAGATTGCGATGCTAGAGCACCTGATCCGTGATAAAGAAACATTTAACCGTGTCATTATCTTTACAAGGAGTAAGAAAAATGCGGAGGATGTGGCTAAGTTCCTCGAGCGCCGGGAGTATGGCGAAGTACGTGCCATACACGGCAATAAAGGGCAAAACACACGCATTAACTCTATGGAGGCCTTTAAGGGTGGCGATGTACGCTTTTTAGTGGCTACGGACGTAGCTTCGCGCGGCATTGATGTAACCATGGTGAGCCATGTGATAAACTTTGACGTGCCGTTTGTGTACGAAGACTATGTGCACCGCATTGGCCGTACAGGCCGTGCAGAAAATTCCGGCGCTGCCATTACATTTGCCAATCCTGCCGAGATATTTCACATTCGTAAGATAGAAAAGTTGATACGGATGCAGATACCGGAAGAGCCAATGCCAGCAGAAATAAAAATCTACGAAACGCCTTTTGACGAGCAGCAGGCCATTGCCCGGGATATAGATCATCAGAAACGCAGCGAGAACCCGGACTTCAAGGGCGCTTTCCATGAGAAAAAGGGCAGGCACAAATCTAACTTCGAGAAAGGCAAGAAAAGCGGCGACCCTAAAAACTCATTCTGGCAGAAAACGAAGAAAAAAGGAAGCAGGAGGAAGTAAACTGTTGGTTATTCGTTATTGGTTGATTGTTGTTGGTTTTTGGGAAATGCAGAGACGCAGTACGTTGCGTCTTGTTTACTACAGGGCGGTAGGTTCACTTTACTGGCGCAAGTGTTAAACGAAGTGTCACTTGTAACTTATCATGATGGGAAGTCTCCCCGAAATACTCCGGGGCAGGTCAGATTTCCGAAAGCCGTAGGTTATACTTTTAGATGACCTCTATTGCGTACTTTAAGATGCGCTGCCTGGTAGCAAACAAGACTACAATCCCGATCAACGAACAATGATCAATCAATAATGAAACCTATCGCCCTGTAGCAGACAAGACGCAAAATATTGCGTCTCTACATTCACAAACCACGCACATGTTGTGTTGTGTTTAGCACTTGCACCTGGAAGGGTGCTCGGGCCAGAAAAAAATCAGGGTTTATACTTTAGAAATACTCCGAGGCAATATCACCGAACTCAAACACCATCAAATTTAACAAGGCGCTCCATAAAATAGCACTCCACAACATATGGATGAATATCTGCCTGCGCGATGCACCGAACAGCGCAGCTACAATTGTACCTAGGATCGGCGTAAAAATTACAGGTGTTAAGAAAGCTACTCCTACTACGCCGAAGCTATTCCATACTTTTATAATGCGGCGGTTCTTTTTATTGAAGATAGGCCTGTTCTTTGCCCTTAGGCGTGCAGACCACCATCTGGCAAATGCCCTGCCAATGATAGAGAAGATAATAACTGTTGTCATCATGCCGGCAATTGTAAGCAACACAGATTCCAGGTAAGTTAAGCCTGCTGCCATACCCGCCAAAGGGCCGCCAATAAACTTTACCATACTTACCAGGTACACCGACAGATATTTTAAGACTTCACCCACAGCGCTGCATTAGTTCATTCTTCACAATCATCTTATAATCTACGCTATACGTAATTTGGCTCAATTAAAAGATAAGTATAGCAGCGATATGTTTCGGGCCGGCCGGAATTTTGTGCTCCTACAACTGCTGTAGCACACTACAATTTTACTTTGGCAAATCTGTGCTAGATTTTCGGGCCAAATGCCAGGTCGCCGGCATCGCCTAAGCCGGGCACAATGTATGATTTCTCGTTCAGCTTCTGATCTAACGCGCCCAGCCATATGTTGGCTTCCGGTATTTCCTGTTGTATATATGCGAGCCCCTCCGGAGCGGCTATGGCAGCAGCAATGTGCACTTGTACCGGCTTACCGTGCTTTAACATGCCTTTATAAGACTTTACTAAAGACCTACCGGTTGCCAGCATAGGGTCAGCCAGAATAAGTATCTTATCATGCAGATCGGTAGAGGCCAGGTACTCCATGTTTATCTGCAGCTCTGTGTTCTCCTCCTCCACCCGGTAAGCGCCAACAAATGTGCTATAAGCTTTATCAAAATAATTCAGCATACCCTGGTACATCGGCAGGCCAGCCCTAAGTATTGTTGCTAATACCGGTTGATCTGCCAGCAACAGGGTTTCGGTTTCGGCGAGTGGTGTTGTTATGTTTACAGCCTTATAGGGCAAAGTCTTAGATATTTCGTAAGCCAGCAACTCCCCGATCCGCTCCAGGTTTCTTCGGAATCGCAGGCTGTCGCCTTGCACGTGTATGTTGCGCAGCTCTGCCACATAGTGGTTGGCCAGCGAGGGCTTTTCTGTTAAGATGTAGAGATTGCTTCTTTCCATTTTAGATACCAAGGCGTGTGTTGTCGTGTTAAAGATAAATAGGTTACGGGTTCGGCACCAAAGTTTGCGTAAAATTTAGCCACTGATGGCGCCATACTCCCTTCAAAGTCAAAAATATAGTTCCTGCCTGCATACCTTCTGATCACACTATCTATTAGTAAGGTCATGGCTGCGGTACGCCTGCCCTCTTCGCTGGCCCCGGAAAGCAAGAAAATGATCTTGCCAGGCTGACGTGCAAAAAAGGCAGCTGCAATAGCTTCACCGGCATCGTTTACTACTTGCCACAGCTCTGCCGCATTATGCTTTTTTAGCACCTCATGCATTTTAACCAACAGCCGGTAGTGCTTTTCTTTTATCTCGGTAAGCTCTTTGCCTTTAGTAGATCGGAACAATTGTATCATTGTCTCTATGTTATCAAGCGGCTTTACTTCTATTCCGCTGCGCTGCGCTTTATTTAACTTGTGCCGGTTTTTGTAGTTTTTCAGCAGTTCTTCGTAAGGCGGCAGCAACGACAGGTGATAGTTTATGCGTTCTCCAAATGCTAACTCCGATGTGTTATACTTTATACTTTCTGTGTTATCAGTATTAAGCTGCAAGTATATACTTTTATACTTGGCAGGTATAAGCTGCAAGTAATCGTTTATATTTTTATACTTGCTTTGCGCTGTGGTAAACAAACCCAACTGTTGTGTAAAGTATGGCTGCAAAACACCAACCTGCCCATAGCGCCGGCCAAGGGGCAACGGGAAAACCGAAATATACTTTCCTGTTTCATCTTCCTCTACTACGGCATCCCAACGCTTACAAACAGTATCTAGGAACCACGAAAAGGCATAGATCATACGTTCGGCAGACGCCTTTACACAATCATCCCAGTTTTTTTCGTTTATCTCGTGGTGTGGCAGGTAGCGCAACATCAGGCTTTAATAGTTTATCTGCCTGCTAAAGTATAAATTCGGCGTGTGTTTACAGAACAATATTTTCATAAAAGAGTACATTCGCATTTTAAAAGCTTCTTTTTTCCAAACCTTCCTATGACGAGAAGTATACTTTGTGCTTTAACCATTGCACTACTCTCAGGATTTGCCGCACAGGCACAGGACGTATATGTTCCTTATAACCGCGACGTTTACCATTGGATAGACCGCAACCAGATAAAGTACGGCGACCAGCTGCCATCGCTTCAAACAGCTGTTCGTCCTTTTGGCAGGCAGGATGTGGCTGAGCTGGCCGAGATAAGTGCACGAAATGCCCGCACAACTGTTGACGAATTTAACGCCACTTATCTGCTACGCGATAACTGGAACTATACAGACCAGGAAAACAATGAAAGCGACAGGCCAATCCTGAAATACTTTTATCAGAACAAGACAGACCTTTACCACTACGAAAGCAACGACTTTACCCTGCGCGTAAACCCGGTACTGCACCTGGAGATCGGCCACGATAACCAGACAGACGGCATACGCTATGTAAATACGCGCGGCCTGCAAATAGAAGGCTCTATAGATGAAAGGTTCGGTTTTTATACTTTTATAGGTGAGAACCAAGCCCGCTTCCCGGGTTATGTGAATGACCGCATACGGCGCGATGGTGTGGTGCCGCACGAAGGTTTCTGGAAAGGATTCAAAGAAGGTGGCTACGACTTCATTACCGCGCGAGGTTACCTGAACTACGCCCTGAGCAAACATGTAGAGATACAGCTTGGCCACGACCGCCACTTTATTGGCGATGGTTACCGCTCTCTGGTATACTCTGACTATGCACCTCCGGCCTTTTTCCTGAAGCTGAACACACGCGTTTGGAAACTCCATTACATGAACCTGTTCCAGGAACTTACCTCTGAGTTCAGGAGAGGCGGCGGCGACAGGCTGTTACCCAAAAAGTATATGGCCTTGCACCGTTTAGGCCTTAACGTGACGGATAACCTGAACATCGGTGTTTTTGAGCAGATCGTTTTTGCCCGCGATAAAGGCCGTTTTGAGCTACAGTACCTAAATCCGGTTATCTTTTACAGAGCCATTGAGCAGGCGCTGGGCAGCGAGGACAATGCCATGCTGGGAGCCGATTTCCGCTGGAACATTTATAACCGCGTGCAACTTTACGGACAACTGCAGTTAGATGAGTTTAAACTGGATGAGGTAAAAAGCGGCAATGGTTGGTGGGCCAACAAACAGGCGGGTCAGCTAGGTGCCAAGTATATAGATGCTTTTGGCCTGAGCAACCTGGACCTGCAGGGCGAAGTGAACATTATAAGGCCTTATACTTACCAACACCGCAGTTCAGTAACAAACTATCAGCACTACCGCCAGCCGCTGGCGCACCCCATGGGAGCAAACCTGGCAGAGTTTATAGGCATTATCCATTACCAGCCTATACCGCGCCTGATGCTGACAGGCAAAGCCATTGCCACACGCTTTGGCCAGGATATTATTGCCGGCGGCGACACGCTTAACTATGGAGGCAACGTGCTTTTACCTTATACTACCCGCGTTTCCAATTACGGCAACGAAATTGCGCAGGGCATTACCACCAACCAACTCCACCTTGACCTGACAGCTACTTTCCAGCTTCGCCACAATGTTTTCGTGGATCTCAAAGGCATACTTCGCAGAACAGATGCAGAGGAGAATATATTGGACAAGAACACCACCTTCGCCTCTTTTGCCTTAAGATGGAACATTCCGCAGCGATTGCATGAGTTTTAAAGCACAGCAAGTATAAATACATTAACAAAGAGGTAGGAAGGAAACTTTCTACCTCTTTACTTTTCTACCTTTCTACCTTTTATTAAGTATCTTTGCGCCGGAAACGGAGACGCTTCTTCTATTTTACTTAAGTATAACAAAATCAGAATATTTACTGCAGCAGGACCTTCTGCTGTGGAATAAGTTGCAGGCTGGCACTGATGGCATTGTGCAAGAGACCAGACCGCAACAAAACACAGACCAATGAAGACATACCTTCGCATACTTCAGTTTGCCAAACCCTACAGCAGGTTTGTACCGCTTTACACCATATACACGGTGCTTGGCATCATCTTCGGCATTTTTAATTTCACGCTGATCATCCCATTGCTTAACGTACTTTTTGCGCAGGTAGGCTCCGACGAAGCTGCTAACATGGTAACGCAGCGTCCTGAATTTAGCTTTAACCTAAGCTTCTTTACCGATTTCTTTAATTACTATTTCGGGCAGGTTATACTAGAGCATGGCCGCGAGGGGGCATTGCTTTTTGTGTGTATCATTGTTATCGTGTCCATTTTCCTGGCAAACCTATTCCGATACCTTGCTTTCAGAATTGTAGGCGAGTTGCGGGCACATGTGGTAAAGAAAATGCGCCATGCTATTTATGAGCGCGTAACACAACTACACTTAGGCTACTTCTCCAACGAGCGTAAAGGTGACCTGATGACCCGCCTGACAGTAGACATACAAGAAGTGGAGAGTTCGGTAGTAAGTACACTAACAACGGTTATCAGGGAACCTATTGCCATCATCGCTTTTTTTGCCGTGCTCTTTACGATGTCGTTTAAGCTAACGCTGTTCACGCTTATACTTTTGCCGTTGTCGGGAGGCATTATTGCAGGTATTTCTAAACGCTTAAAACGCAAGGCGCAGCAGGGCCAGGATTCCCTTAGCTTTATACTTACCATTATAGATGAGACCCTGAGTGGCATGCGTGTGATAAAAGCATTCAACGCTGAGCCATTTATACTTAACAAGTTTCACGATCAGAACAACCGCTACGCCCGAATTCAGCGCTCTATTGCGCACAAGCGCGACCTTGCTTCGCCGCTATCTGAGTTTTTAGGTGTAACCGTAGTAGCAGGCCTTTTATACTATGGCGGTAACCTGGTACTAAATCAGCAGTCAGAATTATCACCTGCCGAGTTTATTACTTACATTATACTTTTCTCGCAGGTGTTGGTGCCAGCTAAAGCCATGTCGGCGTCATTCAGTAACATACAGCGCGGCCTGGTTTCCGGCGACAGAGTGCTGCAGGTAATCGACACAGAGCCTCTTATAAATAATAAGCCGGACGCAAAGGTGTTGCCGGAGTTCAGGCATGAGTTGGAGTTTGTGGATGTAAGCTTTGGCTACGGCGACAAACCAATCCTAAAAGGCATTAACTTCACCATCGAGAAGGGTAAAACAGTGGCACTGGTTGGACCATCTGGTGGAGGTAAATCTACCTTAGCTGACCTGATACCGCGCTTCTACGACCCAACTGCCGGTGCTATACTCATAGATGGCCATGACATCCGAAATTATACAATGGAGTCGGTACGAGACAAAATGGGAGTGGTAACGCAAGAGTCTATACTTTTCAACGACACCATTTTTAACAACATCGCTTTTAACAAAACCGATGCTACACTGGAGGAGGTAATGGCGGCTGCCAGGATCGCCAATGCCCACGAATTTATCATGAACACCGAAGATGGCTATCACACGGTGATCGGCGACAGAGGCGGCAAGCTTTCCGGGGGACAGCGGCAACGCTTAAGTATAGCACGCGCCATACTTAAAAACCCTCCTATACTTATACTCGACGAAGCCACCTCAGCGCTGGACACCGAATCGGAGAAACTGGTACAGGAAGCGCTCACCAACCTGATGAAGAACCGTACCTCTATTGTGATTGCGCATAGGTTAAGTACTATTCAGCATGCCGACGAGATTTTGGTACTTCAGGAAGGGCGCATTATAGAGCGCGGAACCCACGAAGAATTGCAGCAAAACAGCGGTCTTTATGCTAAGTTAACACAGATGCAGCTTACCACATAACGGTTAAATAGTATTATTTATAAACTAACAATGGGCATATCAATGAACTAACAGTAAACATTACAAAATAACCATATTTAATTTGTAGATTTAAGCAAACGTGTTGTTGTACTTAAAACCACATAAAACATGAAAGTGCTTAAAGCTATTCTTGAGTTATCTGTAATCGGATATGTTGTGTTTACAGCTTTACTACTCGCAACTGTACTTAACGAAAACACAATATTTGATATCCAAACCGAAGCGCAGGTACTTTTACTGTACAAAGCCATCGTTGCAGTCGGTGGTGTGCTAATGCTGGCAAAGCTACTGGTATCGCGCCTTTACGTAGCCGACCTGAAGCACGAACAGCATCTGGCACAACTTAAGATAAATGAGTTAAAAGCTGACCTTTACGAAAAGCGTCAGGCATTCAGGAGCAACAGTTACAAGCCCCAGCCCGAAGAGGAGCACGAGGTAGAATATTTAAAACAAGCATGACCGCTAAAACCATACTGGCAGAGTTAACGCAGGCACAGGAAGTGCTCAGCGCCTTTTTATCAGAATCTAAAAATATTGCCGCCATCGAGTTGGCTGCAGATGCCATGGCGGCAGCTGTGCAACAAGGCGGGAAAATACTAAGCTGCGGCAACGGAGGCTCTATGTGCGATGCCATGCACTTTGCCGAAGAGCTTACAGGCCGCTACCGCGAAGACAGAAAGGCTATACCCGCTATCTCCATCTCCGATGTAAGTCACATGAGCTGCGTAGGCAACGACTACGGCTACGACTTTGTGTTCTCACGCTACATAGAAGCACTTGGCAACAACGGTGATGTTTTGCTGGCTATTAGTACCAGCGGCAACTCAGGCAACGTGCTTAAAGCTGCAGAGGCAGCAAAGGCAAAAGGCATGAAAGTAATAGGCTTAACTGGAAAAGATGGTGGCAAACTGGCACCGCTCTGTGATGTAGAGATACGCGTACCTCACTTCGGCTTTGCAGATCGTGTTCAGGAGATTCATATTAAGGTGATCCACATACTTATACTTTTGCTAGAGCAGAAGTTAGTGTAAACAGCGGCTGATACAACAGTCCTATTATACTTTACCTCAAGCCATGGCAGTAGCCATGGCTTCTTGCTTTAAAGCAAGAAGCTTTGAGCTTTATGCACTTAGCGACTTCTTCGCGTTCATTGCGGTTTAATTGAAACGCAAAGGGCACAAAGGCTACCGCAGGGAACGCTAAAGCTAAACCTCCATCCTACCAAAATGCCTTTGAGATGACAGGCTGGACTGTAGTGGTTTAGTTAATTTATACTTTTAAAGTATAGCACGGAATTAAATGCCTTGCTCGGGTGTTCCGCATCAAAATAATACAATCATAGAAAGCATGTTGATCAAGACGTACGGCAGCGCCGTTCAAGGTGTTAATGCCTATACCATTACCATAGAAGTTAATGTAAGTGCAGGTACTAAATATGTGTTGGTAGGGCTACCAGACAATGCCGTTAAAGAAGGCGAACTGCGTATCGAGTCGGCATTAAAGCAGTGTGGCTACAAAAGGCCGCGCCAAAAAGTAGTGATCAACATGGCCCCTGCTGATATCCGGAAAGAAGGCTCTGCTTACGACCTGCCCATAGCTATGGGGTTATTGGCAGCATCAGGCCAGATAAACCAGGATAAAGTTTCGCAGTACATGATAATGGGAGAACTGTCGCTGGATGGTTCGCTCCGGCCAATCAAAGGTGTACTGCCCATTGCTATACAGGCCCGCAAAGAAGGCTTTAAAGGCATCATACTTCCGGTACAAAACGCTCAGGAAGCTGCCATTGTAAACAACCTGGAAGTAATAGGCGTGGGCAACATTCTGGAGGCCATTGAGTTTCTGGACGGCCACCGTGACATACAGCCGCTGGTTATCGATACCCGCGAAGTTTTCCAGAATACTGTGGACCAATACGCAGCCGATTTTGCCGATGTGCAGGGCCAGGAAAACATAAAGCGAGCTTTGGAGATTGCTGCAGCCGGCGGACATAACGTGATCATGATCGGACCTCCGGGTGCTGGTAAAACCATGCTGGCCAAACGCCTGCCTTCTGTTCTTCCTCCACTTTCTATGCACGAAGCCCTGGAAACAACCAAAATACATTCTGTGGCAGGCAAGTTAGGTGAAGCAGCCTCTTTATTAACCACACGTCCTTACCGCTCACCGCATCATACAATTTCAGATGTTGCACTAGTAGGAGGAGGTGGTATTCCGCAACCCGGAGAGATATCGCTGGCACACAATGGCGTTCTTTTCCTGGATGAGTTGCCTGAATTTAAGCGCACCGTGCTGGAGGTAATGCGACAGCCTTTGGAAGAGCGCCGAGTGACCATCTCAAGGGCAAAAACAAGCCTCGAGTTTCCGGCAAATTTTATGCTGATAGCAAGTATGAATCCTTGTCCGTGCGGCTATTACAACCATCCCGAGAAAGAATGTGTGTGCGGCCCCGGTGTAGTACAGCGCTACCTGAACAAAGTAAGTGGCCCCCTGCTGGACCGTATAGACCTGCACGTAGAAGTAACGCCTGTTACCTTTGATGAGATGACAGCTACCAGAAAAGCAGAAGAAAGCGCCACAGTACGGGAACGTGTAATGCAGGCCCGCGACAAACAAATTGATCGTTTTAAAGAAGTGCCGCAGATACACTCCAATGCCATGATGCCTTCGCAAATGGTAAAAGAAATATGCCAGATAAACGATGCCGGACGCACACTATTAAAAACAGCCATGGAAAGATTAGGGCTTTCAGCCAGAGCCTATGACCGCATCTTAAAAGTAAGCCGTACCATTGCAGATTTGGCTGACAGCCAGGATATTAAAATTGAACATTTAGCAGAAGCGATACAATATAGAAGTTTAGATAGAGAAGGTTGGGCGGGTTAAACTAATCCAATGTTACCATACTGTTAAATAACTATTTATCCATATTAGGCGGCAATTTGTGCCGCCTTTTTTTATACTAACTTTTGATTGCCCTTTATCCCTGGTGCAAGTTTACCTCCTCATAAATATCTCGCTGTTTTATACTTTTTACAGAACTGTGCGTAATAGAGGCAAGCATTTAGAAAATATTTAACCCAAATGCAAAGTATAATTTTTACTAACGCAATTTTAAATTATGAAAAAGACCCTAATATTATTTCTGCTTGCCTTAACAACAATTACGGCACAGGCACAAATGCAAGCCCCTGCATTGGGTATCAGAGCAGGTGCCAATTACTCAGGATTCTCTGGCGATAACGCCGATAACTTAGATAGAATGTTTGGCTTTCATGCCGGTATAACTTCGCAGTTTTACCTAACAAGCGATAACTTTTTTGCAATACAACCAGAGTTATTGTTCTCTACCAAAGGAGCAGAATCTAAAGACGATAACACGAAGTGGAAGATCAGTTATTTGGATGTACCTGTGCTGGCACGCGTAAATGCAGGACCGCTATATTTTGAAGGAGGCCCTCAGGCATCATTCCGTGTAGGCGGCGACATTGAGGTAGGCGGAAACAATGTTGTTGACGACCTGGACATGTTCAAGAGAACCAGTTTTGGTTATGCTGCCGGTATTGGCCTGGCCACTCCACTTGGTGTAAGTGTTGGTGTAAGATATAATGGAGATATTTCAAAACTATATGACGACGATAGCGTTTCAGATGCAAGGAACAACGTATTTATGTTAACGCTGGCATACATGTTTGGCGGCAGCAGATAATAGTGTATTGTCTTTAGTATAAAATATAAACTATGGAATGAAGAGCCCTGCCAATGCGGGGCTTTTCTGTTTAGTATGTTCAGAAACATAATTTACTAAAGCAGCAAACTGCTTTCAGTTCACTCATGCATTTTACAGGCAAGGCTTATACATCTCAAACATTCAAGACACCCTAACATGCATCTACCCAAACTGTTATATAGTTATCAAAAATATTTTAGCAGTATATATAGGCTAATTCTATACTTTTGGCCTGCTTGTTGCTAAGTGCTAAAGTGCATGCAAGGGTTGCAAACGCCTTTAAAACTTTAGTCTCTAAAATTCAGGCGTTTGCAACCATAGTTTAAAATTTGTACTAAAATTTAAATCTAAAAGTATCCAGTTAACCGTATACTGCTCGTTTAAAAGAGCGTATCAAACATTTTTATGATTATGAAGAAGTTATTATTTGTATTCGTTTTTGCACTTGCGAGCATATCATTTGCCCAGGCGCAGTCATTTGGTATCCGCGGTGGTGCCAATATTTCTAACTTATCCGGCGATTTACGCGATGAGGATAGATTTGAGAACAAAGTAGGGTTTCATGCCGGTGCCACGCTTAACTTTGGCATCGCGGGAGATTTCTTCTCCATTCAGCCAGAATTGCTATACTCTAACAAAGGATTTAAGAACAGCGATGAGGTTTATACTACCCTTACACTACAGCAAAGAAGACGCGAAGGCAAAGTAAATTATAACTACCTGGATCTGCCAATATTAGCAAAGATCAAAGCTGGCCCGTTATACTTTGAGGCTGGCCCACAGGCGAGTTATCTATTAAGCGTAAACAACGAAACCAAGACCTATGATTCTAACGGCACGCTAATTACAAGCACCCGCGATGAGAAAAGTAAAGAAGGATTAACTGATCTGGAGCTTGGTTATGCTGCAGGTATTGGTTTGGCAGCCAAAAATGGTATCAGCTTTGGCGTTCGTTACAATGGCAGCTTTACAGACTTTGCCAAAGACGCACCAAACGATTACTTTGACGGCGACCTTGCCAACGCACGCCACTCAACTATTATGGTTACATTAGGATTTACAATTCCTTCTGCTAAGTAATTAAGTATAATCTATACTTTAAAAGCCAGCCTTACCGATGTAGGGCTGGCTTTTTTATTTGGCACCAGACCCAGCCAACAAATTTATACTTGCGTTAGTAAAACATAATAGCCCGTCCATTTAACTGTATACTATGAAAAAGACATCTCTACTTCTGTTATTTATACTTTTAACTGCGCAATTAGTCCAGGCTCAATTTATCCGGTTTGGCGCTAAAGCTGGAGCTGGCTTTACCCGAGCCTATGGTGACGACGGTTCATCAGATGTTATCAATTCGCTGGCAGGATTTCATGGCGGTTTAATTGGCAGCTATGAGTTTGTGTCGAGGCTGGCGGTACAGGCAGAGTTACTCTACGACCAGAAAGGTTTTACTTACGACGGCTACCCCATAAACCCTACAGAAGCACTTATAGATGATCACCGCCTGCACTATATTACTTTACCCTTGATGCTGAAAATACAGAAAGGCGGCTTATTTGCCCAGGGTGGTCCTTATGTAGGCTATCTTTTAGCAGAAACCACCAAAGTAAACATCATAGATCTTGCAGAGGCCAACGAACCTGAACCTACCATACTAGCTGACTACCCCTTAAGTTTAAATGACTTTGAAAGATGGGATTACGGTTATACCGTTGGAGTCGGGATACAGCTTGATAGCGGCTTATTTATGAGTGTGCACAACTTCGGCGGTTTTAAGTCTTTTTCTAAAGAGCTGGATCAGAAGAACTTTGGGTTTAAGCTTAGTGTCGGTTATTTGCTGGCACCACGGCTTCCGTAATCTCATATAAAGCAGAAGAACCGGCGTGAATCACCGGGCCTTCTACTTTTTTATACATTTATACTTCTTACTTCTTCATCTCTGCAAAATGCTTATAGAACATCGGTATAGTTTCGATGCCTTTCATATAGTTAAAGATGCCAAAGTGCTCATTCGGTGAGTGTATAGCATCCGAATCAAGTCCAAAGCCCATCAGCACAGAATCAAGGCCAAGCTCAGATTTAAACATGGCCACAATCGGAATAGAGCCGCCACTACGCACAGGAATTGGCTTAACACCAAATGTATCTTCGTAGGCTTTAGCAGCTGCCTGGTAAGCAATAGAATCAGTTGGTGTAACAACAGGTTCGCCGCCGTGGTGTGGTTTTACCTCTACTTTTACGCTTGCCGGAGCTATACTTTCAAAGTGCTTCTTGAATTTCTCTGTGATTTCTTCCGATGTTTGGTTAGGTACCAGTCGCATCGAGATCTTAGCAAAAGCTTTAGAAGGAATTACAGTTTTAGCGCCTTCACCAGTATAGCCACCCCAAATGCCGTTTACATCCAGCGTAGGACGAATAGAATTACGCTCCATGGTTACATAGCCAGCTTCGCCGTGTACATCACCTAAGTCAAGGGCTTTTTTATACTTGTCCAGGTCAAAAGGGGCACGGGCCATTTCTGCACGCTCTTCCTGGCTTAGCTCCTGCACGTTGTCGTAAAAACCTGGTATAGTAATGTGGTTGTTCTCGTCGTGCAGCGAGGCGATCATCTGGCAAAGTATGTTTATCGGGTTTGCTACAGCACCACCGTATAAACCAGAGTGCAAATCACGGTTAGGGCCGGTAACCTCTACCTCTACATAGCTTAAGCCCCGCAGGCCAGCTGTAATAGAAGGAGTATCGTTGCCCAGCATGCCGGTATCCGATATCAGGATCACATCGCCCTTTAGCCTGTCTTTATTTTCTTTAACAAACGTAGCCAGGTTTACAGAGCCAACTTCCTCTTCCCCTTCGATCATGAACTTAACGTTACAAGCCAGTGTGCCGGTTTTCATCATCGCCTCAAAAGCTTTCACATGCATGTACATCTGGCCTTTATCGTCGCAGGCACCGCGTGCGTAAATCTTTCCGTCTTTAATAACCGGCTCAAATGGTGGCGAGGTCCAAAGTTCGTAGGGGTCAGCTGGCTGCACATCGTAATGGCCGTAAACGATAACAGTTGGCAGACTTGGATCTACTATTTTCTCGCCATATACCACAGGGTTTCCAGCTGTCTCTACCAGTTCTACATTGTCTGCACCTGCATCTATCAGGCGCTGCTTCACAAACTCCGCTGTGCGCATTACATCCTGCTTAAATTTGGCATCGGCGCTTACAGACGGTATGCGAAGCATATCCAGCAACTCGTTTATAAAACGGTCTTTGTTCTCGTTGATATATTGGTTTATCATAGTTAGTGGTTACGTTTTGGTTTTGACTTAAAGTTACAAAAAAAAGCCACCCTTGCAGTAAAGGATGGCTTCTTCGCATATTTTATACTTGGTTACTTATTTTTTTCGCCCAATGCCAATATTAGCCTTGCTTTCTTCACCGGCAATCAAACGGTTGATGTTTTTGCGGTGCGTTAAAACCACAACGGCAAAAAGCACAAAGCCAAATATGATCAAAATCGGGTTATCCGGATGAAAGCGTGGATGCAACAGCAGTAGCATCGGGAAAGCCAATGCTGCGATCATAGACCCCAGCGATACATAGCGCGAGGTAAACAGCACGACCACAAAGATCACCATACAAACCAAAGCAACCTCTGGCTGAATGGCCAGCATCATACCTAAAAGTGTAGCAACGCCTTTACCGCCCTTAAAACGCTCGTAAACCGGGAATATATGCCCTACTACAGCTAAAGCACCAAACAGCAGTTGGAAAATTACCAGGTTACTAGCAGGTATGGCATCAAAAATAATCAATAAGCCAGCTAAAGATGTAGCTGCCCAACCTTTAAAGATGTCGATCAGCATTACAACAGTGCCCGGCTTTTTGCCTAGTACCCTGAAAGTATTGGTGGCTCCGGAGTTCCCGCTGCCATGCTTTCTGATATCAATGCCATAATATGCTTTGCCCAACCAAACAGCTGTACAGATAGAACCGATCAAGTATGCAACTACGGCTAATGCCGCTATCAACAGAAAATTCATGTGTAATCAAATCTTTTATCCCGGGAAGGGTACCTTGTCACTGTACACCCTACCAATTTTATCCTATACGGTAGTTTAACAGAAACAAATCCAAATATAGGCAAAACTTAATTTAAACGCCAAAATCAAGTATCACACAAACTATATACGCCGTAATTATAGTTCCCGGTTATTAGTTGTTGTTCTCGCCGCCTTCTTCCTGTTCTTCATTTTTGCCTTTCTTGCGCTTCTTTTTCTTACTCTTGCCGTTATCTTCCTCTTCCTCAGAGAAGCCTACCGTGCTGGCTGGTTCGTTTATAGGCTGACCGGTTGCTATCTTAAAACCGTCTTCCCCGTTCAGGTAATTTTTGCGGAAGTGCTCCAGGAATGTGTTCTTGTCTATCTCGCCGCCTTCGTACACACCATAGCTGGAAGTAGAACCACGGCTGCCTTTCGATTTAGAGCGCACCTGCTTGTTAAGTTTCTCGTCGGCAGAGGCGATGGTAAGTGAATTCTCCAAGAAGCTGATGTAGTACCACGCGTAAGGGTTGGCCTGCAAGTATAAGGTAACAGCTGGTTCGCCATTCATATCCTGCCTTACTTCCAGGTAGCCGTTTAGCTGCGCATTAATATCTTCTTTCAGCATGCTGGCCACGCTTATCTTACCAACACTGTACCAGGCCTTTAGTTCGTTAGACCAACGCAGGTCTGCTTTATTGATAATGAGGCTACGCTCCAGCTTTTTTGATAGCTTAGGAAGCGGCACATACTCCATACTTGCACCATACTGCCTTGCTGCCTTGTCGCCGATAAACTCAGCTAGTTTATACAAGGTTGCATCGCTTTTATCCAGTGCTTCTCCTGCTCCGCCAACATTCTCTTTCAGCGATGAGGCCATGGCATTCAGAATGTTATTATGTGCCGACAGGTCAAAAGCCATAAAAGCATCTAGGTTGTAGCGGCTGCTGTCTACATTGGCATCTCCGCTGCCCGAAGTCTCAATGTTGAAGTTCTTCATCGGCTTCACCAGGTTCATTTTACCTTCAAACCTGATCGTATTGGAAGCCTCGTTGTAAAGCAGCATGTTTCCTTCATAAGACCCTTCGTAAGCACGGCCCTCTCTGCCCATCTTAAACTCTGTTTTCTGCTTGTTGTAAGACAAAAGCCCATCTACAGTAAACAAGTCGAGGTCTTCCTCATCCTGCTTTTTAGATACAAATGTGTTATAGAGCTTAGAACTGCCCCTGGATATGTGCAATCCTGTATGGAGCGGCGTACCGTCGGCGGTTTTCGGCTTCGTGATTGGGATACGAACGTTTGCCGGGTTCAGTGAGTCCTTTTTATATGAAAACCAGTCAGAGTCTGCTGGGTTGCCGGTAAAGTTAAGCTTAAGGTCACCTTCGAAGTCTAAATGCTCTTTTGGCGCGTGCATTACCACTTTACCGCGGTACAGGATCCTCGGGAAAATGTAAAACTGGCTCTGCTCATCTACGTTAGCTTCTGCAAACGTAAATATCGGTTTCTTTTTCTCACGCGGGTTACCGTATACATAGTTCGAGAAAGTCAGTTTAAATGAATCGGAGGCAGCGTTAAAATAATCGTGTACGGCTGTTCCTTTAAATGCTTTCCTGGACAGTACATCTATGTTACCGGCATACAATTTATGGTATTGCTGCAGTGTATCGGCAATTATTCTGGCGTTGCGTAGTGTCTTGATAGTAGCATCGGCGGCAACTGCTACATTACCGCTATCCGGCACTACATGCGCATCGCCTACGGTAATATATGGCACGCCGCCAGCAAGTATGGTATTGGCTTTAAGATCGTACTCGCCGCTGGCAGCTGCAAATTGCAAACCTTCCTGTTGCGGATGCTGCGAGTAAAACCAGTTCTTGTTGCCACTTTCATCGGCTTTAAGGCTTACGCGCTGCTTATTCATATCCCAGCGGGCACTGCTCATGGATGTGGTATACTGTGCTTTCGGGAATTCTATACTTGCGGCTCCTTTCACCTCACTCTCAAAATCAACCACACCTTTTACAAGGTCATACTCAAAAGCCATATCGCGGGCTTTGATCGCGGGGCGCCCCGCCACGTCAGATTTTGCGATCATGGTGGCATGGTTACCACTCAGGTTACGTTGCTTAAAGTGCAGTTGCGCAGAGGTTACGTTTGCCACGGGGTTATCTACAACGCCAGCGCCATATAAGCCAGTCGGCGACAGCTTAGCTATACCTTTAAAGGCAAACTCCTCCTTGTATACTTTCATCGGCTCATTCTGCGTCTGAATGTACATGGTATCGGCCTGCGGCAGCCAGTTCATGTGGTAATCTGTAACTTTTGCCACCGGGAACTGAGTACCACCCAAAGTGCCCTCGGCTATTACAGCAGTCTTACCCACTTTGGTAACAACTGCATTTTTATAGTAAGTATAAACCGGGGCCTGTAAAGTGGCTGTCAGGTAAGTTAATTTGCCCTTGCTTTGTATACCGCTGGAGCTCATCATAATGGTATCGTAAGCAATGCCTTTACCTTTAAAAGCTGCAAGGCCTTTTGCACCTGGCTGGTAATAAAAGCCCAGCGTCTCGTCCGGCATCATGATCAGCTTTGTTTTAATAGGCGGAAAAATGCCTCCGGAGTTAAAGGTGCCATCAAAACCAATCGTGTTTTTACCTGAGGCTAAGCTATCTAGTTTAAATGGTGGCATATCAAAGTATACCGTGCTATCGTAGGCGCCGCCGGCTACATCTGGCCTTGCGAAAGCTACCTGCGCTCCTACTGGTGCATCAAATTTAGGGTAATCGGCATAATACTCTTTACCGGATTTATTGTTTGGCTTGTTGATGTACAGTTTACCGGTTATAGAGCCACCCTTACCTGTCAGTACCTGGTCTGTTACTCCCCCGCCCTGCGATCTGCGCTGTCTCGACATTAGGGCAACTGTATCCAGCTTAGTCAGGTCGATGGAGAATTCGTCGTAGTTAAACTTAAACTTAGAGCCTTTAAAAGCAAGGCTGCTGGCAAAAACCTGCCCGTCAAATTCTATATCACGGTTTTTAAGTATGTGTACCTCGCTTTTGTTTGGAACGATGTACACACTTGCCGTATCGTTGTTAAATGATATCTTCTCTACACCGCGTACTGTTAACTTATTGTCTTCCAGGTTTAGCGTAGCGTTTCTGCCGGATGGCACCAATGATTTAATGATCAGATGATCGTAGTCATTTAGGTTGCGTGATGAGCGTACATAGTGCCATGCCTTTTCTTTCATCTCAATGTACTTTGATCCCGGATCGTAGCTGAGATAACCTGCATGCTGCATGGCCAGTGCTGCCTCTTGAATAGCTTTTTCGTTTAGCTTGGTAGATCTGGCTACATCAGAAACATAAAACCCATTACTTTTGGCTTTGGCTGCATACCCTATAAATACCTGCAGCGGGTGGAAAGGCGCAACACCTACCAGTTGCTGATAACGGTTATTAGAGTAATAATGCGAGGACTCTATCTGTACCGGCACCAGTGACTTTGAGTTGATAACGGAAAAATCGATGTCCTGCGAACGAAGATCCCAGTGCAGCCTTTCCGCGGTTATTTCCAGCTTATGGAATGTGTCGTAAAATGGTGTGCGTGCGTAAGGGCCTTTATCTTTAGTAAGGGTGAGCACTTGCTTCGGTTTAGAAAAGCGCAGCTGCATGGCCGGATGCGTCAGCGAGTCTTTTTGCTGGTAAATAGCTATCGAAGCCCGATTAGCCATAATAAGCGAGTCGTTTATAGTATAGTTGCGGGCCATAGAGCGGAACTTGCGTTCCCCGTTAGCAGACACGACAATCTCTGACAAGCTATTATCCAAAGGCCTGCTGCCTAACAGGTTGCCCTGCATCGAGAAGCCTCCTGTATAAGCAATGTTATCGCCTAAGGTCTTTAGCTTGGCATCGTTAGTAAATGTGGCAAACTTAGGATAAGGGTATTCGGCTGTTTTGCGTTTACCGCTGATCCATTCCATAGCACCATCAACGGGTGTTGCCAGAACAGACGGGTATGTTACAGTAACGTCTGGTGCTTTAAAACCGGCAAAGGAGGTGTTAAAGTTATACTTCCGTATCTCAGCAGAGGCCTGTGTGCCATCAGCCTGCCAATCAAACGTGCCCCCCTCGCCTACAAACATGTTGCTTGCAAGCATCAGCTGCCCGTTGGTTTTCTTTATCCCGGTAGAGTCCCAGGGCGTAACGAAGGTCAGGTTTACGTTCTCGAGCTTTAGAACAGGCCCGCTTACTTTGGGCTGCGCAGGTATAAACTGACGCTTTAAACTTTCTTTCCGGTTCTTTTCGGCTTTCTTCTTGTCTTCTTTTTTAGGAGTCGGTGTAACCGTGCCCCATCCATCATCTTCCAGCAGTTCTCCGTTTTCATTTACTTCATCGTCCCATGACGTTCCCCAGGCATCTTCTGTTTTATCATCGCCTGTTGGCTTGCTTGTGCCCTCGTATGCAAAGCTAAAACTGCCCCCGGAAGTATTTAACCTATAGTAGGTATTCTGGTAAATGCGGTTGCTCTTTAAGTATAAACTAGCCGTGTGCAGAAACGTTTCCAGGTGCTTCCCATCTTCATTTTGCACGGCCTTGGCTGTAACTTCCAGCATGTCGTCGAGTTGCTTGCCGCGCATGTTCTGGTTATTTACACCAGCCGTTACCATGGTAAAGAATTGCTCGTAGTGCGGGTTTACGCGCATACGCTTACGATACAGCCCCTGGGTTATGTCGATGATCTCTTTCTGCTGCTTAGTGGTAAGCGTACCGCTGTTCCAGACAGCTTCCAGATCAGCGCCAAGTTTTTCGGCATTCGACGCTTTACCCGTAATCAACATCGCTTTCACATCCGCCACAAAATCAGCAGGCTTCTCCGAAACTTTGGATTGGGCCTGCGCCGCCACTATCGATAAAAAAAAGAAGAAGGGTAAAAGTTTATGCCTCATAGCAGTATGGTTAAGGTTAGCTTGCTTTAAATATTGCTGACACCCAGTTGTTTTTAACCCGGTGCGAGATGTAATTGAGCCCAAGTTCAGTTGCACGCTGCTGTATAACAGGCAAGTCTTCTGTATAAAAACCGCTTAACAAAAGCCAGCCCTCTGGTATAAGCACAGCTTTGTAAGCTGGCATATCTTCTAACAGAACGTTTCTGTTGATATTGGCTAGTATAATATCGTAAGGCTTATCGCCTTCGATGGTCTCAGCACCGCCCAAGCGCACATCTATACTTCCGTAGCCATTTAATTCTGCATTTTCGCGGGCGTTTTCAACAGTCCAGTCTTCTATCTCTACGGCCACTATCTCTGCTGCGCCCAGTTCTCCGGCCATTATGGCAAGTATACCCGTACCGCAACCCATGTCCAGCACGCGTTTGCCCTGGTGGTCCAAGGCCAGCTGGTTCTCTATCATAAGCGTGGTAGTTTCGTGGTGACCCGTGCCAAAAGACATTTTCGGGTTGATCACGATATCATACTTCGCGATGGCCGGTTTCTCGTGAAAAGAGGCTCTTACCGAAACCTGCCCGCCGATGAACAGCGGCTCAAAGTTGCGTTCCCATTCCTCGTTCCAGTTCTGCCGCTCAATTTTTTGGGTAGTATAATCTACTTGTACAAGTGCTGCATAGCGTTGGAAAACCTCTTTCAGATCTTCTTCCGAGAACTTGTCCTCGTCTATGTATGCACTAAAACCGTCTTCTGTCTCCACAAAAGCGTCGAAGCCAAGCTCTCCGAGTTCGGCTGTAAGTATGTCCGCATAATCAGCGTCTACTTTAAGGGTTACTTCTATAAAATCCATATTTGTATTATTCGCGGCAAGCGGCAAACGATCGCACATTGGTAAAATGCACGGTAAAGTCTGCAAAGTTACGGTTGTCGGTTACATAAACTATGTGGTCGGCAAACGCTTTATTAGGTGTAAGATACCAAACTGCAGTAGCATCAGCAAATAGTTTATTGTTCTCCCGGTATACTACCATGTTGGCAAAAGCCTCCTCTTCGTTCAGGTAAACAGTGTGGGCAGCTGTGTTTTTATACTTTGGGTCGCGCTCCAGGTAAACCGCACCATAAATTTTACAGTAATCGCGGGCTGCAATTACTCTATTAACGGGAGCAGGAGCCTCTTCTGTCACAGAAAACAGCGGTAATAAGGCAAACCAAAGTGTAATCAGAATTTGCATACTTTAAAGATAGTTAAATTAACTATATGCCCTAACAAAAAAGGCTGCCAACTAATTGCGTCGGCAGCCTTTTTATACTTTAATTTTATTTTTTAGAAAGACTTGATGATGTCCGTAAAGTCACGGGACTTAAGCGATGCACCGCCAATCAGGCCACCATCCACATCTTCCTGGGCAAAAAGCTCTCTGGCATTGCCCGGGTTGCAGCTGCCGCCGTAAAGTATACTTGTGTTAAAGGCAGCCTCTGCATCGAACATTCTGGATAATTGCTCACGGATATAAGCGTGCATTTCCTGTGCCTGCTGGCTGCTGGCTGTGCGGCCTGTACC
The DNA here is from genome assembly GCF_019443125.1 of Pontibacter aydingkolensis. Classification (GTDB taxonomy): domain Bacteria; phylum Bacteroidota; class Bacteroidia; order Cytophagales; family Hymenobacteraceae; genus Pontibacter; species Pontibacter aydingkolensis. The sequence goes on along the minus strand of NZ_JAHYXK010000013.1, from coordinate 84,416 downwards.
AATAGCCCAGATCGGCTCATAAGCCACTGTTACCTGGTCAAACTCTTCATTGCTTAAATAAGAAAGGCTATCGTGGAGTTGCTTGCCCACATACTCAAAATGGTTGTCAGCGTCACGCTCTTCCAATGGTTCGCCGCAGCAGAAGATAGGCTTCAGGCCTTGTGCTATGGTTGCTTTTAGTTTTTTGTAAAGTGTCTGGGCATCTTCGTGGTGGTACATGCGGCGTTCGCTGTGGCCAATAATTACATACTCCGTACCAACCGACTTTAGCATACTTGCTGATACCTCGCCGGTAAACGCACCGCTGTCGTGTTCGCTTACGTTCTGGGCCGCCAGGTGCATCAGGTCGTTGCCTTGCGTTAGCTTACCTAAACTTTGCAGGAACGGAAATGGAGGAGCCACAATCACGGTCACATCGCCGTTTACTTCGTCTCTCACCATGTTATCGATCTCCGATACCAGCGAAAGTGCCTCCTCGTAGGTCTTGTTCATTTTCCAGTTTCCTGCAACTATACGTTTTCTCATGTTTTATACTTTGATGTTTGTTTTATACTTGACTTAGCTAGTACGGCAAGTTAGTAAATTATGGTTTACCTCCCCCAGCCCCCTCCTAAAAACAGGAGGGGGTATTTAAATCGACACCTGATCTCCCTCCCCTGTTTTTAGGAGGGGGCTGGGGCGGGGTAAAATAAAAAAGCCGCTGCATTTATACTTTGCAGCGGCTTTTTATACTTATACTTTCGATTACAACCGCGTTTTCAAAAATCTAGCCGTATGGTTATCCTCCAATTTTGCCATGTCCTCCGGGGTACCTTCAAACAGCAAATGCCCGCCGTTAGTGCCTCCTTCAGGGCCAAGGTCAATGATCCAGTCAGCGGATTTAATGATGTCCATGTTGTGCTCTATGATAACAACAGTGTTTCCGTTTTCAATTAGCGCGTTGATGGACGTTAACAGTTTGCTGATGTCGTGGAAGTGCAGGCCGGTGCTTGGCTCATCGAAGATAAACAAGATATTATCCTGATGCGGCTGCGCGCCTTTGGTTAAAAATGATGCCAGTTTTACACGCTGGGCCTCCCCACCTGACAAGGTATTGCTGGACTGCCCCAAACGGATATAGCCCAAGCCAACATCGTTTAGCGGCCTTAATTTCTCCACAATTTTATTTTGATCTGCAAAGAAGTTTATACTATCGGCAATGGTCATGTCCAGTACTTCGGAGATGTTTTTCTCTTTATACTTTACATCCAGCACATCCTGTTTAAAGCGTTGGCCGTGGCAGCTCTCGCAGGTCAGGTAGATATCAGCCATAAACTGCATCTCGATCTTTACCTGGCCCTCACCCTGACATACTTCGCAACGGCCGCCTTCTATGTTAAACGAGAAATGCGACGGCTTAAAACCACGTGACTTTGCCAGCGGCTGGTCGGCATACAAGGTTCTGATAGCATCGTAAGCTTTTACATACGTTACCGGGTTAGAGCGCGAAGATTTACCGATCGGGTTCTGGTCCACAAACTCCACGTGCTCTATTTTGCCATAATCCCCGACCAGTTTATCGAACTTACCTGTAGCCTCTGAGCTTGAGCCGTGCAGTTTTTGCATTGCCGGGGCCAGAATCTTCTTAATTAAAGTTGATTTACCAGAGCCACTTACCCCAGTTACCACCGTCATCACGCCCAACGGCACTTTCACACTTAGGTTTTTAAGGTTGTTCTCACGGGCACCAATAATTTCGATTGCATTGCGCCATTTACGACGCTGCGCGGGAACAGGCACTTCCATTTTACCGGAAAGGTATTTAGCGGTATAAGTGTCGGCGCTTTTGGTCATCTCCTCAAAAGAGCCCTGGAACATCAGGTTACCACCACCAGAACCAGCCTCCGGACCAATATCAATCAACTGATCGGCGGCGCGCATCATTTCCTCCTCGTGCTCTACCACAATTACGGTATTGCCCAGCTGTTGCAGCGTTTTAAGCACACCGATCAACTGCTCGGAGTCTTTCGGGTGGAGGCCTATACTTGGCTCATCTAGGATATACATAGAACCCACCAAAGCACTGCCCAATGAAGTTGCCAGGCTAATACGCTGGCTTTCGCCACCGGATAAGGTATTGGACAAACGGTTAAGGGTTAAGTAACCCAGGCCCACACGCACCAGGTAGCCCAGGCGGTTTGTAACTTCTGTTACCAGGCGTTCGGACACTTTATGTTCGTGCTCTGATATTTCGAGGTTCTGGAAAAAGGCTAAGGTCTGAGTAATTGGCATCAATACCAGGTCGGTTATACTTTTGCCGTTTACTTTTACATAGCTGGCATCTTTGCGCAACCTGGAGCCTTTGCAATCGGGGCAGGTGGTGCGGCCACGGTAACGCGACAACATAACGCGGTACTGTATTTTATGCGTTTGCTGCTGCACATGCCTGAAGAAATCGTTTAGACCGTCGAAATACTTGTTACCTTTCCACAGCAGTTCCTGCTCGGCTTCCGAAAGTTCGTTGTAAGGCCTATGGATCGGGAAATCGAAGCGTATGCCGTTTTTAATAAGCGGCTGCAACCATTCGTTCATTTTATCAGAACGCCACGGTGCGACGGCTCCTTCATAAACTGTCAGGCTTTTATCAGGGATTACAAGGTCAGGGTCTATACCTAACACACTACCAAAGCCTTCGCAGGTCTGGCAAGCGCCGTAAGGGTTGTTAAAGCTGAAGAAGTTAACCGAAGGCTCTTCAAACACGATGCCGTCCAATTCAAACTTGTCAGAGAAAACACGCTCCTCACCATCGCCATACTTTACGCGGCACTCGCCATGCCCTTCGAAAAAAGCAGTTTGTACCGAGTCGGCAATCCGAAACTGTAGGTCCTCGTCTGATTTGTAGATTACCGCACGGTCTATCAGGATGTATACTTCCTTGCCCAGGTTTGGCTTTTTCTCTTCCAGCAGCTCCTCGATAAAGTATACTTCGCCGTTTGCATATATCCTAGAGTAACCTTTCTGCAAAAGCAGGTCCAGTTCCTTGGCAAGCGTGCGTTCTTTGTGCTGCAACAGCGGTGCCAATATCATTACCCTGGCCTCATCCTCCAGTGAGAAAATAAAGTCCACCACATCGGCCACAGAGTCTTTCTGTACCACTTCGCCAGAAACCGGTGAATAAGTTTTACCAATACGCGCGTAGAGCAGCTTCAGGTAATCATAAATCTCAGTGCTGGTGCCTACCGTAGAGCGGTTATTTTTTATACTTACCTTCTGCTCGATGGCAATGGCCGGGCTAATACCTTTAATGTAGTCTACATCAGGTTTATCCATACGGCCCAGAAACTGGCGTGCGTAAGAACTAAGGCTTTCTACGTACATGCGCTGCCCTTCGGCATACAAGGTATCGAAAGCCAATGATGATTTACCGGACCCGGAAAGACCCGTGACAACTATGAATTTGTTGCGCGGCAGCGCTACGCTAAGGTTTTTCAGATTATGAACACGCGCCCCTTTGATAATAATGTTCTGGCGTGCGTCGAGTTCGTCGAGGTTATAGTCAGGAATGTTTGCCATAAAAGCATCGGCCGTAACAACAGGTTTATACCCGTAACGCGGCCCTTTTCTTTTTAGATAATTTTGTAAAGTTACAAATAGCTACCCTCTTTTTGAAGGAGATTCTAAAACCTGGTAAAAGATGTTTATCAGAGCCTTTAAACCCTCTGTTAGAGTGCACCAAAGCATCTTTTTGTAACAGCTGTGGCAGCAAAAAGGTTTAGGATATTATACTCTTTTAGATAAGCCTTGCATCAGGGCCTCGCATGCCACCTCTATTGCACTGTATTTCACCAAAAAGCTATCCTTAAATATTAACAGGATAACATAAGCCTCGTACACATCTATATAGCCGCTGCATAACTTATAGTTGCTGCAAGGCTGTGCCATTTATTATTTACAGAATATTTTAAAAGACACGCTTTGCCTGGCAGCTATCCTGTTACCAGGTATCATTGCCCTTCCTGGTTTGCACATAAACTGCAATGCTACATTTGGCCTTAGGGCCTACACCCTTCTCTAAGGCAACCTGCCACATTTACCTGTTTTGCTTAGGGGTATGCTGCTGATGCTATCGTGAGAAAGAACTTAAATACCCATACTATGAAAAAGTATACTTTATTACTATACACTGCTCTTCTTCTTGTATTCTGCAGCTATCTGCCTGATAAGGCGCAGGCCCAAAACACCAACCTGCCAGACCAAGAATGCTTCTACGCATCGCCAGATGGCTGCATTACCTTAGGATACCAAAGCGTTACACCCCACGTAAACCTGCCCGGCGAAAGCCAGAACCCGAAGCTTGATGTAGAGATTATTTTTCAGGCATGCACCGACGTTACAGAAATAAGGTTAACACCAACACAAGGGCAGGCAGTTATACTTACAGGCAACCAGATACAACCTGGCGTAATCCAGACCTATGCTTTTGTGGTAAACGAAAACTCATTTAAGGATGGCAAGCTGAAACTAACAATAGAATTTACTAGCGGCCAAAGAGTAACAGTAGATATTATCTGGGATGAAGCCCTGGATTGCGGCGCACTTATACCACTGGCAGTAGAACTAACCAGCTTTACAGGCCTGCCAACCCAAAACGGTATCACCCTGAACTGGAGTACAGCCAGCGAAGAAAATAACAGCCACTTTGAGGTAGAACGCAGTGCTGACGGCCAGGCCTTTGAGCAAATAGCTAAAGTAAATGGTAACGGTAACTCAAGTATAGCCATAAACTATACTTACCTCGATATAAACCCACTACAAGGCACAAATTACTACAGGCTAAAGCAAGTGGATTACGACGGACAGTTTGAATACTCCAAAACTATTGCTGTAAGCAACGACAGGGCAACCGCTATGCAGGTTACGATGGCACCAAACCCTTGCCGCAACGGTAACTGCGAAGTACTTATCCGAAATAGCAGGGAAACGCGCCAAACCCTGCTGGAGTTAAAAGACATGTCGGGTAAGGTAGTACTCACAAAGTTGGTACAACGTGGAGCCGTGCAGCTAAGCCCTGATGAGCTGCGCCAGTATAAAGGGTTATTTATACTTACAGCCACTTCCGGCGATGAGGTAGTGCACCAGCGGGTTATACTGGAGTAATTAAAGTATAAGTAACCTGTTTTTATACTTTGTGCGTATGGCTAAATAGTAACTAACCATACTAACCAAATCACTTATGGGAAAAGGCGATAAAAAATCACGCAAAGGCAAAATTACCAAAGGCACGTACGGCAACAGACGCCCACGCAAAGCCAACAAAGCCCAACAAGAGAAAAAGGAAACAGCTAAATAGCGATTCCGTAAAAAGAAAAGAGGCGCCCCGGACGATACCTGCTCTGGGGCGTCTCTGCTTTTGTATAAAAAGTATACTAAGCCAACTCCGGTTTAGGTGTCATGTCCAGGTTGCGGAGTTTATCTGCTTTAAAAGCTGTTACCCCAACTACCAGCAATGTCATCAGGCCACCAAACACCACAGCAGGTACGGTACCCATTAGCCTTGCCGTAAACCCAGATTCGAATGCGCCTATTTCGTTAGAGGAGCCCACGAAAATACTGTTCACAGACGACACCCTGCCTTTCATGTATTCAGGAGTTAACGTATGGATGAGGGTAGAGCGGATGATAACGCTTATACTATCAAAAGCGCCGCTTAAGGCCAGCAGCACCATCGAGAACCAGAAATTAGTAGAAAGGCCAAACAGCACGATACACACTCCAAACCCTGCCACGCACCACAGCATTTTCCTGCCTGCATTCCGCGATATAGGTTTATAAGCCATAACTACTGCCATCAGCACAAAGCCTACTGCAGGTGCGGCTCTCATAAAGCCAAGCGCTTCGGGACCCATATTCAATATATCGGAGGCAAAAACAGGCAGCAAAGCTACAGCTCCGCCAAAAAGTACGGCAAAAAGATCAAGGGAGATGGCGCTAAGTATAATTTGGTTGCCAAATACAAACTTTAAACCGGTGCGCAGGCTGTCTTTAAAATTTTGTGGGTTGGCATTTTCGGGCAAAGGCCTGGAAGCGATGAGTGTGAAAAACACCAGCGATAGCAATACCAGTACCAGATCTGCGGAATAAGCCATACTTACACCCCAGAAACCATAGATCAGGCCACCCAAAGCCGGGCCAGCCAGCGAGGCTGCCTGCCAGGTGGTAGTGCTCCAGGTAATGGCATTGGCATAAAGCTGCTTGTTGGCTACTAACTGTGGCATAAACGAAAACACAGCCGGCCCCATAAACCCACGGGCAAGTCCGCTTAAAAAGATTATCGCATAAATAGGCATTACCCCGTGCTGCTGTAGTATTTGGCTGACATCCAATGTAAAGAACAGCAGCGCAGCAGAGCAAAATAACAACACTATAATAACTGCTACAATGATCTTTTTACGCACCACCACATCGGCTACATAGCCCGCATACAACGATACAACTATGGAAGGCAGAGCCTCAGCCAGACCAATAAGCCCCAGCGAAAGCGGGTCTTTGGTAATATCGTAGATCTGCCAGCCAACAATTACGGCCTGTATCTGCATGGCCAGTGTTATACATAGCCGGGCCGAAACATACAACCTGAAATCCGGAATGCGCAGTACCGCGAAAGGGTCGTGCGGGGAGGTAAGCTTCATGAATTGGGGTAAAGTAAATTAAGAGGGCACAAAGCTACATAAACTGCCGCTGCCATGCACTGGTTCCTGTTCAGATATTGCAGTCCTCAGGCCGGGTATTTGCATCATAAATATTACACTTAGCAGATTCTTAAAATCAGGCTTAAAACCAGTTAAAAACATTGTTTGCAGCGAGCAAAGCGTCATTTAAAAGTATAAACAATCCAATACTGCCCCAGCTATGCCAACCCGCCTTCGTTTTTTTAACTTTTTTATGGGTTTAAAGGGCAACACAACGCGTACATCTTAAGTATAAAAATTTATAGCTCGCCATCTGCGCAGAAACACAGCTATAGCCATTCGGCCTTTTTAAAAATTATTTCAAAGTAACCATTCTGTTAAAGTCTTGTTACTAAAACTAAGTAAAGATTAACGTATTGCTATTTTAACTTTTTCGTTAGTGTGCGCTTGCAATTTTAGCGTACTTTAAATTGCCGCAAGGCATTATATAAAACATCTTACCACTATTAAAGTTTGAATTATGAAGCAACTGGACATCCGATATTTATTGGAGAACATTGAGCGAAAGGTGTACCAGCAGGAGATAATGACTGATGCTGACTTGACAAAGATGATCAATGTTGAGATTTCGAAAGCTATTAACCTGAAGTATAAAACTGAAACTGACACCACCGACGATACACTTAAAAATGTATCCTGCACCACGCTAGAGTGCTACCTGGAACATTTAAAAGCAGTAGAGAAAAAACTACAGAAACCATGCGACATTACGGCGCAGTGCAAACCTGTAGAAGAACGTGAAATCAACCGTAAACTACTCCTGATCTTAAACCGCCTGAAAGGCTATAGCAGGAAATAATACCCGATTTTATTTAGCAAATTATCCTTCGGCAAGAATCCTCAGCTCTTTCGAAGGATTTTTTATGCCCGATACTTTCCGGTTACTGCTAATGTCCGGCTCAACGGTTATACTTTGTTTTAAAGTTTATACTTCAAAGTGACCTATATCATTTTCTTGTAGCAAAAAAGCCCTTAAACTTGTGCTTCTTTTTAAGAATACTGCTCTTATACAGCTAACAAACTGATTTAGTCAGCTGTAAGAGCAATAGCAATAAGCAAAGAGATTAATGAAACGAGACCTGGAAAACGAAGAGGATATTAAATTACTGGTTAATACTTTTTACGATGCCGTAAACCAGGACGAGTTGCTGTCGCCGGTTTTTAACGGTTTTGCTAAAGTAAACTGGGATACCCATCTGCCCCTGATGTATACTTTCTGGAGTACCGTGCTATTGGGAAGCATGGCTTATAAAGGCCAGCCATTTCCGAAGCACGTGAGCTTACCAATAGAGCGGCATCACTTTAGCCGGTGGGTGGAGCTGTTTACAAAAACTATAGACAAACTGTTTGAAGGCGACAAGGCAGCCGAAGCAAAACAAAAAGCTATCAGCATTGCACAGGTTTTTCAGATGAAGATGGGCATGATCGATACACGTACCAGGCAGCCTATAGTATAGTTACAGGCAAGTAAAACGTTTAACGGCACCCGCCGTGTAAGCACTTGCATGACACACTCCAATCTGCAACTATCTATTTTCAGACATACAGTATAAGCATTAAAAACGGCCTTATAAATTAAGGCCGTTTTTGCTTTAATCTGCTTAAAAATTCTGGCTCAGCAGCTTAATTATATCTTTAAATTTCCGCAGTTGATGCATGCTCTAATGCAGCGTAATAACTTAATTCTTTCACACAACTTATTCAGAAACCGCCTAATTATTAAAACAAGGCACATTTACTATATGTGGAAAACTAAATTGAAGGATTTTAACACTCTTTTATATTATCCTACCGTATAAGGTTTTATCAACTATAGTAAGCTTCTGCACCGGAAGCTTTGATAATGCTGAAGGTAACAAATTTATTTAGGCAAGGGTACGATGCCAGGCTTGCACAAATAAAATGCATTACATATATTTGATTCTTCACTTCAAAAAAACTTTGTTTAAAAACCTAAACGCAACAATATGATATAAAGCTCTACGTTAAACTAATGTAGCTTTAAGATGAATACAACTACGCAAGTAAGCGACTCTGCTTTAGTCTCGCTTTACATCGCAGGTAATGAGAATGCGTTTGAACAGCTAGTAAACAGACACAAAAACAAAGTTTACACCACGATCTTATTAATTGTAAAGGACACGTATACAGCCGAAGACCTGATGCAGGATGCTTTTATTAAAGCTATCCACACCATGAAGAGCGGCAGGTATAACGAAGAAGGCAAGTTCTCTTCCTGGATATGCCGTATTGCCCATAACCTGGCAATCGACTTTTTCCGCAAAGAGAAACGTAGCCCGATGATCACGCTGGAAGACGGTAGCAATGTGTTCAATACCATGGCTTTTGCAGAAGACTCTGCGGAGCAGTTCCAGGTAAAAGAGGACACCCATGCCCGTTTAAGAGAGCTTATCCAAACGCTGCCGCAGTCGCAGCGGGAAGTGCTTATGATGCGCCATTACGCCGACATGAGCTTTCAGGAGATAGCAGACTCTACTGGTGTGAGCATCAACACTGCCTTAGGCCGTATGCGCTATGCGCTTATAAACCTGAGGAAAAAGATGCTAAACAGTAATATTGCTTATGATAAAAACCTCTACTCAGAATGAGCTGATCCAGTATGTATATAACGAGTTGGCAGATGATGCCTGCACGCAGCTGGAAGCGGCATTTATGCACGACAACGAGCTGGCTGAAGGCTGCTCCGAGCTCTTACAGATCCAGAACCTTTTAGACACTGCGCTTAAAAGCCCACACCAGCGCGCTGTACAAAATATACTTAATTACTCAAAAAGCTTAAGTTTGCAGTCTTAACCGATTGCAAACTTTTTTTATGCTTAAGAAACAACGTTACAGGCTGCTGGTAGACTACTTTACACAGAACTTCCCGGAGCCTGAAACCGAACTCGCGTACACCAACCCCTACGAGCTTATACTTGCCGTTGTACTTAGCGCGCAATGCACCGATAAGCGCGTAAACATGGTTACGCCTGCCCTGTTCGAGGCTTTTCCTACGCCGGAGCACCTGGCAGCGGCTGCCCCGGAAGAGATATTCCCTTACATTAAAAGTATATCCTACCCCAACAACAAGGCAAAGCACCTTGCCGGCCTGGGTAAAATGCTGGTAGAGCAGTTTAACTCCGAAATCCCCGATACCGTGGAGCAGCTGGTAAAGCTGCCCGGCGTAGGCCGCAAAACAGCCAACGTTATTGTATCGGTTATCTGGAACCAGCCTGCCATGGCCGTAGATACGCACGTGTTCCGTGTAAGTAAACGCTTAGGGTTGGTTGATAAAAAAGCGAAAACCCCACTAGAGGTAGAAAAGCAGCTGGTAAGCAACCTGCCAAACGACCTGGTAGCCAAAGCGCACCACTGGCTTATACTTCATGGCCGCTATATCTGTGTTGCCCGCCGTCCTAAATGCGAAGAATGCCCCCTCACTCACTTTTGCGCCTTTTTCCAAAAATACTTTCCGAATATTCCCGATGACCCGGAGAACAAGGTGGGTGGAATGTAATAGGGTTAAAGTATAAAGTATGGAAGCCTGCTGCGACTATTGTTGCGGTGGGCTTTTTTGGTTGTGGGTTGATATAGTTTATACTATATTACATTTATATAATTCAGTTTATCTGTCAAAATCAACAGATAAGCCGAATAGACTTCCGTTAATACACTAGCTAGGGCAAATAAAAGCAAATAATGAAATATGCATTAATCACGTTCTTACTACTTCCATTGTATTCTTTGGCATGCTCCTGCGATCCACCACCTGTCGCTCTGGAATTCCTACAATCGAAGTATGTTATTTGGGGTTCAGTTATTGAAAAGGAATATGCAGCCGACTCCCTGACCTATACAGTTACTCTAAAAATAGATAAGCACTTTAAAGCAAATAAGGCAAAACCCAAAGAGCTCACATTCACTCAAAATGCAGAAGGCAGGTACACAGGAAACTATACTTCATGCGACTTTAGTGTAAATGAAGGAGAAAGCTGGCTCGTTTACGCCTATGAGTATAAAGGAGATTTAGCTTTTGGCTACTTCTGCTCTAACTCCAAGCCTTATAGCTCCTTTGAGAATATCAGGAAGGAAGAATTGGAAATCTTAAAGTTAGGTAACAGTATAGACCTAAATAAGATTATTTTCGAGAGAACCGCGATTCGGAACATTGCATATTCAGAAGAATATCAAAAGCCTGAGCCTAAGGTTCCGCTGGACACGCTGCTGATTCAAGTAGATAGTGAACTCTACAGTGGCCTTGATGACTCAAATTTTCAAAACTTTATCATCAATGTTGATACTAAAGGTAAAATTAGTGTAATAGCAGTACACAGAAAGCAAAAGAACTTTGAGATTAAGAGAGTTTACGATGTAATGTATCCAGCATACACTTCGATTGATAGTCTCAATACAAAGCTTCAAAACGAAATAATCAAAGCTATCATGAAAGGCAAGGTGTGGAAACCAGCTGAGTTTATGGGTAAAAAAGTCAATTCTCAAGTTCACTTGCAAGTGTATTTCAAGAAGAACAAAAAACCTTATACATCACCATTATATTAATCGCACTAACCACACTCATAAACCAGCTGCGCCGCCTGATGGCCAAACCCGTTGAGTGCAAGTATAAATAATGGCTCAATCAACATAATCCAAACAATTAACACCATCTCCCAGCATACTAAAATGCTATACACTCACTATGGCAAATAAAAAGGAATTAACTCCAGCACAACGCGAAGAACTAATTAAAACGCTAAATGCCCGTTTTGAGAAAAACAAAAGCCGCCATCAAGGTCTGGAATGGTCTGAAGTACAAGCAAGGCTGCAAGCTAATCCTGAAAAGCTGTGGTCGCTCTATCAAATGGAAATAACCGGCGGCGAACCAGATGTAGTAGGCTTTGACAAGAAAACAGGCGAATATATTTTTTTTGATTGTGCACCGGAAAGTCCCAAAGGCCGCCGAAGCGTTTGCTATGATCGTGAAGGGCTGGAGTCCAGAAAAGAACACAAGCCGGAAAACAATGCTTTGGATATGGCTGCTGCTATGGGACTTGAGCTATTAACAGAAGAGCAGTACCGGCACCTGCAAAAACTTGGAGAATTTGACGCTAAAACATCCAGCTGGGTAAAAACACCTTCTGAAATTAGAAAGCTCGGAGGAGCTTTGTTTGGTGATTACCGCTACGGACATGTATTTATATATCACAACGGAGCCCAATCTTACTATGCTGCCAGGGCCTTTCGTGGTTCACTTAGAGTTTAGCACAAGAGTAAATGGTCTTTATTTGAAACTGCTTATACTTCAAAATTCCTATATTGTCTGTTCATACTTGATCCAAAGTATGAACTACCTTTACAACATACTAAACTTTACCGCATGCACCCTATTTTAAACCAGAATTCATACTTTGTAAAAGAGCATACCGGCATTTTTAAAGCTGCTAATAACTACGATATCTACGATCCGCACACCCAGAAGGAAATCCTGACCTGCCGTGAAGAAAGCCTTGGCTTCTTTACCAGGCTGATTCGCTTTACAGATTACAAGCGAATGACACCTTTTAACATTGAAGTAAGAGCCGCCGACGGTGAAAAAGTGTTGACTGTGCGAAGAGGTGTAGCCTTGTTTGTATCCACAGTAGAGATTCTGGACGAGAACGATGAAGTGATAGGCCGTTTAAAGCAGAAATTTTTCTCGATTGGCGGAAAGTTTAATATAGTAGATGCTGGTGATAATTACCTGTTCACGCTGCAAGGCAAATGGACCAGCTGGGACTTTAAATTTGTAAAAGATACCCTGGAGTTTGCTCGCGTAAGCAAAAAATGGGCTGGCATTGGCAAAGAGCTTTTCACATCAGCCGACAACTACATACTTACCATTACCGACCAGGTGCCGCAGGATAACAACATACGCCTGCTTATACTTGGCGCCGTTATGTGCATTGATATGGTTCTGAAAGAGTAGGTTTATACTTTACAGTAGACAAAAAAGGGGAGGCTGTGTAGCCTCCCTTTTTGCATTCTCTTATCTTTCGCTTCTTTGCATTCTTCCTCCTCTTTGAGCTTTGCGCTGTTCACGCTTTTGCTCATGCTTAGCATGTTTTGCAGCTTTATCGGCTTCGTACTGGGCATACTGCTTTTTGTTTAAAATATCCTTTAGCTCGGCCTCGTAACGCGCTTTGCTGCCCTGCATTTCGCCACGTGCGCTCCTATGGTCTCTGGCTTCGCCGCGGTTGGCGTGCAAAGCATGTTTCTCCTGTGCATGTCTCAAGTTCAGGGCCTGCAGTTTCTTTTCCTGCGATTTGTTCAGGTCATACTTTTTTGTGAGCATCTCTGTGCGTTTGGCAGCCATCTCCTCAGGAGACTTCTTTTGCTTCTGCATGCGCTCTCCGCGTTGCTCAGTCCGTTGCTTTTTGTCTTTCTTTGGAGCATCCTGCGCATAAGCCGCACCGGTTATCATCAAACCCATTGCCAGCATTGCTATGATCTTTTTCATCTTCGTTCTTATTAAAAAGGTTAGATAGTTCTATTATAAACAGAGCCATAACCTAGGATATTTGCCCTGTTGTTTCTGCCTATCCAAAAGCTGTGCCATAAAATAAAAAAGCAACGAAGCCTCGAATTTATACTTGCCTAATGCTATACTTACTGCTCATTTTCAGTTAAACTTATTTTTTATTACAGCTACAAAACCTATTGCCTTATGCCCGAATCCGTCCCTGAGATAAAGTATAAAACCTGCATCAATAAACTGTCACACCTGTTGGGCATGCATTACCTGGAGGTGCCCCAGGAGGTAGTGCAGCAACTTGGCGGTAAGTATAATGTGCGCCTGCTCTGCACCATTAATAACAGCCTTACTTTTCAGGGTGGCCTGGTAGCCTTAGGCAACGGAAGCGGCTACATCAGCATCAACAACAAACGCCTGAAACAACTGGCTTTACAGGCCGGCTCCGACGTATGGGTAAAGCTGGAGAAAGACGAAAGCAAGTATGGCATGGAGGTACCCGAAGAACTGGAAGAGCTGCTGCAGCAGGACCTGGAAGGCAGAAAACGATTTGATGGCCTCACACCCGGCAGGCAACGTTACATCATCCATTATGTGGCTAGTGTAAAAAGCAGCCAACTCAGGATTGACAGGGCTATACTTTTGATCGGAAACTTAAAGCAATTGCCTGTAGGGAAAGAGTCGTTTAAAGAGATGCTGGGGAAGTAGCAACTGATCAAGTAATGCTGATTTGTAGGGACAGGTCGCGACCTGTCCGCAAGACGGCTTATCAATTAAGTAAAGGCTCGTACTTTACAATATCATTTACAGGTCCATCCACTTGTCATTAACCGTGACAGTAAACATCTGCTATTCCAATGTCCTAAGTATAAGATTCATAGCTGCTGCCATTTCCCGGACAGGTCGCGACCTGTCCCTACGAAAAAAACTATACTCTAGCAGATCCAACCAACACCTGCTCAACCTCCTTTACCAGCTCCTGCCTGTCAAACAGCTGGTAGGCAATTGCTTTTCCTCTGGCTCCTGCTGCTTTCAATTCTTCTGGCTGACTAAGTGCATACTTTATACTTTCTGCCAAAGCCTCTGGCTGCTCTGCCGGCGTGTACCAGCCTACTCCATACTCTTCTACAAAGCGTTTCGTCCAGCCGGGGTTGGTAACAATTACAGGAGTGTTACAGGCCAGGCTATCGTAAAATTTAGACGGGGAGTTGGTAGCAAGTACAGGCAGATCGTTAAAAGTAACCAGCGAGATAGCCGCAAGCCTGAACAAATTAAAGACCTCTGGCCGTGGCTGTGGCTTCAGCAATAATAAATTAGGTACCTGCGCTGCCAGTGCCTTTAGCTGGGGCTCATAGTAACCGTTGCCTGTAAGTATAAAAGTTATACTTGCATCAGCGGCCATACTTTTGATGGTCTTCATCAGGGTTAGCATATCGTTGGCGCGGCCATAAGTGCCGGCATACAATACAACCTGTTTCCCCTGTAGGTTATACTTTAGGCGTAGCTCTTCCACTTCCTGCTCGCTTATAGCATCTGCCTGAGCTATGTCTGTGCCGTTATAGTTTGTTGTGATTTTTTTGATTGAAATATCTAAGCCAGCTACATAAGCACTCATGTCCGGTGAAAGGGTAATAATGTGGCTGGCACTGTTATAGAGATTTTTCTCGGTGCGATAAAGCAACTGCTCCATCCATTTATAGTTTACAGCCCCCATCTCTATCGGGAAACTCGGCCACAGGTCCTGCACCTCAAACACCCATGGCACGTTTCGTATACTTGCAACCTGTGCTGCCACCCAAGGGGTACTAAGTGGTGTGGAAATGGCCCAGATTACGTCGGGCTTCGGCATAGTTAAGCCTTTCCAGAAGCTATAAGCTGCGTAGCCCGCAAAAGAGAAGAAGCGCTGCAATATACCCATCTTATTGGCGTAAGGTATTTTACATTCGTGCAATTTTACGCCTTTGGGTGCCCAGTTATACTTATCGGTTATCCGGATGCTGCGCCAGCCGTTGCTGGTAATAAGCGTAACCTGGTGCCGTTTTGCCAGCTCCTCCAAAAAGGTATAATGCCTGCAGGTAGCAGGGCAATCAGGGTTGTGGTGGTGCTGGTTAAATACGGCTATATGCATCAGGGGCTAACCCATCGGGTTACTTCTTCTTAGGCTTATACTTCGACTCGCTGAAAATCTTCCGGTAATCTGTGTCAGCCATCAGCTGAGGCAGTGTTACATTAGGGTTGCGCTCCATGTAAGCACGCACGATCTGCCAGCCAAGCCAGGTACCAATACGCCCCGGTGCTTTACCATCTATTTCTGGCGTAGAAGGTCGTTCGCCGATGTATTTCTGGATCTGGAAAGGGTTTTTCTCATATAACAGGCTCTTCTCAATAAAGTGTGCCCAAATACGGCCCTCGTTGTGGTGCACATCTACCAGTTGCTGGTCAGTGTAGCTGATGATCAGAGAATCTGGGGTGCAAGGCATCACCTGTTGTACAAAGTAGTAAGCCTTACCCATACTTATCATCTCCGAAAGCAACGATCTGTCTTTCAGGTTGGCCTTGTTAAAACGGTTAGATAATAGCAGCATGGCAGCAGGCACCATCTTTTCGCGTTCGTAGCGCTTCAGAATATACTCGTATGCCTGAGGGCGGTAGGTAGCGTCTTTGCCAATAAAATAATCCAGGCCAAAAACCAGCAGTGTATCCGACACAAACAAATCATTGCCCAGTGTGCCGAGCCCGGTTACAAATGTTTTTACCTGCGGCGGATCAAAATCAGGGTAATGGTGTTTGATAAATTTGAAGGCGGTTTCCAATTGCTCCTTCTCTGGTTGCATGTCGCCAAATTTATCCACTGCTTCCTGCACCAATGTATCAAGCGATGCATTGTTTGTTAAAGGCAGCAACGATCGCATCAGCACAGAATCGGAAGGGTACTCGCTGCGCTGCAGGTATACTTCTGCGAACAATGGATTTTTATCCAGAAACCCGGTCATGGCCTCTCTTGTATCTGCGCCATAAAAAGGCTTCTCTAAACGCTCTATTTCAACCTGTACCGGTATTTTAGCTACCTCTTCGGGTATATCACATCCCTTTTTTTTGCACCCGAAAGTAAATAATAGTACTGCTAGTATTAAAAATCTGTAATACATTATCGTGTATATTTGTACAAAAATAGAGGGTTCTTACGTATTAGTGTAACACTAATGCATCAATTTAATTATGCTCATGAAGAAAATCACACTCTTAGTACTCTTTTTATTGGCTGGGTTTACGTCTATGGCCCAGGTTGAAATTGGTTTAATGGTATCACCCACCATATCAAGCCCACGCTTTATAGCCGAAGATAGGCATAACTTTAAGAACGAAGGCGGCAAACTTGGTTTAGGCATTGGCGTTGTAGCGGATTATTTCTTTGCCCAGAACTACGCTTTCAGCACAGGGCTTGTGTATCGCAGCAAAGGCGGCGAGATTTCTTATACCTATGTTGATGAACTTGGCAGTTCAAGAACAGAAAAGGATGATAATTCTTTACAATATATCGAACTTCCAGTTACGCTTAAGCTTTTTACGAACGAGGTTGCCCCAGGCACTATTTTATACTTCCAAGTTGGTGGCTCGCTTAACACGAAAGTTTCTGCTAAAGTTGATGACAAAAAAGTGATCAGCGGCGAAAAAGTATCCAAGCGCTTTAGCATTTTTGAGACCGATGCTATACTTGGCGGCGGCGCTGAGTTCCAGATGGGTGAGAGCACCAAGCTTTTTGCTGGCCTTACCTATCACAGAGGCCTTTCCAACACCGACGATTTTTACCGTGATGTGTTAAATGACAAGAACATTGGTATTAAGAACAACGGCTTCTCGCTGGATGTGGGAGTAAAGTTCTAATCAGAAAACATAAAAGCAAAAAGCCGTCCCGATAGCTATCAGGACGGCTTTTTTGTTGCAAAATATATTTTTACTCTTCGTCTTTGTCTTGTACTTCTATCGGTTCTACGAAAGTCGTACGTAGTTCAATCTCATCACCCCGATCATCCATTACTTTAAAATCTGTAATGCCAAGTGATGTATCTTTTACCAGTTTCACCCACTTAAAGTACTTAAAGAACCATTTCGTTTGTTTCGATATCATACCCTTAGTATAATAATCGTACACAAACGGGTGCAGGTAAATTGTAAGGCCTTTGTGGTTGTGGCTGGTCAGCAGGTCGTCTACCGCTGCTTCAATTTCGTCTGTAACCAGTATACTGGCTGTAATTTTACCGGTACCGTTGCATGTTGGGCAAACCTCGCCGGTTACTATATTTTGCTCTGGCCTTACACGCTGACGCGTTATTTGCATCAGGCCAAATTTTGAGATCGGAAGAACCGTGGATTTTGATCGGTCACGTTTAAGCTCTTCTTTTACAACCTCGTATACTTTCTGGCGGTTTTCCGGTGTCTTCATATCAATAAAGTCCACCACTATGATACCACCTATATCCCGAAGGCGAAGCTGACGTGCTACCTCTTTGGCAGCCATCATGTTCACGTTTAGCGCTGTAGCCTCCTGATCGGTTTCGGTATTAGATTTATTCCCACTATTCACGTCGATCACATGCAGTGCTTCGGTGTGCTCTATTACCAGGTATCCGCCACCTGGTATAGTTACTGTTTTACCGAACGCAGCTTTAAGCTGTTTCTCGATGTGGAAGTGTTCGTAGGTCTTGGTTTTGCCGGTGTACTGCTTCAGGATCTTTAACTTATCCGGTGCAATACTTCCGATGTACGTCTTGATCTCGTCATAGAGCTGACTATCGTCTACTACTATGTTATCAAAACTCTCGTTTAACAAATCCCTCAAAATGGAAGAAGAACGGTTTAGTTCACCTATGACTTTGTCACATGGTTTAGCCGTTTTCAACGCCTTAAAGCCTTCTTCCCAGTTAGCGAGCATGTTGCGCAGGTCTCTGTCGAGCTCTGCTACCTCGCGGCCTTCTGCCACTGTTCTGATGATCACACCAAAGTTTTCGGGCTTGATCGAAGTGATCAAACGCTTTAGCCGGGTGCGCTCTTCTTTACTGACAATCTTTTTGGATACGCTTACCGTGTTTGAAAACGGCACCAGTACCAAAAAGCGGCCTGCCAGAGATATCTCGCAGGAAAGTCTTGGGCCTTTGGTAGAGATAGGTTCTTTTACGATCTGAACTAACAGCTGCTGTCCTTTTTTAAGCACATCAGCTATTTTGCCCAGTTTATCTATCTCCGGCTCAAATTTAAGCTGGTTTAATTTTGGCGTTGCGTTCTTCTGAGTCTGAGCTGCTTTTAAATACTTGTTAAGCGTTTTGATATTGGCGCCCAGATCAAGGTAATGCAAAAAAGCATCCTTCTGGTAACCAATATCAATAAAAGCAGCGTTTAGGCCTGGCATTACTTTTTTTACAGTACCCAGAAAAATATCGCCAACGATGTAATTTGTGTCTTTACGTTCGAAGTGATACTCTACCAGTCGTTTGTCCTGTAAAAGCGCAATACGCTCTCCATCCTGAGTAGAATTGATAATTAGTTCATTACTCAATTTCTCTCAAAGATTAGTTGGATGTATAGACCAAAGCCCACTATTGCTGAGCAATGTGGGCCTCATACTACGCAGAAGAAATTACTTCTTCTTATGTCTGTTTTTTCTTAGGCGCTTCTTTCTTTTGTGAGTAGCGATCTTATGTCTTTTTCTTTTCTTTCCGCAAGGCATAGTCTTGTACGTTTATGTTTTAAAAATTCTTTAACTACTGGTTTAATTTAGCCAGTTCTTCATCAACAGAGGTAGTAAGCGCAGGATCGTTGCTCATGCCTTTTACCTTGTTGAAAAGTGCTTTGGCTTCTTCTTTTTCGCCTGTGTTAGCCAGCGACAAAGCTAAATAAAATGTTGCTTCCACGTGTTGCGGATTAACAGCCACTAACTGGCGGAAACGCTCTACAGCTTTATCATACTGCGTAGACTGGATAGAAAGTATACCCAGATTAAACAGTGCCTTCTGGTTGTTAGGATCAGTAGCAATAACCTCACGAAGCAGCGTAATTCCCTGCATAGGGTTTGAGCTGGCAATGTAAGTCATGGCTACGTTTGTCTTCGCATCCAGGTCAGACGGATTGTTTTTAAGCACCTGCTCATACATGTTACGCGCTTTGGCACCTAACTCGCCGGCGCGTTGCTGTGTAGCAGCAAATGTAAAAGCCTCATAATAGGCATCGCCGGCTCTCTTATAGCTTTTTTCACCGCCACGGGCGTTTGCTGCTATTTCGTAATAATAACCTGCGCTGTCATATTTAGAGGCAGTTGCATAAGCAGCTGCCAGTTCTGCGGCCAGACGGTTCTTTATCTGGGCATCAGTTGCTTTGTTATACTTGGCACGTGCAGTAGTCAAAGCCATCATTTGCTCTGGCGTTGCCATTGTATGCACGTCTGATGCAGCTTCGCCTTCTGCACCATGACCGTGACCATCATCCTCAGAGTGGCCTTCTGGTATGGCAGCAGTGGTTTCGCCTTTTGCCAGGCTCTCTTTGTCATCATTAACAACTACTTTAGGCAAAAAGAACATAGCGGCTACCAACGCGACAGCTATTACAACGATCAGTATTTGGGACCGGGACATTCTTTTTACCTTAGTAATTGATTAATGATTTCAAAATTTGCACTGCAAAGATACAAAAAATTAAGCAGTAGCTAATTCTTTGATTTTTTTGCTGTTTTTGATTTTCTGGATGAAAGTTTTAGACGGCTTAAAGCTCGGAATAAAGTGTTCATCGATGATAATAGACGTATTTTTAGAAATGTTACGTGCTACTTTCTTCGCGCGCTTCTTGTTCACAAAGCTACCAAAACCTCTCACGTAGATGTTGTTGCCATCAGCCATAGAGTCTTTAACTACTTTGAAAAAAGCCTCAATTGTAGCTTGTACATCCGCCTTATCAATCCCTGTTTTATCAGCAATTTCTGATATTACTTCTGCTTTAGTCACTTTCTTAGATTTTTATAAATTAAATAATAAGATAATTTTCACCGTTTAAGAATCAATTAGTTACATCAACTTGCTGATTTTCGGGGCACAAAGGTAGTTTTACTTTTCGATAAGTAAAAACATTCGTGCAAATTATTAGCGGCTGATACTTACCTTTTTAACCTTATAATTTAGTTAAAGGCAATACCCATGCCACAACTACCTCCCCTTAACGCGCCATGTTCAGTTATATTTCGGAAGCGCGCAGATAAGGTCGCGTTCAGAACAAATGATTACTTTTACCTGTTCCATCCCAACACAAAAGAAGTCAATTAATTCATACTATGGCTATTACGCCTGCATTATATTTTTCACAAACGCTTATAAACTGGTATAGCCGGCACAAGCGGGCCCTACCCTGGCGCGAAACAACCGACCCATACTTTATATGGCTGTCGGAAGTTATACTTCAGCAAACCAGGGTTGCACAAGGCATGCCCTATTACTTAAAGTTTACAGAGGCTTACCCAACCGTGCACGATCTGGCAGCTGCCCCGCAGGATGAGGTACTGCGCCTGTGGCAGGGGCTCGGCTACTACTCCCGGGCACGCAACATGCACCACACTGCCCAACTGGTGGTAGAAAAGTATGGCGGCAACTTCCCGGACAAGCATGAGGAGCTGCTTAAACTAAAAGGTATTGGCAGCTATACAGCCGCAGCTATTGCCTCTTTTGCTTTTAAAAAACAGGTTGCTGTGTTGGATGGGAACGTGTTCAGGGTGCTGGCGCGTGTATTTGGACTTACAGAGGATATTGCCGCACCAGCCTCACGGAAAGTATTTCAGAAACTGGCCGATGAACTGGTTCCTGCAGATGCGCCTGACAATTTTAATCAAGCTATTATGGAGTTTGGGGCTATACAGTGCACACCGGTTATGCCCGACTGCCTGTTTTGCCCGCTGCAACAGAGCTGCTTTGCCTTTAACCATGGCATGGTGCAGGAACTACCAGTTAAATCTAAGGCAAAAGCTGCTAGGCCAAGATTCTTCCATTACATTGTACTCGAGTCTGAAGGGAGTTTTTACATGCGTAAGCGGCTGGCAGGAGACATTTGGCAGGGACTTTACGACTTCTACTTATACGAATCAGATAGCAAGGACCTGGCGCTGGAAGCACTCATAAGGGAACTTTCTGAGGCAGGCATAGAGCTAAGCAGTTCACACGCAAACCTACCCTCTAAAGAGTACAAGCATATCCTGAGTCATCAGAAAATAACAGCACGTTTTTACTATTTCAAGCTTGATTCTCGTTTAAAGGAAGAAGTTCTGCAAGAGAGCCGGTTAGCGCTTTATAGCCCTGAAAAAATAGACGAACTCCCGAAACCTGTTTTGATCAGCAACTATTTGAAAGATGCTAAGATTTTAGTACATTTATAAACTGAACTTTTATAACCATATATTTGTAGTTCAGTAAGCCATATTTGCCTCCGGCTTGGTTGCCGGAGTAGCCCAATTAATTAACTATTTAGACAAAAAAAGACATGGCAAGTGTAAACAAAGTAATCCTTATCGGAAATCTGGGCAAAGACCCTGAAGTACGTCATTTAGAAGGCGGCGTGGCAGTAGCCCGTTTCCCTATCGCCACATCGGAATCCTACAAGGATAAGAGCGGTAACAAGCAGGAAAAAACAGAGTGGCACAACATTGTGGTGTGGCGCGGTTTAGCTGAAGTTGCTGAAAAGTATCTGAAAAAAGGTCAGTCAGTTTTTATTGAAGGTAAGATCAGAACCAGCCAGTATCAGGACAAAGAAGGCAACCAGCGTTATTCTACCGAGATCGTAGCAGATAACATGACTATGCTGGGCGGCCGCAGCGATGGCAGCACAGGTGGTGGAAACTACCAGGAAACAGCTTCCTCGTCTTCTTCTGCCGGCGGCAACTATGGAGGCAATGCCTCTGCCACACAGAACGACGAGCCGGACGACCTGCCGTTCTAAATAATGTTTGACCCAATTAAGTAATTTTGGAAAGTTTAGATTCCGGAGACCCCCTGAGTTATAGTTTACTTCAGTTATTCCAAACGTCGATAGACCAACTCAGAATTGAATATATAGCAGCAGTTTTTGCTGGCTTAATCCTTTTGCTGCTTTCTGCCCTGGTATCCGGGGCAGAAGCAGCTTTTTTTTCGCTGTCGGAGCAGGAACTTGAAAGGTGCAGGACGAGTCCCATACCTGCAGAGCGCACCATCCATCGCCTGTTGCAAAACCCTAGAAAACTCCTCAATACACTACTTGTTTTCAACAACGGCATTAACGTAAGCATCATCACACTATTTGCTTATGTGGCCTGGCAATTGTTTGCAACCAGAACGCTACCGGCTGCTACTTTGGCGGCAAGCGCATTATTCGCTACTTTCTTTATTGTCTTCTTCGGGGAGTTACTGCCAAAAGTATATGTACAAACGCGCCAGCTGGCTATAGCACGTAGTACTGTACCTCTAATAAAATACATGCAGTTTGTCGCAAGGCCGCTTTCGTGGATAATGTCTGGCATTAGCCGCTACATCGATAAGCATTATATGATACGGGGCTATAACCATACGATAGAGGAATTGCACCAAAGCCTGGACATGGCATTAACCAACGAGGAATCGTCGCCGGAGGAGCGTAAGATCTTACGCGGTGTAGTTAACTTCGGAGCCATTACTGTAAGGCAGATCATGCGGCCGCGCCTGGATGTGATTGCCTTTAACTCTACTACTAAATTCACAGAGCTGTTGCCCCAGATTGTACAATGGGGATATTCCAGAGTGCCGGTATATACTCAAAGTACCGATAAGATAGATGGTATACTTTATGTAAAAGACCTACTGCCATACTTAGACCAGGGCGATGATTTTAACTGGCTTAAATTGCTAAGGCCGCCGTTCTTTGTACCAGAAAACAAACGCATTGCCGACCTGTATCAGGACTTTAAAGACAAGCACGTACACATGGCAATTGTGGTAAATGAGTATGGCACTACATCAGGCTTGCTTACCTTAGAGGATATTATCGAAGAGATTGTTGGTGAGATCAACGATGAGTTTGATGACGATGATGACATTATCTACTCCCAATTAGACGAAAATACCTTTATCTTTGATGGTAAAACGTCGCTGCACGATTTCTGTAAGATAGCTGAGCTACCTTTTGATGCCTTTAACGAAGTAAAAGGCGAGAACGAGACAGTTGCCGGCCTGATGCTGGCACTTTTCTCACGGATACCGCGCGTAGGCGAAGAGGCCCAGTATGGCCGTTTCCATTTCACAGTAGAGTCAGCGGATGCCAAGCGTGTAAAACGAGTAAAAATCAATGTCAGAAATAAAAGAGAACACTACCATAAAGCCAGCTAAGCTAAAGGCATTTCTGTGGTTTGCTTTAGCGGCAAGTATGGTAGCCTGTGGTGCAGAGTATACGCCCAAACCCAAAGGCTATAATCGTATTGACCTGCCGTCGCAAACTTACCAGCAGCTGCAGGCAGAGCACCCCTATACTTTTGAGTTTTCAGAGCACGCCAAAATCCGACCCGACTCTTCTACCATTGCACAACCGCATTGGATACATATACTTTACCCGGGCATGGGTGCTGATGTGCAGCTGACTTACAAAAACCTGAAAGGGAACACCGAAGCGCTGAACGCCATGATTGAAGATGCGCGTAAGCTAACAGGTAAGCACCAGATAAAGGCATACTCTATTGAAGAAGCCGAAGTCAGGACACCCTCAGGCGATATAGCTTCTGTTTTTGAACTGGAGGGCGAAGTACCCAGCCAGTTTCAGTTTTACGTTACCGACTCTACCACGCACTTTTTAAGAGGCGCTTTATACTTCAGAACCGCCACTCAAAATGACTCCCTGGCTCCGATCATCGAGTTTGTGAAAAAGGATATCATCCACATGCTGAACACGCTGCAGTGGAAGGAGAAAAAGTAGTTATTGGTTGATGGTTGTTAGTTATTAGCTTAGCAAGTATAAATTAAAGACCTAGCAGCATGCGCAGCTCCTGCTAGTGTCTGGAAAAGTTAGAAAATCAAAGAGTTAGAAAATTTGGGAGTTAAATTACTCACCCATGCACTAATTCGCTCATTCAAAACTTACCCCAGCCAGACACTCGCAGGACCTACGGGCACTGCGAGGTCTTTAGTAAAAAGTATCATACAAAAGCCCCGTCAGCAATTACACCTGTCGGGGCTTTTGCTTAAATTTGTATTCATACTTTCACCCTTACCACCAAAGGCAAAACAAAGAGTTGAGCAACTTCTTCCATACTAAGATAGAGTTCCTGAAAGGCGTAGGGCCAATGCGGGCGGAGCTGCTACAAAAAGAGTTGCAGATCTTCACCTACGGCGACCTGATACAGCACTACCCTTTCCGTTACCTCGACCGCACCCAGTTCTACAAAGTATGTGAGCTGGATGAAAGTATGCCTTATGTGCAGGTAAAGGGCCGTGTGCGTGGCAAAGAAGTAATTGGCGAGGGCAGAAAGCAACGACTGGCGGCAACGCTGGTAGATGAGAACGGCGACCAACTGGACCTGGTATGGTTTAAGGGTGTGAAGTGGATGGAGAAATCGCTGAAGAACCATACCGATTATATTGTATTTGGCAAACCTACTGAGTTCAACGGCAGGTTTAGTATGGCGCACCCCGACCTGGAAGAACTGGCCGAAGAAAAACAGACCACATCCTTCCTTCAGCCGGTTTACAATACTACCGAAAAGCTAAAAGCCCACCGCATCGATAGCAAAGTCATCAGTAAGATGATGGAGCATTTGCTAAAAGTGGCTGTGCCTAACATACAGGAAACCCTTTCTCCTGACCTGATTGATCATTACAGACTTACAGATAAACGTAGCGCACTTATAAACATACATTTCCCGCAGTCAACAGAGAAGTATAACGCGGCTAAGTTCAGGCTAAAGTTTGAAGAGCTTTTTTACATACAGTTGCGCCTGTTACGTCATAAGGTAGTGCGTAAGGCTGACCTGAAGGGCCAGATATTTAAGAACACCGCCACACTTACCGATTTCTACAAAAACCACATGACCTTCGACCTGACCAATGCGCAGAAGCGTGTAGTGAAGGAGGTTTACGGTGACTTAACGGCAGGCAAACAGATGAACCGCCTGCTGCAAGGCGATGTAGGCTCGGGCAAAACCATCGTGGCTTTTATTACTATGCTTATCGCTGCGGATAATGGGGCACAGTCGGTACTGATGGCTCCAACTGAGATTCTGGCCGACCAGCATTACGTCGGCTTAAAGCAATTTGCAGACAGATTAGGTATAAACCTGGGCAAGCTGACAGGTTCTACCAAAGCTAAAGAGCGTAAAGTGCTGCATGAGCAACTGCGCTCCGGCGACATGAAAATGATCGTGGGTACGCATGCACTGCTGGAGGATGTGGTGCAGTTTCAGAACCTGGGCCTTTGCATTGTAGACGAGCAGCACCGATTTGGCGTGGAGCAGCGTTCTAAACTATGGCGCAAAAACCCGCGCGTTATCCCGCATGTACTCGTGATGACAGCCACTCCTATTCCCCGCACATTAGCTATGACCTTGTATGGCGACCTGGACGTGTCGGTGATTGATGAACTACCTGCCGGCCGTAAGGAGATTGTTACCGTGCATCGTTTCGACTCGCACCGTCTGCGTGTGTTCCAGTTTGTGCGCGACCAGATAAAACTTGGCAGGCAAGTATACATCGTGTACCCGCTTATAGAAGAGTCGGAGCAGATGGAGAATTACAAAGACCTGATGGACGGCTTTGAAAGTGTGCAGCGCGCTTTTCCAGAGTATAAGGTAAGTATGGTACATGGCAAAATGAAGCCACAGGACAAGGATTACGAGATGCAGCGCTTTGTGCATAACGAGACTCAGATTATGGTAGCTACTACTGTAATTGAGGTTGGTGTAAACGTCCCGAATGCCTCCGTGATGATCATCGAAAGCGCCGAACGTTTTGGTTTGTCGCAGCTGCACCAGTTGCGAGGGCGCGTGGGCCGTGGTGCCGAGCAAAGCTACTGCATACTTATGACAGGCTATAAGCTTAGCAAAGACAGCAAGACAAGACTTGAAACAATGGTGCGCACTAACAATGGCTTCGAGATAGCAGACATCGACCTGAAACTGCGCGGCCCCGGCGACCTGATGGGTACACAGCAAAGTGGCGTACTGGACCTGCTGATCTCGGATCTGGCAAAAGATGCGCCTATACTTCAGGAGGCACGCGCCGCAGCGCAGCGTGTACTACAGCAGGATGCTCAGTTGGATCAACCACAACATGCAAATATCCGCAGACATATACAGTCGCTAAGTGCTAATACTGTAAACTGGAGCAGAATAAGCTAGTTAATTTAACCGTAAATGTGCCTCTCCTGTAGCTTAGCCACAGGCAATTAAAACCAGAAAATAATAGCCGCTTTAAAACAACCGAATAAAAACTGACTTTGCTTTCCGCAAAATGTGGTTCAAAGATTGGTATTTAGTAAAAGTTTATCCTCCTCAATATTCCTCCTCTTCTTAATAAATTATTTCAGCGGCTTTTCCCTTAACATGCTCAGGCTCGCTAAGCATCTCGTTTTGCTGCTGGTAATTTGTAAAAGAACTCTCCACAGGGTTAGTTTTCATAGTCGCATTGTCAGTTGCTATCTCCTCTTCTTTTGTGTATTTGCTAATAAGGATTATCCCCATAAACAAAAAGAGTTTGAGTATAGAATTCATAGTATGCAATGTATGCTAAGATGTACTTGGTTTAGAATATACATGTTTCCTATACTTAGGTATATTGGGTAAACACATAAATTATTCACCTATTCACCCAGTTATACTATGTCATCATACTTTAAAAACAGCTATATCTTTATATCTTAGAACAAACATATATACTGAAAAACTGACAAGTTCCACGCGAAACAATAGCTTAAAAACTATACTTGGCAACCAACTGCATCGTTAATACTTTTAAATCTTATCCTTATTAGATCTGACAAACTTACTTATACTTGTGAAACAGAACTTCCTCACTATACTTCTGCTGCTTAGCTTACTTGCTTACACAGGCAAAACATCGGCACAATCCAGAACTAGGGCATCAACAGCCTTTACATACCTGCCCGAAAAAGGAGAGTATCAATACAACCAGCGCATTGCGCATAAAACTATCCCTGTTTCGCAAAGCGAGTTTATCATACTTAGCAGGCAGGAAGTAAACAGTTATGCTGTAGAAAAGTATAATGCAGAACTGAAGAAGGGATGGCAGACTACTATACCTTTAAACCAAACTGAAACTGTTGAAGCTTTCTTTAAGTCTGCTGATGCCGCTATTGTTATTACACTCCGCACCAATGAAGCCACGCAGCAGCTTTTCGGGCACCGCATAAACCTGCAATCAGGACAAAAGCATGAGCCGGTTTTACTGCTCGAAGCTCCGCTAAAGGGCCGTAGAGCAGGTATAGCTGCATCTGCAGATGGCTCTAAACTACTTGCTTACCGCTACCATACCGACAACAACCATCAAATAAAGGATATCAGCAGCATACTTTACGACAGCAATTTTCAGAAAGTAGCCGAAACAAAGTATAACCTGAGCGATGTGCCGGGCATACTTACCGCAGACATAAAACTCAGCAACAGCGGGGAGCAATATGTTTGCCTGATCTCTGAAGAAATGAATCGCCTGACCGTACGGCAGTATACTCCTGGAATTAAAACAGCAAAAGTAATGAGCGTATTGGTAGGCGGCGTATACGATGGCATAAAAGTATACATCATGGACTCGAAATTTGAGCTGATGCCTGATAACAACACACTTTACGGCGCTGTAATGATAGCAGAAGAGGCAACCGGCAAATACTATAGCCTGAAAACTGTTAAGTTCGATTTTGAAGCCGATGATATGGTTTTTGCCGAAGAGTTCAGGTTTACTCAAGCCTATGTTGATAAAGTTACCGCATTCGACAAAAGCAGCTCAGCCACGCGCCTGGAAGATATTTACCTGTCTGACATCCTGCTCTCTTCAGAAAACAACCTGACAATAATTGCCGAGAAGAAGTATACTGAAGGCGGTGAGAATGCGCCATACTTTGCAAAAGAACTACACCTGTTTGCTTACGATGAGTACATGACTACAACCTGGAGTTCTGTATTGCTAAAACACCAGCAGGCACCCGCCGACGAAGCTTTTTCGGGTATTTCTTATAGTGCTTATGTAAGCGGCAACAATATACACCTGCTAACACTGGAAGAACTGAAAGGCAAGCACGATTTATACTTGCGGCAGATTGATACGAAAACAGGAAAAACCACCGCACCCAAAACAGTAGGCCTGAAAATGGCAGACGACATGAACCTGGCTTATGTAAAAGATTTTACTGCGTGGCTTACAGATAAAAATATTATCACTGTTGTACGGCCTAGCAAAAAAGCAAGTGGTTTGCAGCTAAGCCATATTTACCTAAGGTAAGTTTAGTAGTATAACCGGTGCTTTGGTTTGGCTGGCGACTGCTTTAGTTTCCTGGTAAACGATGCCAGTTGCAGGCACATGTGCGAAAAGCCAACGTAATTCACGATATCCACATACATGTTAAACTCTTTGCGTGAGCCGTGCAGCACACCGAGCTTGTCTACTTTATAAGTATTTATGGCAGACCATGGCATCCAGCGAACTACTTTTTTGTGACGCAGCATGTAGCGGTTGATAGCTACCTCCAGTTGATAGCACTTTAGCTTTTGCTTCTGGTTAAGTATACTTCTCAGGTCGGCAGTACAAAGTATACGCTCACCTGATAACAATACGTCGCTGCGATACCACTTTACAAACCAGGGCGAGTTAATGCGACGCAGGATGATCATATCTACAGAAGTATAATTCCGGTAAGCAGCCAGAGCATCTTCCAGTTCCTCTTTTCTCAGGCCCTGTAGGTCTGCATCCATCATCAGCAGCACATCGTGCTGCACATACCTGATACCATACTTGATTGCCGCCGTTTTCCCGCTGTTTTTCTGTAAACGCACTACATGCACGGCAGGCCAATGCGTCTGAATAAAATCGGCACTGCCATCTGTAGACCCATCATCAATACAGATAATCTGAGAAATATGACCGCAACCCACAATTACATTTAGTACCTCGCCAATTCGCTCACGCTCGTTATAGCAAGGTATAAGGCAGCTTACTTTCATAAGTATAATCAGGAGAGGTTAAGGTGCTTATCACAATACGTAAAACCAGATTACATTTCTATTCTTAACCATTATAATTTTCTTTTCTCCAGCGTTTTATACTTTTATAGAGGTGGCTGCCATAAAAAAAGGCTTCCTCCTGAAGAGAAAGCCTTTCCAAAGTATAAATGGTCAGAAATTAATAAACATATTCATTTGCCTCTATCAGTGCAGCAGCTATGCGGCGACGGGCTTCTTTTGTATTAAAGAGGTCTTTTTTAGTAAAGCGCTTCAGGCCCATGAATAACAGGCGCTGCTCATCACCTTCGGCCATGGCGGCAATGGCATCTTTACCAGCTATAAACGAAGCATCTACTGCATCATTCACAACCACGCGGGCAATATCAATCTGGTTGGCTGCAGCTTCCTCGCCTTTATTGCTTACAAGTTTTTCCACACGCAATAAAGTAGACTCGGCCACATAAGTTTTGATAGCCATATCTGCAATGTTCATCAATACTTCCTGCTCCTTCGCAAGCGACTGCATGTATTTTTGAACGGCTGTGCCGGCTACTAAAAGTATAGACTTTTTCAGGTTACGAACAGCTTTATACTCTGCGGCAAACAAACCTTCTTCTTCAGCACCGAAATCAGGAATAGCCATCAACTCATTTTGCACGTTCTGTGCAGGTCCCATCAGGTCAAGCTCTCCGTTCATGGCTTTCTTCAGGATCATATCCACGGTAAGCATACGATTGATCTCGTTGGTACCCTCAAAAATGCGGTTGATACGGGAGTCGCGATACGCACGGTCCATTGGGTAATCAGCTGAGAAACCGTAACCACCATAGATCTGCACACCTTCATCTACTACATAATCCAGCACTTCAGAACCTTCTACTTTCAGCATCGCACACTCCACGGCGAACTCACGGGCAGCACCAAGCAGCGCTTCGTTCTCGTCTTTGCCGGCAGCCATAAGCTCCTGCTCCATGCGGTAAATATCCATACCCGAACGGTACTGCGCAGACTCTACTGCGTAAATTCTGATAGCCTGCTCTGCCAGCTTATGACGGATAGCACCGAACTTAGAAATTGGAAGCTTAAACTGGTGACGCTCATTCGCATACTTCACTGAAAGGCTTGCAACACTTTTAGCAGCACCCAGTGTAGCAGCACAAAGCTTAATTCGGCCAATGTTCAGGATATTGAACGCAATAAGGTGACCTTTACCGATCTCGCCTAATACATTCTCTTTCGGCACTTCGCAGTCAGTTAAGAAAACCTGGCGTGTTGATGAGCCTTTAATACCCATCTTATGCTCTTCGTTACCAAGACTTAGGCCTGGATAATCTTTTTCAACTATAAAACCTGTAAACTTATCGCCATCTACCTGCGCGAAAACAATAAACACATCAGCAAAACCAGCGTTTGTGATCCACATTTTCTGGCCGTTCAGGATATAGTGCGTGCCGGCTTCGTTTAATACAGCTTTAGTTTTAGCTGCTAATGCATCCGAACCAGAACCCGGTTCTGTTAAGCAGTAAGCCGACATCCATTCACCGCTTACCAGCTTCGGAACATATTTTTGCTTCTGTTCTTCGGTACCGAAGTATAAAATTGGCAATGTACCGATACCTGTATGCGCTGCAAAAGCAACCGGGAACGAATGGCCTCCACCCACTGATTCAGTTACAAGTAAGGCTGTATTAAAGTCCATGTTAAGGCCGCCGTACTGCTCCGGAACAGATACTGCGAACAAACCAAGTTCCCCTGCTTTTTTCATCAGGCTTTCCATCAGGCCTTCTTCGTGGTTATCCAAGCGGTCAAGTAGCGGGGTTACTTCTTCCTGCACAAAGTCCAGACAGGTCTGGGCCATCATGCGCTGCTCTTCTGTAAAGTCTTCAGGCGTAAATACGTCCTGCGGATTCGTTTCCTTTATCAGGAACTCACCACCTTTAAGTATTGCGGCTTTATTTTGAGTTTCCATGGTGATGTATTTTTTAAGGTTTTGGATACAGTTATAGTTAGTTTTATTGTCCCCCTTTGAAGGGGGCTGGGAGATGACAGTCGTCTGCAGAAGTTATTGTGCATATCATTCTCAAAGTGTAATCATCCCCTACCCCCTTCGAAGGGGGACTTTGGGCTTTTGTCAAGTAATTACTTCAGTAATTCATAGATACCAGCCACACCCTGGCCGCCACCTACACAGGCAGTTACCAGGCCATACTTTTTGCCTAAGCGGCGAAGCTCATGGAACTGCTGTATACTTAGCTTGGCACCAGAACAACCCAGCGGGTGACCTAAGGCAATGGCACCTCCACTAATGTTCAGTTTGGCCGGATCAAAATCCAGATGGCGCATTACAGCGATTGACTGTGCAGCAAAGGCTTCGTTCATTTCGATCAGATCTATGTCGTTTAGCGTAAGGCCTGCCATTTTCAGAGCTTTAGGAACAGCAGCGATCGGGCCCATACCCATGATGCGCGGATCCACGCCACCTGTGGCATAAGTTACCAGACGCGCAATCGGCTCCAGGTTAAGTTCTTTTACCATACGCTCACTCATCACAATCACAAAGGCAGCGCCATCTGAGGTTTGAGACGAGTTACCGGCTGTTACCGAACCTCCTGCTGCAAACACCGGCTTTAGTCTTGCCAGGGCTTCAATAGAGGTATCAGCACGCGGACCTTCGTCGGTATCTACTACATAGCTGCGGGTTTTCTTTTTGCCGTTCTCGTCCAGGTAAGTTTCCTCCACGGTAATCGGCACGATCTGCTCTTTAAAGTAACCGTTCTTTATGGCGTTGATCGCTTTCTGGTGTGAGTTATAGGCAAACTCATCCTGGTCTTCACGTGAAACCTTGTAATCTGCAGCCACTGCTTCGGCAGTTAAGCCCATGCTCAGATACCAGTCCGGGTTGTTTTTGGCGATCTTATAGTTTGGCACTGTCTTCCAGCCTGCTGTTGGCACCAGCGACATAGACTCCGTACCACCGGCAACTATACAGTCGGCCATACCTGCTGAAATACGGTTGGCGGCAATGGCTATAGTTTCTAGGCCGGATCCGCAGTAACGGTTAACCGTCATACCACTAACAGAAAGCGGCAACGACAACAGAGAGATCATACGACCAATCTGAAGGCCCTGCTCTGCTTCCGGCACAGCGTTACCAACTATAAGGTCGTCTACACGCTCAGGGTCTAAGGCTGGTACAGAATCCATTAGGTGCTTGATGACATCGGCGGCCAGGTCATCAGGTCTGGTGAACCGGAACCCGCCACGACCGGCTTTACCCACGGCGCTACGAAATCCAGCTACGATATATGCATTGTTCATTTTGATGCTCATTTATAGTTTGACTATAGTTCCTAATTTCTTAGCGGCTTACCTGTTGTCAGGATGCTCTGTATACGCTCCAGCGTTTTACGCTCACCTGTTAATGACAGGAATGCCTCACGCTCCAGGTCCAACAGGTATTGTTCGCTTACCTCCGTTGGGGCAGACAAGTCGCCGCCGCACATTACATAAGCCAGCTTCTCTGAAATCTTTTTATCGTGTTCAGAAATGTAGCGTCCAGAGTACATAGCATTGGCACCCGTCAGGAACATACCTAAAGCACCTTTACCCTGTACTTTCACATTCGTGCGCTGTACCGGCTTTGTATAGCCACCTTCAGCCAGAAGTATGGCCTGCGCTTTTGCATCGGCTATCTGGCGGTTGCTGTTTATAGTTATGCCATCCGATTTGCGCATATAACCTAAGTCAATGGCTTCTTTAGCCGAAGTAGAGACCTTGGCCATACCTATAGTTAAGAATACGTTTTTAAGGTCGTTGTACTCGATGTCGCCTTCGGCATACATATCAGCTGCACGTAGCGTCATCTCCTTAGTACCGCCACCACCTGGTATCAAACCTACACCAAACTCAACTAAACCCATATAAGTCTCAGCGGCAGCCTGTACGTGGTCGCAGTGCAGGTTAAGTTCGCAGCCACCACCCAGTGTTAAGCCGTGTGGGGCACCAACTACAGGTATAGCCGAGTAGCGCATGCGCATCATGGCATCCTGGAACTGCTTGATCATGAAGTTGATCTCGTCGTACTCCTGCTCCAGGGCATACATATACACCAGGCCAAGGTTAGCACCCGCCGAGAAGTTAGCGCCCTGGTTACCAACCACCATGCCTCTAAAGTCCTTTTCAGCCAGCTCTACGCCTTTCATCAGGCCTTGTATTACATCACCACCCAGTGTGTTCATCTTCGAGTGGAACTCTACGTTCAGGATACCATCGCCTAAGTCAAGTACCGTTGCGCCGCTGTTCTTCCAGATCACGTTGTTGCCGCGCAGGTTATCCAGTATGATAAAGTTCTCAGCGCCTGGTATGGCTTTGTATTCTTTGCTTTGGATATCGTAATAGCGGCGCTGGCCATTCTGTACAATGTAGAAGGACTCTTTGCCGTGGTTCAGCATCTCCTCTACCCAGGCGGCAGGCTGATAGCCGTTTTCGATCATGCGCTGCACCCCTTCGCGGGCACCAATGGCATCCCAGTACTCAAACGGACCAAGCTCCCAGCCAAAGCCGGCACGCATGGCATCGTCTATTCTGTATAGTTCATCAGATATCTCCGGGATGCGGTTGCTCACATACTGGAACAGGCCATAAAGCGACTCGTTAAAGAATTGCGCAGCCTTATCTGTCTGCTTTGAGAAAGTTTTTACACGCTTTTTCAGGTCCTCGATCGGCTTCAGTACCTCCAGGCTTTGGAATTTAGGACGCTGCTTTGGCCCGTACTCCAGTGTGTTCAGGTCCAGCGTCAGGATCTCAGTCTTACCTTTAGCGTCTTTTGTTTTCTTGTAGAAGCCCTGGCCGGTTTTATCGCCCAGCCATTTGTTCTCTACCATTTTCTGCAGGTAGTCCGGCAGCTTAAATAGCTCACGCGACTCATCTTTCTCGCCTGTCTGGTAAAGTCCATTAGCTACATTTGCGAGCGTATCTAAACCAACTACATCCAGCGTTCTGAAAGTAGCCGATTTCGGACGACCGATGATCGGACCGGAGATTCTGTCTACTTCATCTACATTAAGACCAAGCTTGTTCATTACCTGCAGGCCCTGCATAATGGCGTAGATGCCTACACGGTTTGCAATAAAGGCTGGGGTATCTTTAGCCAGCACGGTGGTCTTACCTAAGTATAAGTCGCCGTAATGCATTAGGAAATCAACTACACTCTGGTCTGTTTCCGGAGTTGGAATTATCTCAAGAAGCTTTAAGTAGCGTGGCGGGTTAAAGAAGTGCGTACCGCAGAAGTGTTTCTTGAAATCATCAGAGCGGCCGTCCAGCATCATGTGGATCGGGATGCCCGATGTGTTGGAAGAGATAAGTGTACCCGGCTTGCGATGCTGCTCCACCTGGTCGTACACGATCTTTTTGATCTTCAGGTTCTCTACTACCACCTCTATGGTCCAGTCGGCAGTAGCGATGTCCTTCATGTTGTCTTCGAAGTTACCTGTTTGTATCAGGCTTGCATCTGACTTTCGGTAGAGCGGCGACGGATTAGACGCGATAGCAGCCTTTAGCGAACTATCTACAATACGATTACGCACGGCTTTACTTTCGAGCGTCAGGCCTTTTTTCTCTTCTTCGGGCGTCAGCTCTTTGGGCACGATGTCGAGTAGCAGCACCTGCACTCCGATGTTAGCAAAGTGGCAGGCAATGCGCGAGCCCATCACACCGGAGCCTAGTACGGCTACTTTCTTTATTATTCTCTTCATAGAATAGCGATAGTTGTCTATGGTTTAAAAGATATCTTTATTCTCAATCATGGTTTGTATGCGGCCGCAGACTTTAAAGAATACATCCAGTTCCTCCTGCGGTATCTGATCGCGTACTTTATTGTTAAACTGCTTAACAGTCTTCCGCGACACTTCTTTTTTCTCCAGGCCTTTCTTCGTCAGAAAAATTCTTACCAGGCGCTTATCACTAGGATCGGACACTTTAAAAATCAGTTTCTTCTCCTCCATGCTTTTAAGGATGCGGGTAAGGCTACGTGCCTCCAGACCTAGCAGGGGAGCAATTTTAGTAGCTGGTGTGCCGGCCTCCTGGTCTATGTTTAACAACACAAACCCTATAGATGTTGTGATATCGTTTTTGGCGGCCTCAGTATTGTACATGCGCGAAATGGCATGCCAACATACTTTCACATTATAGTCTACTGTTTCTTCTGGCTTCATGGGTAAGCATTGGTATATACCAAATATAAAAATAAATGTTATGCTTGCATACTATTTTCTATAATTTTTGTCGGCATGCATAAAATGTAGTACGGTAGAAGTGCTTTACAGATACTATAGTTTAACATATTCGCTGACAGGGCATAAAAAAAGCCCTCCGTTTGGGGAGGGCTTTTTTGTTACAAGCTGTCGAGTTCAGCTTCAGTATACATAACTCCTGGCGGTGGGATCAAAACGTCTTTTGCTGTTCTAAATTTGTGATTTGTGCTTTGCTTCATTTCCTGTGCTTCTATCAACTCCATCAAATTCCATATATTCTGCATTATCATCTCATCAAGATATCCTTTCATCCTTAATTCACCATTATACATCGTAAAGTAAATACTTACTTCAGGAGCATCTTCTGCATCATCCTCAGGAAACTTTAACTTATTAAAATCAATGGCATCAAAAATTTCATAAACCTTACTTATGCTAACAGAATCAAGCACACCTGTATAATTTGCTTTTATAGTTGGCATGTAACGTTCTCGCAAACGGTAGTGAAAAGTGTTGTCTGCTAATATTTCAATATCCTTATCAAATTCATCGCGACTCATTCCATAAAGAATTGAAAAAGTAATTTTTTTGAAATATACATTTCTATTAACCAAATGCTTTACAGGCTCAGAATCATCAGTAACTATAGTTTCACTTTGCTTTTGCTCCTTACAGGTAAAACAAAGTATAGCTAGAAGTATAAATACATATCTGATCATAGCAACTCCAATTAGGCTCATAAAAAAATCATCCTGAAAATACCCTAGTTAGTAGCAGAAGCTTAACCTCTCCCCAACTAGGATCCTTCCAGGATGACAAATAATTATAATGCAGATTGAAAGTATAGCCTAAAGCAACAATAAGCTAGTTACCTTCTCCGGCTATACTATAGCTTAAAACATACTATCAATTACATCGCTGTAATTAGTCGTAATATTTTTACGCTTCACTTTAAGGGTAGGCGTAAGTTCACCGGTTTCTACAGTCCACATCCTAGGTATCAACCTGAACTTCTTAATGGTTTCGTACTGTGCAAGGCCTTCGTTGGCTTTAGCGATCTCGCGCTGATATTTCTCCAGTATTTCAGGCTTTGTGATCATTTCTTCGTCAGAGGTATACTTTATACCTTTATGCTGGCACCAGTCCTGCAAGCCTAAGAACGAAGGAACAATAAGCGCCGCAGCATACTTTTGCCCCGATCCTACCACCATTGCCTGCTCAATAACAACCGATTCTTTCAATTTATTTTCGATAGGCTGTGGCGCCACATACTTGCCACCCGATGTCTTAAACATCTCTTTCTTACGGTCTGTGATCTTAAGGTACTTGCCTTCTATCAACTGCCCGATATCACCTGTATGGAACCAGCCGTCTGCATCAATAACTTCAGCGGTGAGTTCAGGTTTTTTGTAGTAGCCTTTCATCACATGCGGCCCACGGGTCAGTATCTCGCCATCTTCTTCAGCAATCTTTACTTCAACACCATCAATAGGCAAACCGACTGTACCAATCACATTATTATCAGCCTCAAAGCGGTTAACCGTAATTACCGGTGATGTCTCTGTTAAGCCATAGCCTTCCATTATCCGGATATTAGCCGCCCAAAACACGCGCGCCAGGCGAGGCTGCAATGCTGCGCCACCCGATACAATAGCAATAACGTTACCGCCAAGTGCCTCGCGCCATTTACTAAAGATAAGTTTGTTGGCCAGTTCCAGTTGCTTGTTGTACCACCAGCCCTGGTCTTCGCGGGTATCATATTTCAGGCCCAGTTCCAGTGCCCAGAAGAACAGCTTGCGCTTTATGCCTGTAAGCTCCATACCTTTGGCCACGATCTTATCATAAACTTTTTCCAGAAGGCGCGGCACAGTAGTAAATACATGCGGCTTCACTTCTTTCAGGTTTTCTGCCACCATCTCTATACTTTCGGCATAATAGATAGATACCCCGATGCGCATGTATAAGTATAAAAGCATCCGCTCAAAAATATGGCATAACGGCAGGAAACTCAGGGCGCGATGGGTACGGTTTACAGGTACGTAAGGCATTACCCCCTGCACATTGCTTACGATGTTATTATGTGTAAGCATTACGCCTTTAGGATTACCTGTTGTACCGGAAGTATAAATAATGGTAAGTATATCATCTGGCTGCACGGCAGCCTTTAATGGCTCTAGTTGTTGAGCATCTCCCCCTTTACCTAACTCCAGTACCTCAGTCCAGTGTTTTGCTCCGGGAATCTGATCAAATGTGTAAATTTCCTTTACACTTTCCATACCCTCCGTAGCAGCAGCCACCTTATTGTACAGAGAAGCATCTGCCACAAAGATCACCTTTACCTCTGCATCGTTAAATATATACCTGTAATCCTCTACTGTAATTGTTGGATACATAGGCACACTGATAGCACCAATCTGCTGTATACCAAAATCAGCAAAAACCCACTCCGGACGGTTAAAGGATATAATGGCGACTTTGTCATTCTTACCTAACCCTAATTTTAAAAGGCCCAGGCTAACGTTATTGGCATAATCCTGCACATCCTGCGTGCTATACTTTACCCAGTTGCCGTTTTCTTTAGCAGCCAGGCAATCAGGCTGAGGATAATTAGCTAGCTGATGAGACAGCAAGTCAATTGTACGGGTTATTTCCATGGTGTTTCAGGTTAAGAGTCGGTTTAGGTATTAGGCTTTAAAGTATTAAATATAGCTGTTACGGGTATTGTATATGCATTTTAGGCATTTTTTTTCATTTCTACCATGTTAGCAAGTATAATATTTAATAAAACTTATATTTTTATGAAATAAATTCGGCCTTATATCAAAGCAGCAGAAAAGCTGCTTTTTTTGTATTTTTGATTTCTCCAGACGTAACCGCATGAATCTTTCTATCTTTTTTGAGCCACTTAACGAAGACGTCTTCGTTAAGCTTAGCAAACCCCGCACGCTTGGCGCCTACATTAACCGCTTTGTTGGCAAGTTTCCGGATTGGCGCACTGCTGACATTGCCATACTTGGCGTGCACGAAAACCGCGGCTTTACCGGCGAAGAAAGTATGGAGGCAGTTCCTGCAAAGTCTCCAGCCCGTGCTGTGCGCAAAAAGCTTTACAGCCTGCTAAAAGGTAATGGCCGCTGCCAGATAGTAGACCTCGGCAACCTGAGGCCCGGCATTACACTGGACGATACATACCTGCGCCTGAAAGAAATAGTAGAAGTACTTATTTCGCACAATACCATACCCGTTATTATTGGCGGTACACACGACCTGGAGTATGGGCAATACCTTGGCTACGAGCACCTGGACCGGGTAGTTAACATGGTAACCGTGGATAGTAGCGTAGACATGACGGAAGATGTGGATGCCACAGCCAACAAAAAGCAGTTGCGCCAGATACTTATGCACGAGCCAAATTACCTGTTTAGCCTGGGCCAGATAGGGCACCAGCAATACCTGGTAGAGCCAGAGGTAATGGCAACGCTGGAGAAAATGCATTTTGAGTCGTATAGGGTGGGAGAAGTGCACCGAAGTATACAGGAGATGGAGCCTGTGGTACGCGTGGCCGACCTGCTTACGTTTGATATTTCGGCTATACGCCACCAGGATGCACCCGGCTACGAACCAGCCAACCCTTTTGGGCTAACCGGAGAAGAGGCCTGTCAGATTTGCTGGTACGCCGGCCTGAACGACTACCTAACCTCTCTAGGAATTTATGAGTACAACCCTGGGCTGGATAAGCGTGAGACAACTGCCATGACAATTGCAACCATGATCTGGTACTTTATAGAAGGCTTTTACCACCGCAAAAACGAGATAGACTTTAACAGCAAGCAATTTACCAAGTATGCCGTAGCCTTCTCCGACGACAACCCTGACCGCATGATCTTCTACAAAAGCAAGCATAGCGAGAAATGGTGGCTGGAGGTAGAGGCTCTGAGCAACGAAAAAGGCAGCCGCGTAGTACCATGTAGCTACGAAGATTACTTGCAGGCCATAAAAGGTGAAATTCCTAACCGCTGGATACTTACCCAGGCAAGAATCGGTTAAACTGAAGTATGGCATTACCAGAGTATACATTACAACAACTGGCATCCCGAAACGGACAGGACCGCGACGAAGTATGGGTCGCTTATAAAGGTGTTATCTATGATGTAAGAAAATCGAGGCTCTGGCGCGAAGGCAACCATTATGAGCACTGGGCTGGACAGGATTTAACAGAAGAATTAAAAGATGCACCGCATACCGAATATGTTTTTGATAAATTTGAGGCGATCGGCCTGGTAAAAAATTCAGTATACCTTAACGGCACTGTATAAACCAGAATAACTTTACTTGTAAACTATGATTTTAATTGCAGATAGCGGCTCCACTAAAACCGACTGGCGCCTGGTAACAGCCACAGAAACCTTTGGGCAAGTACAAACTATAGGGTTTAACCCGATGTATCAGGAAGCAGATGAGATTTATAAGGCCTTGCATGAGTCACTATTGCCACAACTGCAGCAAAAAACACCGGAAGCCATCTACTTTTACGGCGCTGGCTGCAGTTCTCCGGAGCGCAATAAACGTGTGGAAAATGCCCTGAAAATGGCTTTCCCGACTTCGGAGATACACGTAGACCATGACTTGATGGGCGCGGCGCGTTCGTTGTGCGGCCACCAGCCTGGCATTGCCTGCATACTTGGCACCGGCTCTAACTCCTGCCTCTACGATGGCACAGCTATTATAGACAACGTGCCTTCTCTGGGCTTTTTATTAGGCGATGAAGGAAGTGGCGCTTATATGGGCAAAATGCTGATAAAAGCGTTTCTGTATCGTGAACTCCCGGATGAACTTGCACAATCGCTGAAAAACCGGTTTAATTTAACCAAAAACGGGATACTTGATGAGCTGTATGGTAGCGCCGTTCCGAGCCGTTACATGGCATCCTTTGCTAAATATATACACGAAAAGCGCCAGCACCCTGTTATTAAGGCCATGATCTACGAGAGCTTTTCTGATTTCTTTGAGCACCACATCACAAAGTACGACAACTTTGCTGCGTTGCCTGTGCATTTTGTGGGCTCCATTGCCTTCCATTTTTCTGATACATTAAAACAGGTGGCAAAAAAGTATGGCGTAACCCTGGGTCAGATACTCAGCACTCCAAGCGAGGGCATGATTCTTTACCACCAGGAATTGTTGCAGGCGTTCGGCACACCAAATAAATCAGTATAGCAGCATTACCAAATTTATACTTCCTTTTTAGCATACCCCATGTCTACTACCGAATCGGCTTCTAATTATGACCGCCTGGAGCAAATGAGCACCAGGGAACTACTGGTAAATATCAACCGCGAAGATAAAACGGTACCAATAGCCATAGAAGCGGCCATACCCCAGATAGAGCGGTTAGTAGACGCTACAGTAGAAAAGCTAAGCCAGGGTGGCAGGTTGTTTTACATCGGAGCTGGTACTAGCGGCAGGCTTGGGGTTGTAGATGCATCTGAATGCCCTCCTACTTATGGCGTACCGCATGGCATGGTTATCGCGTTGATTGCCGGTGGCGATTCTGCTATCAGAAAAGCAGTTGAGTTTGCAGAAGACGATAAAAAGCAAGCCTGGCTGGACCTGCAACAGTACGACGTTACTGATAAAGATATTGTAGTAGGCATCGCGGCCTCTGGCCGTACGCCCTATGTAATTGGCGGACTTGAGCAATGCCGTGCTCAAAATATAACTACAGGCTGCATT
Organism: Pontibacter aydingkolensis; assembly: GCF_019443125.1. Classification (GTDB taxonomy): domain Bacteria; phylum Bacteroidota; class Bacteroidia; order Cytophagales; family Hymenobacteraceae; genus Pontibacter; species Pontibacter aydingkolensis. Next base: position 43,007 of record NZ_JAHYXK010000013.1, on the reverse strand, counting down.
GTATGCAATGCAGGCAGTGCTGTGGCAGCCGCAGCAGACTATCCCGTAGAAATAATCACAGGACCTGAGTTTGTTACAGGCAGCACCCGCATGAAAGCAGGCACGGCACAAAAGCTGGTTCTAAACATGCTCACCACCTCTACCATGATCAGGCTTGGCCGGGTAAAAGGCAACAAAATGGTGGACATGCAGCTATCTAATGTAAAACTGGTAGACCGTGGCACCCGCATGCTAATGGAAGAGCTAAAGCTAACCAGGCCAGAGGCTGCAGCGCTTCTTAAAAAGTTCGGGAGCGTGCGTGCTGCCATGGAAGCCTACCGTAACAACAACGGGCAATAAGTTAAAAAAATAAAGCGGGTGTAAAGTATAGCTACTTCACACCCGCTAAGTATAAATTCAGGCAGGTTATTCTGCGTCGGCTACTACAAAGTTCTCCAACATTACCTTGGCTGCTTCTTTGCTTGGCACCTGGTAATTTACCACAGACCACGCGTAGTTCAGCTTAAACCTTTTATCCGTCATGCTGTAGATCACCTTCTTCTTGTAGTCTTCAAAAGATTCCAGTCCCAGTTTTTTACGGTTAGCTTCCAGTGTGAGTAGTTCTTTTTCAGTGCGGTTCTCTTCCAGGTAACGTTTCATCTTATCAAGCGGCTCTTCATTCTCACAAGTGCTGCAGTTAATCTTTACATAAGCCTTAGAGCCATACTTACTACGGCCTACCTGCTGCTCTATCAGGTAAGCGGCAGCTTGCGGGCTTAGTCTACCCTGCTGCACGGCCGCCTCCAGTATTTTAGAGAAATCGTGGCCTTTTCTGGCTTTGGTCTGGCGTTGTATAATAATACTGAAACGCGGCAGTTGCTCCAGCGTGTCTCCTACCCCTATCAAGTCTTCACCGGGATACCCGTGATTTTCTACCCAACTCAGAAATTTCTTTGTATTGGCTGCTTCTATTTTATTTAATGTATCGCCATACACCCTTAAGCCACCTTTGGCTTGCCTGAAATACTGATCGCGGGCATATAATTCATCCAGGTCGGCACGCAGGTCGAGGTTTACCTGTTTTTCGTATTGCTGCCTATACTTGGGATACTTCCTTTTAAACTTGCGCCATTGCTTTGTAGACTGCAGAGAGTCAAATACAGGCCTGTTTTCTAAGTAGTCTATACTTACACCCTTTGCTGCAAGCTTCTCTAAATAACCAAGCGATTGCTTTTTGTCTTTCAGAAGCATGGCGCATACGGCTGCATTGTAATAATCGCGGGCAAATGGCGCAGGTACCACCTTAAAAGCCTCTCGATAAAGCGCAAGCGCGCCGGCATAGTCTTTCTGAAGTATACTCAGCTCCGCCTTGTTAATAACCGGATGATACACTTTTGTATAATCTGTTTCGGAGGCAAAAACATTGCCTGCCAACAGCACGAAAAAGAGGGCAACAGTAAAACGGGAAGCTATTAAAAGGATGTTACTCATGGTAAAAATCAGATTTTAGGGAAGCGTACTATTCATTCAACATACGTATAACGTCATTTTTCTGGTATCTCTTATATTTTAAAACAGTTTTAACAAGATAAGTTTCATACTTTAAAATTAGGTTAAAAGCTTCAACTTTGCCTGAGCCTTTCAAGTACATTAATCAAATACCCTAGCGCCTACTGCCTTACTTCAAGAACGTTTATGCATAACATAGAACCATACTATAACTGGATAGATAAATACTCCGCTTCCGAAGATCCGCGCTCTCCGCTTTTTGGCGCTGAGAATAACCTCACCTACTATACCAATACCATCTACGGCTACTATATACATCCGCAATGGGACGATATTGACTCTGAAACGCTATTTATTAAGATACTCTATACCGATTATGATCTGGGTTTTGCAGTAATAGAGTTTATTGGAGAATGGAACGACACGTTGAATAACGACATTATGAGCCTTAAACGCAACATACTAGACCCCATGATTACGGAGGGCATCAAACACTTTATACTAATCGGCGAAAATGTGTTTAACTTCCATGGGTCGGATGACGCATACTACGAAGAGTGGTTTGAAGATGTGGAAGAAGGCTGGATTGCGGCAATAGGCTTCCGTGACTTTGTATTTAACGAGATGCGTAACTATAACCTAGACTCATACATAAACTATGGCGGCAGCCTGGAAGATGTTTATTGGCGTACCTTTACCCCCAAACGCCTTTTTGCACTTGTTAACAGCATGATCCAAAAGAGGCTTGGCCCCTGAAGTACAAAGTATAAAAACAGTAAAGCCCGGTTATCCGGGCTTTACTGTTTGGCAGATTTTCAGACCAGTTACTGTATTACAGTAGTTGTATCATCCATGTCGTCAGCCATATCTTCGGCCTCATCTTCCATTTCTTCTACGGCTTCTTCTCTTTCTTCAGCCCTTTCTTCGGCTGGCGAGTCGCAAGAAGCAAATGCGAATAGACCGCACACGGCAAAAACATACAATAGCTTTTTCATTTTCCTATTTGTTTTAGTGATTGATAACAAATTTATGCCAGGTATTTACTTATTGCTTTATACCTGCCTACCTCCTTCATAGGAAATATGAAAACGAATACGCTGCTTACGAAATATAGTTTTAAAAAAATATAATAAGTAAAGGCCACCTTTATCGGGTGGCCTTTACTGCCTGGCCATGCGCCAGGTGGTTTCAGTTGATATTACAGAGCTGCCTCAGTAGTGTCAACAGGAACAGTAGTAGTATCTTCTTCCATTACTGGAGCTTCCTCTACAACAGTCTCTTCAGTAGTTTCTACCTCAGTAGCAGTCTCTTCTGCGTTGTTGCAAGATGCGAAAGCGAAAAGACCAGCAACAAATAGTAAACCGAATACTTTTTTCATGATGTTTAGGTGTTTTGATTAAATGAAGAGACAAATATAATACTATATTTTAATCACCTAATATTTTTCTATTTTTTCCTGAAGATTAATTTTACCGGAACCCCCTCAAAACCAAAGTGCTCACGCAATCTGTTTTCCAGGTAACGCATGTATGGCTCTTTAATATATTGTGGCAAGTTACAGAAAAACGCAAACGTTGGGTTATGCGTTGGCAACTGCGTGATATACTTTATCTTTACAAACTTGCCTTTGATTGCTGGTGGCGGATAACGTTCGATATCAGGTAATAGCAGGTCGTTTAGCTTAGAGGTTGGTATTTTCTGCGTTTTGTTATCATACACCTCCATGGCTTTCTCAACGGCTTTGTGTATACGCTGCTTGGTAAGTACAGATGTAAAGACAACCGGTACATACTTGATAGGCGCAATACGCTCCAGAATAGTTTCTTCAAACTCTTTGGTAGTGTTTGTCTCCTTCTCAACCAGGTCCCACTTGTTTACAAGTATAACAATGCCTTTGCGGTTCTTTTCAGCCAGTGTTATAATGTTTACATCCTGGGCTTCAATACCTCGGGTAGCATCCAGCATCACGATACAAACATCGGCGTCTTCCAGGGCACGAATCGCACGCATTACCGAGTAAAACTCAACATCTTCGCTTACCTTGCTTTTACGTCGCAAACCGGCTGTATCTACTATAATAAACTCTTTGCCAAAGGCATTGTATCTTGAGTGTATCGCATCGCGCGTTGTGCCGGCAATGTCGGTTACGATGTTGCGCTCTTCGCCTAGCAGCAAGTTCACAAAAGAAGACTTACCTGCGTTCGGGCGGCCAAGCACAGCTATTTTAGGAATGCCTGCGTCAGGATCTTCCACGCCTTCGTCTTTAAAGTGCTTTACTACCTCATCCAGCAGTTCGCCGGTACCAGATCCGTTCTGAGACGATAGTGGATAAATCTCCTCCCCTACGCCCAAGGCATAAAACTCACCCATCTGGTGCATACGCGCATTTGTATCTGCTTTATTGGCTACTACATAAATCGGCTTTTTGGAACGACGAAGAACGTTTGCAAACTCCTCGTCAAGACCTGTTAAGCCAGCATCCACGTCCACCATAAAAAGTATAACGTCGGCTTCGTTCATAGCCAACTCTACCTGGCGGTTGATCTCGGCTTCAAAAATATCGTCGGAGCCATGCACATAGCCACCGGTGTCAATTACAGTATAAAATTTTCCGCACCATTCGCCGTGGCCGTAGCTTCTGTCGCGGGTAACGCCGCTCACGTTGTCCATGATGGCTTTACGCTGGCCAATTAAGCGGTTAAAAAGCGTAGACTTGCCCACGTTTGGGCGGCCTACAATTGCAATGATGTTTGATGACATCGAATTAAAATAAAATAGTTAAAGTGCCCCCGGAGCACCTTGCCCCGAAGCTTTATGCTGTGCGCCTACTTACTCGCTGTAACCGAAGCGCCGAAGCAGCTTTTGGTCGGTTCGCCAGTTTTCGTTCACGCGCACATACAAATCAAGAAATACTTTTTTCTGGAAGAAGTCCTCCATATCCACACGGGCCTGCATGCCCACTTTTTTGAGTGCCTCGCCTTTATGGCCTATTACAATGCCTTTCTGGCTGCGGCGCTCCACGCTTATCTCAGCACGGATGCGGATAATGGCCTCTTCCTCTTTAAACTCCTCTATAACCACTTCGCAGCTGTAAGGAATTTCTTTTTTATAGTTAAGCAAGATCTTCTCCCGGATGATCTCGGACACAAAGAAACGCTCAGGCTTGTCAGTCAGTTCATCTTTAGGATAAAAGGCTGGATGCACAGGCAAATAATGCAGCAGGCGGCTAAACAGCTGCTCCAGGCCGAAATTGTGCAAAGCAGATATCGGATGGATCTCCGTCGGCTTCATCACTTCCTGCCAGTAAGCCACCTTCTCATTTACCTCTTCTTCTGTGGCTTGGTCAATCTTGTTGATCAGTAAAAGTATAGGCACCTCTGCATGCTGCAGGCGCTTGATCACATCGTCCTCGTCGTGCTTCTCGTAAATATCCGTCACGAAAAGTATAACGTCGGCGTCCTCCAGGGAGGTGCGCACAAAGCCCATCATCGATTCGTGCAGGGCGTACTGCGGTTTGATAATACCAGGCGTATCGGAATACACGATCTGGAAATCATCTCCGTTCAGGATACCCATGATCCGGTGCCGCGTGGTTTGTGCTTTTGATGTAATAATGGAGAGCTTCTCGCCTACCAGTGCGTTCATCAACGTTGATTTACCCACGTTTGGCTTGCCCACTATACTTACAAATCCGGCTTTATGCTGTGTATCGGCCATACTCTAAAATTTAAGGATGCAAAATTACTTCTTTTTTACGAGACTGCGGCGTATAATCTAATTAATTGTAAATGAGGGAGTGATGTCTGCAACTTATACTTTACTCCATTCCGGCAAATAATTTTACAGCCTCCTCAAACATTATCCCATACTTAAAGCTTTACAAGCAGCAGTTACTTCTCTATTGGTCTATAGATAATATCGATTTACAACAAACAACTTATACTTTGTATCTTTGCAAACCAGAAGAAGACAATTAGTTTAATGAACAAGAAAACCAGCGGCAAAATTGGCGTTTTACTAGTAAACTTAGGAACACCTGACACGCCTAATACGCCTGATGTAAGAAAATACCTGCGCGAGTTCCTGCTGGACAAACGCGTGATTGACATTCCTGCCATTGCACGCTATGCGCTGATAAACGGCATAATTGCCCCGTTCAGGGCTCCTAAATCCGCTAAAGTATACAAAGAGCTATGGACAGAACGCGGATCGCCGTTGCTGTACCATGGCCGCGACCTGCAGGAGAAACTACAAGCTTCACTTGGCAATGGCTACCATGTAGCTTTTGGAATGCGTTACCAGAGCCCAAGTATAAAAAGTGCTTTGGAGGAACTGCGCGAGCAAAGCGTAGACCGTATCATCGTGCTGCCGTTGTTCCCGCAATACGCTTCAGCCTCTACAGGATCTGTGCAGGACAAAATAATGGAGATTGTAAAGGACTGGTGGATCGTGCCAAGTATAAACTTTATCTCATCGTTCTGCGATGATCCTGGTTTTATTAACGCATTTGCAGAACTGGGTAAGCAACACATGGCACAGGATAACTACGACCATGTAGTGTTCAGCTACCATGGCCTACCGGAGCGCCATATACTTAAAGGCAGCGACCACGGCTATTGCAAGCTTGGCTCCTGCTGCAACAGCTATAATAAGCGTAACAAATACTGTTATCGCGCCGCCTGCTTTGCTACATCACGGTTATTAGCCGAGCAGCTTGGCCTGCGCGAAGACCAGTACACTGTAGCTTTCCAGTCCAGGTTAGGTAAAGACCCGTGGCTACAACCTTACACCGACTTTATTTTAAAAGACCTTCCGGCCAAAGGAATAAAGAAAGTACTAGCTTATAGTCCTGCCTTCGTAGCCGACTGCCTTGAAACCACCATTGAAGTTGGCGAAGAGTTTAAGGAGATGTTTTTAGAAGCAGGCGGTGAGAAGTGGCAACTGGTGGAAAGCCTTAACTCAAACCCGATGTGGGTGGAGGCAGTCAAGGAAATGATTCTGGCAAACTAAAGACTGGCAGGTTTTTAGTAAAATCCTATTCCTACATTTATTTCAGGTTAAACTGGTCAGCTATTAAAGCAGCAGTAGACCAGTTTAACCTGAACATTTCATCCGCTCCGAAGCCTCCCGTTTCTGCTGCTTAACGATTTCATTCGCTCATACAATACTATGAAGAAACCCTTTCTGACACTTACTCTTTTCTTTTGCTGTCTTTTTGCACATGCTCAAAATCTTTATGTAAAAAACGTAAACATTGTTGATGTTAAAGAAGGCACAATATCAAAACACCGGAATATTTTGATCACGAATGGCCGTATTGCATCTTTTAACCCTAAAAAGCGCCAGACACGCCACCATGCAGTAATTGATGGGAAAGACAGATATGTGATACCGGGACTTTTTGAAATGCACGCTCACATTGGCCCCCAAAACAAGTACTTTTTACAGGATTTTGTAAAGTTCGGCATAACCAATGTCCGTGTTATGGCAGGTAGCGAGGGAGTGCTCGCTTGGCGCGACTCGATTGACAATCTGTTACTAACAGGTCCGTCGTTGCAGGTTGTGTCACCGGTTTACGATGGCAACCCGCCCTTATGGGGCGAAGCGCATGCAGGCCCCATCCTAACCGATAAACACCAAGTACGCGAGCTGATAGCCAAACACAAGCAAATGGGCTACCAAGAGATAAAGGTATACAATCGCCTACCGGAGGATATATACCTTGAAATTTTGAAAGTCGCATCTGAAAAAGGCATTAAGGTGACAGGCCATCTACCTTATACTTTAAGCAAAGAGAATTTCGGAGACCCAAGGCATAACAGCCACGAACACCTCGACGGGGTTATACAGTATGCCACAGAGATTTCACCAGATTTTGAATCTCTGAAAGAAGAACGCACACGAAACGAACTGTACCTGAATTATGACAGCCTGCGACTTGCACCTTACGCCGCCAAACTCAAAAACAACAAAGTATGGCTTACACCTACCTTAAGTTTATACGCCAATATCAACAACAAAAAGGTAAAGCAGGAACTTAAGCAGCTGAGATCACAGCAATCTGTGCAAGGCCTCCTAGGCTGGTGGGAATCTTTACCTGCAAGTTTACAAGATAATTTTAAGCTGAAGTCTGATGTACACAGGCAATTTGTCCAGCATCATTTTTTAGATTATGCCGACTATATCTTAATAGGCACTGACTCCCCCAATCCTTACAATTTACCGGGGCTGGCGGTTCACCACGAAATGGAGTACTTGGCTGACGCAGGGTTTACCAATGCTGCAGTTTTGAAAATGGCCACTTACAATGCTGCGCGATACGCCAACCTCACTCAGGACTATGGTTCCATAGAAGCAGGCAAATACGCAAACCTTGTCATACTGGAAGACAATCCACTGCAAGACATCCGGAACACAAAAAAAATACACCAAGTAATACTAAAGGGGAAGCCACAGTTGGAGTAGTTTTTACTATATGCAGAAGAGCCTTCTACGTTTTGAAAGGTTGAAACCTTCACGGTACTCTTATACTTTATATTCTTCTAAAATCTACCCAGTAATCAGAAGTAGCATCTGCGTAAGCCCTGATCTTTTGTAGAAGCACCTCCGGGTTATCCTCTATGATCAGGTTTTCGCGCTGGTCATACTTTACAAAGCCTTCTGCTACGGTATGCTCTACCATCTCCAGAAATTTATCCCAGTAACCATTCGTGTTTAAGAAGGCAACAGGCTTTTTGATGATGCCCAACTGATTCCAGGTGATGATTTCGCAGATCTCGTCGAATGTACCGAATCCGCCGGGCATAGCGATAAAAGCATCCGACCTGGCAGCCATAATGGCTTTACGCTCGTGCATTGTTTCTACCACCACCAGCTCCTGCAGTCCGGTATGGGCCACTTCCCTATCTACCAGGCTTTGCGGAATCACGCCTATACCTGTACCTCCACTGGCTAAAATGGCATCGGCAATCACACCCATCAGGCCCACATTACCGCCACCGTATACCAGTTCTACACCTTGCTCCGCCATCAGCTCGCCAAGTTTTGCAGCAGCTTTGCTGTACACATCATTAATACCTGCGTTGGCTCCACAAAAAACGCCTATACTTTTCATTTTACACTTTATACTTTAACTAAAAATCAGTTTACAAAGAAAGGCTCCAACATTACTGCTGAAGCCTTTTTATACTTTATCTGAGGCTGTGCTATATTTAAGCCAGCTCCTTTTTATACAACTTAGCAAGCGTTTCAGCTACGTAGTCAATCTCTGCCTCGGTGTTATACTTACTGAACGAGAAACGAACAGAGCCGCGGGATGGATCTACGTTTAGTGCACGCAGCACATGCGAGCCCGCATTGGCGCCGCTGCTGCAGGCACTTCCTCCCGATGCCGAGATCTTGTTAATATCCAGACTAAACAGCAACATTTCGTTAATCTCAGAGGCAGGCAAATTCACATTTAACACCGTGTACAAACTCTTATCTCCAAACTCCGACATGCCGTTAAAGCTTATATCCTCCATCTGCTCACGCAGTTTATAGATCATTCTGTCTTTCAGCGACTGTATGTATTTGGCATGGTCGTCCATGTCGCGGTAAGCAATCTCCAGCGATTTAGCCAGGCCGATAATACCGTACACGTTTTCGGTGCCACCACGCATGTTGCGTTCCTGTGCGCCACCTTGTATCAGGGGTTGTATTTTTATGTTAGCATCACAGTATAAAAAGCCCACTCCCTTTGGCCCATGAAATTTATGCGCCGAACCAACTATAAAGTTAGCTCCAAGGGTTTGCACATCGTGTTTGTAATGCCCCATGGTCTGCACCGTATCCGAGTGGAAAACGGCATCATACTTTTTGCAGATTTCCCCAATCGCCTTAATATCGTTCAGGTTACCAATCTCGTTATTGGCATGCATTACAGAAACCAGTGTGCGTGGCTGGCTTGCTAGTAGTTCCTCCAGGTGCTCGAGGTCCAGGTTGCCGCGTTCGTCGTGGCGCAGATAACTTACCTGCACCCCCTCCTCTTTCTCCAGCAACTCCATGGTGTGAAGCACAGCATGATGCTCCAGTTTAGTAGAGATGGCGTGCTTTATACCATAGGCGCGACATGTGCAGCGGATAGCGGCATTGTCGGCCTCAGTACCTCCGGATGTGAAGAATATCTCGGCAGGAGAGGTATTTATTAAGGTAGCTACTGTTCTGCGGGCTTTTTCTATAGCAGAGCGCACTTCACGGCCATGCGAATGTATGGACGATGGATTACCAAAATGCTCAAGCATAAAAGGCGCCATGGCATCAAAAACCTCTTTATCCAGAGGGGTGGTAGCAGCATTATCTAAATAAACACGCATCATATTTTGGATTGAACTCACTATAAACGAACCACTAAAGTATAAAAAAAAGTTGCGCCAAAAGAGAAAAACACGTCGTTTACCCTCTGGCGCAACTTTAAATTGCTAATTATTCTATGTTACAGCAACAACACATTATGCCTTTACAGAGATAATCTCTTTGATATCTGTAATGATCTTATTTGCCAGATGCTCTGCCGTGGCATTGCTATCCGACTCCGCATAAATACGAATGATCGGCTCTGTGTTTGATTTGCGCAGGTGCACCCACTCTTTGTTAAACTCTATCTTAACGCCATCAATGGTGTTGATCGGCTGCTTGGCATAACGCTCCTGCATCTGGCGCAACACCTCATCTACATTTACCTCTGGGGTAAGTTCTATCTTGTTTTTCGAGATATAATAGTTAGGATAAGAAGCACGCAAGCGAGTCATGCTCATCCCTGATTTTGCCAAATGTGTCAGGAACAACGCAATACCAACCAATGCATCTCTACCATAGTGTAGCTCAGGGTAAATAATGCCGCCGTTACCTTCTCCGCCAATAATAGCGTTCTGGGCCTTCATCATATTTACCACGTTAACTTCTCCTACTGCAGCAGCAAAGTAATCGCCCCCGGCATTCTCAGTAACGTCGCGCAGCGCTCTCGTAGACGAAAGATTAGAAACAGTGTTGCCTTTCTGGTTTTTAAGCACGTAGTCTGCCACAGCCACTAAAGTATATTCTTCACCGAACATGCTGCCGTCTTCATTTATCAACGCCAGTCTGTCTACATCCGGGTCTACTACTATACCCAGGTCAAACTTGCCTTTTTCGATCACATTTGAGATCTCGCGCAGGTTTTCCGGCAATGGCTCTGGGTTGTGCGGGAAATTCCCATCCGGCTCGCAATACAGCTTTTCTATATTTTTAACGCCGAGGGCTTCCAGCAGCATCGGCACAGCAATTCCACCAGTGGAGTTCACACAATCAATGGCTACGCTAAAGTTCTTGGCTTTTATTGCTGCAACATCAACTAAAGGCAGGTCAAGTATAGCCTGAATGTGCTTTACCATAGAGTCGCTGTCTTTGGTATAGCTACCCAGCTCCATTACCTGCGCAAACTCGAACGCCTCTTTCTCAGCTATCTCAAGCACCAGTTTACCTTCTTCCTCAGAGATAAACTCGCCTTTATGGTTTAGCAGTTTTAAAGCGTTCCATTGTTTTGGGTTATGGCTGGCAGTAAGTATAATTCCTCCGCCTGCTTTCATATCCGGCACTGCCATCTCTACAGTAGGCGTAGTAGACAGGCCCGCATCTATAATATTAATACCAAGGCCCTGTAGGGTAGCACAAACTAATTTGTTTACCATTTCGCCGGAGATGCGCGCGTCGCGCCCTACTACTATGGTGTTATTACCTGTTGTTTTTAATACCCACGTACCAAAAGCAGCAGCAAATTTCACAACATCTACTGGTGTCAAGGCTTCTCCTGCCCGTCCGCCAATAGTACCGCGAATACCGGAAATAGATTTTATTAAAGTCACTTTATGTAATTTATTTAATGCCACAAAAGTAGCGAAAAATGTGAGACTTTCAGAAGTACTTAAACCTGTTCTTAGGCAAAAACTGTCGCACATAGCAATGGCAGCTTTTAAGAAATCGCCAGCAGCTACGCAAAATCAGAAGTGAAACGAAGTCTTCCAAAAAATAAGTATAGCTTAACCTAAAGCTTATACTATAAAGTGTTCTTATACTCAGACTAGCGTGGCAGCTGCGCTAACCAAAACCTGTATGCCTCTGTTTTTTATTATCTTTGTTGTTATGATAACTCCATTAACTTTTGACGACAGCCCCCGCGGGAAACAATTACAGGCCTTTAACCGAATGCTGGATGTAATGGAAGAACTCCGCGAAAAATGCCCCTGGGACCGGAAACAGACACTTGAAAGCCTGCGGCATCTTACTATAGAAGAAACTTACGAGCTATCAGACGCCATACTTAAGAACGACCTGCCGGAGATCAAAAAGGAGCTTGGCGATATCATGCTGCATATGGTGTTTTATGCCAAAATAGCGTCGGAGATGAACGCCTTTGATATAGCAGATGTACTGAACGGCGAATGCGAAAAGCTCATCTTCAGGCACCCGCACATTTACGGCAACACCAAGGCCGAAACCGAAGAGCAAGTAAAGCAGAACTGGGAAAGACTGAAGCTTAAAGAAGGCAACAAATCGGTGCTGGGTGGTGTTCCGGCCTCGCTGCCAGCCTTGGTAAAAGCCATGCGCATTCAAGAAAAAGCAAGGGGCGCCGGATTTGACTGGGACGACAAGGCCCACGTATGGGAAAAAGTGAAGGAGGAACTAAACGAGTTTGAAACAGAGTTTAATGTAGAAGACTTTTCTAAAATAGACAAAGCACAAGCCACGGCAGAATTCGGTGACCTCATATTTTCATTGATAAATTTTGCCAGATTTATTGATATAAACCCCGAAGAAGCGCTTGAAAGAACAAATCTAAAGTTTATCAGCCGCTTTCAGTACATAGAAACAGAGGCCGCCAAAGATGGCAAGCAATTACAGGACATGAACTTGGAAGAAATGGATTATTATTGGAATAAGGCAAAAAACCTGTAGGCACGCATACAAGTTTGGTATACTTTATCTATATTTAAACCACTTTTCTTAATTAAATAATAAGCTATTTATATCGAATATACTTTTAGTTAACACATATAGCATACTTTGTTGTAGCTAGATTGCAACAAGGGCAAAATCCTAAAAGCCAGCCTATTTTCCTTCATTAATCAAGTGCAAAGCACAGTTAATCAGATTACCCAGGATAGTTGCCATTGGCAGGAACAGAATATGCATGTTAACTAGCGTTATATGCTTTGTATAAGTTGATAAAATATTTAGTTTTGTAGATGGACAGTAATGCATAAGCGTATACTGCTTATATTTTGGCATCATAAACACTTTAGAACAGGCTTAAAAAAGCTGATTTTTTAAAAATTTACAGGCTTTAATGTTTGAAAATTGTAGAAAAAGCAGAAATTGCAATTTAAATAAAGAACTAAAAGCGAAACAATTACATTTTATATTACACAAACAATTTTAATACAACACAAACAGCTAAACTTTAAACTTTAAACAAAATGGAAAAAAAGACTGCAGTAGTAAGCAAAAATGCTAATGTAGAAACCAGCGGCAGCACAGCAAGCTCAATATTTGCCACTATCGTTATCCCAATAACGTTTGTGGTTTGTGTGCTTATCTATATGTTCGTGCTTGGTAACCCTGCTAACTTTGAAGGCGGAAGCAACGAAAATCACCCACTTCCTGGTAACTACCTTGGAATTGTTTACAAAGGTGGTTGGGTAGTACCTGTTTTAATGACGTTAGTACTTCTGGTATTCATCTTCGCAATTGAGCGTGCTTTAACTATCAGCAAAGCAAAAGGTACAAAGAACGTTGCAGGTTTCGTACGTACAATTTCTGCTAAATTAAATCAGCGTGATATCAATGGCGCAATTGCTGCCTGCGATACTCAGAAAGGATCTGTTGGTAACGTGGTAAAAGCTGGTCTCCTTAAGTATAAGGAAATGCAGAACGAGCCAGAGTTGCTTAAAGCAGAGAAAATAGCTGCTATTCAGAAAGAGATTGAAGAATCTACTTCTCTTGAATTGCCAATGCTTGAGAAAAACCTTGTGATTATCTCAACTATCGCCTCTATCTCAACTCTAACAGGTCTGGTAGGTACGGTACTTGGTATGATTAAAGCGTTCTCGGCTCTTGCAGCTTCAGGTACTCCAGATGCTACTGCCCTTTCTAACGGTATCTCTGAGGCCTTGATCAACACAGCACTTGGTGTAACTGGTTCTGCTATCGCGATTATTGCTTATAACTACTTTACAAGCAAAATCGACGAACTTACGTATAGCATAGATGAGGCTGGTTTCAGCATTATCTCTACGTTCGCAGCACAGCACGAAACAACTGGTGCTCCAGTAAGACCACAAACTGTTTAATCGACTTAACACAAGAAAATGCCTAAAGTAAAAGTAAAAAGAACCAAACCTACATTGGACATGACGCCAATGGTGGACTTGGCCTTCTTGCTGGTTACTTTCTTTATGCTAACAACAAAGTTTTCTCCGGAAGAAGCGGTGGTCGTAGATACGCCATCGTCCGTTTCAGAGATCAAACTTCCTGAAGCCAACGTAATAACTATAACGGTTGATAAAAACGACCGGGTATTCTTTGGAGTTGATGGAAAGCAGACAAAGGAAGCATTACTCAACAAGATGGCAGGCAAGTACGGTGTTAGCTTCAGTCCGGTAGAAACCGAAACGTTTTCGTTAATATCTAACTTCGGTGTTCCGATGAACAGGCTTAAGTCTTACTTAGCCATGGAGACTGACGCCCGTAAGAAGTATGATAAGACCTCTCCGGGTATTCCAGTTGACTCAACAAATAATGAGTTGGCAGACTGGATACTTCAAACACGTTTGACTAACCCTAAAGTGGTAGTTGCCATCAAAGGAGACTCTGATGTAAGCTACGAAACGGTACAGAAGGTTATCAATACGCTGCAGGACAAGAAGGTAAACAGGTTTAACCTGATTACAGACATGGAAAATAGACCTACTAACCTTTAACAGAAAGGAGCTAAAAAATGGCAGAAGTACAAGAAAAAGCCGACTCCGGTAAAGGTGGGAAGAAAAGATCCAAGAAAATGTCTGTCCACCTGGACATGACACCAATGGTTGACCTTGCCTTCCTTTTGCTGACATTCTTTATGTTGACGACAACTTTCAGCAAACCGCAGACGATGGAAATCAACATGCCTATCAAGGATGTTGATGAAAGTGAGCAAATTGCGCTGAAAGCTAGTAACGCGATGACCATTATCCTGGGCGAGAATGACAAACTGTACTACTATTTTGGTCTTGGCGATCCTGCTGAGAACCCGGAAGTACTGGAGTCAGATTATTCAGGAAACGGTATCCGTAAAGTGCTTATATCGCCACGCGTTAAGTCTAACGACAAGATGACTGTGATGATAAAAGCAATGGAGAAATCCCGTTACAAGAATGTAGTCGACATTTTAGATGAGTTAAAAATAACTGATACAAGAAAGTTTGCCCTTGTTGACATTACTGACAACGACAAGCAACTTGTAGAGCAAACATTTGGACAATAATTATGGACGCAAGTAAGTTATCAAAAGCATCGCTTGATGATATCGTCTTCGAAGGACGAAATAAAGCATACGGTGCCTACCTACTTCGCAAAATTTACAGTACGCATGTCCTGAAGGCCGCAATTATCGCTACTATCTTATTCTTTATCTTTATCAGTATTCCACTGATCCAAAGAATAATAGCCGGCGATGAAGAGGAAGTAGTGGTAGAGCGAATTGTAACTGAAGTAGAACTGGCCCAGCCACCTCCAATAGATGAGGCAACGCCACCACCGCCACCGCCGCCACCGGATCTTCCACCGCCTCCGCCGCCAGTGCGAGCCAGTGTTAAATACACTCCGCCGATTGTAAAGCGTGATAATGAAGTGGTAGAAGAGGAAGAGATTCCGGATGTTGAAGTATTGGCAGAAGTTGATGCCGGTGCTAAAACAGTTGAAGGCGTAAAAGGTGCTCCGCTTGATTTAGGAGACATTGACGGAACAAGCGACGTAGTTGCAGAAGCTGTTGAAGAAAAACCTTACACTTACGTAGAGCAGATGCCATCTTTCCCTGGTGGAGAAATGGAAATGCTTAAGTACTTAAGTAAGAATATTCGCTACCCGGCAGCTGCACAGCGTGCCGGAGTTGAAGGTCTGGTAGTACTTTCGTTCGTAGTGAGTAAAACAGGTGAAATCTCTGAAATCCAGGTTGTGAAAAACCTTGGAGCTGGTACCGACGAAGAAGCTATGCGTGTTGTTAAAACAATGCCTAAGTGGACTCCAGGAAAGCAGAACGGAAGAGCAGTACCTGTTCGTTACACGCTTCCAGTACGATTCACGATCAAATAAGCATATTTAATGCAAATAAAAAGGCCAGCTGGTTAATCCGGCTGGCCTTTTTATTTGATAGCACTTATAAAAAAAAAAAATGAGAAGTATAAAGTAAAAGTTAAGAGCAGATCACTACCTGCTTTATAAAAAATAAAACAAATGATAAAGACTGCACAAAAAAACAGTTAAATGATAATTAACCAGTAAAATAACTCTCAATTCTGGCTTTAAGTGCTCTCACATCATGATTTGAGCAGATCTGCAGGATGTACAGGCGTAAAATTGTAGCAAGCAAACCGGTATTAACAGACTTTAAGAACAACCGGCAGGCATGAGACAATATATACTTTTCATCTAAAAAATCAAGAGCCATGGAAAAGAGCTATTATTTAAGCGCTACCTTTAACGAGGTAATCTTTGCAGACAGAAACAAAGGATACGGAGCTTACCAACTGCGCCGGGTGTACGACAGGAATGTTAAATTTGCTGTGGTATGTGCAACAATCTTATTTGCTGGGGCATTGCTAACGCCACTTATCAAAACTAAATTCTTCCCTGCTGCTGCAAAAGAGAACAAGCCATTCGAAAGAGATCTGGGAACTGTAGTTGTGTTAGATAATATCCCTATCCCGGAAAAGCCTAATGTTGAAGAACAAGTAGCAGTGGCACCCAAAGAAAAAGTAAGAACAGAAGCGTACGCTGCACCTAAGGTAGTCCCCAATAATGCTGATGTGCCTGAAACAGAACTTGCAAACCAGGAAGATTTGAAAGGAGCCGCTTTTAGTAGCCAAAAAAGCGATGGAGTTGAGTTAGCTACACCCAATGCAGTAATTACAGATAAAGTGCCGAATGGGTTAGATGCAGGAACAGGCGAAGAATCGAACAACAATATTTTTATTTATGTTGAGGAAATGCCTGAGTTTAACGGAGGGGAAAAAGCCATGATGAATTACATTGGCAAAAAGATAAATTACCCAAGTTCAGCGCAAAGGGAAAACATTCAGGGCCTTGTTGTCGTTACTTTTGTGGTTGCTCCTAATGGAGAAATACGCGATGCCAAAGTAGTAAAAGGCCTTGGCTATGGTACAGACGAAGAAGCCTTAAGAGTAGTAAGTGGAATGCCAAAATGGAAACCCGGCAAACAAAATGGCAAGCCTGTATCAGTAAGGTATACTTTACCTATCAGATTTAGCATGAGATAATAATTATTTTGAAACGGGAAAGCATGAGCATATAAGCGGAATTATATGCTCATACTTTCATTTGTAATCCACAAACGTTAATTTTAAGGGTTAAACAATAATCCGATAGCTATTACCAAGAATGCTTAGACCTCGTCGAAATAAACCATCCGGTAATATGGCACAAAAATTTGTGCGTATATTCAGTCTGCTAATGACATTGCTTTATGTTGGCCTCGGAATATTTCTGATCACCATAGATAAGGCAAAATTAAATCTAAATATTTCGGATGAGGTGAGAATGGTACTAGGTGGAGTCCTGATCCTATATGGTGCAGTACGTTTTATACGAGTTTATCAGGTAAGCAAGAAATCTAGAAGATACAGGGATGAAGAATAAGATATTTAATACCATCTTTGGTGTAGCAATAACATCAATTCTATTGTCCTGTGGTGGAAATGACCCTAAAAAAGAACTTGACACGCCAACTACAGGAAGTATAAAGATAAGTGTAGATGAGTCTTTTCAACCTATTATAGAATCCCAGATCAGCACATTTGAAGGCATATATAAATATGCTAACATAGATGCCGCTTACAAAGCCGAAGGTCAGGTTGTACAAGATATGCTAAACGATAGCACACGTGTTGTTGTACTCTCCAGAGAATTAAATGATGGAGAGAAGGCTGTTTTTGACAAGTATAAAAGGATACCGCGTACTACAAAAATTGCAATAGATGCTGTTGCACTAATAGTTAACAAAAACAACAAAGACACACTGCTTACAATTGATGAGTTAAAAAAGATCTTTTCAGGTAAAGTAAAGACCTGGAAAGAATTGAATGAAGATTCGAAACTAGGAGACATCACAATTGTATTTGACAATAATAACTCCAGCACAGCACGGTATGTACGTGACTCTTTAATTGCTGGCCAGCCATTACCGTCTAACACTTTTGCTTCGAACTCACATAAAGCGCTGATAGATTATGTCAATCAAAACGAAAATGCATTAGGTGTTATAGGAGTAAACTGGATCAGCGATTTTGATGACGCAAACGTTATCGGCTTTATGAACAAAATAAAAGTAGTTGGTATCAGCCGCGATCCTGCTCCATTCTCAACAGACAGTTATTTTCAACCTTATCAAGCATACATCGCACAAGCCGAATACCCCCTACGCAGATATCTGTATGTCATTAGTACTGAAGGCCGTACAGGTCTTGGCACAGGATTTGCATCATATGTAGCAGGTGACAAAGGACAACGAATTATACTTAAATCGGGACTAGTGCCTGCCACAATGCCAGTACGGGTTGTTGGTTTTAGAAACTAAGGCCTTTTTTACCTATCACAAACAAACAATTACAGAAACAACTAAACCTAAATTACAATGACGAAGAATTGGAAGTATATCGCCCTTATGGCGGCAGCCTTTCCTGCAACAGCAGCGTTCGCACAATCAGGAGGTGCAGGACAGAAAGCCGTTGATTTAGAGCGCTATGAAGAAGCTAAATCTATTTATAAATCTCAACTAGGATCAAAGGATGCCGATAAAGCATACTTTGCAATGGGAGATATTTACCTGAAAACGGAGAAGCCAGACTCAGCAGCTTACTATTTTAATCAGGCTCTTGCCAAAAACTCTAAATCATCTATAGCTCATGTTGGCTTAGGTAAACTCGCGTTACAGAAAGGCAATATGGCTGCAGCCGAAAATCATTTTAAAGATGCTTTAAAAAGAGGCAAGAAAGACTCTTATGTACTTACAGAGATCGGTGAAGCTTATGTAACTGCTCCAAATGCTACAGAGGTGCAGATAAACAAAGGCATTGAGTATTTGAATCAAGCATTACAGCGCGATAAGAATAACGCCGAAGCAAGTGTTGTACTTGGTGATGCATACCTTGCTGTTAAGAAAGGCGGAGAGGCTATGACAGCCTATGACAGAGCGATTCAGCTTGATAACCGTTTTGCTAAGGCTTACTTAAGAAGAGGCCAGTTATACACCAGTTCGCGCAACTACAACGAGGCAGAAGAGGCTTTCAAAAAAGCTATAGAAATTGATCCTAATTATGCTCCTGCTTACCGTGATCTAGGTGAGTTATATTACTTTGCAGGTCAGTATGATAAGGCTTTATCTACGTTCCAAAAGTATGTGGATATGGCTGAGAAAACGCCGGAAACCCGTGCGAAGTATGCTTCGTTCCTGTTCCTGACTAAGAACTACGATCAAACATTGAAAGAAGTAGAGCAGGTATTACAAAAAGACCCTGCTAATACTGTAATGAATCGTTTAAGAGCTTATTCGTACCTTGAATTAGGGCAGCCTGAAAAAGCATTGGAGGCAATGAATACTTACCTTCAGAAGGTTGATAAGTCTAAGCTTATTTCTAGTGACTATGAGTACTATGGTAAGATTTTAGGCAAGAATAACCAGAATAAGCAGGCTATCGAGAACCTGAACAAGGCAATCGCGATGGACTCATCTAAGGTAGAGCTTTACTACGATCTTGCTAACCTGTATGCAAAAGACAAGCAGTTTAACAAAGCTATCGAAACATACCAGATTAAGCAGGATAAGCATGGAGTATCTAACACAGATTACTTCCATATGGGTAATGCTTATATGATGTCTGAAGACTATAAGAAAGCCGATGAGACCTATGCTAAAATTACAGAGACAAACCCTACGTATGCGTATGGCTATATCTGGAGAGCACGTGCTTTAGCAAACCAAGACCCTGAAACAGAGCAAGGCTTAGCAAAGCCAATGTATGAGGAGTTCGTAAAGCAGGCCGGATCTGATACAGAAAAGTATAAAAAAGAGCTTATCGAAGCGAACACGTATTTAGGTTATTATTATTACCTGAAAGGCGATCGTGAGAATGCTGTTAAGCATTATTCTGTTGTGAAGCAATTAGACCCTGCCAACCCTCAGGCTGAGACTGCACTGAATGAAATCAACAAGTCTGCTAAGAAAAAGTAATTAGCAAGACTATAAAAAAGGAAGGCCTGCTCATATGAGCAGGCCTTCCTTTTTTATACCTGTTTTTGGTTAACACTCCCCAATAATACATATCAGTATATACTTTTACATAAAGTTACTCAGCATAGAGTTCCCATTTTTCAAGCACTTGTCTGAAGTCATCAGGTAGATCGGTATTAAACTGCAGAAACTCCTTTGTTACCGGATGTATAAAGCCTAGCGATTTAGCATGCAATGCCTGTCTGGGCATAAGCTTAAACGCATTATCTACAAAAGCCTTGTAGGTACCTGTAGGCATACCAGTCAGTATCTTATCTCCGCCATATGTGGCGTCTGAGAAAAGAGGGTGGCCAATATACTTCATGTGTGCCCTGATCTGGTGCGTACGCCCTGTCTCGAGGTTACACTGTACTAGCGTTACATACTTATACCTGCGCAGCACTTTATAATGTGTTACAGCGTGTTTTCCGTAGTCTCCTTCAGGATATACCGCCATTACCTTACGGTCTTTTACGCTTCGCCCTACGTGGCCTTTAATAGTACCTGCTTCTTCTTTTACATATCCCCATACCAAAGCATAGTATGTTCTTTCTATACTGTGATCATAGAATTGCTTTGCAAGGTAAGCCATACTATAATCCGTCTTGGCAATAACCAAAAGGCCTGATGTATCCTTATCAATGCGGTGCACCAAGCCCGGCCTACCTTCACCATTTTGGGTCGTTGGCAGATTTTGCAAATGGTATACTAATGCATTTACCAGTGTGCCATTCCAGTTATTATAGGCCGGGTGCACTACCATGCCTGCAGGTTTATTAACCAGTAACAGTTCCGTATCTTCGTAAAGTATATCTAGTGGTATGTTTTCCGGAGAAATATCTGTATCGCGGGGTGGCTCTGCCAGCGTAACCGTAATAACATCTTCAGGCTTTACTTTATAACTTACTTTTACTGGTTTTTGGTTTACCTGAACTGCTTCTGATTTAATGGCGCCCTGCAGCTTATTACGTGTAACGTTTGGCAAGCGATCCATCAAGAACTTATCAATCCGAAGCAGGCTTTGCTTCTTGTCTACCACAATCCGGTGGTGCTCGTACAATTCATCAGAATCTTCTGCTGTTTCTTCCTGATCTAAATAATCAACCACGTTTATTACTTGCTTGGACTAAAACAAAAAAGAAAGCCGAAGTAAATACATCGGCTTTCTCAAACTATAAATTTTATACTTCTGCTAGATTAGTTCTTCTTCTTTACAGGAGATTTAGTAGCAGATTTTGCTGGTGTTGTAGCAGCAGGCTTAGCAGCAGCTGGCTCAGGTGTTTGCTGCGCTTTAGCAGGATCTACACCTAATTTCTTCAGCACAAGAGGAGAAATATCACCGTCCTCTGGGCCTGCAAGCAATGCTTGGTTGCTGATAACATAAGTAAAGCCGTTCTCTTTTGCTACATCTTTAATTGCCTTATCAATCTTAGCAATGACAGGATCAACTAATGTTTTCTCTTTTTGCTGCAAAGACATTTGTGCGTTGCGCTGAAACTCCTGAATAGAGTTGTTCATGTTCATCAACTCCTTCTCTTTATCTTCGCGGATAGTCTTATCCATTGTAGGTGCGCCTCTCTCATAAGCCTGCAGTTTAGCTTCATACTCACTGTATTTGCCCTTTAGCTGGTTTTCTAATTGAGTGCTATGCGTTTTAAGTTCAGACTCAATTTGCTTACTTTCTGGCAATTGTAGCAGGATGTATTCTACATTAGTATAACCAATTTTAAGGGGCTGGTCGTTGCTTTGTGCGAAAGACGCAAAGCTGATCAGTAAGAACGCTACTACTAGGGTTTTGATTTTGTTCATCATTGGTTGGTTAATTTAAAATAATATTCAGTTTCTAGTTTTTAGACTTCTTTTTTGGTGCCTGTTTGCTGTTATTATTTTGCTGCAGGCTTTGCTGCTCTTCTGTTTCCGGTAAGTTATCCGGATCATCAGCAGTATTAGTAGCCGGCCGTTTTCCTGGTGTGTTCTGCCTGTCGGAAGCTAAGCCAAGCTCTTCCAGTACATATTCTGTATAATCATGTACAGGATTCGTGTAAATCATTACCAGATCGCCGGACTTATCAAACATGATCTGCAGGCCTTTAGCTTTGGACACCTTTTCTACAGCTGTAAAAACCTCGTCCTGTATGGGCCGCATTAACTCCTGTCTACGCTTAAACATCATGCCTTCGTAGCCAAATACTTTTCGCTGATAATCACGTAGTTCGGTGTCCTTCTTGGCGATCTCCACCTGGCGCTTCTTCTTCATTTCTTCTGTCAGAAGCACTTCTTCGGCTTTATAGTCCTGTTTTAGCTTATCAACCTGCTGTTGTAAAATCTCTATTTCTTTCTGCCAGGCATCGGCGTACTTGTCCATCTCCTGCTGCACTTTGTTATATGCAGGCATTTTGCTCAAAATAAAATTTGAGTCAATATAACCAAACTTCTGTGCTTGCGAAATATGCGCAAGCAAAAAGCTTGTTAAAAAGATGAACAAAAACTTTTTCATACTAATTCCTTATTTAGCGTATCTGCTGGCCTATGATAAAGTGGAACATACCACGCTTATCATTTTCACCACCTGGTAAAGTGTCCAGTCTCCAACCATAGTCAAAGCCAAGCATACCAAACGCAGCCATAAATATTCTGGCACCAACACCCGTAGAGCGATACAGCTTAAACGGATTAAATCTTTCATAAGACCCAAAGTTGTTACCTGCCTCCACAAACGCTAGTCCATAAATAGTGGCAGCCGGGTTTGGAGATATCAGATAACGCGCTTCAAGCACAAATTTATCATATGCAACACCACCTGCAGAACGCAATGTCTGATCATCAATGTTTACAACTCGCTCATCGTCGTAACCGCGTAAGCCAATGAACTCTGTTCCTACAAATATGTTGGCACCACCAAGACCAGAACCACCTAATTTAAATCGCTCAAAGGGCCCTATCTGCTCATCAGCGCTATAAGTGCCCAGGAAGCCAAAGTGTGCTCTTGTGTTCAACACCAAATTTCCTGCCAGGTTTATAAAGTATGAGGCATCAAACATAAACTTATTAAACTCAATGAACTCATACTGGTTTTTCCTGTCTGCAAATAGAGAGTATGGTGGCGTAAGATTCATACTTAACGAGATAGAAGAACCGCGCCGTGGGAACGTTGGGTTATCTATGCTGCTACGGCCTACAGTATTTACAAGCGAAATACTGTTAGAGGTACCATTATCAAATCTTTGACTGCCAAAGCCCTGGAACAACGGATAGTTGTTCAGGTTATAACGGTTAAACGATAAAGAGTGGTTCATGTAAAAGAAGTCATCCGGCCAGTTCAGACGGCGACCTAAGCTAATAGCAGCACCATCTACGTTCAGGCGCTGGTCTGCATCACCAGGAATTCTTCTAACCGTTTTAAACAAGCTTACAGAAAACGAATTACGCTTACGGCCACCCAACCAAGGCTCTGTGAACGACAATGAGTAAGACTGGAAATATTTACCGTTTGCCTGTACGTTAAGCGATAAACGCTGGCCATCGCCACTTGGAATTGGTCTCCACTCCGACAGGTTAAACAACTTGCGTGTAGAGAAATTGTTAAGTGTAAGCCCAACAGTACCTACGGCGCCAATAGGGCCACCCCAACCACCAGATAAGCTGATTTGGTCGTTTGGTCTTTCTACTACACTGTAGTTAATATCTACCGTGCCATCCGCTTGGTTTGGTACCGGCACCATACCGATTTGTTCCGGGTCAAAGTAGCCAAGGCCGGCTAGTTCGTTACGAGATCGAATTAAATCGTCGCGACTATACTTCTGGCCTGGTATGGTACGTAATTCACGCAGAATTACATGGTCACTCGTTTTATCGTTACCGGTTACCCTTACTTTGTTAATGGTTGCCTGAGGTCCCTCAAAAACACGCATTTCCAGATCAATAGAGTCTCCTATAATAGCTACCTCTACAGGATCAATGCTTGAGAACAAGTATCCGTCGTTTTGATAAAGGCCGGACACATCTATACCACCTGTCGGATTGTAATTAATTCGTTTCTCCAGTTCCTGCTGGTTGTATACATCGCCCTTCTCAATGCCCAATACCCGTGTCAGGTAAGCGTCATCATACAGGTAATTTCCTTTCCATACAATATTACGGTAATAGTAGCGGGTTCCTTCATCTATCACTAAACGTATACCCAGCCTGTCATCGCTGATTCTATAAACAGAGTCAGAAACAATAACAGCGTCGCGGTAGCCTTCTGAGTTGTAAAAATCGAGCAGAAGTTCTTTGTCTGTTTCGTATTCTGCTTTCTGATACTTTGATGAGGTAAATATCTTATAGAACTTCTTCTCTTTTGTTTTCTTTAGCTGGCGCTTCAGCTTTTTGTCCGTGAATGTCTCGTTGCCTACTATATCTATCTCCCCGATTTTAACTTTATCACCTTTGTCAATGGCAATATCAAGCACTACACTGTTAGGCAACGTAGTAGATGGGCGCTGCACTATATTAACTTTTGCGTTCAGGTAGCTTTTTTCGCTGTAGTACTTGCGGATGGCATTTCGGGTGCTGTTCAATACGGCATCCGTTACAATCTTACCTTTCTGAAGTGGCACTTTACCCTTCAGTGCATCTGCCTGTGTCTTGTTTATACCTGTAAATGCAAAATCAGCTAAGCGGGGACGCTCCGTCAAACTAAAATTTAACCAGATACGGTCTCCTTCTGTTTTAGTGATAAATACCTCAACATCGCCAAGTATGCCCTGCTCCCACAGTTTTTGTATTGCGCGGCTGATATCCTCACCTGGTACGGTAATCTCATCGCCTATCTTAAGGCCTGTAATAGAAACCAGCGCAGAAGGCACCAGGAAGTTTGCTCCGCTTACCGTAATATCAGCTATTATGTACTGCCGGGGTTGGGAGTAATCGACAGGGTTTGTTTGCGTAGCGTTGTTTAAAACTTGGGAGAAAGCTGTGCCTGCCATTAACAGAAACACAAATACCCAGATGCATCTTGCCATTAATATTTTCACTTGGTTAGTTGTTCACTTGTTTTTCCGAACCTGCGCTCACGGCGCTGATAAGAAATGATTGCCTCAAATAAGTGCTCTTTTCTGAAATCGGGCCAGAGCAATTCTGTAATGTATAGTTCTGTGTATGCCATCTGCCACAGTAAAAAATTACTGATGCGTTGCTCTCCGCTTGTTCTTATCAGTAACTCCGGATCGGGCATACCAGCAGTTGACAAATAATTTGCGACCGTGGACTCATTAATGTCTTCAGGCTTTATATTACTTTGACCCACCTCAATTGCTATTCGTTGCATTGCTTGCGTAATGTCCCAGCGTCCGCTATAGCTCAGGGCAAGCACGAGTGTCATTCTGGTGTTTTGCTTAGTAAGCTCAATAGCCTCCATCAACTCTTTTTGGCAAGAGGCCGGTAAACTGGCAGTGTTACCAATAGTTTGTAAGCGGATATTATTTTTATTCAGGGTAGCAGTTTCTTTCCTGATAGTAGAGACCAGCAGCTGCATCAGCGCAGAAACTTCTGTAGCTGGTCTTTTCCAGTTCTCTGTAGAAAAAGCATAAAGTGTTAAATACTCCACTCCCAGCTCAGCAGCGCTCTCCACAGTTTCGCGTACTGCGGTTATGGCGCTCTGATGGCCAAATATGCGCAATCCTCCCCGCTGCTTTGCCCAACGTCCATTTCCGTCCATTATAACGGCAATGTGCCTGGGTAAATTGTTTAAGTCAACTTTCTCTTTAAGATCCATTAAAGCACAATTTCCTTGCAAGTTACAAAAAGCAAGGCAAATTTGTGAAACATTAACTTTCTAATCTAATATTCCTGGCTTGTTTTTGTAAGGAGGCGGGCAATTAACGCGATAGATAGTGTAAGAAAGGCTAATTCCGTTGTAAAAATACCAGTCGTTGTCAAAGGGATTTGCTACACGCTTTCCATCAATTTCGAAAACATTATCCAGGCGATCCATGATCAGTTTGCGGGCGCCAAATTCGAGACCGAGGTTCCAGTGCTTGCTCAGTGCATACTTTACACCTACCCCAAACGGGATAGAGACAGCCACATTCGTTTCGAAAGGCTTGTTAAGCGTAGGCTGCAGGTCAGGATTTTCAGTAGTTACTTTTATATTATATAATAAGCCTGCAACCCCGGCAAAAAAATATGGCGATACACGGGGGCTCTGGCTAAGATCGTAATAATCAAGAAAGTTATACTCACCTATCAAAGATAGTTCAGCAAAGCTCATGCGAGCCTCTGCCTGGCGCCAGTTATGTAATGGCAGGTCATAAGCTTCGTCGCTGAAAGTATTATCGTCTATAATCCGGTGGCTTAGCATAAGTCCTCCCCTTACTGTAATCGGGCTGGAAATATCTCTGCGGTAAAAAGCCGTGATAGCAGGCTGATTGTTTAGGAACCTGTAATTAGGGGAAAGTTCTCCCTTGTAGTTTGCGCCACCTATGCCAAACCCTATCTCGCTGGTTGTTACCGGGGACTGCCCTAAAACTTGATGCGTAAAAAAAAGACTCCCTATTTGCTGTAAGGCACAAATAAGGAGTACTTGTTTGAATATTCTTAATGTCATGAAAATCTATTACGGAGTTTAGAGAAGAACGATAATATGTTCTATCTATTATCTAAACTTCGGACTTCTAATACGTGGAGCAAGGATGTAGTTCAGGGTCAGGTTAGTGGTGATGTACCAATCATCGTCTGCGTCATTACCTCTTCTTTGATTAGCAATAGTTCCGTAACTAGGCCCGCCTCCAAGACCGCCAATGGCATAAGGAGTACCATTTGGATCCGGGAAAACATTAAAACCACTAGCCGCGCTTCTATCTGAAAGCAAAGCTGCTGCTTTAGGGTTACTTCCGCCGCCCGCTAATATATCATCTTTATTCGCGTAGCCGCCACTAGAATCGTCCAGGTAATCTGTAAATGTTTTTCTCCAGCCTACTTCCAGGTTTAAGTCCCAGTTTCTATCAAGCTTGTATCTTACGCCTAAACCAAATGGAATAGAAATACCTACACGTTTGTATGGCTCAGGATAATCCCCATCTGCATATTGCCCGGCTGTACCAAGAGGTTGTAGTTCATACCATCCGGTTGGAATATCGTCGGCTGGGTTAAGTGTTCCCTGTCCCTCTGCGTAGTATGTACCTCTTTCGTAATAGGCTTTTGGATTATGATGAAACACTGCAATTCCTACAAAACCATAAGGAACGAAGTCCGGACGGCGGCGGTACGTCTGGCGGTTTTCAAATAAGTCCACTATAACTACGCCACTAAGCTCTTTGATATCATTTCGGAAAGAAAGGTTTCGCCCGAAGCGACCTACGTTTTCAGCCTCGTTTTGAGAGGCACTCAGCATGTCGTCACCCATTATTCGCATCCAGTTTAAGCCTCCTCTTACCGATATTCTAGGAAAGTACCTGTAAGTATAAGTTATACCTACATTAGGTCTTGTTGATTTAAAGCGCAAACTGGTAAAGTCTGGCTCCGGCACAATATCCCCAAAGTAGTTTGAAGCCCCCAAGCTTAAACCTACAGACCCGTACCTCTTTCTTTGCGTAAATCGCTGCGCATCTGCCTCGGTAGCCGCCAAGGTAATCGTGAAAATAAGCAGCAGAACAAGGGTACAAATTTTTCTCATAACAAAAGCATTTCTTAAGGATGGAGATTCTTTGAACTAAACAATTACCCCAACTTACTATAGCAAAAACAAAAATAACTATTTAACTTTATTAAAGAAATCATATTTGATATATTTAATACAATTTACTTTAGGAGTATATTCCTTTTATCAAGGCCCCAATTTAATTTGCTACGCAGTGTAGATAAAAAGTTTACATGGTTTAACTTTACCAGCCGGGCTGCAAAATTCTCCCTCCTTACAGCCAACTGCACCGACATATCTACCGGAGTAGACCTTGAATCCAGAGAAGCGAGGTAACTGCTGCTTCTGCCCTCTACCTCAAACGAGATAACGCTGCGGTCAGATACGATCATCGGGCGCACGTTAAGATTATGGGGACATACGGGCGAAATAACAAAATTGTTGGTCTGCGGTAGCACTAAGGGCCCACCACAACTTAACGAATAGCCAGTTGACCCTGTAGGGGTGGCAACTACGAGTCCATCTGCCCAATACGAATTTAAATATTCACCATCTATATACGTATGAACCACTATCATAGCCGAGGTATCACGCTTTAATACGCTAAACTCATTTAATCCGAAGTTAATGCCGTCAAAAACCTCCTGATCAGAATCCACCCGGATCAGGGCACGGTCATCTAAGGTATAGTGGCCTTTATAAATGGCATCCAGCGCAATGTTTATACTATCGTAAGGGATGGTTGCCAGAAAACCTAAACGCCCGGTATTGATTCCTAGTATAGGTATCTCCTGCGCACCCACATAAGTAACAGAGTCAAGAAGGGTACCGTCGCCGCCAATGCTCAGCACTATGTTTACATCCTCCAGTTTATCGCCACGACTAAATGTTTGAATGCCGGTAGGCAGGTTTAATGTATTTTTAAGATAGGAATGAAAATGCTCTACTAAAAAAAGTTCTGCTTTGCGCCTGTTCAGTTCATCAAAAAGCACCTGTATAAAGGGTGCAATATTGTCGCTGAATGGTTTTCCTAGTATCGCTATTCTCATATATTTTCGTATTAAAAAGGTATTCTCCCACTAAAGTATAAACCGCAGTTTCCTTCACGGTTCAATGTATATTCCATACGTAGCACTATGTCGTAAAAAGTGACTACATGAAGCCCCAGGCCGCCACCTGCCAAAAAATGGTTGGTTAAGGGGTTGCCTTCCTCAAAGGTGTTATCTACTACATATCCTGCATCCGCAAAAGCGTTGAAGTATACGGACAAAGGTATATTGTTAAACTTCGGGTTATTTATAAATTTAAGCTTTATACTTTTAATATCCAGTAGCTGGCGTGTAAGCCCCTGCTTAAAAAGCCCGTAATGCTGCCCTCCTACTATGTATAACTCGTACCCCCTTACATAAGACCGATAGCCAAGCGCAATATTATCAGCAAAGGCATAGTCGCCGGCCAGTCTCAGTTGCCCTTCCGCACCTATCATGTAAGAATACTTATCTGAAAGCTCTGTGTAAAGCACATACTTTGCACGGGCAGTAGTAAACGGAGTACCGGAATCCTGCAGAAAGAAAGTATAGGCTACACCTGCTTCAAAGTAGCTGCCCGCTGTTGGGTAAACAAAGTTATTGCGCTGGTTTATTACTTTATAAAACTCCAGGCGCATGTACTGGCGCTCCTGTAATGCATTATGATAATACTCCGGGTTAAGGCGAAACACAGAATCTGATATCTGCTCGTTGTGGTAAGACAGCCGCAGACCTTGCTGCCGCTGTACGCTTTGCCGGTGTATAATGCCTGCCACAAAGGAGCTTCTTTGGATGGGCAGCGCTTCCTTCTGCTCTACAAAACGCTGCTTGTTGTTAAAATTGGTATAACTGGTGGCACGGCTCCTGTAATCTGACACCGCAAACTCAGCTCCCAGGTTATACTTGCGAATGATGTAGGGAACCCGATAAGACAACTCCAGACGCTTGTTAAAGCCTTGTTGCACCCGCAGGCGCACATCCTCGTTCCGGCCCCTGAAGTTACGGCGAACCAGACTCAACCCATAGTCTATGCGGCTCCAGTCTTTTCGTTCTAGCCAGGCATTAAAGTTGCGTTCTGCAAAATCAAGTATGGGGATAGGATAAAGATAAAAGCGTTCCTGTACATGGTAAGTTACCTGCACTTTCCCATCAGCACAAGTATAAGCCATGTTCACATAGTGGAATAGCCGTAGGTTAAAAATACGCTTTCTGTTTTCTTCCAGTAAAGGCTCTATTTCTGCGGCAGCAATAGTATCGCCAGCAGCAAAAGTGAGTTCGCCCAGCATTACATTATCTTTGGTAATTTCGTTGCCGGTCAGCGTTATACTTTCTATTACTACAAAAGGCGTATCGCACGGCATAGCGCAGGCCACAGCTGCAGGCAGGTACAGGCAAAGTATAAAGATCAGCGCACGTAGCCTCATGTACGCTTCAGCCTAAATATCCAGGTATTTGAACAACATATCCAGCCGGTCGCGACCCAGATCGTTGTCAGAGGTGTCGTTAAACTGGGCTGTGATGCGGTACTCGAAACGCTCTAACGTGGCAATAATACGCGTGAGGTCAGTCGTGTTCAGCTTAAGTGTAAGCTTAATTTTGTAGGGGTCCATTTCATCCGGTGACACATAGGCGCTCAATATCTTGGTGTTCTCCTCCTCTATCAGGCGGCTTATCTGGCTCAGAGAGTAATCGCGCTCCGGCATAGACAGCACCAGTATACTACCCTGCCCCTGCAGCGCAGACATTTGCCCAAATGCAGCCAGGGTATCGTTAATAGTAATAATGCCCATATAATCCTGCTCCTCATCCAGCACAGGCACCACCTGAATTTTATTCTTGATAGCTGCCTCCATCACATCGTAAAAATGCTGGTTTTGCTGCACAGAAACATCCTGGTACTCCAGCTCAAGGTCTTTAAGCTGCTGGCTACGGTTTGGCAGGTCGATAAGTGTAACCTCGGTTGCCAGGCCCTTATACTTACGGTTGCTTACTACAGGTAATTCGTTTACGCGGAACTCATCCATCCAACGCAAAGCCTTTTCTACGGTGTCGTATAGCTTTAGCGGCGGGATCATTTGGTTGATGAGTTCTTCTGCGATCATGTAGTAATGGCGGTTAAGGGTGTTTTGGCTAAAAATTTATCTAAGATACTGTTAAACTTCTCCGGATGTTCCATCATTGGTGCATGTCCGCACTTATCAATAAAGTATAACTCGGAGTTAGGGATTAACCTATTAAACTCATGCGCTACCATTGGCGGCGTAATCGTATCGTTCAGTCCCCATATTAACAACGAAGGCACCTTGATGTTTGTGATATCTTTGGACATATTATGTCGTTGCGCCGATTTTGCGATGGCAATAATGCGCAGGCACTTGGCATTGCTGTTGGTAATATCAAACACCTCGTCTACCAGTTCTTTCGTAGCGGTTTCGGGGCTGTAGAACGTATAGGCTACACGCTCTTTTACATATTCGTAGTTGCCGCGTTTCGGGAAAGAGCCACCCATCGAGTCCTCGAACAGGCCGGAGCTTCCGGTTAGCACAAGGCGTTTTACTTTATCGCCATTCTTTAAAGTATAAACCAAAGCCACGTGGCCACCCAGCGAGTTACCAAGCAGGGTCATGTCCTTCAGGCCCATATGTTTTACAAAGTCTTCTACAAACGACACCAACCCAGGAACCCCCGCCTTATGCAGCGACATTTCATAGATTGGCATAAGCGGGATAACTACACGGTAATTCTTAGAGAAATGGTCTACCACGCCATGCCAGTTACTTAAAGCACCAAACAAGCCGTGCAACAATACCATCACCTCGCCTTTACCTTCGTCTATAAATTTAAATCCGGCTTCTTCTCTAATCTGTAATTCCATTTAATGTATACTTTGTAACAGAAACGTATTTTTAGGCTAATACGATTAACTAGCCTGCAATATTAACAATACTAACCCAATTTTTGAGCATCTGCAAGCCATAAGTGGTCAAGGCAGCCTCCGGATGAAACTGCAAGGCATATAACGGCAGCGATTTGTGCTTAAAAGCCATCAACTCGCCTTCTGAAGTATGAGCCAGCGGAAGTATACTTTCAGGGGTGTGACGCAGCACCAGTGAGTGGTAACGCACAACCTCTGTTTTGGATGGTATACTTTCAAAGATCGGGTCTGATTCGCAAATAACTTCAGACACCTTGCCATGCATAGGCTTAATTCCTTTCTCAAGCTTTGCCCCGAAAAACTCTCCAAGCGCCTGATGGCCCAAACAAATACCCAGCATAGGCACTTTTTCGTGGTAATACTGGATCAAATCCATCAAGTTACCGGCCTGCCTAGGTGTACCCGGCCCCGGCGAAAGCACTACCGCCGTTACAGGCATCTTTTTAATTTCCTCCAGCGGCACATCGTTGCGCACCACCTTTGCCTGCACTCCTGCCTGGCCAAAATAATCTACCAGATTGTAAGTAAACGAGTCAAAGTTATCGAGCAGGAGAAGCATATGAGTACTTTAATTGTTGATTGTTGGATGGTTAAAAGTTGAGTTGCTTATAATTTGTGGCTTCGTAGCTGGCAAGACGCAAAGTATTGCGTCTCTACATTCCCGTACACGAATAACCAACAACTAATAACGACATTGCCTTTCTAACTCCTAAAAGTGCTGCTTCAGTGATGTGATAAGCGCCTTTACGAATGGTAGTACATAACTTAGGATATCCAGGGCGTATGGTGTTGTTTTTAGCACTATGGGGTAAACCATAGAGGCATCTGCTGTGTCTTTTGAAATGCTGATGCCGGCCATATCCGACACGTAAAGCAGCAAGCTCAGAGCAACGCACCACTTCAGGGCACCAAGTATACTTCCCAGTACATTATCAAACAGGCCAAACGGTGTAAAGTCGATCACTTTTTTTAGCAGGATTCCACCCAGATGAATTAGCAGGATAATGCCCACAAAAACCACCAGGAAAGTAACATAAGGCAACAAACCGTGTGCATCGCCGATAACACCTTCCATTACGGGCAAGGCCGTATCGAGCAGTTTTAAGCCGCCAAGTATGGCCAGCACCAACGCTACCAGCGACACCAGTTCCAATAAAAGTCCTTTCCGGAAACCCTGGAACGCGCCCCAAAGTATAGGCAGCGCCAGAAAAAAATCAAACGTACTCAAGGGTGTAAAGATCTAAAGTATAAATGCCGCAGCCCTGTAATTTATACTTACAAAACTACGGCATCTAATTTAGCTAATTACAGGCAAAAGCTGTAAAAATAATTTACTTTAAATTGGCTGGCACCGGCGTAACCTGCGCCAGGTAACTAGAATACGACACAAAGAAGATCTTCCACTTGCCGTCTACCTTTATCAGCTCCCACGACTCTTTACCCCAGTTCTGCGGCTTGTCGTCTACCCATAAACTATAGTCAAACGTGACGGAGGCAATAAGCAAGTCGTTCTCAACTTTAACGTTAAAAAACTTCTCCTCTACCTTGCCTTTCGTGGTTACAATAAACTTTATAAAATCTTTGTAGGATGATGGGTCCAGAGCTTTTTTATCGGGATAGTACTTTTTTACAAAGGTCATCGACTTATCATCTGTAATACCCAGCCAAGGGATGGAATCGTAGAGGAAAAGCTGGTTGAAGCTAACGCTGTCTTTGTTGATAATACTTTTGCGGAAGGTTTCTACTACCGCCCGAATCTGTTGCTTATCCTGGTCGTTTTGCGTTTGCGCCATAGCTGGCACCATTAGCAACACAAGGGCTGCCCACAGTAAGATTTTTTTCATAGAGTTCAGGTGTGTTAATCAGCAATTAAAGATAAGTATAATTGCGGTGACCCCACATTCCTGAACCCTGAAAAACAACAACTTATACTTTGCCTTTTAAAAATCAGTATTGTTCAGCAGGTCGCCAACTGCAGTAGAAATGGCACGACCGTCAGCCTGCCCGGCAAGCTCTTTAGAGGCAACTCCCATTACTTTACCTAAGTCGGAAGGGCCAGTAGCACCTACACGCTGAATGATCTCCAACAGTCGCACGCGTAGGTCGCCTTCGTCGAGCTGTTTTGGCAGATAATCTTCAATTACGCGCAGCTCTGTAACCTCAATCTGCTCCAGGTCTGTACGTCCTTGTTTGGCGTAAAGCTCCGCAGACTCACGGCGCTGCTTGGCGGCCCTGTTCAAAAGCTTCATCTCTGTATCCTGGCTAATGCCTTCGGTGCCGCCTTTTTCTGTTTCGGCCAGCAATATCAGCGATTTTATACTTCTTAATGCCTGCAAACGGGCTTTATCTTTAGCCAACATGGCTTCTTTAATGTCGGCGTTGATGCGGTCTTTTAATGACATAGTTTTTATGTGTTTATACTTATACTGTTGAGAATCTGCTACAAAATGCTGGTGTGTTGCTTATACGGGAATACGGCAAAGAGTATAAGCTTACATCTTTGCCAAATTTCCACTAATTTAGTCATTCCATACTTGTAAGACGAGAAAGAGCCGGATAAGGCTACAAATCTGTTATCATGACCAAACTGAGTGTAAATATAAACAAAATTGCCACGCTCCGTAACGCCCGCGGCGGCGACAGGCCAAACGTAATGCAGGCCGCCAAAGACTGTGAGCGTTTCGGAGCAGAGGGCATAACAGTGCATCCGCGCCCCGACGAACGCCACATTCGTTACCAGGATGTGTACGACCTGAAAGAAGTGGTTACTACCGAATTTAACATAGAAGGCAACCCGACACCTGACTTCCTGAAGCTGGTAAAGGAGATAAAACCAGCGCAGGCTACCCTGGTGCCCGATGCCCCTGATGCCATTACCTCCAACGCCGGATGGGACACGCTGAAGCACAAAGACTTTCTGACGGACGTGATCCTGGAACTGAAGGAACTGGGCATCAGAACTTCCATCTTTGTTGACCCTAACGAGAAAATAATTGAAGGCGCCGCACTGGTTGGCACAGACAGAGTAGAGCTTTACACAGAAGACTACGCTAGGAACTATTTTAATAACCGTGAGCAGGCCATAGCACCATACTTAGCAGCCGCCAGAAAAGCACAGGAGTTTGACATTGGCCTGAACGCCGGCCACGACCTGGACCTGGACAACCTGAAGTACCTGCACGATACCCTACCGGGTTTGCTGGAGGTAAGTATAGGTCACGCCCTTATCTGCGATGCCTTATACTTTGGCCTGGAAAATACGATCCAGCGTTACCTTCGTGAGCTTAAGTAGTGGTGCAAAGTATAACCATAGAAGAATTTCTTCGGCTGTCAGAAAAGCTGCCTGTGCTGGATGCCCGTGCTCCAAAAGAATATGCCGTTGGGCACATACCGGCAGCACAGAGCTTCCCTATTTTTTCGGATGAGGAACGTGCTACGGTTGGTACCGCCTACAAGCAGCAGGGCCACGACCCGGCAGTACTGATCGGGCTGGATCTGTTCGGACCCAAGATGTCTAAGTTCGTAAAGCAGGCAGTAAAGCTAGCCCCTGAAAAAGAGTTGTTGGTGCATTGCTGGCGCGGCGGCATGCGCAGCGGTGCCATGGCCTGGCTCCTCGATTTTTCGGGCTTTAAAGTATACTTGCTGCAGGGCGGCTACAAAGCTTACCGGCAGCACCTGCACCAGCAATTCGAGAAGCCCCACAAGCTGCTTATACTTAGCGGCTTTACAGGCAGCGGTAAAACGGACTTATTGCCGTACTTACAACAACAGCACCAGCAGGTAATAGACCTCGAAGGACTTGCCAGCCACAAAGGCTCTGCCTTCGGAAGTATAGGCATGAACCCGCAGCCAAGTACAGAGCATTTCGAGAATTTGCTGGGCACCGAGCTACTAAAGCTTGACAGTACAAAACCAATCTGGCTCGAAGACGAAAGTATAAGTATAGGCAGAGCGCAAATGCCAAAGCCATTCTTCGATCAGATGCAGCAATCTCCAGTCATTGTGCTGCAGGTGCCACTGCAGCTACGCGTACAAAAACTAGCCGAAGAATATTGCCGCACCGATAAAGCCATACTTACTGCAGCCATACTTAAAATAAAGAAACGACTGGGAGGGCTTGCCACCAAAGAAGCACTGGAGGCCATTGAAACCGGCGACATGGAGAAAATGGTAACCATTGCCCTTACCTACTACGACAAAGCTTATACTTTTGAACTCGCCAAAAAGCAGCACATGTTGCAGCTAGAACTACAAAGTATAAACCCCGAAGAGAACGCCGCTAAAGTACTTGCTTTTGCTAAACAACATCATTTGATTTAAACCTCATGGAAGAGACATCCTCTCAAAGTATAAAACTTACCCAGTACAGCCACGGTGCCGGCTGCGGCTGCAAAATATCGCCTAAAGTGCTCGACTCTATCCTGCACTCCGATATAACCTACCCCGAAGAGAAGCGCCTGCTGGTAGGCAATAGCTCCCGCGACGATGCCGCCGTGTACGATATCGGGAACAACCGCGCCGTGATCAGCACCACCGACTTCTTTATGCCGATCGTGGATGATGCCTACGACTTAGGAAGAATCGCCTCGGCTAACGCTATTTCGGATATATATGCCATGGGAGGCACACCTATGATGGCGATTGCCGTGCTGGGCTGGCCAGTAGATAAACTGGCCCCCGAAGTTGCCAAACTAGTAATTGAAGGCAGCCGCAGCATTTGCCACGAAGCTGGCATACCATTAGCAGGTGGCCACAGCATCGATAGTCCCGAGCCTATCTTTGGCCTTGCTGTAACCGGCATGCTCGACATCCCGAACCTGAAGCGCAACGACACCGCCACCGCCGGCTGCGAGTTATACTTAACCAAACCCCTTGGCGTAGGCATACTTACTACTGCGCAGAAGAAAGCTATACTTAAACCTGAACACGCACAGCTTGCCCCACAGCAAATGATGCAGCTGAACAAAATTGGAGCAGAGTTAGGCCAACTGCCACAGGTAAAAGCCATGACAGACGTTACTGGTTTCGGCTTGCTGGGTCACCTTTCCGAAATGTGCGAAGGCAGCAACTTAGCAGCAGAAGTACACTTTGATAAAGTACCTGTACTGCCGGAAGCACTAGAATACCTTGCACAGAAAGCCATACCAGGCGGCACGCACCGTAACTTCGATAGCTACGGGCATAAAATAGCAGACCTCACTCCAGAACAGAAACACCTGCTCTGCGACCCACAAACCAGTGGGGGTCTTTTAGTTGCTGTAGAGCCAGCTGGCAGAGAAGAGGTGTTGCAGCTGTTCCAAAAGTATAACCTGCAGTTGGAGCCGCTTGGGGTGCTAATGGAGCGTGGTAGTGAAGAGAAATTAATCAGGGTGATTTAAAAGAATTATAACCTTTTTTTGTCATCCAGAAAGGATCTTGGTAGAAGGGAGGTTAAGCCACTGCCATAACACACCCCTGCCCCTCTCAAGAGGAGAATTTCTGTATGAGATGCATAAAGAGTATCGACTTTGTAGTTTAGCTTAAACTCCTTTCTACCAAGAACCCTCTACTGGATGATAAATTTAAGAGGTCAGTCATTTTATACTTTCTATCACAGCTTTAATCAACCAACTTAACCTATACTTTCGTAAGCAAAGAACTGACAACAGAGCAAAATAACACATGAAACTACACTACAAAGAAATGGGTCACGGACAGCCGCTGCTAATACTGCACGGTTTGTTTGGCACATTAGATAACTGGGCAACCCTGGCCAAGCGACTGGCAGAGCATTATAATGTATTTCTGGTAGACCTGCGCAACCACGGCCGCTCACCGCACAACGAAGAACATAACTACGATGCCATGGCCGATGATGTGTTGCGCCTGGTAGATGAATTGCAGATTGCTACTCCGGCTATTATGGGCCATTCCATGGGAGGCAAAGTAGCTATGAAGTATGCACTGAAGTACCCAACGCGCCTTACTAAGTTAATTGTAGTTGACATTGCCCCTAAAGCCTACCCACCACACCACGATGAAATTATAGATGCATTGCAATCTCTGGACCTGAGCAAGGCAACCAGCCGCAGTGAGATAGACACCCAGCTAGCTAAAAGTATAAGCGACGAGGATGTGCGCCTGTTCCTGATGAAGAATCTGTATCGCAAAGAGGATAATACCTTTGGCTGGCGCATGAACCTGGATGCTCTTGAGAAAAACTACGAATACATAGCAGCCGCAATTACCGCAGACGTTCCTTTTAAAAAGCATGCACTGTTCATAAAAGGCGGCAGATCTGGTTACATCAAACAAGAGGATATTTATGGCAGTATAGAGCACCTGTTCACTATGGTAGAAGTAGAAACCATACCGAACGCCGGCCATTGGGTACATGCAGAAGCCCCTGACGAAGTATATGAGCTCGTTACCAGATTTCTGGAAACCGACTAGGACCGGTGATTAAGGAGATTAAAAAGATTAAATTGATGTAGAAGGTTTAGTTTAGAACTATCGCATCTGATCTTATTCGGATACGTCCATTGCTATAGTCTGAAAGATGCAAAAATATTACTACACTACATCCTTTTACTTCACGTCCTGAGGGCAATCCTAATAATCAATTGAATCCCCTTAATCTGTGGTTAACAATCCTGATAAAGACAAAAGTATAAACTGCCATCGCTACCAAAGCCGTGGCAGTTTTCGTTTAAAGCACTTCTAACAATAAACAATGTAGTTACCTTTGCCCTATGAAAAAGACCGGCACTTTATACTTAATACCTACCATACTTGCAGAGGGAACCCAAGACCAGGTAATTTCTCCGCAGGTAAAGGAAACGGTGCAACAACTGACATACTTTATAGTAGAGAACCTGCGCACGGCACGGCGTTTTGTCAAAAGCATTTGCCCGGAGTTGGTAATCGAACAGTTAAATTTTGTGCAGGTTGATAAAGATGCCACACCAGCACAAGTACAGGCTTCTTTAAAACCGCTAATCGAGAAAGGAATAGATGCCGGCATTATTTCAGAGGCTGGTTGCCCGGGCATTGCAGACCCGGGTGCAGAAATAGTAAAATATGCGCACCAGAAAAGTATAAAAGTAGTGCCCTTTGCCGGCCCGTCGGCTATACTTCTTAGCTTAATGGCCAGCGGCTTTAACGGGCAACAGTTCGCCTTTCATGGCTACTTACCAATAGAAAAAGGACCGCGCCTGCAGGCGCTACGGCAACTAGAGAAGGAAATGCAGCAGCGTAATCAAACGCAGATCTTTATGGAGACGCCTTACCGCAACAACAAACTGCTGGAAGACCTGCTCACGACTTTACACCCCGAAACAAAGCTCTGTATTGCTGCCAACATCACCTCCCCAGAACACGAGTTTATCCAGACAAAGACCATACAGCAATGGAAGGGCAAGTTGCCGGACATTCATAAGCAGCCTGCTGTGTTTCTGATTTATAGGTAATTCGACACGCAAGCTCTTACCGTACTTTAACAGGAGCTCTTTGCAGCAAAAAAGAAAAGCCACCGGAAACCGGTGGCTTTTACAATGAAGAAGACTACTACTTCGTAATCTATCTATCTACTTTATTAACCAATTTCATTTTATACTCCTGAGGCCATGCGTTACTGCACATCCCACCATACCCTGGTATAGTTATGGTCTGCGCCCTGGCGTTTGATTACTTCATCGTAATTTGACTCATTAAGTGCTCTGGCATTAGACGGATAGCCCATTCTGCGCGGGATACCTCTGGTATCTACAGCATCCGGAGCGGCTGTTAGCACAGGGTATCCTGTTCTTCTCCAGTCGGTCCAGGCTTCGAAACCATTCTGATATTGGTGCACCCACTTCTGTGTGATGATTTTTTCTAAACCGTTTCCTGCTGTGTAAGCAATCTCAGGCTGTGCAATAAACCCCGAATACTCAGCTTCGTTGTATACACCCCAGAATTGCCATGACGCCTTGATGCCATCATAGTATAAGTCGGCGGCCGTAACCCCGCTAGGTATCGTAAAGCCTCTGTTTACAGCCTCAGCTTTTGCAAACAATACCTGGGCATAAGTAAATATCGGAGCAGCTGAACCTGCTGCCTGTAAGGCATTACCTATACGGCTATAAACACCCGGAATATTTTTGGCGGCAGCACTGCCGTATGGCAATGGCTTAACCTCTCCATTCAACACCTCGCCATACACAAACACTCTTGGGTCTTCTGTCTCTATCATGTAGTTCCCTAACCTGGTGCTAATGGCATAGTCGTTACGATTGTCGTTAGAATAGTTCTCGTACCATGGGTTCCAGTTGTGCGGGTCGCTGCCGATGAACTGATAGGTTACGTTTTGCGTGTTGCTCTCGATAACTCCAGCATTTAATGCAGCTGTCATCTCAGTCTGGGCTTTGCCTGGGTTAACCTTCATTAACCGCAGCGACATAAAAAAGCGTGCAGTATTGGCAAAACGCTTCCAGGCAGCCATGTCGCCTCCTAACAGTATATCGCCTGTTACACCTGCTTCGCCTACGTTTATCATTGCCTCAGCCTCTGTCAGTTCCTTAAGCAAGTCGGCATAAATATCTTCCTGCTTATCAAACTTAGGCTGTAGTACCTCATTACCCTTCAGTGCCTCAAAGTATGGTATATCACCGTAGTTATCCGTCAAGAACCAGAAATAATATGCTTTTAGAATACGTGCAACAGCTACCTGGTTATTCTTAGATCCATTTCCGATATCTGCCAGTTTGCTGTCCTCATTGTTCAGGTTGATAATCGTCTGCAGGTTATATAACGGGCCTGTATACCATGCTGTCCAGGCCAGGTTTCTGACGTTGTAAAGAGAAGCAGCCGGATAAGGCCCCTCCGACAGGTACTGCGAGTAAAAGTTAAGGTGCACAGTAGAGTAACCGGCCACATTACGGATCGGTGTGTTCCATACTGTAAATGGCAGCTGCTGCAACGAGAAAGTAAGCAAGGTGCGTGTTGGCGCCTCTGTTACCCTTCTTGGATCTATGTTCGTGTCATCGAAATCGCTCGGGTCGCATGCGACTATGCCAAAAATAAGCGCGATGAAAAGTATGATTTTATTTTTCATGGGATAATTCATTTAACAATTACAATCTCACTCTTAAGTTAACACCCATGGTGCGGGTAGATGACAACTGGCCACCTTCATACCAGGTATTTTCAAGTTCTGATGGGTCGATTCCGAACTCTTTGGCAGGTGCGCTTATCAACCATGCGTTGCTTACCATCAGGCCAAGGTTTGCACTCTTGATCATGCTGCCCAGAACTGACTTAGGCAATTCGTATCCCAGGCGCACTTCGCGTAGCTTTAGGTAAGAACCGTCAATTACATTAGCATTGATATTATCGCGCTGCAACGAAGTATAGAAGTAAGTCCTGGCAGGGATGTAAGTTTCATTTGGTTTGCCGCTTACGTCTTCACCACTGATCTTGGTGCCCGGCGCATAAACACCTGGTATCAGGATACCACCACCGTTAGATGGAAAATCTCTCCAGTCGTTGCCTTTATCGTTTACACCAACAGTGTTTTCATGTAAGCCCGTACCGTATCCGTACAGTTTGGTTAAGGAGTGGAAAAGGCCACCCTGCTGGAAGTCGAATGAGAAAGCCAGGCTGATGCCTTTGTAGCTGATGTTGTTAAACAAACCACCTGTAAAATCTGGCTGTATTGTGCCTCTTTCTTTGTTGATCTCATATAATGGAATACCGTTAGAGCCAACTAATACACGGCCTTGCTCGTCGCGCTGCCACATACGGCCAACCAGCATACCCCACTCCTTACCAACACGGTGTTCTAAACGAGTGTCGTTACGCTGTGTGCTGGCAAGGTATGTCTGTAACCCGTCAGCCAACTCAACAATTTCAGAACGGTTCCTACCAAAATTAAGCGCTACATCCCAGGTAAAGTCGCCACGTAAAGGAGTAGCAGTAATAGCAGCCTCTATACCTTTTCGCTGTATTTTACCTGCGTTGATCTGGTAGGTACTAAAGCCTGTGGCAGGGTCAATGTTAAGGCTCAGTATCTGGTTTTCGTTATCATCCTGATAGTATGTAAATTCTAAGCCCACTACGTTAAAAAAGCGCAGGTCTGTACCAATCTCTCTTGATGTTGTAAGAGCCGGCTTAATTTTTCCCGTTCTGTACTCATTACCAATCTGGGCAGACGGGGTTGAGCCATAAGGAGGTTCGTTATCAATAGCAGTAAATACTCTGTATGGCGCCAGGTCGGCACCAACCTGCGCCCATGATGCTCTAAGCTTACCACTTGTCAGCACATTTTTAAAAGCATCGCTGTTAATAAGCTCTGTAAACACAAAGCTACCGCCAATAGATGGGTAC
This sequence comes from Pontibacter aydingkolensis, assembly GCF_019443125.1. Lineage (GTDB taxonomy): Bacteria > Bacteroidota > Bacteroidia > Cytophagales > Hymenobacteraceae > Pontibacter > Pontibacter aydingkolensis. Next base: position 1,035 of record NZ_JAHYXK010000013.1, on the reverse strand, counting down.
AAGTATGAGTTATTTTCTACAGGCAATGTAGAAGACCAATCATTTCTTGCTGTTGCATCTATAAACAGGAAGCTCTTATAGCCAAATGATGCCCTGCTGTAGATACTGCGCACAGTTTGCTTGCTATAGTCCCTATCAATAAGCGGACGGGCAATAGAGTAGGCAATATCAAAGGCGTTCGGGAAGCTTAGGCCACCCTGCGTTTCTTCGCTTAGCTCGCTCAGGTAGTTTCTGCGGATGTTGCCACCCACCAAAGCATCAACTGAAAAGTCGCCAAATACACGTTTGTACAGCAAGTTAGACTCGTAATTCATTTCACGAACTGTATTCTGATAGATAGAGTAACCGTCTGTGTTAAGGCCGCCAGAAGCAATTCTAAAGTCACCCTCTGTGTTTCTCTGGCTCATTCGGGCAAATGATTGCCAGCTAAAGTTATCGTTAAACTTATAGTTAAGCCCCAGGTTACCCACTAGGCGGTTAGAGTTTGAAGTACCGTAGTTTTCGTTGATTACAAAGTATGGAGAATCCCAGTACTGCGGCGCCAGGTACAGATCCGGGTTGCCGGTACCGTTCGGGTCACCAATGTTCCACGATTGAAGTGAGCCATCCGGGTTGCGGTAATTTTTAAGCCTTCCAAAATCCAGCTGTCGTTGGAACCACTGGTTAAAGTTCTGTGTCACGTTCAGTCCATCCAGTCGGTATCCTTCCTGCGGCCTACCTTCCTGTCTGTTGGATGTAAAAGACATGTCAGCAGAAGCCGTTAATCTTTGAGTGATATCAAGAGATGTGTTAAGCCCGACCTGGTGCTGGTTACGCTCTGCATTCGGAATGATAAGCGTACGGGTTTGGTTAGCATAAGTAAGCCTGTATAAGTAGTTATCAGCGCCACCGCTAAACGCAATGCTGTTATTGTAATTAACTCAAGTTGCGTGATAGTACACGCGGTTTAACACAAAAAATCTGTTCTGCCAGCGGCTGTTGTACGTTTTAAAGTTTGCAGACTTAATTCGTAACAGCCATGACAGAACAGACCAT
>NZ_JAHYXK010000012.1 GCF_019443125.1 Pontibacter aydingkolensis | reverse complement strand
TTCCCTTTAAAGAGCCGCTTGCTCTTTTGCGGGGTGCAAAGGTCGGAAAACTTTTCCGAATCCGCAACAATTATTTTCAGGGAATTTCCTCTCTTTTCTTTCCTTCCTCTTCAGGCTGCCCCTCCCAGAAGGGCTTCTCTTTTGAAGCGGGCTGCAAAGGTAAGAAACATTTCTTATTTCATTGCAAGCTTTTTCAAGAAAGTTTTTTAAAGTTTTCAGAAGTCATTCTGTTTCCCTTTCCCCATCCGAGCTACCCTCAGAACCGGGTTGCAAAGGTAAGAACTCTTTTCGAATCCGCAACACCCGGGGTGAAAAAATTTCAAGGTTTTTTTGGAAGCGATCTGCCTTCTCAGCAGCTACAAGGGCCTTTTTAAACTCCCTTTCCCTCCTCTAACTCCCCTGTTCCTGCCGAACCGGGATGCAAAAGTAGAAAAGAGTTTCGACTTTGCAAGGGCCGGGGTTAAAAAAAGTTTATACTTTTACTTAAGCTGCTGATTCTGAAGTAGAATATTTTTAAGACTTTTTTCCTTTACTTTTTAATGCTCTCTGGGGGCTGCTCCGCCTGGCCGCTGCCTCTAGCTTTTCCACTCCCGCAGCGGGTTCCACTCCCGCAGCGGGAAGGATAACCCCGCCACCTGCCCTTTAGTTCACTGCTCAGGCAGGTATTTCATCTAACCTGTCAACTGCTTCTAAAAACAAAGCGTCCGGTCTTTTGAACCGGACGCTTTGTATGATTTTGAATTGTATCTAGCCTACATTCACAGCATCTCTCTTTAGTGTGCTTTTCCTGTCGGGTCCTACTGATACTATAGTTATGGGCACCTGCAGATGCTCCTCTATAAAAGCTAAGTAGTTTTTGAATGCCTCTGGTAACTGGTCAACTGAATCAATTTGATTTAAATCAACCTTCCAGCCTGGCAGATCAGTAAATATCGGCTCTACATTACCCTCTTCTAAGGAGTGCGGCACTTTATCTGTTATCTCTCCGGAAGGAAGCTTATAATGTGTACATATACTTATAGTGTTAAACTCTGTAAGCACATCCGCTTTCATCATGTTTAGTTGCGTCACGCCATTAAGCATAATAGAATACTTCAGGCTTGGTAGGTCTACCCATCCACAACGGCGTGGTCGGCCTGTTGTAGATCCGAACTCTCTACCGGCTTGTCTTATCTCCTCTCCTACTTCGTCAAGTAACTCAGTCGGGAATGGTCCACTACCCACGCGGGTGCAGTATGCTTTAAAGATTCCGTATACTTCTCCTATATGTTTAGGAGCAACACCTAATCCGGTACAGGCACCAGCCACTAATGTAGTTGATGAGGTAACAAAAGGGTATGTACCAAAGTCAACATCAAGCAATGAACCCTGAGCTCCTTCAGCAAGAATACGCTGGCCGCTCTGTAATGCTTCATTGATCATATATTCACTGTCAACCAGGTTTAAGGTACGCAGGTATGCAACAGCTTCAAAGAAAGTTTGCTCCTGATCTCCTAGTTCCAGTTGTTGTCCATAGAATTCCACTGTCTTTTTGTGGCGTTCTACCAGCCTGTTATATCTTTCCTGAAAGTCATCTGCCAGTATATCGCCCACTCGTAATCCAACGCGGCCTATTTTATCCTGATAAGTTGGGCCTATGCCTTTTAAAGTAGATCCAATTTTACCACTCCCCAACGCTTCTTCTGATACTCTGTCCAGCACTTTGTGAGACGGGAGTATAAGCGATGCTTTCTTTGAGATGTACAAGTTCTTGGCAGCATCAACACCTCTGTCAGTCAACTTCTGCATCTCGGCACGGAATACAATAGGATCCAGCACCACGCCATTACCGATGATATTTTTGATATGTGGATGGAAAATACCGGAAGGAATCTGGTGCAGCACGTGCTTTGTACCTTCAAATTCTAATGTATGACCTGCATTTGGTCCGCCCTGGAAACGGGCAACTATGTCATAGGTTGGTGCCAGTACGTCGACGATCTTTCCTTTTCCTTCATCGCCCCACTGCAGACCTATTAATATATCAACTGCCATTATGGTTTTAGTAAATTGATTCCTTTAAGAATTGAGCTGCAAAGTTATCGTTTGATCACTACCAAAACGACACACATGGCTTAGCTTCCTTCTAAAGAACTCAGCAAGTTAGTCTGACAAAATTCTTTATACTTTCAAAAGTAATGAATTTATTACTCCATTCTATAACATCTTAAGAAATTATCGAACCGCACGAACTATCGTTCAACGTCAGTAACCACACATACAGATTCAAAACAGCAGCAAAATAAGAAAGTAATAATAGCCAGACCACAACGCTTAAATCGCAACAGCAAATCGCACTATCTTTTTCGTATTTGCTGTTCTGATCGACATAAAATACATATCGGGGCTTAGGTGGTACAACTCCAACCGCTCTCGCCCGGTAAAGCTTCTGAAGCTTTTAGAAAAAACTTTCTTACCTACTGTATTATAAACTTCAATTTCTAGTGCCTCATCTAAAGTAGGCCCAGATATTGTCGCCGTTCCAAAGCTTGGATTAGGATATACCACATAGTCTGAGTAAAAAGATGCGACAAAAATATCAGAATCTACTGAAGCACATGCACTATCAAGCACCTTAACCTTATAAAAGCCCGGCTCATCGATCTTAATACGGTTCGTTGTAGAAGTAAACACTTTTCCATTGCCTACCCATTCATATTCGGAGCCGATCAAATCAACTTCCAGTATGTCTGCATTTATCTGCTTGATTTCAGGTTTATGTTCTAGGTCTATAACTCTAACTTTTTTAGAAGCTTCTCCTATACTCCCGTTAAGACATGTGAAAGTATATTTTATAGTATAAATACCCGCACCTACAGATGACGGATCAAAAAGGCCAGCATCATTCATACCTGTTCCGGACCAGATACCTCCTGCGGGCGAGACACCCTTAGGGATGAAGGGGGCATCTGTAATACATGTCTCCTCGTCAGGACCTGCTGTAATTGAATTTAAATCATAGATCTGTGCTTCTACTGGCACCCTTTCACTTTCGCAGCCTAAACTGTTTACAGCTGATACATAAAATGTGGAGGTAGTATGGATGATTCTGGTAATGTAAGTTGCACCTTTTTGGTCGTGTATGGCCCGGTTGCTGTTCGCATCTGTATACCAACGGTAGCTTCCTCCAACTGGAGCCCCACTAGCTGATAATGTTAGCACTCCCGGACCACAGCTGCTGCTTCCTGTTACGACAGGGGCCGCAGGCACAAAACTAATTGCTAAGTCGCTTCCATTGTCACTGCCAGCTACTAAAGGTGCCGAGGAACTAACTCTTATTCTATAGCCAGCCCCCTCTCCCATATCTGCAGGCAAGCTTACCTGGATCGGACTAACTCCTCCGCTTCCGATGGTTGTTGCATTAGCAAAAGATCCTCTACTATCAGAGAGCTCAACAGAGAAAATATTTCCGTCAGGAAAATCACCCTGGGATGTATATGCTACACTAATACTACTACCAGCACAAAAAGCACTGGCATCCATAGAACTGGTTTTGATGGCATATACTGGCACCTGCACTTTACCACTCGCTAGCTTTAGATCTGCCTCCTCAAAACTCTTATTAGAAAACTCTAGCCTGGTCGGACTATTAACAAAATTAATACTACTACTTGCGCCGTAGGTGCCTGTAATCTTAAAGCGAATTGCAAACAAAATAGCATCATCCGGTAAAGACTGTCCGCTTAGAGAGACATCATCCCAGGAAAATAGTATGATCCCACTGGCGGCCTTAGCTGTGTTAAAACTTGAGGCATCTAAACCGCTTAACCCGTGCTGTTCTATACTTACCAGCTCTACAACCTTAGGATCAAAGGCAACAGTACCCTGTCCCGTGATCACATTATCAAACCCCTTCACACGCACAGGCAGCAGCACCTCAGTACCAGGAAGGCCTGCTACAGAGTCTGCAGAAAGCAGTACCTCTGTAGCCTGACCAAAAGTATGCGATGCAGCTGCCGTTAGGAAGCCTACTAAAAGCACAGTTATTAACAAGATCTGCCTCATCATCTATTCTCCTCTTTCAGCTTCTTTTTATTTGGCAAGTATGATCTGTACAGCGTTTGTATACTTACCTGCCTGCATGCGGCAATAGTAAGTTCCTTTGCTTAACCTGTTGCCTTTTCCGTCATCTCCTTTCCAGACAACAGTATGCTCACCGGCAGCATATTTACCACTGATCTGCTTCACAACCTGTCCTAGAGCATTGTAAATTGTGAACTGTACTTCCTGCTCTTCAGCTAGCTCAAAGTGAAGGGTTGTCTGGCTGTTGAATGGATTAGGGTAATTCTGGAATAAAGCGTAAGTAGGTGCCTTAACTTTTACTACTGCATGCTGCGACTGCACATTCAGTTGCGCCAGGCTACCAGTGTAAGCCACACTTTTGGTAAGAGCTGAGCCTATCTCCACTTTACTCTCCGCTCCGTTCTCTCCGACTACTTTAAATCGAACATAGAAGACTTTAGTACCATCTGTCAGACTTAAGCTTCTGCCGTTCGGCTCGGCCCACACTGTTGTTAACTTACCTTTGCCGATGCTATGGGTTCCGTAAACACTCTCCACTCCGGCATGCTCCACCCTGGAGAACTCCAGCACTTTCGGGTCCCATGATAGTGTGAACTGATAACCACACACATCACTGAAGTTCTGAACCGAAACAGGTACCACTATTTCTGTACCCGGCGCTGTCAGTTGATCTTCCATGTTAAAGGCCACTTCACCAGCCACCTTCAATCGGGCAGTAGAGGCATCCCAGCTGTCATTTACATCCCCTAGTTTTACACCTATAAAGTTCTGACTACTTAAACCAGCAGCTTTGCTATACACTCTTGTGCTGTCGTAAGGGAAAGGCATGGTAGGATCTGCAAAGGAGTAATCGCTCTTCACAAAGGCCCACATTCTTTCTTTAGGGAAGCTGGTAATGTTGTAAAGGATGAGCGCACGTATCAGGGCAACATCCAGGGTAGTAACAGAGCCTGAATTGTTAACATCTGCCGCAATAATCTTATAAGGCGATGCCAGTGACTGCATACCCAAAATGTGGCGCTGTATCTGCACCAGGTCTAGGGTAGTTATACCGTTGGTCACATCAACTTCAGTGCGTCTGGTAGGCGCCAAAGTATAACTGGCGCCCTCTGTAAGATCAAAGCTAAACGCACCTGAGGCTCCTGTTGTAATTGACTTACTGTTGGCCCCACCTGTTGCTCTTACAGTTACGTTGGTAAGCGATGTACCCAACTGAGATTTAACAGTACCAGCAACAGTAACCTCACTTGCTATGATAGCAGCACCAACTTTGGTAGTAACAGGAATGGCTGTAAAGCTATTGTTTGTCACCTCTATCTTAACTGGAGTATTTGTAACAGTTACAGCAGTACTCGAACCAGCTGCTCCAACCAATTTGAGCCTTAAAGCAAAAATAACCGCATCATCAGAAAGTATAACTGGCGTAGAGCTCGCTTCATGCCATGAGAAGGTCAATTGCCCGTTAGTCACATTAGTTTGACCAAAGCTTGCGCTGCTCATACCTTCCAAGCCGAAAGACTCCACGCCTACAAATGTGGCAATGCTGCTGTTCCAGTTTATACTTCCCTGCATGGAAAGGATATTTTTGAAGTCTTTTACTCGTACTGGTACCAGTACTTCTGCATTAGAGCTTCCGCTAACAGAATCTACAGCGATGGTTAGCGCATTAGCTTCGCCAACAGTTACTGTAACAGTTGCCGCTGCACTTGTACAGCCATTTACCGTAGCTGTAACAGAATAAGTACCCGCCATTGCTGCTGTAGCATTTGCTCTGGTTGGATTTTGCTCGGTAGAAGTAAAACCTAATGGCCCTGTCCAGCTGTACGTTGCACCGCTGATGCTGCCGGCTGTAAGGTTAAGGGTTTCTCCTACTTGTGGCGTGTTTGCTGATACTGTAGGGGCGGTTACTGTTGTTATACTTACAGCCTTAGTACTCGCGCTGCTTGTGCCACAGTAATTGGTTGCGGTCACTGTAATGTTGCCACCTGTACTTCCGACTGTTACTTTTATACTAGTTGTGCCTTCCCCAGATGTAATTCCCCATCCGTTCGGCACAGTCCACTCATAAGAAGTAGCGCCACTTACGGCCGTGATTGTATAGGTAACTTCAGAGCCGTTACAAATGCTAGTAACACCTGTAATAGCACCTGGTGCTGCAGGCTTGTTCTGTACAGACAGGTTCGCACCATTATCACCACTTATAATAGCTGGACTTGCAGATATAACTCTTACTCTATAGCCATTGCCAAGTGTAGTACCTGCAGGTATAGTTGCTGAAATGGTGCCGGATGCTGTACCGCTCATCGTGCCAATATTAACCGGCGAAGCAAAGCTACCAGAGGCATTAGACAGCTGTGCTGTGAATGAGTTGCCTGAAGTATAAGTACCAGTTACTGTAAATGGTATATTGATAGAACCTCCCGCACAGTAGGTAGCGCCATTTGGCAATGTAGAAATAGTAATAGTATTATCTAACACTGTGAAGACTTCTTTGCTTACAACGGTACCAGTAGATGTAGTTACACTTATGGGGCCAGTACAACAACCTGGTGCAGCAACAACAATTGTTTCATCATCAACTATTTTAAAACCATTAGCACTTGCATTGCGGAATTGAACTCGGGTAGCTCCAGTAAAACCACTTCCTTTTATTGTTACACTTGTACCCTCTATTCCATTTATAGGACTAAAACTGGCAATTACAGTAGGTTGATCGATAACAACATCAATTATAGCTGAAATCCTGCAACCATCTACTGTAGCCGTTACAGTATAAGCACCCGCTGCTTTGCTGGTAACATTTGCTATAAACGGATTCTGAGAAGTTGATGTAAAACTATTCGGACCGGTCCAGCTATAAGTAGCGCCTGTAATGGTAGAAGCTGACAGGTTTAGCGTTTCTCCTATTTTTACAGGGCTGTTGCTGCTGGCTGTTAATGTTCCCGTTACTGAAGTTACTTCTACTGTTTTGGTAACTTTGTTTGTACAACCTCCCGCATCAGAATAAATATACTCAACATTATGGGTGCCCACTCCTGCTGTGGCCGGTGTGAACACGCCATCCTTGTTCATGCCGTTACCTACCCAAACACCACCAGCCGGCGAAGCAGTTAACGTAACCGCAGCCGCACTAGAGCAAATAGTTGCCGGCAGACCCGAGAAAGAAACAGTTGGCAATGCCTTCACCTGTATAGTGTTGGTAGCAGTACTGATACAGCCGTTCTCGTTTGTATAAGTATAAATTATGGTGTGTGTGCCAATACCAGCCGTCGTAGCGTTAAACATACCATCTACCACACCTTTACCTGAATAAATACCTCCTTTTGGCAAGCCTCCTGTTAAATTAAAGGCCGGGGCCTCTGCACAAACAGGATTGAAAGTTGCAAATGTAACAGCAGGTAGTTCATTCACTACCACATTCTTGAAGTATACATTGCTACAGCCTGAGTTATTGCTTGCAGTAAGTTGAACTTTATAGGTTCCTGCTTTGCTGTATGTTTTGGTTGGATGCTGCTCTGTAGAACTTGTGCCATCGCCGAAATCCCACAGGTAGGTGATGGTGCCAGCGCTTACCGTACTTTCATTTTTGAAGGTAAGTGGTGCACCGGCACATGAGTTAGCCGCAGAGAACTTGGCTTCTGGAGTAGTTGTAATAGTTACTTCACGTGTAACTGAACCGTAGCAACCTTCCTCTGAGTAAGCACGCAGCGTAACTGTATAGGTACCTGACTTAGCAAAAATGTGCTTCGGATTCTGCTCATGCGCCATCTCTCCGTCACCAAAATCCCATTCGTAGCGTGCAATCTTACCAGGGTTCACACTTGCATTTCCCTGGAAGGAAACCGCCACACCAGCGCATTCTGCCTTGAAGTTGAAGCTGGCGTTCGGTCTTGGCTTCTTGAAGCGGGCCACATACAGGGTATCGTTGTTCACGTTATCATCTTGAATGCCCACCAGCCATACTTTAAAATCATAGCGCCCGTCCTGAAGCAGGTTCTGCACCTGCTGGAAAGTATGGGCGATGTCTGTATTGATCTGGCCTTTTATAGTCTCAGTATAGATCGTGCCCTTGTTTACCTGATAGGCGATCTTCAGGTCTGTAAAAGGAATATCACCGAACTGCGCAATGTTAGCCGTTACTGCTTCTGTTGCTGTCTGGTCGCAATCCAAAGTTGGGCTGATCAAACGGGTAATACCAAAGTCTACCATAAACTCGTCTGCTCCAATATCCGGGGCTGAGCTGTTTCTGATCTCTCCGTCTATGTCCAACACTACGCCTGCAACTGGTATACCGGCACCGTTTAGTGCTCGTTGGTATGCTCGGAGCTCCGTTGTTGACTTGAAGAAGGGGTTGACTGATTTGGAGTTGGCGTCGCCCTTCACCGCCTGCCCCCAGGCTGAGAGAGACGTGTAATCGGTGCCTGTATACTTCCCTAGTCTGCCGCCCGAGGAGTGGTAGTTGTTGTAGTCGATGTCGTTTGTGCCCGAAGGCGCCGCCTCAAACACGGCTGCGTAGCCCCCGCCTGAGTTTGAGAAGATGTTGTTCTTCACCGTCAGGTTACTGTTGCCGGTTGCCGAGTGGAAGGCGCGCGCCTGGCTCAGATCCGTGCCCGTGGTGTGCACGCTGTTGAAGACCAGCCTCACGTCTGAGCTGTTGCTCAAGGAGATGCCGTAGGTGGTTCCCTGCCCCTGGGTCTGAATAAAGTTATTGGCCACCAAAGTTCCGTTCAATGAGATTAGCCCCATGCCCATGGAGTTGGTAACACCGGTTATAGTGTTGCCGCTCACCTCGGCTACGCGATTGGTGACATACATTCCCGTACCGGTCTGAGATGAGGCTGTGATAATATTGCCCGAGATCACGTTGCCCGGCATATTAGAGACATAGCCCGTGCCGGTATAATAAGTATTGTTGTCAAAGGTTAGCCTGGCTCCTATCTTATTGCCTGTTACGCTGCTGTTGCTAAGCCCACTGGCTAAAGTAATCTGCCCCGTAGTCTGGTTGGAGTCGATAATCAAGTTGTCGATGCCCCCGTAGTAGCCATTGGCCTCTATGGCGTTTGAGTAAAAACTGTAGCTGTCTATCGTGTTACCCGTAATCGTGATGTCTTTAACACGCGTATAATCCTGGTATTCGCCAGAGTTGCCAATGCTTATCTTGGCTTGGCTTAGGTTGCTTTGGGAGATTCTTATATTGCCTGAGGCGGCAATATTTATTCCGCTTTGAGAATAAGTAGTTTCAAAATGGCAGTTCTCAAAGCCCACATACTGACTCCCTTTCTCGATCTTAACCAAGTATCTGCCCTCCATTCTTCTAAAGCCAAGCTTTCTGAAGGAGAGATGCTGCCCCCCGTTAATAAGCAAGGTGTAATCTAACACGCTGTTCATAGTATAATTTAGAACTGCCTTGGTGCTGTCCCCGCTCTCAGACTCGAAAACGATACGATTCGCCGCCGAGGCTCCCGTCACCTTGCCGATCACGATCTGCTCACTGTAGGTGCCGTTCCTGACCCTGAAAGTCACAGGGCCCACAATCCCGGCGTTGTTGAGCACCGTCACAGCCTCCGTGAAGGTCTTGAAATCTGGAGACGTGCCGCCGATTGTGTAGACGCCGGAAAGTGCTGCAACAAGATTCTTCACCGAAGCCGTGTCATTGTAACGGTTCGGATCCGGTTGACTGTTAGGATTGCTTGTCCAGGCTTTGATGTTGAAGATCGGGGCACCCGTAAAGGTGTATGTCTTCAGCGTAACCTCCTCCTCCGCGCCGTTTGCCAAGCTCCCGCTCCAGTTGTAGGGTGCCTGCTCCACACCGTTCACCGTCCACTGAACGGACACAGAAGAAAGGAGGCTTAGGCCTTGGTTACGTAGAAGCACTTTCACGGGAGCTGAAGTGCCGGTGAGCGGACTTGTCGGGGAAACAAAGGCATCCAAGCCTGCGTCAACCGCTGCAGGCGTATATTCCTTGGCGCCGATGTCCGGCTTGCTCGTATTTCGCGTGGTACCGTTAATGTCCTTAGCGATACCGTTAACAGGTATGCCTGCATTGTTTAGTACTATATGATTTACACTCGGACCTGTTGTTGACTTGAAGAAGGGGTTGACTGATTTGGAGTTGGCGTCGCCCTTCACCGCCTGCCCCCAGGCTGAGAGAGACGTGTAATCGGTGCCTGTATACTTCCCTAGTCTGCCGCCCGAGGAGTGGTAGTTGTTGTAGTCGATGTCGTTTGTGCCCGAAGGCGCCGCCTCAAACACGGCTGCGTAGCCCCCGCCTGAGTTTGAGAAGATGTTGTTCTTCACCGTCAGGTTACTGTTGCCGGTTGCCGAGTGGAAGGCGCGCGCCTGGCTCAGATCCGTGCCCGTGGTGTGCACGCTGTTGAAGACCAGCCTCACGTCTGAGCTGTTGCTCAAGGAGATGCCGTAGGTGGTTCCCTGCCCCTGGGTCTGAATAAAGTTATTGGCCACCAAAGTTCCGTTCAATGAGATTAGCCCCATGCCCATGGAGTTGGTAACACCGGTTATAGTGTTGCCGCTCACCTCGGCTACGCGATTGGTGACATACATTCCCGTACCGGTCTGAGATGAGGCTGTGATAATATTGCCCGAGATCACGTTGCCCGGCATATTAGAGACATAGCCCGTGCCGGTATAATAAGTATTGTTGTCAAAGGTTAGCCTGGCTCCTATCTTATTGCCTGTTACGCTGCTGTTGCTAAGCCCACTGGCTAAAGTAATCTGCCCCGTAGTCTGGTTGGAGTCGATAATCAAGTTGTCGATGCCCCCGTAGTAGCCATTGGCCTCTATGGCGTTTGAGTAAAAACTGTAGCTGTCTATCGTGTTACCCGTAATCGTGATGTCTTTAACACGCGTATAATCCTGGTATTCGCCAGAGTTGCCAATGCTTATCTTGGCTTGGCTTAGGTTGCTTTGGGAGATTCTTATATTGCCTGAGGCGGCAATATTTATTCCGCTTTGAGAATAAGTAGTTTCAAAATGGCAGTTCTCAAAGCCCACATACTGACTCCCTTTCTCGATCTTAACCAAGTATCTGCCCTCCATTCTTCTAAAGCCAAGCTTTCTGAAGGAGAGATGCTGCCCCCCGTTAATAAGCAAGGTGTAATCTAACACGCTGTTCATAGTATAATTTAGAACTGCCTTGGTGCTGTCCCCGCTCTCAGACTCGAAAACGATACGATTCGCCGCCGAGGCTCCCGTCACCTTGCCGATCACGATCTGCTCACTGTAGGTGCCGTTCCTGACCCTGAAAGTCACAGGGCCCACAATCCCGGCGTTGTTGAGCACCGTCACAGCCTCCGTGAAGGTCTTGAAATCTGGAGACGTGCCGCCGATTGTGTAGACGCCGGAAAGGCTGCTATACAAAGTCGCATACGAGGTATCATTCAGCGCATTCAAATCTGGCTGCCCATTCGGGTTCTCCTGCCAAATCTTAAACTGATACTGCTTGCCCTGCTGGAAAGTAAAATTGCCTAGACTAATATTCTCTTCTGTCGCTCCAATAGCCAAAGAACCTGTCCAGTTTTTAGAAGGCTGCACTACTCCGTTAACTGTCCATTTTATCGTTGTCTTCTTTAATGCATCAATACCGAAGTTTGCTAAGGTTACTTTGATTGCCTGACTTCCGGAGTTGAAAGGCATCTCCGGTGAGTTAAGCTTCACCATACCTCCATCGCGTGAGAGTGGCGAGTAAATCCGGATGTTATCTATAGCCCAGAAATAAGAAGCATCACCCTGCCAGCGGAAACGGACCTTCGCGTTAGTAACACCGCCTACTTTAGAAGAAAGATTATAAAGCTTGCTTTCCGGAAGTGCCGTACTATCGGTGAAAGTAGCAATAATGCTCCAGCTGCTGCCGTTGTATACTTCTAAAGTCCCTTTACCATTTTTACCTCCAGAGAAGAAGTGGTCAAAGGTGATCAAAGTATTGTTACTGATAGAAGCATCAAAGAACTTCGACTCTAGGATCACATTCTCGGCACCGTCTGCTTTAGAGTAGTTGTCGCTGTCGAAAATGGCAAACTTGCCCGTGAATGGGTAAGGCAGGTTGCGGTTACCAATGTTATCGAAGCGCCACTTATCTGTAGCCACTCCGGTAACGGTTGTGTTTGCCCAGCCAGTTGGAGGAGTAGCCTCTGAGGCTGAGGAGAAGTCTTCGTTCAGGATATAGGTTTGGCTAAATGCAGAGCCGCAGCCTAAGAAAACAAAGAGAAATAGCAGCAAGTAAATCTGTTTCATGCTTTTGCTTTAGGGTGATTATGGGTATTGGTAGAATAACAGATAAAGAAGAGTAGCCACAGTATTTCCCGCGGCTACCCTTATAAATGCTCTTATTGAATAATGGCTTGTTTGGCCTCTGTAAACCTGCCGGCCTCCATGCGATAGAAGTAAGCGCCCCTGTTGAGCCTTTGTCCCTGCTGGTTTTTTCCGTCCCAAAGAAGTTCGTGCTCCCCGGCCTCATAGGTACACTTGAAGGTTTTTACCACTTGGCCCAGAGAGTTGTAGATGCTGATGCTCACCTCATCCTGCTCTGGAATGCTGAAACGGATGCTTGTTCCGTTCTGCGAGAATGGGTTTGGATAGTTCTGGAACAGAGAATAAGCAGGTGCTTTTACTTTAACCACAGCATGCTCAGACCGGACATTGAGCTGTTCTAGTTCATCGGTGTAGGCCACGCTCCTAGTAAGCGCCGAGCCTATTTCCACCTTACTTTCCGCTTTGCTCCCTCCTACTATCCTGAACCTTACCTTGAATGCTTCTGCACCGTTAGGTAAGCTCAGGCTCCCGCCATTCGGCTCCGCCCATACAGTTGTTAATTTCCCCTGTTTAATACTCTGCATGCCGTAGTTAGCTTCCAACTCGGAATGTTCTACTCTGGAAAACTCTAGCACCTCCGGGTCCCAACTCAGGGTGAACTGATACCCACTCACGTTCTTGAAGTCGCTTACTGTTACCGGTACAACTACTTCTGTGCCGGGTTTAACTTGCTGATCCTGCAGGTTAAAGTACAGATTTCCGGCAGAAGCTATTCTGGCTACCGATGCATCCCAGGAGTCGTTCACATCTCCGAGCTTAATACCGATGAAGTCCTGATCACTCAGCTCCGAAACCTTGCTATAAGTGCGGGTGCTGTCGAAAGGGAAAGGGTTGGTTGGATCAGTGAATAAGAAATCGCTCTTTACGAAAGCCCAGTTTCTATTGCCTGGGAAGCTGGTACTGTTGTGCAGGATAAGCGAGCGAATAAGCGCAATATCCAAAGTGGTAACTGAGCCGGAGTTATTTACATCAGCCGCTATAATTTTGTAAGGTGTTGCAAGCGGTTTCACTCCTAGAATATGGCGCTGAATCTGTACTATATCCAAGGTGGTGATGCCGTTTGTCGCGTCTATCTCTCCTCTGCTCGCCGGAGCTAGGCTATAGGCACCTGTTTCGGTAGGAGTAAAAGAGAAACTACCAATAGAAGAAGTTGTAAGGGTTTGTTTGTCATTACTACCCTTCAACTTCACCCTAGAGTTGTTTATTGGAGTACCTCTTGGGGAGTTGATTGTACCAGATAGAGTAACTGTGGGAGCCATGGCAGACACATATTTCAATACCCAGTAATCTGTTCCACCTTTAGATGGCTCTGACTTATCTCCGCTGACTTCTGAGCTAGAGGTTCCCCCTAGTAGAAAGCCTCCGTCTGCAGTCGTTGCAATAGAAGGTAAATCATCGTTCCCTTTCCCTCCAATGGTTTTATCCCAAACGATATTTCCGTCACTATCAATCTTGACGACCCAGTAATCTATTCCACCTTTAGATGGCTCTGACTTATCTCCGCTGACTTCTGAGCTAGAGGTTCCCCCCAGCAGAAAGCCTCCGTCTGCAGTTTTTGAGATGGAATATAAATAGTCATAACCGCTACTTCCAATGGTCTTATCCCAAACGATATTTCCGTCACTATCAATTTTGACAACCCAAAAATCATCCCCACCTACCGAGCTTTCAGTCTTGTCACCATCCGCCCCAGAATCTGACCATCCACCTAACAAATATTTATTATCAAGGGTAGATGAAATGGAATAAAGTACATCTATTTTACTTCCCCCAATAGTTTTATCCCATATTTTAGACCCATCATCATTTAACTTTACTACCCAATAATCAAACGTGCCTTTTGAGTTTTCAGTCTTATCCCCATCTGCCTCTGAGTTAGATTCTCCTCCTAATATAATCTTATCATCATGTGTTGTAAGAATACTAAAAAGGCGTTCATAGCCACTCCCCCCATAAGTTCTATCCCACATTTTGTTACCATTTGCGTCAATTTTTACGATCCAATAGTCATAGCTACTTCTATTATTTTCCGTTTTGTCACCGCTGACACTTGAGTTTGAGTTTCCAGCGAGCAAATACCCTCCGTCAGGGGTTTCGGCCAATGAATATAAATCATCATAACCGTCTCCTCCGAATCGTTTATCCCAAATTTTATTACCATTAGAGTCAAGCTTTACAACCCAATAGTCTGTAATGCCTCTAGAATTTTCAGTTACATCATGGCTTGCATATGAACCAGAGCTTCCTCCTAGCAAATAACCTCCATCTTTTGTTTTTATTACAGCTTGTAAATCTTCTCCATCTCGTCCACCAAAGGTCCTATCCCACTCCTTTTTGCCATCTACATCAAGCTTTACTACCCAATAATCGGTTGCTCCCTTTGAGACTTCTGATTTATTGCTACCAGCACCAGAGCCTGAACCTGCAGAGGAACTCCCTGCTAAAAGATATCCATTATCGATAGCCAAAGTAAGAGTACGAAAACTATCATAGGCACTTCCTCCAAGGCTTTTGTCCCAAATCTTAGTACCATTGTCATTAATTTTCACTACCCAATAGTCCCAGCCACTCTTAACTCCATCCACCTTATTTCCACTAGCCTCCGAGTCAGACTCTCCACCTAAAAGATATCCGCCCTCTGCTGTAGCAATCATAGATTTTAACATATCAGAACCAGTCCCTCCATAGGTCTTATCCCAAACCTTTGTGCCATCAGCAGTAATTTTCACTATCCAATAATCTGAATAACCATAGCCAGACCCACTGTTATCACCCATTGACGCAGAGCTTGACCACCCACCTAATAAGTATCCACCATCAGCTGTCACCACTATAGACTTAAGCCAGTCTTGATTTGGACCTCCATAACTCTTATCCCACATCTTCGTACCATCAGGACTGAGCTTAAGCACCCAATAGTCTTCTCCGCCTTTTAAAGCATCAGTTTTATCACCGCCTATACCAGAGTCAGTAAATCCACCTAATAATATTGCCCCATCCGGTGATATGGCCAAAGTAGGATAGTAGTCATAACCATTCCCACCATAGGTTTTATCCCATATTTTATTACCATTTGTATCAACTTTTATTATCCAATAGTCATAGCTACCTTTATTAGTTTCAGTTTTGTCACCATCAGAACTAGAGTTAGAATTGCCAGCTATTAAATAATTGCCATCTTGTGATACTGTAAGAACAGGAGAAAAATCATCTCCACTTCCTCCATAGGTTTTGTCCCAAGCCTTTGTACCGTCGGCATATAGCTTTACTATCCAATAATCCCTAAGACCTCTAGCTTCCTCTGATTTCTCTCCACTACTTCCTGAATAAGAGGAGCCGCCTAATAAAAAGCCGCCATCAGGTGTAGATATGACGGATGACAAATGATCATCTTTATCGCCCCCATAAGTTCTATCCCAAGCTTTTGTACCGTCGGCATTAAGCTTAATTACCCAATAGTCATTATAGTAATCGGAACCTTTAGGGTTTTCAGTTTTATCGCTATTAGGCTTTTTTGTAGAGTTAGAATATCCTGTGAGTAAGAAGCCTCCATCTGAGGTTGATACTGCCGAATAAAGTAAGTCTGAACTGTCTCCCCCAAAGGTTTTGTCCCAAGCCTTTGTTCCATCGGCATTGAGTTTGACCACCCAATAATCCCAACTACCTTTTGAATTTTGGCTTTTGTCGCCACCAGCATTTGCATCAGTAAAACCGCCTACTAGATAGCCGCCATCAGTAGCTAATGCAAGGGTTGTAAAGTGGTCCCATTCACCACCCCCAAAAGTTTTATCCCATTCTTTAGTTATGGGTGCTTGGGCCAGTAAAGGATTTTTTGAGATTAATATCAAAACTGTCAGCACAGTAAACTTCAATGAGTTTACCTTATTTACATAAGACAGCAGCAAGTAAATTTGTTTCATGCTTTTGCTTCAGAGAAAGAACAGATTATTAATTGCACCAAATAAGGAAGAGTAGCCACAGTAATTCCTGCAGCTACTTTTTAAGGTGTTCTTAGAAAAGGATGGCTCGCTTAACCTCTGTGAATTTTCCGGCCTCCATACGGTAGAAGTAGGTGCCTTTGCTTAGTGCGTGGCCCTTGCTGTTTTTGCCGTCCCAGAAAATCTCATGCTCACCAGCGGCATAGGTATTGCGGTAAGTTCTTACCAGCTGGCCCAAAGAGTTGTAGACGCTGATAGTTACCTCCTCCTGCTCCGGTATGCTGAAGCGGATAGTGGTACCGCTTTGTGAGAATGGGTTCGGAGCGTTCTGGTGTAAAGTATACCCTGTTATAACAGGAACAGCTGTACTTCGAAGCGCTATACTTGCCTTTATTGGCTTTACATTCAGTTGCTGCAGGTTTTGGTTATAGGCAACGCTGCGGGTAAGGTCAGAAGTAATAGCCACATCAGTTTGTGTGTTCACCTCCCCTATGGCTTTAAACTTCATGTAGAAGATCGCGCTTCCTTCCGTTAAGGTCTGGCTCTTACCTGCGGGGTCGTCCCAGGCTGTGGTCAGTTTTCCTTCGCTTACTCTATGTGAACCGAATGCAGCTTGCGTAGCCCCGTTTTCTATACTTTGATATTCCAGCACTTTTGGATCCCAATTAAGCGTGAACTGGTAACTACTC
Organism: Pontibacter aydingkolensis; assembly: GCF_019443125.1. GTDB lineage: Bacteria > Bacteroidota > Bacteroidia > Cytophagales > Hymenobacteraceae > Pontibacter > Pontibacter aydingkolensis. The sequence continues at coordinate 109,013 of NZ_JAHYXK010000012.1, read as the reverse complement.
ACGTTCTTGAAATCATACACCTTTACAGGCACCAGTACTTCAGAGCCAGGGATTACCTGTTGATCATTTAGCTGTACCTGCAGGTTACCGGCAGTAGCTAGTCTTGCCGTGCTGGCATCCCAGGTATTGTTTACATCACCTATTTTCACACCTATAAAATCCTGCCCTGTTAGTGCCTTTACAATATTGGTATGTACCTGTACAGAGTCTTTGAACGGGAAAGGATTAGCTGGATCGCTGAATGTAAAATTCTGCGGCACAAACCTCCATTGACGCTTCCCTGGGAAGTGAGTGTCGATAGTTAATACAACTTTTCGTATGGTGGCAATGTCGGTTGTAGTGATAGTACCGGAGTTATCCGCATCTGCTGCCAGCATTTTATAAGGCGATCCTAAAGCCGTAACAGCTAAGATGTGTCTTCTGATCAAGGCAATGTCCAGGGTAGTGATACCATTGTACGCCTCCACATCATTGTTTTTGAAAGGACTGATAGTGTAAGTACCATTCTGCATCACCTCAAACTCATACAGTCCGTCCGGCTTCGTCTCAAATGGTACTGGAGTAGTGCCACCGGATGCTATAACATTTACAGTACGTATCCCCTCACTTTGCTCAGACTTAATTTTTCCGCTGATCTTAAGCAGCTTACGCACGGTAGCGGCTCCGGCTAGAGTTTTAACAGGTACAACAAAGCCATTCTTTTCTGACACCTCTATAGGAGTAGGCGTGCCTGTTATAGTAACCGGTGTGCTTGCACCCATGGCACCAGTTAATTTCAGGCGAAGGTTAAACAGTACAGTTGTATCAGGCAGAGAGTAGGCGTTTAGAGAAGCATCGCTCCAGGATAGCATCAGTTTACCAGTAGATGCCTGGCTGGTGCCAAAACTTGTAGCAGTAAGGTTAGTTAAGCCAAAGTCTTCTACAGCCATGAAAGTTGCTACAGTAGCGTCCCAGTTTACGCTGTATTGCATGCTTACAATGTTGGCAAAACCTTTTACCCTTACAGGAATCACAACTTCCGTATTCTGATAACCGCTTAGAGAGTCTGCATCAAAAGTTACTGGTTGCACATCTATTACCGTTACGTCTACAGTACCTGCTTCGCTGCTACAGCCATTAATGGTTGCTACCACGCTGTAAGTACCAGAGTTTGCTAGTGTTGCCTTTGCAATGGCAGGATATTGCATGGTAGAAGTAAAGCTATTTGGCCCGGTCCAGGTATAGGTGGCTCCTGCTACTGTGCTGGCACTTAAGTTGAGCGTGCCTCCAACCTGAACAGGTGCAGCTGTAGCGGTAGGTGTGGCTGGCACTTCCTTAACCGTAGCCGTAACTGCTGTTCGGGTACTTTCGCAGTTTGAGCCGTTAACTACAGACACATAATAAGTAGTGGTTGCACTCAAGCTTGGAGTAGTATAAGAAGCACCCGTAGCACCGCTAATGGCAGTACCGCCAGTAGCTGTTGTATACCAGCGGTAGCTAGCTCCTGATGGCGCCCCGCTGGCTGTTAAGGTTACTGTACCTGCTCCGCATCGTTCAACATCAGAAGCAGTTGGGGCAGTTGGCACAGAATTTATTGTAGCCGTTACAGCCGTTCTAGGGCTCTCGCAGTTTGAGCTGCTCACTACTGATACATAGTAAGTAGCCGTAGATGAAAGGCTTGTAGTAGTGTAAGTTTCAGCTGTTTCTCCACTAATGGCTGTACCGCCAACAGCAGCCGTATACCAGTGATAGCTTGCCCCTATCGGTGCACCTGAAGCAGATAAAGTAACAGCACCAGTACCACAGCGCTCAGCACCTGTAACAGTTGGCGCAGCAGGCACAGCATTTACAGTTACAGTAACTGCTGTTCTGGAACTCATACAGCCCGCAGCACTCAGCGTTTCTACATAATAAGTTGTGGTTGCACTTAGTACAGGTGTAGTGTAAAAAGCGCCTGAAGCTAATAATGTACCACCTGTTTCAGCTGTATACCAGCGGTACGTATAGGCAGCGTTCGGAGAGGTTATACTTAGTGTGGCAGTTGCGCCTTCACATATTACCGCGTCACTGGCCGTAGGAGCGGCTGGCATCGGAGAAATAGAGACTTTTATCGTGCTGCTTATACTTTCGGAGCACACACTACCTGAAGCTACTTTTCTTCTGAACCAAGTATCTGCTGTAAGGGCACCAGGTGTATAGTTCTGATCAGCTGCACCAGCTATAGCTGTGAAAGTTGATCCATCTGTACTCTGTTCCCAGGCATAAGTGTATGTGCCAGTCCCGCCTGTTGGAAGCGTACCAGTAAGCTGAGCAGGAGTCGCCCCGCTACATATAATCTGATCTGAAGATATGGTATTATTAGCCAAGGCCGGTATTACTTTCGCTTCAACGGCTACCCTAATACTTTCACAACCTGAGCTACTAACCGCTGCTACATAATAGGTTGTAGTAGCGTTTATACTTGGAGTAGTATAGGTAGCACCTGTTTCACCAGCTATGGCTGTTCCGCCTGTGGAAGTAGTATACCAGCGGTAAGAACCGCCTGTTGGAGCTCCGCTAGCTGTTAAAGTTACTGTACCCGATCCACAACGTTCTGCTCCAGTTGTAGTTGGTGCAGCAGGTGTTGTGCTGATAGAAATGTTGCTGCCGTTATTCGTTCCGGTAATAGCAGGTGAAGAAGCTATCACCCTGATACGGTAACCTGTACCTTCAGCGACAGTTGAAGGTATCGTTGCAGCAATTGGACTAGCAGTTCCTGTACCAATAACCGTCGAGGCAGCAAAAGATCCGTTAGCATCTGAAAGCTGCGCTGTAAATAAGTTGTCAGAAGTATAAGTACCTTCTGTTGTAAAGGCAACCCTCACGTTGCTTTCTGTGCACAAGCTGTTGCTAGCTAAAGCACTTGTTGTGATAGAGTATGCCGGCACTTGCACCTTACCAGCTTTGAGAGTAGTAGGTATCGTAATAAAATCCTTATCAACGAACTCTATAGCTGCAGGACTGTTAATAAAGCTGATGTTACTGCTTTTGCCGTATGTCCCAACCACCTTAAAACGGATAGCAAAAATAACGGCATTATCCGCCAAAGTCTTTCCTGCCAGTGTGGCATCATCCCAGGAGAAGATAACCTTACCGTTGCTAGCCTGAGCTGTTCCAAAGTTTGAACTTCCCATGCCAGGTAAGCCATACTGTTCTACTCCTACAAAACTTGCAACTGCAGGGTCAAATGAGATGGTGCCCTGGCCTGTAATGATGTTTCTAAAGCTTTTTACACGCACAGGCACCACTACCTCTGTATCTGGCATAGCAGAAACAGAATCGGCAGAAAGAGCAACAGGATCTGCTAATAATGCTTTGAAGGTAGATTGGATGTTTTCGCCGAAAGAAGTGGCGGTGCTGTTACCATAGAACTGCAACAGCATAACTAGTGTCGCAACAGCAATAAATGAATACTGAAGTAAACGTTTTATCATATAAAGTTTGTTTTCAAATGCATAAAGTTTTCCTGTAGTTCAGGAAAACTCTATTCTATTCTTACAGGTCTATTCTTACAGGAAGCAAAACATGCCAAATACAGCTCTTATTAAGCTTTAATTAATATATCTATATTTTGCGATATAAAATTGCATCAAATTTCTATTACTTCAAACTTTACAGTAGTTTTTTGATGTAGTTTATAGCTATAGCAGGAGAGTGTTGCGGCTTGATAAAACACTGGCAAACTGTACAAGTGCTTAAAAGCAGGGACATGAGCATATGCGCCAGAGCAACATGGCAAGGAAGCAGTACTTTATAAATTTAGAAGGAAAGCGTATGGCAGCTACAGTACCGGGAGAGATTACAAGAGAAATGGCAGGTACTGTTAAGCCTTTATAGGCTACCACGCACCTGCCATTATGGTTTTAGTAAATTGATTCCTTTAAGAATTGAGCTGCAAAGTTATCGTTTTCTGCGATAGTAAAAATCGCATTTAGCTTTGTAACGATAAGCAGCTTCCGGATATGATTGGATGGCTTAATAAGTACAAGCTCTCCACCCCGATTTCTAAACTTGGTAAGAAGTGATACCAGCACACCCATACCACTACTATCCATAAAACGAACATTAGACAAATCTACAGCACACAGTAAAACTTTACCATCCTGCTCGCTGTCTACAGCATCAATCATCTGCTGTGTATCGGTGCCTGCAATCAGGTCACCTTCCAGTCTTAAATACAGGATATCATCCTTCAGCTCTGCCTGATACTTCATGTTGCTTCTCCTCTGTAGCTTTTTTGGCACGGCAATCGCCGCAAATACCGTATAGGTTTAGGGAATGGTGCAAGATATGAAAATTTAGCAGTTCACCCACCATTGTCTGGATCTGGTGCACGCGCGGATCGCAAAACTCTACCACCTTATGGCACTCTGTACAGATAACATGGTCGTGCTGACGATAGCCGTATGATTTTTCGTACTGTGCCAGGTTACGGCCAAACTGGTGTTTGCTTACCAGGTCGTTCTCAACCAGCAGGTCTAATGTATTATATACTGTAGCGCGGCTAACCTGGTAGTTCTTGTTTTTCATACTTATATAGAGTGACTCCACATCGAAGTGCCCGTCGCGTGAGTAGATCTCTTCAAGTATAGCATAACGCTCCGGCGTTTTGCGCAGGCCCTTGCTTTCTAAGTATGCGGTAAAGATCTTCTTTACCTCTTCAAATTTAATATGATCTAATGCCATGTTTTCTATACTATATAATATAGTGTACTACTTTTAGTCGAATCGCTCTACAGTAAGCACACCGTTTACTTTACTCATGCGCTGAATCAGTTTCTCCAGGTGGCTGGTGTCGTTTACAAACACCATGATGTTACCTTCAAATATACCATCGTGAGAATCTATGGTGATGGAGCGCATGTTTACTTTTAAACTGGCTGAGATAATTCTGGTTAAGTCGTTTACCAGACCAACGCGGTCAGTGCCTTTGATGCGGATACCTGCCAGGAATGCAAGTTCTTTCTGATCTGTCCACTTTGCCTTAATAATACGGTTACCGTAGTTAGACATCAGTTCGATGCCGCGCTGGCAGTTGGTGCGGTGTATCTCAATGCCATCATCCTCTGTCTGGAAACCAAACACATCGTCTCCCGGAATAGGATTACAACAGGTAGCTACCCTATATGCCATGTTAGAGGTATCCTCCCCTATCACCAGCATGTCTGAGTTAACGCCTCTTATCTTCTGTACCTCTTTATCAAAAGACTTAAGGTCGAGCATGGAGGCTCCCTTTTCAGAAGTGGCCGTGAAGATAACTTCTTTTATATTCTTGATATCAATATGCCCGGTGGCAATTCTATAGTGCAGGTCCTGCAAAGAAGGCACATTAAAGAATGCCATCAGCTTGTTCATGTTCACCTGCGTATCCTGTACATGGAGCTGCTCCAGGCGTCGGTCCAGCATGATCTTACCTTGCTCGGCACGGTTCTTACGCTCTTCGCGCAAGGCTTCTTTAATTCTAGAGCGAGCCCTGGAGGTAACCACATACTGCAGCCACTCTTCGTTGGGCTTTTGCTTCTGCGATGTTAGTATTTCTACCTGATCGCCGTTCTTCAGTTTATAGCTCAGCGGAACCAGTTTCTGGTTTACCTTTGCTCCTAAACACTGCAAGCCTATCTGGCTATGTATCTCAAAGGCAAAGTCCAGGGCTGTGGCTTTATCCGGAAGTATGATCAGTTCTCCTTTCGGCGTAAACACGAATACCTCCTCTACGAAGAGGTTCTTCCTGAACTCATCCATGAACTCGAGCGCATTAGCCGTGTTGTTCTCCAGCATATCGCGCACTTTGTTGATCCACATTTCCAGTCCGGATTCGCCACCGTGCGCGCTATCGGTTTTATACTTCCAGTGGGCTGCATAACCGCGCTCGGCAATCTCATCCATACGTTTGGTGCGTATCTGCACCTCTACCCACTGCCCTGACTTACTCATTACCGTAGTATGCAGCGATTCGTAGCCATTGGCTTTAGGCGTGTTTACCCAGTCGCGCAGCCTGTCGGGGTTTGGCTGGTAAAAATCTGTTATGATAGAATACACCTGCCAGCAAGCTGCCTTCTCGTTCTCTAGGGGTACATCCAGTGTGATGCGTATGGCAAACAGGTCGTATATCTCATCAAAAGTGATGTTCTGTTTCTTTATCTTTTTAAGGATAGAGTATATAGACTTGGGCCTTCCTTTGATATTGAATTTAAAGCCATACTTGCGCAGTTCTTCCTCAATCGGAGAAATAAAGTCTTTTATAAACTTGCTTCGCGCGCTGCGTGTCTGCCGGATCTTATTCGAGATATCCTTGTACGTTTCGGTATCGGTATACTTTAGGTACAGGTCTTCCAACTCCGATTTGATGGCATATAAGCCCAGGCGGTGAGCCAGCGGCGCGTACAGGTACATGGTTTCGGATGCAATCTTCAGCTGCTTATGGCGAGGCATGCTATCCAACGTACGCATGTTGTGCAGGCGGTCAGCCAGCTTAATTAGTATAACCCGAACATCGTCGCTGAGGGTAAGCAGCATTTTACGGAAGTTCTCGGCCTGCTGCGAAGAGCCGTAATCAAAAACGCCGGAAATTTTCGTAAGCCCCTCGATAATACGCGCCACACTCGGACCAAACTCACGCTCCACATCCGCAATTTCCACATCGGTATCTTCTACCACATCATGCAAAAGTGCGGCAACAATAGAAGTAGTGCCCAGCCCTATTTCTTCTACAGCTATCTGGGCTACGGCAAGGGGGTGATATATATAAGGCTCTCCGGATTTACGGCGCATATCCTTGTGCGCCTCCACAGAGGTATTAAATGCTTTCTTAATTATTTTAGCGTCGTTGTCCTTTAAAAAAGGCTTCGCGTACCTTAATAATCTTCTGTAATATCTTAAGATCTCTTTGCGTTCTGCTTCCGGATCAATTGTTGTTACCATATGCTGTTTTAAAGTAAGCTACCAGCCTTTTAAAGAAAGGAAGCCTGCTATTAAGTATAAGTGGGTAGTGGCTTTATAAGTTTCAAATATATTTCAAATATAACTGATTCTGGGCTGCAATCAATAACCGCCTGTGTTAAAGGTAGTACGAATGTGCCAGTATATCTGAGTTGAAAAATATTTGAATTTTTTTTTTGAGAGGTATTGCAAATAAAAAAACGTTGCTTACCTTTGCATCACAATAACAAACAAGCACACTTCAAGCGGATGTGGCGAAATTGGTAGACGCACTAGACTTAGGATCTAGCGCTGCGAGGCATGGGGGTTCGAGTCCCTCCATCCGCACACAACACAAACCCTCAACAGCCATGTTGGGGGTTTGTTTTTACTAGATATTCCAAAATTAAATTTTTAAAGCCTTGAATATTACATTAAACCAAACCGACAGCACTAACGCACAACTGAAGGTAGTTCTGGAAGAGGCCGATTACGCTCCCAAAGTAGATCAGCAGGTTAAAGAATTCAGCAAAAAAGCTCAGATTAAGGGCTTCAGACCTGGTAAGGTACCTGCCGGCCTTGTAAAGAAAATGTATGGCAAGAGCATCCTGGTAGAGGAAATCAACAAGCTTTTGCAGGCAGAGATCTCAAAGTACATCAAGGACAACGATGTAAAGCTTTTAGGTGAGCCACTTCCTGAGCCAAACCATTCTGACATTGACTGGGACAACCAGAAGCAATTTGAGTTTAACTACAGTGTTGGTCTTCTTCCTGATTTTAACCTTCCGCTGGATAAAAGCGTAGAGGGTTACGCAATAGAGGTTGACAAGAAAACGATTGACGAGGCCTACGAAAACCTGAAGCGCCAGTTCGGCAAAACAGTAAACCCTGAGACATCTGAAGAAGGTGATTTTATCTCTGGTGAGCTGAAGCAGGTAGACGGCGAGTTCCAGTCTAAAACGCTTATCCCTACCACACGCGTAGTTGAAGGTAAAGATCAGTTTGTTGGCGTAAAGGAAGGCGATGTAATTAAGTTCGATATCCGTAAGGCTTTCGGTGATGACAACGCTGCACTTGCACACGTAACTGGACTGAGCAAAGAAGTTGTAGCTGACCTGAATGGTGAGTTTGAATTCACAGTTGACAAGATCAACCGTACAGAGGCTGCTGAACTTAACCAAGAACTTTTTGATAAGCTTTTCGGTAAAGACGAAGTAAAAACAGAAGAAGAGTTTGACGCCAAGATCCGTGAGACGATTAAGGAGAACTACGAGCGTGAGGCTGACAACCTTTTGTACCGCAATATCATCGATACATTAGTAGATAACGTTAATGTAGAATTGCCTACTGAGTTCTTTAAGCGTTGGATACAGGTTACGAACGAAGGCAAATTAACTGCCGAGCAGATCGAGGAGAACTTCGACAAGTATGTTCGTGAGCTGAAGTGGTCTATGATCAAGAACAAGGTAGTTGAGGAGAATGAGCTTAAAGTAAGCAACGAAGAGGTAGTTAACGCTACAAAAGAGAAGATGCTTGCTCAGTTTAACATGCCGGAAATACCTGAGGAGTTAATGGAGAGCATGAACAATTATGCAAACCAATACCTGCAGCAGGATAATGGCCGTAACTACATTAACGAGTACGAGCAATTACTAGCCGAGAAGGTGCTAGCTAAACTTAAAGAACAATTAACTGTTGCTGAAAAGACAGTTACTGCTGAGGACTTCAGAAACATGTCGTTTGAATAAGACGAATAAAAACAATATTGAAAAAAGGTCCTTTTTTAAGGACCTTTTTTTATTTTTGAGAAAACCGTAAACCTAAACAAGATGATGTTTAACAAAGACGAGTTCCGCAAATTTGCTGTAAAAGGCCAGGGCATGAGCGGCCTGGGCGTAGATCAATATATTAGCCACGTAGAAGGCAGGGCTATGCATACTATAGAAAGTATGACCCGTTCTGTAATCGAGGAAAGACCAACTAACTTCCGTGAGATTGACGTGTTTTCGCGCCTAATCATGGACAGGATTATTTTTCTGGGTACACAGGTAGATGACTTTATTGCCAACATTATTACAGCGCAGTTGCTGTTCCTGGAGTCGGCAGATGCAAAGAAAGACATCCTTCTATACATTAACAGCCCGGGTGGCTCTGTTTATGCCGGCCTTGGCATTTATGATACCATGCAGTATGTAAGCCCTGATGTAGCTACTATCTGTACTGGTCTTGCTGCCTCGATGGGTGCTGTCCTTCTGGCAGGTGGTGCACCTAACAAGCGCTCTGCCCTACCGCATGCTCGCGTTATGATTCACCAACCAATGGGCGGTGCGCAAGGCCAGGCATCTGATATCGAAATCACAGCCCGTGAGATCCTGAAGCTGAAGAAGGAGCTTTATGAGATACTTGCCCAACACTCAGGCAAAACATACCAGGAAGTATACGACAACTCTGATCGTGACTACTGGATGAAAGCCGATGAAGCAAAAGAGTATGGCCTGATTGACGAGGTATTAACCCGCAAAAAAGCTTAATTATAAACCGTTTCAAAATTAATTAAACCCGCCTCAGTAACCTGTGGCGGGTTTCTTGTTTAACCCTTTCGGACATTTTTAAGTAGACTAAATGAGCTGAAAAGCTTTGTAACGCTAAAATTTTAAAAAAATTATCAACAGACATATGTGGATACACAACAATTGTAAATATTTGTTTATCAAATAGTTGCATATTAATTAAAAAATATAGATTTTAGAATTTAAACCTTATTTTTGGGACAATAGTAATATTTGTATTCAAATATTTATGCAAGTATAAATTTGCAATTTTGTACCTTTGTTTTGCTCCGGTACCCGGAGTTAGACATTTTTGGATCAATCGTTTCGTATGGCTGAAATTACCTGCTCATTTTGCGGCAAAAACAAAAAGGATGTATCTGTGATGATTTCCGGTATAAACGCACACATCTGTGATCGTTGTATCGGACAAGCGCAGCAGATTCTGAATGAAGAAAATAAGATACGCGCCAACAGCCGTACTCCGAAGTTCAACCTGATGAAGCCGAAGGAGATGAAAACCTACCTTGATCAGTTTGTGGTTGGCCAGGATGACGCCAAGAAGGTGATGTCGGTGGCTGTTTATAACCACTATAAGCGCTTGATGCAGCCAACGGAGAATGACGATGTAGTGATCGAGAAGTCTAACATTATTATGGTGGGTGAAACTGGTACTGGTAAAACATACCTTGCCCGCATGATGGCCGGTATACTTCAGGTGCCTTTCTGTATTGCTGATGCTACTGTACTTACAGAAGCCGGTTATGTAGGCGAAGACGTTGAAAGTATACTTACACGCTTACTGCAGGCAGCAGACTATAACGTAGAAGCAGCGGAGCGTGGTATCGTATACATTGACGAGATAGACAAGATTGCCCGCAAAAGCGATAACCCATCTATTACCCGCGACGTGAGTGGCGAGGGTGTTCAGCAGGCTTTACTTAAGTTATTAGAAGGTACTGTAGTAAACGTTCCGCCGCAAGGTGGCCGCAAGCACCCTGAGCAGAAAATGATCACGGTAAATACAGAGAACATCCTGTTTATTTGCGGTGGCGCCTTTGTAGGTATCGACAGATTGATCAAAAACCGTTTGAACACCCGCCCTATCGGCTTCTCTAAGTCGAAAATGGACGAAACAGAAGAAAACGAGAACTTCCTGAAGTATATTACAGCACAGGACCTGAAGAACTTTGGTTTGATACCAGAGCTTATTGGCCGACTGCCAGTTACAACGCACCTTAACCCATTAGATAAGGAAACACTTCGACTAATTTTATTACAGCCTAAGAACTCTATCGTAAAACAGTACAAGCGCCTGTTCGAGATGGAGAACATCAATCTAAGCTTTGATGATAGTGCATTGGATTACATTGTGGAGAAAGCTGCAGAGTATAAACTAGGAGCACGCGGTTTGCGCTCTATCTGCGAAGGCATCATGACTGATGCCATGTTTGAGTTACCATCTGAAGAAGGGACGAAAGAACTGGTAATTACCGGTGATTATGCCCGCGAGAAATTTGAGAAATCTACGCTGAAGCAACTTAAGGTAGCTTAGGTATAAGTAGTACAAAGTATAAGCCCCGGTTCATATAGCCGGGGCTTCTGCTTTTATACTTTTATGGATTAATTACTACAGCTCCATATCCAAGTCTTCGTCAACAAAGGGAATAGTACGAGAAGCGTTGATAAGTAAAATGGATATCATCAGGCCGGTAAGTCCTAAGGCAATTAGTATAGATTTCATAGTCGTTCAGAAATTAGCATTAAGTTCTCCCTGTAGTTGTTACAGCGTTTATACTGCTATACGGATACAACTAATATTAAAGTTTGTTATATAAAGTATAAAAAGCAGGAGCCCCAGCTAAAGTAGCTGGGGCTCCTGCTTTTTATACTTCGAAGTTTATGATTTTATACTTTCTCTTCCTTCAAATAATCCACCATCAGCTCGGCAGCACGCTCAGCAGTACGGTAGTTGCCAATTTGCTTTCTCACCAGTTCGTACCCATCCAGTTGCTTTTTCAAGAAGTATTTATCGAACAATACCTGTTTCAGCTCTGCCACGATCTTCTTAGGCGTAAAGTCATCCTGGATTAACTCGGTAACTACAGGCTTATTAGCGATGAGGTTTACCAGCGAAATGTATGGGACTTTAATAACCAGCTTAGCGATAAAGTATGAAATGGCGCTGGTTTTATAGCAAACTACTTGCGGCACATTAAACAAGGCTGTTTCCAGAGTTGCAGTACCTGACGTTACCAATGCCGCTTTGGAGTGCGCCAGCAGATCGTAAGTCTGGTCGTAGATAATCTTGATGTTTGGGTCTTTGTTATATTGCTCGTAATACTCTTTGGAGAAGTTAGATACCCCAGCCACCACAAACTGGTAATCGCGAAAGGACGGCAGTACGCTGAGCATTACATCCAGCATGCTCTCTATCTCCTGTTTGCGGCTTCCCGGAAGTATGGCAATGATAGGCTTGTTGTGGTAGATTTTGTTCTTGGCCCGGAAATCGGAAACAGCTACATGGTCTGTAACAGAGTCATTCACAGGATTGCCCACATAATCTACCTTATAATCGAAGCGGCCGTAGAACTCTTCCTCAAAAGGCATGATCACGAACATACGGTCCACTACTTTTTTTATCTTGTGCACGCGCCCTTGGTTCCAGGCCCATATCTTGGGAGATATGTAGTAGAACACTTTCATGCCCTGCTTCTTGGCAAACTTAGCAACACGCATATTAAAACCTGCATAGTCTACCAGTATCACTACATCAGGCTGCCAGGTCTGAATATCGGCCTTACACTCTTTCAGGAAACCCAAAATTTTGCGCAAGCTTTTGAATACCTCGGCAAAACCCATAAAGGCCATTTCCTGGTAGTGGCGCACCAGGTTCATACCGGCTGCCTGCATCATGTCGCCGCCCCAACCGCGGATTTCCGCATCAGGGTCCTGCAGGCGCAGTTGCTTTATTAAATTTGAGGCATGTAAGTCACCGGAACGCTCGCCAGCTATAATGTAATATTTCATGCAATCCGTGTACTTTCTGGGCTACCTGTAAAGGCGGTAAAAATAAAAATTGGGATTGTAGTGGAAGGATTATTCCTCACCAAAATACTCTACGTAGTTACGTGGTGTTTCGTACAGTTTCAGGCTGTGTAATTTTGCTCTGCCGCCGGTAATTTCTGTAATGCGAGGCTCCAGAATTTTCCAGAACTCAATGGTCAGGTTTTCGGTGCTGGCCAGTTTGCCTTCCATAAAAGGCACATCCATGTTCAGGTTCTTGTGGTCTACCTTTTCGATGATGTGCTTGCGGATAAGCGTGCTCAGTTGCTTCAGGTCAATAACAAAACCCGTGTCAGGGTCTGGCTTGCCTTTTACAGTAGTGATAAGCTCAAAATTGTGGCCATGCCAGTTAACGTTGGCACAAGGGCCGAACACTTCTTTATTCTTCGCCATCGACCAATTCGGGTTATACAGCTTGTGGGCTGCATTAAAGTGCTCTAACCTGCTTACGTAAATCATTTAACCTCTAAAATTGTAATTCTTTTTGAACAGCAAATATACGAAGAAAGGAACACCAAAGAACGAAGTAATGATTCCAATTGGCAGACCAGCCGGCGGATAAATTACACGCGACAGCAAATCACACAAAAGCATAAAAAAACCGCCTGCAAAAGCACAGAAAAGCAGGTTACCACGGCCTGTTGTTCCCATCACAGCACGCGTTACATGCGGTATGATCAAACCAACAAAACCAACCGGACCTGAAGTAGCCACAGCAAAACCCGTAACCACCGATACCACGCCCATAATTACCCACCTGGTTTGGGCCACTTTTACTCCCATTGCCTGCGCCCGCTCCGAGCCTAACAAAAGTATGTTTAGTTGTTTCTGATAAAAGGCAAAAAACAAAAGCGCCAGTAAAATAGTAACAGCCGGATACGCCACCAGTTGCCAGGTTGCCCGCTCAAAACTCCCCATCGACCAGAAAATAACTGACTTCAGTTTACCCTCAGAATCTGACAGAAAAGTGAGCATACCAACCATAGCCGTACAAAGCGAACTCATGGCAATGCCGGCCAGCAGCATTTGGCTCGGGATAAGCTGCCGCTTACGATAGCCAAGTATAACCACCACCAGCGTAACCAGAAATGCACCTGCAAAAGCAAAAACAGATGGCAAGTATAAACCGGCCATACTTACAGGCACAAAGCCAAAGAAGACGATAACAGCACCTAATGATGCTCCTGAAGCCGTACCCAGCAAGTATGGATCGGCAAGGCCGTTGTTTACCATCGCCTGCATCAGGTAACCGCAAAAAGCCAGCGATGCACCAACTACCAAAGCCAGCAGCAAACGCGGCAAGCGCAGATGAAGTATGGCAAAGTGGGTTGTATTGTTGGCATCGTAGTGGAAAATGGCATCCCAAATGGTAGCAGCATTGGCCTCGAAAGAACCTACCTGCAACCCCAGCCCCAACACTACCACAATAAGCAGCAGTGCAAGTATAAAGTATAAACTACGGCCTATCATGGGTATAAAAAGCCCTCCAACTCCCTCAGCGACTCTACTATCCGTGGTCCTGGCCTGGACTGTAAATTGTCGGTTGGGTCGTAGATGCGGTTATTCTGATATGCTTTTATTTTTCGCAGCTCCGGGTAAAGGCCGAAAAATTCGTTTTCCAGTTTTTCTTTAGAACCTCCCAGCAATACATCCGGGTCAAGCTTTAAAATGTACTCGCGGGTAAGCGCCGGATAAGGTTGCTCAAAGACTTCCTTCACGGCATTCTCTGCGCCTAAAATTCTGAGTTTATCTGTAAAGATGGTGTTTTGCCCGTATACATAAATCGGATCTTTCCAGGTGATAGCCAACACCTGCTGCGGCTGCTTTACATTTTTATACTTTTGAGCCATACTTGATACCTCTTTACGAAGAGAATCAGCTAGGTAGTGAGCCTCCTTTTCCCGACCCATAATTTGGCCAATTTTCTCCATGCCGGTAAAAACGTCTTCTACGGTTCTATACTTCTGATAATAAACCGGCACACCCAGCTCCCCTAGCCTCTCCGCCACATCCAGCGGTGTAATGCCCTCAACAGTAAAAATCAGGTCCGGCTTTAGCTGCAGTACTTGCTCATAATCTACCGGGTAATTGCTAACTATTGGCTTAGAATAAACAGCTGCGGGATAATCGTCGTTCGGGGTTCTGGCAATAATAGTACTGGTATCGAGCACTGCATACAGCATTTCCGTCATAGAAGAGGCAAAGGCAAAGACACGCTTTGGCTGGCTTTTTAGTTCCAGCTTTCGCCCCAGGTCATCTTCAAGTATGATTCTCGCAGCTGCTTCATCTTTATGCGTATTACTACCGCAGCCACAAATCAGCAAAAGTATGAAAGCAGCAACACAAAGTATGGTATACTTCAAAAGCATAGGCTTCGTGTTCATTGCCAAAGTATAGGTGCGTATTGCCAAGGTTGCGTAGTTTATTTTCGTAAATTTAGCGCAAATTTCGATACAGGATTTAATTTAAACCTATGATAGTAGTAACCGGTGCGGCAGGCTTTATCGCGAGCTGCCTAGTAAGCAGACTAAACCAAGCCAACTTTAACGACATAGTAGTAGTAGATAACTTTTCGGTAGCCAAAAAAGAGAGCAATCTAAAAGGCAAAAAAATAAAAGAGTATGTAGACCGCGACGCTTTTTTTGAGTGGCTGGACGAGAACTACGAAGAAGTAGAGTTTATCTTCCACCTGGGGGCCCGCACCGACACTACCGAGTTTAACAAAGATGTGTTCGACTTGCTTAACCTGAACTACTCCAAGAAAGTATGGAATGCCTGCTGCGAATACCAGATTCCGTTGGTATATGCATCTTCGGCTGCTACCTACGGCTCCGGCACCTTAGGTTACGACGACGATGAGGCTACCATTCCGCTTCTAAAACCGCTTAACCCTTACGGTGACTCCAAGAACGATTTCGACATCTGGGCACTTGAGCAAACAGCCAAGCCGTTCTTCTGGGCTGGCCTAAAGTTCTTTAACGTGTATGGCCCTAACGAGTACCACAAAGGCAAAATGGCCTCAGTTATTTTCCATGCTTATAACCAGATAAAGGAAAAAGGTAGCATGAAGCTGTTCCGCTCACACCACCCAGATTTTGCTGATGGCGAGCAGATGCGTGATTTTGTGTATGTGAAGGATGTGGTGGAAGTGTGCATGTTTTTGATGCACCACCGTAAAAACTCAGGAATTTACAATCTGGGCTCCGGCAAGGCACGCACTTTTATGGCATTAGCGCTTAACACTTTTGATGCCATGGGTATAACCCCTGAAATTGATTTCATGGATACCCCTGAGAACCTGCGCGACAACTACCAGTACTTTACGGAGGCCAACATGAGTAAGCTTCGCTCTATCGGGTACGACAAGCCGTTTTATACTTTGGAAGAGGGTGTAAAGGATTACGTGCAGAATTACTTGATACCGGGAAAGTATTACTAGACCGGTGATTAAGGGGATTTTAATGATTAGAGTGATTTTCTAAATAACGATTAGGGCAAGTATGGTTTAGGCTATACTTGCCTATTATTTAAAAGATGTAATTTATAGATTCAGAATTCTTATTAAAGTTTGCTTATACTTATGAAATATATTTTTGCCCTTGCTATATTTTTCTGTGTTGGTTTTGCCGCCAATGTGCAGGCTCAAAATCCAGCTTACAACAAGGCGTTAGCCGACTCGCTGGGTGCTGATGATAATGGTATGAAGCAGTATGTGCTGGCTATACTTAAAACCGGCTCTAACACCACCACTGACAAAGAAGAGTTGAATAAATATTTCCGGGGACACATGGAGAATATTGGCAGGCTGGCAAAAGAGGGAAAGTTAGTTGTAGCAGGTCCGTTGGGCAAGAACGATAAGACTTACCGCGGTATTTTTATACTTGATGTGAAGACTGTAGAAGAAGCACAGAAGCTAGTCGAAACGGACCCTGCTGTTAAGGCCAAGATTTTTGATATAGAACTTTATCCGTGGTATGGTTCTGCTGCGCTGCCGATGTACTTGCCGGCTAGTGAGAAAATAGCGAAAATGAAACCCTGACCACAGATTAATGGGATTTTAATGATTGGGATTGATTTTCTCTAATAAGCTTAAAAAGATTATTTTCAGTAGAGAAGTCTTTTATGATTTATACTTTGGGTTGATAAGTCTTCTGAACTCAAGGCTTTTTGATCCGAAATTTAACAGCATACCTATTTCCAGATTGTAGGCTTCGAGGTAATTTACTGCCTGCGCCAAATGCACATCTTCTAGTTTAGCAACGGCCTTTATTTCAACTGGTATAATTCCGTCTACAAGAAAATCAACCCTTCTGCCTCCAACTTTTTCTCCTTTGTAGAAAATTGGCATTTCGAATTCTCTCTTAATTTTCAGGCCTTGTAACTGCATTTCCTTTTCCAAGGCACGCTGATAAATTACCTCCTGAAACCCATTTTTTAAAATGCAATGAACCTCCATTGAGGAGCCAATGACTTTGAGGTAATATCCGCATACTTATGGCTTCTGCTAAGCACATTCTGCAAACCATCTAACTGAGTAGCTTTGTACATGTTTACAATGATCAATTGAAATCATAAAACAACTCAACTACAAACCATCAATTAAAATTCAAATCTGCCGCAATCAATCAATCAATCAATCAATCAATCAATCAATCAATCAATCAATCATCCTTTAGGCAAAGAAAATCTATCCCAATCACTAAAATCCCCTTAATCACCGGTCTAGAAGAGCACCGACACCTGCGTTCTCCCTGTATGCACTGCCCCTATTCCGTTGGCTTTGCGGCCATCGTAATTAAGCGCGATGTTAAGGCCGTTGCTCAGGCGTTGCTGCAGGTTTAGCGACCAGGTGAGGTTGTTGCCGGGGCGTAGCGCATTTAATATCTCGTAACCTACATACGAATTGATGTTGCCAGTATACTTTATGTTCACAAACCGGAAGTTACCAGTTACGGTCCGCTTACTTACCTGGCTCAGTTTTGCCTCAAGCCCTAGTTCGTTAAATATGGCCTCTTGTTTATCATCTTCAGGAGCAAACTCATTTTCACGGTTAGCAAACTGATACGTGCCCGTAAACCTCAAACGGGTGTTGGGCTGGTAAGAAAGCTCCGGCGTTAACTCCTGCGACACAATCCGGAAGTTCTTCGATTCAAGAAAGTTGGACTGGTTCTCGCGGATAGCCTGCACTGCTCTTAACTGTGTGCTTAGCACCTCGTTCAGGTTTAACCTGCCAACTAACTGGTGGCTGCCTACATTGCGTGTTTCGGTACCGTTGGCCAATAAAGACTTCTGCTGATTTTGCTGCGCCGTATATTCCACGCCATACTGTGGATTGCTGCGGTTATAGTATAATGTGTTCCGCAGCGACTTTGCCATCGAGATCAGGAACTCATCTTCAAAATTCTGGCTAAATGGGTTGAAGCGGTTACCCAGGTCGCTGTCGGTTGTTTTCTTATCTATACTTACAAAACTGAGCATCGAGAATTTGGAGGCCAGCCCCTTTATACCTTTCTGGCTGCGCCAGCTGCGCGGGCTATTGGTGTTGAGGCGGTACGTAAAGCGGTTGGTATATGCGTTTACATACTCATCTGTAGGCAAGAAAATTTTTATGTAGCGCTGCTGGTCTACAGTCTGTGCTTCCAGGTAATCATTAAGGTCGTTTAGGTTGCCGCCTTCACGAAGGTAATGCGTACCCTGCCCCGGCAGAGTTTCCCTGAAAATGAAAACACGCTTCAGTTCTCGTCCGGTGCCTATCGAATAACTCATCTCCGACCTGAAACTTCCATTCAGAAAACCGGCATTCCAGTCTGTACGTGCTTGTACATTTTCTTCATTCTTGGCATTCTCCAGGTCTAATTTGCGGTAAGTGGCCTGTACTGCCAGATCGCTTTCAGGGCCAAGTAAAGTTTGCAGTATGGCATTGTAAGTCTGCCCGACTTCCGGGAGGCCGAGTTCACCGGTTCCGGTTGGGCGCAGGTCTTTACGGTAACTGTAGTCTACACGAAAGCGGGTACGTGCTGTATCGGCACTCTCAATGTAAACTACATGCTCATCAAAGTACATGGCAGAGCCTGTCACAGAGTCGGTGCCCAGCGCGGTTAGTTTATTTTTATCGAAACGATAGATATAGCCCGGAGCAATTTTACTCAGATTATACTTTACGCCCACATCACCCCGGTACCATTCCGACTCACGCTCCTGCTGTTCGCTGTTGAGCATAAAAAAGTTGTTTCGCAACTCCACGCGTCCCAGCTTTTTCCAGGCGTCGAGGTAATGCTGCACGCCATCCAGCTGCTCATCGCGGTAGCGACGGCTGATGCGGTAATTAAAAAAGTTGGCAGCATCCTTTGCAGCTCCTAACGAGAAATTAAAAATGTGATCTTCTGCGTTTTCATTGTTAAGCGGCAAACTCCAGTCACGGTCAAACTCTATAGGCCGGTAACGATCTATAGGGCTAAAGTTCTGATCGGTGTATTCGTAGTTTAAGGTACTATTTAGTTTATACTTCCCAAGTAACTCTATTTCCTTATCCTGAACAGTATAGCCCAAGCGTACGGCCTTTCCCTTATCGTCGCCGGAATCAACATCCGAAAAGCGGTTAAGGTCGTTCTCTGAGGCTGCCCCTTCGGCAAATACATTTACACCTTTCTGGAGTTCGTAGTTACCGCCAAAGGTCATTAACTGTTTTTTTCGGGGTGTAGGCAATATCCGAACCGGTGCAAAGTTACCCTGTGGCACACCGTTAACAGGTGCAACCCAACGGTATACCCTGCCATTTACAGCATCCGTAGATGCCACATAATCCCCTTGGTTAGCTCCTACCTCTGTAAAGCGTACATTGTAAAAGGCATTCTCGGGATTATTGCTGTACACATAAACGCTGGCCATACTTTGCCCGTTATTGTAAACCGTATCGCGACGGGCATACAGGATCTGGCTCGGGTCAAAAGCAACACTATCGGCGCCTGGGGTTACAGCCTGATCCAGGTTATCGCCTATACTTGCCAGCAGGCGCTTCTGCTCGTCCTGCAGGTCCAGGTTAATAAGGTTATTCGGGTTATCGGACTCATTGTAGTAGTTGCCGTATACTTTCAGTTTGCCCATGTTCTGGTAGTGGTTCAACGTATAGATGCCCCGGCTGTAGTTCTGGTCCGAGTACTCAAAGTCTACCCTGATGCGTGTGTTTCGGGTAATGACATGGCGTGTGGTAAAGGTAATCTCGGCCTGGTTATAGTCAATCACATAATCGTAGTCGTAGCCTCTAGTAAGTAGCCTGCCGTCAATAAAAACCCGCTCCGAGTTAGCTAACACAATAATAAAGCGTTCGTTGTTAGGGCCGCGTAACCGGTAAGGCCCTAGAACTCCCTCCAAAGGTTCTACCTGCTGCGAGGCAAACTTGCCTTTTGATACCGAAGCTGCCACTGCTGTTACGCCCTGCCTCTCCGGCGATTTACCGAATACGGTTTCGAAAGCTGCGCCCTGCACATTTTTGTAGTACTGCAGAAAGTATGAAGGTTTGTTACGCAGCACCACATCCCCGGCTGTTAACTGCCATTGTTTGTGATTAAGCGTAATGTATACTTTATCGAATTCCTGCAGCTGCTGGGTATTGCCTTCCGGCTGAAAAGGGATGTTTTGGTCAGTGATAGCGGCTGTTATACTTATATCCTCAGTAAGTTTACCGTCCAGTTGCAAGTTCAGCGCAGAGTTTACAAAAACACTTTGGGTGTTGCCAAACGAAATACCCCTGCTTATACTTCCTGTTTTATTTAGCCCCGGTGTCCTGAAGATTTCTTCTTTGGTGCTGATATCTTCTTGGTAAACATTTCGCTGGAATGGGTTTAGCTCCAGCTTTGTAATATCGCGCTTAAAAGCTGGTTTAGTAAGGTTAAGCGGCATTACCCTGAAACAAACCAGCACAGAATCTGGCGCAGGAATCAGAGTGCCAGCACGGTCTATCAGAATAGAATCCGCCGCAGGAAACCGGGTAAACCTAAACTCTTGTGTACTGTAGTTATAGTCAAAGGCAAATTGTTCTTTGTGGGGGTGCACAACTGAAATGGTGCCGGGCTCGACGGTGAGTGAGTCAAGTATAAATGCCTCTCCGGTAACAGGCAGCAGTTTGCAGCGCTGGTTACTAAAAGTGGTTTGGGCTACCAGCGGAAAGCTAAGCCAGAACAGCAGCAACAGCAGGCACAACCCTCTTACACTCATACTTTAGCCAGTGGTAAAGAAATATAAAACGTTGTGCCTTTCCCCTCTTCCGTCTCAAACCAAATCTGGCCGCCTGCGTTCTCAATTCCTCTTTTAGCCACAGCCAACCCTATACCTGAGCCTGTATACTTGGTGCTGAAATTGGGAATAAACACTTTCTTTTTTATATCCTCCGGAATTCCGCTACCATTATCTTTAATGGCTATCAGCACCTTATCGCCGGGCTGGTGGTTTAAACTTATCCTGATATGAGGTTTCCGGGTAGCAGGCACGGCTTGTATTGCATTTAATAACAGATTATTAAACGTACGCACCATTAGGTTTTCGTCTGCCACTACAACTACCTCCTGCCCATCAAAATTTGTTTCTACAATAGCAGTGGCCGGATCGTTGTGCAGGTCAGCAGACTTGCGTAAGGCAGCTGCCACGTCTATGCGCTCCTGCTTCGGTTCTGGCATCGAGGTAAAACTGGAGAACGAGGTAGCAATATCGCTCAGTATGTTGATTTGGGTGATAAGCGTGTGCGATATCTTTTCTATTAACTGCTCTGTGTTCGGTTTTTTCTCTGCTATAGCTTTCTGCAAGTACTGCAAAGAAAGCTTCATTGGCGTAAGCGGGTTCTTGATTTCGTGCGCCACCTGACGTGCCATCTCCCGCCAGGCTGCCTCTTTCTCCTGCATGGCCAGTTCTTCCTTGTTCTGCTCCAGCGTTAAC
Source organism: Pontibacter aydingkolensis (assembly GCF_019443125.1). Classification (GTDB taxonomy): domain Bacteria; phylum Bacteroidota; class Bacteroidia; order Cytophagales; family Hymenobacteraceae; genus Pontibacter; species Pontibacter aydingkolensis. The sequence continues at coordinate 87,534 of NZ_JAHYXK010000012.1, read as the reverse complement.
AGCATCCGGTTATACTCGTTTACAAGCATTCCAATCTCATCGGTGCCTTCATAGGCCAGCATCTCGTTTTTCCCTGTAAGGGAGGTACGCTTTAGCTTGTCGGCCAGCATGCGCAGCGGTACAGTTAAAGCCCTTGAGGCAAAAAAGGTAAGTACCATAAACATGATGAACATAACTGTAAAGATGTTCATCGTAGTCGTGATCAGCTCAATAAGCTTCAGATCTAGTTCTTTTTCAGAATCAAAGAATGGGATACCGATAAACCCAATCAATTCATCAGCGCCATCATCATTTCGGATGGGCAGGTATACAGCATTAAAGTTTAAATTGCCAGCCTGCTCATCGGCCAGTACACGCAATGCTTGCCTCTCTGAAATAGCAGCAAAAGCCTCTGGGTTGATCAGGTCGGAGAGTAAACCCGTTTCAAAGATCAATGGCTGACTTGTTACAAGCAGTTTGCCACGGCGATCGTACAGGTTTATATCTGTTTCTGATATGGAGGCAATTTCGGAAATCCTTTTCTGAAGCACTCTCCTGTTTTCCAGCGTACCTGAGCCAATAAATGAGTTCAGGTTTTCCTGGATTGCTCTTCCCCTTTGCTCATAAGTGGTCATGAGATCTTTTTTATAAGATGCCGTTACAAGGCTGGCGATGGCTATACTTACAAGCAATAGCGGTAAAAGTATACCAAAGTTGAGGAACACCTGTATCTTGGTACTAAAGTTAGGCCTGAACTCACGGATATACTTGCGTCGGGACAACAAGATAAGTAGCCCTAAAAGTATAAACCCAGCAATGTATATGAGAAGCAGGAAAGAAAAATTAGAAAGAATTTCCTTTACGTTATACTTTTCGTTGGTAACAACAAGCACCTTGTCTTTACCTGCAGGCACACCAAAATGGTGGTAGTCACCCTGGTTATGCCCATCTACATAAAACTCAGAATGGCCGATGTGCACCGGGTCCAGGTTAGTGGCGTAATCGTACTCTCCTTCGCTATAACTAAGTTTACGATCTTCATAAATGGCATAGCTCAGCATGTTTACCCGGAAAGGCTGGCTATGTTGCTTGTCGCTGAGTAATTCAGGTACAAGGCTATGCGGTAGCATGCGCTTTAGGCTAAGCTGCAGTACAATGGTGCCTTTAAGATACTTACTAACTGGCACATCTATTACTTTAAAATAAGTGCGGGCATTATACCTGCTGGGGTCCTTTACCAGAAATAAATTTGGTCTTTCTGTCTGTGTGTCTGGAGTATCATACTTTAACAGCAGTTCTTGCAAAGTGGCTGTTGTTGTATCGGCACTTTCCAGGGTACGGCCCTCGCTATCAAACAAAAGCACATTCGTTTCATACTTATCAAAATACTCCTTTAAATATTGTTTTGATATTTTGCGTTTGATAAAGCCTGCATCGATGTATGGCCCCATCATTTTAGTTTGTATCAGTTTGTCTCTGGCAATCTTTCCGGAAATTTCGTCGAGAAGGTATTCACCTAAAACATCGTTATCCTGCAATAAGCTGGAAGCAAATTTCTGCTTGTATAGTTTTACTTCTTCCTGGTAGTGGTTGTATAGAGAAAACGCACCAACAACAGCACTTACCATCACCATCAGGAAAAAAAAGAGGTATGTTCTGTAAGGCAAACTTATGGCATTTGACCTTTGGGCAGCAACTATTACAATAAGCCAGAAAATAGTTCCTGTTAGTATGGTTGCATAAAAGGATAACTCAAAAACAGCAATAATAGCTAATAGCAAAACTGTAAGCAGCAGCAACACTTTATAGGGCCACAGGTTATATGTACGCTGTAAAAGCACCGATACTACTGTACTTAGTATATAGGTAAACAAAGCTACAGCAACGGTATGCCCCAGCATAATACCATAGATGACGACTTTATACTTTGTAAATTCCAGTGATTGTGTAATATCCAGCACCAGAGGTGAGTTGTGGTACAAGCCGTGGTAGAACTGATAAAGGACAATGAGCAGTATATAAAAAATAATAATACAACTGATGATGTACCATTTAGCCTGTTGCTTTTTAAGCTCTTTGAGTTGCGCAATTACCCGGTTGTACCTAAATAGATATATACCTGCCCCGGCAACAGTTACAAGCAGCAACATATTCAGGGCCAAGTCTCCTACAGATGGCGACCAGAACGAAGCAGCATATAGTTTAGGGTCAAAAACCTCTACTTCAGCAATAGAGAAAGGAAGATTGAGCAGTAAAAGTGTTAACCTGAACAGCACTAACAATGTTAAAAAAAGAATCACACCTTCATTATGCATGCCTCGCATAGCCAGCCTGCGGGCTAGCGCAAAACCAAACATTACAAAGAGAACAGTGCCTGACAAAATTAGAACCAACTCCAGCCACTCACGCTCTGATTGTTTCTGCTCTTCTTTAAAATTCAATGCAAACAAAAACCTGCCATCTTCTGTTAATACAACCGGCAAGTTTTGGTATCTCTCCAATTCTGGCTTTGCGTCAATACCCTTCAGTATTTCTCCTCTTCCTTTACTCTTAGAATTAAGGATATTAAATTTACTGTTTAACTGCAGCGGTACAACTGTGTAAATCGAATAATCACCTGCCTGATGCGGCACAATGACAAAGGTGCCATACTTGCTCCTGGCAGTACTAACCCTTGAAACGGTATTGGTAATATCCAGATCTGGAACAATAGCGTGCTCTGACCAGAAAATCAATTTGCTGCCTTTGAAAATAAATGTAGGATAATCTACTTCCTGGAGGAAATCGGAAAAAGAGAGGGAATCTTTTCTTAAATGCCGGCTGATTTGAGTGCCCTCATTCTGAGCATCTCTTATAAGCTCATGCGTACGTGTGGTTACAGAAGATAGCTGAGAACTGTAATCGGCTTTATCAGCCCAATCAGGAAAATTAAAATGTAATGCTGCCGCAGCAAAAAAGCAGAGTAGCGCAAAGAAAAGTAGAATTAAGGGAGTTGCCTTCTGGTTCACAGTAATGTGTTTATCTACGAATTTAAGTAAAACGCAAGATAACCCCTATAAATTCCTATTGAATTTAGCCTCTACTAAAGGTAGAATCGTACTTAACACCAGCAAAAAAGTGTAACATAAGTACATGGGCATATCTGCAAAGCAAAGGAATTGTTAAAAACACAATAGCAGCAACAACACCTAAATATACCCATGCAGGAGGGTCGTTTGCCAGGAATAAAGCAAAACTCCCAATACAACTGTAATGCCTACCGAAAAGCCATAGCTAATATACATGGAACCCCAAAACAGCCCTACTTCTGTTTCAGAATACAATCGCAAACAGGGCAAGTTTTATGCATATGGTCAAACTAGCGTAGGTTAAAGGCAGAATGAGTAAATACTTCATCTTGCCTGCACCGTGGGCATTTACTAGCAATAACTGCGCCTAGCTTGCTCGGCTCAGGTATTCTTCTTTTTCTTGTTGCTCTTATACCATAAAAAGCCAACTGTGCCAATCAACAAATAAGGAACAACCATCAAATACAAGATACCTGTGTTGAGTCCGGAGCCAACTTCAGACTCAGGCTCTTTACTGCCAGTACCAACATTAGACTCTACTGTAGCGCGACACATGGCACATTGGCTATAAGCATCTGAGGAAAACAGCGCAAAAGAGAGGACCAGAGCTGTAATGGCTAATATTTTATTTAGTTTTCGCTTCATCACTTTAATAACAGTTATGGTAGCTTACAGGTTTCAAGTATAGTAAGGAGATATAAGCAAGTATACCAGTACTCCTGTTATGGCTACATACAGCCATATTGGGAATGTCCACCTGGAAATGCGGCGGTGCCTTGCCAACTGGTTTGTAATACCAAAATATACCGAAAGTAAAACGAGCGGAACAATTATGATAGCAAGCACAATATGCGTAAGAAGTATAAAATAATAGATATACTTTAGCATTCCATCACCTCCGTAGATTGTACGCTCTCCCAGGAAATGGTATGTTACATAAGATATCAGGAAAACTGACGATAAGCCGAAGGCAACCAACATTGCAGCACGATGTGCATTCGTGTTGTTTTGCTTTATGTAATAGTACCCCACTACAAGCGAAATGGCAGTACAGGAATTAAGTATTGCATGAAAAGCAGGCAAGTAAGAAACATCTACGCTTGCATCCCCAGACTTGGGCATAAAAAAAAGTATTGCTACTACCAAAGGAATAGCAACTGATAGTACTGCGATCAGCGTCAGATATTTTCTGTCGCGGTCAGAGATTAGTTCGTTATTTGATTTTACTGTATTCATCTAGCAACACATTTATTTCAAGTATAAGCCTATCTACATCTTCATAATCAGTGCCATCGTAAATTCCGCGCACGCGCTGCTCTTTGTCCACTAGCATGAATTTCTCACTATGAATAAAGTCCTGCTGACCAGGAACCTGCTGTACTGGCAAAAAGAAAGATTCGGAGGCCAAAGTATATATTTTTTCACGGGGCCCGGTCAGGAAATACCATTTCTTGGTTTCAGCATTATACTGATCTGCATAATCCTGCAGCACAGCAGCTGAGTCCTGTTCAGGATTTACGGTAATAGATACTAATTTAATGTTAGGATTTTCACGGTAGGCCTCCTGCACACGCGCTAGCTGTGACGACATCTTTTTGCAAATACCGGGGCATGTAGCAAAAAAGAAATCAACTACATAGATATCACCTTTAAAGTCCTGAGACTTGGTAAAAGTTTCACCTGTCTGGGAGGTTAATGAGAAGTCAGGGATTTTACGGAAAACTGTATCGCCTTTGGCATCATATACGACTTCTCCGCTATCATCTAATTCAGGAAAATACGTCTTTAAAGAAAAGTGGTGCTCCCCGAATGTAGTGATAAATATAAAAACGAAAATAGGCACTAGTAGTAGGAGACCTAATACCAGTGCCTTTATATTACTCATTATAATAAAACCTATTTAAAGTAATTTGTGATCGATTCGAAGTAATAACTACCTTCTGAAATCAATGCTACCATTAACCATGCAACCAGTGCCATAGGTAACAAAACAGCCCAAATAAGTCCTTTTGTTTCATGCTTTAAGTGCATAAACTCAGCAACTATGTAGAAAGCCTTGAAAATGGTAAGAATAATAAAGATAGCATTACGTGCTGTGCCAGCCTCCATCGCAAAAGCAAACGCGAATTCAACTGCAGTTAAGCCAACAAGTATAAAAAATGTCTTCCAGATTGCTTTAGTCTGTGGCTTTGGAATTTCTCCAGCCGGAAGATCGTGATCGTGATGCGTTGCCATATTTCTTTCTGTTTATTAGCCTGTTTAAGCAGGCATCTTTTACAGTTAATTATACTTTAATTCTTATTAAATCAGGTAGAAGAAGGTAAATACGAATACCCATACAAGGTCTACAAAGTGCCAGTACAAACCAACTTTCTCTACCATTTCGTAATGTCCGCGCTTATGATATACACCATTTACGGTATTGATGAAGATCATAACTAAAAGTACTACACCTGATAATACGTGTGTACCATGGAACCCTGTTATGAAAAAGAATAGATCTGCGAACAAGGGCGGTCCGTATTGATTAACCGTGAGGTTTGCGCCAAATACACGAGAACCGTCAGCTAAAATCATACCCTCATCGGTACCGGTTATAAAGTGAGCCCACTCCCAAGCCTGGCAACCAAGGAAAGTCGTACCAAACAGTATAGTCCAAAGTAACCACTTCTGTACATCGTTCTTATCCATACGGTGTCCTGCTTCAACAGCCAATACCATTGTTACAGAACTAAGGATAAGGATCATGGTCATTAATGCCACAAATGCAAGTGGAAGGTCCATACCATGCAAGCCAGGGAAAGCATTATAAACTTTCTCAGGAATTGGCCAATATTCTGTAGAGAACGAAAAGTCCTCTGGTTTTCCTGTATACGGCAGGTGCGCATGGCGCGACAAACCATAAACGATTAGAAGGGCTCCAAAAGTAAAAGCATCAGAAAGCAGGAAAAACCACATCATTAGTTTTCCGTAGCTCGCCTTTAACGGCTCATTCCCACCGTCCCATGTACCTGTTTTAGGTTCTTCCAGCGTAGTTGAAGTAGACATAGTTTATGTAATGAAAAAAATGTGTTTAGTGATTAATTCTTAAGAATATGTACAAATATAGCCAAAGTCCGCCTAAAAAGTGCCAATATACGGTACACAACTGTATACGCAGCAAATTTTTAGAATGAACTTTATACTTTAGGCTTCCAATTAGAGTTAACAGAACGAAAACAAGCCCTGTAATAAGGTGAAAACCGTGTACACCTGTTAATACATACAAAAATGAACCTGATGGGTTACTTGTAGAGCCTCCGAAATAAATATTATTCTGTACTAACTCTGCCCAGCCGCTCCACTGCCCAACTAAAAAGGCTATGCCCAAAGCAAAGGTTAGTATCAAGCCAGTTTTAACAGAACTTAAATTATCCTTCTTAGCAGAAATATAAGACCATTGCATGGCAACGCTGCTTAAAATTATAATTAGCGTATTAACAAGTAATATTGTCGGCAATTCAAACTCTAGCCAGTTACCTTCTTCCCTTCTTACAATATAAGCGCTTGTAAAGGCTGCAAACATCATAATAATACTTATAATAATCAACCACAGCGAAAACTTTAATGGATGCACGCCAGATGAGGTTGGACTGTTATCAATTCTATTATCAACCATGATCATAGATTATACTTTATCTAAAACAAAAGCTATCTGCACAATAGGCAGATATAAAAATGAACCAAACATAATATTCATGGCTGCTTTTTTGGTGCAGGTACGCATGAGGTAAAATGTCTGGGCTAAAAACAACACACCGCAAACTACAGCTATCATAGCCGAGGTTGATCCGGTCATCCCAAATTGCAGTGGCAACAAACTCAACGGAATCAGCATGAGCGTATAGATCATGATTTGTACTGCAGTTTTCAGATCTTTGCCACCAGCGGTAGGCAGCATTTTGAAACCTGCTTTTTTGTAATCATCATCTAATACCCAGGCTATAGCCCAGAAATGTGGAAACTGCCAGAAAAACTGTATACCAAATAAAATAATAGCTTCAATATCAATTGATCCGGACGCAGCCACCCATCCGATAAGCGGAGGCATAGCGCCAGGTATAGCTCCTACAAAAACACAGATAGGATTTATTCTCTTCAGTGGTGTGTATATAAAACCATACAGTACCAGAGACAATAAAGACAAAGCTGCCGCCAGTGCATTAAAGTACAACCCCAGTAAACTAATACCTGCAATGCCCAATAATACACAGAATACAATAGCTTCTGCTACACTAAGTTCACCAGTTGGCAATGGCCGTTTAGCAGTACGCTTCATCAATCTATCAAGGTCTTTTTCAAGTACCTGATTTATGATATTTGCAGAACCTGTAACCAGTAAGCCACCTAGCATTACCATCGCAATACTTATATAGGAAGCTCCGGGATAACCAAGTATATAACCAATTGCACTAGAGAAAGCTACTGTAAAGCTGAGTCTAAATTTTAGAAGCTTGAAATATGCAGATGCTTTGTGTGCCATAAATAGGGGTAACGACAGCGAATCTGTAGTATGGATACTCATTACTTAGATACAGCTATTGTTTTTAATACTGCCCTTTTAGAGGCATAATAATAAACTAAAAGTAATTGAAACTGCACTCCAAAAAGAAGTGCCGCAAATGTCAGGTGTAAAGGCTGTAGAACCGGCGGAATGGCAAAATAAGCCATCACTATACCAATAACAACCTCCGCTCCTACGAGGAACAACATTATTGATGTCAGTTTAGCAAGCGTTCTGTTATTTAACCTGTACAGATTATAAGCTAGTAACACATGCAAACCCAGTATCAATATCGAGAACGTTCGGTGTACATAAAAACTACTACCCAACGCATCAATCCAGGTATCCCGGTTTTGACCATTCATTGCAAATGAAACCATATCAACCTCTTCCCTTACCTGCGTCCCAAGTAATATCTGGGCAAATGTTACACCTGTAACAAGCCACAACAGAAGCTTAATCTTACCGCTGAGCATGGCAGTGCCAGCAAAACTTTGTTTCTCTGGTCTTGTAACGGCGTACTGCAATAGCGCTACAAGTATAAGTGCCAGCGCCATGTGGATGGTAACTGTAACCGGCAATAAGTTAGTAGATACTACAATAGAGCCTAACCACCCCTGAAAACCAACCAACACAAAGCTACCTAATGCAAGGTAAAAAATAGTTCGGTCTGTTTTAAGATAAGGTATGGAATAGATTACGGTCATGAAAATAAAAAAACCTATCAATACACCGATTAAGCGATTCAGATACTCAATCCAGGTCTTAGTTACATTAAACTCAGTTTCGATGTATTGACTTGGATGAGAGAAAATGGAAGCTGATAAATTCTCGAAACCCATGTTATCGAGAAATCCAGCAAGCTTCTGGTTCTTTTCTATTCGTTTCTGTTTGTAAACCTCTAGGTAATCTTCTGGTAATTGGCTAACATCAGTTGGAGGAACCCAACTTCCAAAGCACTTAGGCCAGTCCGGACAACCCATCCCTGAACCCGTACTACGAACGATTCCTCCAACTAATATTAGAAAGTATACAGCAATAACTGTAAGTACTCCTATATTTTTAAACCTTTTATGAAAAGATTTATTAGCCATTAACAGCTTATTCTAAGTCTTTCTCGTTTGGCAGGTTTGATGACTGCGTTGCAGAGAAAGGCACATTTTGTGGAATAAAGTCTTCAGGAGCACCAGGCTTACTATAGTCGTAAGGCCATCTATAAACAGTTGGTATCTCTCCTGGCCAGTTGCCATGACCTGGCAATACAGGTGTAGTCCACTCCAGCGTGTTAGAATGCCATGGGTTCTGTGTTGCTCTTCGGCCTTTAAAGATGCTGTAAATAAAGTTGAACAGGAACAAGAACTGAGCACCGAAACCAATGATGGCAGCTAAGCTGATAAATGTGTTCATATCTGTGAAGATATTGAATGTCTCAAAACCTGTCCAGTTATAGTACCTTCTTGGGAATCCAGCAATACCAATATAGTGCATTGGCATGAACACAAGGTATACCGCGATGAAAGTCATCCAGAAGTGTACTGCACCAAGCTTCTCATCCAACATGCGACCAAACATTTTAGGGAACCAGTGGTAAACTCCGCAGAACATACCAAAGAAAGCAGCCGCACCCATCACAAGGTGGAAGTGAGCAACTACGAAGTATGTATCGTGCAATTGTATATCAAGCGCTGAGTTACCAAGTATGATACCTGTTAAACCTCCTGAGATAAACAATGACACAAACCCTATAGCGAAAAGCATACCAGTAGAGAAACGGATATTACCTCTCCATAATGTAGCGATCCAGTTAAACACTTTTACTGCAGAAGGAACCGCAATAATCAGTGTAAGGAACATGAACACTGAACCAAGGAAAGGGTTCATACCTGTTACGAACATGTGGTGCGCCCACACAACGAATGAAAGTATGGCAATACCGATCATAGAACCGATCATGGCTCTGTAACCGAAGATTGGCTTACGAGAGTTCGTAGCGATTACTTCTGATACCAGACCAAATGCAGGAAGAATTACAATGTATACTTCCGGGTGACCAAGGAACCAGAATAAGTGCTGGAATAAAATTGGGCTACCACCTGTATTTGTTAAAGCTTCTCCGGCAATATAGATATCAGACAGATAGAAACTAGTACCGAAGCTTCTGTCGAAGATCAATAGTAACGCAGCTGAGAAAAGAACTGGGAATGATAGCAAACCAAGTATAGCTGTGAAGAACAAAGCCCATACTGTAAGCGGAAGCTTTGTCATCGACATACCTTTTGTTCTCAGGTTGATAATCGTGGTAATATAGTTTACACCAGCCAGTAGCTGAGACACGATAAACAATGCCATCGAAATCAACCACATGGTCATACCTGAAGCAGAACCTTTGATCGCCTGTGGCAATGCACTAAGCGGAGGGTAAACAGTCCAGCCACCGCCTGCAGGACCTGTTTCAAGGAACAGAGACCAGAACATGATCACACTTGACAGGAAAAATATCCAAAAAGAAAGCATGTTCATGAAACCGGAAGCCATATCTCTGGCACCAATCTGCAATGGAATAAGGAAGTTGGCAAATGTACCACTCAAACCTGCAGTAAGAACGAAGAATACCATGATCGTACCGTGCATTGTTACCAAAGCAAGATAGAATTCAGGGTCTAACTTTCCGTTCTGAATCCATCCACCCAGGATTGGCTCCAGGAATGTGAAGGTAGCCTCAGGCCAACCTAACTGTAAACGGAATATGACCGAAAGAAAACCTCCAATAAAGGCCCAGAAAATACCTGCAAACAAGAACTGCTTAGCAATTACTTTATGGTCTTGGCTAAAGATGTACTTCTCAAGGAAGTTCTGATCGTGATGGTGATCATGCTCATCGTGTGCATGATGTACATCTGGATGAATAGAGATATCTGTACTAGACATTTTCAAAAGTATTTAAATGCTACAATTCTGATTTAACCTCTGCAGCTGTCTCTCCTGTCTTATTTTCTGCAACAGCCTGCTGGCTGAAAGAAGAAGAGAATTTAGCTACTACCTCTGGATTTTGCTCTGCAAATATTGGCTGCTTAGCTAACCAAGCCTGGTAATCTTCCGGCTCATCAACTACAAGGATAAAGCGCATTGCAAAGTGACCGCGACCGCAGATTTCTGTACAAGCAAGCTCATATTTGAAATCAGGGTTTCCGGTTTCGCTACGCATCTCATCAGTAGTCTTTGATGGTACAAACCAGAATTTCGTTGGCATGCCTGGTACAGCATCCATCTTAACTCTGAAGTGCGGCAGGAACACACTGTGAATTACATCTCTTGATCTGATCTTAAACAGAACCGGCTGTCCCTTCGGAACGTGGATCTCCATCGGCATGAAGTCATCCATTGCTGCAGGATCACTAAAATCAATACCGAATTCGTTAGTAGCATCTATTAATGTGTGCTTCGCTACACCTAATTGGCCGTCAGCACCCGGGTAGCGTACCATCCAGTTAAATTGCTTACCCATCACCTCGATCACAACTGCGTCCTCTGGAGCTGCACTTGTAATTTTTGTCCAGGTTTTCCAGCCACCAAACACCAGAAGAGCCATTACTACCGCTGGAATCATTGTCCATACAATCTCCAATTTGTTGTTGTGCGGATAGTAGTAAGCACGCTTTTCATCCTGATGCTGATACTTGTAAGAGTAATAAAATAAAAGGATTTGGGTAATCACGAATACAACACCAATAACGATCATGGTTGTCCAGAACAAATCGTCTGTCCACTCACCATGCACCGAAGCTAATGGTAAGTTCATCGTGTCCCATGAGTCTGCAAACGACCATGCAAAGGCAGCTCCTCCCACTATTAAGAATAATAGGAAAAGTACACTGTTTACACGGTTACTGGTTCTCGTTGTACCTACGGCACGTTGAGAAGAGCCTCTGAAAATAGAAGCCAGCGTACCTATCCTGAACAGTAAGAACAGGATAACAAATAATAAAACTATGGATAAACCTATGGCGAACGTAATCATTATATAACGCTTTTAGTAAAGTCTCTAAACATGATGGTGAACACTCTCCTCCAGGAACGGGTGATTTACCGGTACCAAAGATGCCTTGGTTAACCCTTTAGTAAAGGTAATCAGGAATACACCCAGGAATATAAGTGCCGTACCAATTTCTATGAACCCTAAACCTGCATCGCCACGCATTGTACCTGGCATCATCATAAGGTAGAAGTCGAACCAGTGGCCAATCAGAATCGCGATAGTTACAATCTTTAACATAATCATTTGGCGCTTTGCATCTCTTGTCATTAGAACAAGGAAAGGAAAGGCAAAGTTTATCAACAGGTTAAAGAAAAATATCCAGGTATACTTTCCATTGTTTCCACTTAGTCGCTCAATAAAATAGATTGATTCTTCAGGTATGTTTGCATACCAGATCAGCATAAATTGAGAGAACCACACATAGGTCCAGAAAATAGAGAAAGCAAAAACAAATTTACCTAGATCGTGCAGATGGTTTGCATTTACCATTTTAAGGTAACCGTTCTGCTTCAAGATGATCACTGTTAGCGTGGTTGCTGCCAAGCCTGATACAAACCAGCTTGCAAATACGTACCATGCAAACATTGTTGAGAACCAGTGCGTATCAATCGATAATACCCAGTCCCATGCCGCAATAGAAGAAGATATACCAAACACTACCAAGAACATTGCAGAAATACGAATGCTTTTGTGATAGTAAGAAGTACCGCCGTTAATATCTTCGTTAATTGAATTTCTTCTTAACCAGTTAAAGAACAAGATCCAAAGAGCAAAGAATATCACCATTCTTATAAGGAAGAACGGAGTATTTAAATACCCTGCCTTACCAGCTATAATTGGGTCATATTGTGGGTTTGGAGTAACTCCATCTTCCAGGTACTGATTGTAAAGGTAATCATGTGTCCAGTGGAAAATATCATGACCGCCTAAAAAGAAAACAAAAAGCATTACACCTGCACCAATCGGCAGGTAGTAGCTAAGAGCCTCCGGTATACGCTTAATCAAAACAGACCAACCTGCATATGCCACATATTGTACTGCTACAAAAAATAAACCTACAATAGCGATACCTGTGAAGTAAACGTTATTAAGCCATAGGTTTACAAATAATCTTTTTGTCCATGATGCTGCTTCATGGCCTGCTGCAGCAGCCTCACCGTGACCTTCGCCATGATCAGCTACTCCGCCTGCGGCCATAAAGATTATGCCTGCTATAAGTAACACAACACCTATAGCTATCATTAAGAAAAACTTGTTGTTCGTTTTTCTGGAAATGATGAGTCTTTCTTCTGTCATTATCCTTTATAGTTATGCCTTAGACTTAGTTTTTAGGTGTTTCTTTAGTTGGAGTTCCTGAAGGTGTGCCAGTTACAGGATTGTCTGTTATAGACTCACCACTTGCTTCATCTTTAACTTGAGAATCAGCATCTACAGCTGTTGCTGTTTCACCTTTTTGAAGCTGCTGCACATACATTACAATTTTCCAACGCTCAGTTGGAGATACTTGTGATCCATGCGGCATCATACGACCTCTACCGTTTGCAATTACGTGATAGATATGGCCGCCAGGCAGTGTAGCAACACGACCAGCAGTATAAGATGGTACACCTTTAAACTTCTGGCCCACCAATCCCTGACCATCACCTTGTTCTCCGTGGCATGGTGAGCAGAATCTTGTATACAATACTTTACCTTCTTCCAGGTTGATTGTATTACGCTGTAGCGGATTAGTTAATTCAACTCCAGCAGTTTCAGCATCATCCTTAGTTAGATAATCGTTATAGCCCATTTTACCACGTGCTACAGTACCTTCTGCAGGCTGACGCATGTTCATGCCACCTGGGTTAAACTTGTTCTCTTTTATCTGAGAATATGGATCAAGCGGAACAGAATGATACATATCCGGCGCATACTCCAGACCTGGATTCTGGTCGTTGCTGCATGCAACTACCAATGCAGATGAAAAAAGTATAGCTGAGGCTCTAAGGCCCATTTTAGATAGTCTTTTCATTATTTTACTACCTCCTTCTCATTAACTTCTATTGCACCGTTTGTGCGAAGCAGGTTATTTAAAGCAGATAAATCAGTCACTCCTTCTTTCACTTCAATAGCCATAACAAACTTATCGTCTGTAGAGCGCTTATCGAATACATTCACTCGCAGCGATGGTTTTAACTTACTCACGATAAAGAAAGTGATCACCATGCCGAATGCCGCACAAAGTACGGTTAATTCAAATGTTACCGGGATAAAAGCAGGAAGCGAAATGTGGGGTTTACCACCAATAATCATTGGCCAGTCAAAACCCAGCATCCAGATTTGCATCCAAAGTGCGAACGATGTTCCGAACAAACCGCAGAAGAAAGCTACGATTGGTAATCTTGAGCGCTTTATACCTAACACATCATCAATTCCGTGTACAGGATATGGTGAAAATACATCGTAAATCTTAGTACCGGCAGCGCGGATGTTTTCGATGGCTGTTAACAGCACATCTTCATCATCATAAATACCTAGAACAAATTTCTTATTCATTGCTGTGATGTGTATTAGTGTTCAAATCCTTATCAGTGCCATGCATGGTCTTGTGTGGGTTATGCGTCACACCAGATGATGACTTCAAGATTGCTTTTACTTCAGCCATGTTAACAACTGGGAAGAACTTAGCAAATAAGAAGAAAAGCGTGAAGAACAGACCAATTGTTCCTACATATACCCCAACATCTATCATTGTCGGAGAGAACATTGCCCATGAAGATGGAAGGTAGTCTCTGTGTAGCGAGGTTACGATAATTACGAAACGCTCGAACCACATACCGATATTCACAAAGATAGAGATGATGAATGTAGCGGTTAGGCTTCTTCTGATCTTTCTGAACCAGAATAACTGAGGAGTAATTACGTTACAAGTCATCATTGACCAGTAAGCCCACCAGTATGGCCCGAAGGCACGGTTGATAAATGCATACTGCTCATACTCCACACCTGAGTACCAGGCAATGAAGAACTCCGTAGTATAAGCTATACCCACGATTGAACCTGTCAGGATAATTACCTTGTTCATAGACTCCACGTGCTCCAGTGTTATGTAGTGCTCGAGCTTGAAAGTTTTTCTGGTAATAATCATTAGGGTTAACACCATGGCAAAACCAGAGAAAATCGCACCTGCCACAAAGTATGGGGGGAAGATTGTCGTATGCCAGCCTGGAATTACAGACGTTGCAAAGTCCATTGATACGATGGTGTGTACAGATAGTACAAGCGGCGTTGCAAGACCAGCAAGAATCAATGATACGGTTTCGTAACGTGACCATGCTTTAGCTGAACCAGTCCATCCGAAAGAAAGTACTGAATATGCTCTTCTCGCTATAGGACCTGTAGCTCTGTCGCGGATGGTAGCAAAGTCAGGAATAAGACCAATGTACCAGAATACCAGGGAAACAGAGAAATACGTTGAAATTGCGAATACGTCCCAAAGAAGCGGTGAGTTAAAGTTAACCCAAAGCGAACCAAAGGTGTTTGGCAATGGAAGAACCCAGTAAGCCAACCAAGGTCGTCCCATGTGAAGTACCGGGAACATTGCTGCGCAGATTACGGCGAAAATTGTCATCGCCTCGGCTGCACGGTTGATAGAAGTTCTCCATTTCTGGCGGAACAACAGAAGGATAGCTGAGATCAGTGTACCGGCGTGACCAATACCTACCCACCATACGAAGTTGGTGATATCCCATGCCCAGCCTACTGTCTTATTCAATCCCCACTCGCCAATACCAAACCATAAGGTACGGTAAACCGAGTACATAAATATAGCTAAGCCGACTAACGATACAGCAAGAGCGGCTGCCCAACGTGCGTTGGGTTTTGCCTCCACTTGTCTGCAGACATCTTCGGTGATGTCGTGGTATGTTTTACCCCCCGTTACTAGAGGCTCTCTTATCGGAGATACATGCTGCATAACGCTCTCGAAATTTTATTTTTAAGCTAAGTTTCTAATTTTAGTCAGGTATGTTACGTTTGGCTGAACGTTAAGCTCCTCCAGTACGTGGAACGCACGCTCACCTTTCTGACGCTGTAATATTCTGGATATGCGGCTCTCAGGATCCTTCATATCACCGAACACGATCGCTTCAGTTGGGCAAGACTGCGCACATGCTGTCACGATTTCACCGTCTTTAGGTCTTCTGTTTTCACGTTTTGCCTCTAGCTTACCTAGCTGCACACGCTGAACACAGAACGAGCATTTCTCCATTACACCTCTGCCACGAACGGTTACATCCGGGTTCAACACCATTTTGCCAAGATCGTTGTTCATTGGCTCGTTGAAGTTGAACTTATCGTTGTTTGCATAAGCAAACCAGTTGAAGCGACGTACTTTATAAGGGCAGTTGTTAGCGCAGTAACGTGTACCAACACAACGGTTGTAAACCATCTGGTTTATACCTTCAGAGCTATGCATCGTTGCAGCTACCGGGCAAACCGTTTCACATGGTGCGTGGTTACAGTGCTGGCAAAGCATTGGCTGGAAAATAACTGAAGGGTTCTCAGCCGGATTTTCCATTGTAGCATAGTCTTTCTCTTCGTGCTCTACAGCGCTGTAGTATCTGTCGATACGCATCCAGTGCATTTCACGGCGATTAAGAACTTCTGCCTTACCAACCACAGGTATGTTGTTCTCTACATTACAACTGATCGTACAAGATCCGCAACCAATACATGAGTTAAGGTCGATAACCATACCCCAGTGGTGGTTTTTGTACTCGTAATCATCCCAAAGGGAGATAGCAGCTGGCTTTGCAGGCCCTTCGTGGGTTGCAATGCGAATGTATTCTGTTACCTCTTTAGGGTTAGCTTTATAATTTGCAAGCGTGTTATCCTGAACAACCAAACGATCCATGATCGTGTGGTGTGTCTGTGTCTGAGCAATCGGAGATGTAGAACCTGTTTTCTTAAGCTGAACTGAACTGCTATAAGCCAAGCCATTATCAACTACTGTAGCCACTGCTATTGCATTAGCACCTAAGCCTTTTGCAACAGGAGCAGAATCAAGCTCACGGCCATAACCCATAGCTATACCTACAGTACCGTTTGCCTGACCTGGTTGAATAAGGGCTGGAAGCTCAATCGTTTTACCGTTGGCTAAAGTAACAGCCATTACATCACCTTGCACAACACCCATCTCTTTTGCCAAAGCAATTGGCATTGCTACGTAGTTACCCCATGTAGCTTTAGAAATAGGATCTGGCAATTCCTGCAACCAAGGGTTGTTCGCCTCAGCGCCTGAGCCTATACCTACTTTTTCGTAAAGTACAGCCTCAATTCCAGTTGGCTTAACAGTTCTAGTTGACGTAGATACAGCTACGGTAGGAGCAGCCACTTTCAGCATGCTTGTACCGTTTTCCAGCACACCGTCGTGTACGGCTTTCTCCCAGAATTTATTAAAGTCGCCGGTAGCCGATTTTCTCCAGTTATTGCGGATATACTCGTAGAAGTTGGTGTTGTTACCGCTCCACGTCAGTAAGCTATCCTGCATCTGGCGTGTAGTAAAGATTGGGCTGATCACCGGTTGCGCGATGCTCAGGAATCCTTTCTTCGGCTCAAAGTCGTTCCAAGACTCCAGGTAGTGGTTATCCGGAGTAACAAAGTCTACCAGAGATGCTGTTTCGTCTGCCCTGTCGGCAAAAGATACTTTAAGGCCAACTTTCTGAAGTCCGCTAATTACTTTATCAGCAAGTGGATGATCGAATGCAGGGTTTGCATTGTAGAAGAATACAGCGCCAACCGAACCAGCATTCATATCGTTGATCAGACGGATCATCTGAGCATCGTTACCCTGCTTTGTAAAGTATGGAGAAGCTGAATCAATAGTTGTACCTTCTGCTCCTAATGCGCGGTTAATGGCAGTTACCATCGCCTGTACTCCAGGATCATTTGAGCCAGATACCACAAGGGCTTTGCCTGTGTTAGCCTGAAGGTCCTTAATTGCAGCAGCAAGTGCTTTTGCATCACCAACATTAGCCGATGCTGAACCACCTCCTGTAATTGCGTTATATATAGCCGTAACTACAGCCGCCTCTTCAGATGGCTTAATAGGTACACGAATATCAGCGTTACCGCCAGTCATCGAAAGAATTGTTTCAAACTGGTAGTGACGTGACATCGTAGGATTGTCGGCGTCTATTTTTCTGTTTTGGATATACTGCTTTGCAAAAGGAATCGGTGCACCCCATGTACCTAAGAAATCAGCGCCAATGCTTACAATGATATTAGCCTTGCTGAAATCATAACCAGGGAATACGCCACCGTTTGCTGCAAGCAGCGCTGAAGCAGAGTTTGCATCGTACATTACATGCTCAAAGTTGCTGAAGCGTGACCCGAACTCATCAATCAGCTGCTTGGTTGAAGGGCTGATAATTGTTGAGGACACTAATGCAACCTTACCGCTTACAGAAGCCAATCGGGAAGCAATTTGCTTATCTACTTCTTCCCACTTCGCTTCTTTACCTTTAATCAAAGGGAAACGAAGACGGTTGTTATCATAAACACCAAGTACAGATGCCTGTGCTCTTGAGCTGGTACCGTATGGTGTTACAGATGAAGAAGGATTTGGCTCAATTTTGATCGGACGACCTTCACGTGTTTTAACAAGGATGCTGTTATAATCACCGTTCAGGTAGTAAGTAGAAGCGTACCAGTTAGCTACACCAGGCTCTACGTCTACTGGTTTGTTTAAGTAAGGAATTGCCTTTCTTACTGGAGCTTCGCATGAAGCCAGAGAAACTGCAGCCATACTAAAGCCAAGAAGCTTTAAAAAGTCCCTGCGCTGGGTTTTACCGTTAGAAGACGAGCTTTCACCTTTCGCTTCGTCTAGTGGCAGGAATTCTGGAAACTCGTTATGAGCGTGCTTCGCGAACTCAGGAGTGTTATTTAACTCCTCAATTCCTTTCCAGTATTTTATTCTGTCTTGCATATTAATATCTAGAAAACTCGAATACTAAATGAAATGATATTGATTAATAGTGGCACTTAGAACACTCTGTACCACCATTCGATGACACCGTAAAGGCTCCTTTAGAAGATGACTCATGCAGCTCTACAAGCTTGTCGTAGTACTCGTTGCCTTCTGTGTTAAGCGGAGTTTCGCGGTGGCAGTCGATACACCAGCCCATTGTTAGTGGAGAATACTGGTAAACAACATCCATTTCCTCAATTGGACCATGGCAGGTCTGGCACTCTACGCCACCAACCTGGGTGTGCTGGGAGTGATTAAAGTATGCCAGATCAGGCAGGTTATGAATACGCACCCACTCGATTGGTCTGTTACGCTCAATAGCTTTGTATATTTTCTGAATTTCAGGAGACTCTGTTTTGATCTGACTGTGGCAGTTCATACAGATGTTCGCTGAAGGAATGCTGGCACTCTTGCTTTCGTAAACTGTTGTGTGGCAGTAGTTACAGTTAATCTGATGCTCACCAGCGTGCAGTTTGTGCGAGAAAGCAATTGGCTGCTTTGGTGCATATCCCTGCTGAATACCGATTCCCATTACTTTATCAATTGTAAGGTCCAACAGTACTACCACAAAGATGAGCACTACAAGCGTGCGTACAGCTTTTGATTTGTATATCTTGGAGAAATCGAAACGCTGGTTTACCACCTCGTTATCGTACTCATCCAGCTTACGGTTCTTATTAAGGTAGTTCTTAAGAAGAGAGGTAATCAGTAAGAGTGTCACCACCAGAACGATCAACACTACGATAAGCACAACAAGTACTATATCCAGGTAATTACCAACCGCGCCAATAGCCTCTGTGCCTACATTTTCTCCCGGAGTTACGCCTTCAGGACCTGCAACAGGAGCAGAAACAACACCTTTACCAGACTTGATATAAGCCAGAATTGACTTTACCTCATCGTCAGAGAACGCAAAAGAAGGCATAGCCTGCTTATTGAACTCGTTGTAAATGGCTACGGCATCCTTATCACCAGCAGCAATCAGAGCCTGTGAATTTTTGATCCACTTGATCAACCAGCCTTCGTTTCTCTTCTGCGTGATGCCTTGCAGTCCAGGACCAACTATAACATCAGTCCCGGCAGAGTGACAAACTACACAGTTGTTTTTGAAAAGGGCTTCGCCTGCATCAATCACAGCAGGATCACCTGCAGGGGTTGCATCAGTGGTTGCGCCTTGCGTAGCACCGGGCTCTACTCCTTTTGTTGCTACTTCAGCCTGATCGCTAGCTTGCTCTTGGGCAAAGGCGCCAAAAGAAACTACCAACGCAAGTAAGAAGGCAAAGAAGATTTTGGATTTAGTTTTAAGTATACAGCTAATCATAGCCAAGATCACTTGTGTGTTTAGTATAATGGTGAATTTACTTTACGGGCACAAACTTACTATGCGAAATCCATTAATCAAATATAATAAGTGTATTTTTGGACTACTACGCATTGCATTCCCTACAAAGAGCCAAAACCCCATTTCTTTTACTTTCAGAGGCTTTTTATTTAGAACAATTTTAAATAATAGATTTAAAATTTCGCTGTTTTTTACTATTAATTCTGATGCAATTTTTTTTATAGAAGTACACTTTGTGTTAAGCCTGGAGCGTCCTAAAAAAAACATATTTATCAATAGAATGTTTTCAAATTGTTGATCTGAAAACCCTCGCTACACTATATATAATATAGAGATGCGGTTACCCAACTGATTCAGCTGCCGTTTCACACGCACTCTGTAGCACTCTACTTATTTAATCCCGTCACATTTGCTATTCAAAATATTTCCTTCTATATTTGCACGCTTAAATTAAAAATTTTATATCGAACCGAATGGAATTGAGAAATTACGAAACGGTCTTCATCCTGACTCCGCTGTTGAGCGATGTTCAGATGCAAGAAACGGTCGAGAAGTTCAGACAGGTGCTTAAGGAAAATGGCGCCGACATTATTCACGAAGAGAACTGGGGTCTTCGCAAACTGGCTTATCCAATCCAGAAGAAGTCTACAGGTTTCTACCACCTGATCGAGTTTAAGGCTACAACGAACATCGTTGACGCGCTTGAGCTTGCTTATCGCCGTGACGAAAAAGTTGTTCGTTTCCTTACTACTGTACTTGACAAGCACGCAGTTGCTTACAACGAGCGCAGAAGAAACGGAGAGTTCAAATCACAAGCTAAAAAAGAGGAGGTTAAAGGGTAATGAGCTTAGTTAACGAAAGAGTACACAAACAAGAAAACCGTCAGAAATACTGCCGTTTCAAGAAAAGCGGAATTAAGTATATCGACTACAAAGACGGAAACTTCCTGCTTAAGTTCGTGAACGAGCAGGGTAAGATCCTTCCTAGAAGACTTACTGGTACTAGCCTGAAATTCCAGCGCA
Source organism: Pontibacter aydingkolensis (assembly GCF_019443125.1). Lineage (GTDB taxonomy): Bacteria > Bacteroidota > Bacteroidia > Cytophagales > Hymenobacteraceae > Pontibacter > Pontibacter aydingkolensis. The sequence continues at coordinate 66,535 of NZ_JAHYXK010000012.1, read as the reverse complement.
AAGTATCTCAGGCGGTTGCCAGAGCAAGACACCTTGCTATTTTACCTTATGTAACAGATTCTTTAAAATAAGGAGGGCAAACGATGGAAGTAATACTTAAAGATGACGTTAAGGGCCTAGGCTACAAAAACGATACAGTAACAGTAAAGCCAGGATACGGCCGTAACTACCTTATCCCACAGGGACTGGCAGTTATTGCAAGCACTTCAAACAAAAAAGTTGTTGCTGAGAACATCCGTCAGGCTGCTCACAAAGCTGAGAAGATTCAGGGCGATGCACAGGAGTTGGCAAACAACATCGGTGATCTGACACTTGAGATCCCGGCTAAAGTTGGCGAGACTGGCAAGATCTTCGGTTCAGTTACTACACTTCAGATCTCTGAGGCCCTTAAGGCTAGAGGATTTGATGTAGACCGTAAGCGTATCTCTTTTGATCAGGATGTGAAGTCTGCAGGTGAATATACTGCAACACTTAACCTGCATAAAGAAGTGAAGCACCAGATTAAATTCAACGTGGTTGCTGAATAACAGTACAAAAAGACTACTATTAAAGCGTTCTGCTCACAAGGCAGAACGCTTTTTTTTATACTTTTGGGATCAAACTAAAGCGAATAAAAGTATAATTAACCAGAAGTAGTTGTATGTTGCCAAGTATAAACTGTGCAAATTCAGATTGCTTACTGCACTAATCCGGGTTTTATACTCTAATAAGCTTTAACAAATACCTGCACTATGTTCCGTACAGAAGTAACTATTGCAAAATCGGGGCTCAACCTGACGTTACAGGACAAGGTAATGACTATCGGCTCCTGCTTTGCTGAAGTAATTGGCTCTAAACTGCAGCAGCATAAGGTAGATGTATTGACCAATCCGTTTGGTACAATCTTTAACCCGGTATCGGTTTGCCGGTTATTAGAGGCGGCATTAGGCGTAAAGTATAATTTTGAAGAGCACCTGGTGCAACATAATGGTATTTGGTATGCCTACGATCTGCACTCTTCCATTTCCTCTCCTGACAAAGAAAAATTGCTACAACAAATAGAGGAACGTTTACAACTTACCAGCCAGTATCTACAGAATTCCTCTCTATTGATTCTTACATTAGGAACTGCTGTAGCCTACCAGTTAACCCAAACAAGTAACATTGTTGCCAATTGCCATAAGCTCCCCGCCAAAAATTTTAACCGCACGCTTCTAAACCTGCAGGACACGCAGTTATACTTTGAAAAGACTTTAGACTACCTCAAAAGTATAAACCCTGCCCTTAAAGTACTTTTTACTGTTAGCCCTGTACGCCATGTTAAGGAAACGCTTCCCATAAACAGCGTTAGCAAGTCTGCGTTGCGCCTGCTCTGCCATAACCTACAGGAGAGGCAGCAGGATGTGCTATACTTTCCGGCGTTTGAGATAATGATGGACGACCTGCGGGATTACCGTTATTACAAAGACGACATGCTGCACCCTACCACATTGGCTGAAAACTACATCTGGGATAAATTTGTGAAAGCCTATTACGACGAGCATTTCCAGGAGTTTACCGGTGAATGGGAGAAAATATCACGCGCACTGGCCCACAGGCCTTTCCATCCGGAATCCGATAGCCACCAGGCTTTCCTCAAAAACACTGATGTATTGCTTAAACAGTTTTCGGAAAAGTATAACATTGATGTAACCCAGGAACAACAGACCCTCCGACAGCAACTAATCACACGATAAGGTTATACTTTAACAACATCCCTTTTAGCCAGCCCAACACTTTTGCACAGCTTGCCCGTAATTATTAGTATCTCACGGCAAGTATTAAAGGCAATCGTATGGCAAAAATTAAGGATAAGAAAGCGAACAGGCTTATAAAAGAGAGTAGCCCTTACCTACTGCAACATGCATATAACCCAGTGGACTGGCATCCATGGGGAGAGGAAGCGCTTACAAAAGCAAAGCAGGAAGACAAACCCATTATTGTAAGCATTGGCTACGCTGCCTGCCATTGGTGCCATGTAATGGAGCATCAGTCTTTTGAGAATGCGAAGATAGCTGAAGTGATGAACCAGCATTTTGTGTGCATTAAAGTAGATCGTGAAGAAAGACCTGATGTAGATGCCGTGTACATGGATGCGTTGCAGGCAATGGGCTTACAAGGTGGATGGCCTTTAAACGTTTTTCTTAACCCGGAAGCAAAGCCATTTTACGGCGGCACATACTTTCAGCCACAGCAATGGCTAACGCTGCTGCACAACATCACCGCCGCATTTGCACAAAACCGTCAGGAGCTGGATAGCTCTGCCGAACAGTTTGGCCAACACCTGAACCGAAACGAACTGGAGGCATATGGTTTAAAGGAAAGCAAGCTACAGGTGCATGAAGAAGACCTGACAAAAATATACCAGGCCCTTAGCTCCAGATTTGACAGGAAACACGGCGGCCTCTCTCCTGCCCCTAAATTCCCGATGCCTACTAATTACTTGTGGCTGTTGCGCTATTACCACCATACCAACGACGAAAAAGCACTAAAACACCTCCACCTGACCTTGCGCGAAATGGCCTATGGTGGCATTTACGGCCAGGCTGGCGGCGGCTTTGCACGCTACTCTGTAGACGAGGAATGGCTCGTACCCCATTTCGAGAAGATGCTATACGACAATGGCCAGTTAATTTCACTTTACGCCGAGGCATACCAGGCTACCCGCGAAACCCTATACCATGATGTAGTATATGAGACCATTGCTTTTGCAGAGCGTGAATTGATGAGTCCTGAAGGTGGTTTCTACTCCTCCCTGGATGCTGACAGCGAAGGTGAAGAAGGCAAATTTTATACTTTCACGAAGAATGAACTGCACCAGCTATTTGGCTCTGAAGAGCCGCTCTTTTCTAAATATTACCATGCCACAGCAGCTGGTAATTTTGAGCATGGCCGCAACATATTGCACCGTAGAATAAGCGACGAGGCTTTTGCCGAAGAGAATGAACTTGAGCTGGAAGTGCTGCAGGATATGGTGCAAAATTGGAAAGAGAAGATCATGCAGGTGCGGGCAGAGCGCATAAGGCCTGCCTTAGATGATAAAATACTGTGCTCCTGGAATGCACTTATGCTGAAGGGCCTTGCAGATGCCTATTATACTTTTGGCAACAAGCACTTTCTGAAACTGGCTATCCGTAACGCTGAGTTTATACTTCGCAACTTTAAAACCGGCAACAGACTCTTCCACAACTATAAAAACGGTAAAGCGACTATAGAGGGATTCTTAGAAGATTACGCCATACTTATCAACGCCTTTATAAGGATGTATGAAGTTACTTTTAACGAAGACTGGCTACAGCAGGCAAAGGAACTTACGGCTTATACTTTAGACAACTTCTTTGATGAAGCGGAATGCATGTTCTACTTCACAGACCAGGAGGCTGAAAAGCTAATTGCACGCAAGAAAGAGTTATTCGATAATGTGATACCGTCTTCCAACTCGGTGATGGCCATTAACCTGCACCTGCTTGGTTTATACTTTGATGAGCATAACTACACCGAACTATCTGAAAGTATGCTGGCTAAAATGAAAGACCTGGTCTTAAAAGAGCCATCACATCTAAGCAACTGGGCCATACTTTATTACTACAAACTAGCTCAAACCGCAGAAGTAGCCATTGTAGGCCCAGAAGCTCCGGAAATGCGTGCAGAGATCAGTTCTTTTTACTTACCTAATATAATTCTGGCTGGCACCACCGATAAAAGTGAATTGCCACTTTTAAACCAAAGAGTAGCTATTGGCGGCAAAACCACTGTTTATGTATGTTACAATAAAACCTGCCAGTTGCCTGTGCACCATGCAGCAGATGCCCTTGATCAACTAAAAGGAAAGCAGGAAAGTGAGAAGTTCCCTGCGCTATAAGACCGAATTGCTGATTGTTTAAATGGCTTAATTATTATATCACTGACAGTTAATTGGTTATAAGTTAATTATTGTTGGTTATCCGGAATGTAGAGACGCAACATTTTGCGTCTTGGCTGCTACAGGACGGTAAGTTTCGTTATTCTTTGCTGGTTAATCGTTGTTCGATCTTGTTTTTATTATTTCCATAGCGCAAGTGTTAAACGAAGTGTCACTTGCGCCAGGAAAGAGTGCCAGATCAGGCTTATTACTATGGCAAGCAAGACGCAAAATGTTGCGTCTCTACATTCCGGATAACGATCAACGACCAATTAACCATCAACTATCCAACAATTAAACCATTCAACAATTAACATTTACCTCCTTTTTTCCGACCTTTGCAGATAAGGCATTTATACTTTCACCCTTTGTCAGAGCTACTCAATTTTAATTACCCGCCAGAGCAGGCTGTGGAGCGCGTCACTTTTTTTGCTGATGTGATCCTGCCACTGCCTTTGCCGAAGCTTTATACCTATCGCATTCCGTTCGAGATGAATGATGAGGTGCTGGTAGGTGCGCGGGTAATTGTGCAGTTCGGTTCTAAAAAGGTACTGAGTTGTATTGTAGCTGAGATCCATCAGAATGCTCCTGCTGAGTACCAGGCAAAGTATATTTTAGACGTGCTGGATGATAAACCAATCATCACCACGCCACAGCTAAAGCTGTTTAAATGGATTGCCGACTATTACATGTGCACCCTGGGCGAGGTGATCAACGCGGCACTGCCTTCAGCACTTAAGCTCAGCAGCGAATCCAGAATACAACTGCACCCGCACTATAACCCCGAAGAGGACGAGCTTATACTTGCCCCACAGGAAGAGAAGATCATTTACGCCCTGCAGCATAACCAGGCGCTTACGTTTTCAGATGTAGGTACCCTGCTTCAGCTCAAAAGTTACCACAAGTTTATAAAGTCGCTTATACAGAAAGAGGCGATCATTATTTATGAGCAGGTAAGCGATAAGTTTTCGCCGAAGGTGGTGAAGAAGCTGCGCATTTCAGAGCATTTTGTGCAGGACGAGGGCATGCTGGAGGAACTCTTTAACCAACTGGCGCCTCAGCCCAAGCAATTAGATGTGCTGCTGAACTACCTGCAAAAGGTGCCGGTACACCAGGATATCCACCTGAACTACAAAGGCATTACGAAAAGCGAACTGGCAAACTCACCTCACCTATCAGCTTCGTCTATCAACACGCTTATTAAAAAAGGCGTGCTGGAGCAGTTTGACCAGGTAGTATCCAGGTTTCCCGTGGAGCATCAGGCAAAACTGCTGCCCATGGCCTTATCAGAGCACCAGGCAAAGGCGAAGGATGAGATTCTGGGGCTGTTTAAAGAGAAAGATACGGTATTACTGCATGGCGTTACCGGTAGCGGCAAAACCGAAGTATACATCGACCTGATAAAGCATGCACTCGATAGCGGAGGGCAGGTTTTATACTTGCTACCAGAAATTGCGCTTACCGCCCAGATAGTACAGCGCCTGATGAAAGTGTTTGGCGATAAGCTGGGTGTATATCATTCCAAGTTCTCAGACAATGAGCGGGCCGAAGTATGGCAAGGTATACTCTCGGGCCGTTTCCAGGTGGTGGTGGGTGTACGTTCTTCGGTGTTCCTGCCTTTCCACGACCTGTCGCTGGTGATAATAGATGAGGAACACGAAGCCAGCTATAAGCAGTACGACCCAGCCCCACGCTACAACGCCCGCGAAACAGCCCTGATGATGGCACACTTGCAAGGCGCTAAAACCTTGCTGGGCTCGGCCACACCATCAGTAGAAACTTATTACAACTGCAAAACCGGCCGCTGGGGATTGGTTGAAATGACCAAACGTTTTGGTGAGGCGCAGCTACCTGACATTGAACTGGTTAACACCCGCGAAGAACAACACCGCAAAAACATGCACAGTCACTTTTCGGGTAAACTACTAACAGCTATTGAGGAAAGGCTGAACCGAAAAGAGCAGGTTATACTTTTCCAGAACAGGCGTGGCTATGCACCATTTATCAGCTGCGAAGAGTGTAGCTGGATACCTAAGTGCAGGCATTGCGCTGTAAGCTTATCGTACCACAAGTATAACAACGAGTTGCGTTGCCATTACTGTGGCTACCACGAACGCATGCCCCACGATTGCCCTGCCTGCGGTGCTACCACGCTTAAAAGTATGGGCTTTGGTACCGAGAAGGTAGAGGATGAGCTGAAGCTGCTTCTGCCTAACGCCGATGTGCAGCGCATGGACCTAGATACTACCAAAAAGAAGAACAGCTACCAACAAATAATCGCCGACTTTGAGACAGGCAAAACCAATGTACTGGTGGGTACACAGATGGTAACCAAAGGTCTCGACTTTGAGCATGTAAGCCTGGTGGGTATACTAAATGCCGATACGATCATCAACTTCCCGGATTTCAGGGCGCATGAACGCGCTTACCAGCTGTTTGTGCAGGTAAGCGGACGCGCAGGCCGTAAAGAGAAGCCTGGTGCCGTAATTATACAAACCAGAGACCCTCTGCAGCCCATCTTTAGAAAGGTACGCAGCAACGATTATCTGAGCCTTTATGAACATGAAATAGAGGAACGTATGCGCTTTGTCTATCCGCCGTTTGTGCGCATGATAAAGGTAACTGTAAAGCACATGGATGAACGCGTTGCAGAGAATGCGGCTATTGTTCTGGCAAAAGACCTGACCGACAGAATGGGCAAGCAGCAGGTGCTGGGGCCAGAAGTGCCGTACATTTTTAAAATACGTAACCTGTTTCTGCAAGAGGTGCACATTAAACTGCCCCGCGAAACAACCAATCTGCGCGCTGCCAAAAGCCAGATCGCACAGGCTATCTTTAACCTCAAACTCCTCCCCGACTTTAAGGATGTGCGCATCGTGGCAGATGTAGATCCTGTTTAGTCTTTGCCACTACCCTGCTTTCATCCTCGTAAATCAGTTATTGGACAGGCATATCCGTGTGTTCGTCATTTTAACAATACTTTAACATAAGCTCAAGCAACCTCTCTCCTTTTCAGCACATCTTTAAATCAAAACAAAGTTACTGTTATATAGCATGTTAAGCCTTTGTTAAAGAAAAGTTAAATATCATCTGATATACCTTGTATGATACAATACCGCAGCATTAAAAGGCGTCTTATTTATACGTCCCCGTTACCAGCCTGGCAACTGACACCTGAGTTAACACTGGTTACACACAATTACTAATTAATTACTATTACCCAATTCCTAATTTAAAGCAACTATGAAAAAATTATTGAAAACCACCGCAACCTTTGCGTTCTCTTTATTGGCAGCAGTAGCCTGGGCAGGCGAGCCAGGCGAGGGCTGCGCGGCCAAAAGTCAAAGCTTCTCTCAATTGTTAGATAACCACAGCATGCGGCTCTGGGAAATTGAACTGAAACCAGGCCATTTTGCAGACGTGCATGGGCATCCTGGCCAGAAAGCATACGCTGCCACAGCAGGCACTTTGCAGGTAACTACCTCTGAAGGTAAAATTGAAGAAATTAAAGTTAGAGCCGGAGACCTGCTTTGGGCTGATGCGACAAAGTATAAAACTGAAAACAAAGGTTCAGAAGCCTTTAAAGCTATCGTGTATGAGGATAAAGAAGCTCAGATGCAGCAGGGGCAAAATATTTATTCTTTTTTTTCGCAAAAATAACAACCAATACCAAATCCTTGCCGTATAAAAAGATACCTTTGGCTAAAAGTTGAAAACCTGAAAGTCTTATTAATCTCCCAAGATAATATAGGCTTTCAGGTTTTTCCTTTTCTATACTTCCTTCATTCAGGCATCGTTTTTTTTACGCAGCAGGATAAACAAATAAATTGTACCGAATGCCAGGAAAACCACAAGCAGGAACACATCCAGCGAACTATAGTTTCCTTGTACTATTTTGTAAGCGTTAAGCGCTGCAAATACAAAGCAAATAATGGTCATTATAATGCGGTAAGGCCGGCGGTTTTGCATAAGTATGTAGTATTTGTTATAAGCTTAAGACGATGATTTACTATTGTTTTTTATGATCAGGTATATATAAAGCATGCCCAACGCCACAAAAATACCAACTGAGAACAGGTCCTGCCACGCATAGTTCCCCGGCCCCTGCAGCAATTCGTATAGTTTTAACCCTGCAAACCCAAAGCAGGCGATTGCCAGCATTTTCCTGACAGACGTGTTATTTCTCATAAGTGCAATTTAAACTTCCTAATATAAGGAATATTACTGATACACCTTAGGCTACAGCGCCATATACAGCAGTACCCAAAGCGTGATAAGTGTAGCACCCACCAGGTTAAGTATTAAGCCTGCACGAACCATAGTTGCAATGGGTACCTGTTTGCTGCCATACACAATAGCATTTGGCGGAGTGGCTACAGGCAGCATAAAGGCAAAACTACAGGCTATCACCACACCTAAAACCGGGTAAAGCAGCGGTACCTCTATTTCGTGCAACACACCTATGATTATGGGCACAAAGGTGATGGCAATAGCCGTGTTGGAGCTTACCTCAGTTAAAAAGAGCACCAGCAACACAAGTATAAAGATGAGCATGAGCTCCTGTTCCGGGTCTATAAACGTAGTAATGCCCCTGCCAATAATATCTGCCAGCCCAGACGACACGACTAATTGCCCTAATGCCATGCCACCTCCAAAAAGTAGAATGGTATCCCAGTCAATTTTAACAAGGTCTTCTGCGGTTATAGTGCCTTGCCCCTCGTTCTCCTGCCCTGGCGGAATAAGGAACAGTAGCAATGCTGCTAGCACTGCCACTGTGCTTTCGGCAAAGTAAGTACTCATAAACGTATAGGCTTCTTCAAAACCAAGCAGGTTCAGGAAGCCCGGAGAAAGCCAGAGTATAACGGCAAGGGTGAAAACGCCCATGGTTATCAACTCCCCTTTCTTCAGCTTTTCTTTTTTGCTTACCTCCTCCTGCACATAATTCTTTACCAACTGCCGGTCATAGGTGCTTTTGCTCAGGAAGTAGTACATATACAGCAGCATCAGGCCATACATGGTTAAGGAAAGAGGCAAAGCCATCAGCATCCACTGCAAAAAATCGATGCGTATACCCTCCTGTGCCAAGTAATTTACGCCAATAAGGTTGGGTGGCGAACCGATAATCGTACTGATACCACCAATAGAGGCACTGTAAGCAATCCCAAGCAGAAAGTATACAGATGCATTTTTACCATCGCCCTGGTGGCAGACCAGCTGTGTAACACCAAGTATAAGCGGCAACAGCATGGCAACCGTAACCGAATTGCTCACCCACATAGACAGCACAAACGACACAAGCGAGAAACCCAGAAACAACCGGAACAGGCTCTGCTGGAAAAATGGCTGCGAAAGTATAAACAGGGCTATGCGTTTGTCGAGGCCGTGGCGCGTCATGGAGCGGGCCAGTAGAAAGCTGCCAATAAAGAGAAGTATGATCGGATGCCCCAGGTTCTGGAAAGCAGTTTCTATTTTGGCCACTCCCACTATTACAGCCAGCAACACACCCAGAAAAGCCGTCATGGAGAGCGGGATTACCTCCGTCATCCAGAAGGTGAGGCAGAACACCATGATGGTAGCTACTATCCGGGCCTCGTAAGGCAAGGCTGATGCTAAAAACCAGACAAGTGTAGCCAGTATAGGCGCCAGCAGAAGGCCGGTGTTTCTTCGGGACAGGTGCATGCAGTAACAGATTTATACTTTGGATGATGCTTACCAGTTTAAAGATAAGACTTTATGCATAGCAACGTATACATATAGCCCTGTAAACAGAAAAGGCTGCAGCAAACCAATCCGGTTACAGCAGCCTTTTAAACTTGCCTTATACTTTTTAAGCCAGGTAGCGCTCACGCAGAATTCTGAGGTGGTGGATCTCGTGGCCAAGTATAGTATAGCCAAGGGCACGCACACTTAACTCCAGGCCGCTGGCTTTGCCTTTCTGGTTAAGGGCTTCCTCATCAAAGCTTTTAAATAACTCGATGGTAGCTGTTCTCACAGCTGTATATTCTGCCAGTATGGAGTTAATGTCGCGGCTGTCTGCTTTGGATGGAGCTACGTAAGCATTCTCATCAAAGCCGGGCAGTTCGGTTCTGTCCTGGCGGGCAAAACGCAGGGCGCGGTACGAGAAAATACGTTCGGTATCGAGCATGTGTACCAGCAACTCTTTAATACTCCATTTTCCTTCTGCGTAGCGGTGCAGCAACTGTTCCTCTGTAAGGCCCTGCATCAGGCCTGCAATATAAGAGTAGCTGGCTGTGAGGCCTTCTATTAGGTCGTCGGCTTTTGCCTCTTTTATATAGTTGCCAACATAGCCGCTGTACTCGTCGGTTGCTGGGTAAGTTATGATCGTAGCCATTTTATGCTTGGGTTAATATACCGCGAAGGTAATACATTTTAATAGCTAATACCCAATAATTGAAAGGCAAAGAAAAGAGTGACAATAGACAAAATAATTTATAACAAAAGACAAAAAGACGTTCTAAATACGGTATTATAAATCACATCTATACCTGTATACTCCACATCAGGCTATTGGTCCTTGTGTTCCTTGCATGGACCTTTGTGTCCTTTGCGGTAAAGCTTAAACGCTAAGAGCGCAAAGGCGGCGCTAAGAACGCGACGTTTATATTGGTATTAATTCCGAGAGTTGATGGCTTTGGAATACTATGCGTTAAGGTTCTCTACTTATACTTCAGGCTATTATTGCATACTTACTCCTAGCTAAAAGTTTGAAGCTACATCCTCCTTTTACTTAAAGCCAAAAGGGCCACAGCTGGAGTAGCTACGGCCCTTTTATACTTTATGGTTTATACTTTGCTATTACTGCCCTACCACGAAAACGGCATTGCCAAACATAAGCTTTCCGCTTTGCCAGAATCCTCTGAAAAGTGGGTTATCACCCATATATACTACCTGCCCGCGGCCCATATCCTGTGTGCCAAGTACGAGAGCGTCCTTTAGCTTCTCTTTTATACTTGCCCCTACAAAGCCTGTAGTATAGTTGTTCTTTTTAAGTACACCAACGTTCCAGCCACTATCCATAAACTGATAAAGGTCAGAGGTTCGAACCAGCGCAAAGTAGGTATCGCCGTAACCAAAGGCAAGCGGGTGAGTCTTATCCAGGTTTACTCTGAAAACGCTTCCCTGTACTTCTTCCTGTATGGCCTCACGCTCACGATCGCCGTAAGCTTTTAAATTAACATAAGGGTCTTCCTTCTTCTTATCCTTTTTGTCTTTGCTCTCTTCTTCGTCGGCGTCTTTCTTTTTCAGGTTAAAGTCTTTCTTGCCGGCTAGATAACCTGCAGCACTTTCCATAGCAATTAATTTACCGCCGCCACGCACCCAGGTCTTTACCTGCTCTAGTGTTTTCTCGTCCAGCACCTTAGTATAGTTGCCAGTCGGAAGTATAAGCACATCAAACTCGTGTAGCGGCACATTGCCAAAGTATGAGGTGTTAAGCACCGTAACAGGGTAGCCTATCTGCTGCTCAAAGTAATGCCATACTTCCCCAAACCCGTAAGGCGACACGCCTTCACCAGACATTACTGCGACTTTAGGCATTTTAAGGTAACGCACACTGCCAGAGCCGAAGTCAGCGCCGCTGCTTACAAAGCCAGTAGCAGTGGCTGCAAGCGTAGCGCCATACTTCGTAGCCAAGTCACGCACAGTAGCATCCAGTTTATCGCCCAAGCGTTCATTGCCCGTACGGGTAATAATTAAAGTGCCAGCTTCATACTTTTGCCCCTCTGTCTCAAAAGCCTTCTCAGCCATACGCACTTTCACGTTCTGCTTCATCAGTTCTGTCAGGAACCTCAGGTCATCCAGGCTGTTCCAGCGCGCCAGGTATGCGTAAGGTTTGGCTATACTTATACTTTGATCAGTTGCTGCAGCTGGTTTATTAGTTGTCATATCAACTTTACCCTTTACTGCATAAGCCTGCACACCATAGGCATAAGGCAATGCCCAGGAAGTAATGTCGTAAGTAACAGAATCCTCGAGGTTGGCATGTGGCTCAAACAGCACTTTAACTAGTGTAGACTTAGGTTGATACATGCTGATAACCAGATCGCTCTGCCCTAATTTTATACTTTCGTCTTTGCCGGTGCTATAGTTAAAGCCCTTTATTGATGCTGTTTTACCAGCGTAACCATACTGTATGCCCTGGTTATCCAGGTACTCTGTTAGTGCTTTGATATTTCCGGAGCCATTCTTTATCACAAACGCTTTATAGTCTCCGCCTGGCTTCTTCAGGTTATTGTCGTAGTATCTGGCAAACTCCTGTTTAAGCTGGTCTGCTTTTTCGGAAGTGGCTTTGATAGTGGCCTCGCTTGCCGCTACGTGGTGCGCAATTCTGTCTACTAATGTAAGCGTATCGCCATCCTGCTTCTTATAGGCCAGGCCTGCACGTCCAGATCCGCCCTGCTCGTAGGTCATGCCGATGGCACCGTTAAAGGTAGGCCAGGTATCGCCATAACTCGGGTAAAACAGGTCGAAGTTTTCGCGGGTAAAGTATAGCCAGTTGTTTTTGTCGAAGTATTGGCGGTTATAGTCGCCGATGGTATTCTGAAACTGGCGCTGCCACGGCGTTATACTTTCGTGGAACGGCTTGGCTGCCGGCGAGAAGTAGTAAGGCGACTCCGGCCCCATTTCGTGGAAATCGGCATGCACCTGTGGCAACCAGTTATTGTAGTGCTTCATCCGCTGCTTCGACTCGATCTGTGTTTGCCAGGCCCAGTCGCGGTTCAGGTCGAAATAGTAATGGTTTGGTCTACCGCCTGGCCATGGTTCCCAGTGCTCCCAGGCATAAGGCGATGCATTACCTCCCTGGTTAGACGCCTGCTTATACCACTGCACATAACGCTCACGGCCATCAGGATTCACACAAGGATCAAGTATAACCACACTGTTTTGCAACCACTGTTTTGCCTGAGCATTGTTCGGGTTTACCAGATCATAAAGTACCTGCATCACCGACTCCGAGCTCACTGACTCGTTGCCATGGATGTTGTAGCTAAGCCACACAATAGCTGGCTGATTGCCTTGTACCGCACCGTTCTGTATGCCGGCCTGGCGCAGGTTGTTTTCACGTATTTGCTCCAGCCTTGGCAGGTTCTCTTCAGAAGCAATGTAAGCCAGCAGTAAAGGCCGGCCTTCGTAGGTGCGGCCATACTCCTGCACTTTCATGCGGTTTGGCGCCTGTGCTGCCAGGTAGTTTACATAGTCTACTATGCGGGCATGGGTGGTAAATTGCTTGCCCAATTTATAGCCCAGGAACTGCTCCGGAGTCTGTATTGCCTGCTGTGCGAAAGCAAGCTGTACCTGTAGCAGTATAAAGGCTAAAGCGAATGCTCGCTTCATGTTTTGTATCATGTTGCTTATAATTGAATTTTAAAGATACAATCTGGAGATAAAAGTTGAATTTGGCAAGTATAGACATCTATATGACAGCAGCACCATGTATAGTTTAAAGCCCTTCAGGTATTCGTTTCTGCAGTTATTTTTGATATACATGCAGATAAAAAGAAAAAAACGCTTACTTTTGCAGCCGTAATCATCAAACCTGTGTTCGTACATTTATTAACGCAGGCTTTAGATGGCAGTTAAATTCAGAAACTAAATTAACTAAACTTACATTCAGACCCGGAGCTTTGTTCCGGGTTTTGTTTTTTATACTTATCCGGATTTGCACGTATGAACAAACATGCAGCAGGTTCTCAAAAAATTGTGGTGGCTACTACGTAAAACAGCCTCTATGCTGGCAGACTTTGCAGTGCTGTTTTTTGCGACAGGATTTATACTTAGCAGCTTTCCCCTTAACAGGAGCTTTGCCCAGGCCACCGAATCAGATTCAATTGAAATATTCGTTACCTCTAACGGAGTACATACCGACATCATTGTTCCTGTAGTTACACCATATATCGACTGGCGCACCAAAATTCCGCTATCTGATTTCGAGCGTGTAGACAGCAGTTATGCCTACCTGGGCTTTGGCTGGGGCGACAGGCGTTTTTACATGGAAACCCCGGAGTGGAGCGATCTCAAGCCTGGAGTAGTACTATCGTCGGCGCTTTGGCCAACACGAACCGCCATGCATGTAGAGTATATCCGGAACAAGCTAAAACCAAATAAACACCAGCGGCCTATACTTGTGAGCCCGGAACAGTACCAAAGCCTGATCAACTATATCGACGAGTCTTTCCAGAAGCAAAACGGCAGCTACAGGCACATTAGCGATTCCGGCTATTCCCACAACGACACCTTTTATGAGGCTAACGGAAAGTTCTACCTGTTCAAGAACTGTAACAATTGGGTAAACCAGGGCTTGAGAAAAATGGGTGTTAAAACCGCTATCTGGGCTCCTTTCCCCTACGCCATTATGCGGCACCTACGTTAGACATCATCTCAGTATAAAACAATTACATATAGGCCTATACTATTCACATTTGTCAATGTTGGGCGTACTATCGACCAGGGGTTTTTGTATAAAACTCTGGCATAAGTAACCTGGCCTTTGGGGTGTGTTGCAAAAGCCATGAGAGAACTCTTATTCAATATATTCGTCTGGCTTAACCACTCCACAGTTACAGCAAAATCATCTTTAAGCATAATATTATACTTATCCAGGTCAACTGTTACCCAGCCTGTATGGTGCGGCGGAACGCGTAAAATGATACGTTCAGGCAATATATCTTTGTCAGGTAGATTGTTTTTAAGTGAATAGATGCGCAGTCCGATAATAGATTTCACATTGCCAGATCCGGCTAAGCCAAAGCTAATGCTATTTAAATAAGCCGGATATTTCTTTAAGCTAAACTTATTGCCGATTTCACGACCTGATTTTTCTACCAGCGTGTCTAGCGGGTTAAACTTATGATGGAAACTGGTTCCCTTATCTAAATTGAAGCCAACTTTTCTTGCTCTCCACTTTTTAGATTTAGCTTTAATTTCCACTTCCCGAAGATCTTCATACTTTGGCTTTAAATAGATTTTAATCTGCTTCGTTCCTACCCATTCTTTGAGGAGGTCTTCAACCTCTACGACTTTAAAGATATACCCTAAACTCGTAATGCTAATTTTCTCATGTTGATGATCTGAAGTAATCTGCAGCTCAAACTCACCTTTACTACCGGTTTGCGTGCCCTTTTGGTTTTTTATAAGTGTAATATTAGCAAAACCAACAGGTAGTTTTGTTTCCTCATCCAGCACAACACCTTTTATTACTGTTGCCGAAGTTATTAGCTGCCTCTTGGTTGATTTATTTATCGGATTAAAAGAACCGCTATCGATTAAAATTACATCATAGTCTATGCTGGCTAACAGCCAAACCGACAAAATAAATTTATAGAAGAAGTTGAGCTGCATAAACCTGCTGAATAGTCTAATAACCAACTGTCTTAACGTAATATTATGAAGATCTAATATAAATCTTATTTACCTTCTTAGTTCAACACATTTAGTTCCTGCGGTAGTTGCCTGTATACTTTTACAATGAATATAGATAGGGTTTACTGCACTCTTTTATTTCTTCGGGAATTAACCACAGCCAACACGATAACCAGCACAATGGCTCCTAAGATGTAGTAGATGTTCTTCCTGATAAAATAACCGACATGATAGCCGGCATTGTAAGCAGTTTCGTTAGTGGCGGCTGCCTGAAGAAGTATAAGCTTAAGCATAAGGCACTGTGGTTTATGGTTGTTTAAATAGTCTGATTTAAAGTTTTATACTTACAAGCTATACTTTTAAAGAAATAAACACAGCCTGCAAACTACTATATTGCTAAATCTACATATATTAAACGCTTAACACCAAATCTTTAACACAAACAACTAACCACATGCAAACTTCTCCAAAGCTGCTACGCTTGTTCGTGCTGTTGCTGGGCATTTGCCTGAGCGCCCCGGTAAGTATAGCCCAAACGTTAAACCAGGACTCGCTCTACATCCGGCAGAACTACGAAAAGGCTGAGCACCAGATACCCATGCGCGATGGCAAAAAGCTATTTACGGTGGTATACTCACCTAAGGATAAAAGTAAAAAATACCCTATCCTGATGAACCGGACTCCTTATTCCGTAGGACCTTATGGAGAAGGGTATAAAACCAGCATCGGCCCAAGCAGCACTTTAATGCGCGACGGCTATATTTTTGTTTACCAGGATGTGCGCGGCACCTACATGTCGGAAGGGGAATTTGTGAACATGACCCCGCATGTTGCGATCAAGAAAGGCAAGAAGGATATCGACGAAAGCACTGATACCTATGATACAGTAGAATGGCTTACCAAAAAGCTGGATAATGATAATGGCCGCGTAGGCCAATGGGGTATTTCTTACCCGGGCTTTTATGCAGCGGCTGGCCTTATGAGTAACCACCCTGCGCTAAAAGCGGTATCGCCGCAGGCGCCTATCGCAGACTGGTTCTGGGACGATTTCCACCACAACGGAGCTACTTTTCTGCCACATGCTTTTAACTTTTTAGCCAGCTTTGGCTTGCCTCGCCCAGAGCCAACCACCAAACGCAACCCGCGCTTCGACCACGTCACACCCGATGGCTACGAGTTCTTTATGCGCATGGGTCCCTTAAAGAACGCTAACGATAAGTACTACAAAAACAATGTGGCTTTCTGGAACGACCTAGTAGAACACCCGAACTATGATAAATTCTGGCAGGACCGCAACATACTTCCGCATCTTAAAAACATCAAACACGCAGCTGTAATGACTGTTGGCGGCTGGTACGATGCAGAAGACCTTTATGGTCCGTTAAAAATTTACCAGACGCTGGAGAAGAACAACCCTAAAATGACAAACATGCTGGTTATGGGCCCCTGGATTCATGGTGGCTGGGCACGTACTGATGGCTCTAATCTGGGCAATGTATCATTCGGTAAGCCAACCACGCCATGGTACCAGCAGCAGGTAGAGGCAAAGTTCTTTAGCCATTACCTGAAAAGCGATGCCAAGACAGAAGTAAAGCTACCTGAGGCCATTATGTTTGAGGGCGGCACCAACACGTGGCGCGAGTTTGAAGTATGGCCACCAAAAGAGGCGCAGGAAAAAACTTTATACTTACACGCCAACGGCAAAATGAGCTTTACAGCACCAACAGCAGACCAGACAGCTTCTACAGAATTTATCAGCGACCCCAACAAGCCAGTTCCGTTTACAGAAGCAGTAGCCACCGGCATGACACGCGAATACATGACCGATGATCAGCGTTTTGCCAGTCGCCGACCTGATGTGCTCACCTTCCAGACAGACGTACTAACAGAGGACATTACCTTGGCAGGCAAGATACTAGCTCAGCTAAAAGTTGCCACCACCGGTACCGATGCTGACTGGGTTGTAAAACTTATCGATGTTTACCCGGACACTGCACGTGCTACCGCTCACCAGCCTAAAAAACCAATGGGGGGCTACCAGGCTATGGTGCGCAGCGAGGTTTTCCGTGGCCGTTTCCGTAACAGTTTCGAAAAGCCGGAGCCCTTTACGCCAAACCAGGTTACGCCGGTTAACGTGGAATTGCAGGATGTGCTTTATACTTTTAAGAAAGGGCACCGCATTATGGTACAGATCCAGAGCACCTGGTTCCCGCTGGTAGATAGAAACCCGCAGAAATACGTGGACAACATATTTAAAGCAAACGAGGAGGATTTTATCAAAGCCACTCATAAAGTGTATCACACCCCGCAGCAACCCACCAGCTTAAAGGTAAAAGTATTATAAGCCATACTTGCAAAAGTATAAAAGCAAAAGAGCCAGGTAAAATACCTGGCTCTTTCAGCTTTAAACCCTAATTAGCTTATTTTAATTTTTCAATAATTTAAAGTGATTCGTAACACTTCCTATTCTGGTCGTCACAAAGTATACCCCCTGCGGCAAGCTTGAGTCAAGTAGCAATTGCTCCACGTTGAGGCCTTTCTCCACCTGCACCGTCTTCTGGATCAATTGCTTGCCTATCGAGTTAGACAGGATAATCTCCATTGTTCCATCCTGCTCGGCCTCAATGCTCACCTCCACTTTATCTCTGAACGGGTTAGGATAAACCATTACTTTGTTACTCATGCTGCCAAACTCTACCGCTTTCGGTCCGAAGTACTCTACCTGTCCACTATGGTCCGTCTGCTTCAGTCTGTAGTAACGGGTGCCATACTTGCCATTCTCCTTGTCGATGTACTTGTAAACCTGCTTCTGGCTTGAGTTACCGTTCTTCGAATTCACAAAGTCCAGCTTCCTATACGTATGGCCGTCCTGCGACACCTGTACTTCAAAACCTGCGTTGTCGCGTTCCATCGCCGTTGCCCATTCCAGCAATACGTTGTAGTCCTGCTTCTGAGCAGTTAAGTAGATGATCTCTACTGGGAGTGGGGTGATGTTTGTGTTGTCTGCTGCCACGTCAGGTACGCATCTGCCACTTGGAGTTTTTATCACACACTTCACAAACAAATCTGCAGCCGGATTATCAATAATAATTGTATTTGTAGAGGTTATTCTGGCAGGAGTAGTCTGATCCTGCCCAATGTACCACTCGTAAGTAAGGCCTGCTTTATCTGCATGGTCAGACAGTGCTACTACCTCCCACTGGGTTTTATCGTTTATCCAGGTGATCTGGAGTTCAGCGGTTACAACAGGTACTGTTGTTTCAGTTATAGTTGCTGTTCCCACACTTGCTGTACTACAGCCGCTTCCGCTTAAGGCAGAAATGTTATATGTACCTGCCGGATGAGTTCCGAAACTGATAGTACCTCCGTTACCAGCTACTGTTGTTAGAGTAGTTGTACCTCGCAGTAAGGTATAATTTACACCCGACTCAGAGTTTTGGAGCGTAACTTCAGCACCGGATGCATTAAGCGGGCAATATTCACCTCCAACCACGGTTCTAACCAGTGGAAGCGGATTGACAGTAAGTGGTACAATAGCAGAGTTTATAACAGCAGTACATGCAGTGGTAGTGGTGTTGTTGCTTACCCTTACAAAGTACTTCCCACCATTTGATGCATCTACATTTGATATTGTTAATGTACTTGTAGTTGCACCGCCACTTGTTCCGCCAGTGATAGCAAACTGTCCACCATTTACAATTGGCGTTGTACTTCCCTCTTTGAACCAGGTAAACTGTAGATTAGTACCTGTTGCAGTTACTGTGTAGCTAGCGGTTCCACCAGCACAAACTGTTTGGCCTGCTGCGTTCAAATTAGCTGTGATGGTAGCAGGTTGGTCTATTTGCACTTTTACCACGTTAGAACTTGGTCTGCCAGCACATTTAGAGTTTACTCTATAATCATCAATAATTGAACTGAACCTCACGTAAACCTCATCTCCATTTACCAAATCTACACCAGGAACATTAACATTAAAGCTGTAGGAATTGCTTCCATTGTATGTCGCTGTTCCTATTACCAAGCCACCTCGTGTTCTGACTAAATCCATGCTCAAACCAGCAATGTTCCAATAAGGGAAGTTTGAGTTAAGAGTTGCAGTAAAAGTGATCGTACCTTCCTTACATATTGGATTTGCAGTTAATGTACTAGAGAATGTCTCCATTTCAGCACTGTACTTTCTGTCAGAAATTTGACTGGAGAGTGTCGGTATGCAACTATTGCTATTTTTTGATGTTACATAAACCCCATAGTAGTCCATGGATGACAAACCTGCGTCAGTTGATATATACTGGTCATTCTTTCTTTCATTTACCTCGTTTTTATGCCACTGGTAGTCAAATAATGCCGGATCAACTAGAGTACCACCGGTTACTTTTGGCTCAAAGTATCTGTAGGCCATTTTTTTGATTATCTCAGGAGTATTAGGTGGGAATGGATAACCTCCTTCAGATACAGGCTTATCGTTAGGTACAGGAAAGTTTCCACTACCTGATGGAACATATGTTACGGGGTTGGTATCATAGATTGGCCTGCCTTGGCTATCTACTAAGTATGGATATACAATACTTTGAACATCTCTGTAAACTTTAGCAGTATACGTAACATTATCACCCCTGCAGAAAGGGAAAGGAACTGCTGTAACCACAACGGTGTAAGTAGATCTTTTAACAGTAACGGTTTTGGTTACACTTGTTGAGCATCCGTTTATGGTAACTGTGTAAGTGATTGGTACAGTAGCAGTATTTACCCCTGAAGAAAGAGCATTACATGGTATAAACGTAGTGCCAGATACTCCCGGACCTGAGAAGGTTCCACCAGAAGTATAATTACCAGTAAGAGTTACGTTACCATCACCGGAATAGAATACCTGACCCTCGGTTACACCGGTAAAGCTAGGCGTTGGCTTAGGTTTAACAACCACCGATACATTCTGCGTATTAGAGCAGCCGTTTGCCGTGATTGTATATACATATACTACAGTTTTATCAGTTGTAGTAGAGTTTACAAGTGTCTCGCTTATGCCACCGCTTTGTGGCGTTGTTACGGCTGGATTGCTTATTCCTGAAACAAAAGCACGTGTCCAGGTATAAGATGCTCCCAAAGTTAAACTATTCGGAGTATAATTAAAGGCTGATTCACTACAAACTGCAGCTGGTGTTAGCGTGCTGCTTAGTGTTGGAGTTGGGTTAACCCTTACTACCACATCCTGAGTACTGGTACCACTACAGTTGTTAGCTGAAGTTGTAAAACGGTAAGTTACATTTATTGGGTTAGCAGTAGAGTTTGTCAGTGCTTCATTTACTTCTCCTGTGCCATTTGTACTTGCTCCATTATTGATGCCAGTGGCTGCTAAACGGGTCCAGGAAAAGCCAGCATTATCGGTCTCACTAGTTGGCTTATAGTTAAATGTAGTTCCACTACAAATTGCTGCAGGTGTTAACGTGCTGCTAAGTACAGGCCTAGGGTTTACAGTAACCACAAGATTCTGTGGATCTCCTGTGCAACCATTGGCTGAGGTAGTGTAAACATAAGTCACATCTATAGGTGCAGTCGTTGCGTTCACAAGCGTCTCATTAATGCCTCCTGTCTGCGCACTTGTAACAGCTGCGTTGCTTATACCTGGTACAGCTGCCCTTGTCCATCTAAATGTAAGAGTTCCAGGCGTAGCACTTGCAGGGGTGTAGGTGAAAGCAGTTCCGCTACAAACCGTGGCAGTCAAAGGACTGGAAAGTACAGGTCGAGGATTAATTGTAACCACGATGTTCTGAGGCGTTCCCGCACAGTCGTTGGCAGAAGGCGTAATCACATAGGTAACAGTGATTGGCGCAGTCGTTGTATTGGTAAGTGTTTCGCTTATAACTCCATCTCCGCTTGCAGCTGCGTTACCGCCGGCGGCAGCTCTTGTCCAGGTATAAGTTGTACCAGCTGTTGCGCTCGTTGGTGTATAGGTAAATGTAGCCTCGCTGCATGTATTAGCTGTGGCCGAGCTGCTCACGGTTGGTGTTGGGTTAACTTTAATAGTAAAACTCTGCTGTGGGCCCTGGCAATCAGCGGCTGTAGCTCTCACGTTTATTGTGGCGGTTACTGGCGCTGTACCCGTGTTCTCTGCTGTAAACGCTGGGATATTACCATCGCCACTAACACCAAACCCTATATCTCTTGAAGATGTCCAGGAATAAGTAGAACCAGATATAGAACTGCCAAAGTTAATTGCTGCACTTGAGGCTCCGTTACAATAAGTCAAATCCGATACTGCATTAACCGTAGGATTTGGCTTCGCAGTTAAAGTAACTTCATCAGTAGAAACGCACCCATTACTTGTAACAGTCATAGTCAATACCACTACTCCAGGACTGTTAACATATACTGTCGGTACAGTATTACCCGGAAAACCTATTGTGGCATTACCACTTTTTAAAGTCCAGTCAACAGTTCCAGTATTGTTACTTGCGTCAGGTCTAAAAATTGTTGTGCTTCCGGTAGAACATAATTCCAAATCAGGACCAGCGTTAGCAATTGGGTATGGATGCACAGTTAAAGTAACATCACGAGTCGCATCGTTACAGCTAGCTACGTTGCTGCTAGAAGTTAAACGCATCGTAACAGTACCTACACCAGCAACTGTAACATCTGTGCTAAGAGTATTCGGACTACTTATATTGCTTACAGAGGCACCTCCTGTTGCACCTACTACACTCCAGGAAGGGTTGCCGTTGGCTACTGCACCAGTTAAGCTAAATGATGTTATATTACCTTCCCCAACACATTTCGCGGCAGGGTTGGCAGATGCAGATGATACAACTGGTTGCGGATTAACCGTTACAGTGGTAGCAGTTGCTGTAGTTGCCACACAAGTTGTTGTGTTGTCTGTAACGCGCACAGTATAATTACCTGCGGTTGTCGCAGTGTATTGCTGATCAGTTGCGTTTGGTATCGCAGAAGCACCATTAAACCACTGGTAAGAGTTGTTGCCTACCGGAGCACTAAGTACCACAGAGCCTCCCGTACAAAAAGTAGTAGGTGTTGTAGTGGTAATAACTGCTGACGGAAGTGGGTTTACAGTCAATGTTATACTACTGCTAGCTGTATTACATGCTGCTGTAGTATTTGTAGTTCTCAACGTAACACCAGCAGTTCCAGTACCTGTAGCAGTAACAGTTGCAGTTGCTTTACCTGTAGCTGTGTTATAACTAGCATTACTAATTACAAAATTACCATTTGAGGAAATCCACTGTGCATTACCCCCTGAGAAATCACCCGCAATTGAGAAGGTAGTTGTATTTCCAGTTCCGATACACTTTGTCTCGCTTCCGCTTGTAACTAAAGCTGTAGGTTGAGAAAGAACTGTAACGCCAATATTATCAGAAGTTAATGAGCAATCTTCCAACTCATTTGTTATTACAACCTTATAATCTCCGGCAGCAGATACAGTTAAGTCTGCTTCAGTGCCTACAACAGATGTATTGTCTTTAAACCACTCATATGAGTAGGTTTGGCCGGCAGGTGCCTTGTTAGCACTTAACGTAACACTTCCTCCAGAGCAAAAAGTAGTTGAGCCATTTAAAGTAACAGTTGCACTAAATGGTTTCTCCACCACCACTACAGACAATGTTTGTGAGGTTTGCTCACAACCATTTTGGTTAGTAACTACCAAATAATAGTCACCAGATTCATCTGCTGTATAGTCTTTTCCATCAAAAATACTTCCAGTGGTTCCTACTTTGAACCAATTGTATGATGATACAGCTACATTAGAAGAAACATTTGCAACAAGGGTAACAGACTTATCATCACAGAACTTAAGCGGCCCTGTTGGGGTGATGGATATTGTAGGCAACGGATTTACAGTTACTGTGGCTGTTGCGCTCTGAGTACAGTTGTTGGCATTGGTATAGGTGTAGGTTACAGTGTAGTCGCCCGCAGCCAGGCCGTTGGCGCTGAATGTGGAGCCGCTCACCCCAGTGCCGCTCCAGGTGCCTCCGGCCGGAGAGCCTGTAAGGGCAACGGTGTTATTGCCGAAGCAGACAGACTTATTATCAGCTGTTACTGCCGGCAATGGATTTACGGTTACCGTTAAAGGCTCAGAGTCTGCGCTGGTGCACGAGTTTGCATCTGTTACCTTTACAGTAAAAGTACCCGAAGCACTTACGTCTATAGACTCTGTGGTAGCACCGTTGCTCCAGAGATATGACGTTCCTCCTTGTGCTGTTAGTCTAACAGAGCCGCCCTGGCAGAAGGTAATTGGGCCACTAGGATTTATGGTTGCAATAGGCAACGGATTTACAGTTACTGTGGCTGTTGCGCTCTGAGTACAGTTGTTGGCATTGGTATAGGTGTAGGTTACAGTGTAATCGCCCGCAGCCAGGCCGTTGGCGCTGAATGTGGAGCCGCTCACCCCAGTGCCGCTCCAGGTGCCTCCGGCCGGAGAGCCTGTAAGGGCAACGGTGTTATTGCCGAAGCAGACAGACTTATTATCAGCTGTTACTGCCGGCAATGGATTTACGGTTACCGTTAAAGGCTCAGAGTCTGCGCTGGTGCACGAGTTTGCATCTGTTACCTTTACAGTAAAAGTACCCGAAGCACTTACGTCTATAGACTCTGTGGTAGCACCGTTGCTCCAGAGATATGACGTTCCTCCTTGTGCTGTTAGTCTAACAGAGCCGCCCTGGCAGAAGGTGGTCGGGCTGCCGGCCTGTATTCTAGCTACTGGAAGTGGATTAACTGTAACAGTAGTAGGTTTAGAAGTTAAGCTAGTACAGCCATTGGCATCAGTTACTTGTACAGTATAGTTACCAGCAGTACTCACATCAATAGATTGAGTGGTTGCACCTGTATTCCATAACCATGACACACCGCCTTGTGCCGTAAGCGTCACGGAGCCTCCCTGGCAAAATGTTATTGGGCCTCCAGCCTGTATCGTTGCTACTGGCAACGAATTAACCTTTATCTCAACTGCATCTGATGTTCTCGGACAGCCGTTAATTCCTGTAATGGTAACACTATAAAAGCCGGCCTCTGTTACTTCTAGAGTAGGTTGGCTATTACCAACTGCCAAACCATCTTTTAACCAGGCATAGGTATAGCTTTCACCTGCTGGTTGCGGTGTTGCACTTAACACTTTACTGCTGCCAGCACATACCTCAGGAGTACCATCGTAGCTGATTGCTGCAATAGGAGTAGGCAAAACATCTACATCAAATGAAACCTGGCCACTAACGCCGCAGCTATTTTTAGCGCTAACTGTTATAGTAACGGTACCAGACATTGGTGCGGACGGCGCAAAGCGAACTATTGCAGGATTTGCTGTTGGTACTAATACACCAGCACCCGCGGATGTACTCCATGAGTATTCTGTATAACCTGATGGCGCAGTGTAAACTACGTCTTTGCCTGCACATACAATTCTTTCGCCATTAATAGTAGCATTGCTGAATAAAGGCTTAATGTTAAGCACCTGCACATTAGAAATATTGTTAGCAGGCGGAGCCGGATTAAGCACATCTATGTTTAAGTTGCCTGCCGTAACAAGATCTGATGCAGGAATAGTTACCCTCAGCTGTGTTTGGCTGTCATAAATTGTGCTTTTGTTAATACCGTTTACGCGCACACTAGAATTCTTTTCGAAGTTTGTCCCTGTTACTGTTAGCACAAAATCACCCGCACCTTCTGTGATGCAGGTTGTTGGCAAAGCACTAAGTGTTGGAACCTTACTGTTTAGGTTAAAAGCAGTACTTGTTGCAGCTGTAAGTGATCCACTAGTTGCAATCAAAGTATATCCTGTACCCGCAGCATCTATACTTAAATCAGAGAACGTTGCTATACCATTTATGGCAGCTACAGGGTTAGTTGCTGTTAGTGTTCCAGCAGAAGGATTAGTGCCTATTGCAAGTAAGATACTGTTATTAGCATTTCTCACAGTATTTCCTGCCCAATCTCTAACTGCAACAGCAACTGTGGAGAGTGTAGTATATGTAGTTGTCGAGGTAGGTTGTTGAGTAAACACTAAATCCCGAGCACTACCATATATCTGGGAAATATTAGCTACGGTTGTAGGAGATGGCAATCCTGCTACCGTTGTACCTGAAACAGATAATGTAACTGCCCGTGCTAGTAATTCAGTACCAGATACCGCCTGCAATGCCAAACCATCTATTACTAATCTATCTATTCGGTTCTCTCCACTAACTGTAATTGGGATTGATAATGTATTTGCAGAATATACTATTGAGCCTGTTGTGGAAACATTGGGTGTGGTACCCCCACCCTGATGTGTGATGGATACAGTAACTCCGGATTGCCTGAAAACCCAACCTTCAGGGGCATTCAATACCAGGGATCCACTCCCTAGTTTAAAATCTTTTTGGTCACTTTCCTGAATAATAACTGGCTGTAGTGTGGTAAAGTCAGCAGAAGGACCGCCCTGTGCTTTATCTGCAGAAACACTTAAGTTTTGAACTGTTATAGCAGCTACATCTGCCATAAGGTAAGCCGTAGAAAGTGTTACCAGCAGTAATGTAAAAATGGCAACTGAATAACGCTTGAGACTACTGCTCTTAGCAATCAATTGTGTAAAATACTTTTTCATAAACTAGGGATTAAAGGTTTGGGGCTAATAGATGGGTTAGTATCTTATATTAATACTATACTACATATAACAAAAGCAATATTATGCTTTACCAAAGGGCATAGAATGGCTAAGAATATGATTTTTAAGCATTTAAAAGCCTAAAACCATACTTTAAGAAGGCGTAAATTATCTTTAAACAATTTACAATAGAGTTATTTTAGCTAGAGTCTTAAGACAGACACAGTTTAAGCCACTTGACTAAATGCAATAAAATTGATTTTCAGTAAAAGTATATCATAAATGCAATATATTGTATATTACTAATATTAATTGAACCTTTCAAAGTTTATTTACATGTATTTATTGAAAATGTTACATATAATATAGAAAAAGACAAATACTATTGCATAGTATAAACAAGCACTTACATGGCTATTCATTAAAAAAGTACCCGAAATCACATTTTTAGCATTTTACGCACTCCAAAATTGCACTGAGGACACACTAAAAAAAATTATTTTATTGAGAGCAGCCTAAATAATAAAGACATACATTTTAATAAACCAGAAGTGGAGATGTGACTATACTAGATATTATATCATCTTGAATCGAGTGCGAAAAGAGTTCTCCAAATTAACCAAATACCATCTGCCAGATAAACTATAACCAGCTAAATACAAATGTTTACTCAGATAATATTAGTCATCTGATAAGGACAAACCATAATACTTAATTCCATACTTATTTCTTGGAAAAGCCTGTGTAAAACATCAAATTGCAGTTACAACTAAACAACTAAATCTAACCAATCTAATAACTTCATGAAAAACCTTAAAGCGTTTGCTGTTGCTGCCATGCTTGGCCTTAACCAACTGGCAACTGCCCAACAAACAGAGCTTTCATACTACCTGCCAAAGGAAGTACAGTACAACAAAAACGTACCTACACCTAAAGAGCTTCTTGGCTACAATGTAGGAGAATGGCATGTAAGCCACGATCAACTGGCCATGTATATGCGCCAGATGGCTGAAGCATCAGACAGGATGACTATTGTAGAGTATGGCCGCACCCACGAAAACCGTCCTTTATACTTGCTTACTGTAACCTCTCCTGAAAACCACAAGAATATAGAGACCATAAAAGCAAATCATAAAAAGCTGACAAACCCTACAGAATCTGGCAAACTTAATATAAAAGACATGCCTGCTGTAGTTTGGATGGGCTATAGCGTGCACGGCAACGAACCAAGCGGAAGCAATGCCTCTTTACTGGCAGTATACCACCTGGCAGCCGCACAAGGTCCGGAAATCGAAAAGTTACTCAAAGAAACCGTTATACTTATAGACCCGTCTATCAACCCAGACGGACTGAACCGCTTTGCAAGTTGGGTAAATTCTCATCGCAGCAAAAACCTGATCACAGACAGTAACAGTGCTGAGTTTGAGGAAGCCTGGCCACGCGGCAGAACAAACCATTACTGGTTCGACTTGAACCGCGACTGGCTACCGCTGCAGCACCCTGAGTCAAGAGGACGCCTGGCCAAGTTCCATGAGTGGAAGCCAAATGTACTGACAGACCACCACGAGATGGGCACGAACGCCACCTTCTTTTTCCAGCCAGGTATTCCCAGCCGCAACCACCCTTTATCTCCTGAGAATGGGTTTAAGCTGACACAAAAGATCGGAACTTACCATGCAAAGGCATTAGACAAGATTGGCTCCTTTTATTACACAGAAGAAAGCTACGACGACTTTTATTATGGCAAGGGCTCTACCTACCCGGATGTAAACGGTGCCGTGGGCATCTTGTTTGAACAAGCCAGTTCAAGAGGGCATGCACAGGAAAGCTCGAATGGCATACTTTCCTTCCCTTTCACTATCCGCAACCAGTTTACCACTACACTTTCTACCCTGGAAGCAGCACAGGCCATGCGCGAAGAATTGCTGGCGCACCAGCGCGACTTCTATAAAGAGTCGCTTAACGAATCAAAAAAAGCACCAGCGAAAGCTTATGTGTTTGGTTCTGAAAAAGACAAGGCTAAAGCTTATCACCTGGCCGAAATAATCAAGCAGCATCAGATAGAAGTATACAGACCAAAGGAGACTTTCAAGATAGAAAATATAACTTATACTCCGGAGAACGCCTACATCATACCAACAGAGCAGCCGCAGTATAAACTGATCGAAGGTATGTTCGAAAGACGCACTAAGTTTCAGGACAGCCTTTTCTACGACATTTCAGCCTGGACTTTCCCGCTGGCTTTCGACCTGGATCATACCGCACTTTCAGGCAAGAATTTTAAGAACAGCCAACTAGGCCAGAAGGTGAATGAGATCAGTTTACCAAAAGGTGAAGTAATTGGCGGGCAAAGCAATTATGCTTATGTATTTGAGTGGCACGGATATTATGCCCCACGAGCTCTGAACATGCTTATGGAGCGTGGCATTGCCACAAGAGTAGCTACTGATAAATTTACAACAGGCAACGGAAAGCAGTTCGACTATGGCTCTATACTTATACCTGTAACCGGACAATCGGTAAGTGCCGATGAGCTGCACAAGATACTGCAGGAAGTAGCTAGCCAGAACGCTATTCAGGTTCATGCTATGGGCACCGGCTTTACACCACAAGGTATAAAACTGGGCAGTCCGATGATGGCAACTTTGCAGCAGCCTAAAATTCTAATGCTGATTGGCGATGGCGTAAACAGCAACGATGTAGGTGAAGCATGGCACCTGCTGGATGAACGTTTTAACATGAAGCCAACCCTGGTAACCACTGATAGATTTAATCGTGTAGGCCTAAACAAGTATAATGTGATCGTAATGGCAGATGGCAACTACAACAACATCTCTAAAGACAAGATGCGCAGCTGGGTACAGCAAGGTGGCACTGTTGTAGGCATGGGAGATGCTGTAAGATGGCTGGCTGACAATGGGATCGGAAACATCACCATCAAAAAAAGTGAAAATGACACTACACCTCAAAAACCTTATGCCGACATGAGCAATACCTCTGGTGCGCAGGTAATCGGAGGCGCCATTTTCGAAACCACATTAGACCTGACACACCCATTAGCATACGGCTATACAGATGCGCAAATGCCTATTTTCAGGAGCAACACTTTATTTCTAGAGCGCTCCAAGAGCCCATATGCTAACCCGGTAATGTATACTGCTAACCCACTTATGGCAGGTTACATCTCCAAACCAAATTTGCAGAAGGTTAAAAACTCGGCTGCAGTAGATGTATCTAGCGTAGGATCTGGTAAAGTTATAGCTATGCCAGACAATCCTAACTTTCGCGCATTCTGGTATGGCACCAACAAGTTATTCCTAAACAGCATATTCTTCGGCCAGATTATTAGCGGCAGTTCCGCACGCACGGAAGATGCGCATAATTAACCTCTCAGAATTGACATTGCTTAAATTTAAGCCTGGGCAAAACGCCCAGGCTTTTTTTATGCACCTGAAATATTAAGATTCAAAGCACCTCTTCAACACACATCACATAATCCTCACCAAATAATTACACACTTACCAATACTCTAACTTAACCACCCGATTACTATAGTTTTTTAAACAAATAGGCATAATACAAATAAATATACACTATACACATGTTACTTTAAGCTGCAAATCATCCTGGCATATATTATTTAATATATTAATATTCACCATTATGGAGTTTACGAGGGCTATTTTATTTATAATATTACATCGGCTTTCAACTTAAGACACCAGTTAATACACTTAGATTATTAAAACTATGGTTTTAACAACACAAATTTAAACGTCTTAAATATTTACTTAAAATAATACAAAACAAGCTTAACCAACTCATTAGCTAAAATTGAACTTAAATTCCTCTTTTTTTCCTTTTTAAGCGTCAGATTTTATTGAAATTAATACTATATGAGAATACCTTTACTGTTGCTCTTAACATTATTTCTTATCGGCATCAATTCAGAAAAAGCGTTGGCACAGGCATGCCAAACGCCCGGTGTAACCTTGCCTGGAGATAAGTATTATTGTGGTCCTCAAACTATTTCGTTCAGCGCTAACAGTACTGATCATAAGACCAACTACTCAGGCACCACAACTTCATATAGCTGGACTATTAATGGAGTTGTATCTGCTACGGATGCACACCCTACTTTTAGCTTTGCGGGTGGTGACACTTATATAGTAACAGTTACCGCATCAAGCAGTTGCGGACAAGCAACTGCTAGCCAGACAATTAAGGTTGATGCCAGACCAGCACCACCCGTTGTGGAAAATGGAGGAATGTGTACCGGCAGCCAGGGAACGCTCTGGGTATTGGAACCAGACCCGAACCTGATCTATAAGTGGTACAACGTTGCTACCGGAGGTACACCACTAGTATGGGGAACCTCCTACACATCTGGTACGTCAGGTGATTATTATGTAGAGGCTGTTACCCAGCAAGGTTGCACAAGCTCTACACGTACCAAAGCCTCTCTAACCGCTTCATCTCCTACGGGCAGTGGTGGCGGAATCAGCACATCAACACAGGAAGTATGCAGCGGCACAAGCCCCGGACAAATTTCTGGCAATGCCCCCAATTCCAGCTTTATGACCTATCAGTGGTTTCAAAGCACTACCGGCTCAAGTTCAGACTTCTACCCGATACCAACCGCAAAAAACAAAGATTACACGCCACCGGCGCTGTATCAGACTACCTGGTTCAAAAGAATTTCTTATAACGGTTTTTGCGGGGAAGAGTCCAATGTTTTAAGAATAACAGTAACACCACTACCTGCTGCTCCCATTGTAAATAATGCTGTAGTTTGCGCCGGCACTAATGCCACACTTACTGTCAGTAATGCCAGCACATCATCTATATACAGATGGTATGATGTAGCTAGCGGAGGAACCGCTATTGCCGTTGGCCCTACTTTCACTACACCAGTTCTTACAGCAACCAGAACATATTATGTGGATGCCTCTACCACAAATAACACAAACTGCAGTTCTGTTACGCAGCGTACAGCAGTTTCCGTAACAGTAACTCCTGGCATTACTAATAATATCATCACCAGCGATCAGTCTATTTGCAGCGGCGGCACTGCTGCTGCGCTTTTAGGCTCTGACCCAGCTGGCGGCGGAGGCGGGTACAGCTTCCAGTGGCAACGCAGTACCGATGGATCCAGTTTTACCGACATTGCAGGTGCAAATGCGAAAGATTACAATCCCGGCTCACCTACTACCACTACCTGGTATCGCAGAAAAGTTAAGGCTGCCAGCACCTGCCCGGAAGTAACAAGTAACACCGTTAGAATAGTAGTATCCATTCTTCCTGTATCTATCGACATAGTTGATCCGACTACATGTGCAGGCTCTGGAACTACTATCGTCATCAGTAACCCTAATGCGGATTATACTTACCGCTGGTACGATATAGCAACAGGCGGCACACCGTTACGCACCGGCACAACTTTCCCAACCGGCCCGTTAACTTCCAACAGGACATATTATGTGGAGGTAACAACAGCTGCCGGATGTATCTCTGCCAGAAGGTCTGTTACCGTAACAGTTACTCCTGTACCTGCTGCTCCGACCGCAAGCGGCACTACCATATGTGCCGGCACCAGCACTACGCTTTCTGTAAATCCTACAAATGCCACACTTTATTACAAATGGTATGATGCACCAACCGGAGGAACACATTTAGGAACTGGCGAGAGCTTCGCTACAGGCCCCTTGACTTCTGATAAAACATTCTATGTAGAGGCTGTAACCAATGCGGCACCTAACTGTACTAGCCCGCGCGAAGCTGTTCAGGTAACAGTTGTTCCAGTAATTACTAACACCATCACGTCAACCAACCAGGAGATCTGTAGCGGCAATACACCTAGCCCATTGACCGGTACTATCCCAACTGGTGGCGGAGGCGGCTATACTTACCAATGGCAGACAAGCGACGACGGAACACTTTTCACAAATATTACGGGAGCAACCGGCAGAGATTATGCTCCTGGGGCTTTAACCAACACTACCTGGTATCGCAGACAAGTCAGCACAACTGCAGGTACTTGCCCTCCTGTTAGCAGCAATGTTGTCAGAGTGGACGTAAATCAGCTGCCTACAGTGCCTCTTATTCCAGGCGTAGCTATATGCACAGGCACACAGGCTACTATACAAATTCCCTCAGCAGATGCCAACCTTAAGTATAACTGGTACACAGTAGCTACAGGCGGAGTACCAGTGGCCACAGACCTGAGCTCTTTTATAACTGAGGCACTTACATCTAACAAAACTTATTATGTAGAAGCAGTTACAGAGTTTGGCTGTGTAAGCACTACCCGAAGAGCTGTAACAGTTACCGTAGAACCACTACCTGGTGTCCCGACTGCAGACAATACCTCTGTATGTGCAGGCAATAAAGCAGTATTGTATGTAGTATCTCCGGATCCCAGCCTGGAGTATCAGTGGTTCAATGCAGCCACTGCAGGCAACTTACTGGCAACAGGCACTAGCTTTACAACACCGAATGCACTTAACTCCACTACAACTTACTACCTGCAGGCAGTAAATGCCACGGGTTGCGCAAGTAGCTCCCGCAGAGCTGTTGCAGTTACTGTGCTAGAGCTGCCTCTTATACCAGAGGTAGCAGGTGCCACAATCTGTTCAGGGGGCGCCACCACACTCTATGTAAACAATTCCAACCCGGAATATGAGTACAGGTGGTACAGCGGCAGCACCTTAATTGCTACAGGCACATCCTTTAACACAGGTAATTTAATTTCCAGCGCAACTTACTATGTAGATGCAGTAACAAAAGGAACTACTGCCTGCACCAGCCCTGGACGCAGAGCGGTAACAGTAACAGTCATCCCTCCGATCTCTAATAATACCATCTCCGCAGCGCAGTCTGTCTGCGGCGGCACCACACCTGCGGCTCTTACTGGCACTACTCCAACCGGCGGCAGCACCCCTCTTACCTTCCAGTGGGAAAAAAGCGAGAATGGTATAAACTTTACAAGTATAGCGGGAGCTACCAATGCTACGTACTCCACTGGTGCACTAAGCACGACAACCTGGTTCAGAAGAATTGTAAAAGGCAGCGATACTTGTCCTCAGAATGCCAGCAATGCTGTGCAGATAACGGTAACGCCTTTACCTGCAACTCCCGTTGCTGATGCACAAACGATCTGTAACGGATCAAGTGCTATGCTTAGTGTAAACGCGCCTGTTTCCGGCATCACATATAAATGGTATAATGCAGCAACGGGAGGCAACATTTTAAGTACTGAAGTTACCTATACCACTGATGCTCTTAATACTAATACAACCTTTTATGTAGAGGCCACCAATGCGAATGGCTGTGTAAGTCCGCGCAGGCCTGTTACTGTAAGTGTCAGGGAGTTGCCGGAAATGCCAATGGCTGCCAATAAGACTATCTGCTACGGCCAGAGCGCTACGCTATCAGTTACTGCTCCTGATCCTTCTTTAACTTACAAGTGGTATAATTCAGATAATCAGTTGCTGTCCAGCTTACCTTCATTGAATGTTGCTGGCTTACAGGCCAGCGCAGTTTACTACCTGGAGGCCACTTACATATCAGAGCCTGATTGCTCCAGCCCAAGAAGAGAAGTTACTGTAACCGTAACACAGCTTCCGGGCCTACCAGTTGTAGCTAACATTACCATCTGCTCCGGTACAAAAGGCATACTTAATGTTCAGAACCCAGACCCGGCTTTAACTTACAGGTGGTACAATACAGATTCAGATGGCACTTCGATCGGAACAGGTGCATCTTTTGAGACTCAATCGTTAACATCTGCCAGAACATACTACGTAGAAGCTTCTACAGCATCAGGCTGCCAGAGCGGAAGAAGGCAGGTTACTGTAAGTGTTTCGGCTTTGCCGGAGACACCGTTTGCTAACAATGCAGAGGTATGTGCAGGAGCTATGGCACTACTGAGTGTCTCAGATGCAAATGATGCCCTCACCTATCAGTGGTATGCTACCAGTACATCATCTACTCCTATTGCCACAGGTAAAACATTTCAGACTGGTGTACTGCAAGCTAACGCAACCTTCTATGTAGAGGCAGTAACAGCGGCAGGGTGTGTAAGTCCGGCGCGCAGAGCTGTGACCGTGAGTGTAACACCATTGCCTGCTACCCCTAATGCAAACAATGCCTCTATCTGCGCAGGCAGCGAGGTTACGCTGGCAGTAGAAAACCCTAACCCTTCGTTACTTTACAAGTGGTATAGCAGCGAAGGCGCACATCTTGCTACCGGCATCTTGTACAACACTGGTGTTTTAAACGACAGCAGAACCTACTATCTGGAAGCCGTGACTGCTAACAGCACCTCATGTGCGAGTTCTTCGCGCAAGACGGTTACTGTAACTGTTACGCCTGTTATAGCCAACAACACTATTTCCGGGAACCAGATTATTTGCGCTGGAAGTACACCGGCTACACTAACAGGTACGCTGCCAACAGGAGGAGGCACTACGTACTCTTACCAGTGGCAGCAAAGCACAGACGGCATCAACTTTACAAACATCACCGGTGCCACAAGCCAGGATTACACCCCGGGCACAGTTAACGCAACAACATGGTACAGGAGAAGAGTGACTGCCTCCGGCCCATGTGGCCCGAACTTTAGTGCAGCTGTTCAGGTTAGCAGTGTAACTCCTCCTTCTACTTCGCTTGCAGATAACAGCACCATCTGTTCAGGCACAAGAGCATTACTCACTATAAAAGACGCGAATACAACCCTATCCTATCGTTGGTACGGTACAGCCACAGGTGGCAGCATTCTAAACATAGACGATACATTTGAGACACCAGAACTAAGCACTACTACAACATTTTATGTAGAGGCGGTAAATACCAATGGTTGTGCAAGCCCGCGCAGGGCAGTTACTGTTTATGTTACGCCAGTACCGCAAACTCCGCTTGTGTCAGACAAGTATATTTGTGAAGGACAGGCCGCTACACTTACAGTGTCATCATCAGTTCAGAATCTGATTTACAAGTGGTACGATAATACGGGCACACTTGTAGGCACAGGCACCTCTTATACAACTCCGAATGCTTTAATTGCCAGTACCACTTATTATGTAGAGGCTTCAACAACCACCAACCCCACCTGCACAAGCGATCGCAGAGCTGTTGCAGTTGTAGTAATGTCGCAGCCGGCTATACCTGTGGTAGAGAACGCAACGGTCTGCTCCGGTACTTCAGCTACGCTGTCAGTACGTGTAATTGATCCTGCCATTACGTATAAGTGGTACACTGCTCAAACTGGCGGCACACCTGTG
Source organism: Pontibacter aydingkolensis (assembly GCF_019443125.1). Taxonomy (GTDB): domain Bacteria; phylum Bacteroidota; class Bacteroidia; order Cytophagales; family Hymenobacteraceae; genus Pontibacter; species Pontibacter aydingkolensis. Next base: position 31,371 of record NZ_JAHYXK010000012.1, on the reverse strand, counting down.
GCTGAAAGTATAAACTTCACAACAACAGCCCTTACATCCAGCAGAACTTATTATGTAGAGGCCGTAAATGCAGCAGGATGTACAAGTACCAGAGCTTCAGTAGCAGTTACAGTTACTCCTTTGCCAGCTGCCCCGTTAGCAGAAAACGCAGCTGTGTGTGCAGGTACTGCAGCATCGCTTACCGTAACAAACCCAGACAACAATCTTATTTACAAGTGGTATGATGCGGCAACCGATGGCAACCTTCTGGCAACAGGAACCAATTTTACAACACCTGTCCTGCAAAACAGCGCTACTTATTATCTAAGTGCTGAGTCGCTGAATGGCTGCGCCAGCACCACCCGCAGTGCTGTAACTGTAAACGTAACTCCTCTGCCTGCCACCCCTGAAGTTAACAACGTAACAATTTGCGAAGGAAGCAATGTTACACTTTGGGTTACAAACCAGACCTCAGGAGTTGTTTATAAGTGGTATGATAATACAGGAGCTTACCTGGCAACCGGCACTTCGTACACCACAGCAAGTTTAATCACAAGCACAACATACACAGTAGAAGCTGTAACCAACACAAGCACCGCTTGCGCCAGCTCTCCGCGCAAAACTGTGAACGTAACTGTGGTTGCGCCTATAGCAAACAATACAGTAAGTTCAGCTCAAACTGTATGTACAGGAGGAACTCCCTCACCACTTACAGGTTCTGTGCCTTCCGGAGGCAACGGAAGCTATACTTACCAGTGGGAGCGCAGCACCGACGGTATTAATTTCGCTGCTATCTCAGGTGCCATATCTCAGAACTATGCGCCTGCTACCGCCATTACCTCCGATACCTGGTTCAGGAGAAAAGTGAGTGCAACTGGTGGTCCGTGCGCAGCGCATGTCAGCAACATTATTAAAATGTCTGTAGAGTCGCTTCCAGCCACTCCTATAGTAAACGGCGCCACTATTTGTGCAGGTACAGTAGCCACGCTACAGGTAAGCAACCCTGATAATGCACTCACTTACAGATGGTACACAACTGCAACAGGCGGTAACCCGATACACGCACAGACAACATTCATCACTAACGAGCTAAATACAAGCGTTACCTACTACGTGGAGGCAATGAGTGCTTCCGGTTGTGTAAGCCCGCGCAGAACGGTAACAGTAACAGTGAGGCCACTGCCTGATGTACCGGTTGTTGCGGATAAAGCAATATGCCAGGGCCAGACCACTACCCTTGCAGTAGCATCGCCGCTAGCCGGCCAAAACTACAAGTGGTATGACAGGGACAATACACTGGTTGCAACAGGAATATCATTTACAACACCTGCACTGGCTACCACAACTGTTTATTATGTAGAGTCTTCTTATGTGGATGTGCCGGAATGCATCAGCAATTCCAGAGCCACAGTAACAGTATCGGTAGCACCACTACCGTCAGCACCAATTGCAGCTGGTTCTTCTATCTGCTCAGGGAACACAGCAGCACTTAAAGTAAGTGTTATAGATGCTAACCTGACTTATAAATGGTATACTATCGCATCAGGCGGAACACCAGTTGCCACAAGCGCTAACTTTACCACACCGGTTCTTACAACAGGAAGAACATATTATGTGGAAGCTGTTACAGAATCTGGCTGTGCCAGCCCAAGAACAGCTGTGAGAGTAGATGTGACACTACAGCCGGCTACTCCTTCAGCGGATAACCAACAGGTTTGCGAAGGCTCTACTGTGGTGCTTACTGTTAACAACCCGAATAACAACCTATATTATAACTGGTACAACGAAGCCACAGACGGACAATTACTGGCCACAGGCGAGACCTATACTATTTCCTCCGTAACAGCAAGTGTAACTTATTACGTGGAAGCTGTAACGGAAACAGGTTGCGTAAGCCCTACCCGTAAGGCAGTAGAGATAACAGTTACTCCACTCCCGCTTACACCTCAAGTTAACAACCTGACCGTTTGCGCCGGGCAAAGTGCGATCTTATCTGTAACACCAGCAGAGGCTGGCGTACTTTATAGGTGGTACAATGCCACAGGTACACTTATTTACACAGGCACTACGTTTACCTCTTCTGCCTTGCAGGAAAGCACTGTTTTATATGTAGAAGGAGTTACCAACAACACTACCGCCTGTGCAAGCTCGCCGCGCCGAACTGTATACGTTACAGTTACACCTGCCATTGCTAACAACATTATCAATGGTGAACAGTCTATCTGCAGCGGCAGTGCTCCGGTAACTTTAAATGGCTCTACTCCAACAGGCGGAGAAGGTAGCTATACTTACCAATGGGAGCGCAGCGAAGACGGAATTAACTTTACTTCCATCGCAAATGCTACAGGCCAGAATCACACTCCATCAGCACTTAACATTACCACATGGTACAGAAGAAAAGTGAAAGCTGCAGGAGCTTGTTCAGAGCAAGTAAGCAACATAGTCCAGATCACTGTTACAGCCATCCCTGCCACACCGGTTGCCGATAATGCAACGATATGTGAGGGAGCAACTGCAACATTAAGGATCAAGGATGTGAATACTGCTTATACTTACCGCTGGTATACCACACCTGTAGGAGGCAACGCTATAATGGCCGCCGCTTCGTATACAACTGATGTCCTTGAAAGCACAACAACCTTTTATGTAGAGGCTGTGAATGCTAACGGCTGTGTAAGCCCAAGAAGAACGGTAACGGTATATGTGTTACCTCTTCCGGATGCACCGCTGGCAGCAGACCAGAACATTTGTACGGGAGAACAGGCTACGCTGGTAGTTTCTAACCAGGCTGCAAACCTTACCTACAGCTGGTACGATGGCAATGGAATGCTGCTTGCAACCGGAACAACATTCACGACTGGTGCACTGAACAACAATGCTATTTACTACGTGGAGGCTTCTACGACTACTGTTCCGAGTTGTGTGAGTGGCAGAACTGCTGTAACAGTTTATGTAGCAGCAAGACCAGCTACTCCAATGGCCAATAACGTAAGCGTGTGTGCCGGAAGCTCTGCTGAGTTAGCAGTAAGCAATGTTATTCCGGGGTTAACATACAAGTGGTACACCGTTGCCACTGGTGGTCAGCCAATCCATATAAGCTCTAACTTTACTACGCAGCCCCTTACCTCTAACAGAACCTACTATCTGGAGGCTGTTACTGCCAATGGCTGTGTGAGTTCAGAAAGAAGGGCTGTAACTGTTACTGTAACACCGCAGCCGGCTCAGCCTGCTGTTGCAGATCGCACAGTGTGTTACGGAGAACGCGCTGTACTGGCAGTAACTACACCAAATGCAAACCTGATGTACCGCTGGTATAACAGGGATGGCGTACAGGTAGCAACCGGCACGACTTATACTACAGGTGCAATTACTGCCAATGCGCTATACTATGTAGAGGCCGTAACACAGACATCTCCAAGTTGCATCAGCTCGCGCGAAGCAGTAAATGTGACTGTAACCAACATACCAGCCACACCAGTTGTAGATAACGCGACGATATGTACCGGTAGCAGCACTACGCTGTTTGTGAAAAACGCTATGCCTGGTGCCGTTTACAAGTGGTACGACGAAAATGAAACCGTAGTAGCAACAGGCACCACGTTCACCACCGCAGTACTTTCAATTGACGCGATCTACTCTGTGGAGGCCTCCTCTACTTCAGGATGCGTTAACCAGGTGCGTGCGATGGTAACGGTAGATGTAACGCAGCAGATCACGAACAATACCATTACTGATAACCAGACTATCTGCAGCGGCGCCACGCCAAACCGACTGACAGGCAGTCAGCCGGGTAACACCAGTAGCACAGTTCTGTTCCAGTGGGAGTACAGCGAGGATGGCACCAACTTTACAAGTATAACCAATGCCACCGGCAGAGATTACCAGCCTGAAGCATTGAACGTGACAACCTGGTTCAGAAGAAAAGCAAAAGTAGAAAATGGTGTTTGCGCCGAGCAGTACAGCAATGTAATCAGAGTAACAACTGTAGCATTGCCTCTTGCTCCGGTCACCAGCAGTGTTACCATTTGTGCAGGTGCACAGGCAACGCTTCGAGTAGATGCCGCTGAAGCAACCTATACTTACCGCTGGTTTGATGTGGCCACAGGAGGAAGCAGCCTGGCAAATGGAACATCCTTTACAGTGGGTGGCTTAACTTCCGACAAAATATACTACGTGGAGGCAATAAACGCTAACGGATGCATCAGCCCACGCAAAGCTGTTACAGTTTATACTACACCACTGCCGGCCATGCCACAGGCAGCAGATAAGTCTGTTTGTACCGGCGGCAGCACAACGCTAAGTGTGAGCAACCCGGACACGAAGCTGAATTACCGCTGGTTCGATGCAAACGGCGCGTTGGTTGCTAACGGTTCTTCTTATACTACACCAAACTTGGGCAGCAACACAGTATATTTTGTAGAGGCGTTTACCAACACAGCGCTTGCATGCACAAGCCCACGCAGAGCGGTAAATGTAGCTGTTACGCCACTGCCAACTATGCCGGAGGTGGATGATGCCTTTGTATGTGCAGGCGGCTCAGCTACACTAAGTGTGAAGCAGCCGGACCCGGCCCTAACCTACAGGTGGTATAGTGCAGCCACAGGTGGTACGCCACTAGCAGCACAGCCAACGTTCGAAACCGGAGCACTTACATCAGACAGAACATACTTTGTAGAGGCCGTTAACGCATCAGGATGTGTGAGCCCGAGAGAAGCCGTAAATGTAACAGTAACACCACTACCTGCCGAACCGCTAGCTTCGAACAAAGCGATATGCGCAGGACAGACTGTGGTATTAAGTGTAAACCAGCCGGATGTAACACTTACTTACAGATGGTTTGACAGCACTGGCAAATTACTGGCAACAGGCAATACCTTCTCAGTAAGCGGCCTGACAGCAAGTGCGACCTACTATGTAGAATCGATGACAGCGGCTGGCTGCGTGAGCCCGACCAGAAAAGGAGTTGTTGTAAGCGTGTCTCAATTGCCAGGCGTTCCAACTGTTGAGAATGCCGCTATATGTGCAGGCGAAAGAGTAACCTTGTTCGTTAAGAACCCTGACCCAACGCTGGAGTATCGCTGGTATAACGATGCAGCTGGTACTAACTTAATCGGATCGGGCATTTCTTATACTTCTACGGATGCACTGTTTGCTGGAAAATCATACTTTGTGGAGGCCGTGAATACAGCAGGTTGTGTAAGCGTAACTAGAAAGCAGGTAGATGTGCGTGTAACTGGTAAACCGGCTACCCCTGTTGCAAATGATGCGACAGTTTGCTCAGGCAGCAGCGCTACATTAAGCATAATTGCTCCGGATGGAGCCATGGTGTATAAGTGGTACGATGTGAACGGTACTTTCCTGCATACCGGCATTACTTATACTACAGTACCGCTTTCATCTAAGGCAACATTCCATGTAGTGGCAAATACTACCACAACACCGGCCTGCGCAAGCGACGTGCATGTAGTAACCGTAAACATTACCACACCGCTTACAAACAACACCATCAGCAGCAGCCAGACCATCTGCAGCGGGGCAACCCCTGCCAGGTTAAGCGGTTCAATGCCAAACGGCGGCAGCACAGCAACGATTACCTACCAGTGGGAAAGCAGCACCGACGGTGTGAACTTTGTAAGTATAGTAGGTGCCTATGCCCAGGATTATGCCCCGGGTGCACTTACAGCTGATACATGGTTCAGAAGAGTAGCACGCGCCGCTGGTGCTTGCAGCCAAACGGTAAGTAATGCGGTGATGGTGACAGTAATACCGTTGCCGGTAACTCCGGTTGCCGATAACCAGCGCGTGTGTACAGGCAACTCTGCAACACTTAAGATCCTGAATCCATCTTCAACGGCTGACAACATAACCTACCGCTGGTATAATGTTGCTTCTGGCGGAAACGCACTGGCTTCAGGAATCATGTTTGTAACCCCTGCCCTTTCTGTTAGCACTACTTACTACGTGGAGGCGACAAATGGCAACGGTTGTACAAGCAGCACGCGCCGCGCTGTTCAGGTGCTGGTAGACCAGCCTATCACGAATAACACGATAAGCGGAGCTAAAACAGTATGTGCAGGAGGTAAAGCTTCGGCCTTGTTTGGTTCGATACCTGACGGTGGTTCCGGAACCTATACCTATCAATGGCAGCGCAGTACAGACGGCGCAAACTTCACGGATATTTCAGGGGCTACTGGCCAGGGATATACTCCGACAGAGAACTTCACAAAAACAACCTGGTTCAGAAGAAAAGTAAAAACCGAAGGATCATGCGCTGAAAGTATAAGCGCAGCTGTGAAGATCGAAGTTGTGTTTTCTCCTAATGCTCCTACTGTGACCTCTGCCGCTATCTGCCCTGGTGTGAGTACTACCCTTACTGCTACAGCCATGGCCGGCCTAACAGTTGAGTGGTACGATGCGCCGCAGGGTGGTACGTTGGTATTTATCGGTAGCTCTTACACGACTCCGGTACTAAACTCTAACACTTCTTACTGGGTGCAGTCGGTGAGTACAAGCGGTTGCGAAAGTACACGCCAGGAAGCAAAAGTACAGGTGGTAGGCCCACAGGTAACTGTATCAGAAGACCTGACCATAATAGAAGGTAAAACGGTACAGTTAAGTGCCACCGGCGGAGCCTCTTACGAATGGTCTCCGGCTGAAGGCTTATCTGACCCGACTATTTCTACTCCTGTTGCCAAGCCTGCCAAAACAACTACTTATGTAGTGAAGGTAACAACCCGCGAAGGCTGTGTGGTTACAAAGCAGGTAACGGTAACGGTGCTTCCGAGAATTATCATCACCAACGTGATCACGCCAAACGGAGACGGATACAACGACAGGTTTGAAATTAAAGGAATCGAGAATTACCCTAACGCCACTGTCGAGATCTATACCCGTTGGGGCGAGCAGGTCTTCCAGTCGAAGGGATACCCGGAGGCATGGAACGGAACCAAGAACGGTAATGCGCTGCCGGTGGGAGCTTATTACTATATCATTAAGCTAGACGCTACGTCGGCTCCGATTTCAGGAAGTGTAACAATTGTAAAATAATCGCCAGAGATGAGAAGAATTTTAGCAGTAGCCTTGGTTGTTATCGCCGCAGTTGGACAAACGCTGGCGCAGCAAAAACCACAGCATACCCAGTATGCGCTTAACAACTATTTAACAAACCCTGCAGTAGGCGGCATAGAAAGCTATGCCGACTTGCGCACAGGATTCCGTAGCCAGTGGGTAGGCATTGAGGGAGCACCGGAAACGTTTTATGCATCCCTGCATGCCCCGCTCGGCAAACAGAGCAGCGGCTCACCGAAAGCCCGTAAGCCAAACGCATACGGTTTTTCTAAAAGAAGCAGCTATAAGAAAACAATGCCCCACCATGGCGTAGGTGCCGTAGTACAGGTAGATAAGGCTGGTTTATTAAGAGCATCTACGCTTAATGGCAGTTACTCTTACCACCTGCCTCTTACGAATTACTTTACCTTATCGAGTGGTATTTCTGCTGGCCTAACGCAGTACAGCGTTAACGTTGTAGAGGCTAACGCACACGACCCGAACGATCCGTATTTAAACAGCGGTTCAAAACTCAATTCTACAAAGATGGACCTGGGGCTGGGCATGTGGCTTTATACCCCGGACTTTTATATTGGTGTATCAGGAGCTCAGTTAGTGAAAAGCGGTTCTGACATTCAAGGCGATGAGCCAAACCTGAGCCTGCAGCCGCACCTTTATACTACCGCCGGCATGCGCTTTCAGCCATCACAGGACCTGGCGCTTATACCTTCGGTCATGGTAAAGACGACACCAACTTCCTCTCCTGCCATCGACGTGACCCTGCGTGCATTGTACGGCCAACAGATATGGCTAGGTGCGACGTATCGCCATACCGATGCGTGGGCAGCCATGGCCGGCGTTAACCTGAACTACATGCTGGACCTGAGCTACGCTTACGAGATGGCAACCTCAAACCTGAAGCAGGCAACAGTAGGCACGCACGAAGTGGTTTTAGGTATTAAGCTGAACAACCGAAGAAAAGTTATCTGTCCGCAGTTTATGTGGTAAACATTAAAAGATATTTATGACATTACCTTTACCCTAGTTCCTTTTTACCAATTATGAAAGCTAGTACAGAGGCCGGAGCACTTACTCCGGCTTTTGCTTTTATACTCTGGTAGGTGTGCATAGTGTAAGAAAGTATAAACCATTACCTTTGCAGTACAAACATCCCGTAAAGTATAACCTTATGAGTGCTAAAAGCTTTGAAATGCTGCTAGAGTTGGCTTTTGATACAGACAAGCCTGCTGTTTATGAAGAGGGCGCAACCAGTGTATACCAGCAGTTTGAACGGGCCTACAAAGAAGCGCAGAAAAAGGGAGGAAAGCCCAGCGAGGAACTCAACTTCCGCTTTGAGCGCCTGCGCCTGGGTGTGGCCATTGCCTTTGTAAAAGCTTTTGTGCGCCTTGCTGACAACGAGAAAAGCAAAGAAGTGCTGGATGTATTGCAGGAGGCGATCAAAGCCAAAAACGCACGTGAGATCGATAAGATCATACAAAAGCAAATTGCAAAGTTTGACAACCTGTACCACGAGATATTCGTGAACGAGCAGCGTGACTACTTACTGGGTATGTTTGAGCGAACTTTGGATGCGGCAAGCAAAGAAGAACTGGACGAACTTATCTTTCAAGGACTGGAGCTGTTACCCGAAGTTGACTGGGATGCGAAAAACCACGACGAGGATGACATTGAGCCACTGGACGAGGACTTTCTGAAGAATCTGTAACAACTTAGTTACAAAGTAAAGTATGGAAATCACGCTGACTACTCCTGCACTTCTGTTTCCGGCTATTTCGCTGTTGCTGCTGGCTTATACCAACCGTTTTATTGCGCTGGCCAACCTTATCCGCAGTCTTAAAAAGCGCTATGCCACCACACACAGCACTTTGGTTTATGGCCAGATAGAAAACCTGCGCACCCGCCTTGTACTGATAAAGAACATGCAGGCCTTTGGCATCAGTAGCATTTTTGGTTGCGTGGCCTGTATGTTTGTGCTTTTTGCCGGCTACAATACGGCCGGGAAATATCTTTTCGGCCTGAGCATGGTTTTATTGATGGCCTCACTGGCCCTGGCTCTCCGCGAAATACAAATTTCTGTAAATGCCCTACGCCTTGAACTGAATGACCTGGAAGAAAGCAGTGAGGGAATGGCTAAGTAAGGGCATTTATACTATTCGATAAACAAAATCTGCCTTTCATTAAAACAGCCAATTTCTTATACTTTAAGCATCACCTCTTTCCATCCTCCTAGCCACCATTATCACCAAAAACAAACTATATAATTATAACCACAAATTTTTGCATCCAAATACAATTAAAGCAGTATAACAAAAATTAACATCCTATCCGGGGCATTGCCCTGAAATACTGCTTGGTTTATACTTAGATGCAATAGAATGGCAAAACGCTTATTCCTGCTGTTATTCCCGCTGCTTATTTGCTACAGCGCATTTGCAACGCATATTGTTGGCGGTGAGTTTGAACTGCGCCATGTTTCTGAAAACAACTACAGACTCTTCTTCAATTTATACTTCGACCAGGTAAACGGCAGTCCGGGTGCGAGGGATATGTCTGTAAGTGTCAACATTTTTGAAAAAGGGACCGATAAATTTATCACTACCATTAGGCTACCTTTCAGGTCGGAGTCTGCGATGAACTATACCAACGTTGGCTGCTCCACCAGTGATATCAAAACAACGGTAATGCTATACTACGAAGATGTATTTCTGGACCCTGCTGTGTATACCAATGCTGCCGGGTATTACGTTGTCTGGGAACGCTGCTGCCGCAACAACACAATTACCAATATTAAGGAGTCCGGTTCGGCTGGCACTACGTTCTACATGGAGTTTCCGGCAGTAGTAAAAAACGGAAACGCATTTAGGAACTCCTCTCCTAAGCTTTCGCCGCCTCCAAACGATTATGCCTGCGTAGGTGAACTGTTTTACTACAATTTTGGCAGCACCGATGCAGACGGCGACCAACTGGTTTATGACCTGGTAACTCCCCTGAACGGCAATAGCTCACCCACCAGCATTATTCCACCTCCTAGCAGCGGCCCCTATCCTGAGATAAGCTGGCTGCCCGGGTATTCTAAAGACCAGCAGATACAGGGAGACCCGGCAGTTAAGATTGATGAGAAAACCGGCAGGCTCACCGTAAAGCCAGACCATGCAGGACTGTTTGTATTCGGCGTACGTTGTCAGGAATACAGGAACGGCGTCAAGATCGGAGAAGTGCGAAGGGATTTCCAGCTACTGGTGAAAACTTGCCGAAAGAACGAGAATCCTATTGTGTCGGCTATCACGGATGGTGCGGCCACCACTTATAAAGAAGGTGAACTGATCCGCATCACGCCTACAAGCTCAAGGTGCATTAAAGTATACTTTACAGACCCTGACAAAGACGAAACGCTACGGCTAACTGCAAAACCGGTAAATTTTAACAACAACTACTTCAGCTTTAAAGGTATAACTACAGGCATGGTAAACACTGCAGGCGGCGAAAAAGTACTGGAGGCGTCGCTTTGCCTTGACAGATGCTTCGACACCAAAGGCCAGACCTACCTGCTCGACCTGATCGTGAGTGACAACGGAGACAACGGGTGTGGCTTACCCAAAACAGATACCCTGCGCCTAAGTATGGTTGTGGAGCCGATGCCAGATAAACCTCCCGGACTTACCTTCTCGAACAACAAGCAAGTTTACACTGTGGAGGCGGGAGATGTGCTAACCTTTGATGTAACCGGACGTGACACAGACAACGAAGAGGTAATCATCTCCGCACAAGGCAAAGGCTTTGACCTGAATTCTCAAAGTATAACGTTTGATTCAAGAACTGGCATTGGCACGGTTACCTCTCCCTTAACCTGGCAAATAACCTGCGAAACAATAAAACAACCCAGTTACCAGATAGAGTTTAAGGTGGTGTCTCCTACCTGCGGCAACAATGTTACCAGAACAGAGATAGTCGAAATAAAGACAAAGCAATACAACATCACAAACAATACTGCTTCGACAGAACAAACCATCTGCACCGGCGAATCCCCAACCAGGCTAACAGGAAGTTTACCAGCGGGAGGTAATGCTCCGTATGTTTATACCTGGGAAGTAAGCACCTCAGGCGGCGGCAGTTTTACAGCTGCCCCGGGTACAAATAACACACAGCACTACAGTCCGCCAACACTAACGCAAACAACGTGGTTCCGACGTAAAGTTACCTCCGGCCTTTGCAGCGAAAGTATAAGCGAGGCAGTCAAGATCACAGTAAATGAACCCATCCAAAACAACACTGTATCGCAGGACCAGACTATATGCATTAATACAGCACCGGCACTTTTAACAGGCACAAACCCCAATGGTGGCAACGGCACTTATACTTACTTGTGGGAGTTTAGCCATACAGGAGAAGACAACGGCTTTAAGCCTGCACCCGGCACAAACAACACACACAGCTACCAGCCCAGCAAACTTAGCAAGACCACCTGGTTCAGAAGAACGGTGCAGTCTGCCCCCTGCCCTGCGGTAACAAGTATAGCCGTAAAGATCACAGTTGTTCCTTTAGTAACTGAGAATACCATAACCGGAAACCAACTGGTGTGTTATGGTAAGGCAGCTACTCCGTTAACAGGCACAGTGCCCAACGGAGGCAACGGGGCTTATATTTATCGCTGGGAATACAGTACCGTAAGCGATATGGATGGTTTTGCTCCGGCACCGGGAAATAACACCGGCGTAACTTATACTTCCGGACTGTTAACACAAAAAACCTGGTTCAGGCGTGTGGTTGTTTCAACGCCTTGCGAGAACACCAGCAATGTTATACTTGCCACGGTTGATCCGCTACCTGCCCCGCCGCTTGTTAAAGGCACTACAGTCTGCCCCAACGAGACAGTAACGATCACAGCTAGTACACCCGTATCAAGCTATAAACTGGAGTGGTACGACCAACCCACTGACGGGACCCTGCTACATACTGGCAACTCCTATACTACACCTGCACTGGCAGCTACTACCGCCTATTATGTGCAGACGGTTAACGGCAACGGCTGCGCCTGTTCCGAAAGAGTAAAAGTAACGGCGGTTGTAGCACCTCCCGCCGCTGATGCCGGCGAGGATAAGACCATCATTCAAGGAAAACAAATCGAATTAAGAGCAGAAGGCGGCGCAAAGTATAGCTGGTCACCGGCTACTGGCTTGTCTGACCCTAACATACCAAACCCTATTGCCAGGCCGCAGCAAACAACCACCTATACTGTACAGGTAACCTCGGAGTTTGGCTGTGTGTCAACAGATGAGGTAACAGTAACTGTACTACCGCGCATAGAACCAACCAACGCCATCACCCTGAACGGCGACAACCTGAACGACACCTGGCACATCGGCAATATTGAGCATTACCCTAACTGCCGTGTACAGGTTTTTACAAGGTGGGGCAATCAGATATACGACTCCAAAGGATACCAGGAGCCCTGGAACGGCATGCACAATGGTAAGCCATTGCCTATGGCCGCATACTATTACATCATAGACCTGGGTATGAACGAGGAGCCAGTCTCAGGAAGTATAACCCTGATAAAGTAGCGGCCTATGAAGGTAATTTATACTTTAGTTTTCATACTTATACTTTGCCGTACGGTGCAGTCTCAGCAGTTGCCGCAGCATACCCAGTATACGCAAAACAATTTTCTGCTAAACCCTGCTGTGGCCGGTATCGAAAACTACATAGATGTACGCACCAGTTACCGCACACAATGGGTTGGACTAGAGGGAGCTCCTACCAGCTTTTATACCAGCCTGCACTCCTCCATCAACAAAAACGACCGAAACGCTAAACGTTTAAGTATAGGTAACGGCGGCTCAAATGGAGATTCAGGAGCTAACAAAAACAACCGCTTTCATATAAAACCTCACCATGGTGTAGGTGCTGTGGCACAGATGGATAAGGCTGGGCTACTAAGGACTTTTTCTATGAGCTTAAGCTATGCCTACCACTTGCCCCTTACCAGTAACCTGAACATGTCGGCAGGCGTTACCGCTGGCTTGAAACAATTTCGGTTAAATAAAAAAGAGCTGAACGTACTAACACCCGAAGACCCGTTTCTGACAGGTGATGCCGCCCACATGAACAAAGCAGAACTGGGAGTAGGCTTCTGGCTTTACAGCGCTAACTTTTATGTTGGTTTTTCGGGGATGCAGTTGTTAAGAAGAGAAAAAGACAACCCGAATACAGAACCGCATGCCGCACTCCAACGACATTATTACGTAACAGGCGGCATACGGATTAAAGCATCAGACCTAGTTAACATAACCCCTTCGGTGATGGTAAAAACGGCAGAGAGTGGCCTTTCGATGGTGGATGTGAATACTAAATTTACGTACGACCAACGTTTCTGGCTGGGCAGCTCTTACCGCCACGGCGATGCCTTTACAGGAACAGTCGGTATTTACCTGAACCACATGCTCGATGTAAGTTACTCCTACGACATCACTACATCAGAATTAAACCAAGTTAGTGCTAACAGCCATGAGGTAGTAGTGGGGTTAAAGCTAAACAACAAACAGAAAGTGTTTTGCCCGAAGTGGATCTGGTAAAATGTTAGTATAGCATCAGCATACGCTTTAACGGTTTATGCACTACCTTTGCACCTCGACCAACATGTTTACAATGACCAACCCGAAGAAGCTGGCCATAAAGGATTTCGTGTACGAGCTGCCAGACGAACGCATTGCCAAATTTCCGTTGCCTGAGCGCGACCAGTCTAAGTTGCTGCAGTACCGCCAGGGCCAGATCTCAGACTATACTTTTACAGATTTACCCCAACTGCTGCCCCCCCATACGTTACTCGTGTTTAACGATACCAAAGTAGTGCAGGCAAGGCTACTGATGCAGAAAGAGACTGGTGGCTTAGTGGAGATATTTTGCCTGGAGCCTGTGGCCCCGCACCGCGAAATACAACTGGCCATGCAGCAAACAGAAGCCAGCATCTGGAAATGTTTGGTTGGCAACAACAAGCGCTGGAAAAGCGGACCCGTAAAGTTATACTTTGAAGGAGGCGAAGTGCAGGCAGAACGCGAGGCCCAACAGGAAGGCCATTTCCTCATCCGCTTCACCTGGACACCTGCGGACTTAACATTTGCAGAGGTGCTGGAGCGTTGTGGCAAGTTACCTTTGCCTCCATACCTTAACCGCGACCTCACCCCTGACGACCATACCCGTTACCAGACCATTTATGCGAACCAGCAAGGCGCCGTAGCGGCCCCAACTGCCGGCCTGCACTTTACTGACAGGGTAATGGAGCAACTAAAGCAAAAAAGTATAGACAAGGCATACTTAACACTGCACGTTGGAGCTGGCACCTTTAAACCAGTGAAAGCCGACACCATGGAAGCCCATGAGATGCACGCTGAGCAGCTGTTTATTTCAAAGATTTTTCTGGAGCAACTTCTGCAGCACTTGGGCAACCCGGTTATACCTGTAGGCACTACCAGCATGCGCTCATTAGAAAGTTTGTATTGGCTAGGCACCAAAGTATGGCAACAGCCCCAGCTGCCTGCGCAGGAGCTACACGTAACACAGTGGCAAGCCTATGAAAGTATAGAATTGCCAACTGCTAAGGAGGCGCTTACTGCTTTGCTAAAGTATATGGAGCAGCAGAAAACGGAGTATCTGCATGCCAGTACACAGATCATCATAGCCCCAGGTTATACTTTTAGGATCTGCAACGGCCTGGTTACAAACTTCCACCAGCCGGAGAGTACGCTGCTGCTTTTGGTTTCTGCTTTAATCGGTGAGAACTGGCACAAAGTATACCAGCACGCCATGGAAAATGATTACAGGTTTTTGAGTTACGGCGACAGTTCGCTGCTGCTGCCTTAGAAGATAAAGTATAAAGGCCTCCTGATCGGGAGGCCTTTATACTTTTAATTAGTTTGCTGGCGTGGGTTTATAACCCGTGTCCTATAATGGTGTAGAGTCTGTAACTAGACTGGGCCAGAGGCCCATGCTATAGCAAGTCACGAGCGAGGACGCTCGCGCCATAATGGATACTTCCTACTTAGCTGCCTTCGCTCCGTTGCCGCTCAGGCCATACTCTGAGATCAGGTATACCAGTGATGCCATAGAAGCTGCACCTAATTGCATTTCGCGGCGGTTTACCTGTTCAAATGTATCGATTTCAGTGTGATGATAATCGAAGTAACGCTGTGAGTCCGGGCGGAAACCGATCAGGGCAACAGTTCCCTGGCCTTTTAATGGCCCAATATCAGCACCGCCGCCGCCACGTGTCAAGTCGTGTAGGCCGTAAGGAGCCAGTAATGGTTTCCAGGTTAACACCTGCGCATATTGCCCATCATTACCATCAATACCGAAGCCACGTGGTGTAAAGCCCCCTGCATCCGATTCAATCGCAGCAATGTGCTTCTCTCCTTTTGCTTTTACTTCCTCGGCATACTTACGTCCGCCACGTAAACCGTTCTCCTCATTCATAAACATCACGGCACGTATCGTACGCTTTGGTTTAATGCCCATATCCTTAAACAAACGCAATACTTCAATAGACTGCACACAGCCAGTACCGTCGTCGTGTGCGCCTTCGCCAACATCCCATGAATCCAGGTGGCCTCCTACCAAGATGATCTCATCAGGCTTCTCTGTTCCTTTTATTTCGCCAATTACGTTGTAAGACAGCACATCTGGTAATGTCTCACAAGTCATGCGCATGTAAAACTTCAGGTTTGGGTCATTTGCCAGCAACTTGCTTAACTGCTCTGCCCCTCTTGTACTGATGGCTGCTGCCGGTATTTTCTCCACACCTTCTTCGTAGCGCGTGCCACCTGTATGCGGTACATCCTGTATATCATTCGTCATGGAGCGAACCACAACACCAATAGCACCAAGTTTAGCAGCTGCCACCGGACCACCACCACGCTGATCCACAGCACCGCCGTAAGCAGCACCTGTTATTACATGCGTGTTATCGAACGGACGATTGAAGAATACGATTTTGCCTTTTACTTTCTTTTTGCCCAGCTTCTCCAGTTCTTCAAAGCTCTTAACTTCAACTACTTCAGCGCTCAGACCGTTCTCGCCTGTACCCACAGAGCCTCCCAAGGCTAAGATATTTACATCCTGGCTGCCTATTAATTTGGAGTTGATGATCCGGCCAACTTCTTTATCACCGCGCACCCAGTATGGCACCATTACCTCCTGCAGGTATACTCTATCGAGCCCCATCTTTTCCATTACCTGGCGGCTCCATTCTACGGCAGCAGCTGCCTGCGGGGAACCGCTTAAGCGGGCCCCGATGTTTTTGGTGAGGTAACGCAGGTTTTCATAGCTTTCGTAGCTGGTGAGGGCGTTGTTGTAGATGTTTTTGATAGTGGCAGAGTCAGTTTTATAGTTTTGCTGCGCCATGGCCGGCATGGTTACCATCGCTGCAGCAGCCACAACTACATTTCGTAAGACTTTCTTTGTTAGCATTGTAAGGTTTGTGTTTAGCAGTTTAGTTTAGGAGTTTCAAGATAAGCATTTTTGAGATACTTGTTCGGGGTTTGAACATACATTTGAAATGCGTGGTTCCTGAGGCGTTTTTAAAGTACTGGGTCAACCGCCCTTGCTCCTGGGGAGTTTTATACTTACTGTTCCAACTGACTCACGATAGTCTTGCTCCTCTCTTTTTGTCATCCTGTCAAGGATCTTGGTAGAAGGGAGGTTAAGCAAATGCCATGAAAAGGCAACTCTTCAGAATAGAAACTTATCTGTTTCTGCCAGCTTTTCGCCTCGCCGGGTGGGCCCTACTTTTTGTCCCCGAATCAAGTTCGGGATATCCTACTTGACACAAAAAGTAGACAAAAAAGTCAAGTGGCACATCCCGAACTTGATTCGGGGACGCTCCAAACTCGCTGAACGCTCTTTATCGAGGGCCCCTACCCCCAACAGTGGACCGTCGTTTGGTGCACCTGACCAAAGCCACTGTTTTATAGCAACTGTTAAACATCCCCCTTCGCCCCCTTCAAAGGGGGACTTTCTGCCGTTGCTTTAGCAGAGGTGTAAGTTTTATTGCTGATGCCATTGCTCGAACAGCCCGTGACCTGTCCCTACAAATTAAAATTTATACTTTGTTCACATTTGCAACAGCCGTAAGTTAAGAAGTGTCGATTCCAGTTTCTCTGTTGAGCTGCCTTGTGAGATCCGGTGCCACGTTAGTGGCAGTGCCCCCAGCGCAGGAGGGAACACAGCAGCGATGCAGAGAAACGAGGCCACCCGGCCTTGAGGGCACCAAAGTATGAAGTAAAAGTATAGGCACTCAAGACTGAGGAATAAAGTTAAATAGATTAAAAGGCAGAAAAACGTCAGCCCAAGTTATAGCCACTGCTAAAAGTATAGAGGCAGATGCTTTATAACATCTGCCTCTATACTCTACTTCGCTTTCAACAACTTCTCCAGATCCTTCTTACTCACATTCAGCAAACCAACTTCCGGTAGTCTCGCAGTTAACTCCCGCCAATTGTCATCTTTGCGGTATACTTCGCGCAGTAATTTGGCTGCTGCATCAACCTGGCCGCTACTGGCAAGGCCGATGGCGTGCCAGTATTTCATCTCCAGGTTCTCCGGGAACATATTTTCAGCTTTGCCATACTCCTGCATCGCTTTTTGCATATCTCCTTTTTCTATGGCCAGGTCGCCGTTGTTCATGTGCTCGTAGGCGCGGTGTACTTTTAGCAGGCGGGCCAGCTCATCCAGTGGTTTTTCATGGTCATCTACGCGCAGGTCAATCGTTTTATCGTCCCAGGGTTGGTTTGACTGCTGGCCTTTAACCACCACTAATGCAGCAGATTGCTTACCACGTATGTCGCCTCCCTCCTGCTCTGCTGCCTGCATCGCCAACAGCACACGCTCTGCCAGCGGCTGTCCTTCGCTGCGTTCAAATGCTTTTGCCATGGCCGGCCATACTTTGTCAGTCAGCATCATGTTGGCCTGTACCGAGAAGTTTTTACCTGTTATGTGTCCGGCATAACGGATGCATTGCTTACCTGTATGTGTTGCAACATTGCCTTTGGCATCAAGTATAGAAACCTGGCGTACTTCGCGCCCTTCGTCTTCAGCTAAAAGTATAGCCAGCGCCTCTTCAGCTGTTTTACCCTCTTTCAGGAGCTGTAAACCCAGTGGCCCGTAAGATTTATTTACAAAAGATTGTGTGGCTACTACCCCTACACCAGCCTCTACCCAAGGTACGGCAGTACCTACCGAAAACCAGTGGCTCTGTACGCCAACGGCCATTTCTCCGGTATTAGGATCGCGGGCAACAATTGAATACGTATGCGCCAGCGGCTCTTCGGCCTTAAAAACCTGCGCCTGGCTGTGGGCGGTGCCGGTAGATACCGCGAAAGCTGAACCCAGCATAAGCAAAATCTTTTTTATCCTGATCATAAAGTCATTTTAAACCTCTGTTACGGTAAGTTAAGCAATTTGTAGCAAAGTATAAGACAAAGTGAATATAACCTCTACTGATATTAGAAGTATAAATGGTATCGCACCCACAGCAAGGTGCAGCAGCAAAAAGCAGCAAAAGCAACCTTTTATACATGAAATACACAACACGAGAACGCAAACCGTCGCGCATGGCCATGCTTATTGACGGCGACAATGCCCAGCCGAGCCTTATTGTAAAAATCTTAGCAGAGGCCGGAAAGTATGGCCCACCCACTATCCGAAGAATTTACGGCGATTGGACCACCCCCCAGATGAACGGTTGGAAAGACTGCCTTAACAACCACGCCATTCAGCCTATACAGCAGTTCCGTTATACTGTAGGTAAAAACGCTACCGACAGCGCCCTGATCATCGATGCCATGGACTTGCTGCACAGCGACCTGGTAGATGGCTTCTGTATTGTGTCATCAGACAGCGACTATACGCGTTTGGCAACAAGAATCCGTGAGGCCGGCATTTTTGTAATGGGCATAGGGCAGCGCAAAACACCCAAGCCATTTGTAAACGCCTGCAACGTATTTATCTTCACAGAAAACCTGACAGACGATATTGACGAACGCAAAATTGAGGAGGCTGGTAAAGAACCTGAAAATGGAGGTAGCCAATCAAAACCTAACCCTTTACCACTGCTAAAAGAGGCTTTTGTGATGGCCGCCGACGAAGACGGTTGGGCGCATTTAGGCTCTATGGGTGCCAACCTGCGCCAACTGGACCCCAGTTTTGACCCGCGTACATTTGGGTACAACCAACTCCTGCAACTGATAAAAGCCTATAAAGAGATTTTCGTTATCCGAAAAGAGGACGACAAAGGCCCATCGGCGGTGTATATTAAACGCAAAGACAAGCGGCGCGCAAAACCAAGGCAGAAAAAGCAAGAATCGACATCTCCGCGCACCTAAGTATAAAGTTCATTCAGAATCAGGATTTACAGGATTTTAAGATGGACAGGATTGCCTTCAGAGATTGTAGAATTACAATGATAATGTAGAGACGCAACATTTTGCGTCTCTTTTCTTTGGCTGATAATATAGACCTAGCAG
Source organism: Pontibacter aydingkolensis (assembly GCF_019443125.1). GTDB lineage: Bacteria > Bacteroidota > Bacteroidia > Cytophagales > Hymenobacteraceae > Pontibacter > Pontibacter aydingkolensis. The sequence continues at coordinate 11,812 of NZ_JAHYXK010000012.1, read as the reverse complement.
CGTCCGGAGGTCCTGCTAGCGTCTGGGTGGGAAGGCTGTTGCTACGTAGCATGCATCAGACGCTCGCGGGTCTTAAAGACGCCGCGAGGTCTTTATGTTTTCTTTAGTATCCAAAGGTCATCCCCACAATCTATTAATCCTGCAAATCCTGGTCCGGCTTGCTTTTATTCCTGATTTTTCCTAAATCATAGGTCAAAACCTAAACTAACTAACCTTACAACATCCTCATGAATAAAACTTTGCGCAGAACTGGCTCTGTTGCCTGTTTACTGTTAGCCATGGCTGTGGCTTCGCCGGAGATTATGGCTCAGAAACAGAAAACGCGCAGCAGCAAGCAAAAAGACGCTCCTGCAGCCGTTGATCCTAAATTATATGACGGCATGACCTGGCGCAGCATCGGCCCTTACCGTGGTGGCCGTTCTGCTACCGCAACAGGTGTGCCGGGTAAGCCTAATTTATACTACTTCGGGGCAACAGGCGGCGGCGTGTGGCGCACCACCGATGGCGGCTCTACCTGGGACAATATCTCGGATGGTACGTTTGGAGGTTCTATCGGTGCCGTTGCCGTTAGCGAAGCCGACCCAAATGTGATCTATGTAGGCGAAGGTGAAAAAACAGTGCGCGGCAACGTATCGTCGGGCCATGGCGTCTGGAAGTCGGTGGATGCCGGTAAAACATGGCAACACATTGGGCTAAAAGATTCCAAGCACATTGGCCGTATCCGCATACATCCTAAAAACCCGGACATAGTATACGTGGCCGTAATGGGTGACCTTTACAAGTCGCATGAAGAGCGTGGGGTTTACAAAAGTATAGATGGTGGCAAAAGTTGGAAGCGTGTGCTGTTTGCTAATAAAGATGCCGGCGCTGTAGACCTGATCATCGACCCGAACAACAGCCGTAACCTCTACGCCACTACCTGGAATGTGCGCCGTACGCCTTATAGCCTGTCTTCTGGCGGGCCTGGTTCTGGTATCTGGAAAAGCACCGACGGCGGCGACACCTGGAAAGAGATCTCTAAAAACCAGGGCTTGCCTAAAGGCACATTGGGTATAATCGGTGTAGCTGTTTCCCCGGTAAATTCAGAAAGAGTATACGCCATGGTAGAGGCTGATGAAGGCGGTTTATTCCGTTCCGATGACAGTGGCCTTACCTGGAAGAAGGTGAACGATGACCGTAACCTGCGCCAGCGTGCCTGGTACTACACCCGCGTGTATGCCGACCCGAAAGATGAGGATGTGGTATATGTGCTGAATGTATCGTACCATCGCTCTAAAGATGGTGGCCGTACTTTTGAAAGCAGCAATGCCCCACATGGCGATCACCATGACCTTTGGATCGCTCCTGAAAATCCATCGCGCATGATAATTGCCGACGATGGTGGTGCACAGGTAACGACAGATGGCGGCATGAACTGGAGCACGTACCATAACCAGAATACGGCGCAGTTTTACCGTGTAACCACAGATAACCACTTCCCTTACCGCATTTACGGGGCACAGCAGGACAACTCTACTGTTCGTATCTCGCACCGCTCTGATGGGTATGCCATCACAGAAAATGATTGGGAAACTACAGCAGGCTCGGAAAGTGCGCATCTGGCAGTGGATCCAACGAACCCTGAGATTGTATATGGCGGTAACTATGGCGGCTTTTTATCAAGAGTAAACCACAGCAACAACCAGGAGCGTGTGATAAACGTGTGGCCGGATAACCCGATGGGCCACGGTGCAGAGGGCATGAAGTATAGATTCCAGTGGAATTTTCCGATTCTGTTCTCACCAAACGATCCGAAGAAGCTCTACACTACATCAAACCACGTGCACGTTACTTACAACGAAGGCCAGAGCTGGGAAACCATCTCCCCTGACCTGACGCGCAACGACTCTACAAAGCTTGGCCCGTCTGGTGGCCCGATCACAAAAGACAACACCAGCGTAGAGTACTACGGCACCATCTTCGCCATCAATGAGTCTGCTATTGAGCCAGGTGTTATCTGGACTGGTTCTGATGACGGTTTAATCCATGTAACGCGCGACAATGGCAAAACCTGGACAAAAGTAACGCCCAAGAACATGCCGGAGTGGATCATGATCAACAGCATCGATCCGCACCCAAGTATAAAAGGTGGCGCTTACGTGGCAGCTACCATGTATAAGTCAGGAGATTTCAGGCCATACCTTTATAAGACAACCGACTACGGCAAAACCTGGACAAAGATTACCGATGGTATCCCAGAGAACCACTTTACACGCGTAGTTCGTGCTGATCAGAAGCGTCCGGGTTTGTTATACGCTGGTACAGAGTATGGCATGTACATCTCGTTTAACGACGGAGCCAGCTGGCAGCCATTCCAGTTAAACCTGCCAATTGTGCCAATCACTGACATGACCATCAAGAACGATAACCTAATAGCCTCTACACAAGGCCGTGGTTTCTGGTTGATTGATGACATTACGCCGCTGCATACTATGAACGGAAGTATAGCCAATAGCAAGTTCCACCTGTACAAGCCAATGGATGCTTACAAGATGGACGGTGGCAGCAGAGGCAACTCTAAAACAGCGGGCCAGAACCACCCGGGGGGCGCAATGATGCATTACTATTTGCCAACGGCTCCGGATTCTGCTACTGTAGTGAAGATGGAGATCATGGACGAAAACGGTAAGCTGATTCGCAGCTATTCCAGCAACGCCAAGGAGCGTAACGAGAAGCTGGAAGTGAAGAAAGGTATGAACCGCTTTGTATGGGATATGCGTTATCCGGAGGCCACTCGTTTTGATGGCATGATCATTTGGGGTGGTGGCACGCAAGGCCCTAAAGCCATACCTGGAAAGTATAAGGCAAAGCTAACGGTAAACAAAGAAAGCCAGGAAACAGATTTTGCCATATTACCGGATCCTCGCACAAAAGCAAATCCAGAAGACTTGAAAGCGCAGTTCACGTTCCTGATGGATGTTCGTGACAAGCTGACTGAAACGCACGATGCCATCAAAGACATCCGTACCATGCGTGGCCAGCTGAAGACTTTAACCGGCAACCTGAAAAGCCAGAGTGGTGATTACAAAACTATTGTAGAGTCTGCGAACGCGATCGAGAGGAAGATCACTAAGATTGAGGAGACGCTTTATCAGACAAAGAATCGTAGTGGTCAGGATCCGCTTAACTTCCCTATCCGCCTGAACAACAAGTTGGCAAACCTAGTAGGGCAGGTAAGCACCGGCGACTTCCGCCCAACCGACCAGGCTTATGCCTTTAAGAAAGAGGTAACAGCCCAGATAGACGAGCAACTGAACGAGCTGAAGAAAGTGAAGGAGCAGGATGTTCCGGCGCTTAACAAGATGATTCAGCAGCAGGGCGTGGATTTTATCAGCGTGAAGAAAAAAGATGAGAAAAAGGCTGAAGCGAATCCAACATCTTCGGTAAAGGAGTAGCCAGAAGTATAAAAACCTAAAAGCCCCTGTTACAGCTGTAGCAGGGGCTTTTTTTTATTTAGTTACCTTTAAAGTTCTTCCTCCACTTTAAGCACGACAACTTTTGGCTCTTCGGTATTATCGGAGGATGGGTAAGGATTAACCTGCAGCAGGGTAACTTTATACTTTGATCCGTTCAGAGTGAGTGTAGTCGAGTCTGTTTCTTTAAAATTAGTATTTGAACATTGCCCCAGGCATAAGTCCAGGTTAACGGTTTCTCCGCCCTTTTTCTCCAGGCTTACCACTACATCTGCCTTACCAGCCCACATGCAATTAACACCAGTAGGGCAACGGGAGTCGTTTATACTTTTAACTGAAACGGTAAGCACATCTGTAGTTTTATCGGCACTGTTTTTATTTCTTAACTGCACAGGTGATTCTATTGTCAAATTCAACTCATCGCCAAAATAACTCCCATTGGGCAGCATGGGGATCTGTTTGCATCCCGAAAATAACATCATCACACAAAGTATAAAATGCAGTTCTCTCATACAAGATTTAAGGCTTAAATAGCTGAGTCTTTAGTATAACGGCAGTTTAGTTTATTGGTGGTTTACGACCAGCCTTATGTGCTTACTTTCGCCAGCCTTGTCACCTCCGGGAAGAGGAGTAGCTTCTTTTAGAGTAATGGTATAAAATGCGCCTCCAACTTCCAGATCAAGCTTATGCTTGCTTTGTACCGGCAACGGACTGCAATCGCCGATGCACATCTGTATTTGTTTGTTTTTTTCCGCAGTATTGGATGCATTTAGCATAACCGTTGCATTGCCCAACCACATACAAATTGCATTTTCCGGACATCGTGAATCGGTTACAGAGCTAAATTGCAGCACCAAAGGCTCACCCTCTCCTACTATTTTTACCTGCTCACCGGCTGTCAGCATAAAGTCCTCCCCTATTTTTACTTCTTCTATAGGATCGTTAGTTTCATAGTTGCTGCATTGCCATAGCAAAAACACAAGTAGTAAAGGATATAAGTGGTTTAACATAGTTGTAGGTTGTGCGTGTGATCGTAGTCAGGGGTAAGAGCCAGTTTTTCACAAAAGGGTTGCATGGCAAAAATTTACTCCTGTCATTTAAACTTTAATTGCATCATCAAGTCTGACTTAAATTGGAAAGCTCACCCTATTATATGAACTTGTAGGTCGGAAAACGGCAAAACCGAGATATGCAGCCCCACACTAAACAAAAAGTAAATAAGCTTAGCGGCACCCTTCGCGAGTACCGGGTATATCACCGCTATGTGGGCTTAGTTATCGGTATCTTTGTATTGATCAGTAGTATAACGGGCATGCTGCTGGGCTGGAAAAAAGACGTAGACCTGCTGCAACCTCCCCTCATTAAAGGGCAGACCGATGACCTGAGCCAATGGGTATCGATGGCTGACCTTGCCTCTGCTGCCTACGCCGGCCTCGACTCTGCCCAAAGTATAACAAACAACCCTATTGACCGCATTGAGGCCAGACCCGACAAAGGCATGGCAAAAGTGCTTTTTAGCGAAGGCTACTGGGAAGTACAACTAGATGGCAGCACCGGCAAAGTGTTATCTGTAGCTCAGCGCCACTCTGATTGGATAGAACAAATTCACGATGGCTCTATTATCAGCGACATGTTTAAGCTTGTAAGTATGAATGTGCTGGGCTTAGGGCTGCTGCTACTTGCCGTAACCGGGTTTACGCTGTGGTTTTACCCGAAACGGATCCGGAAACTTAAAAGGAATTGATTATCATGAATAAAGTATTGGGGCTGCTTTTCCTGCTCCTGATTGTGTGCAAATTTTGTGAGGCGCAAAGTATAAAAGTTGTTGATAAAACTACGCTACAGCCCTTAACTGGTGTGGTGGTCACGGCTTCGGGCAAATCTGTTATAACTGATGATAAAGGATTGGCAGAATTTAACGGCAGCCTATCAAGTACCTCTCAGTTTCACTTCACCTACGTCGGCTATCAAACCCGGACAATCAGTCTGCAGCAACTACAGGAGCTTAAGTACCAGGTAGCCCTTACCCAGCAAAGCTATAACCTGAACGAGGTGGTGGTTTCGGCCGGCAGGTTTACGCAACAGCAGCAGCTAGTGCCGCAGCAGGTAGAGGTACTTACCCGCAGGGAACTGGAGTTTATGAGCCAGCCCACTACAGCCGATGTGGTACAGCAAAGCGGTAAAGTGCTGGTGCAGAAAAGCCAGATGGGAGGCGGAAGCCCGATCATTCGTGGTTTTGAAGCAAACAAGGTGCTGCTGGTGGTAGATGGCGTGCGCATGAACAATGCCATTTACCGTGGCGGCCATCTGCAGAACATCATCACGTTGGATAACAGCATGCTTGATCGCGCTGAAGTGGTGTTTGGGCCCAGCTCTGTAGTGTATGGCTCTGATGCCCTTGGCGGCGTACTGCACTTTCATACGCTGCAGCCGGCACTTTCCGTGGATAAAAATAAACTGTTTACCGGCAGTGCTTTTACCCGCTATGCCACAGCACCAGACGAGAAAACGATACATGCCCAACTAAACTATGGCCGGAAAAAATGGGGCAGCCTTACAAGTATAACTGTTTCTGATTTTGGTAACCTGCGCCAGGGCAAAAACCGCAAAAGTAAGTACGGCGACCTCGGCATACGTAATTTTTATGCTGCACGTGTTGCAGGCCGCGACACCATGCTGGTAAATCCCAACCCGAATATACAGCAGCCTACAGGCTATACCCAGTTTGATGTGCTGCAAAAGGTACTCTATAAACCCTCAGAAAGTATAAGCCATACGTTAAACCTGCAGCTGAGCACCAGCACCGATGTACCACGCTACGACAGGTTAACGGAGTTCTCTGGAAGTAAACTAAAATTTGCCGAGTGGTACTATGGTCCGCAAAAGCGTTTGCTGGCTGCTTATACATTGGGTCTGGCAGGTGCCACCGCGTTTTACGACGAGGCGAAACTGGTTACCGCCTACCAGAACCTCGAAGAAAGCCGCCACAATAGGCGCTTTGGCAGAAATGACCTCTCGCACCAAACGGAGCAGGTGCAAGTATATAGTATAAACACCGACCTGAGCAAAAGTATAACCCGGCACCGCCTGCAGTATGGCCTGGAGGCAACCTACAACAAAGTAAACTCTAAGGCAAACATAGAAAGTATACTTACAGGAGCAACACAACCACAAAGCACACGCTACCCCGATGGCGGTTCTAGTATGCACAGCGCTGCCGCATACCTAACCCATACTTTAGATCTGAAGCCGTGGCTTATCCTGAACCAGGGACTCCGCTATAGTTATGTTGGCCTGGATGCTGTTTTTGATGATAAGACATTCTTCCCTTTTTTAGCAGACGAACTGAAGCAAAGAAACCATGCGCTATCCGGAAACGCGGGTATTGTAGCTCTTCCGGGCAAAGGCTGGCGTTTTTCTATTCTTGGCTCAAGCGGCTTTAGAGCACCAAACGTAGACGACCTGAGCAAAGTGTTCGACTCAACTCCCGGAAACGTGATTGTGCCAAATCCGCAGCTTAAGCCGGAGTATACTTACAACCTCGAAGCAAGCGCCTCTAAAAGTATAAAAGAACGCCTGCATCTGGAGCTAGTGAGTTACTACACTTGGTACCGCGACGCCATCACCACACAGCCCGTACTTTTTAACGGGCAGGATTCTATACTTTACGACGGGCAACTAAGCCAGGTAACAGCCAACGTAAATGCCGGCAAAGCTTACCTTTACGGCTACAGCGCCAGCCTTAAAGCCGATGTTACCAACACGCTAAGCCTGAGTTCTTCGCTTAACTATACTTATGGCAGAATAGAGCAAAGTGAAGGCGATATACCCCTGGACCATGTGCCGCCGCTGTTTGGCCGCACAAGCATAAATTTGCAGGTAAAACGTTTCAGGGCAGAGGCTTTTATACTTTACAACGGAGCCAAAAAACTGAAAGACTACAACCCAAGCGGAGAAGATAATTTGCGGTACGCTACGCCGCAAGGCATGACCAGCTGGTATACGTTGAACCTGCGCACAGCCTACCAGCTTACACCTGATCTGCAACTCCAGGCTGCTATCGAGAACATCACCGACAGATATTACCGTGTATTTGCCTCCGGGATCAGCGCGCCGGGGCGTAATTTAGTGCTGACGGTGAGGGGAAGGTTTTAAAAGCCACTTTTAAATATAAGCGCAACTACTGCCCCATCGCATACCATATTCCGCCCCAGATATGCTGCAGAAAAAGTGGTTCGCTGTAACTTTGAGTTGTGTGTCCTAAACCTGTATAAAAGGCCCTGCCGCCGTCGTATTCGTGGTACCAGGCAATTGGGTGCTGATCTCCGTTTTTACCTCCCTGGTAACTTTTCTCATCCAGCATAGCCAGCACTTTTATCTTCGGATTTATGTCCCTGAAGTTGTACCATTCGTCAGTTCTTTCCCACTTTTCGGGAAGGTGTGTCGTAGCAGGATGCGTTTTATCAAGCACTTCTATAGTTGCCTGCTGCACCTGCGGATGACTCTCAAAGTATGCTCCTACCAATTTATTATACCAGGGCCAGTCGTATTCGGTGTCGGTGGCAGCATGTATACCCACAAAGCCCCCTCCTGCCTGTATATACTTTTCAAATGCAGTTTGTTGTACAGGATTTAGTACATCCCGCGTAGTGCTCAGGAAAACGACAGCTTTAAATTCCTTAAGTGAGTCTGCCATAAAGTATGCAGCATCCTCAGTAGCTGTTACCAGCACCTGATGCTCCTGCCCCAGCTTTTGTATGGCCACCACGCCATCCGGTATAGATTCGTGCCGGTACCCGTTTGTTTTAGAGAATACCAACAGCCGTAGCGCAGTCTCATCTGCTTCCTCAGCAGGAGTTGGACTATCCCCACCGCACATAGTCAGGATAAAAACTAAAAACATCCAAAGCAGCATACTCTTCATAGTTTAAAGACGATATAACTAATTATACTTGGCATATTTTACAAAGTTGGTCCAGAGCCAAACATCCTCCCCAAGCTATAATTGCCCGCAATTTTAAGATTTACAGTAAAAATATTTTTACATAATGTAAAAATTACTTGACTAATGTAAAATATTCTTTACATTTGCATCAAACCATTTTTACAAAATAAAACTATGAACAACCGTTTTCTTTTTCCGCACCGTTTCAAGCTGATCGGGTGGATGCTTTTTGTGCCGGCCGTTATACTTGGCCTGCTTGTTATACTCTTCGACTACACTCTTTTTGAATGGGACGCTACCGTTTTTGCCATTTATGATGGAGGCCTGTTTGAGGCCAGTAAAGTTATGACGCTGGTAGAAAACAGCATTTTTGATGAGGTTGTAGCCATTACTGCCATAGTAGGCGGTTTGTTGGCTGCCTTTTCAAAAGAGAAAGACGAAGACGAGTACATTGCCCAGATAAGGCTGGAATCGTTGCTTTGGGCCACTTACATTAACTATGGCTTTTTGCTGTTCTCTATCCTCTTTATCTACGGTTCGGGCTTTTACCAGATCATGGTCTTTAACATGTTCACGCTGCTTATCATTTTCCTGGTGCGGTTTAACTTTATACTTTACAGATCAGCAAGGGCAGTAGCATGAAAAACAGCATAAAAGTAGAACGCGCCATCCACAGCCTTACACAGGAAGATCTGGCCAAAAAGATCGGGGTAAGCCGCCAAACCATCAATGCCATGGAAGCTAACAAGTACGTACCCTCTACCGTGCTGGCGCTTAAAATTGCAAAGCTATTTGGTAAACCAGTTGAGGAGATCTTTGAGCTGAGCGAGGAGGATTAATCTAACGGCTCTGCTGTTCTGATTATAAATTTCAGGTTAAAATAACCTACTCTGGTCCCTAATGCCATCAACTTAGTCAAAAGCTGTCATCTCGAACAGCGTGAGAGATCTTTATAGAATTCTTTCTGCACTAATTCCGGATAGATTTCTCACGGTGTTCGAAATGACAAAATCGTTATGTTTTTCTAAAACTGACGGCATTGCCCCTGGCTTCTCCATAGATGGGAATCACTACTCTTTTACACAATTTCCCTCCTTGGAGGGGCCAGGAGTGGGTATACACATGCACAGCATAAGTAGATCGCAACTTGGGATTTAAGCTAAACTCCAGAACCGGCTAACATCCTCAGGCTGCAGCATAAAGTACAGCAACCTGAAGATGCCTGTTTTGCTGCGGGTGTACAAGCCATCTAAAAGTATAATTTTCAGCAGCCTTGCAACCCTTGTTATAGATGTTGGGTCATCACAATAACAGAGTATATAGCGAATGTTATAAATGAGCTATGCTTATACTTTTGACCTAACTAACCTAACAGATAAAAGTATGAAATGTAAACTTTTACACGCTGCACAACAGGTTTTAGCACTTTTTATTTTTCTGCCGGCGCTGCTGCTAAGCTCTTGCTCCGACGAGTGTGAAACCACTATAACCTATACAGTACAGGAGCCTGTTTATATGCTGCGCACCGACCTGCGCCAGGCTGTAAAAGTTGTAGCCCCACAGGATATGCACGAGCCCGGTAAAATATATGCCAAAGGAAACTACCTTTTTATCAACGAGGTAAACAAAGGCATCCATATTATCGACAATGCCAACCCGTCTGCACCGCGGAAAATCAGCTTTATACAGATACCGGGCAACATTGATATGGCTGTTAAAGAGAACATACTTTATGTTGACAGTTATATCGATTTACTGGCAATAGATATCAGCAATCCGCTTGATGTAAAGCTGCTAAAACGCGTTGAGAATATCTTTCCCACCTACGGTATGCTGGTAAGTGATACAGCAAAAATTTTCCTGTCTGGTTACCAGGAAAAAACCGTTACAGAGGCCATTAACGCTGATTGTGCCAACTACAACGGCGGCAGACCAAGATTTTGGACTTTGGACAGCAGCGGCAGACTTAACAATGGAGCACAGCCAACCGGAGGCAGTACAGGTGCAGGCGGTGCAGCTGGCAAGGGCGGTTCTATGGCCAGATTTACTATTTCTGGCCACCATCTCTACACTGTTAGCCTCTCCGACCTGCAGGTATTTGACATTAGTACCGCTGCTGATCCACGCAAAGGCCTGAAAGTAAATCTTGGCTGGGGCGTAGAGACCATATTTCCTTATAACAACAAACTGTTTATAGGTACTACCACCGGCATGCATATTTACGACAACAGCAACCCCGTAAGCCCTGTGCACCTTTCCACGTATGCGCATGTGCGTAGCTGCGACCCTGTAGTGGTAGAAGGCGACCTAGCATGGGTTACGCTGCGCTCCGGGAATGCCTGTGCCGGCTTCACAAACCAGATGGATGTGATCAACATCAGCGACCCTAAAAACCCAAAGCTCCTGAAAACATACCCTATGCAAAACCCGCATGGCCTGGGTATTGATAGGTCGGCGCTATTTCTGTGCGAAGGAAGCTATGGGCTTAAAGTCTTCGATATAACAGATCATTTAAAGGTAGACCAAAACCTGAAGGCTCATTTTAAAGGGCACGATGCCTTTGACGTAATTCCGCTAGGCACTTCGTTGCTGATGATCGGTAAAGACGGCCTGTACCAGTACGATTACAGCAACATCAACCAAATGAAACTACTAAGCATCATCCCTGTACTCAGCAAAAGCATCTAATGAAGAGACTATACCTAATCACCCTTATACTTTTAACGGCTCTTACCACACAGGCACAGCAAAACAGCACAACCGATTTTCCCACTGCCAGGCCATACTTAGGGATGGTAGAGATCGGTTATTTGTACGGATCCTCCACCTCGTTCGGGGTGAAAACCTATAAGACCTCACCTACTGTGCAGGTGTTTAACGGATACAGGTTTAATAAAATGTTTGCCCTGGGCGTTACCACAGGTTTTGATTTTTATGAGAATGTGCTTGTTACGCCTGTTGCCCTGGGCCTGCGCGGTGAACTGCTTAATTCCAGAATAAGCCCTATTTATGGTCTGGATGCCGGCTATGGCACCACAGCACTAAGCAGCGAAAACTCCGGGCAAAAAACACATGGCGGATGGATGTACAGCCCTGCATTTGGCATCAGGGCAAATACCGACAACAACACCGCTTTCACGTTCACGGTGGGCTATAAGAATCAGCGCGTAGAGACCCGGCAGGTTAACTGGAACGGCACCGTAGATCAGGAGATAAACTACAAGCGCCTTACCACGCGCATAGGCTTTATGTTTTGATACATCAATTGAGGCACAGCTACACCATAACTAATTAGAAGCTATCTCAAAAATAGGAATTAGCGCTTAAACTTGTTTGTTAGTTTCTCATGGAGCTAACAAATGAGCAGTGGGAAAAGATACAGGATCTGATTCCAGATCCTGTGAAACGGGCTGAT
>NZ_JAHYXK010000011.1 GCF_019443125.1 Pontibacter aydingkolensis | reverse complement strand
TTCTACAACAGGGAAAGGCTCCATTCAAGCCTGGGATACCGCACACCAAAACAAATGGAAGAAAAATTAAACAGGAAACCTTTAGCAGCTTAATCTTGTGTCCGGGTTTTTGTTGCAAGTCCAATCTTTCCAAGATGACAGAGAGGAATAGCTTCAACTGTAGTGATGGAAGAAGATATAACAAGAAAAAACTCCCCTCCTTGGACTAGTGAGAACGGGAGTTCGAAACTAGCGAGCGTAGCTCTGAGGGGCAGGGGTGGTTGGACCCGGTGCTGCAGAGAAATCCTGTCTATTCTATCCAATTCTGAATTCAACTACAACAAAAAAAGCGCAGAGCCTAAACCCTGCGCTTCCAAAACACCAAAACACTTCATCCAATCCTGCCGCAGCAGGTACTACTATCATAAATCTCGTTTGGAGAAAATCCTTCTTGAACTCATCAAAGGCACCAGCACCCACACTACCAACAGTCCAAAAGCCAAGCCTATTCCCCACAAACTGCCTAGGATACTTTTGTAAAGAGCGCCGGTATACCCCATCAGCGCCGACACATCCAGGTTCAGCAGCACGATTATCCGGCCCAGGTCTATGGGGTTAAAAGCGGTTAAGGCCAGTGTGGCACTCTCCAATGGGTAATCGCTGAAAGAGTAAAGTATAAACAGCACAATGCCGTCGTAGATTAAGGCAAAGTAAAACCACAGCAATAACGCAATACCAATGCCCTTGGTCTTATCTTTTGTAATAACAGACGCCAGGAAAGCCATTGCCACAAAAATGAAGGTGATGAATACGCCGGTTAGCACTAGGTATAAACCAGTTATACTTGCCCCGAAAAGCAGCACAGGCACGCCCACACCAAGTATAAATGCCCCTGACAGCGAACAGGCCACACCCAGGTATTCACTCATGAATATTTTTTTGCGGTTGATCGGCTGCGCCACTAAAAGCTCCATAAATTCATAGGAGTTGTAAAAATGTGTGGTCGCAAAAACAATACTTATCAGCGGTACCGTTAGCAGGATCAGGTTAAGGAGGCTAAGTATAGCTTTGTCGGGATTGCCTCCCAGGTTAAATAAGCCTATGGATAGCAGCAGCAAAAACAAAGTATAAGCCAGTACTATTTTGTTCCGGATGATGTCGTAGAAAACGTATTTTATGATCTTGTTCATGGCTTAGTCCTCCTCGTTCATAATTTTAGCTATTGCCCTGCTCAGGAGTTCCTCGTTGGTGTGGGCTTTTATACTTGCTATTGTCTCATGGAACTTCAGCTGTCCATCCATCAGGCACATCACTTCATCAGCCACTTCCTCTACCTCACTCATGATATGCGACGTGATAAGTATAAGCTTGCCCTTTTTCTTTTCCTTCAGGATCTTGCACTTCATAATTTCAGCAGAGATGGGATCAAGACCAGCAGTTGGCTCATCAAGTATAAGTATCTGAGGGTTGAACATGAAGGCCAGCGCGGCGCTTACTTTCTGCTTCGTACCACCGGATAAGGCGCCCATGCGTTTCTCGTACATATCTTTTAAGCCGTAAAGCCCGATCAGTTCTTCGTCTACTTCCTGCACATCTTTGCGGATGTCCCGTATCATGCCTATCACCTGCCGGATTTTCATGTTCTCGGGGTAACGGCCTATCTGGGGCATATACCCTATCTGACTGCGGTAAGCGTGTTGCCCAAGTATACTTTCACCATTGATTTTTATATCGCCGCCATCAGGTAACACCATGCCCAGTATGCACTTGCTCATGGTAGTTTTGCCAGAGCCGTTCGGCCCGATAACAGATACTACTCTGCCAGCGCCGAAGCTAACGTTTACGTCTCTGAGTATCGGCAGCTTACCGTACGATTTGCGTAATTTTTCTATCTTTATCATGATCAATCTTCCTCATCATAGGTTGTTCATCTACCAGGTTTTCTGGTATAAAACTCGGCAGCACTTTCTCTATACTATCCATCAGGTCTACCATAAAGCTGCGCATAAACATAACCGAAGGGGGTACTTTTTCTACCAGCATAGCATATAAACTCACCGGACGGTAAGGCACATCTCCAACTTTATCTTTATCCAGATCATAGCCGCTATACTTGTCCCAGTAGTTGTTCTCAAACTTATTTAAGGTAGAGTTACCGTTAGTGCTTATGTCAAAAGAGTTTCCGGTAAAGTTGTTAAGCTTAAAGGTATCGTCCATGCAGCTGCTCAGCAACCGGATGGCCCAGCCGTTGCGGTCAAAATCGTTTCGTTGTATATCCAGGCGGCTGGAGCTTTCCATGTAAATGCCGGTGGTGTTTCTTCGGAACGTGTTGTTGTAAATTACACTATTGGTGATCTCTTTCAGGAGCAGGCCATATGCTGCGGCACCCCAGTTTCCTTCAAAAGTATTGAGCTCCATCCGGATGTCACGGGTATACATTACCGCCACCCCTGCCCCATTTTTGCGGAAGATATTGTGGGTGTACACATTCCTGTCGGAGAACATAAAGTGCAGGCCGTAGCGCAGGTTGTTCTGACTCAGGTTATCTTTTACCTCACTGTCTTTTACAAACTCCAGGTAAATGCCGTCGCGGTGGCCCTGCACTTTGTTGTTGCTGATCACGGCGTTATCGCAGTACCACAAGTGTATGGCATTGCCCAGCGACGATTCATTAAGCCCGGTTACATCCTTGCCAGTTACTACATTTCCCTTTATCACGCAGTTGTCTGAGTTTTGCAGGTAAATGCCAAAGTATGCGTTCAGGATGGTGTTGTTGAGGATTCGGACATTGCTACGCTCAATTACACGTATCGCAGCATCGTCGCGGGTATAACTGGTGGCTATGTTCTTTAATGTAAGCCCTTCTACTGTTACATTGTCTGAGGTAACGGTAAAGATCTGGCCTTTATAGTTTCCGTCTATTACCGGGTTGTTACGCCCAAGTATGGTTAACGGCTTGTTAATTTCGATTCCAGACTCCTGGCGTACGCCGCCTTCTATCAGTACCGTATCACCGGGCTTTGCCTGTTTCACGGCCTGCTTTACCGAAGTATAGCTACAGGATTTGCACACTTTTAGTGTATTGCCATAAGTTAGGGGGCCTACTAGCACCAACACCAAAGTGGCAAGTATAAAAACGATATGTTTATTCAGGTCTTTCATTATTCTGAACGGCTTTCACTGCTTCGTTCCAGGTTAACAGGCGGCCACCTACCTCCTGCTGCATTTTTGTAGCAGCAGCTTTGTCGGCAATGGCAGTTATGTACATGCCCATGGGGCTAGGCAGGGCTTTTGCCTGCAAAAAGTGCGCATCCTTTGCGCTTATCAACTCATTCGGGTTTGTGTAATCCGTTACCAGCAAAAAAGCAGCTTGTTCTCCTTGTTCCGGCTGCTCGTTTACATAGGCCATCAGGCACTCGGCAGAGTCGAAGAAGTATAGTTTGCCTTTATCGTTCACCAGCTCAGCGCCGTACCGGTTATCGGCTACCGTCATGTTGCAATGGGCACAGTTAGCCTGGCCATAAGCAATTGGTTTGGGCTCCGGTGTGCAGCTAACAACCAGTGTAGTTAAAAGTACAAGGCTTAAGAAGTAAAGTATAGTTTTCATGCTAATGCGGGTTTAGTTTTGGATGCCTGTTTTTGTTTGGCAGTATTCCGGCTAAGAAAGTATACCAACAACGACAGCGTAATACCTATCAAAATACCCAGACTGCCTAAGGCAGGTAAAGAGAGTGCATCAAAGTTGAGCAGTGTTTTATTGCCCAGCAAAGGTGGAATGTAGGTCATGCCCGGTACCTTTATCGGGGCCATAGGGTCGAGGTTTGTGCCGAACTTAACCAGCCATAGGTAGAAGTCAAGGATACCGGCGGCACCACTCAACATCAGCAAACCACTCCAGCCCAGCACCAGATTTCTTTTATCGATAAGGGCTACCAGCACACCAGTAATCATAAAGAAGATAACAATGTATGGCATGTACTTCAGCTCTGCAAAAGACTCAGCATGAATTGGCTCCATGCCTATGTAGTGGTTCAGGATATTGAAGTTCTGGAGCACATGGTCAGAGCTGCCTCCGAGTTTATTTACCCAAATGTGTAGTTCAAGACCTTCGGGGTATTGTGGGGCTTTGAGGTATATCTTCCACATCGGAAACATAAACAACTGGCCAAGAGATAAGGCTGCCACAATCATCAGCACTTTTTGGTAAGCTTTCATCCTTGTATGGGTTAAGGTGAATAATTCTGAGTTGGTGAGGGTTTATTTATACTTGAAGACCACCCTACTTTGCAACTGTCCCCTTGAGGGGACTATAGGGGTGTTAAGCTTGTAGATAAAGTCTTAAGCTAAGTGTAACATCCCCCTACCCCCTTCAAAGGGGGACTTTAGGACAGGTGGTTCATAAAATCTCAAGTATAAAATAACCCGCAACTCAGGTTAAATAACCAGCGGAGGTTGCCAGGGCTTCCTCCGCTGGTTTTCCAGTAAGGCCTTATTTGGCAGAGGCTACCGGTGCCTGTTTCTTTTTACCTGTTGAGAAGGTAATCGGAACGTTGGATCCTTTTGGAGATACCCGCACGTAGCCTTGCATTTCCTGGTGTAGCGCAGAGCAGAAGTCTGTGCAGTAGAACGGATACACACCAGCTTTCTTCGGTACCCACTTCAGGGTTTGAGTAGCGCCTGGCATGATCAGTGTCTCTGCGTTGTTGGCTCCCATTACGGCGAATCCGTGTGGCACATCCCAGTCTTGCTCCAGGTTGGTTACGTGGAAGTATACTGTATCCCCTACCTGTACACCTTCAATGTTGTCTGGTGTCATGTGGCTACGGATGGCTGTCATTTTTACACGTACTACGTTTTTGCCTTCACGCTTCACACTTGCATCTGCTTCTTTCTTTGTAGCATGCGGGTGGTTGTTCTCGTCAAGCTTAAAGAACTTCACACTTTTAGGTGCAACAAGGTCAGCTCTGATGGCCTGTGCGTAGTGCGGTTCGGCAACTGTCGGGAAGTCAAGGAGCATCTTCATTTTCTCGCCAGAGATATCGATCAGCTGTGCAGAGTGCGCTAACTCAGGGCCAGTTGGCAGATAGCGGTCTTTTGTGATCTTGTTCATCGCCACCAGGTATTTGCCATAAGGCTCTTTTGTATCGCCACCAGGGATCATTAAGTGACCAACTGAGTAGTATACCGGCATTCTGTCTACTACTGTAAAGTCGCTCAATTTCCATTTCACAACTTCAGAAGACACAAACATAGAAGTATACGCGTTGCCTTTACCGTCAAACTCTGTGTGCAATGGTCCTAAGCCTGGCTCTTTAACTTCTGCTTTCAGCACAGACTCATACTTTAATACAGGGATACCATTTTTCTCGCCGTCGAATTGTTTGTTTTTGATGGCCTCCTGCATTTTAGAGAATGAGAACACCGGAATAGCTGATGCAAGTTTACCGCTTACTACCATGTACTCGCCAGTTGGGTCTACGTCGATACCGTGTGGTGATTTAGGAGCCGGCAGCAGGTACATCATGCCCGGGCACTCTTCTGGCAATAAGTAGCGCACTTTCTTCTTAACAGTAGATTTTGCGATGTGCGAGTTCTTATCCATTTTGTTGTGGTAGTAGTTTGCCGGCATTTCGCGCGCTTTGCCTTCTTTGGCATATTTAGCGGCTAATTTCCAGTTTACTGCTGCCAGGTAGTCTTTATCGTTCTGAGAGGCGCCTACTTCTTTTAAGGTACCAGATTTCTCAGAGTTGTAAGTTGTAAAGAACACCCAGTCTTCTGATGGACCTTTGCCACCGTTAGCTAAGTCGTAGTCAAAACCAGGCACCAGGATCTGGAAATCAAGGTCCATGTCGCCTTTCTCGGGGTCTACCTTAATAAAGGAGATAGAGCCACGGAATTCTTCTTCATACTTGTCCAGGGCTACGTCGCCGGTTCCGCCTTTCATATCCAGCGGCACAGAGAAACGTGTACCTGCAATTACATACTCGTTGTTGTTGGTTGGGTACGGAGAGCAGTGGTTACCAGCAGAGTTCGGGATCTCCATGATCTCAACTGTCTCAAATGTGGTCAGGTCGATACGTGCCACACGAGGCGTGTTGTTACCGTTTACGAATAACCAGCGTCCGTCAGTCTGTCCGTTTGTACGAGACAATTTAGGGTGGTGCAGGTCGTCCCAGGGCACAAAACCGTGCGATGTGTTCAGCATGGCCTTAGACTCTTCGCTGTAGCCGTAGCCGTTCTCACCGTGCTGCGTGAACACCGGAATGATTTTCAGCAATCGGCCGGAAGGAATACCATAAACAGACACCTGTCCGTTAAAGCCACCTGACAGGAAGGAGTATAACTCATCGTGCTTGCCTGGCGCTACATATACTGCAGAGGCAGCATCCGATGAAAGAGCTGTTACAGTTGCACCGGCACCATCGCCTCCGGCTATTTTACTACATCCCTGTAGTACTGCGCCAGCTGCTACTGCCATTAACAAGGCAGCTTTAGGGGCGGCTTTTCTGAATTTAGTGATCAGAGTTTCCATAAATGTATGGTTTGTGTAGATGTTTACCTTATATTGACTTATCGTTTTGTCTCAGAAACTCCAGTATTGCTCTGGCATCCTGCTCATTCACATTCTGGTTGGTCATCTGGGTTAAGTGCTCAGCCAGCAGTTTTTTAGCAGTAGGGTCTTTCTTGGTCATTTCCTCCGGGTTGATGATCATGTTCATTACCCACTCAGGTTTGCGGATCTCGGTTACTCCAGCCAGACCAGGACCTACAATCTTCTGATCAGATAACTGGTGGCAGGCTGAACATTTGCCTTCAAAGATTGATTTGCCTTCAGAGGCCAGTGCCTGATCAATATCTGCTCCTAATTCTACTGTTTTTACTGGGCCTATTCCTTTTCCGTCATCTTCAACTGGTGCTTCAGGGGCCTGGTGCGCCAATCCGCTTTCTACCTCAGTACCTGCCGTATTCTCATTTTCGCTTGCTGAGCAGCTAAAAAGTAGCGTGCCGCAAAGTATAGCCACGGCACCCAGCTGCACAGGCTTAAGCAACCCGCTTCTAAGTATGCTGCTTACTTGTTTGCTCTTATTTTTCATGGTTGTCAGTAATTAAAGTATTGACTAGTTGAGTTTTTGGTGATTGTTACTGAAGCAAAAGTATGGCTGATACTTGAGGGATTAAAAGACCTTTATCTCTTTTACTCATGACCTTTGTCATTTTCCTGCAACCGTTGCGCGACGACCTTTGAGCCATACTTAAGGGGAAGAAATGAAGTGGATTATCTGGATATTACTTTTTATAAGTGCTGTAGCTCAGCCAATGAGCAAGACGGGCATTTATATGCTGTTCCAGGCGAACCGTATCTATATTTCTTCTACACTGTGTGAGCAACGCCAGATACCAGCATCAACCTGCCAGGGCAAGTGCTTCCTTAAAAAAGAGCTTCAGAAAGAATCTGAAAGAGAAAAACAGCTACCGAGTGGCAAGCATGCCGCAACTGATCTTATTGTAGTAGCACCAGCCATCGCTGTAAGTATACCTTGGCTGACAAGCAAAGAGGATGAAAAGTATGCCAGCTATATCCCAAGTTTTTATCCTACGCTAACTCACAGCATCTTCCACCCTCCTCAACTCCTGACTTAAATTTCTGCATTACCTGCCTCTGCGGCACCATTACGTTATTTGTACTATCTCAGAATTTGAGTCATGAAAAAGTTTATCTTACTCGCTATAGCCTTGTTATCTATAAACATCAGCAGCCACGCCTGCGACAAAGGCTGCACCATGGGCGGCAGCTATTTTGGCATCTTACCGCAGTTCCATAAAAATTTTGCCGGCCTGCGTTACAGCACCCGCGCCTATACCATCACATCAACACTCGGAGACCATACTGTTGTTACTGATGAGCTCTTTGCCACCACTGAGCTTTGGGGACGTTTTGTACCAGTTAAAAATGTGCAGGTTTTTGCATTTGTGCCGTACTTACACAACGAGCAGAGCAGCGTACACGGAACACTTAAAAGCAGTGGCTTTGGGGATGCTACCATAATGGCCAATTACGCTATAATTAACACCGGCGACACACTGCGCCATACTTTAAAGCACTCGTTGCAACTGGGAGGAGGCTTAAAGTTGGCAACCGGCGCTTATCAACAAAAGCACCATGAAGAAGTAATGCCTATAAACATGCAACCTGGCACCGGCAGCACCGACTACCTGTTAAATGGCATCTATACTATCCGCTACAAACAACTGGGCTTAAGCAACGATGTTACCTATCGCTTTAACAGCAAGAACAAGGACGGTTATAAGTTTGGTGACCGCATCAGCGCTTCTTCTAACCTCTTTTACTGGCAGAATGTGAAAGCTATTGCGTTGTTACCAAGTGCGGGTATTTACTACGAGCATGCAAAAGGCGATGAGATTAACGGTGATGCAAATGCTCAGAAAGGTGGTGAGTCATACTTTGGTAACGTGGGCCTTAGCACCTACATCAGAAACGTGGCAGTAAGCGGCACTTTGCAGCTTCCTATCAGTAGCACCGAAGCATACCATGGCACCAAGGGCAACAGCAGAAGTATGGTAAGTGTGACTTACATGTTCTAGTATACAGCAAGCTTATTAGAAGCTAAAGTAAATAAGCTTAAACAAGTAAGGGCAGCACTTAAAATGTGCTGCCCTTACTTGTTTTTAAGTTAATCTGTATTACAAGTATAAAAACCGCTTCTTCGCCTCATCTCCCAGCCTTTCGCGGTGGTCTGGGTGCGCGATGCTGATAAGTGCTTTAGCGCGCTGACGCAGGTTTTTGCCATACAAATAGGCCACGCCATACTCTGTTACCACATAATGCACATGCGCCCTTGTAGTTACCACGCCTGCCCCCTCGTTTATAAAAGGCGTAATGCGCGATACACCTTTGGCCGTAACCGATGGCAGTGCAAGTATAGGCTTTCCTCCTTCCGACAAAGCAGCGCCACGCATAAAATCCATTTGGCCGCCAATGCCGGAAAACTGGTAGGTGCCGATAGAATCTGAAACTACCTGGCCGGTTAAGTCTATCTCGATGGCGCTGTTGATCGCCGTTACCTTAGGATTAGTGCGGATAACGGATACATCATTCACGTAGTCTGTGCGCAACATCGTAATAAGAGGATTATCATCCACAAAATCATAGAGTTTGCGGTTACCAACAATAAAGCCTGTAGCAATGCGGCCCGGGTGTTTTGACTTAAACTCATTTGTGATAACACCTTTCTCTACCAGCGGTAAAATACCATTGGAGAACATTTCGGTATGTATGCCAAGGCCCTTGTGGTTTGTCAGATTATTGAGTACCGCATCCGGAATTCCGCCGATTCCCATTTGCAGTGTGGCACCATCCTCAACCAATTCTGCAATATACTCTCCTATTCTTTGCTCTGTAGCGGTTATTTTCTGGCTGTAATCTACTTCAGGCAGCGGTTCATTTACCTCTACCATCGCATCAAAACGGCGGGTATGTATCTGCGCCTCGCCATGCGTGCGCGGCATTTGCGGGTTTACCTGGGCAATCACATGCTTGGCGCTGATTACAGCCTCCCTGGCTATATCTACTGATACACCCAATGAGCAGAAGCCATGCCTGTCAGGTGGCGACACGTGTACAATGGCAACATCCAGGGGCATAATGCCGCAGCGAAATAAGTGGGGTATCTCACTTAGGAAAATAGGCACATAATCTCCGCGACCACTATTTACCGCCTCGCGCACATTAGCCGAAACAAACAGCGAGTTGATAAAAAACGATTCCTTAAAACGTTCTTCTGCAAGGGGCATTTCGCCAAATGTACTTATACTTACGATCTCTACATCGCGCAACTCACCTGCTCTTTCTGAAAGTTTTCGGATAAGGTACTGTGGAGTGGCAGCGCTACCATGTAAGAATACTCTGTCGCCGGATTTGATCACAGACAACGCCTCTTCGGCACTCAGGTAATTTGGTTTTTTATCAGCCATACTTGCTTGTTGTGTGCGGTTATACTTTATAGAACCCTGTAAAGGCAGATGCATCAGCACCTACTTACTTAATACAATTGCACAGGGTTTAATTTGCTTCTAAAGGGCTACAAGTTGAAAAGCATAAAGCTGCTAAAAAATGAGTTTCAGCAGCTTTTAAGATAATCTGTAAACGGCTCTATACTTACTGCAGACTTCCGATGTATGATGCATAATCTTTGAGCAGAAAAGTATAGCCTCACCTTCTCCTGTTAAACTGTTTCAGTATCTATGTCCTCCTAATCAATATAAAAACAAAAAAGTCCCTGCCGTTAAGCAGGGACTTTAAGCTATTTGGCTACGGTACGTTCAATTTCCCGCAGGTTCTCCATTTTCTTGTTTCTCAGGAAGCCGTTGATATCTTCGAAGTGCTCCCGGATGCGTTTATTGCCAAACTCGAATACTTTATTAGCCAATCCATCCAGGAAATCCCTGTCGTGGGATACAAGTATAAGTGTACCGTCAAAAGCACGCAGGGCGTCTTTCAGAATGTCCTTTGTCTTGATATCGAGGTGGTTGGTAGGTTCGTCAAGTATAAGCAGGTTAACCGGCTGTAGTAAAAGCTTGATCATGGCCAGACGCGTTTTCTCGCCGCCTGATAGTACTTTCACTTTTTTATCGATTGTCTCGCCACTGAACATGAATGCACCTAGTAAATCTTTTACTCTGGTACGGGCATCACCTACGGCAATCTCATCTATGGTCTGAAAAACGGTAAGTTCTCCATCAAGCAAAGATGCCTGATTCTGGGCAAAGTAACCGATCATGCAATTATGGCCCAGCTGGAGTTTTCCGTCAAAGTCTATTTCTCCCATAATGGCTTTTACCAGCGTAGATTTACCCTCACCGTTCTTGCCTACAAAAGCTACTTTCTCGCCACGCTCAATCGTAAGCGAGGCATCCTTAAACACTGTATAGTCGCCATACTTTTTAGTAAGTTCCTCGGCAATTACAGGGTAGTTACCAGAACGAGGAGCCGGAGGGAACTTCAGGTTCAAAGCAGAAGTATCCACCTCATCAACCTCTACTATCTCCATTTTCTCCAGCATCTTCACCCGAGACTGTACTTGCAACGTTTTAGAGTAAGTACCCTTAAAACGATCAATAAACGTCTGTATCTCGGCTATTTCCTTTTGCTGGTCGTCAAACTGCTTTTGCTGCTGCTCGCGGCGCTCTTTGCGCAGCTGCAGGTATTGGCTGTATGGTACTTTGTAGTCGTAAATGCGGCCCATTGTTACTTCAATGGTGCGGTTGGTAATATTGTCTACAAAGGTTTTATCGTGCGAGATCACGATCACGGCCTTGGCATTGTTCACCAGGAAATCTTCGAGCCACTGGATAGACTCAATATCGAGGTGGTTGGTAGGCTCATCGAGCAGAATAAGATCGGGTTGCTGTAACAGAATCTTAGCCAGTTCGATGCGCATGCGCCAGCCTCCGCTAAATTCGCTGGTCGATCTTGAGAAATCCTCACGAGTAAAGCCAAGGCCTTTCAGGGTCTTCTCTACTTCAGCGTCAAAGTTTATTTCTTCAATAGAGTAATATTTCTCACCCAGTTCCGATACCTGCTCAATAATTTTGTAATACTCATCAGAGTCGTAGTCGGTGCGGGTTTCCAGCTGCGCGTTTAGCTCATCCATCTGCTTTTTCATGTCCAGCACCTTGGCAAATGCCTTGGATGCCTCTTCGAACACGGTGCAGTTATCTTCGGTGAGCAAATGCTGCGGCAGGTATGCTATTACGGCCTCTTTTGGTGCCGATACTTTGCCGCGTGTTGGCTTGCTAACGCCTGCTATTATCTTTAACAGGGTAGATTTTCCTGCCCCGTTTTTACCCATCAGGGCTATCCGGTCGTTTTCGTTAATATTAAAAGCAACATTGCTGAACAGCGCCGAACCATTAAACTCAACGCTTACCGCATCAACTGAGATCATATCGTAAATTTTAAAGCTGCAAAGATAATCGAAATTCCGGTTGCCATTTAGTAAGCAGACAAAAGAAAGTAAGACAAAGGACTACAGAACCAAAGCAAATAATTTTCTTCCTGCCAGGTAATTACAGCCTTCAGTCATAGTTAACACTATACTTTTATTCATGTCCGCAACCGGCATTTATACTTTCAGAGGTAAACTGTTGTGCAGCCTGTTGAGTTCATACTTGCAAGAGGCAAAATAATTTAGCTTATACTATTAGCAGCAATAACCACATCACCTCTCCATCGTTAAAGGGGAAAATCTCCAAATCACTACGCTTTCAACTCTTTTATACTTACTGCCATGCCACACATCGCTATTATCTCTTCCAGCGTGCGCACAGGGCGCAATACCCACCGGGTAGCCCTGTTCTTCCAAAAGTATATTACCGATAATAACCTGGCTACTGCTGAGATACTGGACCTAAAGGAGTATAACTTCCCTATTTTTGAGGAACGCTTTAAATTTCAGGAAGAGCCATTAAAAAAGACAATTGAATTTGCAGACAAGATAAAGGCAGCAGACGGCGTGATAATTGCCACCCCGGAGTATAACGGCGGCTACCCGGCCAGCCTGAAAAATGTGATAGACCTGCTCTACGAAGAATGGCACCGCAAACCCATTGGCATTGTAACTGTTTCAGCCGGACCGTTTGGCGGAGCTCAGGTAATGCGCGCGCTCCAGTTCTCGCTCTGGAAAATGCACGCCTGGGTTGTGCCTGCCATGTATCCGGTGCCTAAAGTAGAAAGCAATTACGACGAGCAAGGCAACCCCACCGACAAAGAAGCCACAGAAAAGCGTGCTAAAAGCTTTATGGCTGAGATGCTGTGGTGCATAGAGGCAAAGCAGAAGATGGAGACAGCTCAGTAATTATCGTAATTAAAAAGGCCTTGGCACCATCATTTATGGTATTTCTAAATAAACAGTTGTAAATTAGTTGCACTTAAAATAACCAGCTAGATTATCATTGATAACAGATGATCCTTCATCAAAACAGCATTATAAAGCTGGAGTATAATCCGGCTACTGATATACTTGAAGTTAAGTATCCTGACTTACAAAAGTTTATGCTCTTTGAGATAAAAGAGAGTCTTAAACTGATGGTATCGACAGTGAGGAACTATGATGTTAAGCGCCTGCTATTAGACGCCAGCCAGACTTTAATCGAGATTAACGACGAGGAAAACAGAGACCTAACCATTAGTTTAGCTACCGAGCTGTCCAAAACACGGTTACAAAAGGTTGCCCGTATTAAGCCCGTAGACCTGAATAAAGAAGCAAGAGCCCAGGAAAACATCAAGCAGATTGAGAAATCCGGCTCTCTACCTTTTGCAATTCGTACCTTCTCAGACAGAGCAGATGCGATTAACTGGCTAATAGGCTCGTCTGATTAAACTAAAATTTTATACATGAATGACAGTAACTGACGGAGAAGAGTTTGATAAAATGCATGGCTCTATGTTTGTGCTGCTCCGGCGCTTCATAGAACATGATTATGGATACAGCGGCTGGGCTAACCTGACAGAAGCAGCAGGTATACCAAACCCATCTTATCAGATGTTAGATATGTACCCTACATCAGAGCTTTTTGCAATACTAAGAGCAGCCTCATCTATTAGTGGTACCTCAGAGTACGAGTTGCTTGAAAAGTATGGTGAGTTTCTGGTACCCGACCTGTTGCTGGTTTATAAAAAGTATGTAAAGCCCGAATGGCGAACTTACGAAATGCTTCTGCACACAGAAACTGCCATGCACGGGGCTGTAAAACTAGAGCATGACCGCACAACCCCGCCTAAGCTACTGGTAACTAAAAAAGGGCCTTCCCAGTTGATCGTAGACTATCACTCGCACCGCAAAATGGCCGGTATGGCGGTTGGTATCATTAAAGGTATTGCCAAATATTACCAGGAAAGCGATAAGGTAACTATAACGATGCTCACGCCGACAAATGCTGAAAGGGTTCAGATCAAAGTTGAGTTCGAATACTGATACTCTATTATACTTTTATACTTCTATGCTGGGCTATACTTTTAATATAGGCTTGCTGTGGGTGCTGTTTCCTATCTGTACGCTACCTTATTGTGTTATAATGCACCCTCTTAAATACCAGGTACAAGTCCGCCATAAAATAGACTGAAGTTTTAAATTTAAAAATTAAACCATACAGCCAAAACAGAGTCTTATTGCCGAACTGTGCAAATCAGTTAAAGCTGCTTTGCATGATTATTTTAAACTTCGTCGCCTTCCAAGCTTTGCAAACACTTTTTATCTGGTTCTTAAGATTTGTTAAATTACCTCATTAGCAGAAAACAGACATACTTATACTTTCAACCTATACTTACTAAATTATCTAACATGAAAAAACGCGCACATTTCCTGTTGGCGCTTTTGCTGTTAACCGGCAGCGTTGCACAGGCACAACAGCCCCAACAAACACAACAAGCGCAGGTAAAACAAGACCCTGTTATCCAAAACATTATCAAGCAGGCAACTGAGAACTCTCAGCTTCAGAAACTGGGCCACGAACTGATGGATGGCATTGGCCCCCGCCTGGTAGGCACGCCTCAAATGCAGCAGGCCGGCGAATGGGCTGTAAACAAGTATAAGAGTTGGGGCGTTGATGCCCGCATTCAGAATTACGGCGAGTGGCGCGGCTGGGAACGCGGTGTTACCCATATCGATATGGTGCACCCACGTGTAAAATCGTTGGAAGGAATGCAACTGGCCTGGAGCCCTGCTACCCCATCTAAAGGTGTAACTGCTGAGGTGATCACCATGCCTGAATTTACCGACTCTGTTGCTTTCCAGCGTTGGTTGCCAAGCGTAAAAGGTAAGTTTGTTATGATTTCGATGAACCAACCAAGCGGCCGTCCGGAGTATAACTGGAAAGAGTTTGCCACAGAAGAGTCGTTTGAGAAAATGAAGAAGGAGCGTGATGCGCAAAACGATGCATATCGCAAGAAAATCGCAGCAACCGGTAAAACTACACGTACGCTGCCTGTTGCCCTGGAGAATGCAGGTGCAGCTGGTGTTGTAATGTCTAACTGGTCTAGCGGCTTTGGTGTAAACAAGATCTTCAGTGCTTACACTAAAAAAATCCCTACAGTAGATATCGCCCTGGAAGACTATGGTATGCTATACCGCCTGGCCGAGAACGGCAGCAAGCCACGTATTAAAGTAGTAGCTGAGTCGAAGCACGCCAAGAAGCCGGTTCCTACTTTCAACACCATTGCCGAGATCAAAGGCAGCGAGAAACCAGATGAGTATGTGATACTTTCTGCCCACTTCGACTCCTGGGATGGCGGTACAGGTGCAACTGACAACGGTACAGGCACTATTTTGATGATGGAAGTAATGCGTATTCTGAAAGAAGTATACCCTAACCCGAAGCGTACTATACTTGTAGGCCACTGGGGTAGCGAAGAGCAGGGCCTTAACGGTTCACGCGCTTTTGTAGAGGATAACCCGCAGATTGTGAAAAATACCCAGGCCGTGTTTAACCAGGACAATGGTACAGGCCGTGTAGCCAACATTTCTGGCCAGGGTTTCCTGCACTCTTATGATTACATGAGCCGTTGGCTAAACGCTGTTCCGCGCAACATCACCAAAGACATCCAGACTAGCTTCCCGGGCACACCTGGCGGCGGCGGCTCTGACCACGCCTCATTCGTGGCAAAAGATGTTCCTGCCTTTATGCTGAGTTCTCTGAACTGGTCTTATGGCAACTACACCTGGCACACCAACCGCGACACATACGACAAGATTGTGTTTGACGACGTGCAAAGTAACGTTATCCTGACAGCTATCCTTGCTTACATGGCCAGCGAAGAGCCTGAACTGGTATCGCGTGAGCGGAGTGTAATGCCAACTAACCCACGTACTGGCGAAAAAATGAGCTGGCCACAAGCCAGACCAGCAACCCGCAAAGGTGGTTTAGATTAACAGCAGACAAAACAAGCAGTACAGCTTTATTAACTATAAAAGCCGCTTAAGTCTATTCTTGAGCGGCTTTTGCTTTTATATCCCAACAAAGCAATTTATACTTTGTTTAAGTCTAAACTGATACTATAGCTGATGTGCAGCGTACAAACAGAAGTCTAAACAAGAATCTTATTCAATGGAAAATAGCAACGACAACAAGTATGAACTGGCTACCTTTGCAGGAGGCTGCTTCTGGTGCATGGTAAAGCCGTTTCATAAGTGGGATGGCGTAAAGCAAGTACTATCCGGCTACACAGGAGGCCACACCGAAAACCCCACTTACAAAGAAGTATGCTCTGACACTACCGGGCATTACGAAGCAGTGCAGATAACTTTTGACCCAAATATAATTTCCTATAAAACAATACTTGAAGTATTCTGGGAGCAGATAGACCCTACTGATGCCAGTGGTCAGTTCGGAGATCGTGGGTCATCTTACCAAACTGCTATCTTTTATCACAACGAGGAACAGAAAAAGCAGGCAGAAGAATCTAAAAAGGAGCTCGATGGAAGTGGCAGATTCAGCGGTCCGATTGTAACGCCGATACTACCCGCACAAAAGTTCTGGCCTGCCGAGGAATACCACCAGGACTATTATCAAAAGAACCCAGCGCATTACAAAATGTACAGCATCGGTTCTGGCAGGGTTGGCTTTATAGAGCAGCACTGGCGCGACAAGAAAAAAGCTTAAAGTATAAGAGCACGACGCAAGCACAAAGTATAAATTAAACTATAATCTTATACTTTTGTTGATGGGTGTAAGAGATAATTATTCATTGGTATGACAAAACAAAAGATAAAAATAGACATCGTTTCCGATATAAACTGCCCTTGGTGCTACGTGGGGGAAAAACGACTGGAAAAGGCCATTGAAGCTACTAAGGAAAAGTATGAGTTTGAGGTAAACTTTAAACCTTTCGAGCTGAATGCAACCTTGCCGCAGGAAGGACAGGACAAACAGGAGTATTTTAAAAATGCTTATGGTCCGGCTATACTTTCTAAGTTGGATGCCATGAACCAGCAGATGACCGAAACCGGCGCAGAACTTGGCATAGCGTTTAACTTCGATAAGTCTACAACAGTAAACAACACTTTTAACGGCCATCGCCTAATCTGGCTTGCCGGAGAGTGTGGCGTGCAGGAGCAAGTGGCTGAAACGTTGTTCTACAGCTACTTTACAGAAGGCAACAACATGAACGATACCGATATGCTAACCAAAATTGGTTTAGAGAACGGCATTCCAGCAGAGAAGCTGGATGGCTTTTTTGAAAGTGAAGCAGGTAAAACAGAGGTACGTGAGATGGAGCAATGGGCATTGGCCGCCGGCATAACAGGTGTACCTGCTTTCATCATTAACGACAAATACCTTGTAAGTGGAGCTCAACCAGCCGATACGTTCCTGAACGTTTTTCAGCAAGTGGCACCTGCCTTTGAGGAGATAAAAACTGAAGGTGGAAGCTGCGGTGTAGATGGTTGCTGCTAACGCGCGATTACACATAAGCCTAAGAGCCACCTAACTTTACGGTTAGGTGGCTCTTTTTTAATAGAAGCATATTAGTAGTTCAGTACCCAGACTCCATCACCAAATTGCTTTTTAAGTTTTGGCAGCGCCTTCACAGCATCCTCTTTACGGGCAAAATCGGCTACTGATATTCTGTAAACTTTATGCGTTGCAAACGGAAATATGATCTTGCCTGCCCCCATAATGCCGGATAGCTCTTTATACTTTACTTCAGCAGCCTTCAGGTTTCCAAAGCCACCTATTATTATGTAGTACCGGTTAGTTTTACTGTTCACCAGGTGGCTTTTCTCAGGATCTGAGTTACTAACCTCTGCAACTTTTTTACCTCCATTACTAATAATCTTTACTGTTGTTCTGCGGTTGGCCTGATGTTGTGCCTCTGTTTTGGCGGCAGCAATTTTCAGTTTCTTCTCCCCATAGCCTACAGCCACTAGTCTTTCAGCATTAATACCTTTAGATACTACATAGGCTGCAGCTGCCTCAGCTCTGCGCTGTGATAATGCCTGGTTGTATACATCAGACCCGCGGCTATCGGTATGCGCACCGAGCTCTACTTTAACCTCAGTATACTTTTGCAGGTAGGCTACGAGTTTATCAAGTATCTGCGCTGCCTCCAAACGGATATCTGCCTTTGCCAAATCGTATTCTATTTCCAACTCGATTGTCTCTCCCACCCTCATGGCGTTGAACAACTCTTTAGCACGCAACCTCAGGTTTAATTCTTCATCAGCTGCAAGACTGGTTATTTGTTTGGGATCAAGGTTGAGAACAGTATCATAAAAGCCCTGCTTTACACCTCTTAATTTATAGTTTTTAACCGGAGCAAACGTAACTACAGCAAAGCCTCTTTCTTCTACTTCGTATACTTTCTTTAAGCCAGTACCTGCTTCAATAAGCTCAATCTTACCGCCAACTACTGGCTTCCCATCTTCATCATGCAATGCTACCTGTACTTTTCTGTCGTCAGCCGGTATCACCTTCTTAGCCATTACTACACGTATGGTATCCAGTGCATTATATTTAAAGAAGTCTGACTTAGCCAATAACAACTCAGCAGATGCATATCCTTTTTTGCTCAAAGCTAACTTCTCCAGCTTGCCGTAGGTCCAATCTATCTGGGCAGGTGTTTTGCCAAGCGTGGATTTAGTGTCTGTATTTACTACCAGTTGCACGTCATTTAGTGGTTTGCCCTTGTGGTCCAAGGCTAACAACACAACCTGCTTTTGGCGGGTCACCTTAAAAGTATAAATATCGTCGTGCGCAGCTTTATAGTTGGAATTATAGTAACCGGCATCCCCCTTGATTATCAAACCAAAATCGTCACCGGGTGTATTTATTGGATAACCTACAGACTTTACTCCGCCAAAGGTTTTACCGTTATTTTGGGCTACAAAAATATCAAGGCCACCTAAACCGGGATGCCCATTAGAAGCAAAGTATAGGTTACCATGTTCATCCACAAAAGGGAACATCTCATTTCCAGATGTATTAATTTCCGGGCCGAGGTTAACGGGCGTTTGCCACTCTCCTCCTACCTTTACCGTTTTGTACAGGTCGGTGCCGCCAAAGCCGCCGGGCATATCAGACACAAAGTATAAAGTATGGCTATCTGCCAGTGCAGGGTGTCCTGTAGAGTACTCTGTGCTGTTAAACGGCAACGCTTTTATACTTTCCCATTTGCCATTCTTAAGCACGGCAGTATAAATATGTAAGTTGTTAACCCCTGTTTTGCTAAACGACTTCTTCTCAAAGTTGCTGCGCGTAAAGTATACTGTATCCTGTGTGCCGTTAAACGATAGTGGCCCTTCATGGTATTTTGAGTTCAGCTCGGTGCTAAAAGGAATTGGCGCTGTAGCATCAGCTTCAGCATAAAACAGATCAATAAAACCTGTATAGTTTCTGCTGGCCTTATCTGCTTTGTACGTGTTGCTTCGCGGCGAACTAAAAACCACACCATTTCCGAAAAAGGCAGGACTAAAGTCGGAGAAGCCAGAATTGAACGACACCTTTTTTACGTTATACAGCGCGGAGTCTTCGTAAAAAGTGCCCAGGTTTTTATAAGCCTTTTGCCATTTTATACTTTCCTGGTCATTAGTTGCCGCCGCTTTATCATATAATTGAGTTGCCGCTGCATAGCGGGCATCAGTTGCCAGCACGGCAGCCAGTTCTCTATAGCCTTGTGCATCCGATGCTGTAGCCTCTGCGGCCTTGTCGAGCCAGTACTTTGCTCTTTCGGCATTCCCAAGCTTTATGTAGCACTGCACTACTTTTGCCAGTAAAGCAGCATTGCCTGGTTCTAAAATTAGCGCCTTTTCGTAGGCCTTAACGGCAGCGGCAAATTGGTAAGCTTCGTAATATTTATCTGCTTTTACTGATTTAACTGCCTGACCAAAAGCCGAGGTGGCAGCAAACAACAGTACTGGTAATAGGTAGCGCTTTTTCATACTTATACTTAAGGACCCTCCCGTTAAGGATGGATTTCCAGAACTTTTAAAATACAACTGGTTTAAAATAGCCTCGGAGACACATAATGCTGATTGCCCGAAAACATATCGAAGCGTAGCATTACTTCATGTGTATTGGCTGTGTACCTGCTAAGGCTCGAAATCGGATGATCGTAGGCATAGCCAACTCTGAATTGCTTTGACACCTGCAGTTCTACCAGGCCAACCAAAGCGTTGCTGGAGCGGTAAGATGCACCCAATCCTATAAAATTGTGCAACCATACATTTGTGTTGATGTCAAACTGAACTGGTGCACCCTCTGCTACCTTGATAATAGTAGATGGTTTCAGCTTCACGTTGTCACTTAGATCAAACACATATCCTGAGCTCAGAAAGTAATGACGCCCATGCTTAGGGTAGGCATCCTCATCATCAACATCACTGGACAGCCTGGTACGGAAGAGATTGGGAGCAGAAAGGCCAGCATAGAACCTATCAGTGTAATAGTATAAGCCATTACCGAAATTAAACATCAGGAAGTTCTGCACCTCGTTAAACTGCTGGTCCGGATTATCCTGTGGGTTCAGTTTCACTTTGGTATAGTCTGCCCTGAATTTGGTAACACCGGCCTGTAAACCCATAGAAAGCACACCTTTGTTTAAGCGGATGCGGTAAGCATAAACCCCATTCACATTAAGCGTGTTCATTACCCCGATCTCATCATTTACAACAGACAGGCCAAGACCTACTTTGTCGTTCTGCAGTGGCGCATGTACCGAAAGGGTTTGCGTAACAGGTGCACCCTCAACTCCTACCCATTGGTTACGGTAAAGTGCGGCGGCACTTAAACCTCCCTGACTTCCGGCATAAGCCGGGTTAAGGATCAAACCATTAAACATGTACTGCGAATACATGGCCTCCTGCTGGGCAAAAGCTGCCCCTGACGTAAGCATCAGGAAAAAGGCAAGCAGGTAAAACTTATGTAAAAAACTTTTCATAAGGTATAAAAATTAGGCAGCCATGGCCGGCAGAAAGCTTTTTTGCTCCTGCCGGCTGTGCTGTTATGGTACTTATTTTCTTTTGATGATTAGTGAGTGCGTTCTCGGCTTTTCTCCGTTGTTCAGATCTACTATGTAGAAGTAGGTTCCGTCCGGAAGCTTATCTCCGATCACAAGACCTGCATTGGCAGCGCCGTTCCAGTCGTTTTTGTAGATTTTGTTCTCGTACACCACATCTCCCCAACGGTTAAATATCTTAAGAGACACTTTATACTGCTCGGCTCCATAGATCACGAAGGTATCGTTCTCACCATCACCGTCCGGCGAGAAGCCTTCAGGTATAAACACTAATCCTTGTTTCACCTGGATCGTTACTGTGGCCTGTGCGCATAATGATGGGTTTCCGGTATCGCATACTTCGTAGGTAAAGCTGTCTTCGCCAGCATAGCCTTTGTTAGGCGTGTAGGTAAAGCTGCCGTTTGCCTGCATGATAACAGTACCGAACAATGGCTGCCGTATCAGCGCCGTCTTCACCACCAGCTGGTTCCCGTCAGGATCCGTGTCATTGAGCAACACATTGCCTGTGAGCTTTTCGTGGTTATTTACAGTATAAGCATCGTTTGCAGCTACAGGTGCCCGATTTGCAACTGGCAGGGCTGTGAATGTTACACTTGCAGTGCTGCTGATGGCGCTTCCGTTCACTGTACCGCTTACTACTGCTATGCCGGCAGTTGTGCTTGCAGTCAATGTAGCTGTGTATGTTCCGTTGTTATTATCGGTTACAGTTCCCAGCGTGCCACGTGTAGTTGTAAGCGCCACATTGTTACCACCTGTCGTAATGCGGCGATTCTGTGCATCATACAGCGTCACGGTTATCAATGACGAACTCACGCCATCCGCAGGAATAGAAGGCACGGAGGCAACTATAGTAGATGTAGCACCATTTGCACTTCCGATCACAAAGTTCACAACCGGCTTGGCTACCAGTTCGCTTGTGCCAACCTGTGCAGTTATAGTGGCTGTACCAACTACAGCAGAAGCAATGGTAGCTGTATAGTTACCGTTCCCATTGTTCGTGTAAGCCGCTATCGTACCGAAGTTACTTGTAATGCTCACCGCCTCGGTAGTCGTGAAGTTATTCCCATTCGTATCCTTCAGTTGAACTGTAATGAGCGAAGCACTCACACCATTGGCAACAACTGTTGTTGGGTTAGCTGTTACAGTTGATAGCTGAAGGCTTAGAACTGGGTTCTGTACAACAAGTACAAATTCTACATGCGCTTTATCGGCAACGGTGGTTCCATCATACCTTGCTGTAATTTCAACTATAGCTGCAACTGTTCTGGCAGGAATCTCGGCTTCGAATACGCCATTTCCTTTGCCCTGAAGGCCAGTAAGTAGCGCGTTATCTGCAAAAAGACCAACCTTTGCCACATCAACCGAAATAGCATTACCGGCAAAATCTCTGAATTCGACTCTGGCTATGGAAGTGCTCACACCATCAGCGTTAACTGATAAAGGAGTAGCTTTTACAACAGTGGCAGCTAAGTTAAGTACAGGTATAAATGTTACGGTAGCTTTCTCTCTTATTGCTGCTCCGTCATATTTGGCTGTGATCTCTACGGCCTCAGCTGTCGTTCTGGCCGGTACAAGCGCCGTATATACTCCGGTTGTGCCTGATGTAAACGTTACGGATGAGCCATTGAAGTAGACTCCCAGCTTGGCTGGGTCTATGGCAATGGTGTTGCCGGCATAGTCTCTGAAAGTCACAGTCGCAGTAGAAGTACTGGTGCCATCTGCGTTCACAGTCGCAGGGCTGGCAGTTACGCTTGTAGCGGCAAAGTTCAGGGCAGGCACGAAGTTTACTGTTGCACTTCCGCCAACAGCTGCATTATTATACTTAGCGGTAACTGTTACTGTGGCTGCAGTTGTTCTGGCAGGCACTGTAGCTGTAAATACTCCTGTAGCCCCTGCATTTACCGTCACAGAAACGCCACCTAAAAGAATCTCTACTTTAGAGGCATCTACTTCGATGCTATTTCCTGCATAGTCTTTAAAAGTAAGTTGTGCTACTGAGGTACTTACTCCGTCTGCGTTTACCGTACCCGGTAAAGCAGTCACTTCTGTCGCTGCCAAGTTTATAGCCGGCACGAATGTTACGGTTGCGTTGTCTGTAACCTGGATATTATCATACTTGGCTGTTACAGTAACCATTTGTGAAATGGTACGGGCCGGTATTATAGCCTCATAAACACCAGTTCCTTTTGCCAGAACCGTTGCGGCCACATTGTCCAACAGCAACTGCACTTTGGCTTCGTCTACAGCTATGGCATTGCCTGCATAATCTTTAAACTCGACTTTTGCTGTGGATGTGCTTGTGCCATTGGCATCAACTGTTACCGGAGAAGCTGACACAACTGTTGCAGTCAGGTTTACAACCGGAACAAACGTTACAGTGGCATTGCCACTTAAGGCGGAACTATTATAAGTAGCAGTTGCATTTATAACAGCTGCTGTTGTTCTGGCAGGCACAGTGGCTGTAAACACGCCTGTAGCACCTGCTGTGAAAGTTGCTGCAACATTATTTAAAAGTATACCTACATTGGCTGGATCTACGGCTATCAGATTGCCTGCATAATCTTTAAAAGTGACGGTAACTGTCGAAGTGCTTGTTCCATCAGCATTAACCGTAACCGGTGACGCAGTGATGAGAGTAGCAGCCAGGTTTACCGCAGGGACAAATGATACAGATGCAGTACTGCTCAGAGAAGCACCGTCATACTTTGCTGTGACACTTACAACTGCTGCTATAGTGCGTGCCGGTACTGTTCCTTCATATAAACCATTTCCTTTATCAGTAATGACTACCGAAACACCATCAAAAAACAGCTGAACCTTAGTCGGATCTACAATCATTGCAGAACCGTCAGCACCTTTAAACTGAACGGATGCAAGAGATGTACTCATTCCATCAGCATTAATTTGAGTAGGAGCAGCTGTAACCGTTGAGACCGTGAGGCTTGGATTTGGTACAACAACCGGAACCGGTACAAAATCTACAGTAGCTTGTGCACCTGTGCTTACACCGTTATACTTTGCAGTAACAACTACTGATGCTGCTGCGCTTCTGGCTGGCACTATTACAGTAAACTCACCATTGCCTTTATCTGTAGCCGTTACTACAACACCATCAAGCAAGACTTCAACTTTAGTGGCGTCTACAAGTATGGCGTTTCCAGCGTAGTCTTTAAAGGCTACAGTAGCCACAGATGTGCTAGTGCCATCGGCATAAAGGGAGCTTGGGGATGCTGTGATTGTTGTGGCTGCTAATTTAAGAGCTGGCTCAAGTGTTACTTCTGCATTATCAGAAATAGCTGCACTGTTTATATTTCCTGTTACATTGGCAATACCTGACGT
Source organism: Pontibacter aydingkolensis (assembly GCF_019443125.1). Lineage (GTDB taxonomy): Bacteria > Bacteroidota > Bacteroidia > Cytophagales > Hymenobacteraceae > Pontibacter > Pontibacter aydingkolensis. The sequence continues at coordinate 111,111 of NZ_JAHYXK010000011.1, read as the reverse complement.
AGTACCAGCTGTCAGCGTGGCCGTGTAAGCTCCGTTTCCGGCATACACCCTGTTAGTGATGGTACCCTTGTCAGTTGTTAAATTCAGAGTACATGCATCTGTATTTACAATAGTGTCGAAAGCATCCTTAAGCTGCACTCTAATAGTTGTGCTGCTGGTACCATTTGCAGCTAGCGTTGTTTCATCGGTTGTGATAGTCGTTTTAGCTACTGAAACTACGGTTATCTTAACTACATTGCTTTCCGAGTCAGTGCATGGGCCGCTGGTAACGATTCTTCTGAAATAAGTGGTAGAAGAAACTGTGCCTGGTGTGTAGTTTTGAGTAGTAACTGCCGGAGAAATATCACTGAACGTGATACCGTTGTCGGTACTTTGCTGCCACTTAAAAGTATAAGTGTTAACTCCGCCAGTTGGTGCTGAGCCCACAATCTCACTTACATTACCTGCGGCACAAAGTATAACTGTAGCAGGTGCCGTGATGGTATTATTAGAAACGGCCGGTGTAATAGTGATGGTAATAACTGAACTGTAGCTTTCGCAGGTGCCGTTGTTTACCACTCTTCTGAAAGTGGTTGTCTGGGTTAAATTACCAAGTGTGTAACTTGCCTCCGTTGCATTTGCGATATTGCCGAAAGTAGTACCGTCCTGGCTGCTTTGCCATTGGTAGCTTATAAATGCGGCATCTGTATTACCCAAGATCTGAGTAGGCGTTCCGCTTCCGCAAAAGGATGTCTGACCGTTATAGGTTACGTTATTAGCTACTGTAGCGAGAATCTTTACTTCTACAGAGGCGCTGGCATCTTCATTTGAGCAGGCGGCGCTAAATACTTTTCTTCTGTAAGATGTGGTGGTAGATACCAGGCCAGGGCTGTAATTTTTGCCTGTAGCACCTGAGATATCGGCCCAGGTTCCGCTGGCGTTATTTTGCCATTGGTAAGCATAGCTTCCATCGCCACCAGTTGGCGTAGATCCCGTGATGGCCCCAACATTTGCCGGGCCACAATAACTGCCTCCACCAGAGGGTAAACTGATGGTGTTGTTCTCGATAACCGGATTAACTGTCACAACAACCTTCTGCGACATTTCTGTATCGCAGTTAACACCAGCCACATAAGGTATCTTTGAAGCTACCACCTTAAGATTTACCAACGTGTTGGCCGCTGTTGCTGTAAGCGGCGTGCTAGTCTGTAACACAATATTGCCGCCATTACCCAAAACAGAAGAACTGATCGGGGTAGCGCCGTTGTAAAGTTGGTAAATGAGGGATGCTTCAGAGGCATTCACGGTAACCTGAGGCATTGCCCCTGTACATTCTACTGTAGCGTTAGGTGTTACGGTTCTGTCTGCTGGCGGGGCGCAGCGGATGGCAACCGTCGGTACTGTAAAGTCGCTTTCGCAGCCGCCGACAGCCGTAAAAGTGGCTGTAAGTTTTGCACCAGCAAATAAATAAAAGTCATTCGGGAAAGATGCTTTTGAAACCGTCCAGTTACCGCCATTTAAGGTACCGGAGCCGATAAACATCTCGTCTAAGTATAAACTAATAATGCCAGACCCGCCTGGTGCCGTTCCCGAAATGCTGGTGGCGTCCTCCATGATGTATTTCTCAGAAGTGACCGGATCGGTGGTGCTGTTTATGGTGATACCGGCGTTGCTAGAGATGGCCTTAACTGCTATCGCACTCGAGGCTAAACTTTCTGTTTTACCAACAGCTGTCGCCTTTGCCGTTAATGTTGCTCCTGGCGCAACCGAAACACCTGTGATGCTCCAGTTTCCATTTGCTCCAGTAGTGGTTGTAGCCAAAGCTGTGGTTGAGCCATTCAGGAATAGCTTAATTGTAGTGCCAGCTGCCTCTGCTGAAGTTCCGGTAATAGTAGTGGACGTTCCGCAGTAAGTACCTGTGATCGAAGGCACAAAAGTTACCGGTTGTGTTACGGTGATGGCTGCAGTTTCTGCTGACTGGCATTTGCCATCCTCTAGAGCATAAGCTGTTATGGTGTTGCCGCTTGCCAGACCTAAAGAGGAGGCAGGTACAGACCATGTACCAGTAGCTGAAGCCGTCAATCTAACTTTTTCAGCACCGTTTATTTTAAGTATAACCTGCGCATTGGCTATTGCGGTACCCGTAATAAACCTAGACGCTGTAGTAATTGGGATATCAACGGTAGGTGTGGCTGAGTTCGTTGAGGTGTTAACACACAAAAATGAAGAATTTGAAGTACAGCCGCCAACAGTAAGTGTGACCCTATACACACCTGCTGCTAAATTATTCCCGCCATTACAGCCATTCTGCTGAGTAACAATTCCTGCTGAAGGGCAGAAATAATAGGTAGTGCCCGCAACAGCGTTAAAGTTTGTCACCAAACTCTGAGATCCTAAATACAAATTTAGTGTCCCTGAGGTCGCAACCGTAATAGTCACGTACTTGTTACTGTTACCGTTTGAGCCACTCAAGGTTGGCGCCGCCGGCCTTGTACATACCTGACCTACAAGCACGCCGCTACAATTGCTTTCTGATTCCTCTTTATTCGTAGCTTTAGCAGAGGCGGTGATCACATCGCCCTCGGCCAATCCGGCAACACTTAACGACCAGGTATTGGAAGCGGTAACATAGGCCTTCGTGCCATAGGCAACTCCATTTTTATATACTGTGATAGCTGTACCGGCTGCTTCCGTAGAGGTACCAGTTATACTTGTAGATGTTACTGTTACGCCAGCATCAACAGAAGGGCACAGCGTTCTGCCGCTGATACCGGAGTTGTTATCCTGTGGGGAGGTTGGATTATAGTTCCTGATAAAGTCATCGAACAATTTGTCATAATTGCCGCCATACTTTCTGTCGTCCACGCCACCCACATCCGATTTGGCATTGTTACCCATAGAAGGGTGTGGGTTCATCACGGTAAGCGCCACCATGCGCAGTTTGGTGTCTACAGGCAGGCCAAACTCTGACCATGGCATGTAGAAATCGTAAAAATAGTCCGGGTCGCCGCACTCTTGCGTAAAGGCAATGGATTTCTGTGTATGCGACTCGTAATCTTTCTTTACAATAAGCGTTGGGGTTGTAGTGCCATTGATGTTATAAAGTGCTACTCCATGGTTGGACATTAGCACCATCTCCATCTCGAAACCCGGGTTACCTGCCACAGCATTCGGGTCTGCATTTGGTCCGCTAAAACCAAATTTTTGGTCTGTATCGATAAGTACACTATAGCCTTTGGAGTTTGGAGATGTTTTATTAAGCCTGAAACGAACTAAGAAATTCGTACCATCGAAATAGAACATCACAGGATCCCCGACACCGGAATCTACCATATCTGTAAACCCGCAACCTGGTCCGCGTAGTGGGTCCTGAATGGGTTCATTCTCCAGAATTGGAATGTTTTTATAACTGATTTCGCTTTCGCCATTACCCCGATCATTGGTTTTGAAACCAGCCGTGGTTTTTGACGTATAGCCATCCTTGTTGGGGTCAAGTATGGCTCTGCCCTCCGCTGTAGAAGCGGGCTTATAAATTAAGCCTTTCGTTTGGCCAAACGATAAAAAAGAGCAAAGAAGTAAAAAAGACAGAAAGTAAAGTTTCTTCATTCAGCTAAAAGTTGAAATGGGATAAAGGGCAACGGTTATTTACTTTTAATTTTGGTCTGGACACAATAATTCTACAAGCGGAAAACCACTTAATCATAGTTCCGAAATAGGAGTTCAGTGTATTAGACAAGACTCGTGAGAAAAGTCCGTTCGATAAGGCAACAATCAAGAGGTAAATATTTGCAACTGAAAGAGCGGATCTAAAATCCGCATTATCTGATGGTTACCCATTAATTGTTTAATTTTTTAATGCAGCAAAGATAATTCTCTTAAAGTATAATGCTACTTTTTTTATCTAAAAGGCTAATAGATTTTTACTATTTGTCAAACTGAGCTCAAATGAGCTGGTATGTACTCAAGTAGAATTAACTAAATCATGCATAGATAGGACACTAAAAACTTCTTCCACCTCAATTTCAAAATGTTAATTAGCTCAAGTAGATTTTCAACAATCCGGATTCTGACTTTGCGGTGATATAGAATTGACAAAAAAAAGGCCGCTGAAGTATAAATCTTCAGCGGCCTTTTTAATGAATTTATATTATTTTAGAAGTTTCTGGCTTGAACCGGCATATCCTCTAACTGCGCATAGTTAAGTTTCCATTCGCCGTCTTCGCCTTTTTTCCAAAGTAGGATATAGTTACCCTCGCCTGTTCCATGGGGCTCCTGAGGTCCGGCAGGCAGTACATCTACCGTAAAAGTACCAGCGCCATAAGCAAGGTTCTCGTCTACAGCAGAGCTCACGTTGCTTAATCTCAGGTTGTTGATGGTATTAATTGTTTCGCGCACCCAGCGATTAGACACATCAGATTTTCCTCTTAAGTGCATCTTGCCCTGCAGAAACTGTACATCATCACCCAGCATCGAAACAACTTTCTCTGAGTCTTTACTATTCCAGGCAGCAATAAAATCCTGATTTAACTGCTGCACATTCATTTCTTCCTTTTTGCTATCACAAGCTACCAGGAAGGCAAACATGAGTATAAATGTTATATAGCTAATCGGTTTCATGATTCTCAAATTTAGATATGTTGATATTTTCATTTTGCATATACACGTAAGATTTAAAATAAGGGTGCATACGCTTTAAAGAAAAAGACCAGGCGCCGGGCCTGGTCTTATATTAAGTATAGATCCAAATTACCAGCTTTTCACTCTATATTCCGAAGTATAATATGGCTTGCTTGGGTCGCCGTAATGTGGGTTCAGCACATAGCCAGACGTAAAGAATACATTCTCATTGTTCTCTGCATAAGCCATAGTTGCAGGCTCTGGAGCAGCCGGTGTAACAGCGGCTTTTCTAGTTTTTCGTGCCGGAGCAGATGATCTTGTAGAGGAAGCTACTTTATAGTCGTTTGATCTCTCAATTACGGCTATACGCTCAGCTGCTGCCTCGGCTTCTTTTTTCTTTTGCTTGTTATCAATGATCTTACCTACGCCATAACCGGCACCGGCACCAACTACGCCACCTACAACACCACCTACAACACGGTTACGCTTATGTATAATGGCTCCGGCTGCACCACCTGTGGCTGCGCCAATTACTGCACCTTTAGCCTGTGGGCTCCATTTCTTTCTTTCCTGCGCCTGTGATGAGCTGCTCATCACTATAAACATTAAAAATGTAAGGCTTAATACTAGACTAATCTTTTTCATAACATTGATAGTTTGTTGAAACTAAAACTAACTGATCAAGTGATTTGCAACATGCGTGCCAATAACAGCTGTCCGTAAGAAAAACTTCTGTTAAAAAGCCTTTATCTACCCATAACTAGCTATAAATCAGCAATAAAATTTTAACACAATTTGTACAAATAAGTACAACCCGCCTACTAGATCATATTTCAAGAGTATATTTACATGTATTATTATGTCTTTCGTTATAACTAAACAATGCTTACATTTAGTAAAACATTCCAGTACCCACGCGCACCATGAATTCCAAGCCATCACCCCGCTCTTTACAGTTCCATACCTGGTTTAAGGCCATATTACTCCTGTTTTTACTTACAAATTGTCGGAGTAACAGCGATGAATTGCGTTTGGAAGGTAAGAACTTTGACCAGGAAATAGCCCGTGAACAGAACCTGGTGTTTACGTTTGATAAAGATTTAGTAGGCGATTCGCTGCTGAACAAATGGGACACCACTACTTATATAGCGTTCTGGCCTCAAATACCCGGAAAGTATAAGTGGACAGCACCAAACGAACTCATCTTCTCGCCGGACAAGCCTTTTGCCCCGGCCACCAACTATAAAGCCGAACTATCTGAAAACCTGCTTATCCGCTCCCCTACCAAGTATAAAATACCAGCCGGACAGGGTTTCACTTTCCATACACCCTACTTAAGGCTGCATCAGGTAAAAAGCTATTGGGTAGCCAACGAGAACAACCCAAACCAGTTGGAGGCAAGTTTGCTTTTGGATTTTAACTATCCGGTGCTGTTCCAGGAGTTGCGGGAACATTTAAGAGTATATGCCGGCAACAAGGAACTGCCCATAGAACTGGCAAGCGGAAACCGCGACAACATCACCATTCGGGTAAAGAACGTGGAAGGACAGATCGCAAAAGAGATTCCGCTGCGTTTAAGTATAGCTAAAGGCCTAAGCATTGCCGGCAGCACAAAACAAACCGACCATACAATAGAGCGGGATGTTTTGCTCCCGAGCCGCCAGCGCATTCAGGTAATGGAGGTTACTACTGCGCTGGAAGAAGGCCAGGAACGGATTTATGTTCTAACTACACAACCTATCACCAATAGCAGCCTGGGCGAACTGATAAGTCTAAGCCCAAGACGTGAATTTACGGTAGAGCGCCTCCAGAATGGTTTTGTATTAAAAGGGAGCTTCGACCAGAGCAGTACTTATACTTTGACTCTATCAGGCAACCTGATGGGCATAGAAGGCAAGCAGATGGGACAACCTTACCGGCACAGCGTAACTTTTGCCGATGTGCAACCGGGTGTGAGTTTTGCCAACGCAAAAAGCATTTACCTCAGCAGCCAGGGTGCCCGAAACATTGCCCTCAACATTACAAAGGTACCGCGCATAAAGGTCAGCATCAGCAAAGTATACGAGAACAACATCCTGTACTACCTGCGCGACGGAAAAATGTACGATGGCTACTACGACGAGGAAACCCAAGAATATTACTCCAATTCCTACTATGATGTAAACGAGAACAACGGCAATACCCTTTTCGAGCGTGAATACAATACCGAAAGCCTGCGCAAGCAAGGTAGCTCCTACCTGTTAAACCTCAACCTGCACGACCTCGACTTCGACAGCCAGTTTAAAGGTTTGTATGTGATGACCGTTTCCAGTACTGACAAAAATTGGCTGAAAGATTCCAAGATCGTTTCGGTTTCAGATATCGGTTTAATAGCTAAACAGGGCAAAGACGAAGTGGTGGTGTTTGCCAACTCCATTCGGGAAGCTACTACGATGGAAGATGTGGAGATTCGTTTTATCAGCACCAATAATCAGGTAATTCACAAAGCCACTACGGATAAAGATGGCGTGGCCCGGTTCAGCAACATTGGCACAACGGCTCCGGACTTTAAGGTAGGTATGATCACGGCCCGTAAAGGCGACGACTTTAACTACATGTCTTACAGCCAGACGCAGGTAAACACGTCCCGGTTTGAGGTAGGCGGCAAACGCCTGAGCGAACTGAACTACGATGCCTTTATCTACGGCGACCGCGACCTCTACCGCCCCGGCGATACTATCCATGTAAACACTGTTATCCGCACTCCTGACTGGAAAACAGTTGTCGGATTGCCCATCAAGGTAAAGCTGCTGCTGCCAAACGGCAAAGAATACCGTAGCACCAAAGGCAAACTAAACAGCCAGGGTGCCAGCGAAACCAGCTTTATACTTAACTCCGCAGCCGTAACAGGTACTTATACTTTAGAAGTATACTCTGGTAACGATGTGCTGCTTAACGCAAAGAAAATTGGCGTAGAAGAGTTTATGCCGGACCGCCTGAAGGTGACGGCTGTGCTTAATAAAAGCGTTTATAATTCCGGCGAGAAACTCATACTTAACCTCACGGCGCAAAACCTGTTCGGACCGCCAGCCGCCAGCCGCAACTACGAAACACAACTCAACCTGAAAAAGAAAACCTTCGAGGCCAAACGTTACCTCGATTATACTTTCGATATTAAAACCTCCGGTGATGTGAACATCCAGACAAGCACCCGCCAAGGAGAGACAGATGAGCAAGGCAAAGCGCAGGAGGTATTTGAATTGGAAAACTTTCAGGACATCGGTTTGCTGGATGGTTCGCTTTATACTACCGTTTTCGACGAAACTGGCCGGCCTGTAAACCGCCTGAACAAGTTTGATGTGAGCACGCAGCAGGTATTTTTCGGTATCAGAAACTTTGATGATTACGTAAGCACCCGCCGCGCGATGAATATTCCTTTAATCGCTTTAGACCGCAGCGGTTCCCCTGTTACGGCCACGGCCAAATTACAGCTGGTGCGCTATACTTACGAGTCGGTAATAGAGCGCCACAGCGAGGAGTACAACTATAAATCGCAGCGTAGAGAAAACGTTATCATCAGCAAAAACATACAAATACCTGCCAGCGGAGCTACATTTAACTTTACGCCTGTTACCTCCGGACAGTACGAAATCCGTGTGATGCGGCCCGGCGCTTACAATTATGTGGCGCAGGAGTTTTATGCCTACGGCTGGGGCGACACTGAAAGCACCTCCTTTGCTGTGAACACCGAAGGCGAAGTAGACATCTCGCTGGATAAGGAAAAATATGAAGTAGGTGATGAAGCCAAAATCCTGTTCAAATCACCGTTTGCTGGCAAAATATTGGTGACTGTAGAGCAGAATAATATCCTGAGTTACTATTACCTTAAAACCGATAAAAAAGCTGCCTCACTTACCTTGCCTATAAAAGATGAGCATTTACCAACAGCTTATATTTCGGCTATTGCACTGCGGCAGGTAAAAGACAGTCGAATGCCACTTACCATTGCCCGTGGCTTTAAACCCATAACCGTTACGAAGAAAAACACGAAACTGAATGTTGCCATACTTGCTCCTGAGGCATCCAGGTCCAGTAGATTACAGCAGGTAAAAATAAAAACTGCACCTAATGCAGAGTTGACACTGGCTGTTGTGGATGAAGGAATTCTGCAGATAAAAGACTATCAGACTCCTGACCCGCATGCCTACTTTTATCAAAAGCGCGCACTGGAAGTAACTGGCTATGATCTTTATCCATACTTGTTCCCTGAGCTGGGTACACGCTCCAGCACAGGCGGCGATGGCTATGATCTGGCAAAACGCATCAATCCGTTAACCTCAAAACGTGTAAAGCTAGTATCGTTGTGGAGTGGGCATTTAAAGGCCAACAGCAATGGTGAGGTAAACATACGTGTCCGCATTCCGGAGTTTTCTGGAGCCGTTCGTATTATGGCAGTGGCTTATAAAGACAATGCCTTCGGCTCTACCGAGCAGCTGATGCGCGTTTCTGATCCGGTGGTTATCAGTACGGCGCTGCCTCGGTTTGTGAGTCCTAGAGATACCATACTTGTTCCAGTAACACTAAGCAATACTACTGCCTCCAAAGCAACAGCTGGTAGCAGCATATCGGTAACGGGTCCATTGCGTGTGGTAGGCGAAACCAGAAAATCATCAAGTATAAATCCGAATGCGGAGGCGCAGGTAACTTACAAATTAGTGGCTACTCCCGCCATTGGTCAGGCATCTGTAAAAGTGCTGGTAAATGCCTTGAATGAGCAATTTGCCAGCAACACCGACATTACCGTTCGCCCTATAGCGCCGCTTACCAAAGTAACAGAGGCCGGCAGTATAAAAGATGGAGCCATAGCCGATATCAAACTGGCCAACGATTTTATCCCTTCGTCTGTGTCAGCAAAGCTGGTGGTAAGCCGTTCGCCGCTGGCACAGTTTACCGACGATATTACCTTCCTGCTGCGCTACCCGCACGGTTGCCTGGAGCAGACTACTTCTACAGCCTTCCCGCTTTTATACTATACCGACCTTGCCCGGTCATTGCACCAGGATAAAAAGAACCGCAGCTTTAACCCGAACTACCTGGTGCAGGAGGCCATCACCAAAATTGAGCTGATGCAGCAGTATGATGGTGGCTTTACTTATTGGCCCGGCGCCACTTACACCGACTGGTGGAGCAGCACCTATGCCACGCACTTTTTACTGGAGGCCAAAAAAGCCGGGTTCCCGGTAACGCAGGAGGTGCTGGAGAAGGCTGTGCGCTACCTGCAGCAAAAGGTAAAAGGCAAAGCGCTGGAAGAGTACCGCTACTATGATGCCAGCCGCCAGGTGCAGACCAAGTATATCGCAGCCCGCGAAACCACTTATTCGCTGTACGTGCTAAGTATAGCCGGCAAAGTGGATTGGTCTACCATGAACTATTATAAGGCAAAACCGGAGCTGTTATCAATAGACTCCCGCTATCTGCTGGCCAGCACCTATGCCCTGAACGGCAGCCGAGAAAGCTTTAACCAGATCCTGCCCCGCTCCTTCTCCGGCGAAACTTCGTTGCGTGCTTTGGATGGCAGTTTCTACTCTCCGCTACGCGATATGGCTATATCTCTGAATGGTTTAATTGAGGCTGATCCGGATAATCCGCAGATCGGTACTTTATCCAGGCACCTGTCGCAGGAGCTGCGCTCCAAACGCTGGTACAATACCCAGGAACGTGCTTTCGCCTTAATGGCTTTAGGCAAGCTCTCGAGCAGGAACAGAGGCAGCCAAACGGCACAGGTATACCAAAATGGTAAACAGATCGGCACCTTTACCGGCAACGACCTTACTTTAACGAATAACATCAGCAGCGGCCCGATCAGCATCCGAGGCAAAGGCACTGGCGCTTTATACTATTTCTGGGAACTGGAAGGCATCAGCCATAGCGGCAATATCAAAAAAGAAGACAGTTACCTAAAAGTGCGCAAAACCTTCTTCGACAGAAACGGCAAAGAGATTAAGAATAACACCTTTAAGCAAAATGACCTGGTAGTAGTGCGTGTGGAGCTGCAATCGCTGGACGGCAGAAGTATACCTAATGTAGCCATCACCGATATGCTGCCTGCCGGTTTCGAGATAGAGAACCCACGCCTGATGACTGCCCGTGAGTTTGGTTGGATTGAAGCGCAGGAACCTGCCACTCCGGATCATATTGATATTAGAGACGACAGGATAAACCTATACGCCACCGCCAAGCCGGAGAAGCAGTATTTTTTCTACCAGGTACGCGCGGTTAGCAAAGGTGATTTTCAGTTAGGGCCGATTGGGGCTGATGCTATGTACAATGCGGAGTATCATAGTTACTCGGGCGGTGGGGTTGTGAAAGTGAAGTAGAGTTTGGGAGTTAATTATCATGGCGCGAGCGTCCACGCTCGTGACTAATTATAGCGGGGCCTCCGGCCCATTATAGTTGAGTCATTAATTGAATGATATATTTTGTAGGGACAGGTCGCGACCTGTCCGCTTGAGGAAAGCAGCAATTAAGCTTTAACCTCAGCTAAAGTAGTTACAGTAAAGATTCCCTGCCTTGGATAAGGAGTGGTTTGACCTGGGACCGAAAATTTAATACCAGGCCAGAGGCCCCACTATAATTAGTCACGAGCGTGGACGCTCGCGCAATGGGAAGCAAAGCTTAATAAATTCAACATGCAAACCCAACAACCAAAGTATATACTTCACCAAAGGCTGCTAACCTACAGCAAGCCCCTGCTAAAGTATACTTTATACTTTGCATTTATACTTTGCATTGCCTTTGCCACACTCAACTATCTCTATCCTCTAAAAGTAAACATCTCCTATTCCCCTGTTATCACCGCCTCGGATGGCAGCGTGATCAATGCATTTCTGAGCCGGGATGATAAGTGGCGGATGCAGCTGGAGCCCGACGAAATCAACCCTGTCCTGAAGAAGGCGGTGCTGCTGAAGGAGGACAAGTACTTTTATTACCACCCCGGCATCAACCCATTTGCCATTACCAGAGCTTTAGCCAACAACTTACTTCAAGACAAGAAAACTTCCGGGGCCTCTACTATCACCATGCAGGTAGCCCGACTGCTTTACCCGCAGCGGCGCACCTACGCCAACAAGCTATGCGAAATGTTCCGGGCGTTGCAACTGGAGTGGTATTACAGTAAAGACGAGATCCTGCAGCTATACTTAAACCTGGTGCCTTTTGGTGGAAACATCGAGGGGATAAAGGCGGCTTCTGTTTTATACTTCCACCAGTCGCCGAAGCAGCTTAGCCTGGCGCAGGCGGTTACTTTAACGGTTATTCCTAACAAGCCATCCTCCTTAAGAATTGGCGAACAAAACGAACGCATCGTGGAGTTCCGGAATAAATGGCTGCACTACTACCAGGCGCAACAGGCTTTCCCAGCTGCAGACATTGAAGATGCTTTGCTGGAGCCGCTTGAGGCACGCAGACTGGATGCACCCAAAGTAGCTCCGCATTTTGCTTACCGAATGTACCGCAAGTATAAAAATCAGCCTATCATCAAAACCACGCTTAACAGGCAGGTGCAGGAAAAAGTAGAGCAGCTGGCCTATAACTACATGCAACGGCTGCGCTACCAGAACATTCACAACGCAGCGGTACTAGTTATCAATAACCAAACAAAAGCAGTAGAAGCATACCTGGGCTCTGCAGATTTCAACGATTTTGCGCACCACGGGCAGGTTGACGGCATTAAGGCAGCAAGATCACCAGGCAGTACCTTAAAGCCTTTTCTGTATGCCACTGCTTTCGACAAAGGCCTGCTCACTCCTAAAACTGTAATTACCGATGTGCCGATTGACTATGCCGGCTACCGTCCACAGAACTATTTCGGCAACTACAACGGCAATGTTACCATAACACATGCGCTGGCTACCTCGCTTAATGTACCTGCTGTAAAAGTGCTCGACCAGTTGGGCGTTTATACGTTTGTACAGAAGCTGAAGCAGGCAGAGTTTTCGGAAATGAAACGTAATGGCAACCAATTAGGGCTGTCTTTGATTTTGGGAGGATGTGATGTAAAGCTGGAAGAGCTCACCTTGCTATATGCTGCCTTTGCCAACCAGGGAAAGTATAACTCCATCAAATGGCTGCAACAGGATACTACCCAACAGGTAACACAGTTACTTTCGCCTGCCTCGGCATTTATGGTTAACCAGGTCCTGACGCAGCTCACGCGTCCTGACCTGCCGCATAATGCACACAATAGCCCTAACCTGCCCAAAATTGCGTGGAAAACCGGAACCTCCTATGGCCGCAAAGATGCCTGGAGCATAGGCTACAATAAAAAGTATACGGTGGGCGTGTGGGTTGGCAATTTCTCCGGCGAGGGCGTACCAGAACTGAACGGTACCGACTCAGCTACTCCCCTGCTCTTCGACATCTTTAACAGCATCGATTATAACTCCACAGATAGGTGGTTTCAGCAACCTAAAGGCATAGGTTTAAGAGTAGTATGCTCAGAAAGCGGTAGCCCCGCCAACAGCTTCTGCAGTAACCAGGTGATGGATACGTTTATACCCGGCATATCGTCCACACAAAAGTGCAGCCACCTGAAGCGCATTTCTGTTTCCCAGGATAAAAAGTATAGCTACTGCACCAGTTGCCAACCTGCCACAGGTTTTGTGCAACAGCTGTACCCAAACCATGCACCGGAGCTACTCACCTTTTACGATTCTGAAAGGATACCGTACCAACAGATTCCGGCCCACAACCCTAAATGTAGCCGCATTTTTAAAGAACATGCTCCTGTTATCACCTCTCCTGCAGCAGGTATGGAGTATTTACTCGAGCAGGAAGAGTATCAGCAACTGATGCTGCATTGCAACACGCACAACGAGGTAAAGCAAGTATACTGGTACATCAACGACAAGTTCCTTCGTGCCACAGCCGCTAACGAGAAGGTTTTTTTTGAGCCGAAGCAGGCCGGTAAGTATAAAATATCCTGCACTGATGACCAGGGCAGGAACACGGATAGCTACATTACAGTGAGGTTCTTATAGTAGCAGCACATTATTTATCCAAACACCCATGGCCCCTCTCCTAAACAAGTCTGGAATCTATGACTTAGATAAGGCGGAGAGTTCTGCTATTACTTTAGCATTTGTGTAAACTTAGTAGCTGTTGCTTAACCTCCCTTCTCACAAGATCCTTTACAGGATGACAAAGAGGAAGTGCTTTAACTATTGTGATGGCAGAAAAAGCAGTAAGTATAAAACTCCCTCTCCTGTTTTTAGGAGAGGGGTGGGGTGAGGTAATACAGGAGGGTGGTTGGGACCTGTATAACAATCAAAATCACCCTACTCCAACAATACAGGCTTGAGTACTTTACTGAACTTAACCGTTACTTTTGTTCCGGCATCTGTATCCATTTCCATGTTACCGTCTAGTTGCTTTAAAAGCGAGCTGATCAGATCCAGGCCGAAGGTTTTAGCTTGTCCATTATCTTGCATACCCGGTCCATTGTCGCTTACCTGCAGTAGGTATTTATCCGGCATAGCGGATAGTTTGATGTGAAGTAATGGCTCATCTATCTCAGCATAAGCATACTTAAAGGCATTTGTAATTAACTCGTTGCAGATAAGGCCCACAGGTATTGCAGCTTCTACGTTCATCCAAATAGGTTCAACGTCATATTCCAGCATGTCTTCGTCAAACTCGTTGCTATAGGTAAACATGATGGTTTCAGTAAGGTCTTTTAGGTAATCCGGCATGTATATCTCCGTGGCGTTATCGTTTTGGTACAGCCGCTGATGTATCAGAATCATAGATAGCAGCCTATTTTTTCCCTCCAGCAGCGCCCTTCTAGCATTCTCATCGGTTATAGCATAGGCCTGCAGGTTTAGCAAGCTGCTTACTACCTGCAGGTTGTTTTTTACACGGTGGTTAAGTTCGCGTAACAGCATGTTTATGTGCTCGTTACGTTCGTTGGCGATTTTAACGGAAGCCTCCAGCTCATGGGTTTTCTCCTCCAGCCGTTTCTGCTGACTCAGAATCTGTTCGTTTAGGGTTAATAGCTGGTTATTCTGCTCAACCACCTTTTGCCTTTCTGAATTGTAGCTCTTCCGGAAGGTAACAATAACGATAGTTGTGTAGAACATGGAGTACAGCAATGTTACCCCATAGTCTATCATTCTTTCTTCCTGAGAGTCGTAGGGTATCACCCAGCCCGGATTATAGTATTCCAGCACCAGCAACAAGAGCAAATCTGTATACATAATTCCGAACACCCAGTACTGATACCGCGGCGGCACCATCAGCAGAAAGATGTTCAGCAGCATGATGATCAGGTAAAACAGGTTGCCATCGATGCCGCCGTTATAAAAATGCATTACGCTTAGCAAACCCAGCGAAGCAGCTACATAGCAAAAAATCAGGCTGGCAGAAAAAATCCTTTTTACTCGCCCAACAAAGTATAACCACGCTGAGATAAGGGCTCCGGCTACACTTAGCCAGACAGTGGCCGGGGGCAAGTCTATCAGGTAATTGGCTACAGCTCCTACAATAGCGAAAGTAGTTATTAAGAAACTGGAGATATTAAAGATGCGATGCTCCAGGCGAAAGGCTTGGCTGTCGCCGGTTATAGCACTGACATACTTTTTGATTTGCTGCATACTTCCCGGCCTAAGACTTTATCCACTTCAACTTAACGGCCATGGCTATAAGCTCTGAACTGGTTCTAAGGTCGAATTTGCGGAGCAGGTTACGGCGGTGTGTTCTTACTGTGTTTTCACTGATAAAAAGTTTCTCGGCAATTTCCTTGCTTTTGTATCCTTCTGCCAGGTAGCGTACAATGTCCATTTCCCGGTCCGAGGGTCTTTGTTCACTGCCATTTACGCAGGCTTCAGCGTGCTGCCGTAAAGCCATTTTAACAGCTACCAGCAATTGCCTTTCGGTAAAAGGCTTTAGTACATAAGCTATAGGTTCCGTAGACAGGGCATCCTCCAGGGTTTGCTGCTCAGAGTAAGCGGTTAAATAGACTACAGGAGCAGGCTTTATCTTTTGCAGTTCGCGCACGATAAGGTGCCCCTCATACACGCCAAACAGGTTAAGGTCACTGATGATAAGGCTTACAGGATTATTTGTATAGAATGCAACAGCACCGGCACGATTGTCTGCTATGGCAGCCCCGCTATACCCTGCCTCCCTAAGTATGGAAGATATGTACTCTGCAACCAGTCGTTCGTCTTCTATAATCAAGATGTTTTTTTGCATACATATATTTTAGACTACCAGGGCAGCATTTAACCAATCAGGAAGTATGGTTGCGAACTTATTCTAGCAAGATAATACTTTCATAACATCTAATATAAATATTCAATTTATACTATAGAAACAATTTGTATACTTTATTTCATTTAATAAACCGGCTTTAGATCTGACTGCTATTCCTTAAAATACAAAAGCCGTCCCCATACTTTGGGAACGGCTTTTAGCAGTAAACTTTTTGTATGTTATATTTTCGTCAACTAACGTACCTCTATCTCGCCATGGGTATAATGGTGGTAGTCTTTGGCAACAGTTTTAAGAAATTCCCAGTCAGATAAATCGGTTTGAATACCGGTAACTTCTTTTACGCGCAAAGCTGTTTTCTCTAGCAGTTCGTAGTTCTGATGCTGTTTTGCCTTATAGGCCAATTTCCGTATCTGGACCAGGTCTTGGTCGTTAAGCTGGCTCACTTCCGGAAAAACAATCTGGTAATTTTCTTCGGTTTTCATCATCAAAGGAGCCCGTCTTTGCACAGCGCGTGTACGGATAACACAGGTACCAGCAGCCATATCGCCGAGGCGTTGACCTTTGCTGCTGGCGGCAACCGTAATTACAGCCACTAAACCACTCGAGATTCCCATATCTACTAACCTGAAAAGCCAGCGCAGCAGGTAATCGCCAACAGATGGTGCTTCTCCGGACAGCTTTACCACTTTAATATCGCGGGCTTTTTTGCCTATACTTTGCCCGTTCATAAAAATCTCGAAGAGCAGGTGGTAAAACATCGGTGGCAGCATCAGCAAAACAAAGTATACTACCTCATTTACAAAATTGCTGAACTGAAATGCCACAGCCATTGCCATAAACCAAACAACAAAAACAGCCCCATCAATAATAGTTGCTACGATCCTGTCGCCTACACTAGCCAGCGGGTACTCCACCTCAACGTTCTGCGTTGTCTGGATTTTTACGGTATTCATCTGAGAAAAAAGTTTGCTTTCTTTTATTTACATCACAAGATATATATATTTGGTTTATAACACAACACACACCGTACCGTGCGCGAGGCAGCTTTTATCCGAAAAAACAAACTTAAGTGGAAATCCTACGAAACTGAGGCGGCAACCAGCCCCGATGCGCTAGCCGACAGGTTTATAGAGCTCACCGACGATCTGGCCTATGCGCGTACCTTTTACCCTACTTCCGACACAACTGCTTACCTGAACAGCATGGCTGGCAAAACACACCAGGCCATCTACAAAAACAAGAAAGAAAAGAAGAACCGCTTTGTTACCTTCTGGAAGTATGAGTTGCCATTGCTGTTTCGGGAGCACCACCGCCAGCTACTCTATGCCTTCCTGGTTTTTGCCATAGCCTGCGGCATAGGCGCACTTTCTGCTGCCATGGATGATACCTTTGTCCGGCTTATTCTCGGCGACAGCTATGTAAACCAGACCTTGCAGAATATCCGGAACGGAGACCCGATGGCTGTTTACAAAAGTCAGGGCGAAACAGAAATGTTCCTCTACATCACGCTGAATAACATAAAGGTATCTTTTGTGGCATTTGTGCTGGGGGTATTTTTTTCGCTGGGCACTTTCTGGGTCTTGTTCAGCAACGGAATCATGCTGGGGGCTTTCCAGTATTTCTTTTACAAACAAGGCCTGCTTTTAACATCCGTACTCACCATCTGGATACACGGCACCCTGGAGATAGCGGCCATTGTAATTGCCGGTTGTGCCGGTTTTGTGATGGGCAACAGCCTGCTTTTCCCGAAAACCTATTCACGGCTGCACTCTTTTAAACAAGGCGCCCGCCGCGGACTCAAGATCGTGGTCGGGCTGGTTCCAATTTTTATCACCGCAGGTTTTTTAGAGGGCTTTGTTACCCGCCACACTGATATGCCGCTGGCACTTAGCTTGTTTATCATACTATCATCCGCAGCATTTATACTTTACTACTTTATACTTTACCCACGTTTACTGCACAAGCAACATGTACCAGACAAGCCAGAAAATTAACCTGAGGCAAGAGCGCGACTTCGGCGAAAAACTAAATGCCACCTTCCATTTTATAAAGCACAACTTAAAACCGTTATCCAGAGCCTTATTGCTTTACGTAACACCGGTTGCCTTAATGGCTGGTATCTTTTCGGGCTTATACCAGGCACGCCTGTTCCAGTCTATATCCGGCACCGGTGATTATAGATCCTACGGCGAGTTCAGCTTTTTTCAGCAGGTAACGTCGCTTAACTACATTGTCATGCTGTTCTTTACCATGCTGGGCTATATTATGGTGTCGCTGGTGGTGTATAGTTTTATTGTAGTGTATATGGATTCCGACGATGAGGTATCGCCTGCCGCTGTGTGGGAGCATATAAAGGTTAACATGGTACAGGCCATCTACGCTGGCATAGGCATAGGCCTAGTTTGCTTTTTCGGGTTCTTCTTACTAGGCTTTGGCTTATACCTGGGTGTAGTTTGCTCTTTGTTCTTTATGGTGATGATACGCGAAGAACTGGGAGTGATCGAGTCGGTGGAGCGCTGCTTTTACCTTATCAAGCACAACTGGTGGGCCACGTTTGGCTTTCTGCTTATCGTAGCGTTTATTCAGGGAATGATTGGCTGGCTGGCTGCCTTACCTGCAGGTATCATTACTATGCTGCGTATGCTAGAGGTGCCAGGCGTAGACAGTGATGTACTACTTGTAGCGGCTAATACTATCTCCTCTGTCTTCAACATTTATATTTCCTGCATTACCATGGTTGCCATTGCTTTTCAGTACTTTCATCTGGTAGAGCAGAAAGACGGCATCGGATGGATGGAGCAGGTAAACCTGATCGGCAAGCGTGACAGCCATACTTTTAAGAATGAAGGAGACTTTTAAGCAACCTTATACTTTTATACTTATACTTTGCCTGCTTCTTGGTTTTGGCCCAGCTACCTATGCCCAGTCAAAAGATAGCATTCCGGCTTCGCAGGTACCTGTTACGGTGCGCCAGTTCGACCCAGAACAGGTAGAGGAACTACGCTCCGATAAGGATTTCCAGTATTTTGAAGAGGTTAAACCCGACAAGACCTTCCTCGAAAAAGTATGGAACAAGTTTACCAGGTGGCTTAGCAAAGTATTTTACAGTACGAAGTCCGGTCCTGTCTGGGAGTATCTGATCTATGCATTTATCGTGGCGGGCATCATCTTTATTATTGTAAAGCTGCTGAGAATGGATATGACCAACCTGTTCTCCCGCAAATCAATTGAGAGCGAAATGGCTTATGAAGTATATGAAGAGAACATCCACGAAATGGACATCAGGTCTTTGATCGAGGAAGCCATAGGGCAGCGCGATTTCCGTAAGGCCATACGCCTGCACTACCTGCAAAGCCTAAAGAACCTGACCGACCATGGATTTATACTTTGGAAACCGGGCAAGACCAACCGTAGCTACATCAACGAAATTAAAGCACCTGAACTACGCCGTGAGTTTGAGCAGCTTACCAGCATGTTTGAGTATGTATGGTACGGCGGCGCAGCCCTCGGCGACGAGCTTTTTACTTCCGCCAGAGCAGAATTTATACTTTTCGACAAACAGATAAAACAGTACGCATGAAAGGCTACCGCAGATATATCGCCCTGATCGTGCTGCTTTTCGGCGCCTTGGTACTGCTGGAGTACTTCCGTCCGCAGCCTGTAGACTGGACGCATACTTACTCACGTAAAGATAAGATACCGTTTGGCACCTATGCCCTGTACGACCTGCTGCCAGGCATATTTCCGGGCAAAAAAGCACAGGAAGTCCGGGAGCCAATCTATAATCTGCTGCAGGACTCTACCCTGTCGGGCAACTATGTGTTTATCCATAATAATTTTGAGGCAGATAGTGTAGATACTAATGCTTTGCTGGACTTCGTGAGCCGTGGTAACCAGGTTTTCATTGCTGCAGAGCACTTCTCTATGTTTCTGACCGATACGCTAAAGTTTGACACAGAAACGTTGGGTAGCACATCTCCTGATTCTACTGCTTTATACTTTACGAGCCAGCAAGCGCACCTTGTTTATACTTACCCTAAAAACCAGGAAGCTGTATACTTAGACGCAGACCCCAAAGCCGGGCACATAGCATTGGGCCGAAACAAAGCCGGTTATCTTAATTTCATGAAAGTGCGGTTTGGCCGTGGCTGGTTTTACATCAGCTCTGTTCCGCTGGCTTTTACAAACTACCAGTTGCTTACCCAAAATCAAAGCGAATATGCAGCCACAGCTTTATCCCATTTACCAGTAAAAACGGTTTATTGGGACGAGTACCAGAAACAGGGTCGAATAGAGAATCAATCTGTATTTCGGGTGCTGATGGAGTATGAGCCGCTTACCTGGGCCTATTACATTGCTTTGGTAAGTATGGTGCTATTCCTGCTGTTCAAGAGCAAACGCACACAGCGTGTTATTCCGGTTGTTGAGCCACCACGCAACACTACGCTTGATTTTGTCAAGACCATCGGCAGTTTATACTTTAACAACGGCGACCACAAGAATATAGCCGAGAAGAAGATATCATACTTTCTGGAGCACCTGCGCCTGCATTACCACATCAGCACCAACACCTGGGACGAAGAGTTAAAAGATAGGCTTGTAAATAAATCCGGGGCAGACGAAGCCTTGGTAACTAACATTTTCAACCTGGTTAGCAGCATCCGGGAAAGCAGCAGCATCGGTGTACAAACGCTGATGATGCTCAACAACTATTTAGAAGAATTTTACAGACAAACATCAATAGGGCCAAAGGCTCACGCATAAAGATGGAAGAAGAAGTATTGATAACAGCACAGGAAAACAAAACAGACTACAGCAACCTGCGCCAAGCAACAAACCGCATTAAAGCAGAGCTGCGCCAGGTAATCGTTGGTCAGGAAACCCTGATAGAGTTGCTATTGGTAGCCATGCTGGCAGAAGGCCACGTGCTGATCGAAGGTGTACCCGGCATTGCAAAAACCTTAACAGCTAAACTGCTTGCCCGCACCGTGCAGGTGGATTTCAGCAGAATTCAGTTCACGCCGGACCTAATGCCATCAGATGTGTTGGGAACTTCGGTTTTCCACCCGGGCACCATAACATTTGACTATAAGCGCGGCCCTATCTTCGCTAACATTGTGTTGATAGATGAAATAAACCGTGCCCCAGCCAAAACCCAGGCCTCTTTGTTTGAGGTAATGGAAGAGCAGCACGTAACCCACGACGGCAAAGTATACCAACTGGCATCTCCATTTGTGGTGCTGGCTACTCAAAACCCGATTGAGCAGGAAGGCACTTACCGTCTGCCAGAGGCCCAGCTGGACCGTTTCATGTTTAAGGTGCTGGTAGAGTACCCAAGCCTGGAGGAAGAAATTGCCATACTTGAACTGCAGCACAACGGCGAAAAACTGAAGCGCGACCTGGATTGCGTGCAGCCGGTGCTTTCTGCGGATGAGCTAATCGCCTTAAGAGAAGCCGTACAGCAGGTGCACCTTGATAAGAAGCTACTGGAGTATATTGCCCAGATCGTTGGCGAAACCCGCACGAACAAGTCGCTATACTTAGGCGCATCACCGCGTGCATCCATTGCCTTACTTAACAGCTCCAAAGCCTTTGCCGCCCTACGCGGCCGTGGCTTTGTAACGCCTGAGGATGTGCAAGAGCTTGCCCCGGTAGTACTACGCCACCGTATCCTGCTAACCCCGGAACGCGAAATGGAAGGCCTAACCGCTGACGACGTGATCAAGCAGATCATTCAGAAAATAGAGGTGCCGAGGTAAGGAAAATCATCCCCTCCCGAAACTAATATTGAATATGCGACTTCAAAGAGGACTTTAGCTAGGAACAATTCCCCTCTTGAGAGGGGTTGGGGGTGTGTTATAGAATAGCTTAACCTCCCTTCTACCAAGATCCTTACAGGATGACAAGAAGAAAAGTAGTAACCCTAAGTTATCCTTTATAGAACTAAATTTGGATACGCAGCAACGGTTACAGCCAGGTGCACTAACGACGGTCCACTGTTGGGGGTAGGGGCCATCGATAAAGAGCGTTCAGCGAGTGGGGGTAGGGGCCATCGGGAAAGGAGCGTCCCCGAATCAAGTTCGGGATGTGCCACTTGACTTTTTTCACACCCCTCCTTTTTTCAAGGAGGGGTGCCGCAGGCGGGGTGGTTCCTTGTGTCAAGTAGAATATCCTGAACTTGATTCGGGGACAAAAAGTAGGGCCCAGCCGGCGAGGCGAAAGCTGGCTAAAAGCAAGGAAGCTAATATGAAAATCAGCAAGCATTTAATGCAACTTAAAACAATAAACCAATAGTGCAGTTCATCCGCAGTCTATACTTCACCAACCGCCTATACTTCAGCCTGGCAGCTTTAGTCTGCTTGTTTGTTGTGGCCTTTTTCATACCCGTGCTACTGGTCTTAGCCAAAGTAGCCTTCGGGGTACTGCTATTACTTACCCTGCTAGATCTCTTACAACTTTATCGCAACAAAGAGGGTGTGTTCGCCAGTCGCAGCATGCAGGAAAAACTCTCTAATGGTAGCGACAACGACATTTACCTATACCTTGAGAACAAGTATAACTTTGCCGTAGACGCCGAGGTGATAGACGAACTGCCTTTCCAGTTTCAGCGCCGTGATACTGTTTTTAAAGCACGCATTCCAGCAGGCCGTACACATATCATCCATTACACCCTAAGACCAACTAAGCGCGGCAGCTATAACTTTGGGGCAATCAATGTGTTTGCCATGGGTAAACTCGCTTTGGTAAAGCGCCGCTACAAATTTGCCCAGAACCAGGAAGTGTCGGTGTATCCGTCGTTTATACAGATGCGGCAGTATGAGCTGATGGCCATCTCGAACAGATTGCACGAGGTAGGCGTGAAAAAAGTACGTCGCCTCGGCCATAGTTCAGAATTCGAGCAGATCCGCCCTTACGTAGCCGGAGACGACCAGCGCACTATCAACTGGAAAGCAACCGCACGCAAATCCGACCTAATGGTAAATAGCTACCAGGACGAGAAATCGCAGCAAGTGTTTTGTCTGATTGATAAAGGCCGTGTGATGCAAATGCCGTTTGAAGGCCTTACCCTGCTCGACTATGCCATAAACGCATCGCTGGTAATCTCCAACATCGCTCTTAAAAAGCACGACAAAGCTGGCCTGATCACCTTCTCCGACAACATTAGCAACATGCTGCCGGCCCAGCGCAAAGCAGACCAGGTACGGCGCATCATGGAGCTGCTCTACAATCAGAAAACTAAGTACCAGGAAACTGACTACGAACGCCTTTACGCCACTATCCGGCACAAAATTAAGCAGCGCAGTTTGCTCCTGCTCTTCACCAATTTCGAAACGCTTAACGGGGCGCAACGCCAACTGCCCTACTTACGCGCCATGGCCAGGCATCATTTGCTGGTAGTCATCTTCTTTGAGAACACAGAGCTGCACGCTGAACTTCACAAACCAGCCACCAACACCGAAGAAGTATACACCAAAGCCATCGCCCAGAAATTCGACTACGATAAACGCCAGATCGTGAAGCAACTACAGCAGCACGGTATTCATGCTATACTTACCCCTCCTAAGGACCTGACGGTGAACACGATTAATAAGTATCTGGAATTGAAGGCCAGGGGCTTGATTTAGGGAGGTACCTCACCCCAACCCTCTCCTAAGAACAGGAGAGGGAGTTAAAGCTACTGGCGCAGGAATCACTCCTGTGACTTTAGGTGTATGTGAGTCTCCAGACTCGCTCAGGTAAACACTATTAAGCATTTTGTAGGCTCAACTTATTTTATACTGGCGCGGGTTTGTAACCCGTGTCTTACAATGATGTTGAGTTTGCAACTCAACTGGGCCAGAGGCCCATACTATAGTCAATCACGAGCGATGACGCTCGCGCCATGAACCTTCCCTCCCCTACTGCATCCCACCAATATTTTTCAGACCTTTACAGCAGATGGCTACTACAGACTTATTCCACCGATTACCTGATTTACCTGTAAAGGAGGCGCTACCGCAACTGCTGGCTGCCCTCGATAACCATACCCGCGTGGTATTGGAAGCACCTCCCGGAGCAGGTAAAACTACGCTTGTGCCGCTGGCATTGCTGGAGGCATCGTGGCGAAACGGTGGTAAAATTCTGGTGTTGGAGCCACGCCGATTGGCTACCCGTGCCGCTGCTCAGCGCATGTCGGATATACTTTCGGAGACGGTTGGGCAAACTGTTGGTTATTGGGTGCGGATGGAGCACGTGGTGTCGGCAAATACGCAGATAGAAGTCGTAACCGAAGGTATACTTACCCGCCTGTTGCAGGAAGACCCGGCCTTGGAAGGCATCTCCGCTATTATCTTCGACGAGTTTCACGAACGCAACCTGCAGGGCGATTTAGGTTTAGCCCTTGCCCTGGATGCTCAGGCTCTACTTCGGCCAGACCTGCGCATTATGGTGATGAGTGCCACTTTGGATGCCGCTGCCATAGCCAAATGGCTCGATGCGCCGGTGGTGCAAAGTATGGGACGGCAGTATCCCGTAGAAACAACTTATTTGTCTAACGCCGAAGTAGCCGCAGCTGGTACACGTCCGGCACAACGTCTGGCAAACCTGGTACCCAAAGCCATCCGGCAGGCGCTGGAACAGGAACCGGAGGGCGATATACTTGTTTTCCTGCCGGGCATGGGTGAAATGCGAAGAGTGGCCGAGCAACTGGAAGGGCGTTTAGCTCCAAGTATAGACCTGCACATTTTACATGGTGACCTGACGCTATCTAAGCAATTGGCTGCCATACAACCTGCTCCGCAAGGCAGGCACAAAGTGGTACTGGCAACCAGCATCGCCGAAACCAGCTTAACTATAGAAGGCGTTAAAATAGTAATAGACGGAGGATTTGCTCGCGTACCAAGATTTGTTCCCCGCACCGGACTAACTACCCTCGTAACCATTCCTGTTTCTAAAGCAGCTGCCGACCAACGCCGTGGTCGTGCTGGCAGACTTGGCCCCGGCATCTGCTACCGGCTCTGGTCTACTGCCGACCAACTGCAACTACCCGAAAACCAGACTCCCGAAATCTGCGAGGCAGACTTAACAGGTATTGCCCTGGAGCTTGCCATCTGGGGAGTAAAAGATGCAACAGACCTAAAGTGGCTGGATGTACCGCCTGCCGCCGCCCTATCATTGGCACATGACCTGCTTTTGCGCCTGGAGGCTATTAATGAACCTGGCAACGCTACTGCACACGGAAAAGCAATCGCCTCTATGGGGTTAACACCGCGCCTGGGTCACCTGGTAATTCGTGGTCGTGAGCTTGGCCATACTTCTACGGCATGTGCTTTGGCTGCATTACTTTCTGAAAAAGATGTGCTAAAGTCGGTGCAACAACCCTGGTCGGAGCCGCTCCCAGATCTGCAGGTGCGCCTGGAGCTTCTGGAGGGGAAGAGGCCATACCTACCAGGTTTTGTAGTAGATGAAAATGCCTTGCGTAGAGTAAAAGAGCAGGCACAGCACATGCGCCTGCGTTTGCGCGAGCAAAAAGCCACTATCAATCATGAGACTGCCGGTATACTTACCGCCCTCGCCTACCCTGACCGTATTGCCCAACTGGAAACATCAGGGCGAGTGCGATTGGTAACCGGCCAGCGTGTAGCACTACAGACAGAATTATTCGGAGAAGCTCCTTTTTATAGCATAGCTCACCTGGAGATTGGCGCTAAACCACGGGCCTTACTGGCTGCCCCACTTTCTAAATCTGAGATCCTGAAATACTTTGGTGATCAAACTGAGACAATAGATGAAGTACGCTGGGATGATGCAACTGGTCGTGTAGTAGCCCGAAGTATAACACGCTTAGGAGCCCTAGTGTTGGAGGAAAAACAACAGCCTAAGCCAGACCCAGAGCAGATTGCTGATGCGCTGTTTAAGGCGTTGCAGGAGAAGGGCGTGGCTAATTTACCATGGTCTGATGAGGCTATAAAATCCCGTAAACGGCTGGCGTTTCTGCACCAACTAGCTCCTGATAACTGGCCAGATGTATCGGATGAGACTCTACAAGAAAGTATGGAAGTATGGCTTCGTCCGCACCTCTCCGGCCTCCGTTCTTTGGACCAAGTGGCACGTTTGGACTTTAATGAAGTACTGCTATCTGATTTAAATTGGGAACAGCGGCAGGACATGGACAGACTTGCACCTACACACCTGCAGGTACCCAGCGGCTCCAGAATTTCCATAGATTACACAGATGTAACAACGCCTGTGCTGGCAGTGCGCCTGCAAGAGGTCTTCGGCATGCTGGAAACGCCAAAAATCGGTGGAGGAAAAGTACCTTTGCTTATGCACCTGCTTTCCCCAGCCTCACGCCCCGTACAAGTTACCCGCGACCTACGCAGCTTCTGGAATACCGGCTATTTTGATGTGCGCAAAGATTTACGCGGCCGTTATCCAAAGCACCACTGGCCGGATAATCCACTGGAGGCGCAGGCAACGAGAGGCACCAAGAAGAGGCCGCTGTAGAGGACCACAGATTTATGAGGATTAGATAGATTGAAGGGGTGTTTTTTAGCAATACCAGGTCAAACTACCCCTACCCCTCAGAGCTACGCTCGCTAGTTTCGAACTCCCGTTCTCACTAGTCCAAGGCGGCGAGTTTTACTTACTATACCAACTGCCATCACAATAGCTGCTACTTTTTCTTTTGTCATCCTGTAAGGATTTTGATAGAAGGGAGGTTAAGCTGGCGCGTCAGAGCAAAAACACACCCCTGCCCCTCTCAAGAGGGGAATAAAATGCAAAAACTCCCTCTCCTGTTCTTAGGAGTGGGCTGGGGTGAGGTAAACTTGCAGGGGTGGTTGGACCCGGTATTGCTGAGAAATCTTAAAAATCAATCTAATCTCCTTAATCACCGGTCCAGTTATTGCTAAACAGATAGTGCACCAAAATCACTCATTCATCGTTTGTATGCAGTATGCCCGGTAAAATATCAACCTAGGCATGCAAATGATCAGAAACAGAACATGAAGCGTACGCTTAAGAAGATAATAAAATTCATTGTTACGAAAATAATGGCGCCGTTTGTGCGGCTGGTTCATGGCGAACTATCTGCTTTTTTCAGTAGCCTTAAACCAAAGTTTACCAGCACTTATTGGAAACAAAAATGGGCAGAATGGCAGGAAAGCCGCAGCCAATCTAACTACAAATTCCTTTTCAGGATATTTTACAAACTGGCACTTGTTGGTGTACTTGTTCTGGTGCTCTTCTATTTTGCCATTTATACCGGTTTGCTGGGTGGTATGCCTTCTACTAAAGAGATGCAGTCGGTGCACAACAATACTGCCTCCGAAGTATATGCTAAAGGCGGTGAGCTGCTGGGCCGGTATTACATACAGGATCGTACAAATGTAAAGTATGCTGACATCTCTCCTGCTGCTGTTGATGCCCTGATTGCAACAGAAGATGTACGCTTTTACGAGCATAGCGGCGTGGATCCCCGAAGCCTGGGCCGTGTGGTGGTCAAATCGCTGCTGATGCAGAATGAGAGTTCCGGTGGCGGCAGTACATTAAGTCAGCAGTTGGCCAAGAACCTGTATCCGCGCAAAAACTACTGGTTTGGCGACATGGCGGTAAACAAGCTGCGCGAAATGATCATTGCCCGAAAACTGGAAAGCCTTTACACAAAAGAACAGATACTGGAACTGTACCTGAACACAGTGCCTATGGGCGGTAATTTGTATGGTATTGAACGTTCGGCGCAGCGCTTCTTTAACAAATCTGCCAACGAGCTTAAAACCGAAGAGGCAGCCGTACTAATCGGAATGCTAAAAGCTACTACCACTTATAACCCAAGGCTTTCCCCGGAGAGGTCTAAAACAAGACGAAACGTGGTATTGGGCCAGATGGCAAAGTATAACTACCTTACTCCTGCCCAGGCTGATTCGCTAAAACAGTTGCCACTAAAACTCGACTACAAAGTAACCAACCACAACGACGGACTGGCTCCATACTTCAGAGAGCAGCTACGACAGGAATTGGCTGAATGGGCTGCCAGCAAGAAAAAGAAAAACGGACAGCCTTATAATCTTTACACAGATGGCCTTAAGATCTATACTACCATTGATGCAGGCATGCAACGCCATGCCGAAGCAGCCGTGCGCAAACAAATGGCCCAACTGCAAAAGTCTTTTGATGCACACTGGCGTGGCCGCAGCCCCTGGGGTGCTAATTCCGATGTAATTCAGGTGGCCATGCAACGCTCCGACAGGTATAAAAAAATGCAGGCAGCCGGAGCATCAGAGGCAGAAATTGCAAAAGCGTTCAGAGAGCCCCGAAAAATGCAGGTATATGGCTGGAACGGCAGTAACCAGCGTACCATGAGCCCCCTGGACTCTATTGCGTATTATCAGCGGTTTTTGAACACTGGCCTGCTCTCAGTAGAGCCGCATACAGGCTATGTACGTGCCTGGGTGGGCGGCATCAACCACAACATATTCAAGTATGATCATGTGCGGTCTAAGCGCCAGGTGGGATCAACGTTTAAGCCTATAGTATATGCCGCGGCCCTGGAAAGAGGCATGAAACCCTGCGACTACTTCCCAAACGAACGCATGACTTTCCCTACAAATGACAACTGGTCGCCGAGAAACGCCAACGAGCAGTATGGCGGCGAATATACCATGCGTGGTGCGCTGGCCCACTCTGTGAATACGGTATCCGCGCAGATCATCATGAAAACTGGCGTTGACAGAACGGTGAACATGGCTCACCGCCTGGGCGTAAAAAGCGATCTACCCGAAGTACCTTCGCTTGCCTTAGGCACAGCAGACCTATCGCTGCAGGAAATGGTAACAGCTTATGCCACTTTTGCCAATCGTGGGCTGCGTGTAGAGCCGGTATACATAACCAAAATCACAGACCGAAACGACAACATTATTCGCCAGCACCAGGACGGCCGCGATGTTAAACGGGTAATATCAGAGCAAACAGCTGCTATCATGCTGTACCTGATGCAGGGCGTTGTGGAAGAAGGCAGTGCAAACAAACTACGTTCGCAGTTTGGACTGCAGATGGATATTGCCGGCAAAACAGGAACTACACAGGATAATACAGATGGCTGGTTTATAGGCATTACGCCGCAGTTGGTAACAGGCGTATGGGTCGGCGGTGAGAGTCCGCAGGTACGATTCCGGACATTAGAGTTAGGCCAGGGTTCTCGTACTGCCCTCCCTATTTGGGGAGACTATATCCGACGCATTGCCATTGACCCAGCATACAAAGGTTACTACAACAGTAGGTTTGAAAGGTTACCGCCACGTGTACTTGCCAGTCTGAACTGTGAATCTTACCGAGCCGAGCCACCCCGTGAAAACTTCCTGGAGCGGGTACTGGATAGAGTAACTGGTAAAGCAGCCCAATCTTTTGAGGAGTGGAAAGAAAGCTGGAAGGAAAGGCGAAAAGAACGTAAAGAAAAGAGAAAGAAAGGCAGGGGCCGCGATTAGAAAGGTGTTTATTGTAATATTTAATAGTTTGCGATGACCTCACAGTGTCTTAGAGACCTGTGAGGTCTTTTGAGCCAGCACTTTTGACTTATCTTGATGATATTTTACGCCGGCATACGATCCAGCGCTTTGATATCGGATTTATATTCTCCCGGAAGTATGGCCTCTTTAAGCAACCAGTCGAGGTTAAATTTGCGGGCAATTTTATAAACAGCCAGCACCGGCACAAGCCAGGCAGTACTACTAAAGTTAAGCAAAGTCTTAACTAAATTTGGTACTACAAGCTTTTGTGCTTCCAGTAACAGTAAATATCGGATCGGACCCAGGTGCTTTCTGTATTGTTTGTAAAGGTCTGAAGTATACTTGCTTTCCTGCAGATTCTGAACAAGGTGCTCTTCCCGGGCAATAAGCCATTGCTGGTAAGTTTGTGGCAAATCTTTCAGCCCCATGCGGCTGCCTACCCTGTAAAACGTTTCAAACACTTCCGCTTTCTCGCTTTCAGACAGTTTTTGTTCCAGCAGTTCATAAGACCGGATCGAGTAATCTATCAGCATGAAAAGTACGTCGCGGTAAGCCCAGTCAGGTATACTTTGGCCGCGTTTCTGCTCTACACCGGCATGTATGGCAGCCATTTTATCGATGGCTTTATGCGCTATTTCTTCTGTAGAGAAAACAATCTGACGGGCATAACCAACTGTAGAAAACAATCGTCCCAATGGGTCTGCTGGCAGGCGGCCAGTAAAGTATAACCAGTCAACAGCTTTATTTAAGGCAAACTCTGCTGAGGCTCCGGCAAAGATAAAAAGCACTGTATCGCTCTTACCCCAGATCTCCCGCACAACAGAGTTCTCATTCACAAACATTTTCATACTTTGGAAACGATGGAGCAAGTAAAAACGTGCCGTGGGTATATTTTTAAAGTATAAACTGTGCTACCTCACTGTCTCAGCCAGCACCTCCTGCTCCAATGCCATCAAATCCTGTAGCAACTCCAGCGTAATCGGACCTGGTTTGCCTGTTCCTATCACCTCGCCATCTATCTTCACAATAGGCAAAATACGCTTGGTTGTGCTGGTCAGGAAAGTTTCTTTTGCTTGCTTTACTTCTTGCAGGGTTATGTCTCTTTCTACTACTTTATACTTTTTAGCTGCCAGGGCCATTACGTTTTTGCGGGTTATGCCTTTAAGTATGTTGTGGGCAGGCGTTACAAGTGTATTATCTTCAGTTACTATAAAGAAATTGCAGCGCGGAAATTCAGTTATAATTCCTGAGTTAAAGTATAGCACTTCTTCTGCATTCTGTTCTCTCATATGGTGCAGCAACCGGATGCCTGTAGTATAGTTTATACTTTTAACTATCGGCAGGTCGCGCAGGTATTCGTGGGTGATGATGCTAATGCCCTTTTTTACTTTTTCTTTTGAAGGCAACACCAGTGGCTGCTGTTGTATAATAAGGTTGGGCGCGGCCGGGTCAAAACCATTTTCAGAGTAACCACCCGTCAGGATCATCTTTACCCCAGATTCCTCCAGATTATTCAGGCTGATCAATTTTTGCAGTATCTGCCTTAATTCATCTTTAGTATAAGGTACTGGCAGGTACATCAGGCTGGCTGAGTTGTAGAAGCGTTCCAGGTAATCGTTCAGGAACAGGGGCTTATGTTTATCTGCTTTAAAAAAATCGAACACACCGTAACCCCGCTGAATGGCAAGGTCGCTTATATGCAGAAAAGCCTGTTGCGCCGGTACAAAATCTCCGTTTACAAATACCTGAAGTGTAGATTGCGCTTCCATAGTTTCAGAGTTTAATGGTTAAAGCAAATGTATCAGAAAAATTTAATGAGCACCACCCTTTATAGGCTTTTATAACGGCAGCCTCCTTTTTTTATACTATTCGAAATACCTTACTAAGAAGCATTATCAGATTGGAAATATGCAATACAAAAAGTTTGATTTTTGAAAAATAAAGGTTTTCTTCGAACTAAATACAATAATGAATCCTTTATAGGGTTTAGCTTAACAGGTGTTAATACCTGCGCCGGGCAGTTTTAACTTTTCTGTTTTGCTTGCTCCGGTAAAATTTTTCAACCTTTTTACATTACTTAAATAATTGTTCAAGATGAAGAAGGCATTTATTTTATCCCTGATTTTTATGTCGTCTGTTGTGGTAACGCAAGCACAGGACGCGGCAACCAAAGAGGTAAAAGCTTCGGACCAACTGCAAAATCAGTTTAAAAGCCTGAAAGAAAACGCCAACAGTTACAGAGAAGGCAACCGTGAGTATAAAGTTGTTAGCGTTAGCGCAATGGATGCTTTCTGGAAGAGCGTAGAAGGCAACATTAAAGCCACCGAAACTAAACTTGAAAAAGCCAGAAGCGGCTCTAAAGAAGAGTTGGAGCAGGCGCAGTCTAAAATAGACGCACAGCAAGCTCAGATTCAGGCACTGGAAAAAGACAATGCTTTAAAGGACGAAGAAGTAAAGAAAAGTGACAGTATCTCTGTTTTTGGTGTTTTTTACATCCCTAAGCAGGCTTTCGTGATCATGATGTTCTCTGTAATAGGTGTATTGTTGCTTATTGCTGGTATTTTATACTTCCAGTATAAAAACAGCAAAGTAGTTACCGACGAGAAAAAGAGAGCTTACGACGAGATTGACGCTGAACTGCAGGAAGTAAAGAAATCGGCCCGCGAAAAAGAACTAAAACTGAAGCGCGACCTGCAAACAGAAATGAACCGCATCGACGAACTAAACCAGCAAATAGCAGCCTTACAGAAAAAAGTAATGGCGTAAGCTATTTAAAGTATGAATCAGAAAGCCCCGGAAAGTATAAAGTTCTCCGGGGCTTTTTGCGTTTGTTTCATCTATAACCTGCTCAATTGTCATTTCGACCATCGGGAGAGATCTATCCGGAATTCTATAAAGATCTCTCCTATCGTGGAGATGACAGCCTGATTGAAATGACAACAGTCTGTTTAAAATATTTTCATAACAAAACCTCTTGCATCTGAAACTTTTAATCGTAATTTTACGATAATAAAACTATGGGAGCTACAAAAACAGAAGAATTCACACTCGCCGATATAACGGTGGCAAAGTATGCGAAGGCGCTGGGACACCCTGCCCGCATTGCCATACTTCGTATTTTGCTGGAACGCACCTCCTGCATCTGCGGCGATATTGTGGAAGAACTGCCGCTGTCGCAGTCTACGGTGTCGCAGCACCTGAAGGAGTTGAAAGAGGCCGGTTTGATAAAAGGCGACATTGAGGGCAAAAAAGTATGCTACTGCATTGATGCACAAGCATGGCAAGAAGCGCAGCAACTGCTGCAGATAATATTTGGCAAGTATAAACCCTGCGATACCAGCTGCTGTTAAAAAAATTTGATTTATTTAATCGTAAAATACCGATAAATTTAAACCCAGAAACTATGAACAATGCAGAAGAATTAAAGAAGATCGTTCGCGAGAAGTATAGCGAAATAGCCAACCAGAGCAAAGACCAGAATTCAGCTTCGTGCTGCGGCGCCACCGGTTGCGGCACCGTAGACTACGCTATATTTGCCGATAACTACACCGAACTGGAAGGCTATAATGCCGATGCTGACTTAGGCTTAGGTTGCGGCCTGCCAACAGAATTTGCCCAGATCAAAAAAGGCGACACGGTAATAGACCTTGGCTCCGGTGCCGGCAACGACTGCTTTGTGGCCCGTGCTTTAGCAGGCGAAGGCGGCAAAGTAATAGGCGTAGACATGACGGAGGCTATGATCGCTAAAGCACGAGACAATGCTGAAAAGCTAGGTTTTAACAACGTAGAATTCCGTCAGGGCGAGAT
The DNA here is from genome assembly GCF_019443125.1 of Pontibacter aydingkolensis. Lineage (GTDB taxonomy): Bacteria > Bacteroidota > Bacteroidia > Cytophagales > Hymenobacteraceae > Pontibacter > Pontibacter aydingkolensis. Next base: position 77,974 of record NZ_JAHYXK010000011.1, on the reverse strand, counting down.
AGAAGACCTGCCCATTGCCGCCAACCGTGCCGATGTAGTGGTAAGTAATTGTGTCCTGAACCTGGTGCCGGATAAGCAGAAAGCCTTTGCCGAGACCTTCCGTGTACTTAAGCCCGGTGGCCATTTCAGTATTTCGGATGTGGTGCTGGTAGGCGAGTTGCCTGAAGGCCTGGTAAAAGCCAGCGAAATGTATGCAGGTTGTGTATCAGGTGCTATCCAGAAAGAGGATTACATGCAGATTATTCGTGAGGCTGGCTTTGAGAACATTACCGTACAGAAGGAAAAGGCGATACAGGTGCCCGACGAGATCTTGAAGGATTACCTGAGCGAAACAGAGATCAAAGAATTTAGAAACAGCAATACCGGCATTTTCAGCATTACAGTTTACGGTGATAAGCCTCTTACCTCAGCGTGCTGCGAGCCTGGTGCCGGCTGCTGTTAAACTGAACTGGTTTTTGATGGCGCGAGCGTCCTCGCTCGTGACCGGCTATAGTGTGGGCCCCCGGCCCAGTTGAGTTACAAACTCAACATCATTATAAGACACGAGTTACAAACTCGCGCCAGCAAAAAACTGATTAAAACCCAACTACATTACCACTTTAACACCCTGACATGGAACATTGCGCACCTGCCTATAACCGCAAGAAACTTGGCTTTTTAGACCGCTACCTCACCCTTTGGATCTTCCTGGCGATGCTGATTGGCGTCGGAATCGGATATTTTTTACCAGAAAGCTCTGGCTATGTCAATTCCCTGTCAACCGGCACCACTAATATACCTATTGCCATTGGTTTGATCCTGATGATGTACCCGCCGCTGGCAAAAGTGAATTACCGGCTGCTGCCCAAGGTGTTCGGAAATGTAAAAGTCATCGGCTTGTCATTAATCCTGAACTGGGTGATCGGGCCGCTGCTCATGTTTATACTTGCCATTACTTTTCTGCGCGACTACCCTGAGTACATGACCGGACTTATACTTATAGGCCTGGCACGCTGTATTGCCATGGTTTTAGTATGGAACGACCTGGCGGAAGGCAGCCGTGAATACGCAGCAGGGCTTGTAGCGCTGAATAGTATCTTCCAGGTTTTCCTATACAGTTTTTATGCCTGGTTATTTATTACCAAGCTCCCAACGCTTTTTGGATTCGAGGGTGCTATTGTAGACATCTCCATCGGCGTAATTGCGGAAAGCGTAGCGATTTACCTGGGGATACCGTTTCTGGCTGGTGTGCTGAGCCGGGTTATACTTGTGCCATTAAAAGGCCAGGAGTGGTACCAGACCAAATTCATACCTGCCATCTCCCCTATTACGCTAATAGCACTGCTGTTTACCATACTTGTGATGTTTAGCTTAAAGGGAGAACTTATTGTAAGTATACCATTTGATGTGCTGCGTATTGCCGTGCCACTGGTAATATACTTTGCCATTATGTTCCTGATAAGCTTCTTTATAGGCAAGGCGGCCGGAGCAAACTATTCTGAAAATGCATCAGTAGCATTTACGGCTGCAGGTAATAACTTTGAGTTGGCCATTGCGGTTGCCATTGCCGTGTTTGGTATTAACTCCGGTGAGGCCTTTGCCGGTGTGGTGGGGCCACTAGTGGAGGTGCCGGCGCTTATTGCTTTGGTTAACGTGGCCTTCTGGCTCAGAAAAAGATTTTATGCACAATAAACCAACTCTAAATTAGCATGAGTTTACTACCTGTACTCTCCAAAACTGCCCAACAACTGACTCAAACATTTGATCAGATACCCGCAGAAAGAAAAGAACTGTTACAGCAGCTAAGCGACTATATCAGGAATAAGAAAGCAGCGAGCCAGCCGATACCACTAGTGTTTATCTGCACCCACAATTCCCGTCGCAGCCACATGGCGCAACTATGGGCACAGGCAGCAGCTGTATACTTTGGTATTGAAAGGGTAATCTCTTACTCAGGAGGTACAGAGGCTACAGCCTTTTATCCGGCAGCAGTAAAGGCCATGAAGGCAGCAGGATTCGAAATTGAAAAAGCTGAGGAAGGCCAAAATCCGAAGTATAAAGTTAAATATGCTTCAGACGGAAATCCTGTACAAGTATGGTCTAAAAAGTTTGATGATGCGGCGAACCCTGCCTCCGGTTTTGGCGCCATCATGACCTGCTCCGATGCCGATGGCAACTGCCCTTTTGTACCAGGCGCTGAAAAGCGTATTGCCATCACGTACGAAGATCCAAAAGCATCAGACGGGACAGCCGAGCAAGATGAAGTATACTTTGAAAAAACGCTGCAGATTGGCCGTGAGATGTTATATGCTTTCAGTAAAGTATAAAACGAAATAGAGACGCAAAATTTTGCGTCTCTATTCTACTTATCAATGAGGACAGACATAGCCTAAAGTATACACAGAGACCAAATAACGGTTACTGGAAATCTTCAGAAGTCTTTTGTCCTTTGCCAAACGTTTTTTGTCCTGATATTTATCAGGCCTGCTTCACCAGCTGTATCTCAGCATGCAGTTTAATCTCGTCGCTTACTACTATGCTGCCAGCCTCAGTTACAGCACTCCAGGTTAAGCCATAGTCTTTGCGATTTATCTTGCCGTCAACAGTAAAGCCTGCTTTTGTCTGGCCATAAGGGTCTACTACAATACCACCAAACTCTACCTTTACAGTAACTGGCTTCGTAGTACCACGAATAGTCAGGTCGCCGTGCAGTTTGTACTCTTCATCCGATACTTTCTCAAAGTCTTTTCCTTCAAATCTTACCTGCTCGTGGTTATCTGCATCAAAGAAGTCTGCTGATTTCAGGTGCGTATCGCGCTGCTCGTTATTGGTGTTGATAGAGTCCACATCAGCTGTGAAAACAACTTTATTAGCTTTTGTAAAGTCATCGCCCTCAGTCTCCACTTCCAGGTTAAACTTTGCGAAGTAGCCTGTTACAGTTGTGATCATCAGGTGCTTTACTTTAAACTGTATTTCGCTGTGGGTTGGGTCTATCGACCATTTAGTAGTTGCCATAATCTTATTTTTAGTGTTATGAATTTCTGACTTAATCTATACCTCGCTAAAATCTCAATTGTTTAATTTCGTAAAGTATAGTTGTTATGTAGTTTTAAACTGCAAGTATATTATAAACCGATACACATTACATATACATACATCAAATGTATATACATTGAATTTGAGAAACAAGTTTCATTTTAGTTTTTTACCTTAGATGTATACTACCCCCGTATAGCTGCTTAAGTTCTGATTTAAAGTCCTATGTCTGCCTACTATAACACTTTTGCATTTGGTGAACTAAGAAAATGGCAGGGAGAAATGCTGCAGTCGCCCTCTTTCTTAAATGCTGTGGCGCGTAAGCTGCAGTATAAAATAAACAGCTACATACCAGATAAAGTACACGCTGCCATAACTGCCACTATTAAGCAAATGACACGCGCTATGCTTTTTGGTGCCGGACTTGTAACCACAAAACCGTTGGAGGGCCTGAGTTTGCAGCAACGGGAACTAATGGTGCAGGACAGGATCAAATTTTACCAGAATGCAGCCGCTGCTGAGGGAGGTATTACAGGGGCTGGAGGTATACTTTTAGGTTTTGCAGATTTCCCCTTGCTTCTCAGCCTAAAACTAAAACTGCTATTTGAGATATCCGCCATTTATGGTTACGATGCCGCAGACTACCGCGAACGAGTGTACTTACTGCACATATTCCAGTTAGCGTTTAGTAGCCACGAGCATCGCCGCGAAGTATACCTGCAAATGGAAGACTGGGAAACCAAGAAACAGCACTTGCCTGAAGACATTGACCAATTTAACTGGCGTGCCTTTCAACAGGAGTACCGCGATTACATTGACCTGGCAAAAATGGCCCAGATGATTCCGCTGGTTGGGGCACCTATAGGCGCTGTAGTTAACTACAGGCTGCTAAAGAAACTGGGTAACACCGCCATGAACGCCTACCGCATGCGCTGGAAAGAACAGCAACTGATAAGCTCTGCTGCTGCCCCGAAATTGTAAAGTATAAGTTTGTATAACCTGAGTCAATTCCCTCTGATGGTGCGAGCTTGCAACTCGTACTTAAAACCGCCTGTCAGTAATATACCCCTCATCAATGTAGCCTTTCCTATCTAACAAGGGGGGTACGAGCTGCAAGCTCGCACCAGCACAAATTACCATCATTGATTCTGTGAGGGCGTATCTTGATTCTCTTTAAATCTACCCATACTTCAAAGAATTTGTATCTTGCCGCCAAAATTATCTGATCTATACTTTATCAGGTTCAGCCAAAAGCGGGCTTTCTTAATTTGCAAAGTATAAGCACCATCACCCACATACCTAAACACTGTGATCAATTATAACCCCAAAGAATGGTTCATCTTTATTTTCAGGATTTCGAGGGCCGATACGTTTCGTAAGCTGCTGCCGCTTATGGTGGCTGTAAGCGTATATTCCGGTGGTATTGCCTTTGTAGAACTAAACTACCTGACCTCCGACGAATCTAAGTATATCCGTAACTTTGGAATGATTCACGGGGTGCTGGGCTTTGTGATCTCTTTGCTGCTTGTCTTCAGGACCAACACTGCCTATGACCGTTGGTGGGAAGGCCGCAAAGTATGGGGAGGACTTACCAACACCTCCCGTAACATGGCTATTAAAGTAAGCGCCATGCTGCGCCACGAAGAAGACCGCCGCTTTTTCAGGCTCATGATCCCAAACTTTGCCTTTGCCCTGAAGAACATGCTGCGCGAGAATGAAAACTTCGAGGAACTGGACCCGGTACTGGATTTAAAGCGAGGCCGACACCTGCCTAACCAGATCGCATCTGCTATTTATAGCCGTGTAAACTCCCTGCACGAAAACGGCACACTCTCTACTTCACAGATGCTGGCCCTTAGTGCCGACGTACATGCCCTAACCGACCACACAGGCGCCTGCGAACGCATCAAAAACACACCTATACCCTTTACCTATAGCGTGTTCATTAAAAAATTCGTGTTCTTTTATGTGATGACGCTGCCTTTTGGCTGGTCGTTTAGCCTGGGCTATTACATTATACCTGTAGTGGTACTTATACTTTACGCATTGGCTAGCTTAGAGCTAATTGCTGAGGAAATTGAAAACCCCTTTGGTACCGACGACAATGACCTGCCTACTGACCAGATCTGCCATAACATTAGAAAACACGTGGCAGAGTTATTGAGTTGAACTGCTAATCCAGACTAAACAATAAACCTAGTTAACCCTCGAGTATAAAAAAGGCCACCCCAGATATACCGGAATGGCCTTAGCAAAACTAAGCGGGCATTGTTAATATTATATCTCTACCGTTAAACCAAGCGTAAAGCTGGCACCGCGGCCTTTAATGTAGTACTGGTCGAACATTAGGAACTGCGAACGTGCCGGGAAGTAATCTGCATTTAACACATTCTCCACACCTAGGTTAAAGGTAGTAGATGGCGACATTCTGTAAGAAGCTGCAAAATTCACTATGCTGTAAGGGCTAATCTTGCCTTCATAAACCTTGTAAAGTCCAGTAGACTCCTGCACTGTAAAGCGATCTCTTTCACCTGAACCGATCAGGTCTGCTCGCAGGCTCAGGCTCTTGATCGGGGTATAACGCACATAGGCAGTATACTTTGGCGCAGAAATTCGCTCACCACCCAGGTAAGTATCTTCTGCATCATCAAAACTACCGTTATCGTTTACGTCGCGTTTGCCTTCTACATAAGAGTAAGTGGCACCAACTGTCAGGTCTCGGGTTGGGTTTACGTCTGCTGCAACCTCAAAACCATGCACACGCTCCGGCAGGCGAATAATGTTGTAAAAGCCGTTCTGCTCCATAAAGCTGGAACCCAAATCTGACTGACTAATGTATGCCGCTGCCTCTACTCTATAGATTCTGTTCTCGCTGGCAAAGCCTACCTCATAGTTGTTCACGATCACAGCCTCTGTCTGGATAAGCGCAATATCATTTACAGTTGCCCGACGAAGCAGCACACCCAGGTCAGCCACAGAGAAACCCTGCGAGAAGTTAACAAATGGTTTAAATAAATTGAATCGGTTATACTTCAAGCCACTGTTAAACACCAGGTTGTTATACTGCAACTCGCCACCCTTTACATCTACGCTGTTGCCAAAGGTTTTTGTGTTATTATTATAAGGCTTAAGGGTAGTATAATCCGGCATGCCTATGTTAATGTTTTCAAAACGAACACCACCGTTAAACACCAGGTCGTTGAGAAAATTAGCCTGTAGCTGCAGGAACGGAGCTGTGCTCACCATGTCCATTTTCGGCACCCAGGTTCTGCCATCCAGCAAAGGCTGTGATGTTATGTCGTTCAGCAGGTCAAGGCCATAGATCAGGTCTCCGATAACATTTGCGCCAATTCCAAAAGGTGTGTTCAGATCAAGGCGAACACCTTTTTTAGAGGATTGAATAGTAGACTGACCACCACCCTCAAACGTTGGGCTGTACACAAACACAGTGCTGATGTCCTGCACATAAGCACTCACGTTCAGGCTTGTGTTCAGAAACAGGCTATCGTAAGAATACTTTAGTAAGCCGTTGTGGTTCCAGCGGGTGCCTTCCGGAGAGCCCAGTACTGCACCTGGCACAGCTGTGGTTTTACGGTCTTCTTTTATACTTCCCATTACCTCACTCAGGTGCGTTTTTACCTGGCTGCCAAAGTAATTGTAGCTAAGCTGCACGCGCTGTTTAGAGGTAATGTCGTAACTCAGTTTACCAAAAGCATTGCGGTTTTCGAGGTTGCTCATGCCGTATATCGGGCCAATAATATCACCATCGGCATCCCTGGCTACACCTGTTTGTTCGTAACCGCCGCTTACAATATAGCCTAGTTTCCCAGCCTTGCCAAAAAACGACTGGTTCAGGCGGCCACCTATACTTTCTTTGGTATTTGTAAAAGAACCTGTAGAGGCCAGTTGGGTTTTAGAAGAGAATTTCTTGATCGCATCGGTATCTTTTGTAATGTAATTGATCACACCACCAGCGGCACCGTTTCCATAAATAGATGTAGCGCCTTTAATTACCTCAATGCCCTGCAGCACGTGTGGGTCTATGGTTCTCATATCCACAGAGCCATTGCGTAGCGGCGTAGACTGCGGCACCCCGTCCACCATTACCAGCACCTGGCGCCCTCTAAGCGTCTGAGCCCAGTTGCTGCTTGTACCAGAAGAATGCCCCATACCCGGCACCGTTACAGCCAATATATCGATTGGGTTGTTGCTTACCTGCTGCTGTTCCTGGAGCAATTGCGAATTTACAGAGGTAATAGAAGAAGTGAGATTTTCTTTATGCTGGTCACGCTTACGGGAGGTAATTACCACTTCATTCAGCATACTTCTGGCGTCCTGTAGCGCAAAAGAAAGCTCTCTTAGCTCCCTGTCTTGTACTTCCACCACCTGTCTTTTAGTTTGGTAGCCAATAGCAGAAACAACAACTGTATACCTGCCAGCCTGAAGACCTGCTATAGTAAAGTTGCCCTTTGCATCTGATGTAGCGCCTTTTGTGGTGTTAAGGAGTGCTATTGTTGCATATTCAACTGCACTGCCTGTAGAATCACTTACTGTACCCACAAGCTTTGCTGAACTTACCTGAGCATAGGTAACCTTAGTAAGCACCAGTAACAGGAGTAATAGTAAAATCTTTCGCATATCGTTATTTAGATTAAATTTAAATAGATGACGCTGCAATATTATTCACTATTTAGAATTAGTCCAAATAAACAAGTATATATTTTTGGAGATTCTTCCTGCCCCATCAAATGCATAGTATAGAATGGTGCTAATGCACTTAACAAGGCGTAAGTCTTAACCCAAAGAAGGGTTTAATGGGACTGTAAAAGGCAAATTAGGTCTACGGCTAGGCTGCGGAAGTATGAGCCCTGGAGATTTTTCTGCGTGGCATTTTAGGCGCTGGCTTTATTTTACGTAATCGCCAGATCACAAACCCTGAAATAGCCAGAATGCCCGGCAGCAGGCCGAAGAAGCTATAAAGCAATTTAACCCAGATACCCGCGTAATCGCCGAAGTGCAGCGGTTTAAGGATGGCAAGCAGGCGCTTATGCCACGGCTGGTCGCGCAACATGTTCACGCTTTTAACTTCACCTGTGCTTAGATCTACCTGAATGTTGCTGTAAGTAAAGCCGTAATAGGCTGGGTCTTCCTGGTGTCTGCCCAATACAGAAAGATTACCGCCTGCAAAGCGCAGGTAATTTATCTCAAACTTAGGGTGATCTGCTTTCACTTTCCGGATAACCTCATCTACCGAAACGGCTGCTGGCTGAACCTCGGCAACAGCAGTTGCTGCCGGCGATAATGCGTATTCTACGATAGTATAGGCTATCCAGGTGCCGGTTATACTTATAAATAAATTAAAAATCAGGCTCCAAACCCCAACCACCCGGTGCAGACTGGAGAAAAAAGACCTCCTGCTTTTGAAAGATACCAGTTGCTTAAATAAAAGCACTTTAAGTATAGACGTGCGGTACAGCAAGAAACCGGTTATGCTAAGTACGATAAGACATAAACCGCCCAGCAACACAATAATTTTACCCGGCGTGCCTGAAAGCAGGTTGTAGTGCAGGTCCAGCAGCACGTGCACCAGGCGTTTATCAGCACGGTCTATAGTCGCTAAAGTCTCTCCTGTTTCAGGGTGAACAAAAAACCATTTCCGAACACTTCCTTTTCGAATCTCATACTTCAGCGCCTCATTCAGGTCTTTCGGCAGCTTTGGCACCCGGATATCACTCTCCGGATTTTCCTTTCTTATGCGCTCAAACGAGTTATCAATCTTTAGTTCAGAAGCCGGAGATTCTAACGTAGAAAGCTGCCTGAACTGCGCATGGTCGATATCGCGGTGAAAAACCAGTACCGAGCCTGTCATACTTGAAATAAGCAGGAATAGCCCAGCCACCAGGCCCAGCCAATGATGAATGGAATACGTTTTCTTTACCCGCTTTTTCAAGTCTTTGTACCTTTAGATCCCCATTTGTCTGCTGCCATTCTTTAAACAGGCAAAACATCTATACGAAATGAACTGCGCAAAACTACAGGTAAAAGTACTAAGCTCAAACACTATTTGGAATTAATCTAAATTAATTAACCTAAATTTTTATGCTTTGTAATAAATTAAACTACGCTACACTACTACCAGAAAGATATGCACACCGGACAAATGTCCTTTTAGAGATGTAGCAGTATACCTTACCTTTGTACCATGCAAGAGCATCTATTAACCGAGTACAGGAGTGCCATTATCTATTATATGGACTCCCAGCCATACTTGCTGGAGAAGTATGGCATTGCGTTTATGCAGTTCGGGCCGCAGCACCAGTTGCTGAAACAGGATGCATCTCCATATAGTGTGTTTATACTTCAGTCGGGACTGGTAAAGGTGGTGCGTACTACATCGCTGGGCCAGGCTTACTCACTGGGCATTTTCGACAGAGGAGAGGTACTAGGAGATGTGGAGGCCATCATGGAGATGCATCATTTTGGTACCGTAGAGACCATTACGAACTGTACCTTCTGGAGGATTGCTCCGCAGCAGTTCCTGAAAATGCTGTCGCAGGAGCCGGAATTTAATTTGCTCATTCACCGCAACGTGATCTCGAAGTTGTTGAATACATCCCATAAAGCAGCCATACAAAGCACTAACAAGTTGTTTTACTCGCTGATGATCGTGTTGCGGGAGTTTTCGAAACTAAACGAACTTCAGATATCAAAGGCACTGCTGGCAGAGGCATTGGGCACCTCTACCCGAAATCTAAACCGGCTGCTGGTACAACTTGAAGCTGAGCATATCATTAAAACACAGCAAACCATTATCAAAGAAATAAACCTGCATTTGCTGCAGCACAAAATACATGCATACGAAAACACAATACAGTAAAACCAATTTCGAAACGAAGGGCTGGGAACGCGAAGAGCACTTTCATTTTTTTAAGGCATTTACACAGCCTTTCTTTAACGTACACACCGAAGTAGACATTACCAACCTGTACCACTACGCCAAAAAGGAGAAGCTATCGGTGTTCCTGGCTTACCTGCACGCTGCCACCGAGGGAGTGCGCGCCACTGAGAATTTCCTGTTAAGGCTGGAGGGCGAAGGTGTGGTAAAATATGAGGCCGTGGATATTTCCACCACTGTTCTGAAAGATAACAAAACAGTATCTTTTGTGCACCTCCCACACCACCCCGATCTGCATACTTTCTGCAATGAGGCCTCTGAGATTGTGGCTGAAGTAAAAAAAAGCAACAGGTTGTTTTACGGTTATAATGGTCCTGATCTGGTGCACGCCACTACCCTTCCCTGGTTTCCGCTAAAAGGTATGGAGCACGCGCATATCGACCAACCAGACGACTCTATTCCAAAACTGGCGTTCGGCAGACTGGAGTTTAAAGACGATAGAGTTATACTTCCGGTAAGTGTGCGTGTGCATCATGCGCTGGTAGATGGTTATCATATACACCTCTTCCTGGAGAACATGAAGGCGAGTATAAATACTTTGGGTTAATTAGCTTAGCCCTAAATTTGTGCCTTCTCATAGCTTTCTGGTATACAGGTTGCCAAATTTTGAAATATTCAACTAGAAGCAGTAATTTATAAATTACGTTGCTCTGATCTTGCATCCATAAAAGACAAGCATTTATAAGCTTACCCCTTATGCAACTATTTAATAAAAGTTTATACTCTAACGTATATACTTTATACAATAATGCCTGCTACTAACCCAAATATTAGGAGTTAAGTTAACTTATATATGCTTAATAACTGACCAATATTTTCTTGCAAAATAAACGTATAAACTTTTCCCTAAAAAATACTACACGTTTACCCTCACTTTTTCTAATACAGAATATTAACCGAACCAATAATTTATACTTTTAAAATATAAATTATTATTTTTTTACTTAAAGTGCATTTAAGTAAATTTATATAGAGGATATTTAAGAAATCCGATATAAAACAGGCATCGTACATTTCTCTGTACACGCTAAAGTACCTGCCACACCATTCTCATCACAGCCCTTTCGATGAGTGTTAACATCACCCGATGTTTATTTTTTACATTTTAATTTATTTGCTTATGAAGTATTTTACTAAAGTTAGCCTGAAACTATGGCTAACACTACTGGCCATTGTCGGCATAGTAGGTATTGGATCACAAACAAATTTCCTGGAGTCGTCGAGTCACAGGGAGGCGCCAATGATCATGAATGACCCACTTGCAGACAACACTGACGTTTACGCCTTTCGAAATCCTACCGACCCTAGTAGGATGGTTATTATAGCCAACTATATCCCGTTCCAACTCCCGCAGGCAGGGCCTTACTATTACAATTTCGGAGAAGAGGTAATGTATGACATCCACATCAAGAACAACCCAAACACAAAAGGGGATGACATCATTTACAGATTCGACTTCAGCAAGAAAAACGAGGACCCGACAACCTTCTTTAACATCCGACTTGGAAAGGAAAACCAGAAGGTAACATACAATGTAATGAAAAGCACTGACAATGGAAAAAGCTTTACTACCATCCTTAGCAACGCTGTAGTACCACCACCAAACCAGGGACCTCGTTCTATTGAGAGTGCCGTGGGTCTTAACAGTAATTACCACCAAGAATCACTGATAGAAGGTATACAACGACTGCCTTCAGGTGAAAAAATATTTGTTGGCCCAGTAGATGATCCCTTCTTTATCGATGTGGGTGCCTTTTTTGATTTAGGCAACCTAAGACCGAACAATGCTGTGGATGGACTTGCTTGCAAAAACGTGCATACCATCGCTTTGAACATACCTATAACCACACTGCAAAAAGACGGTAAGCACCCAGACATGGCTAAAAACATACTGGACTCTGACTATATTATCGGCGTGTGGGCTTCTGCCAGCCGTCCGAAAATAACCGTGCGCGAAGCAGGCGGAAAAGTGAACCACAACGGACCTTTGGTACAGGTATCCCGTTTAGGTATGCCATTAACAAATGAGGTAATTATACCTGTAGGCCGCAAGGACGAGTGGAATGCCGCCACACCTTATAATGAGAAAGAGTTTGAGCAGTATTTCACCAATCCAGAGCTTTCGCTTTACATAGACAATACCGCATTTGGAGATGAGATTCCACAACTTGGTGCGCTGCCATTACAAATGAACTCGCTAGGCAAGTATGACTTCCGTAACAATAAAGCAGGGCTATACCCGCTGCTCAACACACAGGCTGTAAAAGGCACAGCTCTTGATCCAGCTCTTTTCGGTAACTACTTGCTTCGTCCGAATGCACCTCGCTCCGTGGACATACTTCCTATATTTAACACAGGAGTACCTAACCTGGCTCCGTACCAGTTGGCTACAGGCAAAGGAGGTAATCCTTTGGCAAAAGGCAAGCCATTCATCAATAACTTCCTGCCTACATTTGGTGACATGCTACGCGTAAACATGGCCGTACCAGTTACGCAAAGAAACTCCCCAGACTTTAGCAGACTGGGCTTGGTGCAGGCAGCAGTTCTTGGTCTGACAGACCCACGGTTCAACAAAACTTCTGACATGCAGTTTATCCCGAACATGGATGGCTTCCCGAACGGCAGACGCATAGAGGATGACGTAGTGGACATCGAGACGATGGCCGTAAGTGGTGTGGTATTGGCAGCCATCGGTCTTTGGTATGATGATTATGTACCAGGTAGCCCTAACCCGGTAACCAAGGATCTGCTAACGGTGCTTACTTACCCTTATGATGGTGTGGATACTAACGACAAACCATACCTGCAGGGATTCCCTTATGTGGCTCAGCCGTGGAGCGGCCTGGAGGGCAGCACCTGTGAATGCGGTGAGCAAAACGGCATGTCACAAATGCAGAACATACAGGGCATGAACCTGAACGTAGCGCCGCCGGACATCATGATGAAAGAGGTTGAAACCTATCCTAACCCTGCCTCCGAGACAACCACCATTCGATACAGTTTAAGAGACGACACTGCTGTATCCATGAAAGTGTTTGATGCGGCCGGACGTTTGGTGGCAACACCAATGTCTAACAGAAAGCTTAAGGCCGGCATGCATGAGGTGAAAGTAGACGTGAGCAAATTCGGAAACGGAATTTACTACGCCACCATGCAAAACAGCGACGGCAAAACACAGACAGTTAAAATAGTTGTATCTAAATAATCAAGGGCAGGCCGGTTTTGCACCGGCCTGCTTTTATTCATCTCACTAAAGAATTATATATGAAAAGAGGAAATATCTACGCAATAAGTTTTGTGCTTCTTCTTGTTATTGCTGCTGGCGTCTTTGTTTATAGCAGGAACCACGAGGAACCTATTCCTCCGCTAAGAGAAAGACAGGGTCCTATATCTACTACCAGCGAATGGTTGAACACAAAAGCAGCTATCGAAGGATTGCAATACAAAATCCGCAAAAACAGCAACGATACCCAAAGCAAATTATTACTTGCCATGGCCTACATGCAGGAGGCGCGTGTAACAGGCGAACACCCCTACTATTTTCCTGCGGCCCTTAAACTTGTGGAAGATGTGCTTGACCGCAACAACATAGACCCGGCCATACGCTTTGAAGCTACCGTTGCGAAGGCAATGATACAGCTGTCTCTGCATCATTTTGACAAGGCGCTGGAAACAGGCAAGCTTGCACATAAACTAAATCCGAACAGAGCATCAGTTTATGGTGTTTTGTGCGATGCCTATGTAGAGCTGGGTGATTACGAGAAGGCTATAGAGATGGCAGACCAAATGGTAGCCATTCGCCCGGATTTAATGTCTTATGCACGAATTTCCTATTTAAGGGAAATACACGGGGATATGGCTGGCGCTATACGCGCCATGGAGATGGCCGCCAACGCGGGTTATCCGGGACTGGAGCAAACGGCGTGGGCTAAGTATAACCTGGCAAATCTTTATGAGAGAATCGGTGATCTTCAAATGGCAGAAATCTATTACAAACAGTCACTGGTAGAGCGCCCTTCCTATGCTTTCTCAACTGCAGGCTTAGGTAGAATAAAAGCGAAGACAGGAAATGATAAAGAAGCAATTGAGCTACTCCAGCAAGCAGCCGGAACAATCCCGGAGTTTTCTTTTCAGGAAGAACTAGCGCATTTGTATAAAAAGACAGGCCAGAAACAAAAGGCTGCGGAAATAATGGAGCAACTACTGGAAGGCTTTGATGAAGACGAAGAAGCCGGCCACAACATGAACATGGAAATTGCCAATGTATACCTTGAACTGGACAATAACCCAGACAAGGCACTTGAATACGCTTTAAAAGAGTATAAGAGCCGGCCAAACAATATTGACGTGTGTAAGATGATGGCATCTATCTACTATGAAAAGAAGGATTATGCGACAGCTAACAAGTATTTGCTAAAAGCTATCCGCACACAAAAGCAGGACGCGTCTTTGCTAACGTTAAATGGACTGGTAAACTATAAGCTGGGTAAAAAAACTGACGGTGAAGAGTTAATCCGGAAAGCTTTTTCCATAGATCCCTTTCAAAGCAGTAGCGTCAGTACAGAAGGTAAGGCTTTGCTGAGTCGCAGCTTGTCTAGCCTGTAAACTATATCACTCTAAAATATACCCGATGCTAAGCGACATCTTCTACAGATGTCTGAAGGATTACTACGCCTATACTATGAAAAAATTTTTATTCCTTCTAACCATATTAACTTCGTTTATAACTACAGCTTACGGACACAGCGGCTCGATAAAAGGAACTGTGCTGGGTAAAGAAGACAACACTGCACTGGCAGGCGCTTCTGTAGTACTCGACAATACCGATAAAGGAACTACCACCGATATGTTTGGGCGCTTTAAATTCGCCAACCTGCCACAAGGTACTTACCAACTATATGTATCATACTTAGGTTATAAGTCTGCCAGTTATACTTTGGAAGTGAAGGAAGGCGAAACAACTCAGATGACCTCTCGGCTGGAGCGCGGCATCTTCGACCTGACAGAGGTTACTGTGGCAGCCGCCGACGAGGAACCGCTCAACACCATCAGCACCATTGACATGAGTCTCCGTCCAATCCAGAATTCACAGGATGTGCTGCGGAACGTGCCGGGGCTGTTTATTGCCCAGCATGCCGGTGGCGGCAAGGCAGAGCAGATTTTCCTGCGCGGCTTCGACATCGACCACGGCACCGACATTCGCCTTACAGTGGACGGCATGCCCGTAAATATGGTATCTCACGCACACGGTCAGGGGTACTCCGATCTGCATTTTATCATACCTGAAACGATAGAATCCATAGACTTTGGTAAAGGTCCCTACCGCGCAGATCAAGGTAATTTTGCCACCGCGGGTTATGCCGGCTTCAATACACGCTCCTCATTGGATAACAGCCTGGTTAAACTGGAGGCGGGTCGCTTTAACACGTATCGGGCTGTAGGTATGTTTGATTTGCTCGGTGACTCTGCCCGGATGAAGCATCAAAATGCTTACCTGGCCACAGAATACATGTTCAGCGACGGCTACTTTGAGTCTCCGCAAAATTTCAACCGGCTAAATGTGTTCGGGCGCTACCAGGGCATGTTTGGCACAAACAAAATACTCTCTGCTTCCCTTTCTATGTTTACCAGCACCTGGGATGCCTCTGGCCAGATTCCGGTACGCGCCATAGAGTCCGGCCAAATTACCCGCTTCGGGGCTATCGATGACACTGAAGGAGGAACCACCTCCAGGCAGAATGCAAATGTAAGTCTGACAAATATACTTCCCAACGGGGATATACTGCAGAACCAGGTATACTTTGTAAAGTATGACTTTGAGCTGTACTCTAACTTTACCTTTTTCTTGAACGACCCTGTAAACGGAGACCAGATAAGGCAAAAAGAGGGCCGTAACATTTATGGCTATAACGGCTCTTATAACCACGAACATAGTTTATTTGGCATACAATTAAGAAGTGAGGCAGGCATAGGGCTTCGCCACGATGTAGTAAGTAACTCAGAACTATCACGCACAATTGGCCGCAACACCACGCTATCTAACGAGCAGCTAGGCGACATTACTGAGACCAATGCCTACGCTTATCTAAGCGAAACACTGGAGTTATCGCCAAAATGGTCCGTAAATGCAGCACTGCGGTTTGATCAGCTATACTTTAACTATGCCAGCGACATCTCCCCCGACTCTACCTTTAGCCGCCAGTCAGCAGCACAGCACAAGTTCAGTCCAAAAGCTAATGTTTATTATACTCATTCTCCTACCCTACGTATCTACGCCAGCGCCGGCATCGGCTTCCACTCCAATGATGCCCGTGTTTCTGTAGTAGCAGACAGGAATAGAATTCTACCGTCAGCCTACGGCACAGACTTGGGCGTTATCTTTAAGCCTCATAGAAGCTTGCTGTTACAGACCGCGCTGTGGGCTCTGGACCTGGACCAGGAATTTGTATATGTGGGAGACGAGGGAATTGTAGAGCCATCCGGTAAAACGCGTCGCTATGGTATTGATGTGACAGCACGCTACCAGTTCAACAGACACCTTTTTGCAGATGCAGATCTGTCTTTGGCAAAGCCAAGAGCCAAAGAGGAGCCAGAAGGAAACAACTACATTCCGTTAGCACCTGCTGTAACCAGCACAGGTGGTATCAGCTACCGCAGCAGTAACGCCCAGGGCTTTAACGGAAGCCTGCGGTACCGCTACCTCCAAAGCAGGCCGGCCAACGAAGACAACTCCATTACTGCCGACGGTTACTTACTGCTGGATGCAGTGGCTGGCTATACTTTAAAAAAGTTTGAGCTAAAGCTAACAGTTGAGAATCTGCTAAACGAAGAATGGAAAGAAGCCCAGTTCGATACGGAATCCCGTCTACGAAATGAGGTAGAACCTACATCAGAAATACACTTTACACCTGGCATACCTTTCTTCTTTAAAGCTGGATTAAGCTATATGTTCTAAGGGTACTGAAAAGCTTAAGAACAAAAAGGCCTTCTCCTGCACTGTCAGGAGAAGGCCTTTTGTGTTTTTAGGTCCTCTATTCTACCGAGCTAACCTCTGCCGTACGCTCAATTTTTTTCACAAGACCTTGCAATACCTTCCCCGGACCGCATTCAACAAAATGTGTGGCACCATCGGCAAGCATCTGCTGTACAGACTGCGTCCAGCGCACCGGGGCTGTAAGCTGCTTTATCAGGTTTTCTTTGATCTCAGCTGGGTCGGTGTGCGGCTGGGCATCTACATTCTGGTAAATCGGGCAAATGCCCTGGCTGAACGTTGTTTCTTCTATAGCTTTTGCCAGTTCTTCCTCTGCAGGCTTCATCAGCGGCGAGTGGAAAGCACCTCCTACCGGTAACGGCAAGGCACGCTTGGCACCGGCCTCTTTCATTTTCTCGCAGGCGATCTCAATACCTTTGTTAGAACCGGAGATTACAAGTTGTCCAGGGCAGTTATAGTTTGCAGCAACAACTACTTCGTCAATAGAGGCACATACTTCTTCTACTTTCTCATCTTCCAGGCCAAGTATAGCGGCCATCGTTGATGGGTTAGCCTCGCAGGCAGCCTGCATCGCCAAAGCTCTTTTAGACACTAAACGCAAGCCATCCTCAAAACTCAACACCTTACTGGCAACCAGTGCAGAAAACTCACCCAAAGAGTGACCAGCCACCATATCAGGAGCAAAATCCTTGGCTACAGCAGCCTGTGCCACAGAATGCAGGAAAATGGCAGGTTGTGTCACTTTGGTCTGCTTCAGCTCCTCATCGGTGCCGTTAAACATGATCTCTGTAATATTGAAGCCCAGAATCTCGTTTGCTTTGTCGAATAACTGGCGCGCCTCCACGTGCTGCTCATACAGATCCTTGCCCATACCAACAAACTGAGAACCCTGTCCCGGGAAAACGTATGCTTTTTTCATTCTATATTATTTGATTGTTAATTGCTAATTGTTGATTGTTAAATTGCTTAATCGCTAAAGATTGGTTGCTGCGTATACAAAACATTATACTTTATCAGAACAACTAACAATCAAAACTCTAAAAACCTGGCTCGCTGTGCTGGGCTTGGCAACATACAGCTGTCGGTGCGGCCTGCAATGCTGTAGCGGTGCCTGGCTATAAAGCGGTACACAAAATCACGGAAAGATAAAGGAATAAACCGGAAATAGTAAAGTATAGAAAGCGGAAAATTGAGATGCCGCGTTATGCGCAATGCAGCTTCCGATTCTGTGTATAATTTTCCGCCTTCCCAAAAAAGTATGGAATCCGGCAGCGGTTCAGGTAGTTGAGCATCCGGAACAAGTGATTGCAAAACATCGGATTGCAGGGCAGAAAAGTATAAATCCTGTTTTTTATTATACTTTAGTAAAAATTGAACGCTCGCCTGACAAAAGCCGCAAGAGCCATCGTAAAACACGATGGCTCTTTTGCTAAGCTCTTCTATATTTTCTAAAATCATGTATTATCGGACTATCTCTACCCAGCCTTTATACTTTTTGCGCGAATCAGCCGGGTTTCTGGTAAAGAACTCTACCTCCGCCTCATAGTAGTAAACGCCGTCGTTCAGGCGGTTGCCATCGTTATCCACCCCGCGCCAGTTAATGAACACGTCGTCGCCGGTGGTGGCCGTTTTCTCGAACACCTGCACGCCCCAGCGGTTGAACACCTTGAACTTCATGCTCTTGATGAAGGCGGCCCGCTTGTCGGGGCGGAACACGTCGTTGAGCCCGTCGCCGTTCGGGGTGATGATGTTTGGCAGGATGAAGGTGATGCAGTTGTCGTTGCATACCTCGTTGCTCACCGGGCTCTCGCGCCCCAGCAGGTCGGTGGCCGTCACCACGTAGCACCCGGCAAACGACTGAAGCCCTGTATGAGCAAAGGTAGTTTCTTTGGTCGTGGCTAACTTAACGTACTCGGCGTCGTCCGTCGGCTTGAAGTATACCGTGTAAAAATCAATCTCGTCGGTGCAGTCCCCGGTGATCTGCGGCACCCACGAAAGCAGGTTCTGGTAGGGCGGCTGCGTAGGGTTCTGGCTGAAGGCGGCGCAATCCAGCTGCTCGATACTTAACACAGGCGCGCACACAATTTTAGGCAATGCTGCGCATACCTGCTGACTGTTGTTGCGTAACGGCGCTGGCACGTCTTTTATATCGTAGGCTCCTACTGTTTGCACATAGTAGCAGTATTCTACGCCCCGCATCAGCTCTGTGCCGCCAAATGTACCACGGTCAGTATATGTTCCGCTGGTAGCTGTTGCAGTCACACTGTCTATCAGGGTAAAAGTACCGTTTATTTGCCTGTATATTAAGTGCCTGCGCACTTCATTTTGCCATGGCACGCTGTAGGTCCAGTCCAGTTTGATCTCCTTCTGGTCGCCTGCAGACGGGGTAAGCGTGAGGAACACACTGGATGCCTCTGAACTGTCGCGCAACTCGGTAGGCTGAGCTCCGGCAGTTGGTGCCTGGTAAAACTCCAGTCTGTAACGGTACGCTTTCTCAACTGTGTTAAGTCCCTGATCTGTAAAGGTAGTGTCAGCCATATTACGGGTACGTTTCACTTCTGTAAAACCTGCTCCTGTCTGCATACCTTCCTTGCGGTAAAGGCGGTACTCCAGCGGTTGTGTTAATCTCGACACATCCCGTGGCTGTGTCCATTTCACGATTATCCGGCCATTAGTTGCATCTGTCTGGTCTACGGTTACATTGGTCAGGTAAGGTATATCCTGCTCAACGGTAATACAAGTCTCATTGGAGGCAATACTCTTACCCCTAGCCGGGCCCGGAAACTCAGCATAAATAATATAACAATATTCTGCCCCGGCTTTCAGGCCGGCGCCGTTGTTGTTGTCTGTGTAAGAGGTCTCACTGGCTTTTACCTCCGCTATCAGCACATATCCTGTGCTGGCAGGCACACCCGTTTGGCAAGCATCCGGCACAAAGCCTGAAGGTCCCTCGCGCCGGTAAATACGGATAGTAGAGGCATTCTGGCAGATGTATGAGTCCCAGGTTATTGTAGCCGTTCTGTTAGAAACAGTAGCGGCAAGGTTTTGAGGCGGCGGCCCCACCACGGTAATGTTCCAGGGTTGCAGGTCTGCCAGTTTTGTCTCGTTCGGTGGGCGTACGTCCTCTGCCTTAAAGATAACCTGGTAAGGGCGTTCACGCACATCAGAGCAGGTAGTAGACCATCTGAATGCTCCTGTAGCAGCACCTGCGGTATTTACTGTCTGGCTAAAGGTGGCTGGCGGTATAATACCGCCGGTGGCCGTAAGCCTTATAAAGTCACCGTCCGGATCCGTGGCCCGGATAATGCCGTTCAGTATAGTACCGGCTACAACACAGGTATCCTTCGGTGCGAGCTTTGGAGGCCGATTTGGCGTTTCTTTCACAATAATTTGCATATCGCGTACCACCTCGCCGATTTTAATTGCCCCATTAGCCGACACACGCCACTCCTCTACGACAAATGCCACGTTATACTCACCCTTGATACAGGGCACGTCCCAGACCAGTTGTCCGGTAAGCACGTCCAGGGTGAGAATGGAGCTCCCCGTGCCCGAAGCCCTCGCACAGCCTCCTGCATAAAGGTTAGGCAGCACGTAGCCAGGCACATTGCCTATTGTTCCGGTTGCGCCGCCACGTTGTTGCGGCACTCTTAATTTAAAAGCCAGGCTATCACCATCTGCATCGAAGGCTCCTGGGTTATGTACATAAATACGGCCCACTGCGGCGAGGTCCACAGGGGCCACCGTAAGCACAGGTGTGCTGTTAAAACCACGAAGCGGGTTAATGTTAATAGTGGTGGAGATGTAAAAGGTAACCTGATCTGAAGGCGGAGCCATGTTCAGGATATTAGGGTTACGATTAACACCAGTCCAGGAAACAACATAAGTTCCTGGGGCAGGATACGTATACTCCCATTTATAAATGGCTACATTTACCTGGTCAGCAGGATCCCCAACCGGTATTTCCGGTCCAATGCGGGGCACCGTAATAAATTGATTTGCGACACCAGTAGAAATTTGCACCGTAGGATCCTCTGCGTTGGAAGGTGCATCAGTATAGATTTTCATGGTGAAGAAGAAGCGTAGCGGGTTCGGATTGGGTGTAGTATCCCGCTTGGCAGTAATATCTCCTGCTCTTATGTGCGTAGCCTGTGCTTCAGTTAAAGCTCCCAACAACAATATCAACACCCACAACAGACCACCATGCAGCAGATACCATTTGCGTAAACTTTTTGGCATATATCTTAGGTTTGGCGGTATAATCAGTTATAAAGTAAACTAAAAAACTTTGATTTTATTATCAACAAATGGAAGAAAAGCAGGTTTACATAGTAAAGGTTTTTTGTCCTACGCATTCCAATTTAGATTGATTCAAAATATTAACCTAAAATTGTTTTATAAATGGTGCGCTAGTACCTTTGAGAGATTAAAATCGCATCATTAATTAACCTATAACTAATACAGATGAATTGGTTTACTAAAACGTTTTCCAGTACAATCGGACGCAAGATCATCATGTCGATCACGGGTCTTTTCCTGATCTCTTTCCTGGTGGTCCACCTGGTTGGTAACCTGCAGCTTTTTAAGGATGACGGAGGCGCAGCCTTCAACGTTTATTCTCATTTTATGGGAAACAACCCTATTATCCGCACCATGGAAATTGTCCTGCTGCTAGGATTCCTTTTCCATATATATGATGCAATTGCACTAACACGCCGCAATAAAGCATCTCGCCCGGTAGGTTATGCAAACAACCACCCACAGGAAAACAGCACATGGTCTTCCCGTAACATGGGATTGCTGGGCACAGTTATACTTGTGTTTTTGATTATCCACCTGTGGAACTTCTTTGTACCGGCTCGTTTCGGTGGTCTGGACCCAATTGTGGTAGAGAACGTGGAGTATGATAACCTGTACATTAAAGTAGTTCAGTCGTTTCAGATCTGGTGGTATGTTGCCATCTATGTTTTGGCTATGGTTGCACTGGCTTACCACCTGATTCATGGTTTCCAGAGCGCGTTCCAGTCGCTTGGCCTTACGCACAAAAAGTATACGCCATTTATCCAGAAGTTCGGTTACGCTTTCTCTGTTATCATTTGCCTGGGATTTGCTATCATTCCGCTATACTTCTTCTTTTTCTTTGAGTTATAATTAAACTGATATAGTTTACTATGATACTAGATTCTAAAATCCCGGAAGGCAACTTAGCTGAAAAGTGGGATAAGCATAAATTTAATGTGAAGCTGGTAAACCCGGCTAACAAGCGTAAATACGATATTATTGTTGTTGGTACTGGTCTGGCTGGCGCTTCTGCCGCCGCTACCTTCGGTGAGCTTGGCTATAATGTAAAAGCATTCTGCTTTCAGGACTCTCCGCGCCGTGCGCACTCTATTGCTGCACAGGGTGGTATCAACGCTGCTAAAAACTATCAGAACGACGGCGACTCCATTTTTCGTTTGTTCTACGACACTGTTAAAGGTGGTGACTACCGTGCACGTGAGGCAAACGTTTATCGCCTGGCACAGGTGTCTGTCAACATCATTGACCAGTGCGTAGCTCAGGGTGTTCCTTTTGCCCGTGAGTATGGTGGCCTGCTTGCTAACCGTTCGTTCGGTGGCGCTCAGGTGTCGCGTACGTTCTATGCCCGTGGCCAAACCGGACAGCAGCTGCTTCTAGGCGCATACTCTGCGCTTAACCGCCAGATAGCTTACGGTAAAGTAAAAATGTACCCGCGCACCGAAATGCTTGACCTTGTAATGGTTGATGGCAAAGCGCGTGGTATTGTGGTTCGTAACCTTATCACAGGTAAGATCGAGTCGCATAGCGCACATGCGGTTGTATTGGCAACAGGCGGTTATGGTAACGTATTCTTCCTTTCTACCAACGCAATGGGCTCTAACGCGACGGCAGCCTGGAGAGCACACAAAAAAGGTGCTTTGTTCGCTAACCCGTGCTATACACAGATTCACCCAACCTGTATCCCGGTATCAGGCGATTACCAGTCTAAGCTAACGCTTATGTCTGAGTCGTTGCGTAACGATGGCCGTGTTTGGGTGCCTAAAACAAAAGAAATTGCTGAAAGGCTGAGAAAAGGCGAGATCACTGTTAACGATATTGCTGAGGCTGACCGCGATTACTACCTGGAGCGTAAGTATCCTGCATTTGGCAACCTGGTACCGCGCGACGTAGCATCTCGCAATGCCAAGCTGGTATGCGACGAAGGTCGTGGTGTGGGTGCTTCTGGTCTTGCTGTATACCTTGATTTTGCTGATGCGATCAAGCGTGAAGGCCAGCCTGCTATTGCAGCTAAGTATGGCAACCTGTTTGAGATGTATGCAAAGATCACAGACGAGAACCCATACGAAAGACCAATGCGTATTTACCCGGCTGTACACTATACGATGGGTGGCCTTTGGGTTGACTATAACCTGATGACCAACATCCCTGGCTTATACGCAACCGGCGAGTGTAACTTCTCTGACCACGGCGCTAACCGCTTAGGTGCATCTGCCCTGATGCAGGGTCTTGCTGATGGTTACTTCGTGATACCTTATACTATTGGTGACTATCTGGCGCAAACTCCTTACGACAAAGTAAGTACAGACCATCCTGCCTTTAAAGAAGCAGAGGCTGAGGTTATCGCCAAAAACAACCAACTGCTGAGCATCAACGGTACCCGTACAGTAGACGATTTCCATAAGGCTCTTGGCCTGATCATGTGGGATTACTGTGGTATGGCTCGTAATGCTGAAGGCCTGAAATTTGCAAAACAGGAGATTCGTAAGCTACGCGATGAGTTCTGGAGAGACGTAAAAGTAACCGGAGTGAACGAAGAGTTGAACCAGACTTTGGAGAAAGCTTACCGCGTTGCCGACTTCTTAGAACTAGGCGAACTGATGGTAGACGATGCGCTGCACAGAAACGAATCATGTGGTGGCCACTTCCGTGAGGAGTACCAAACCCCTGAAAACGAAGCTCTGCGCGATGATGAGAACTTTGCTTATGTTGCGGCCTGGGAGTTTACAGGTGTAGGCAACGAGCCTGTGCTGCACAAAGAAGAACTGAAGTTCGAGAATGTGAAGCTAACGCAGCGTAGCTATAAGTAATGATTAATTAATAATTAAGAATGAGTAATGGATCTGAAAACAGACGATTTAAAATTCTTAATTCATAATTCTTAATTCGTAATTAATAAAAAAATGGCTGGAAGTAATCCAAATGCTAAACCGATGGACCTTACGCTGAAGGTTTGGCGCCAAAAAGATAGAAACTCAGCAGGTTCCATGGTAACATATCCTGTTGTGGGCATTTCTCCTGACATGTCTTTCCTGGAGATGCTGGACGTTTTAAACGAAGACTTGCTGCGCAAAGGCGAAGAACCAATCGCTTTTGACCATGATTGCCGCGAAGGTATCTGTGGTATGTGTAGCTTATTTATTAACGGCCGTGCGCATGGCCCGGAGCGTGGCACTACTACTTGCCAACTGCACATGCGCCACTTCAGCCACGGCGACACGATCACAATCGAGCCCTGGAGAGCCGCTGCTTTCCCGGTGCATAAAGATTTGATTGTAGACCGCTCTGCGTTTGACCGTATCCAGCAGGCTGGTGGTTATATCTCTGTAAATACAGGTGGTGTACCGGATGCTAATGAAATTCCAATCCCGAAATCAATTGCTGACAAAGCTTTTGATGCGGCTACCTGTATTGGTTGTGGCGCCTGTGTAGCTGCTTGTAAAAACGCTTCTGCTATGCTGTTTGTGTCAGCTAAAGTATCTCAGATGGCTATGTTGCCACAAGGTAAAACAGAGCGTAAAACACGTGCTGAGAACATGGTTGCGCAAATGGATATCGAAGGATTCGGTGCATGCTCAAACACAGGAGCCTGTGCAGCAGAATGCCCGGTTGGTATCTCTTTAGAGAACATCGCCATGCTGAACAGAGAATATCTGGGCGCCAGACTAACGTCTGAGAACCTGGCTTAAACCTCATAGCTACTATATAAAAGGCGAGGCGGCTATAGCTCCTCGCCTTTTTCTTTTTTAACATATACCGTATACTAGCAGCAAGTATAACCTTAGCAGAGTTAACTTGTTAAGCAAGCATAAACGCAATACTATATAATGATCACATTAATATCCGGCACAAACCGCCCTGAATCAAACTCAAGAGCTGTCGTAAACATATATGCAGATCTATTATCTAAAAGAAACATCACTTACCAGATACTTGATCTTGCTGAGCTGCCTGCCGACTTTACAACATCTGCCCTTTACGATAACATTGGAAAGAATAAGTCATTTAACAAGTTAGCAAATATGATTGCCTCGTCAGATAAGTTCGTATTTGTAGTACCGGAGTATAATTCCTCTTTCCCTGGAGTGCTAAAAGCATTCATCGACGGACTGGAATATCCTAACACATTCAGGGATAAGAAGGGTGCTTTATTAGGTATATCATCAGGCATGCAAGGCAGCGGCTTATCGTTAAGCCACCTGACAGATATACTTAATTACCTAGGGATGCACATTATGGCTATGAAGCCAAAATTCGCACACATTGAAAAGAACTTTGATGGAGTAAAGTTAACAAACGAACTTTATCAGGAGCTGTTGGAGCAGCATGTAGACCAGTTTATCAGGTTTTAAGTATAGCAAAGTGTAAAATCTATACTTAAAGTATAAAAAATATAAAAGTAAAAGGGCCGCTTGTATCAGCGGCCCTTTTACTTTTATACTTGAGGTGTTACTTAGTCAACGTTATCGTGCAGGAAACGATTGTCGCCAAGAATCTCATTGTCATCATTAAGGTTAAAGCGGGAGATGTTGCGCTCAGAAGAGTGTGAGACCTTCTCCAACGACACATTGCGGCGCAGGTAAGCAGGCACGTCCAGCTTCTCCTTAATAGCCTCAGTGGTTATCTCAGAGCTTAGCATACGAAGGCGCTCACGGCGCTCCTCGGCACGGCGCTGCATCAACTCACGCTCTTCAGCGATTCTTTCAGTTTCTCTGGTCGCGCGCTCTTCGTCTCTAGCAACAGAACCAAAGAATTCATTCTGCGAGTTACTGTCTAAAGTATAGATTGTGCGCTGTGGCTGTGGCTGTTCTACAGGTCTGCGTACAGGCTGCTGCGGCTGCTCGTAAATTGACTGCTGCGGAGCAGGTGATGGCGCTGGAGACTGTGCCTGTGGAGTTGCCACTGGAGCAACAACTGGCTTTGCTACAAAAGCTGCAACTTCAGGAGATTCTACTTTAGCAGGCTCAGCTACTTCAATTTTTTTTTGGCTATCCAGGTCAAAAACGGTTTTCTTTGGCTCCATGATGTTATCGGAGTTGCTGGCAAAACCAGTTGCGATAACTGTTACGCGGATGCTTTGACCCAAAGAAGAGTCAATGCCATGCCCAAAGATAACCTCAGCCTCCTGGCCGGCTTTATCCTGGATATATTCTGTGATCTCGGTTAACTCGTCCATCTCAAGTTCAGCCTGCTCACCAGACATAATAGAAAGAAGGATTTTCTGAGCACCGTGGATATCTGTATTGTTCAGCAAAGGAGAAGAAAGCGCTTCTTCGGCAGCACGCAAGGCACGGCCTTCACCCTCTGTAGTTGCAGACCCCATAACTGCAGCGCCAGAGTCTTTCATAACAGTTTTCACGTCTTCAAAGTCAACGTTTACTTCAGCAGTAACTGTGATGATCTCTGCGATAGACTTTGCTGCCGTTGTTAACACGTTGTCAGCCTTAGCAAAAGCCTCGCGGATAGTCAGGTTACCGAACATCTCACGCAGCTTATCATTCAAGATCACTAGTATAGTGTCGCAGTTTTCGCTTAGCTCCTTCACGCCGTTTTCTGCAGCTATCTTCTTTTTCTTTCCTTCGAAAGCGAAAGGTGCCGTAACGATACCCACCGTCAGGATGCCGAGTTCTTTGGCTACTTTAGCAATAACCGGAGCGGCACCTGTACCGGTACCACCGCCCATACCAGCTGTGATAAACACCATCTTGGTATCGGAGCTCAGCATTTCGCGGATCTCCTCTTTACTTTCAAGGGCAGCGTGTTTGCCTTTTTCAGGGTTGGCACCAGCTCCAAGACCTTCTGTCAGGTTTTGGCCAATTCCTAGTTTATTAGGAACGCTGCTGCTCTTTAAGGCCTGTGCATCGGTGTTACATATAATGAACTCGACATCTTTAATGCCTTGGCTATACATGTGGTTAACAGCGTTGCTTCCACCGCCCCCGACGCCAATCACCTTGATGATGGACTTACTGCTAGATGGTAAGTCAAAAGTGTACATTGAAGTCATGCTAATTTCTCCTGCTCTAAAATGAGTTAATAACTTTGTTTGTTGTCTATGTCGTCAGACAGGAAACCTTTGATCATCTGGAAAAGACCGCCATTACTATCTTTGTCTTTGGCTGTTTTTTGCGCAGTTGCTGGCTTCGTGTGCTCTGTTTGTTCTTGTGTTTCAGTATAACCTGCGGCCATCTGGTCAATAGACTGATAGCCGGCAAGTACCAGACCAACGCTGGTAGCATACATTGGGCTCTTAACAGCATCAATCTTAGATTTCCCCAGATGCTCGTTAGGGTAGCCAATGCGCGTGTCCATACCGGTAATATACTCTACCAGTTGTACAAGATTCTGTAGCTGAGATCCACCACCGGTAATAACTATACCTGCTGCCAGGCTGCCGCCATACCCTGAACGCATAATTTCTGCGTAGATCAGTTCCACGATCTCTTCCATTCTTGCTTCAATAATATAGGCAAGGTTCTTCAAAGATATCTCCTTTGGCGTTCTGTCGCGCAGACCAGGTATCGAAACAATCTCATTCTCAGAGGCTTCGTCGGCAATTGCCTTACCAAACTTCACTTTAAGCTGTTCGGCCTGGTTTTGCATTACCATGCAGCCCTGTTTAATATCAGAAGTAATTATGTTACCTCCAAATGGTAGAACTGCCGTGTGGCGGATAATATTGTCTTTAAAAATGGCTAAATCCGTTGTTCCACCGCCTATATCAACCAAAACTACGCCTGCTTCTTTCTCCTCATCGCTCAGCACCGACATGCACGAGGCAAGCGGCTCTAAGATAAGATGATCTACTGCAAGGCCGGCACGCGTTACGCATTTGTTGATGTTGTTGATTGCGTTTGACTGTGCTGTAATGATATGGAAGTTACCTTCCAGGCGCACACCTGACATTCCAACCGGGTCAATAATGCCTTCTTCGTAATCCACTTTATACTCCTGTGGCATTACATGGATGATTTCGCTGCCCGGAGGCGTCACCAAACGGTACATGTCGTTTGTAAGGCGGTTCACATCCTCTACTGTAATCTCGTGGTCTGTGATCTGGCGTGTAATGCTGCCATTGTGCAGTAAACTCTTGATATGCTGTCCGGCAATCCCAACGTTCACTACGCCTATGTTGATACCTGACTGCTCCTCGGCCTGACGGATAGCTTTCTTGATCGCCTCAACAGTTTTGTCGATGTTGCTGACCATACCACGTACCACACCCTCCGATACGGCTTTGCCCATGCCCAGTATCTCCAGCTTTCCAAACTCGTTCTTCCGACCTACAAGTGCGCAAACTTTGGTGGTGCCAATGTCCAAGCCTACTACTATTTTGTCGTTTTGCATATCTGTATATTTATTCGCAAATAATCTGATCTTCGTACTCTACATTCACTCTTTTATATTTGTCCCAGCCTACCACAGGCAGCACTTCTTTATAAAAGATCATCAGTTTCCTGAATTTTGGTTCTACTTCGGTAGGCTTACCAAACTCAATGGTATGCTC
Source organism: Pontibacter aydingkolensis (assembly GCF_019443125.1). Taxonomy (GTDB): domain Bacteria; phylum Bacteroidota; class Bacteroidia; order Cytophagales; family Hymenobacteraceae; genus Pontibacter; species Pontibacter aydingkolensis. Next base: position 49,210 of record NZ_JAHYXK010000011.1, on the reverse strand, counting down.
TCCTACCTGAGGTAAAAACGATACTTTGCCTCTGCCGTCAATGTGCATCTGGGCAATCTGTGCTTTCCAAAACTGGTCGTTCTCAATGAACTGCAGCAAAGAAAGGTAACCCTGTCCTGTAGAGTCCTGAAAGAACTCGTTGTCCAGAGACTGTTTTAAAGCCGATTTGGTAATTGGTATTACACGAGCTGTGTATCTGTCTGAAAGCGGAAGTATGTTACCCTCCACATCAATGTAGACATCCTGGTCTGGTCGTATAATTCTTGCAATAGGCCTATTCTGTTTTACATTTACATGCACATTTCCATCGAGCCCCCGGTATACTTCGGCATCCTTCACAAACTTGTTTGCTTTGATGCGTTTCTCCAGGTTTTTCAGATCGATATTGCGGTTCGGAAGACCCTCTAACTTTCGTTCTCCTTCGCGGGTTAATAACCCCCTTACTTCCTTATCCCCAATAAAGTAATTGTTGTACTCATTATCAATATTTATTGACACTTTTTTGCAAATTTTTTCATTTTGCCTGGAATCAGCAAAACCTGCCAGTGCCCCGATTGATACGATGCTACAACCTGCAAAAATTAAAGATTTTATTTTACTATTCAAGCCCATGACGTTCTTTTTCTAAAAAATTTCTGATAGGCTTCACCAGCGTGTCGATATCACCGGCCCCAATCGTGGCCAGAACGTCAAAATCGCCGTTTTTAAGCAAATTTTCAATTATATTTTCTTTGTGCAATATTTCTTTTTTCTTGCATGTAACCTGCTCCAAAATCATCTCAGAGCTTACCCCGGGTATGGGTTTTTCGCGTGCCGGGTAGATATCGAGCAAAACCAGTTCATCAGCCATGCTCAGGCTCGCTGCAAACTCCTCTGCAAAGTCGCGTGTGCGGGTAAAAAGGTGCGGCTGAAATAGTACTTTTATATGCTTACCCGGATACAGCACACGCAGCGAAGTCATGAAGGCTTCAATCTCTTTCGGGTGATGGGCATAGTCATCAATGTACACTTTCCCCTGCCCCTCATAGATAAACTCGAAGCGCCTTTTAACACCCAAGTAACTTTCTACGCCGGCCTTTATACTTTGCGCATTAATTTGCACAACCTGTGCCGCAAGTATAGCTGCCAGCGTGTTCTCCACATTATGGAAACCCGGTAAGCCTAAACGCAAACCTTTAATTTCACTAAATGGACTAACGGCATCAAACTCAAACCAACGGCCATTTATATGCAGGTGCTGCACATGCGCTTGCCCTTCATTTAAGCCATACTTTACTACTTTCACGCCCTCCTGCACAAGGTCAGTCATGCGTGTATCTATACCTTCATGGATAAACAAGTAACCTCCTGGTTTCACCTGGCTGATAAACTTCTGGAAGGTCCGGATCATTTCATCCTTGTCGCCATAAATATCCAGGTGGTCCGGGTCAGCAGAAGTAACAATAGCCACATCCGGAAACAGCGTCAGGAAAGAACGGTCGTACTCATCTGCCTCCACCACTACGATTTCCTTACCACCCTCTCCCTTGCCTATCAATAGGTTTGAATTCAGGTTAGTGGAAATTCCTCCCAGGAAAGCAGAGCAATCCACGCCGGCATGGTGCAGCAAGTGTGTTACAATAGAGGACGTAGTGGTTTTACCGTGCGTACCCGCTACCGCAATAGTAAAGGCGCCAGCTGTTATAATGCCCAACACCTCTGATCGCTTTTTGATAGTATAACCCTGCACTTTCAGGTAAGCCCACTCAGAATGCTCTGCTGGTATAGCAGGTGTTAGCACTACTAGTGTCTGTTCTTTATTATCCAGTATCTCCTGTGGCAGAAACGCTACATCGTCTTCGTAGTGCACACGAATTCCTTCCTGCTCCAGTGCTTCGGTTAGCGGTGTTCGGGTTTTGTCGTAACCCCACACCGGATAACCCTTTGCATTGAACCAGCGGGCAATCGCACTCATGCCAATTCCCCCGATGCCTAAAAAGTAGATATAGTTATACTGCTCCAGTTTCACTTGATCAGTTTTATTAATTCGTTTACAATGTCGGCAGCCGCATTTGGCTTACCCATTTTAAGTATGTTCTGGCTCAGCCTTTGCTGCTCCTGCTCGTCCTGAGCAAGTTCGAGTACAGCTGGCACAAGTTGCTGACTTGCTTCCTGGTCGCGTACAAGTATAGCTGCATGCTGCTGCACCAGGGCCATCGCATTTTTAGTCTGATGGTCTTCGGCCACATTCGGCGATGGCACCAGCACAACAGGTTTCCCAACCAGACAAAGCTCTGATATGGATAACGCCCCTGCTCTTGAGATAACCACATCGGCCGCCGCATAGGCCAAATCCATACGCTTTATAAAGTCAAAAACTTTTATACCTTGTGTGCTATACTTTTGCTCCAACTCCTGCGCCTCCGGATAAAATGCTTTACCAGTTTGCCAGATCAACTGGTAACCAGCCTGCACGATCTGCACTATGCCGGCGGCTATACTTTGGTTAATGGTTCTGGCACCCAGGCTACCGCCAATTACAAGTATAGTTTTCTTTTCAGCAGTTATTCCAAAGTGAGCCAGTGCCTCCGCGCGCTTAGAGTTACTATCCAAAATATCGCTGCGAACCGGGTTGCCTGTTAATACCAGCTTCTCTGCCGGAAAGAAGGCTTCCATATTTGGGTAGGCTACACATACTTTATTAACCCTTTTGGCTAATAGTTTATTAGTAATGCCGGCATACGAATTTTGCTCCTGTATAAGTGCCGGAATTTTTCTGGCTGTTGCCGCATACAACAGAGGTCCGCTGGCATAGCCACCTACACCAACAACCGCATCGGGTTTAAATTCCCGTATGATATTATGCGACGCTTTTATACTTGACAGCACCTTCAACGGAAACGACAGGTTATCCAATGTAAGTCTGCGCTGTATGCCGCTGATCCACAGGCCAATGATCTTGTAACCGGCTTCGGGTACCCTAGTCATTTCCATGCGGCCCTGGGCACCTACAAAAAGTATCTCTGCCTCAGGGTTAACTTCCTTTAGCTGGTTGGCAATAGCCACAGCCGGGTAAATATGCCCGCCGGTGCCGCCACCGCTGATAATAACACGATATGGTTTCTGCTGATCAGGCATTTACCAGTGTGTTAGAGGGTAAAACATCATTATTGGCTGCAGCATGCTCCTTGCTTGCCTCTCTGTCTGTGCGGCTCACGCTAAGTATAATCCCCAACGAGATACCTGTAAAGATCAAAGAAGTACCACCCATACTTAGCAGGGGTAGCGGCAAACCTGTAATTGGACCAAGCCCAACAGCCACGCCCATGTTTATCATACCTTGTATCACCAGACTAAAACTAAGCCCGGCAGACAGCAAGCCGCCAAATGCGCCTGTGCTATTTGTAACTGTTACGAGCCCTCTGTAAAGTAGTGCCAGGTACAAAAACAGCACTACTACGCCTCCTATCAAACCGTATTCCTCCAGTATGATCGCAAATATAAAGTCGGAGTAAGGGTGGGGAAGAATGTCACGCTGGTCGCTGTTGCCTGGGCCTTTGCCAACCACGCCACCTGTTGCAATGGCAATGTAAGACTGCTCCAGCTGAAACGCCGTCTCATTCGGATCCATAAACGCTTCTACCCTGCTTATCGCTGTTTCAAGACGCTGCCCCAGGGCCAGCATTGCTCCTCCAAAAACCACTACAAACAGGAAAACCGTTATCAGGTATCTGAAAGGCACGCGCCCGATAAACATCAGCAGCATGCAGGTTGCGAAAAGCAGAACCGCTGTGGATGTATTGGTAAGCGCGATCAGGCCACAGATTGCCACAGTCCAGACCAACATCGGCAGCAAAGTCTTTTTCCAGTCTTTAAGCTCTAACTGTACCTTGGCCAGCATACTTGCCAGGTAAGAGATAAGCGCCAGTTTGGCTAAGTCTGAGGGCTGAAATGTCTGGTTTATAACCGGAATCGTGATCCAGCGGGATGCCTCGTTAATGTTGGAACCCCAGAAAAAGGTGAACAGTAATAATGGCACAGAAAGTATAAGCGCCACTAACGACAGCCTGGAATAATAACGATAAGGCACCTTATGGGCAGCCCACATAAAGCCAAGTCCAACCAAGATCAGCGAAGAGTGCTTCAACAGAAAATACTCTGTGTTCCCCTCATGGGATTTATAGGCAAGCGTACCAGTGGCAGAATACACCACCGCCACGCTTATAAGCGAGAACATAAAGACGATCCCCCACAATACAGGATCTCCCTTCAGGTTTTTCTGTAACCACTGCTTTATCATAAACCTTTGGCTAAATCGGTTATGTTTTTATTTATTTTTTTAAAACTATCTTTTCTACAGCCTCTTTAAAGCGCTGTCCGCGGTGCTCGTAATTGTTGAATAAGTCGAAGCTTGCACAGGCCGGCGACAACAGCACCACATCTCCGGGTGTAGATAGCGAACGGCTCAGGCGCACGGCATAATCAATGGAGGTTGTCTCAGCAATGATCGGAATCACCCGGCCAAATACCTGCTTTAATTTTTCGTTGTCTTTACCAAGGCAAACCAGCACCTTTACTTTTTCACGGGCCAGGTCTACCAACGTACTGTAGTCGTTTCCTTTGTCTACTCCGCCAGCGATCCATACTATCGGTTGCTTTATACCTTCCAGTGCATACCATACGGCTTCCACATTGGTCGCTTTGGAGTCGTTTATGTAAGTAACCTCTTTGGCGACACCAACCTGCTGCAAACGGTGCTCCGCGTTCACAAATGTTTCCAGACCCTTTTCAATCTGCTCATCTGAAACACCCAACAACTTTGCCGCTGCTACGGCAGCCATCGTATTATATTGGTTATGCTTCCCGATGAGGCCGGACTTTGAGGTATCTATTGTACCCTCGTAAAACTTAGCGTCTACTTTTATACTTTGGCCCTCGAAGTATACCTTAGCACCTGCTGCGCCCTGTAATGTGAACGGTATCGTTGTTCCGCCAAAATTTGGCGAGTCAAATGCTTTGGCTATGTTCTCATCATCTGCATTGTAGATAAAAAAGTCACTGCCTGTCATGTTCTGCACAATACGCAGCTTAGAGGCGGCATACTTTTCCATGCTGTATTCATAGCGATCCAGGTGGTCAGGCGTAATATTAGTTAGCACCGCTATGTGCGCCTTAAACTGGTACATGTTGTCCAGCTGAAAACTGCTCAGCTCTACTACATAGTACTCGTGCCTATTCTCGATCACCTTCTCTGCCAGACTTTCCCCTATATTGCCTGCCAAACCTACATTCAGCCCCGCGTTTTTAAGCAGGTGGTAAATAAGCAGTGTAGTCGTGGTCTTACCGTTGGTGCCTGTGATGCAGATAAATTCCGCATCAGTGTACCTTCCCGCAAACTCGATCTCTGATATTACCGGTATCTGCTTTTTGGCTGCTTCTTGTATAACTGCAGCTTTATCAGGAATGCCAGGACTTTTAATGATTTCGTTAGCATCAAGAATTCTATCTAAAGTATGAGTTCCTTCTTCAAAAGGGATAGCAGCCGTTGCCAGTTTAGCTTTATACTGATCCTTAATCTGGCTCATATCCGAAACAAAGACGTCCAGCCCCTTTGCCTGTGCCAGCAATGCAGCTCCTACGCCACTCTCCCCTGCTCCTAGAATTGCTATCTTCATTTTTCGTTGTTCGTTGTTCGTTGATCGTTGTTCGAATTCAACTACAATCCTTTAAAATATTTTATCAGGCCGTTCAGCATTTGCTTACAGCTTACCAGTTCTAATATTAAATCTTCAAAAACTGACTCTTTTATGTAATTCTGATCAAGTGCAACATAAAGCTGTGTTTCTACTTCATACAAAGAACCACGAGCTATATAAAATATTTGTATCGCATCTTTTGAATGTTGCCGCCCACAACCCTCTGCTATGTTTGACACCACTGAAACCGCAGCTCTTCTTATCTGAATCGTTAAACCAAAAATCTCTTCTTTCGGAAAACTTTTAGAGATCTCATAAACACTATCAGCCAGCTTTCTGCACTTCTTCCACACATCCAGATTCTTATAGTCCATACTTTGCTTCTTTCCCGATCAACGAGTAACGAATCACGACAATTAGCGAAGTTTTAGTGTCGCCAATGTCAAAATGGCCAGCATAATACCCACGATCCAGAAGCGGCCTACAATTTTAGATTCGTGATAACCTAGTTTCTGGTAATGGTGGTGCAACGGCGACATTTTAAAAATGCGACGTCCTTCACCATACTTCTTTTTAGTATATTTAAAGTAACTCACCTGCAGCATTACAGATAGATTTTCAATTAGGAAGATGCCGCATAGAATCGGAATTAGAAGTTCCTTGCGTACGATCAGGGCCAACACCGCTATGATACCGCCTATTGCCAGACTGCCTGTATCACCCATAAACACCTGAGCCGGATAGGTATTGTACCACAGGAAACCCACGCAGGCTCCCACAAAAGCCAGACAGAATATCGTTAGTTCTCCAGAATTTGGTATGAACATGATATCCAGGTAATCTGCGAAAATGGTATTACCTGATACCCAGGCAAAAATTGCCAGTGTTACCCCGATAATGGCCGATGTTCCAGCAGCTAATCCGTCAATACCATCTGTAATGTTGGCACCGTTTGATACAGCCGTAATTACCAATATCACGAATGGGATGTATAAATAGCATGACCAGCCCTGGAATAATGGCCCGGCAAACGAGAACAGGTTGCAGTAATCCAGTTCATTGTTCTTGCGGAACGGTATAGTGGTGATCATACTATGCACATCTGTGTAATGCCTTGATGCATTTACTGCCGAAGTGCTGCCATCCGAGAAAATATACTGGCGTACCACCACGTCGTCATTAAAGTATAAAGTTAGGCCCACGATCAAGCCTAAACCAATCTGACCCAGTATTTTAAAGCGGCCGGCAAGCCCTTCCTTGTTTTTCTTGAATACCTTAATATAATCATCCAGAAAGCCGATCAGGCCCAGCCATATGGTTGATACCAGCATAAGGATGATGTAAATATTATCAAGCCGGGCAAATAGCAACGTTGGCACCAGAATGGCCAAGATAATGATAAGACCGCCCATGGTTGGTGTACCTTTTTTCTCGAGCTGCCCTTCCAGACCAAGGTCACGGATGCTTTCGCCTACCTGCTTGCGCTGCAGCACATTGATCAGTTTGCCTCCAAATATCATGGCTATCAGCAGCGATACAATGGTGGCCATACCCGCCCTGAAAGAGATGTACTGGAACACACCTGCTCCAATAAAGTCAAATTCGCGGTCTAAGTATGTGAAAAGGTGATATAACATTAACGTTTATTTCGGTTTCCTTTAGCTTTATAATTTTTACTTGCCCAGTTGCTGAAACATGTCTCGCAAAACCTGCTTGTCATCAAAATCAGTTTTAACGCCTTTAATTTCCTGGTATGTTTCGTGGCCTTTTCCGGCTACAAGTATAATATCGTTTGGCTCGGCCAGTACGCAAGCTGTTTTAATGGCTTCTCTCCTGTCCAGCACAGATAGTGTCTTCTTAAAGTCAAGCGGTTTTACACCTTTCTGCATATCCTCTAGTATAGCCTGGGGCTCTTCAAAGCGTGGATTGTCTGAGGTAAGTATAACCTTGTCGCTTAAGCGGCAGGCAATATCTGCCATAATAGGCCGCTTGCCGGCATCGCGGTTACCACCACAGCCTATTACAGTAATTACCTTTTGCAGCGGCGTACGGATCTGCTGAATCGTATTCAGCACATTTTCCAGCGCATCCGGGGTATGGGCATAATCTACAATCCCGGTTATCTGCGTATCCGACACAATGTAGTCGAAGCGGCCTGCTGCTGTATCCAGGCTCGAAAGCACTGTCAGTACCTCCATCGTTTCCTCGCCTAATAGTACTGCCGCCGCGTAGACACCTAAAAAATTATATGCATTAAAAGCACCGATCAGTTTGCACCATACTTCGTGGCCGTCCACTTCCAGGTGTAGCCCCTGAATGGTATTATCTATAATGCGGGCTTTAAACTCTGTTACTTTTCGCAGCGAGAACTCATGTACTGATGCCTTTGTATTCTGCACCATTACTGCCCCGCGTTTGTCATCGGCGTTCACCAGCGCAAAGGCTCCTTTTGGCAAACCATCGAAGAACAGCTTTTTAGCCTTTATGTACTCGTCAAAGGTCTTGTGGTAGTCCAGGTGGTCATGCGTGATGTTGGTGAAAACCCCTCCGGCAAACTGCAGGCCTGCCACGCGCTTTTGGACCATGGCATGTGAGCTAACCTCCATAAAACAGTAGGCACAACCGGCCTTCACCATCTGATCCAGCAATTCATTCAGCTTCACAGCATCAGGCGTAGTATGCGTAGATGGAATAATCTCCTCATCTATCTGGTTCTGCACCGTAGACAGCATACCCACATGGTAGCCCAACTCCCTGAAAAGCTTATGCAACAAAGTAACAGAGCTTGTTTTGCCGTTAGTACCTGTTACACCTACCAGTTTAAGTTTAGTAGAAGGATGACCATAAAAAGCAGAAGCCATTTTACCTAAGGCCTCACCTGAATCCTGCACCACTACATAGGTTATACTTTCCTGAAGTTCTGCAGGAAGTGCTTCGCAGATAATGGCTGCTGCATTCGCCTCCTCTGCCTTTTGGATATACTCATGCCCATCGGCCTGCACGCCTCGCACAGCTACAAAAGCAACGCCTTCGCGCACCTGCCGCGAGTCGAATGTGATCGACTCGATGGACACATCCATCCTCCCCTTCACCTCCAGGGTTCTAATATCCTTTAATATGTTCTGTAGCAACTGCATTAGCTCAGTACAATAGTTATTTTAGTTCTTTTTGTAATATCTGTTCCCGGCTCTAACGACTGCTGCGCTACCCGCTTACCAGTACCTACTACCTTCACATCCATTTGCTGATTCCCAAGTATAAAAAGGGCGTCGCGCAGGGTCATGCCTTTCACATCAGGCACCTTGTTAGCCATTACAGGGTTCGGCTTAAAATCAAGGAAACGCATTTTCTGTTCTACTTTCACCCACTCCTCGTCTGTAATATTGGGGTGGTGACTTATGCCGATTTTGTTGCAGATATAGCTCAGGTCATCCAGATTGCCGGCACCTACCTGAGGCATGCTGTCTTTGTTTGGCGCCACTCTGGCACGCAGTGATTTGTGCATGGCCAGGTCGCGGGCATAGGCTTTATCGGCCAGTTCCTTAAAAACCGGCGCCGCCACATCGCCACCATACACGTTCACGCCTTTCGGACTGTCAATGATCACAATGCAGCTATACTTTGGATTATCAGCCGGGAAATAGCCAGCAAATGAAGTAGAGTACTCCATAACATAGCGTCCGTTCTTTACCTTACGGGCAGTTCCGGTTTTGCCGGCTACCTTATAGTCTTTGCTAAGTATGTTTTTAGCTGTGCCATTCGCAACTACACCTTCCAGCATGCTGCGCAATTTCTTTAGTGTTTCGTCAGAGCAAATCTTCTCGTTTAGCACACGCGTGTTGAAAGACTGTATAACGGTATTGGTTTTACTGATTTCCTTCACTATGATCGGCTGGATCTTCACTCCGTTGTTAGCAACGGCATTGTAGAAAGCCAGCGTTTGCAAAGGCGACAGCTTTAACTCGTAACCAATGGCCATAGAAGTAAGCGTGGTGCCATACCAGGTCCTATCCTGCGGGCTCTTCATGAAAGGACGTGCTTCGCCGTCCATCTGGAAGCCAAGCGTACTGTTTAACCCGAATTTGTTCAGATAATCTACATAGGCCTGCGGGTTGCTACTGAAGTGCTGTTCCATTAGCTTTGCCACACCTATGTTAGACGACTTCTCAAATATCTCCTGCACGGACAGCTTGCCGTAACCGCCTGTTTTAGCATCTGTCATAATGGTATTCTTGATGCGGTAGCGGCCATCTCCGGTATCGATGGTATCACCTAGCCTGACATCCGGCGCATATTCAAACAAGGCCATCATCGAAGCCAGCTTAAAGGTAGACCCTGGCTCTGTACGTCCCTGGTTACCAACTGCATAATTGTAGTCTTCTATATACCCGCCTTTTGTCTTGCCCAGGTTGGCTATAGCCTTTATCTCACCGGTTTTTACCTCCATCATGATCACACATCCATACTCAGCATTGGTTTTTTCCAGTGCTTTGTACAAGGCATTCTCCGCCACATCCTGCAGGTTGATATCGATGGTGGTCTTGATGTCGTAGCCGTGCTGCGGTTTTACTTCTGTGCCATCGTAAATAGGCTTATTACCGCCAGCTATACGTTCGAAAAGAGCCTCCCCGTCGGTACCTGCCAGATGGTTGTTAAAACTGAATTCCAGGCCGGCACCGTTTTTATCTTCGTTTATAAAGCCTACGGTACGCTCGGCAAGCAGGCCAAATGGCTTAAAGCGCTTCTCTACCTTTTCAAAGATCACCCCGCCTTTGTTTTTACCGGCTCTGAAAATAGGCCATTGCGCCATCATCTTCTTATCCTGATAGTTTATCTGGCGGCTATTCAGGCGCAGGTACCGTCTGCCATCGTGACGTGCGTTTTTTATTTTACGGCGGTAGTAATCTTCCGACTTGTCTTTGTAAAAACGTGCCAGTAACATGGAGAGTGAGTCCACACCCCTGTTAAAGGTTTCTGCATCGGCAACAGTCGGATCAAAAGCTACGCGGTAAAAAGGCAGCGAGGTAGCCAGTATACTTCCGTTGTCAGAATAAATATTGCCGCGCGTGGCAAAAACAGGTTGGTAACGGATACGGCGCTCCTTGGAAATCTCTTTCCAGCGGGCACCATCCATAAACTGTATCTGTACTATTTTGTACACAATGGCGCACGCAAAAAGGCAGATGAGTAAAAACACCACCCGTACCCTTATAACTATGGATTTCTTAATATTCATCGGCAGGCACAATCACTTGATAGGGTGGCGATGAACTTTCGAGTAGGCCGAGCGGCTCCACGTTGCGCGCAACTTCGGATTGCTTGCTGGCCTCCATGTAATCCGACTTAAGCGTAGTATAGTCTGCGCGCAAATCTTCTGTTTCTACTTTAATCTTATCTATTTTACGGATAGTTTTCTCCGCAAAATGGGTATTACCAATATAGAAAAGGGTAATAAGTGTTGTAAAAAGGATATAGGGAAGATACTTGAGCGGAACTCCTTCTTCGAACAAAGCATCTACGTTAGCATACTTGTCGAGGAGTTTGAAGAGGCTAAAACCGTTACGTTTGGCTTTAGGCTTTTTAGGCTGCTCCACTTCTGGCTTCATACGCGCCGAGTTGGTCTTCGGCGGGTTATTTTGTTTGATCAGAACATTTGAAGCCATAGTTACTGCAATAATTTGGAGCTATGTAATAGCCTGTTATTTAATCATCTTTTTATCTTTTCTCTGCTATTCTCAGTTTTGCGCTTCTAGAGCGGCTGTTTTCGAGCAATTCCTGCTCGGATGGCACAATTGGTTTCCGGTTAACGGCATCAAGCGGCTTTTTCTCGTTTCCGAACAAGTCTTTTTCTACCTCCCCAAAGAACTTGCCTTTAGCTATAAAGTTCTTCACCAGCCTATCTTCCAGCGAGTGGTAAGATATTACCACCAATCTGCCTCCGGGCTTTAAAACCTCTGCAGCCTGTTCCAGCATCTCCTCCAGCGCCTTCATCTCGTCGTTCACTTCTATCCGAAGCGCCTGAAAAACCTGTGCCAGGTACTTATTTTCCTTTCCTTTTGGCGTACAAGAGCTAATGGCCTGCTTAAACTCCCCGATCGTTTCAAAAGGCTTTCTGGCTCTTTTCTCCACTATGGTACGGGCAAGTGTTCTGGCGTTTTTTACTTCGCCGTAAATCCCGAAAATGCGATGCAACTGTTCCTCTGAATAGGTCTCCAGCACTTCCTCGGCAGTAGTGCCCGCCTCAGCGTTCATGCGCATGTCCAATGGTCCTTCAAACCTGGTCGAGAAACCGCGTTCCGGTACATTGAACTGATGAGAAGATACACCCAAGTCAGCCAGTATGCCATCCACCTGTTTTACCCCGTAAAGCCTCAGGTACTTTTTAAGGTCTCTGAAGTTGGCTCTCACAAACTGGAAAGCAGGACTGTCTATTTTCTTCGACTGCTCTTCCGCATCTCGGTCCTGGTCAAAACTGTACAGCTTACCGTCTGTAAGCTTGCTTGCTATAAGCGAAGAGTGGCCACCACCTCCAAAGGTCACATCAACATAAACACCATCCGGCTTAATGGCCAGGGCATCTACAGACTCTTCAAACAGTACGGGGCGATGGTACTCCATTAAATCAAAGGCTCCTCAGCCGGTTTATCACCTAAAAACTTTTGCGCCAGCTGAGAGAAATTCTGCTGGTCTTTTATCAGGAATTCCTCATACTTATCAGGATTCCAGATCTCTACACGGTTGCCCAACCCAACTACTACAGCCTCTTTCTCCAGCTCGGCAAAACGCGACATGGTTTTTGGCACTATAAAACGGCCTGCGCCATCCAACTCTATCTCTGTGTTACCACGGAAAAAGTTACGCTGGAAATGACGGTACTCTTCGTTAAACTCATTTAAGCCTGCTACTTTGTCGTAAATCACCTTCCACTCGGCTTTTGGGTAAAGCACAAGGCAAGGCTCAAATCCTCTCATCAGCACCACATGGTTTCCCGATGCCTCCGGCAGGTTGGCTTTTATCTTTGCAGGTAAAACCAACCTTCCCTTTGGGTCAATCTTGCACTCATATTCGCCAGAGAGGAAGTTCATAGACTCTAACAGTTTAATCCGTATAGTTCTCGGATATTACAAATGTAGCGATTCAACAAAACACCACAACCACAATCTACCACTTTTTACCACTTTGTGGATAAATTATGGTAATCCACACCACTTATCCACATTATCCACACTATAAACGCTATATATTGGGTATAAGTTTTTTTGTACTGTGTGCTCTTTTTGATTAAAATACGAGACACAAACACGCCAACTTATTGATTTTTAGTTAATTACATTGTAAGACATAGCAAAAATACTATATCCCATAGATTTCCACAGCAGAAGTGGGGCAAAGTGGCAGACATAAACCATTCTTATGGAAAAGTGGTAGAAAGTGGTAGACTTCGCTTATATTTGCAACATGAAAGGTATACTTCGCTATAGCATGTTATCCATCCTGACACTAAGCATTCTGCTCGGTTCGGTTGGCGTTGCTTTTAGTGAGCAGTTCTGCCTGATGGCTGGCATCAAGACTTCGGCCCTATCTACAGAGGCTGATGATTGTTGCGAGGAAGGGTCGGACAAAGGCGCGCAAACCGATGAGTGCTGCGCTGTTAAAGTGCTGTACGAAAAACTGGAGCCTATTTCTTCGCTTAAGGCGTTTAACTTACAGCTGCCGGTATACTTCCAGCAACACATCAAGTTGTTTGTTCCTATTCAGGCTCATCACGATGCCATTGAGGAACGCATCTATACTTACTCCGACAGCTCTCCACCTTTGTATGGGCGCCGGCTGCTCCACCAACTGCACACCCTTATAGTCTAGCATCAAAATACAAGAAATGCACCTGCACCCAGCTTGTGCCTTTACCTTTATGTATTTTGATCATTACTTAGACTATTTAAAATGAAATTCAATTCCACAAGTATAAAGCGTGTACTGTATGCGCTATTTACCTTATACTTTATAGCCATACTTCCGGCAGCAGCACAGCAGCTAACCGGCAGAGTGGTAGACCAAACAGATAACAGCCTGCCCCTTATTGGCGCCAACGTAGTATGGAAAGGAACTGCAAAAGGCACCTCTACCGATATCACAGGCAGTTTTGCACTTTCTACAGCCGATGCATTAACGCCAGAGATCATTATTACCTATATTGGCTATAAGCCAGATACAATTAATGTAAGCGGCAAAAGCAACGTTATTATACAACTTGCCGCTACGGGTAAGCTGCAGGAAGTGGTAGTAGAAGGCCAGCAGGCACGCTATTCTTCCCTCACTCCCACTAACTCACAGGTGATAACAACCCGCGACCTGGAAAAGTCGGCCTGCTGCAACCTGGCTGAGAGCTTTGAGACCAATGCCTCTGTAGAAGTTTCCACAACAGATGCTGTTTCCGGAGCAAAGCAGATACAGATGCTTGGTTTGGACGGTTCTTATACACTGCTGACTACTGACAACATTCCGGCTCTACGGGGCCTTGCTACGCCCTACCGGCTTAACTACCTCTCGGGCACTTACATCGAGTCCATCGATATTATTAAGGGCACAGGGTCCGTGCTTAACGGTTACGAATCGATATCCGGGCAGGTAAACGTGATGCTGAAAGACCCTGAAAAAGCGGAGCGTTTATACTTTAACCTGTATGGCAACAGCCTGGCAAAATTTGATGCCAACCTGAACCTGGCTACATCTGTCGGCAAAAAGTGGAACACCATACTTATGCTGCACTCTAACCACCTGGGCAACCGTGTAGACCGCAACAAGGATGGTTTTATGGACCTACCCGTAGGCACGCAGTACAATGTGTTTAACAAGTGGAAGTATAGCCACAAGGATGTAGTGTCGGAGTTTGGGATAAATGCATTGCGTGAAACTAAGACAGGTGGGCAGCTAAAGTATAATGAAGACGTGCCGCAGGAGCAACAGCCATACTATGGCACCACCTCTGAAACGGACAGGTTAATGGCTTATAACAAATCGTCTTATACTTTTCCGGGCAAGCCTTACCAAAGTATAGGCATGATCACTTCTGTTGCGCATCATAAGTTCGACTCCAGTTATGGCTTGCGTAATTACGACGGAGAACAAAACAGCGCCTCTGCCAGATTGATCTTTCAGTCTATATTGGGGCACACCGGCCACACGTACAAAGCCGGTTTGAGCTATACTTATGATAACTATTCGGAGACCCTTGCCGACAGTACTTTTGGCCGAAACGAGCATATACCAGGCGCTTTTGTGGAATACATTTACAACAATACTACCAACCTGACCGTGGTAGCCGGCTCCAGAGTTGACATCCATAACCTGTTCGGGACAATATTCACGCCCCGGCTGAATGTGAAGTACGACGCTACACCAAACACTATTTTCAGGTTGGCAGCTGGTAAAGGCTTTAGAGTAGCTAACCCTATTGCAGAAAACTCAGCTATACTTGTAAGCTCCCGTGCCATCAGAACCACAGAAACACTTAAGCCGGAACAGGCCTGGAACCTGGGTGGCTCATTTACCCAGTTCTTTGAGTGGGGCGGCAGGCCTGGCACTTTTGTAACAGATTACTACTATACAACTTTTACAGACCAGGTAGTGCTGGATATGTACACGAACCCTACGCAGGCTAGTTTTTATAACTTAGATGGGCGTTCCTTTTCCAAAAGCTTTCAGGCGGAGGTGCAGTATGAAGTCTTTAAGGGGTTTGATGTAAAAACGGCCTATAAGTACTTTGATGTGAAAACCACTTACAATGGAAAACTGCTGCAGAAGCCGATGATTCCGCAGCATCGCTTTTTTGTAAACCTGGGTTTTGCGACACCTTTTGATAAATGGCGTGCCGACCTGACAGGACAGTATTTTGGCTTAATGCCATTGGCCCCAATAGAGCAAAGCAACACAGCAAGCATGAGCGAATCGGACAAGTTTTATACTTTTAATGCACAAGTAAGCCGTGCATTTAAACGCTGGGAAGTATACGTGGGGGGCGAAAATCTACTAAATTACAGACAGACAAACCCTATACTAGGTGCCGACCAGCCTTTTGGCCCAAACTTTGATGCAAGCATGGTCTGGGGTCCGATTACAGGCCGTGTTGTATACGCAGGACTACGCTTCAAAATTGATTAACTTATAATTAAACCATAGATCACATGAAAATTCTAAAATCACTGGTAGTTGTACTAATGATGGCATTTGTAAGCTTTGGCGCAAATGCACAGGCACAAAACAAAAACGAAGAGACACTGAAGATCAAAACATCTGCTGTTTGCGGTATGTGCAAGAAAACCATGGAAAAGGCAATGGCCTACGAAAAAGGCGTTAAATCATCATCGCTTGATGTAGACTCCAAGATCTTGACTGTAGTGTTTGACAGCCGCAAAACAAATGCTGACAACGTGCGCAAGGCCGTTAATGAAACCGGTTACGATGCCGACGACAAGCCAGCCTCGGAGCGAGCCTACAAGCGTCTGGACGACTGCTGCAAAAAGGAAGCAGGGGCACACTAAGCCTAAATCACTAAACGAAAAAGGGGGAGCCACTAGTGGCTCCCCCTTTTTCGTTTAGTGATTCGTTATTTCAGAATTTAAAACCAATGTGCAGGCCAATCGAAAATACAGGAGTACCCTTGGTATAAGCAAAGTATCCTACTCTGCCGCCTGCCACTCCGTTACGCAGAATATTAAAGTCGTTCTCGATAAAGCCGTTGTACCCTACTTCTGAGGTTTTAATATGCTTAACAGATCCGTCCACGGTTCCATCATCTGCATTTGAGTTTATCTCTGCACGATGCCTTGCGCCAACGCCCCCTCCTATTCTAAACGCGACAGATTCATTGTTCAGCACATCGAAACTGGCTTCTAAATTAGCCATGTAAAAGGTGTTCTTAATAGAGTAGATCTCTTTTACATCATCAAACCTTGAACCAGCTGCAAGCCCCATGTTCAAACCAACGGCAAACCGATCGCTCACATGGTGACTGAAGCGGTTATTGAACATAAGTCCCTGGCTGTCATACTCAGACAACCAAATATAGCTTACCCCGGCTTTCAGCATATTTGGATCTTTACCAGCAAAGGCAGTAGACAGAGAGAGCAGGAAGAGTAAAGGAATTATATAAAGTATACGTTTCGGTAATTTCATAAAGAGTTGCTAAGGGTGAAGCGGAAGAATCTAGAGCGTATATTATAAGTCAAATGCAGAGCAAAGCATTTAGCTGTTCATACTTCCGAAACATATAAATGTTTCAAAAAGAACAACAAAAGATTCAAAAACAAGCCTTTAAAAAGATACAAATAATTAAATATCAATATATTATACATCATCTGGCTTATATCAAAAATAGAACTATCACAATACAGCTATATGCAACACATATCAGCTCAATCAGGAAGTATAATGAACAAAAAACTTAAACATAATCGCATACCATACTTTAGATTAATGTCACTATAAAATCTATTCACCAAATAACTGGTAACAACATTAGGGCAAAACCATATATTTGCTGCCTTTTACGAGAACAAACTAAATCCACTTCCAGATGCAAAAACCTTTACATCTCTGGGCGGTATTCATCCTGCTGCTCCTTTCGCAGGTCGTGTTTGGCCAGGTTCAACTCGTGGCAGACATTAATAAACAACCTTCTCAGTTCGGATCAAGGGAACCCGGCAAGATGCATACCTACAATGGCCTTACCTATTTCGATGCCAGCGATGGTGTGCACGGCTCTGAATTATGGCGCTCAGACGGTACACCAGAGGGCACATTTTTAGTTAAGGACATCATGCCGGGCAATGGCTCCAGCCAGGTAAAGGACTTTGTGGAAATGGGCGGCATGCTCTACTTCTCAGCTTTAGATAGCGAAGGCAGAAGAAATATTTGGAGAACCGACGGGAGTGCCATAGGCACAGTAAAGGTAACCTCATTTAAAACCGCATCTGTTTATTCGTCAAGAGTTACCAGCACAGGTAATAGAATATACTTTTTAGTTCTGGAACAGGACAACCCCGATTTTCAACTTTGGGCAACAGATGGCAACCCTGGTTCCGAGCAAATGGTGACAATTGCAAATGGTATTAAATGGGACCTTGCCTCGTTAGAAAACACACTTTATTACATATACACCAAGGATTACAGCAGTTATAAGATTTGGAAGGTAGAAGCAGACGGAAACGGGGTTTTATTAGAACCCACAGAGCTGGCACCTCCGGCTGGCGAACCAAAAGACATTTTAACCCTGAACGGTAAATTATACTTCCGTGTAACAAAGTCATACTCAGAAGAAGAGCTTTGGGAAACCGACGGCACTGTAGAAAACACAAAACTGATTGCAAGTGCCAGATCTGGGAGTGGCCGAGCAGCCATAGGCAAACTCTTTAGTTTTAATAACAAGATTTACTTTGTTCTGGCTCAGGATAATACCCAGGCACTTTGGGCTTCTGACGGCACAGCCAGTGGAACAGCACAGGTAATATCTCCTACCACCCAACAGTTTGACCTGAATGCCTGGTTTGTTGCACACCAGGGATACCTATACTTTTCTGTTTATAACGGAGGGCCGCAGATCTGGCGAACTGATGGTATTAGCACTGCACCTGAGCAGGTTAATATTGAGGGGGCAAATTACTTTAACAGCTATCCGGAGCAGTTAACCTCTGCTGGCAACAATTTATACTTTACAGCAGGTTTACATCCCTATGGCAAAGAGCTATGGTTATTGGAGGGCACTGCGCCATTGGTTAAGCTGGTTAAAGACATATTGCCCGGCATTGACGACTCTTCTCCAAATGACCTTCACGCTTTTGGCAACAAAATTCTTTTTTCTGCAGCTGATGGCGTACATGGCAAAGAACTCTGGATTTCTGAAGGCACCGCCTCAAGCACTAAAATGGTGAAAGACATAAATCCCAGCACACAGGGATCAGAGCCAGGCCAATTTATACGGCATAACAACCTGATTTACTTTGTAGCCAACAATGGCATAGCAGGAAACGCATTGTGGCAGAGCAACGGCTCTTCTGCCGGAACATCACAAATAGTAAAGCCACAAGTTTATAATATACCAGCAGATAATATAAAGGGGCTGTCTGTTTAAAAAGACAAACTTGGGTTTATCACCATGAGTCACAATAACCAGGACACGAAACTGTGGAGTTCATCAGGCGATGCCGCATCTACTATAAACTATGCATCAGCAGGATCAGGGTATGGCGACTATTTTACAGGAGTAGCCGGCAACTTTTATGACAAACTATACTTCTGGACTGGGGCCTACAGCACATCAAATAAATTATGGGTGACAGATGGATCCTCCGAAGGAACTAAAGTTATCAAGATTTTTGAGTTCGGCCCATCTAACATAGGCCAAACTGTTGCTTTTAAGAATAAGCTATACTTTTTTATGAATGGCTATACTACAGAAGCAGGCTTATGGTACACAGACGGAACTACATCAGGAACGAGCAGATTAAAGTATCTGGCAGGCAGTAGCCAGAAGCACAACATAAAAGTATCTGGTAATTACCTTTACTTCTCGGCATGCACGTCCGAAGCAGGATGCGAACTCTGGCGAACCGACGGTACTCCGGAGGGAACCATACAGCTTAAAGACATATACCCCGGAGAGCAATCCTCCTCGCCTCAATGGCTCACAGATGTAAACGGCACTTTATATTTTACAGTAGCACCTCCGTACCCGCAGACAAACTATGGCTCTCTCTGGAAAACAGACGGAACTCCGGAAGGCACAGTAAAGGTAAAACAGTTGGACCTGAACGGGGGATTCTCTGGCATGTATAACCTGGTGGCATACCAGAACAGGCTGTACTTTACTATCCGCAACGGTAACTGGCCAGGCAACAGCTATGATGACCTATGGACAACAGATGGCGCAGCTACAGGCACCACCGTTCTGGAAACTTTACCAATGGGCTTATCCTCAGTGGCTAACATGCAGGTAGTGCAAGATGCACTGCTTTTTTTTGTACAGGGCGAATTATGGAAAAGCAGCGGAACACCGGGAAGCACAGCAAGGATATCTGCCATAAATCCTCCTACTTATACTTATCCTGGCCAGCAATCAGCCACGAGTATGTTTATGTGCAAAGGCAAGCTTCATTTTAACGCCTATAGCCAACTTTATGGGAACGAACTATGGAATTATACAAACAATATTCCTACTTCAGAGGCTGCAACAGTTAAAATAAGCAGCACATCCCCTCATACTTTTTCGGAAGATAGTTTCCCATTTTACGACGAGGACAGTTACGACAGACTAACCAAGGTTAAAATACATACTCTCCCTGAAGAAGGCAGCCTAACCTTTAAAGGTATGGCAGTAACAGCGGGCCAGGAAATATTTGTAACAGAACTAAATAAACTGGTATATACACCCTCAGAAAACAGCACAACTATTACCGGCTTTACATTTGATGTAAGCGATGGCTTGGATAGTAGTAATGGCCGCTACCCACTCAACTTTAAGGCAGAAAATTTAACCAGTACAAAAAAAGACCACAAACAAGAACTGATTCTTTACCCTAACCCAACAGCTACCACTTTACATCTTAGCAGCACACTTGCCAGCTTTACCCTAATTCGCATTTATAATTTACTAGGGCAGGTTGTACAGGAGCAGGCGCTTAAGCCAACGGCACATTATGCTTTCGATGTCTCAAAGTTAGCTTCAGGTGCCTATATTCTGGAGGTAGAAACAAGCAAAAGTCAATTAAGAAAGAAATTTATTAAGCGATAACCTAATAACCTTACAAACAAGAAAGGCAGCCAAACTTGGCTGCCTTTCTTATTCTATCCCTTCGCTTTATACAACTGCCACCAGGGCAGATAAGGCTTATCGTGGTGCTCGTAATGGTAGCCAAAGAAATAGCAGCTTATAAAAGCCCACACATGGTTTTTACTTTGCGTAGTTGATTTATGGGGATTATCCTCTGGATGCTCGCCACGATGGGGCAGATATGTACCAAAATAGAAAAGCTGAAAGGTGGCAAGTATAGCTGGCAGCATCCAGAAGAGCACGACATTTTCTAATGAGAAAAACAGCTGCAGCACATTATAGGTAATAGCCATCAGCACTATCTGCCACCAGGTTATGTAGTTCTTTAAAAAGCTGAAATACCAGGGCCAGAAAGATCCACGGTGGTAATCGGGGTCTTGCTCGGTTGCTACGTGACGGTGGTGCTGGTGGTGTTTTGGCAACAAACGCGCGTACCAGTTGTAGGCAAAAAGAAAAGCCGTAACTGTACCAATGGCTTTATTCAGCTTCGGTTTACCTGGAGCCACTACCGCGTGCATGGCATCGTGAGCTGTAATAAAAAGCCCGGTATATAAATGCGTTTGTAAAAGTATGAACAGGTAAGTTAGCGGAGATGCAAAAGAGACCTCAAACGAAGTAAGCAAGTATAAAAGCAGACCGGTCCAGCAAATTACAATAACTGCCGCTATCACTATGCCTCTCCTATCGTTTTGTCTACTTATTGCCATTTCCTTATTCTGTATCAATTATTACAACACACCCAGCACGGCTTTGTGTAAAACAAAAGACCTTCGACAAAAGACATCCTCTACAAAAGTAACACTTTATAAGATTTCCTTTGTCATTATGTCTTTTGTCTCAGAGCCTTGACACATGCTATGAGATACGTTTTATACTTCCATCTGCTGCAATGCTCCTTTTACTTCCTCCATAAGCCACATGGGGGTTGAGGTTGCTCCGCAAATCCCAACAGAGTCGCCGGTGCCGAACCACTCAGGCTGGAGTTCGTCCACTTTGGAAATAAAATAAGTATTGGAGTTAGTGTCTTTGCAGACCTGGTAAAGCACTTTGCCATTTGATGATTTGGTACCAGACACAAACACCACCTTATCATACATTGCAGCAAACTTGCGTAATTCCTTATCGCGGTTAGATACCTGGCGGCAGATCGTATCGTTGGCATCTACTTCGTACCCATCCTGCTCCAGCTTGCTTTTTATGCGGTAAAAACTGTCTGTACTTTTAGTTGTCTGACTGTATAAGGTAATTTTTGGCGGCAACTCGTGCTGCAACAGTTCATCTATACTTTCAAAAACAACCGCCTGGTTACTTGTCTGGCCAAGTAAGCCCAATACCTCGGCATGGCCATGCTTGCCATAAATAAAGATAGGGTCCTGCTTGTCGTAGGAGGTTTTAATACGGTTTTGCAATTTTAGTACCACCGGGCACGAGGCATCTACTAAAGTTAAGTTATTCTGGAGCGCCAGCTGGTAAGTTTCGGGGGGTTCGCCATGGGCACGTATCAACACAGCCTCATTGTTTAGTTCGCGCAGTTGGTCGTGGTTGATAATGCGCAGACCACGCTTTTGCAAACGCTCTACCTCCACATCGTTATGCACGATATCGCCCAGGCAATACAGGTAACCTTGTTCGTCCAGGAGGTCTTCGGCCATCTGTATGGCATAAACCACACCGAAGCAAAAGCCGGAATTAGAATCGATAGTGACGTGCAGGCTGCTCATACTCTTTATACAACTGAGGGTTGAAATTGTTTTATACCCTTACGCTGCTTTATACCTTCGTAGATAGAAATTGTAATGAGCAGCATCAGCATAGAATACATCGTATCTTCTACAGGTATTGAAACAATCCTGTAGCCAAGGTTATAGGCATTATTATACCATACGATAGGCAAATAGGTAAGTACTCCGTTCACCAGCAAAAAAGGGACAAGATGCACTAGGTAAGCCATAAAAAAGCGACCCAGGTAGCGCGTATCAAAGAATTTTATATGCAGTATCAGCGCCAGCGATAGCAGCATAAAGGTAATGGAAGTATAAACCCTACCGATATTGAAGATAGCCACAACCGGAAGTATGATGATCAGGGAAAGTGCTATTATCTTGGCGTAAGGCTGCAGAAAATCCTTTTTAATATACGCATTGAGCACATCATAAATAAACACGCAGGCATAAGGCACTGTTATAAAAAACAGAATTTCCTCGATAGGGAGCCCAAAAAAGTATAGACCAGTCAGGTAGTCCGCGTTAAATCCCCAAACGCCTTCTTTTGTAAACGCGGCATCCCAAAGTATAAACAAAACAGCATTAGCAAGTATAGCAGGCCAAAGTGCATACCACCCTTTGTAGAAAGCCACCTTTTTATCAAAGGACAGCAACAAGGGGAAAAGTACAGTAAAAATGTTTAAATACAGGTAGAGGTACATTTTTAATTACGAATTAAGAAGGAGCAATTAATTCTTACTTATTCATTATTAATTGATCATTATACTTTTAATCTCCTGCTTTTCGGCTTCTGTGCAATGGTCTTTGCTTAGCATAAAGTCCTTTATAGTTTGCGCCATTTCCGTAGACAAACCTGACTTTGGATGCTTTTTCAAGCCCTCGATAATCAGTTTTTTATCTTCTTTTATGTGTTCGCTAAGGTTGAGGTAGCGCGGTATATAATGCTCTACGGTAAACCTTAAAAAGCGAATTTCTGGATGAGACCTGTCCATGGCAACTGCCTCTTCAAAAATAGCCGCAGCAGTTTTTACGTGCTTTAGCTTGTTGTAAGGGTTCCAGCCATACTTGGCCATCACAGCCTCAGATGATGCTTTGTAGGCTAGCTTAACTGGCTGCTTTTCGTTAAAAGCAGCCATCTTTTTATGGAAACGCCTGGCTGCCTCTTCATCCTTGCTTGCCTGCAGGTACTCATTGCGCAGTTCTTTTAAAGTATAATTCCGGGTATTCTCTGCCGGCAGATTATCAATAAATAAGCCCAGCAGTATAAAAAGAGATAAAGTAATCATTAAATAGCGTTAAGTCTGTACTTGAGGTATGAGCCAAGCAACAATGCCAGCTTCGTGTTATCAGGTACTCTTACGCGTTCTTGAAGGATATGGGTTGCCGGCAGGTTTTGTATCTTCCGGAAAAGCTTGAGGTAATACACATACGCCAGGTACACGCCCATTCTGGCCGACTTGGGTAGCGCCATGATGCCAATGTACGCATCCTCGAAGTCCTTTAGGATATCGGCTTCTATTTCGGCTTTGCTGGCATTGTTAAAAGTTTTGTAATCTACCTTCGGAAAGTATACCCGGCCCCGTTCGTCGTAATCGCTGCGCATATCCCGCAAAAAGTTTACTTTCTGGAAGGCGGCTCCAAGGCTGCGGGCTGGTTTTTCAAGCTTTTTAAACTGCTCTTCGTCGCCTTCGCAAAACACTTTCAGGCACATTAGCCCCACCACTTCAGCAGACCCGTAAATATACTCTTCGTACAACGACCTGTCGTAAGAATGGTCTTCTAGGTCCATTTCCATACTTTTCAGGAAAGCCTCTATGTATGCCTTATCAATTTTATACTCATTTACCACACACTGGAAAGCATGCAGCACAGGGTTCAGGCTGATGCCATTATCAATAGCTTCAAAAGTTTGTTGCTTAAATTCCCGGAGCAGCTTGGCTTTATCGTAGTCATGAAAGGTATCTACAATCTCGTCGGCGCAGCGCACAAAACCATAAATGGCATAAACAGGCAAATGGAATTTTTTGTTAAGCGTTTTAATGCCCAGCGTAAACGACGTGCTGTAAGCCTCGGTAATAACTTTACTGCATTGTAAACAACAATCCCTGAAGAGTTCCATATACCTGTGTTTGGTTCGACGACTTTATACTCTAACCGCAACCGGGGCTGCGTATTCTTTTGCAATCTCTTTTGCCACTACCTGCCCCGAAATAAGCGACGGCGGCACCCCCGGGCCTGGCACGGTGAGTTGACCGGTATAGTATAGATTATTTACTTTCCTGCTTTTCAGGCTTGGTTTAAGCAAGGCGGTTTGCATCAGGGTATTTGCCAAACCGTAGGCGTTGCCTTTAAACGCGTTGTAATCCGATATAAAATCGTTGTGGGCGTAACTGCGCTTGTATACTATGGCATTACGTATATCCTGCTTTGTAAGTCGCTCCAGACGGTCCATTACTTTGTTAAAGTATAGCTCTCGTACTTCAGGCGTATCTTTCAGGCCAGGCGCCACAGGTATAAGTATAAACAGGTTCTCGCAACCAGTCGGTGCTACCGATGCATCGGTTACAGATGGTGCCGAAACATAGAAGAGCGGCTTATCAGGCCATTTAGGATCGGTATATATCTCATGGGCATGCGGCCCGAAATCTTCGTCAAAAAATAAATTGTGGTGCTGCAGGTTTTTCAATAACTTATTAACACCCAGGTAGAACAACAACGACGACGGTGCCATTACCCGGCTGTCCCAATAACTCTCTGTATAACTCTGATAGGCTTTCGGCAACAAGTGCTGTTCCACGTGATGATAATCTGCGCTGGCTACTACTACGTCAGCCTCATAATATCCGGAGGATGTTACAACATGTGTGGCTTTACCATTGGCAACCTCTATTTGCTGTACATCCTGGTTAAACTCAAACTTCACTCCTTTTTCCCTAGCAAGGGCTACCATGCCCTCCACAATTTTATACATGCCTCCCATTGGGTACCAGGTTCCCAGGCTTATATCGGCGTAGTTCATCAGGCTATACAGGGCAGGCGTATTTTGTGGTAAGGCTCCCAGAAAAAGCACCGGAAATTCCATCAGCTTAAGCAAGCGTTCGTTTTTAAAGTAACGTCTGATATGCTTGTAAAACGACTGGAAAATATCCATCCGAAGCACATCCAGCAACAGGCGCGGATTCATAAACTCAGTTACAGAGCGGCCAGGTTTGTACACCAACCGGTTTATGCCAACCTCATACTTGTAAGCTGCCTGCTCCAGAAAAAGATCCAGCTGTGCAGCGCTGCCTTTTTCCATTTTTTCGAAGAGTTGCCGCAGATCTGCCATAGTGGCGGGTATGTCTACAAAATCATCTTCTCCGAACACAACTGTGTAAGAAGGGTCTAAGCGCTTTAGCTCGTAATAGTCTGAAGTGCTTTTGCCAAACCTGTTAAAGTATGACTCAAACACATCGGGCATCCAGTACCAGCTTGGTCCCATATCAAAAGTATAACCATCAGTGGTAAAGCTTCGGGCACGGCCGCCAGGGCTGTCATTTTTCTCTAACAAAGTTACCTCATAGCCCTGATCGGCAAGACATGTAGCTGCAGAAAGCCCAGAGAAACCGGATCCGATAACAACAACTTTGGTTAAAGACATAGAGATGATCTATATGTTATGCACTTTGGTTATATACCTTAAGTACTTCTTTCAGCTCTTTACGGGCTATGTGGATTCTATTTTTAACAGTTCCGATAGGTATACGAAGCTTTTCGGCAATCTCAAGGTATTTATACCCTACATAGTACATCATAAACGGAGTGCGGTGCTCTTCGCTCAGGTCAGCAATTGCCTTGTTAATATCATGCATGACGAAAGTTGAGGTGCCTTTGTTTTGCGTCACATAATTTTCGTCGGTATTCAGGTATTTCAAGTACTCGGCGCTATCTATGTTACTGCTGCGCTTGGTTATCTTATTGTAGTTATTGATAAACGTATTGCGCATAATCGTGTATAACCATGCCTTTAAGTTTGTGCCTGCCTTAAACTTATCCTTGTTCGACAAAGCCTTCAGCATTGTTTCCTGCACCAGGTCTTTTGCATCGTCAGAATTCCGGGTCAGGTTCATGGCAGCAGGATTAAGCGATTGCGCTACAGCCTGTATCAAGTTATTAAATTCTATAGCTGTCATTTTGTTTATCATTTTATCATTAAATCATAAACAAATATACGGTCAATATTTTAATTAAGTCAATTTAGTTAAATGTTTTTTGCATTGTTATTAAACAAAACAGACAAACAACCTTTAAAACCATGTGTATACACATTTATACCCTGTAAACAACAAAGCAAAAGCCCCCTGCCATTAACAAACGTCAGCGACAGGGGGCTTGGATTTCTGTTAAATAATTTTATCTGAACAAAGTCAGTAATTCCTCAGGAGATCCGATTTTTTTAATGCTTTCAGGAAAGGTGAGGTTAGTGTTTTGTAGCTGATGCCCATACATGTAAACAATGCATTCTGGGAATGTGGCTGCCATTTTGTTTATATACCCCTGTACCTGGTCACGCTCCGGAGTGGCTGTTAGTACCGTAAATATATACTTTGTATTAAACTGGCGATAAGTAAGTTCCAGATCGGTGAATGGCAGGTTCTGCCCCAGGTAAACAACTTTTTTGTTTGAGGAGCGCAGCAGGTAGTTCACATACAAAAGCACTAACTCATGCAATTCACCTTCGGGTAAGTATAATATATATACAGGTGCATCTTCAGGAGCCCTCACCACTTGCCCATCTATTGCCACAATCAGCTTCTGCCGTATAAGGTTACTTACAAAATGCTCGTGCGCGGGAGTTATATTACCAGTTTGCCATAATATCCCAATCTTGGTCAGAAACGGGTAAATTACCTCGCTCATAGTTTCCTTTAAGCCAAGCTGCAGCGCAGCCGTTGACAGCGTTTTGTCAAAAGCCTCTTCGTCCATATCGACCATGGCTTTTACAAGGGTGCTGATATGATGCGACCCGCGGCAGGATTCCTCACAAAGCTGTTGCACCTTCTGCATGATCTGCTCCGGTGGCATCTGTGCTATTTTAGATATCTTATACCCACGCTCGTTCAGCAGCGAGATATTAAGTATAGATTTTAGGTCGGCATCGTCGTAGTACCGGATATTGGTTTCGGTACGCTTGGGGCTAAGTATGCTATAGCGCTGCTCCCAAATGCGAATGGTATGCGCTTTTATACCTGACAGGTGCTCTAATTCTTTAATGGTGTACTGGGCCACGTTTCTCCTTCTTGTTGTTTTTGAACAATCTCTTTCGCCTTCTTAAAATATTGCGGGGCTACCCATAGCATCCCAAAAGACTCTGAGCCATACTTTCCTTCCTTGCTGTGATGCACCTTATGGGCTATGTTTAAAGCTTTCAGGTAAACATTAGACGATTTACCGAACAGCTTCAGGCGCCTGTGTATAAATACATCATGAATAAAAAAGTAAGCAACACCATACAGCGTAATTCCGGCTCCTATCCAAAATCTGTAATCCAGGGGCTCTGTGCCAAAAATAAAGAACAGCATCGCCAACAGGCCATAATAGGCAAAGAACAGGTCGTTCAGCTCAAATTTATGCTTATGGTGCGTATGATGCGACTTATGAAGGAACCACATAAACCCATGCAGCACATACTTGTGCATTAGCCAGGCTACGCCCTCCATGGCTACAAAGGTTAACAACATAATTCCGATGCCTGCAATCATACTAAGCAAACAACAAGTTTAATATTTAGTTTTAAGAAATTAAACAAAACTTACCATCTAATAGGTTCTTTGTTCAAAAAAGAGGCAATACCACGCTGGCAGTCTTCACTGCCACGGGCAATGGCGTTCATTTCAGCGGCATACTGCAATCCGTCTTCCAGGCTCATCTCCTGTACGCGCGCGATCATCTCCTTTGTCACCTCCATCGATTGCTTCGAGTTTTCTGCACACAGTTTCTGCGCAAAGGCAAACACTTGATCTTCTAACTCTTCTGCAGGCACTATATAATGCACCAAGCCATACTTTTCTGCTTCTGCTGCTGAAATCAGATTACCGGTAAGCAATAGTTGCTTTGCCCTGGACTCTCCTATTTTGCGTAGCAGAAACACTTTAACAATAGCAGGTATAAAACCGATCTTAACCTCTGTGTAGCCAAATTTTGCATCTGGCACTGTAAAGCCAAAATCGCATATTGCCGCAAGGCCGCAACCGCCAGCAATGGCATGGCCGTGTATCTGGGCAATTACTACTTTCTTTAAAGTATAAATAAGCCTGAAAAGCTCCATCAGGTGTGTAGAGTCAGCCAGATTTTCGTGATAGTCGTTTTCCTGCAGCTGCTGTATATACTCTAGGTCGGCGCCGGCGCAAAACACTTTTCCTTCGGCCCGTAGCACAATCACTTTACATTTCTCATCATCTTCGGCAAAGGCAAACGCCTTTTTCAGCTGTGTTACTACTTCATAGTTTAGGGCGTTTCTTTTTTCGGAGCGTGCCAGCGTAATGTAGCCTATCCGTTCTTTTAGCTCATAATGTACAAACTCCATGGTATGTGCTATTGTATCGTTAGTTGGTTCAGTCATCATTTAATTAAGTTAACAATTCATTCAAATATAATAAAGTATAAATAGTATAGCAGAAGCCAAAGCACTTTCAAATACTTTTTAGGCTTATTACCGCTTACGTACGTCACTAACCTTTGTGCCGGACAACCGTTAAGGAATAAATATATTTGCTAACGAACGTTAGGTTGCTTATATTTGTTAATTATACATGGAAGCAGTTTTGAGCAGAAAAGAACAAATCGAAAGAACAGCTACGGCCCTTTTTAAAACGAAGGGTTTCTCAGCTACGTCGATGCGCGATCTGGCCAATGCTCTGGGCATAGAGGCTGCCAGTATTTACTCGCACATTAAGTCTAAAGAAGAGATCTTGCAGCGGGTTTGCTTTAGAATGGCGCAGGAGTTTTTTGATGCCTTGGATACTGCTGAAAGTATAAACGGAACGGCCACTGAGCGTTTACAGCGGGCTATTGCAGCGCATGTGCAAGTGTTAACTAAGAACACAGCTGCCTCGGCAGTTTTCCTGCATGAATGGCGCCACCTAAGCGAGCCATACTTAACAGAGTACCTTTCGCTGCGCGATAGGTATGAAGGCCGCTTCCGTGAGGTTATCCGTGAGGGCATTAGCAACGGTGAATTTTCTGTACCTGACGAGAAGTTTGCAACCCTGATGATATTCTCTGGTCTTAACTGGATCCATACCTGGTATAAACCAGACGGCAAAATGAACCCTGAGGAAATTGCTGAAAACTTATCGGCAATGCTTTTAACAGGATTGAATAATACACAGCATAATACATCGGTTAACCCGATTCACCTTAATACACCTAACTAAACTAACTAACCGCCGGGCTGGTAACGCGGCCCGGCACCTTTTACTGAACCTTTAAACTATAGATATTATGTACGGAGGAGGAAACGTTTTTGAAGCCACAAAATTCGACGACCTGCAGACTGAAGATCCTGCAAAATTAGCCGAATTTGAGGCACGCATTGCCAGAGGCGAAAAGATTGAGCCTACTGACTGGATGCCGGAATTATACCGCAAGCAGTTGATTCGCATGATCGAGCAGCACGCGCACTCTGAAATTATCGGTGCATTGCCGGAAGGCACCTGGATTACACGTGCCCCTGGCTTCCGCCGCAAAATGGCGCAAATGGCCAAGGTTCAGGATGAAGTAGGTCACGCTCAGCTTTTATACTCTGCTGCTGAAACGTTGGGTAAGTCTCGAGAGCAAATGCTTACTGATTTAATCAATGGTAAATCGAAATACTCAAACGTATTTAACTACCCTGCCTTTACCTGGGCAGACTCCAACATTATTTCCTGGCTGATTGATGCGGGCGCAATTGTAAACCAGATGGCCAACGCCAAAGGTTCTTACGGACCTTACTCCAGAGCTCTGGAGCGTATCTGCGCCGAAGAGGCCTTTCACCTGAAGTATGGCCACGATGCTGTTGTACACATGGCAACCGGTACACCAAAGCAGCGCGAAATGATTCAGGCTGCCCTTAACCGCTGGTGGCCTCCGATCATGACATTCTTTGGCCCGTCTGATAAAATGAGTACGCACACTGAAACACTTGTTCGCTGGAAAGTAAAGATGGCAACCAATGATGAGTGCCGTCAGCAGTTCCTGGATATGTACGTGCCTAAGATCTGGGAACTAGGCCTTACTGTGCCGGATCCGAACCTGAAAAAGAATATGGAAACCGGCCAGTGGGAATATACCGAACCGGATTGGGATGAGTTTAAGCGTGTGATCAACGGTGATGGCCCGTGCAACGCTGAGCGCCTTGCTGTACGCCGTACCGCAGAA
Source organism: Pontibacter aydingkolensis (assembly GCF_019443125.1). GTDB lineage: Bacteria > Bacteroidota > Bacteroidia > Cytophagales > Hymenobacteraceae > Pontibacter > Pontibacter aydingkolensis. The sequence goes on along the minus strand of NZ_JAHYXK010000011.1, from coordinate 18,584 downwards.
GAGCGTGGTGCCTGGGTACGCAGAGCCCTGCTTAACCCAAAAGCAAAATACGTGAAGCCGCTAGCCTAAGGATATAAAACTATGAGCTTAAAATCATTAGACCCAAGAGTAACACGACTGAACCTGCCAGAAGGCGAAGTGCCTGCTATGGAGCCGAAGCCAGAGCTGGATCAGTTTGAAACATATGAAGCCTTCCATCAAAAAAAAGAAGGCGCGGCTTATACTTATGTAGGCCCTGTACATGCCCCAAACGAAGATGTGGCATTTCTGTTTGCTAAGGAGCAGTATAGCCGCCGTTTTGCCTGTACTGGTATTTGGATTGCACGCACCGAAAATATACAATTAACGCTTTATGGCAACGATAGCGAAAATGTGTATGATATGATGCGAGTAGAGGAACCGGCGGAGCGTAGTGAGCAACCGGAACCTTACGAGATCTTCCACCTGAAGAAACGTGGCAAGGCACATGTACATGCTGGTAGAGTAATGGCAACTTCGTATTTAGAAGCCCTACAAGAGGCAAAACAGCAATTCGGAGAGAAAGGCCCTGTCGTGAATGTGTGGGTAGTAAGATCGAAAGATGTGCTGCAGTCTGCGGAAGAGGATAAAGACATGTGGACCACCATTCCGGAGAAGAAATACCGCGAAGCCATTGCCTATAAAGTAATGGATAAGATCACGAAGTATAAAGAAGAGAACAAACCAACAACAGCCCAATAATGAACGAGCAAGCGATAAAAGACCTGTTATACAAACTGGCAGACGACCAGCTTATACTTGGCCACCGCAACTCCGAATGGACCGGCTTCGGCCCCATACTGGAAGAGGACATTGCTTTCTCGTCGATGGCGCAGGATAAGATCGGCCATAGCCTGGCATTTTATACATTGCTGCAGGAACTTGGCGAAGCCGAACCGGATACCGTTGCCTTTACCCGCAATGCTAACCAGTTTCATAACAGCCAACTGGTAGAACTGCCAAACGGCGAGTACGATTTCAGTTTGATCCGTCACTTTCTGTACGACAACGCTGAGATCATCCGCTTTGAGATGCTGAGTCAGTCAAGCTACGAGCCAATTGCCAAGGTAGCTACCAAACTAAAGGGCGAGGTAAAGTACCATGTGCTGCATGCCAATACCTGGATTAAGAATCTGGGAACGTCTACTGAGGAAGCTATACTTCGTTTACAGTCTTCGCTGAATGAGGCGCTGCCTTATGCTTTGGGTATGTTCGAAAAATCGAAGTTTGAGCAGGAACTGATCGATGCCGGTGTTTATGCCGGTGAAGAAGCTGTAAAAGCAGAATGGCTGAAGCGCATAACAGCAGTGATAGAAAAGACAGACCTGAAGCTACCAGACCTGGAAAGTATAAAGCCTAAGTTTGGCGGTCGCTACGGCGAACACACCGAGCACCTACAACCGCTGCTTGACGAAATGGCCGAAGTGTTTAAGATAGACCCAACTGCCGAGTGGTAATTTGTCGTTGATCGTTATTCGTTGATCGCCATACTTATCAGTGCCTTCCACTTACATTATATCGAATAACGAACAACGAGTAACCAATAACGAAAATGCTGACCAAGGAAAACATATTAACCCTGCTGGAGGAGGTAAAAGACCCTGAAATACCGGTATTGTCGCTGGTGGATCTGGGCGTAATCACGGGTGTGGAGATTTCTGATGAAGACCACGTTACCGTGAACATGACCCCTACCTTTGCTGGTTGCCCTGCCATGGACTACATGAAAAAGGATGTGGAGCGAACGCTGGAGAAGCACGGCATCAGCAAGTATACGGTTAATATGACCTTCGATAAGCCTTGGGATAGCAACAAACTGAGTGATAAAGGCCGCCAGCACTTGAAAGAGTTTGGCCTGGCACCGCCTCCAAAGTATGATCTCATCCTGGACTTGGATATTCTGGAGCATGTAAAGTGTCCGTACTGCGACAGCGACAACACAGACTTGAGAACTCCATTCGGGCCAACACTCTGCCGCTCCATGCACTACTGCAACAATTGCAAGCAGATGTTTGAGCAGTTTAAGCCGCTTTAACAGAAGTATACATAAAACAGAGGCGCCTGCTAAAGTATAGCAGGCGCCTCTGTTTTATCGGTAAAGTATATTTATTTGCTTTGATTATCTCCTAAGTATAACCCGCAGCCGGTATAAACTTTACCATTGGCAGTTACGCGTACGGTATAAGGCCTCTCCTTTCCCGACATCGCATCGGCGCAGGTTTGCTCAGTCAGTTCTACTGCCAGTTCTCCAGCATCTGTTGGAGCCCGATAACTGGTTGTACTTCCATTGGTAGTGGGCACAGGGGTTTTAACTTGTAGCTTCACAGTCTCTTCAGGCCTTGTTTTAAACAGCATCTCTCCTTCTTTATCAACCTCCAGTACCCAACTTGGGTTGTGCCCTGTAGCTACAAAGTCAACTCCTGCTTTTCTGCTGCCCTCCCAAAATTGGGTATCCTCCTCATTAAAGGCTGCACCACGCTTTAGACTATACTGTACCTTCAGATCCTCGTTTATTGGCTTTCCGTCAAAGTCTAGCATACGTAGTTTGCCTGCAGCATCCAGAGAAAAACGTCTCCGCTCAGCCTCATTACCACTTAGTTCTACAATACCCTCAGTTACTTTCCACGTTCCAATACGGGTAACAGGTTCGCCTTCTCTGTCTTCATAAATTATTCTTTCTTCAAAACTGTAGTCATCCATCAGCACCAGGCCGTAAGTATAGCCAATGCAGCCCGGGCAAGGAATAAATCCGTGCCACGACCCTACTACATCATTGGGTGCAACATTCTTATCTACGACAACAGCTTCGGTATCCTCCCAGTCATCCACATCCATCACTGAGCTTCTAGAGCAGGAGGCAAGGACAAACCATTGCGCCACCCAAACCCAAAGCATTATATTCTGTATTTTCATAGTATGTAGTACGACTCAAACATAGTAGCTGTTTTTTTAACATTGATGTCGACAAAATGAAAAGCTCCTTTGCCACACGATACGTAGCAAGGGAGCTTTAGGAAAAAGTGGTCCGACAAGTTATATCTTCGCCATTTCTTCCTTCACAAAATCTACAAGCGTTTTAATATAAGCTGTGCTAAAGTCAAATTTAATACCGGCTGCCTCGTAAACTTCTCCTATCGACACAGTATAACCCAGACTCAACGCACGTTTATAGGCTGCCAGCCCTTCGGCAGGGTTCTCTTTATAGTTTTTCCAGACAGCGATAGCACCTAACTGGGCCATGGCATACTCTACATAGTAAAAAGGCACCTCGTAAATATGCAGCTGCTTTTGCCACATAAAAGGTTTATACTTTTCAATGCCGTCCCAGCTAACCAGTTGGTGGTTGAATGTCTCAAATATCTTTACCCACTCCTGCTGGCGCTCTTCCTGCGTCTGGTTCGGGTTCTCGTAAATCCAATGCTGAAACTTATCTATAGTAGCCACCCACGGGAAGGTCTCTAAAACACTTTCCAGGTGCGTTCGCTTAGCCCGTTTCAGTTCGTCCTCGTCTTCAAAGAAAGTATCCCAGTAATCCATCGAGATCAGTTCCATGGACATAGATGCCAGCTCTGCCACTTCTGAAGGTGGGTGCTTTGCTGCATTAAGCGGTAGTTCCCGGGTTAAGAACGAGTGTACCGCATGGCCGCCTTCGTGCAGCATCGTAATCACATCACGCAGACTGGAAGTAGCATTCATAAAAATAAACGGCACACCAATCTCATCTAATGGATAGTTATACCCACCCGGTGCTTTCCCTTTTCTGGACTCCAGGTCCAGGTGGCCCATTTCGCGCATGATGGCAAGGCAGTCGCCTAAGTATGTATCAAGTTTATAGAATACCTGCACCGTTTTCTCAAGTAGTTCCTCTCCTGTCTGGAAGGGCTCCAGCGGCTTTTTGCCTGTCGGGTCCACATCCAGGTCCCATGGGCGAAGCTCTTCTACACCAAGCTGCTGTTTGCGCTCCTCATCAAGCTTTGTCAGCAGAGGTACGATGGTCTCTTTAATGGAAGTATGGAAATTAAAGCAATCCTTTGGGGTATAATCGAAGCGGCCCATGGCAGCAAACATAAAGTCGCGAAAGTTGTCGAAGTCGGCATTAACCGCTACCTGGTGACGCAGCTTCAGCAACTCATCAAACAAGTTGTCCAGCTTTTCACGGTCTTCGTAGCGTCTTTCCTGCACAGTTCGCCAAGTTTCTTCGCGTACAGCCCTGTCGGTACGTTTTAAACGGTCAGCGGCGCGCTGCAGCGTCATCTCCTCGCCATCCAGCGTCACCGTCATGGCACCAGAAATGGCTGCAAACTGCTGCTGTTTCGTACTTATCTCCGTCTGCAGCGGAATATTGTCTTCCCTGAAAATCTCCAGGGCACGCTCCACGCCTCTCAGGTATATTTTATACTTCTCACGCTCCAAAGCAGGCTCATAAGGCGAGTGCATCAGCTTCAGGTTCAGCTCATGATCCAGGGGCGCAATCTTAGGCTCGATCTCCGACACAAAATATTGGAATGCGGCAGTTGTTTCCTCGTTCTGGGTATCGCAGGTCATCCGGATGTAGCGCCAACCCATTTCCTCTGACAATACACTTTCCAACTCACTACGGTCATACATCCACTTCTCTAACTCCTGCGCACTATTAATCTGCCTCGATTTAAGCTCTTCGAAGTATGGCTCAATGGTCTCCCATTTTTCAACTTTAAAGTCATGGGAAAGATAAGTGCGTTGTTTTCGTTTAGGTATATCTAAGGTTTTGGAGGCTGTGGTCATAGTTATAAAGTACATTATAAAGAGGTAATATAGCTACTTCATACGAAAGTGCAAAAAATAATAAAGCCACATTTATAAGATGTGGCCCTATTACATGTATATACGTTTATTTTTTGTTAACCGATCTCTATCACTACGTTACTTGTTAACGGATGACCTACACAATTAAGCACATAACCCTCGTCAAGTTCCGCATCCGACAGGCCTTCCCGCTCATCTAGGTGTACTTTCCCGCTTAGGCATTTGCCACGGCAGGCAGTACAAAGTCCGGCCTGGCAAGAGTACGGCAAATCAACGTCCTGCTCCAGTGCAGCCTCCAGTATGGTCTGGTCCGGCTGCACCTCTACGTGGTACTCGGCGCCTTCATAAATTATGGTTACAGTCTGGGCAGTAATTTCACCGTCATCATCAGACGCCAGCACATCGCCGTGCTGGGCCTGCTGCTGCTGCTGTTCTATCAATTTATTGCTGACAAAGCTCTCCCTGAAAATATTTTCAGCAGGCACATGCAGCACATTAAGCGCATGGCGCACTTCATCCATCATTCCCTCTGGTCCGCACATGTAGTATACAGCGTTGTCGACCTTGGCCAACTGCAGCCTTTCCAGAATCTTAATGATCAGGCTCTGGTTCATGCGGCCGCGGTTTTCGCAGGCTTGCTTCGGCTGGCTAAAAATATAGGCTACCTTAAATCTGTCGACATACTCAGCCTCCAGGTTTTGCAGTTGGTCTTTGAAGATAATGGAGTCTTCGTCGGTGTTGCCGTAAAGCAGGGTTACACGGCTGTTTGGCTCCTCGCGCAGCACAGACTTAAGTATAGACATGAGCGGCGTAATACCGCTGCCGGCGCCAAACAAAAGTACATGGCGCTGGTTATCCGGGGCGCAGGTAAGGCAAAAGTTACCGATAGGCTGCATTACCCTAATCTCTTCACCAACTTTTGCATGATCCATCAGGTAATTTGATACTAAACCACCCGAAACACGCTTTATAGTTACAGCCAACCGGGGACCTTCGTGCGGGGTGCTGCTCAGGGAGTAAGAACGGCGAACTTCTTTACCATCTATGTTCAGGATCAGGGTCAGGAACTGGCCTGGTTTATAAGGTATTGTTTGCTTTTCAGGATGTTCGAAATGTATGGTGATGGCGTCTGAAGTTTCGCGGGTGATTTCTACTACCTTCAGATTTAAGTATGGACTACTCATTTTGCTATATTTTAACGCTTAATAATTTTGCCTTTAAACATTTTTAGGAGTTGAAAGTTACGATAATATAGCTTCTTCTTTTAGCGTGTCGGGCAAAAAATCAACCTTCACTAAATTTTTTTGATATTTAATGTAATTAAATAAATATTAGTTGCAATTGATATAAAAAAAAGATGCACCTTTGCATTGTGCTTTCGGGCACCGAAACGAGACCTGGCCTTACCCAAGGTCAAGCCGCCGCCCTTTGCAATAACAACTATTGAAAACAATAATGCTCTACAAACTGACACTCAAAAACTGTGAAAAAACTGTAGTGGTGGACGACCGCACCTACGAGTACATTCAAAACAACGCGTACCTGCAGCAGATCGAATTTCTGAAGCACCTGCGCATTCACTCTAATGGCTACGCCTTCTTTCAGAAGAACTGGCCGCTAAAAGACGGCAAGTACCGTAACGAAACCATTTATCTGCACAAGATGATCGGTGAGCAGTTGCTGGAGAAGCCTGAGAGCGACATAAAGCTCTATGTCCATTTTATAAATGGCAATAAGCTGGACTGCCGCCGTGAGAACCTGGAATGGGCTCCGCTCTGTAAAATTGTAAGAAACACAGCCAAAACAGAAAACAAACTGGGTGTGCGTGGTGTACACAAAGAGGCTCAGAAATACCGGGCCATCATACACTACAACAAACAGCGCATTAACCTAGGCACGTTCGAAACTTTGCAGGAGGCAGCTCTTGCCTACAGTAAAAAATCAGAAGAACTTTTCGGTAAAACCAAGAGCCTTAAAACGCTCTCTAAGTATGTAGAGGAAGAGATGGCTTAGCCCTCCTGCAAACTGCATCTGCGTTTTCCGCGTCTTCAATAACTTATGGATAACTCAAAAAATCTTAGTGCTATACTAAGCCGGCACAGGCATGCCTTTGCACCCGTATTGGATGCCGACCTGAACACAGATGCAGTTTGCTCTCTAGACTTTACAGCTGGCAATAACCGCCTGCAACAAACCGACTTACTCGACACCGAAGCTTTTAACAATGCAGTACAACAAATGCTGCATGAAAAGCAGGCAAGTATAGGCGTAGGCGGCTACCTGGAAGACCGGTTTATTTACCGGAGAAGCAAGCACTTTGACGTTGCCGCCGAAAGCCGCAACCTGCACCTTGGTGTAGATGTGTGGCTGGATGCAGGCACCGCTGTGTTTACACCCCTGGATGCTACGGTGCACAGCTTTAAGGATAACGACAACTTCGGAGACTACGGCCCTACCATTATTCTGGAGCACGAACTCGAAGGCGTTACCTTTTATACTTTGTACGGCCACTTGAGCCGGGCATCGTTGGATGGATTGGAAGTTGGAAAGCGTTTTGCCAAAGGCGACAAGATTGCCGAGGTTGGTCCTTACCCTGAAAATGGAAATTGGCCGCCGCACCTGCACTTTCAGGTGATGTGTGCCATGGACGAAAAGTATGGCGATTACCCAGGTGTGGCCACTACGGCAGAAAAAGCTAAGTATGAGGCACTTTGCCCCAACCCGAACCTTATTCTGAAGTGTCGCCATCTTTCCTGATTTTGCAAAACCCTTAATTTTTGATTAAAATGCCTTTTAAGGCGCTGCTTCGCAGGCAGCGCCTTTTTGTTTTACCTTTCATTTATACTTTAGAAAACATGTTTGACATTGAGAAGTACCGTGGCGTGTTAGTAGATTTCGTGGTGCTGTACGGCATGAAACTGATTGTTGCCATTTTTATACTTGCCATTGGTACCTGGGTAATCAGGCGCTTGAACAGATTCCTTAACAACATGATGGTACGCAAAAATGTGGACCCTTCGTTAAGGCCTTTCCTGGGCAGCATTATCGGGGTATTGCTTTGGGTTTCGCTAATTGTAGTGGTTATCTCTCAAATTGGAGTAGAGATGACTTCCTTTATTGCTATACTCGGCTCTGCAGGCCTGGCTATCGGTTTAGCGCTGCAGGGTAGCCTTTCCAACTTTGCAGGTGGTGTGCTTATACTTACCATCAAACCTTTCAGGGTAGGCGATTTTATTGATGCCCAGGGTCAGAGCGGAACAGTACATATCATTAACATCTTTAACACCGTTCTTAAAACCGGCGATAACAAAACGATTTACCTGCCAAATGGCCCGCTGGCTTCTTCGGTGGTGGTTAACTACTCTGTAGAGAATACCCGACGTGTAGAGTTGCTTTTTACTATTTCGGTTAACAATGATATTGGCAAAGTGCGCCAGCTCATACAGCAGTTAATTAACGACGACAGCCGTGTGTTGCCGGAGCCTGAACCAGCTATTGTAGTTACTAATTTTGCAGAGCATGCCATTACCATTAGCACCCGCGTCTGGTGTAACCGCACAGATTACTGGCCCCTGTTCTGGGACATGACCGAGAAAGCTAAGGCTGCTTTTGAGACCAATAACATTGCGCTTCCGGTGCCACGTAGAGAAATGCTGAGTAATATTACTAATGCTAAAATTTAAACAACATCAAAGTTTAACCATAGGATATTTCTAATATTTATTAACCACTATCGCTTGAATTATAGTCAAGTGTGACTATATTTATTTTAACATAGAGCAAATAGTTCAAGCAGCATGAAAACACACGTAATAAAACTTCTTCTCGTATTGGTGGGCATAGCCCTCACAGGCTGCCCCAGTCCGCTGTGCCTCAACCCCAACCCTAGCTATTCCTTCGCCGTCACCGCACACTTCACTCCCGAGCGTGACAGCATAAGGGTGGGCGATACACTTTATCTTGTCTCCGAGTTCCCTAACTTCTTAGTGCCTATAGGGGAACAGGATGCTGTAGACTACAGCAAATCCACAGCCATAGGTAACACCTTGGGGCTTCTGCGCCTGGAAAGCGTGAAAAGCACTTCTGGCGCTGTATCCAGTTTCGATTATATCAATGTGTGGGGCCGGATTTATAATTCTACTGACATCCCTTCTCCCGAACGTATGCAACAGCTCCGGTATGAGGAGAATGATGGAAAGTACAAATTGCGCGTGGGGCTCATTCCCAAGAAGCCGGGCATTTATCTTATGGGGATAGGCAGCGGATTAAGTAAGGGCAGAATGAATGACAAGTGCGTTAAAGCTTCTTTTCAAACAATCCTGACTAATGAAAACTCAAACCTAAATTATTATGAACAATGGTTTGGCTCCCCTATGGATCAATCTGCCACTAAAATATCTTTCTTGATAAAAGTATACTGATTAAGAATGATACATCCTTCATCTCAATAGGATGTTCTTTTTATTGATTATGTTTTATGCCTATCATAATAAAAAAGAAGCCCACGCAACTGTCTGGGCTTCTTTTTTATACTTAGTCAAACTTGATCGCTTTTACCGGCTTTATTCTGGCTACCATGGCGGCAGGTATAAGTATGGCCAGCATCGTCAGCACCAACGTTATCACATTCAGCGCCAGTATCATCCCAAAATTCCAGCTGATTGGAACGCGGTCCATGTAATAGTTCTCTGGGTCCAGAGGGATAAATTCAAAGTAATATTGCAACGCGCAAAACCCGAGCCCTATCAGGTTGCCCCAAAAAAGACCTTTCAACGTCAGGCGTAGCCCTCTAAAAACAAATATCTGCCGTATTTGCGCATCGGTGGCACCAACAGCTTTAAGCACACCTATCATGTTTATACGCTCAATAATCATGATAAACACCGTAGACACCATGTTGAAGGTGGCTACAAAAACAATAAGCACCAGGAAGATGATAACGTTCTTCTGCAGTAGCTTGAGCCAATCGAACAGCTGTGCGTGGCGGTCTGTAATCTTTTCCAGCTGTAGATCATAGTTCATCTCATCAAAAACCTGTTCAGCCACCTGGTCTATCTGGTTAAAATCTGTGAGTACAATCTCGATGCCTCCGGCCAAAGAGTCCGGCCAGTTGTTCAGTTCACGTATCAGCCCGATATCCCCGATCACAAAAACCTCGTCAAACTCCTCCAGGCCGGTATTAAAAATACCCTTAACCTTCATTTTTCGGGCACGAGGCGGATTTTGAATAAAGTAGAAGATGGTCTCGTCTCCAACTTTAAGGCGCAACTTAGACGCAATGGTTTGGCTCAGCAGCACATCCATCGAGGAAGCAGAATCATTGTAGGCAATCAGTTCACCTTCCTGCAGGTTCTGCTGCATCGCGCTCAGGTCATAGTCTCTGCCTACGCCTTTCAGCACCACGCCCAGCACTTCGTCATCTGTTTTAATGATGGCCGTTTTACGGGCAAAGGGCTGAATTTTCTTTATGCCAGGGATTGAGTCAGTGAGGCCAATGTTCTTACTGATGGGTGCGCCTTCGTAGGAGTTGTTGGTGTCATACTTGGATACCTGCAGGTGCGAGCCAAAGCTGAATATCTTATCGCGTATCTCGTTACGGAAGCCTTCCAGAATAGCAAAAGACACAATCATGATGGCAATGCCTGCTGCTATGCTTATAATTGCTATTTTTGTAACCGACGTTGTAAACGTACCGGTCTGCACTTCGGATATTTTATCGGATATGTACTTGGAGATGTTCACTCGCGCTTGTTTCTAATCTGCCTTAAAGATAGGTATGAATTTTGATTTATCCCTTACAACTATGACACAGCCTATGCTATTCCTTTATACTTCGGTGCTGCTTGCCTTTAACGCATGCACTCCAAAACAGGCTCCTGCCACCCAGCAGGAAACGCCTCAAGCCCAGACAGAAGTTACAACTACACCTGTAGCCAAAAAAATGCAAACCGGCGCCGAGCAGCTGGATTTATACTTGCCAAAGCTGGCCGGTAAGCGCGTAGGCATGGTAGTAAACCAGACGTCTACTATTGGCAACACGCATTTAGTTGATACGTTGCTTGCCCGTGGTGTAAAGATCACAACCATTTTTGCCCCGGAGCATGGCTTTAGAGGCGATGCTGATGCAGGTGCATACGTAAAAGACGCAAAAGATACGAAAACAGGCCTTCCGATCATCTCACTTTACGGCGCTAACAAAAAACCAAAAGCCGAGCAGATAAAAGACCTGGATGTACTTCTGTTCGATATTCAGGACGTAGGAACCCGTTATTATACTTACATCAGCACCATGCATTATGTAATGGAGGCTGCCGTCGAGAACAACAAAGAAGTACTTATACTTGACCGTCCTAACCCGAACGGCCATTATGTAGATGGCCCTGTTTTGGAGAAGGAGCATACTTCGTTTGTAGGCATGCACCCGATTCCGATTGTGCATGGTTTAACGGTAGGTGAGCTGGCTAATATGATCAACGGTGAGAAGTGGCTGGAAGGACAGCGCCAGGCTAAGGTTACGGTTATACCTGTTGCCAATTACAACCACAAGATGCCTTACTCACTGCCAATCAAACCGTCACCAAACCTGCCAAACGACCAGGCTATCAAACTTTATACTTCTATCTGCTTTTTTGAAGGTACCAATGTGAGTGTAGGCCGTGGCACACCAACGCCGTTCCAGGTTATTGGCAGCCCATACTATACGAAGAAAGAATTTAGCTTTACACCGGTAAGTACACCTGGCGCTACCAACCCGCCTCACAAAGATGTGGTTTGCTATGGCAAAGACTTAACTAATGTGAAAGTTGCCGATAAAGTTGATCTTTCTTACTTGCTGGACATGTACCAGAACTCAACGAATAAAGATAAGTTCTTTAATAACTTCTTTGAGAAGCTGGCAGGCACATCTAAACTGAGAGAGCAGGTAATTGCCGGCAAAACAGAAGCTGAGATAAGAGCAACCTGGGAGCCAGGCCTTAGCGACTATAAAAAGATGCGCAAGCAGTACCTGATGTACCCGGATTTTGAGTAAGCCAGATAATTTCTGATTTACTTTAACCTAATATCATAGTATAAAACAAAAGCAACTCTGTAATGAAACGCAGAGTTGCTTTATACTTTTATCATACATGAAGAGAGATTTACGGATAGTATTTATGGGTACGCCTGATTTTGCCGTGCCTACCCTGCAAACACTTGTAGAGCATAAGTATAATGTAGTAGCTGTTGTAACTGCCCCGGATAAACCAGCTGGCCGCGGACAAAAAATCCATCAGTCGCCTGTAAAAGAGTATGCCGCTTCGCAAGGTATTCCGGTTTTGCAGCCAACCAACCTTAAATCGGAGGCTTTTCTGGAGGAGTTGCGCAGCTACAAAGCTAACCTGCAGATCATCGTGGCCTTCCGTATGCTGCCGGAGGTGGTGTGGAGTATGCCGGAACTAGGCTCTTTTAACATACATGGCTCTTTACTTCCTCAATATCGTGGCGCAGCGCCTATTAACTGGGCCATCATCAATGGCGAGAAAGAAACAGGGGTTACTTCGTTTTTCCTGAAGCACGAGATCGATACCGGTGACCTTATTTTCCAGGAGCGGGTGCCTGTGCTGGAGGAGGACGATTTTGGCAGCGTGTATGAAAAGCTAAAGTATACCGGTGCCGAACTGGCCCTGCGTACGGTACAGGCTATCGAAATTGGTGAGGTAATAACACAACCACAGGTAACCACATCCGAGACCAAGCATGCACCTAAAATCTTTAAAGAAACCTGCGAGGTTAACTGGAACCAGCCGGCTCAGCAGGTTCGCAACTTTATCCGTGGCCTGAGCCCCTACCCTGCCGCCTGGACTCGTTTTCAGGATAAGACCTTCAAGATTTTTAAGGCAGAGGCGCTGGAGAATACAGCTTATACTTCAGAACCCGGAACCATCCACACCGACAACAAAACGTATCTGCACGTGCAAACTGCGGCAGGTGCCATTTCTGTACTTGACCTGCAAATGGAAGGCAAGAAACGTATGCCGGTACAGGATCTATTAAGAGGTTATACTTTTAACGTGTAAGCATGGTAAACATTATTGTAGCCACCGCAGAGAATAACGTAATCGGCAAAGACAACCAACTTATCTGGCACCTGCCCGCCGACCTGAAGCACTTTAAGCAGCTTACCATGGGGCACCCGATACTTATGGGCCGTAAAACCTACGAGTCCATTGGCAAGCCGTTGCCGGGACGTACTTCCATCATCATCACACGCCAAAAAGATTTTGAAGCAGAAGGATGTATCGTAGCCCACTCTGTGCAGGAGGCCATTGAAAAAGCAAAAGAACTGGACGAACAAGTATGTATTATCGGTGGTGCTGAGATTTATAAGCAGGCTTTGCCGCTAACAGATTGTATTGAGCTTACTAAAATACACCACAGCTTTGACGGCGATACTTTTTTTCCGGAAATAAATGAAAAGGATTGGGAAGTAGTAGCTGAAGAGAAACACGAGCCCGACGAAAAGAACAAGTATAGTTATACTTTCCTGACGCTAAAAAGGAAGTAGTATCAAACAGAAGAGGCCGCTACTGCTAGCGGCCTCTTCTGTTTGATAATCAGGCTTATACTTTTAACGAAGTATATAAAGTTTGCCATAACCGTTCTTAAACGATTTGTCGCCGGTTTTGTACATGTGCTTCATGCCATCGTCTACCTGGCTCATTACTACACGGTACAGGTAAACGCCATTGGCCAGTTTATCGCCATACATGTCGGTACCATCCCAGGCATACTCTGTTTTGTTGTTACCAATTCTTATAGGCCCAATCTCTTCCTTCATGATCTCCTTCACCACTTTGCCTGTTACCGTCATAATCTGGATCTTAAGATGCTCCGGCACCTGGCTACCGGTCAGGGTAAAGATAAAGTTGGTTTTAGTAGAGAACGGGTTCGGGAATGGATAGAAGTTTGTGATCTTCGAAGCATTCTCCACCTCAAAGCTGATGCGGTAAGGCGATACTCCGGATGCTCTGCCTGCGGCATCGCTGGCGCGTACTTCCATGGTATACTTTCCGTTGTTTAGTTTTTCCGGTTTATACTCTACTCTAAAGTCATTCTTCTCATCAGCCGGGAAATAGCGCACTTCATTCGGGTTACCCATCAGGTCTACTTCCTGCTCATTTCCATCCGGGTCAATCATCACAACTAGCATCGTAGACGGGTCCTGCAAATGCACAAAGCGATTCTCATCCTTTACGGTTATACTTATCAAAGGGCTTGGCGCTACCAGCTCCCCATCCAGAATATGCACGCCATCAAAAGCAACATCAAGTATAGGGTGTAGCCTTGTTTTGGCTTTAAAGTTAACTTCGTAGATATTGTTAAAATACTGCTGCTCCGGCAAAATGCGCGGGTTCACAAACATGTTCAACTTGTATTCACCCTCCAATTGCAGCGTAGACATGGTATACTGGAAGTTTACGATCTCATTTGGCCCAACCGGCTTGATCTTAAACCTGGTAACAACCGGATCAGACTTTTCACCGGTCAGGGTCATTTCTACCGTAAGGGAGTCTGAAAATGCAGTCGAAGTAAGGTTCTGGAAAGCCATTGGTACTGTTATACTTCCTTTCTGTGCCTGCTCTGTAAGTATAGGCTCACTTACATTTACAAGGTCTGGCCTGATCACACCCTCAGGTGCCGCATCATAAAACGCAAACCACTCTCTAAGCTGAGGAGCAGATCTGTCCTGTAAGTCGGTTAGTGTAGCTTTTAACCTCAGCGATGGATACTCAACAGCATTGATACCGGAAAGATCAAACGCCTTCCCTGGCACTTCTTCTACAAGTACCTTTTCCTCGCCGGCACCATTTACACCGATTATACTTAGCTTATAGGTATCGTTTCCGGCTTTATGTCTCTCTATATTATGGTGCAGGCTACTCCATTTAAGGGCAGGGCCAATAAGCGTTGAGGTAATAACTCCCTCTGTTTGGCGTGAAAACAGCACATCATCCATGACAACTACCTGTGAGGTAATAGGTGTACTGTCATCAGCAAGGCCAGTCTTTTCGTTGGCTGCACCAGGGGCAGTTCCCTTTTGGCCCACTATCCCAAACGGGTAGCCGTTTTTCAAATCCTTGATCAGAGCAGAACCAATAGAACCGAAGGCCGCCTTCTGTGCAGCTGTAAAACTCTCAAACGGCACTTTGTTCACGCTCATGGCCACTACGTAATGACCCTCTGGCACCGAGTTCATAAAAGCCACGATCTTATCTCTGTTAGCAGCCACATTCATATCGCCAAACTCATACAGATACGGGAAACTAGAGCAGTAAAAGCTTCCCATGCCCTCTACCATCTGCAGGGTTTTACTATCTACCACAATCGCAAAGATTCGTGGGGTGGCACTTCCTCCCGGGTTACCACAAGCAGCCTGAAAAAGCATCTCGCCGGTAAAAAAGAGACCGTAAGGCGGGTTCGTATATCTATAGTCGCCGCCAACTGTTTTAATAGAAACTTCTGTTTTGGTTTGCTGGAAATTCCAGTTTATACTTTGCTTACCCTGGTTTGCTATTTTATCGGTAGAGGCTGTTGTAAACTGCCCATAATGGCTCTGCGACCAGCCGTTACCCGCATTAGGAATGTAGCGGAAAGAGCTTTGAGCCCAGGCAGTATCCTCTCCCACAGCATAGGCATCAAACCTGGCACGCCAGTAGTATACGGTGCTGTCGTTGTCTGCTGCCCCTTTGGGTAACGCCACATCCCAGGCTGGCATCAAAGCATACCCTGTAGAGAAGCTTTGCTTAAGCGGACTGTTGAAAGTCTGTGTAGTATCCAGCTCAAAATAAAACCCTTTGGTATTAGTGTTAAGCTGTGTTGCCTGTACAGACAGTTTTACATTGCTTTTGCCTACTATACCAAAATCTGAAGGGCTTAGCGCTACAAGGCCACTAACAGGGAAAAAGTGCTGAAAAATAGCCGTGTTGTTGCTTTCGTTCAGTTCATCGATCTCGTTTGTTCCGTCCAGCTTTACTTCAAAAGAGTTCATGCCCAGCGCTGACATACCTTTGTTATTTAATGTAAGCTGTACTTTCCTGTCTTTAATGATCGGGCCGATCTTTATAGGATCATAAGTTACAGTCGTATTATCGGCAAGGGTTCTTTTAATAGTAACAGTTACTGAGTCTGTAATGGCTTTGCCCAGGTTGTTTACATTTACAGTAATTACGAAGTCATCGGCAGTGGCAACTACAGTTTCACCGCTATGGCCTTTTACACTAAAGCTGTTGTCTTTAAACAGGTAATCTGGCTTGGCCGGGTTATAAATCTTTATCGCGGGGTCGCCCTGCAGTGCCATCTCCGTGATCATGGCTGTTGCAATTTCATTGCTTCCTGCAGTCTGGGCTACACGTTTAATGGTTTCTTGCTGCACCTGTCCCAATGTAGCACCATAAAACTCTTCCTCACGGAAGGCCGCCGAATAGAAGTATGAAGAATACAGATTCAGGAGGTGAGCGTAGCCGGCCCCTACGTGTGCTATAAGGGCTACTGCCCCTTTATCAGCTGTGTTCAGCCAATCTTCCCCAAACGATACCGCATTAGGCGTGTACGCATCGCCCACATTACAGCCGTTCATCAGCATAACGGGGTATTTGCCTTTATTCTTATAGTTGTTTACAGCTGTGGATGCATAGCCAATATCCAGATCGGTTGAGCCAGCTGAGCTATGACCGAAAAATGTTATAAGCGACAGGCCTCTATTCAGTTCATCCGATACGTTTACTACTTCAGTTACCTCGCTTACATTTTGCCTGTACTTCTCAATAACCTTTGCGCCCACTAAAGGACCTTCAGCAGTCTTGGCATAAGACTTAAGGTATGCTGCAATCTGGTTTATTTCACTGATAGACTTCCCACCACCAAGTTGAAGTATATTTTTTCGCCATTCTACGCCATCCGGAACAGCCTCGTACTCTTTTATCTTGTTCAGATAATTAATAATTTCCGTCGCTGATTGGGCTGACACCCTGCCTGTTGGTACACCTGGCACAAATTTGTTATTCTTAAAGTCGGCAGAGAAAATGATATCGGAGCCAGGGCTGCCTCCTGTCGGAACAATATCCAATTGCCTCTGTGCAGCGTTTCTGTAATTTACACGGCTAAGGTCACTGCCTTTACCCAGAATCAGTAGTTGCTTCGGCCTGGAGGACGAAGACATAAAGCTCAGGAAGTTCTTGATAGAGAAAGAAGAGAATTCACCATAGTGATACTGGTCTACCAGTTCATCCATAAACACAAGTAGCGTGTCATAACCACCACCGGCTGCGGACGCTCGGTATGCGGCATATTCTTTCGGAGCAGGCAATGATGATCCACTCACTGTACCCATTAAACGCTTGTTGGTAAGTATAATATAGTTATGAGCAGCCGGGTTGATGTTCCTGAAAGTTACCCGCTGTGCCGGTAAAGGGTTAATCGGGTTATTCGTATCTGCCAGCAATAGCTTATGGCTTTTACCATCACCTGCATTTACAACATAGCCGCGCTTGCCACTTACATCAAAACCAGCAATACGCGTTACATTCGTTACATCAGTTACATCGTATGCTACCACTGTTGCCGGGATATTCGAAAACTCATAGTATGGATTTACAGATCGGGATGAATCCGTATAAATGATCATGGAGCTGCCCTGGAAGATAGATTTCTGAGGAAAGGTTAAAATAGCATGAGCCATACTTACCTGATTTCTCTCGTCTGGACGCCCATCTGGAAAGGGAGGCATCGGATCAGCTAAAGTTCTAAGAGTAAGTATACCAGATGCTGTTATATCGGTAAACTCTGCCGTATAAGTTGCATGCTGGTGGCCATCACCTACTATCCTATGCCTTGAGACTTCTCGGATACCACCACTTGCACTAGTGATTCGCATTGCCATGTTATGCTCAATATCATTCCTCGCATAAACTGAGTAACGAATAAATGGCTTTGGCCCGGTGCTTTCCACGTTAGTTATACCGCTCAGTGGATATGTTTTTTCAAACCGCGACGTATTGATAAAACGGCCTTCTCCCTTGTCCATCCAGGGCATTCGGTTTTCACCGCCGCGCTTCACCCCCAAGTAGTAATCCTGCGCTCCCCAGTAAAAGGATTTTTGTAGATGGTATGGCTCCGGAGTAGCACCGTTTGCAGCCGGGTTTACTTCGCGCATGCGCTTGCCGGCTATTGTGCCTACTGTTAGAAAATAAGCAGCCGTATCGGTGTAGATGCTATATAGTTGGTGTACCTGGTGCGTGGGGTCCTTATACAATTCTCGGTCCAGCGCTCCATCATTACGTTCTCCGAAAAACTCAATGTAATCCTGAGGGCCCAGATTACCATCTGCTTCACCGGCTACATATAAAGGTATTTCTTTCCCTCTCCTGAACAGCTGGATATTACGCGGGTCTGCACCAGCCAGGCCAAGGTTATTCAGGTAAGTATGGTTTAAGCGGTAAAGGCCTGTTGTTACTACTTTTATTTTATAGTATGTCTGGTCGTGCTTTATCCAGTCGTTGGCGTAGGTTTGCTGGGCCTGCAGCGGAAGTACAAGTCCTGTCACAGCAAGTATAGTTACAAGTATAGCTCGCTTAAGTATAAGTAGTTTATACATGGGCTGTATAGCTGGTTTGTTATTCATTACTTAACTCAAGTTGCGTGATAGTACACGCGGTTTAACACAAAAAATCTGTTCTGCCAGCGGCTGTTGTACGTTTTAAAGTTTGCAGACTTAATTCGTAACAGCCATGACAGAACAGACC
>NZ_JAHYXK010000010.1 GCF_019443125.1 Pontibacter aydingkolensis | reverse complement strand
GCTGCGCAAGGGCTGCCACAGAACAGGAAAGCGGTGCAGGAAAACTCCTGCACCGCTTTACCGCATCCGATTGGCACTGGCCAACCTCTGGAACATGCTCTATCTATCCCTCAATCAAAGTTCGGGATGATTCATGTTTAATCAGCTTTGCATTATTCCAGATGCCTCTTCTTTTATCTGCCCAGAGATGCCCTGTAGCGGGTGTGAGCGTAGAAGCACTGTTGTTATTACTCTACAATAAAAGGAGAGGGGCTGAAGCAAAGTATAAGTATAACAAAGGCAAGTATACCCAGTGTACGGCGCGCCGGCGTTATCGGAGTCTCGATGATACTGGAAGGATGAAACAAACCCATCACCCTCGATAACAGTAATCCGAAAACAAGCCAGCCACTGTAGCCATCGGCTGTCGGGTAAAAGCTAACGATAAGCATCTGCGCTGCCAGTACGATTCCTGCCAGGTACAAAGTATACTTTATATGCGGCGTGGCGGGCTGCAGCACAAAAACCAGGTACAGCAGGTAAAAAGGCCACATCCAGATATATGCTTCCAGTGCCGGAAATAAACCTGATAAGCTGTACTGCAGCAGGAACATACCCATAGTAGCTGCTATGGCAAAACGGCGGTTATCCAATAACCTGGAATAAGCCCAGTAAGCAAACGGCGCAAAAATAACCAGCAGGTCTTCCGACCACAGCGGTTCCCGGTAAGGCGATATAACTCCAAGGCCGGCATAAAGTATAAACAGGCTGAAGAAGATGGGAGAGATACGGTTAAACTTTTCGTAGCCGATCAATCCGTATAGCACATGTCCGCCATCCAACTGGCCTATTGGTAATAAATTTAAGGCCGTAAAGAACAAAGCCAGGTACCCTGCAAACAATAGCGGGTAATGCATCATCTCGTACTGGTTAGGGACCAGTGCCGGGTCTGCCACATACTTCTCGAAAAGTATAAACAACAGGTTTTTGCCTAATGCCAGGTTTCCGAATCCGTTCTGGTAAACATGCTGCGCATAATCCAGGCCATACTTTTTATAGGTTGGGTGTATGGTAAACACATACTCCGGCTCAGGCAAATGGGTAAAGGCGTAGAACAGCAAAGGTATAGCTACCACGAAACCAGCCAGCGGACCGGCAATTCCGATATCAAAGAACTGCTGACGCGACAGAATCCGGCTTTTGATCCGGATAAAAGCGCCCATGGTTCCGATGGAGGATGTAATGCCAAACCATAGCGGGATGTAGTAGGGCAGGGTAACCTGTGTGCGGTAATACCTGGCAGTAAAGTAATGGCCAAACTCATGCACCGTAAGCACACCCAGAAAAGGTAGCGAAAAGTATAGGCCTGCAGCAAACTCAGCCCAGCTTATACTTCCCGTCCAGGTAAAGCCTCCTGCATCTATAAAAAAAAGTTTGCCAAATGTCCACTCTGTTCCGGCAATAGTGGTAGTTACCAGTGTAATGCAGAACAAAAGCAGGTGCAGCCCATACGTTTGCTGCTTGTTAAACTGCCTCATCCGCAAAAAACTCATTGATGGTAAGTGGTGGTTGCAAGTGCAGCGTGTGTATGCCTACTTCTTTTGCGCTTTTAATGTGCTGTATGCTGTCATCTATAAACAAGGTTTCGTCTTTGGACAGGTTGTGCTGGTTCAGGATCATCTCAAATATAACTGCATCCGGCTTGCGTTTGCCTACTAGGTGCGAGTAATAGGCTTCTTCAAACAGCGAATCAAGGCTTGGTATCGAAAAACTGCGCTGTACTATCTTGTTGAAAGCCTCCAGGTGAATGGCGTTAGTGTTGCTTAGTAAAAATATGCGGTACTTCTTGCTCAGTTCTTTTAGCAAATCGATCCGCTCCTGGGGTATATCCAGCAGCATGGCGTTCCAGGCATCGTCGATCTGTTGGTCGGTAACGTCGCGCATCTGGTAAGTTTTGCGCAGGTCATTTCTGAAATCTTCAGGAGTACTGTCGCCGGTTTCGAAAAGGTCGAACAAATGGGATTGTTCCTTCTGGCTATACTGCACCTGGCAGTCATCTTTGCAGAGCTTTTGCAGCTCTTCTATACTTTTGTTGTAGTCTATGTTGATGATTACTCCGCCCAGGTCGAAGATGATATTTTTAATTTTTGTCAGCTCCACGAAAAAAATAATTGGTTAGGATTTGAAATTTTGAATACAAATATGTAGAATTGCACTCCCAAATCAAAGAAAGCACCTTTTTAGCGATCTTCAAGGGACGGGCCTATAGCTCATTCGGTTAGAGCAACTGACTCATAATCAGTAGGTGGCTGGTTCGATTCCAGCTGGGCCCACAATAAAAGCACTTATTTCTGAAAAAGAGATAAGTGCTTTTTTGTTTACTCCCTGCCACAGTTGTATCTCTTCAGCTAACGAAATTTAGTTGCGTTCATGCAAAAGCCATTATACTTCATTATAACTTTATAAATAGTATTTTAGCTGTATAAATTAAATGGAGAGCAAAGCACCTCGTTTTGAATTAATTAGTAGATTCCCTTGTTGCAGCGATTATTTAAGAACTGTTAAGGCCAATCTTCAGTACTTTTATATAACTATAATAAGAATTGTTGTTTTATTTCTACTTTATTGGTAACAGATGTTTGCTTTTGATAAGCCGGGTGTATTAGAAAAACTGATCAATGCTACACTCGATATTTTTGGGTGTGTTGATAGCAGCGGTTGTTTTGTTTTTGTAAGCGATGCAGTTAGTCACATTTTAGGCTATAAAAGTGAAGAGTTAGCAGGTAAGCATTTTTCTTCTTTTCTGCACCCGGACGATATAGCGCGTACAAATCTGTTTTTTAACGAGGTTCTGAACCTGTCACATGAGGTTAGCTTCAATAACCGGTACATTCATAAAAGAGGCTATATTGTTCACATGTACTGGTCAGGCGTCTGGATAGAGAACAAAAACATGCTGTATTTTGTAGGACGGGATATAACTGAACAAAGACTCGGTATACAGCAGCTACAGGAGAAAGATGAACTGCACAGGGCCTTGGTTGAGCATGGTACCGATATGCTTGCCTTGTTCGATGAAAATGTACATTTCACCTATAGTGGAGGATCAACTGAGCGTTTACTTGGGTACCCTGCAGAAAACTTACTGGGGGTGAATGCCTTTTCTCTAATCCACCCGGATGATGTAGAGATGGTCCAGGAAAAACTTGTTCTGGCATTAAAATCAGAAGAGCAAGTAACAATTTCGGACATCCGGTTTCTACATGCCAATGGGAAGTGGCGGCGGCTTGAGACCAGTCTTAGCAATCAGTTACATAATCCTGCTGTAAGAGCACTTGTTACCAGTTCACGCGATGTAACGGATAAGTACAGAAACAGACAGCGGCTAATCGAAAGTGAGCAGCGCTTCAAGTCTTTGTTTGATAATAGCCCGGATGCAGTTTTAGTAGAGAACCGGGAGGGAATAATACTTGAAGCTAACCAGGCTGCGGAAAGCCTTCTTGGGCTTCCTAAATATAAAATCCTGCATAGGCCTGTCTTTGATTTTCTCCCGGCAAATGCTCTTGAAATGTGCGCCGGTTATCTGGAAGATGCCTTTAACGGAAAAACTGTAAAGTTTATACTTACATCTGAGTTTGAAGGCGCCGGCAAATTGGTGCTGGAGATAACTAAAATACCTGTTAAGGTAGATGGCGAAGTACTGGCTGTGCATAGTATTGTTAAGGATATTACCGCTGTAACAAACTATCATGAAACAGTGGAGCTGCATGCAAAGAAGCTTACAACTATTTTTGAAAGTATAACGGATGCCTTCTGTACCATTGGCCGCGACTGGAAGTATACGTATGCTAACAGCGAGTTTGAGCGCCTTACTAGGTCTAAAAAAGAAGAGTTCATAGGTAAGAGTTTCTTTGAGCTGTATCAGGATTCGCCGACCAATATCTTCTACAAAAACTATCGGTACGCCATGCAAACCGGCAGCAGCGTACACTTCGAGGCTTACTCAACGGAACTAGGCATGTGGTTGAGTGTAAGAGCTTTCCCGTCGGAAGAGGGGCTTTCCATCTATTTTGTTGATATAACAGACAGAGTGGAAGCACAGCGGGAGCTTCAACAGCTTTCGCTTGTAGCAAGGCACACAACTAATTGTGTTATTATAACTAACGCAGCGCGTAAAGTTGAGTGGGTAAACGACAGCTTTACAAAGCTTACAGGGTATAGCCTGGAAGAGGCTTTAGGAACAGTACCCGCTGAGTTGTTGCAGGCGCAACATAAAGATGAGTACCCACTTGAGGCAGTAAAAGACGAAATGCTCCGTGGTACGCCTATTTCTAGGGAAGTGTGCAGCCGCCGTAAAGATGGAGAGTTAATTTGGTTCTCGTTGCAGGTAAACCCTGTTTTTGGAGAGCACGGCGAAATTGTAAAGTTCGTTACCATACTTACAGATATAACAGAGCGAATAAAGTCGCAGCAGGAACTGGAAATGCTTTCGCTGGTTGCCAGCGGTACCGACAATGCCGTGATCATTATGAATGCAGATGGACTGACGGAGTGGGTAAACGTAGGCTTTACCAAAATGACAGGCTATACTATTGTTGATTTGGCCGGAAGAAAACCCGGAGAGGTGCTGCGAGGCGAAGAAACAGATAATATAACCCTGCATAAGCTGTGCGAAAAGCTTAAGGAAGGGGTTCACTTTAACGTAATGATAGCCTACTACCGTAAGTCCGGTGAGAAGTTCTGGGCCTCTATAGACACTACGCCTATATTTGATAACAATGGTATTGTTACAAGATTTGTAGCCATACAGAAAGATATTACCTACAAAAAAGAGGCAGAGGAAAATCTGCTTAGAATGACACAGGACTTGAACCGGCAGAACACAGACCTGCAGCAGTTCACTTACATTGTGTCGCATAACCTAAGGGCTCCGGTTGCTAATGCAATAGGTTTAGCGAACCTGCTCTCAAAAGTGAGCAAGGATAACGCATTATATGACGCTTCGCTTGCTCACCTGAAACAAAGTGTAGAGCAGCTGGATATTGTTCTGAAGGATATGAATACGATTCTGAGCGTACGAGACGGTAATGGCAATCTGGAACTGGAGAAGATCAGTATAAAGCTGGTTGTAGAGCAGGCCCTCTCTACTTTGGAAGAGTCTCTGAAGAAATGCGATGGGGAGGTTTTGCTTACAATTGCTGATAACTTAGAGGTGAAGGCTAATAAGGCTTACCTATACAGTATATTTTACAACCTGCTTTCCAACGCAATAAAGTATAGGGCATCAGACCGCAGGCTAAGAGTGGAAGTTAAGTGCCAGGCCATTCCGGATAAAGGAGTATTGGTCATCTTCTCTGACAACGGCTCAGGTTTTGACATGGATAAGGCCAGGGATAATGTTTTTAAGCTATATAAACGGTTCCATCAGAATAAGAATGGGAGGGGCATAGGTCTCTACTTGGTAAAAACCCACCTGGAGGCAATGGGTGGTAATATAAACGTTACAAGCAAGACAGGAGTAGGAACAAGTTTCCAGATTTCTATTCCATAAACTATAAGTATGAAAGTATTCGTCATAGACGATGATCACCTAAGCGTTTTTCTGACGCAAAGTATACTAAACCTTGATACCGCAACTACAGAAGTTGTAACGTTCCTTTCCGCAGAGGCTGCGCTGGAGACTATGGCAGAGCTTGACAATACTGCCATGCCTGATGTGATCTTTCTGGACCTAAACATGCCGCTTATGGATGGATGGCATTTTCTGGATGCCCTTGCTAAGCTAAAACCAGGCGTGGAAACGAATTGCAGCATCTATGTGCTTACCTCATCTCTGGATGTTTCGGACAGTATAAAAGCAGCAGCATACAGCATGGTTTCCAGGCTATTGCATAAGCCGATAACCAACGAAGACATAAGCCTGATTTATGAGCATATTGCAGCAAAGAAAAAGGCGGCACCGAAGCGGCAAGACTCTTACGTGGCACCGACGTAAAACCATCAACGGGAATAGTGTAGGTGATTTATTAATTTTGTGACAAGAGAGGAAAGAATAACTATTTTTTGTATTGTTCCAGCCACTCTAAAGCACTCTTTTTTTCTGTAAACAGGCGGGTAGGGTTTACTGGTTTGTTTACCATAACGTAAAAATTAGCCATCATTTTAATAACCGTTGAGCTGCTAAGAATGGCGCTGGCTATAATACCTTTATTCCCTTCGTTTGCAAAGTAATCGCGGGCTTCTTTTGTAAAATGCTTTATGGTTATAGCATCTATCAGGCAGGGGTAATCTTTTTCCCCTGTAAACTCTAACCGGTCTTTAACGCATTGTTTCGCTACCTCCAGGTCAAGGTTTTCAATGTTCTTATAACGGAAATGAAGAATGCCGTCAACAATAAACATCTTGACAAAAGGGGTTTCTTTTGATTTTAAATTCTTTTCCAAATTATACGGCTAAAGTGAAATGCATTCTTTTGTAAGTCTGGTGTTCGTTAAAAGCAATTATACTAAAAATAGTGGCAAAAATAAGGCATAATCACATAATAGATACGGTAGACTCTGTACTTTCTGTGTCAAAGAAAAAGGGTATCATTCATTTGCATGCCGAAGATGAGTCGTTGAGTGGAGAATCGCTTACACTTAATGGCCGGAAAGTGCTCCATTTTGGTACCTGTGGTTATCTGGGCCTGGAGCACCATGCTGCTGTAAAACGAGGAGCTATAGATGCCATTGAGCGTTATGGTACGCAGTTCCCGATGTCGCGCACGTATGTGTCTAATCCGCTGTATAGTGAACTCGAAGTCCTGATACGGGAGATGTACAATGCCCCGGTAGTCATATCAAAAAACTGCACACTTGCCCACCAGACAACAATCCCGGGGATAATCCGGCAGACCGACCTCGTTATACTAGACCACCAGGCACATGCCAGCATACAGGAAGCTGTAAAAAAACTGCTGGGACAGGGCATAGCTGTTGAAATGATCCGGCATAACAACCTGGAGATGCTCGAAGACCGCATAAAAAAACAACGCAACAAGTATGAGCGCATCTGGTACATGGCTGATGGTGTGTACTCGATGTATGGTGATTATGCACCCATAAAAGAAGTGATAGCTCTGGCCGAAAAGTATGAGCAGTTATACTTGTATGTAGATGATGCACATGGCATGAGCTGGGCTGGCAAGCATGGCACAGGTTATGTAATGAGCCAGATGGAGGATGGCCTATACCGTAAGATGGTACTCACTGCGAACCTGGGCAAAGCGTTTGGGGCTTGTGGCGGCTTATCGTTGTTTCCAAACGAAGAGTGGTATAACAAGGTAAACACCTTTGGCGGACCACTTACCTTTTCGGTGCAGATAGAGCCAGCCACGCTGGGCGCCGCGCTGGCATCTGCCCGGATACACCTTAGCAATGAGATTTATACTTACCAGGAAGAACTTCAGAAAAGGATTGCATACTGCAATACACTGCTTAAAAGCACAAACCTGCCGCTTGTGCACGAAAACAATAGCCCTATCTTCTTTATTGGTACAGGTACCATGGACATGGGCAACTACCTGGTACAACAACTTTTGCAGGATGGTGTGTATGTAAACCTGGCTACTTTTCCGGCTGTGCCTGCTAAAAATATTGGTATCCGTATCACTATATCCCTCAACAATTCTTTTGAAGATATTGAAAGGATGGTACAAAAACTAAATTACAATTTCCGAAAAGCACTGTTAGTTACAGACCAGACCGATGCGAAGATCAGGAAAGCATTTAAGCTGCCCGAAAATTCCACTGATGCTAAATTAACAGACCCGAGAAATAAGGAAGCTTCTCTTTGTTTAAAAAGCTATACTTCTGTAAAAAGTATATCCGAAACTACATGGAACAGCCACTTGGGTAAAAATGGGATGTTCGATTGGCGTGGAATGCAGTTTCTTGAAAGATCCTTTAGTGACAACGCAGAGCTGGAAAATAACTGGAACTTCAGGTATTATGTGGTAGAAGACAACCATGGCAAATTAATACTGATAACCTGTGCTGTAATTGCTCTGTATAAAGAGGACATGTTCTCCCAGGTGTCAGTTTCACGGATTATTGAAAAAGAACGGGTACTTAACCCGTATTATCTTACGGCCAAAGGCATTTTTCTGGGTACACTCTTTACCGAAGGTGATCACCTATACCTTAACAGGGATAATGACAACTGGAAACCTGCCCTTAAGCTATTATTGAACGAGCTATCTGAACTGCAGGAAAAAGAAGTTGTAAGCAATATTATGTTGCGCGATTTTGATGCCGCAGATCAGGAACTTCAGGAAATAATGATAGAACAGGGCTATGCAAAAGTCGATTTACCTGACTCCTGTACCATAGAGGGCTTAAACAGCCAGACAGAAGCTGAGTATGTGCAGTCACTTTCTCAGAAAAACAGGCGGCACTATGTACAGAAAATAAAGCGAAATCAGCATCATTTTAATGTAGAAGTTAAAGGCAGCCTTACAGCAGAAGAACTCGATTATGCGGTTAAGCTTTTTAGAAACGTTAAAAGTAATAACCTGGCTATAAACAACTTTCTGTTTCCGTTTAAGCTTTTTAAAGAGCTAAATGAAGATCCGGCCTGGGAGTTTATAATGCTTTATCTAAAAGAGGATTATGCGGCTGATAGCTTACCTGTAGCAGTGTGTTTCTGCCATCAGAATGCAGCTAAGGTATACAGCCCTATGCTTATAGGCATGAACTATGATTATTTGATAGAGTACGGGGTTTACAGGCAGGCGCTATTCCGGGTTATAAACAGGGCCAGTGCACTTGGGTGTGCTACCATCAACTTCGGTATTTCGGCATCTGTAGAAAAGAAAAGAATTGGGGCAAACTTAAAGCCTAAAGTGGGTTATTATCAGGCAAAAGATAACTTTGCCATGGAATTAATAGAAACTACTTTTTTGATTGAAAGAGAGTAGCGAACTTTGATGTAAACAACTTAGGGAAGTACAATAAACGTGCAGGTGCTTAAAAAGAGGATAGAGGAAATTATTACCCTGATTGCGGAAGTAGCAAACGGTAACTTTGATTACGAGCTTGAGCTTTCAGATGCTGGTAATGAGATGGATGCTGTTATTGCCGGGATAAGTATGCTTGGGCAAGAGTTGAAAAAATCTACTGTGTCCAGGGATTTTATGCAAAGCATTTATCAGGGTGTTGTAGATATGCTACTGATCCTGAATACAGATTTTACTATCCGGAATGTAAACGAAGCATTTGAAGAGGCAACAGGATGCAGCGAGGCAGAACTAACAGGTAAGCATTTTTCTGAATTGTTCAGCGAAACCGAAAGCCTAAAGCTGCTCGAAGCAATTTACAAACTGGAAGAAAAAGGCAAGTGCCTGAATACGGAGCTCCTGCTGCACACGTCGCGCCAAAGTACAATACCAGCCTCCTGTTCCTTTTCATACTTACACGATAATAAAAAGGAAAAGGACGGCATACTGATAATTGCGAAAGACATTACTGAACTTAAGAAGAAAGAGCAGGAGCTAAACGAAGCCAGAGAGAAAGCTGAAGCTGCAAATGAGGCAAAAAGCCACTTCCTATCGAGTATGAGCCATGAAATTCGCACACCGCTGAATGGTATACTTGGCTTTACAAACCTGCTACAGGATACTCCCCTTAATGCCACGCAGTCTCAGTACGTAAGCCTTATCCAATCTTCTGGCTCTAATCTTTCAAAACTCCTCAACGATATACTGGACCTTCATCGCATAGAGCAGGATAAAATTGCAATTGAGTCAATTCCTTTTGATATAAGGGCGGTTATAGCGTCGCATCTGGAACCATATAAGTACCTGGCCAGGGAAAAGAAAATTGACTTTAACTATACTTTCGGAGATGCAGTGCCACAGGTTATAACAGGCGACCCGACACGTATCAACCAGATACTGATAAACCTGGTAAGTAATGCCCTCAAGTTTACTGATAAAGGCTGTATAAAGGTGCATTGCGATGTGCAGGATGTTTCGGATGTAAGTAAGGAGGCAGTACTGCAGTTCACAGTCGCTGACACAGGCATAGGTATAGATCCCGAAAAGCAACAGATCATATTTGATTCCTTTACCCAATCTGATCAGTCCACATCGCGCAAGTATGGGGGCTTTGGACTTGGCCTGGCCATAAGCAAGAGACTCGTAGACCTGATGGGTGGTGAAATAGGCATTGATAACCAATGCGAAGGCCAGGCAGGTACAACTTTCCGGTTTTCAATCAGGGTAGGTTATCTGGAAGAGAAATCGCATGCCAGCAATAAGCAAGTCGAATTTGAAGAGGATAAAGCCTTTATGCTTCAGGAAGGAATTAAGGTGTTGGTGGTAGATGATAACCCGATAAACGTGTTTTTGATACAGGAATTGCTGGAACGTGTGGGGGCCAATGTAACAGCAGCCATAAGCGGATTGGAAGCCCTGGAGGCTTCAGATAAAACTCCTTTCGATATGGTGCTGATGGATATACAGATGCCAGGTATGGACGGGCTGGAAGCGGCAGGTAGATTACGCAAATCCGGTTTTAAAAGTCCAATCATTGCATTTTCGGCAAATGCCTACCAGGAAGATATTGATAAAAGTATAAATGCCGGCATGAATGACCACTTGTGTAAACCCTTTACATTTCAGGAGCTTGTAAGCATCTTAAAGCGGTGGGTGTAACTGTTATTTATTTAAAGTAAAAAGTAAAGCCTCTCCCAAATGGGAGAGGCTTTTTAGTAGATAGTAGGTAGTGGTTTGTATTGTTATCCTACGCCGTTTCCGTCGCCTTGCTTGGCATCGTCGTTACGGATTGATTTTTTACGGCGCGGGGGTTTTTGCTGGTCCATTTTACCGAAGCTGTAGTTAAAGCTAACCCGTACACCACGGTTAAAATTATTCATGACCATGTGCTGCTCATAAGCGCGTGGGTTTACCTTGGTAGCAGGTGCTTTTACGTCGTTCTTCATGCGCATGCTCTCCCTGAACGGGTTATCCAGGCCTAAGCTTATGCCACCTTTCTTGTTGAACAATTCTTTTTTGATGGCCAGGCCATGGTAAGAGAAGGCTGCAAACCTGCCCAGCAGCTGAATTCGCTGAGAGTTAAAGCCACCGTTAAACTGGGCACTAATGCCTTTGCCAAAAGTATAAGAAGAGTTAGCGTTGATGTTGTACATCCAGCCGCTGTTGCTGTTATACATGCTGTTCAAATCCACATAGTAGATGTTAGAGCTACCGCCGATGGTCCAGTTATTGGTTGGCTTAGTGTTACCAAATAAGCTAACGCCGTATGTTTTATTTGTTGCGATGTTCTGGAACGTAAGCAAGGTTGCTTCCCGCTGCGATCCGTCGTCATCCGTAACGGTAATGATAGAGGCGATAGGCTCAATGGCATTATCCGTATGGCGCACATAACCGGTAACATTGATCGATGTGGTTTTGAAGAAGGTGCTGTAGCCTAATTCATACAGATCTGTTAACTCGGCGTCAAGATTTGCATTACCCTGCACAAACGTGTTTGATGTTTGCTCCTGGCGGTAAGGGTTCAGGAAGAACATCGAAGGACGCTGTATACGCTGGGTAAAGTTAGCTTTGAACGTATGCTTGTTTTTCAGGCTGTAAGACAGCGCCACACTCGGTATAAAGTTATCATAGTCTGTGGTGTAGTCTTTGTCATTTCCGATTAGATCCGCACTGATATCCGTGAATTCATAACGGCCACCCAGTTTAACGTTAAGCTTCTTTTTTATGGCAAAGCCATAGGTCATGTAAGAGGCATACACATCCTGCTGGTAAAAGAAGTTGTCAATTCTGCTGGTTTCAGGCCTGTTGATAAACATATCGCGGTACACGGCATCACTTTCCACATCTCTTAATATCGTTTTGGCACCTATCTCCAAGCTGGTCTTATTCTTAAACGGATGCGTGTAATCAGCCTGGAAGGTTAGCTCTTTGTTGGCCCCATCATTCGAGTTGCGCTTTAAAGTATAAGGTGCTTCGCCTTCATTATAGAAATCCTGGCTAATTCTGTTCTCAGTATTGGTTACTGAGTAAAGAGACAATAATGCCAGCTCCTGACCAGGGTTTTTAAAGTAATGCGTAAAGTCCAGGTTATAGTCTGTGCCAATGCGCTGGTTGCGCATTACAATGTCGTTGAGGAAGCTTTCAGTTCTGAACGCATTCTTAGAATAAACTTCCTGATCATTGGTTACACGGAACTGCCCGCCGTTGGTACGTATACCACCAGACAAGCTGTTTTTAGGATTGAAATCATACTCAAAGCCTAATACGCCATTCATGAAAGCACCTCTTGGGCGTGTTTCACCACGCTGAAAGTTGAAAGACGTCTCGTCAATAGGTGTGGCAGGATCATCGTAGCCAGTAAATTCGTTGGTCATGTTGCCTTTGTTGTAGAACATGTTGCCACCAAACGTGCCATTGATGCCAAGCTTGCCGCGGCGTATGTTCAGGCTGGCGTTACCATTGCTGCCTCGTGTGCCTGCAGTTGCAGCCACAGAGCCGGTCACACCTTGCAGGCCACCGTCGCGCTTGGTAATAATGTTAATGATACCTGCTGTACCTTCTGCGTCATACTTGGCAGACGGGCTGGTGATCACTTCAACAGATTTTATCTGATCGGCAGGAATCTGCTTTAATGCGTCGGCAACACTACCTGCCATAATGGCCGATGGCTTGTTGTTGATAAGTACGCGTACGTTAGAGCTGCCGCGCAGCTGCACGTTACCATCGTTATCCAGCGACAGCGACGGTACTTTCTGTAGCACATCGGCTGCATTGCCACCTGCATTGGTTATGTCTTTTTCTGCGTTGTAAACGGTGCGGTCAATTTTTTCTTCAACCAAAGGCTTCTCGCCAGTAATAACCACTTCGCTCAGGCGCTTTGCATCCGATGCAAGAGACACAGTGCCTATGTTCAGGTCGGCATTGTCGGAATTTACTGTTACATTTTCAATGGTCTGCAGCTTATAGCCCAGAAACGACACGTTCAGTTTATACTGGCCTGCCGCCACTTTGGTAATGGAGAACCTGCCTTTATCGTCGGCCATGGTACCGTCTATGGGCTTACCGGTAGCTACGCTAATAAGTGCCACGGTAGCAAACTCAACAGGTTTGCCGGTTTCAGCATCCAGAATTACACCGCTGATTTTGGCGTTGCCTTTTGGTGCTGTAGTGCCAGGCACGGCAGCCGATTGCTGTTGTGCCGGGCGTGCCTGCTGGCTAGCCGGTGCCTGCGCAAAAGCAGGTGCGGTGCTAAGGCCAAGCAATAATAGTAATAGGTGCTTCTTCATAGTTTTAAAAGGAAAAGAAATTTGCAGATAGTATTTCTGTCTTATTCATATTTAAGTACAAGCAGTTTTATCGCCTCTTTACACAAAGTAAATCTGCTTTTATGACCTGTTAAAACAGAATATACCAGCACATATTAATTCTATATAAATAGGCATAAGTAACCGATGAGCAGTTGGTAGAATTATTTCGGGCTTTGATCGGTTTACTTTGGTGCAATGAAGGGGAAGAAGGAAGGGCAATCAGTCTGATTTCCAGATTGCAAACCCGCGCCAGCGAAAGGCGAAATAAGAGAATGAAACGGCCCTGCTCTTGAGAGGGACGATTAGTAGCTGCAGGAGATACATTTACAGAGAAGATATAAAACAGGACAAGGCATTGCCGCTCGCGCCATGGGTATATTTTACCAGAGCTGTTAAGCTCTGGCATTAAGATGGGGTAAAGTAAGTATAATTTAAGCAGCCAATTGTGCCACATACTTTACCAGCGAGCGTTTGGCAATAGGAAGCAGCGAATGCTCCAGGGGCACCGGGATTTTTGAAACGATGGCAAATGTAGCAGGGTTGGGCAACTCCTGGCGCTCGCGTAAAAGCCTCACTTTCAAATTCTCATGTGTAATAGCCAGCCCTCGCCGTACTGTTTGCAAATGCTGTGTATTTATGCCGCGGTACTTTTCGTAGGTGTTCTCAAAAACGGTAATGCGGTACATGTATACTTGTGTCTCCTTGCCCGGAAAGGCCTCCAGAAAAAGATAGCCTTCGTTGTGGTAAATAGGCGTAATACCCACGGGGCTTATCTCGAGGTGGCGCTCTACAAAATCGTACAGTTCCTTTCCCGATTCCACTGCCTCGCCAAAGAGTGGGGAAGCGTATTGGATGATCTCCTCGATCTGCTGCATCGTCTCATCATCTGCTACAATCTTCTCATACACCAGCTCCAGTTTCTCAAAATCGGCGCGGCTGATGCGCTGCGGAAATGACTCGTACACCAGTTTTTTGTGCTCTTTAACCTGCAGCAGGTTGCGGTAATGCATGATCAGGTCAGAAAATACGGGGTACAGGCGCTGCTGCCCGAATTCTTCTTTAGCTGCCTGCAGGTAGGCCAGCAGCAGGTATTTTTTATACTCAAAATCTATTAGTCCTTCTGTTAGCCAGTTGATGGGGAGGGTGTTCATAGGCCTTCAACTTTAAGGTTTATCTTTCTGTTTTAACGATAAGTAAACAGGTTCGGGTTTGGTACAACGCCTGTTTTTTTGACCACATGAAACGCTTTGTTTGTAGCAAATCGGTACTTCATCATACTTTACCATTTTTCTGCTGTATAAAAAGAGCTCTCTTTAACAAAAGGGAGCACCTTACGTTAATATGGCAATACTGTAAGAAGAGGCTCCGCAGGTTATTGCGCCATGGGCTTCTATAACATTAAATACTAACTACAAAAATTTATGAACTATACAGAGAACTATGAAGGCATCCGGCTTGATGTGCAGGCCGTGGATATTACCATTTCTGAAGATTTACAGCAGCATGTACGCAGCACGATAGATAAGCTTCGCCGGCACTCCAAAAAGATAGACTCGGTGGATGTATACTTTAAAGAGGAAGCGAACCAGGCCACAGACTCCAAGAAAATAAGTATGCGTGTTGGCATACCCGGCAATGATGTATTCGCAGAAGACCAGGGAGGCAACTGGTATGAGCAACTGAAGAACGTAGAAGATAAACTGGCAAAGCAACTGCAAAAACGCTAAACTGCTAAATTATAAAAAGGCGCTGCCACAGTAGCGCCTTTTTTTGTTTTCTCGATTTCTCTGAGAAATTAATTTATACTATACGAGTGGCTATACAATCTACTTAAACCCTAAAAGCACCGGAAACAGAAACACGACAATAACAGTCCAGATAAAGTAGATGGGCAGGAACCTGGCAATGGAGCTCCCCACATTAGTTGTTTCGGACTTTCCCGTTACCGACCTGAACAGCTCAACAGTTACCAGCACAAGGTTTACAAGTATCAGTATATTGCCGCCCAGCACAGCCAGCCTGTTTGGGGTAATGCCCCATTCTGCAATCCTGAACAGGATGGCCGACAGCGCAATACCATTTACAATTATCGTTACCGCAGATAAAAGGAGAAGAACCCAGTTAGCAGTGGTGCTTTCCTTAGTTTTAGAGCTTTCTGCCACCGAAAAGAAAATGATGGCCATAACCCCGATCAGCAGTAGATTAAAGATGATCAGGAATTCACGATCGTTGTAAGGATCTTTGCCGGAGTAAAGTATGGCAAACAGATAAATTACAAGCATTATTAAAACCAGCGGACTGAAGATTTTGGCTATTACCGGCGATACTTTATTTACCAGCTGCGGATTGGTTTGTGTGAGGTAAGTGCCAACGATAGGCGCTGCTGCCAGTCCAAAAATAGCCACATACTCAAAGTAAAACTGCTCTATCTGAAATCCTATCAGTGAAAAAAGGCCAATCGTGAGCCCGGTCATGATGCCGCCTGCAATCAGGATAAGCGTTGTCATCACGATCAGGTCGCCGTTGTATCGTAAGTAATCAAGGCGTTTGTTCTGGTCCTGAAGGTTATTGCCCACAAATGCAGCGCCTAGTAACACCCACAGCAGCAAAGGCAGATGGATACAGGCAAGTATGAGTGTGTCGCTTGTGGTGGAGACAGGGAGGGCATTGATGTAGATAAGCGAGACGAGAATCACCCCGTATATTACAGCGATATACTTCAGTTGCAGGTTATTTTTCCAGGCAAAGTATGCCATTAAGAGTGGCAGAAAAATAAAGCCGATGTTTCTGGGGTAAAAGAACTCAGCGTCTATCTGGAACATAGCTGGTATTTTGGCAATAGTGCCTGCGATTAGGGCAGTTATTATCAAAAGCAATATCTCTCTGCCGGTGCCCCAGTTAATTTCGTCACTTTCGTAATATAGTCTTTCATTCCAGAAATCAGCGAGTGCGTTTCCTTTAAGCTCCGGGTACAGTGTACTAAACTCCCGCTTAAAAGGTGCTTTGTTACTGCGGTACAGCTTTTCGAGTTGTCCGGGGTTATTTAAATGTGTTAATATTTCATCTTTCATGGCTGATCTGTTTTATCTGAAGAAAGTATACTGCTTACCTTTTTACTGACTGGTATTTACCCAACTCTGGCGTTATTATCTCCGCTAGTTTTACAGCTTGTCAATCATATCGCCAAGGTCACTCACCCCTAATGTGAAAAAGAAAATAGCTACACCCAGGATAAGCTTTACTGCAAGCGGTATCGGGAAACCAGTCTTTTTCCTGAAATAGGCATTAGCAGGCGGTAAATAAATTAAAGAGAGCAGGAGGTAGGCTATACCCGGCACCAGGTGTACCAGAAACATATTTAGCAGGCCCACTATAAGCATAACTATTCCAAATAGCCAGCCGCTTATACTCCAGATATCCAGCCTGTTTTCCATTGCTGTGTTATTTCCCATTATTATTTGCTTTTAAATGTTGGTTATACTTTTGTGCAAGCCTCCTGGCTCCAATGTATATTATGTGTTACTGCCTAACTTCCGGCAAAAGGTGTCCCGAAAATGCCGACTGCCAGTTCTGCCCACATCAGGAATAGCACGAAAAGTAAAACTGCAATCAGGCCGATCCTGTAATTCCAATTCGTGACCTTTCGCATGACAAGTTCACAGAGGAGCCCGGTGCCGAGCAACAGAATACCCATGATCACGAAATCTGCCAGTTCCCAGTCTACTTCATCTGTAAACTGCATGGCTATTAAAGGAATGGATAGTAAAAATGCTACTCCGAGCACAATACCGGTAAGTCTTTTGTTTTGCGTTACCATAATAATAAGGTATAAATTTTTGTATATAATTGATCGTTAGTTGTTTAAAAGCTATTCATCATAAGTTCTATCTTGTCGAACAGTTCACCGACGCCCATTGCCGCCCAGATAATAAAGATGCCCAGAAGAATTTTTAGCAGGCGCAGCTTAGGAATTGTGAAGCCGGCTATTTTCCTGAGGATGTCGTTTACCGGAAGAAAGTAAACGAAGGAGAGCAGAAGTATAAATATCCCGAACCCAGGATCGTTTCCCCAAAATGTGTTTACTACACCAATTGCAAAAGCAATTATACCGAACAGCCAGCTGATGATGTTCAGGGCCATATCGCCGTCATTTACAGCTACATCTTCCTTATATCTTTTTTCGTTTTCCATTATTTTATACTTTAAATTTTATTGTTAATAATCAGATACTGATCATTTTGGCATTTAATCCCACATGGTGCCGTTTAGCCCCAGTACAGTGCCCAGCCACAATATAACAAGGAATACAACCAGGCTGATGCTATAAGCCAGTGCCGTTCTCCAGCCGCCCTGTGCGCGAAGATGATCCATGTTGTAATAGAATAGTCCTCCTAATGCGCCGGCTGCCGGAACCACAAGCAGCGGTTTTATCCACCAAAGTTTTAGCCAGGATGGGTCTGGCTCTCCGGCTCCCACCAGGAAAAATGAGATAAGTATAAGGCCAATTATAGCACCCTGCAGCATGCGTTTGCCAACTGATGCTCCATGTATCGGACGGTGTTGTGAATCGTTTCTTAGTGCCATGCTAGTAGTAGTAATAGTTGTGGATTTAAATGGTAGTGAAGTGTTTATCTCCCTTAGTCAGGGCCATTCATGCTTAGTGCAAAACTTATGGCCACCAGCAAAATATAGACAAGTAAACTCAGGATATTAGGGAAGGTAGTATTCCAGCCACCTTTATAGCAGAACAAGGCCAGCATATAATAAAAAGCACCACCAAGCGCACCAGCCGCAGGAGCAAGTGTAACAGGCAGCAGCCACCAGAATTTGGGGGCACCAGCGTTAGGTTCGCCACCTGGCAGCAGAAAGATAATAACCAGTAGCAAAGCTAAACTTGACCCTTGCAAAGCATGCTGGCCAAGTGGAGCCGGTGGTAGCGGTTTTCGGAGTTGGTCTTGTTCAGTCATGAGCTTTATATGTTTAGCGTACTATTTTATACTTTGGTGTTAAAGTACTTTGAATTACAAAGTGTAGCTGCAAAAAAAATATCAGGTGTCTTTCCTGTTGTTTAAAATAAGTTGTTCCAGTGCATCTAAGTGGCT
The DNA here is from genome assembly GCF_019443125.1 of Pontibacter aydingkolensis. GTDB lineage: Bacteria > Bacteroidota > Bacteroidia > Cytophagales > Hymenobacteraceae > Pontibacter > Pontibacter aydingkolensis. The sequence continues at coordinate 165,837 of NZ_JAHYXK010000010.1, read as the reverse complement.
CGTGAAAGCTTCGCGGCCTTCGTCGGTGGCATGGTAGGTAGTGTTTGGTTTACGGCCAACAAACTGCTTTTCCACGCGCAGGTATTTTGCCTCTTCCAGTGCACGCAGGTGGCTGGCAAGGTTACCGTCTGTTAGCTGCAAGGTTTCTTTCAGGGTGTTAAAGTCTACCTTATCATCCACCATTAGTACCGACATAATGCCCAGCCGTGCCCTGCTTTCAAAGGCCTTATTTATATTTTCAAGATAATCTTTCACGGGTCTGCTAGCGTTCGTACTTATAATACACCAACACACCATATACTATGTGCAGTACACCAAACCCCACCGTCCAGGCAAGTAACCCATAACCCACGAAAAAGCTGGCCACCAAACCAAGTATAATCTCAAGTATTCCCAGGTAACGGATGTCGCTTAAGGTATACTTACTTGCATTTAACAAAGCGCATCCATAAAAAATCAGCATCACAGGGGCCACCAGGTACAGCAGGTCGTGGTAAACAAGTATGGCACAAAAAGCTCCGCCGGCTGCCAGGGGTATAAACAGGTTAACAAGCATCCGTTCGGTTTTGCTGTCCCAAACCCGGTAGCTGTTCTTTTTGGCGTTGCGAGCGGTAAAGTATGTAGCCGAGCAAAAGGCAAGTATAAACACAAGGCCCGCTACCGCAACCAAAAAGAGAATAGCATCCCGGGTAAGGTTAAGGCCCAGCGATTGGTTATAGTTTATATTGTGCGAAACCAGGTACCACTTTACAACAGCTGCCCCTAAAAGAGCCGATACACCGGCTGCCACTCCTGAAAGTCCGCTAAGCGAAATAAACCGGGAAGAGCGATCCATGATCTTACGGATCTCGTGCAGGTCTGCTAACTGGTCTTGCTGTTGGTTCATGTTAAAGTACTTTGAATTTCAAAGTTAATACTGCTTTACGTAAAGTCAAGTTAAAAGGTATAAATATTTTACAAAGCTCATATTTATATTTTTGTAAACCGTAAACCTCACCAATTGAGTTTACCAGTTTAAAAGTATAACCTATGAGTAACACATACTATAAAAGCAAAACTGTATTGATTACCGGTGGCGCACAAGGCATTGGCCTGGGCATGGCTGAGGCGTTTACCCGCGAAGGAGCAGCAGTTATCATAACCGATGTAGACCAGGAAGCAGGAAAAGAAGCAGTAAAAAGGCTACAGCAAGGGAAAGGGAATATTGAGTTTATACTTTGCGATGTAAGTGCCGAACATGAAGTTGTGGCGCTGATGGAAAAGGTGGGGGAGAAGTATGGGCTGCTGGATGTACTGGTAAATAACGCAGGTATCGCCGATCCTTTTATGGGTAACCTGCAGGAAATGCTTATGTCTGAGTTCGATAAGATAATGGCCGTAAACCTGCGCGGCCCGGTGATGTGCGCCAAGTATAGTCTGCCGCTTCTTAAAAAGTCAGGATATCCGGTCATTCTTAACATCAGCAGTACCAGGGCGTTTATGTCGGAGCCCAATACATTTGCCTACTCAGCCTCTAAAGGAGGACTCGAAGCATTAACGCACTCGCTGGCCATTAGCCTTGCAGTAGACAGGATACGAGTAAACGCCATTGCACCCGGCTGGATAGAAACAGGTGACTGGCAGAAAAAAAGCCAGAAGTATAAACCGCAGCACAGCAAAGAAGATAAAGAGCAGCACCCCGTTGGCCGCGTGGGAACTCCTGAAGATATCGCCGAGGCTGCGTTGTACCTGTGCTCTGCTAAAGCAGGTTTTATTACCGGCCAAAGTATAACCATAGACGGCGGCATGACTGTGAAGATGATTTATAAGTGATTAATTGCTGTTGTTAGTTGTTGCTTGTTAAATGGGTGGATGGTTTTTTGTTAATGGTTGATCGTTGATTGTTATTCGAATGTAGAGATGCAATACTTTGCGTCTTTTTCTTAAATGTATAGAAGGCTTGCTCAAAGACCTCATAGTGTTTTAAAAACCTGTGAGTGTCTGTGCCCGTGGCCTTTGCTTCGCTTAGACAAGACGCTCACAGGTCTGGAGGACGCTGTGAGGTCATCTCAGCGCATCCTAAAGTATGGATTTATACTTTGCAGAAGTTGAAAGTATGGCTCATGGAAGTCTGAAGACCTCCCATTATGCAGAGTCACAAGTCACCGCTATTGCTAAAGACTTGCGCCAGAAACTTTAATAATTCAACAATCAACAATTCAACCATTAAGCAAGCAACAATTAGCAACCACCAATTAGCAACCACCAATCAAAACCACAACCAAGTGCGGCTACAATCGGTAAATACATAGGCAAAAAGTATAGCCTATGGTTAAAGTATCCGATAATCCGCAGTTGATCTACGTTACCAACCCCATGTGCGTCTGGTGCTATGGTTTCACAGCAGTGGTGCGCCGCCTGCAGGCTTTATGGCAAGGCAGATTAAGAGTGCAGGTGCTGTTCGGCGATTTGCATGCCTATACTAATTCTCCTTTGCAGCAGTCAGAGAAAGACCAATTAGCAGTTAGCTGGCACCAGGTACAGGAAAGAACTTACCTCCCTTTTGATTACCGGTTTTTCAGGCAAGAGAATTTTGTTTATAATACAGAACCGGCCTGCAGGGCAATGCTATGTGTACGTTTACTGCGGCCTGTGCTAACCCTGGAAGTATTGCGCGCTATGCACTCCGCATTTTATGCAGATGGCATGGACATTCGAAACCCGGCAGTTCTTGCCAGAATAGTAGGTATGTTTGGGATCTCTGAAAATCTTTTCCTTACCCTTTTCGAGTCCGAAGAGATTATACAGCAAATGGAAGATGAATTTGGTTATGTGGACGATATTGGAGCAGATGCCTTTCCTAGTATCTTCCTGCTAAGCAACCATGGGGTAGAGCAAATAGCTAAAGGCTACACCGAACTGCACGAGCTGGAGCAGCGCATTTTGCAGGTGCTGGAGCATGCCTGATAAAAAAGAATTTATTCCTGTCCTTTTCCAGTCTTAGATTATCCTTATACATGATGTTGCATATAAGCTTGACAGACAGGGTTATACTTACCTGTTGTGATGGTTTGTCTGTTCGTTTTAGCACACTTCTTTCCTGTAAATGATTTCTGTATTTTTTGTCTGAATATTCAAATGTTTGTATATTTAGCAGCAAGAGCTCTTTTGTGCTGTAACAGAGCTAAACCTTATGAGAAGCAAGACAACAACAAACCAAGTAGACGAGTATCTCGAAAACCTGACTCCTGAGAAACAACAATTGGCGAACGAAGTACGCCGTATCATTCAAGCTTCTGTGGCGCACCTGGAGGAATGCGTACGCTGGGATTGTGCCTGCTACTTTTTTTACGGCCCGGTTTGCTATTTCGCCTCATCGCGCAGCGGCATCCATTTTGGCTTTTTTAGGGGTAAAGAGCTCTCTGATCCGCACCGCAGGCTGGTAAGCCGCAACGGGCAGAATCCGCATGTTAAAATCCGTACGCTGGAAGATATAGATGAGAACTATTTTGTTGAGCTGATACGCGAGGCAGTGCACCTGAACCAGAACTAGGCAGGAGGCTCGCAGCCTTCAAAACTGCATACTTCGCCGGGTACTTCCAGCTCAATTGTTACATGGCTGATGCCTATGTCTGCCATTTCTTTTCGGATTGCCTGTTTTAGTGCGCTGGTTTGCTCAGGCGATATAGTATGCGGAACCACAGCATGCACGCTCATAATGTTGTAAGTGCCGTCCATTGTCCAGATGTGCAGGTCGTGTACCGATGCAATATGCAGCATGGCTTTCAGTTTTGCTTTCACATTTTCAGTACTGATATTAGCTGGTGTACCCTGTAAAAGTATTTTTATACTTTGACGCAGGTTGCGCACTACATTGTATAGCACAAACACTGTAATGCCCAGCGAAAGCAGCGGGTCAATCACTGGCCAGTCAAAAAAGTATAATATAATACCACCTATCAGCACGGCTACCCAACCCAGCACATCTTCCATCAGGTGCAGGCGCACCACTTTTTCGTTTATCGATTCTCCTCCTTTTAAGCGTAGCACCGCAGCACCGTTCACAACCACACCTAGTACAGCAAAGCCCATCATCCCGACTGCGTTTACAGGCTCGGGGTTCCAGATGCGGGGAATGGCCTCGGTAAGTATAATGATAGAGCCTACCAGAAGTACAACCGAGTTTATGACAGCGCCCAGCAGCGAAAAGCGTTTGTAGCCAAAGGTAAATTTAGCGTCGCTCTGCCGCTTAGCAACTTTTTCAAAGTACCAGGCCAGGCCCAGCGAAAGCGAGTCGCCCAGGTCGTGCAGGGCATCCGATAGTATGGCTACGCTGTTTATCCAGAGGCCGCCGATAAGCTCGATAACAGTAAAACTGAGGTTAAGGAAAAATGCTACCTTAATGTTATCGCCGGCTTGATGGTGGTGATGCCCGTGTCCATGCCCCTCTTCGTGCTTATGTATGTTGCTGTTTGCCATTGTATACTTGAAACGAGTGTGGCTAAATTTTGATACCTTCGTAAACTTACCGGTAGCCAGATTGTTCGGTCTTTGGGGATTGCTATATATCTTGCAGCTGTTAAAGTAATTGATACACCGGAGCAAATCCACCCTGCCTGTGCTGCTAATACTGTATTTATGAGAATTTTACTTGTTGAGGACGAACCAAAGGTAGCCGCCTTTATTAAAAAAGGGCTGGAAGAGCAATCCTATGATGTAGATCAGGCTTACGACGGCACGTTTGGCATAAAAATGGCGCTTCAAAATGAGTACGATATCATTTTGCTGGACGTAATATTGCCTCACATGAACGGCCTGGAAGTGTGCCGGGAAATACGGAAGCATAACAGCACTGTGGCCATTATCATGTTAACGGCTTTGGGCAGCACCGACGATAAAATTACCGGGCTGGATGCCGGTGCAGACGATTACCTGACCAAACCTTTTGAGTTTAAGGAGCTGCTGGCACGCCTCAGGGCCCTGACCCGCCGCGGTTCTGAGAATAGCTCTGGCGAAAAGCTGAGCATAGCCGACCTGGAACTGGATGTGTCGAAGAAAACAGTGAACCGAGGTGGTAAGCCTATCAACCTTACAGCCCGGGAGTTTGCCCTGTTATACTACCTGCTACGCAACCAGGGCAAAGTAGTATCCAGGGTAGATATAACCGAACAGGTATGGGAGACATCCTTTGATACGGGCAGCAATGTAATAGATGTGTACATTAACTTCTTGCGAAAAAAGATAGACAAAGGATACGATAACAAGCTGATCCATACTTTGGTAGGTATGGGATATGTGCTAAAAGAGCAGGAGTAATGCATGAAAATAAGGTATAAGCTTTCGCTGCAGTTCACCAGTATATTTGCCCTGATACTGATCTTTTTCTCGCTGGTAATCTACTATTTTACCTCTATTTACCGGCAAGAGGATTTTTATAAGCGCATACACCGGCGTGCGCTTATTACAGCAAAGTATATACTTGATTCTGATAAAATGAGCCCGGCGGAGCGCCGGCAGAGCCAGATAAACTATTACCAGGAATTGCCTTACGAGGCGGTGCGCGTGTATAACAGCAACGGCGATTTATACTTTGCCGAAGGCGACGGCGAAGTAGGCATTAACCCGAAAGTGCTAAGTCGGATTAAGCAGCAGAAGATAGTAGAGTATGAGCAAGGTGTACGGCAGGTTGTAGGTATCTATCATACGGCACAGGCTAGTGGTTTCTATGTGCTGGCCTCTTCAGTGGATGCCTATAGTCTACGTAAATTGCAACACCTCAAAGTGATCCTGATTGTAGGGTTTCTGGGGTCCATGGTGATTGTGATAATAGCCGGATGGGGATTTTCACAACAAGCCCTGAAGCCGATTACTAAGGTTGTAAGTGAGGTAGAAAAAATAAGTGCCAGTGACCTGCACATGCGCCTGAGCAATGCCGATGGAAAAGACGAGATATCCCATCTTGCCCAGACCTTCAATAAAATGCTGGACAGGTTAGAGCTATCCTTCGAAATGCAGAGCACTTTTGTGTCCAGCGCCTCCCATGAGCTGCGAACACCCCTTACAGCCATGATAGGAGAACTGGAAGTTGCCCTGATGAAGCCGCGCGAACCGGAAGAGTATGCACGTGTGCTGCGATCAACCTTAGAGGACGCCCGCCTGCTTACCGAACTCTCGAATGGCCTGCTGCAGATCGCGCAGGCAAGCTTGGACCCCTCCAAGATAAAGCTATCCTACCTTCGGTTTGACGAACTGGTCTGGACAGCCCATGACCAGGTACTTAAGCGTTTGCCTGATGCCCACATAAGTATAAACTTTGCCAATTTTCCGGATGATGAGGACCGACTGATGGTAAAAGGCAACGAAGCGCTTTTGCTTATAGCCGTGGTAAACGTACTGGAAAACGCCATTAAATTTACACCTACAGGCCAAACGGTTAATGCCCTGATCATACTTCGTGACAGCGAAGTGATATTGGAGGTAACCGACCAGGGACTAGGTATTAAAGAGGAAGACCTGAAACATGTATTTGTGCCGTTTTTCAGGGCAGAGAACGTTAGAAATATAACCGGACATGGCATAGGCCTGCCTTTGGCCGAGCGCATACTTAAACTACATAAAGGCCAGATCGTAGTAGATTCCATCCTTGACAAAGGCACAAAGGTTACCATCAAATTACCACAGGCTTACATGTTTATTCCGGCAGTTCCCTGATTTTAATCTGTTTTTAATGTCTTTTTAATTCGCCCTTAATCTCACGGTTATACCTTTGTACCTACATTAAATAAAGTGTGCTCTTATTCTTTCTGTTAGGGTAATCCCACTTTTAAATAGCGTGCAACTTAAACGTATGAATTCAAAAAGATCTACAAATTACATGGCCACGCTAGGTAAGGATATACCTGCAGGACTTGTTGTGTTTTTAGTGGCTTTGCCACTGTGCCTTGGCATCTCTCTTGCCTCTGGGGCGCCACTTTTCTCAGGTATTTTAACTGGTATTGTCGGGGGGGTAATTGTGGCTCTGCTAAGCGGCTCGCAATTAAGCGTTAGTGGTCCGGCGGCTGGCCTTACCGTTATTGTTCTTAATGGTATCGAAACACTGCAAAGCTTTGAGGGTTTTTTACTTGCCGTTGTGCTGGCTGGCTTTTTACAGTTGGTACTGGGCTTTATCAAAGCAGGCGTTATCGGCCTGTACTTTCCGTCATCTGTCATCAAAGGTATGCTTGCCGCGATTGGTCTTATACTTATCCTGAAGCAGATACCTCACTTTATGGGCGCCGACGATGATTTCTTCGGTGAGATGACCTTTATTCAGCCGGATGGCAGAACTACTTTCTCTGAGTTGTTTCATGCTTTTACAGCGATCAATCTTGGTGCCCTGATCGTGGGCATAGTTTCGTTAACTATACTTATCGTATGGGACACAGCGTGGCTTAAGCGTTACAAGTTCTTTAAGCTGGTGCCTGGCGCCCTTATTGTGGTAGTGTTGTCTATTGCCATGAATGAGATGTTTAAGAGCATGGCACCTGGCCTGGCCATCTCATCGTCGCACCTGGTGTCGCTGCCCGTAATCGGCAGTATTACGGATATGGGCAACGAACTCCGTTTGCCAGACTTCTCCATGCTTACCAACCCTCAGGTGTATGTGGTGGCTATTACCATTGCCATTGTAGCCAGCCTTGAGACACTGCTTAGCGTAGAGGCTGTCGATAAACTTGACCCACACAAGCGTCGCACACCAAATAACCGTGAGTTAAAGGCACAGGGTGTAGGTAATATTTTGAGCGGTATGATCGGTGGTTTACCTATGACAGCCGTAATCGTGCGCAGTTCAGCGAACATTGCAGCAGGTGGTGTAACCAAGATGTCGGCTTTTGTGCATGGTATTTTCCTGTTGTTGTCAGTGCTGTTCCTAGCTAACTTTCTTAACCTGATTCCGCTTTCAGCGCTGGCTGCTGTATTACTTGTTATAGGTTTTAAGCTAACAAAGCCAAGCCTGTACAAGTCGCAGCTCAAGATCGGTTCTGAGCAGTTCATTCCATTTGTAGTTACTATTCTTGCTATCCTGTTCACTGACCTCTTGGTAGGTATCTGTATTGGTCTGGCTGTTGGTATATTCTATATCCTGAAGGCTAACTATAAATCGCCATACTTTTACCACAAAGAAGAGCAGCAGGACAGAGAGATTATCCGCATTAAACTAAGTGAGCACGTCTCCTTCCTGAACAAGGCCAGTATTGTTCTTACTCTGGAACACATGCCGAATAACAGCCATGTGATCATCGATGGCGAAAACTCTGAGTACATAGATTATGATGTACTGGAGGCGATACAGGCTTTCAGAAAAACAGCACACGAAAGAAATATTACAGTAGAGGTGCTTAATGTACCGGAAGTATCTGTAATGGATATGCACTAACTCTAAAATGTATTGCGGCTGCCCGACAGCTAGTTCATTACTGTTTTTAACTAAAAAGCCCCTGTTTTCAGGGGCTTTTTAGTTAACTGACAATTAGTGCTACCAGAAAAGATAGCTAAGCATCAGGTTAAAGTGAGAGTTGCGGCGCTGTATACCAACTAATGGACCCTCATCGTCAATTTTTTTAAGGCCGCCGTTATAGCGAAGTTCAATACCGATATTATTCGATGCCCTGAATCCGATGCCAGCTACATAACTGAAGTCTATAGTATAAGGATTATCGGTAATATCAGTTTCAACGGTTGTGGTAGTGCTGTTTGTAGTAGTCTCGCTTATGCGCTTTGCACTTGAGATAAACGATGCCTGAGGCCCTAAATCAATAAACATACCGCCTGCAGATAAATGCAGCATTACCGGAACATCTACATAATTCAATCTGTAAATGTTGTTTATTTCCGTATTTCCGGTTTTGTTTTCAATCTTTGCGCCTTTAGAAGTATAAAGCGCCTCTACCTGCACCCCTACAAGATCAGTGATATGCTGCTGCAGCATTACACCTGCCGTGTATCCTAATCTGTAGTCGTAATTCTTGGCGTCATCGCCTTTAAATGTAGCATAAGTAGCACCTGCTTTCACACCCAGCTGCTGGCCAAAGCCAGTAGAACTTACCAGTGCAAATGCAACTAAGAATAATAGTTTCTTCATAAACGGGTTTAAATATCTTTTAGGGTTTTCTTAAAGTGCAAATGTAAAAAAAGCTAACCGGTTCAGAATCATTTAAACATAAAAAACCCCGCTGCTTTTGCAGCGGGGTTTCCTTGTGGAGTTACATCCACTATCCTAAGTAGGAGTTACCAATGGTAACCGCGGGAAAACGGCTGCCTGTTGGTGTCTCTACCACTCATAGTCTCTTCTCGAAGATGATCCGTAAGAGTAGGGAGGTCCGCTATAGGTGTTTCCGTACGAAGAGGAGCTTCTCCCATATCTGTTGTAATCGCTGTCATGCTCACGGTCGCGCATTTCGTCCATTCTTCTTCTGCGCTCGGCTTCATCATCACCAAACCATGATTTTATCTCATCGCCTGCTCTGTCGAAGAAACCACGCTCATGTCTGTCTCTGTCATAGTCTGAACTATGGCGGTCTCTGTCGTAAGACGACGAAGAGCCATAGCCGCTGCCGTAATTAGAGCCTGATCCGTATCCGGATGAGCCATAGTTAGAAGACGATCCATAACCAGATGATCCGTATCGAGATCCTGAACCGTAACCAGAACCATAGGTATTATAGTTGCGGTTTCTGTAGTCATCTCTGTCATTATCATCTGTTGCTCTGTCCCAGGCATTAGATACGCGGTTCTTGGTGCGCTCCCAGGTATTCTCTATACGGTCGCCGGCGCGATCCCAGGAATCACGTCCAGAGCGGTCTCTGTCGGAACTGCCGCTGCTGTAACGGCTGCTGCCATATCCAGATGATCCGGAACCATATCCTGATCCATAAGAAGAGCCGGAACCATATTGTGATGAGCCATACGATGATGGGCTGGAGCCATAGCCAGAACTTCCGTATCCGGAAGAGCCTGATCCATAGTTAGATGATCCTGAACCATAGTTAGACGAGCCAGCAGAACGACCATAGTTTGATGTGTTACCGTAACCGGAGTTTGCATAAGAATCTCTTCCTGAGCCTAGATCACCGGTTCTGTAGTTAGAGCTACCATAGCTGCGGCTGCGAGGTGAGCTGTCAAAATCACTTGATGAATAGTTTCTGCCTGAGCTTCTTGTCTCAGACCTATAATTGTCGTTGTACGGGTTGTAGCCCGAGTTCTCATAGCTTCTCATAGTTGTTTTTTTATGGTTAAACTTAAAAATTCTACTTACGTGGCATTTATGAAGTGCCGCGACGTGCTTTTTTACGGAGGTAATTCCGTTTAGTTATCAATGCATTAGCTTACTTGTGTTTTAAAATCAGCGATTGCCTCTTCTAAAACTACTTCATTAAATATGCTCACATGTCTTTTGCAGGCAATGGTTGGACCTAACCAGACTCGTGCTTCTCACGATTTTGGACTTTTCTTCTTTGGTATAATATCAAGCTATATGTTGACTTGTCTGTGTTTAGCTCTGTTTCAGTAGATTTGGATGAACTATTATTGTACTTTATTTGATTGTGTAATATGCTTAAATTGTAATGATTACAGCTCGGTGTGTTTTGTAATTCTTATTTTAATTGTAAGTTTACGCCGTGCAACATTAGCCTGTTGCAAGGTGAGATTAGTAAGGTAAAACTACCTGCTTATGCCACCGCCAAAGGAAAATTGAGTTAACTTTTAGTCAAAATATTCATGAAATTGAAAACAATGCTTGCTTCATTGGCAGCCATATGTATGCTTACGGCATGCGAAGATCTTTTTGAGGATGGAAGCATGCAGGCAGATGGTTCAAAGCCAAGCCTTACGATTAATAATCCTTCTAATAACCAGTCTATTTCAACTACACAAGGCCTGCGCGTTAATGTAACGGTTGTAGATAAGGATTTAGTTAAAGACCTTCAGTTTACGGTTAAAGGAGTTAATTCAGAGACGGCCCTAGTTACGTTCTCAAAGTTTCCGGAAAGGAATGTGGTAGAGTTTGATACTACCATTGCCCTTAATAATGTATCTCCGGGCGAGTATAAATTGCAGGTAGCCGCAACAGACAAGCGCACTAACCTGGAGCAAAAAGAGGTACTGTTTACTGTAAAGTAAGTTAAAGGTATACAAAAGTATAAGGGCACCGTGAGGTGCCCCTTTGCTGTTTTAGCATATGCTGTATACTTTAAAACTGGTAAACTACCTGCCACTGCTCGTTAAAGCTTAGTGCGGCATCAAACGGTTCTCCTGTCTTTTCAGAAATAAACCCTTTTATCTTAGGTGTTTTGCCTTTTAAGAGAAGCGCTGCTATCTGTTTATCACTAAGCTCTTTTCCACCTTTTTGGAAGGGTACCAATAGCTGGCAGCCCTCTTTAAACCTGCTGCAGCCATAAGCTGCCTTGCCTTTAAGCAAGCGTCCCTGTTTGCAGCGGGGGCACTGCGCAAACGGATCTGTCTCGGCGGCCTTCTCAATTTTGCTTAACATCGGTTGCATTTTGGCGTCAAGGGTAAGTATGGCATCGTAGCTTTCGCCTTGCTCATTTTTAAAGCCTTTTATCACAGGAGTTTTGCCTTTGCTTAACAGGGCCTGCACCTGCTTCTCTGTTAAGGCCTTACCCTGTTGTTCTATAGGAATCAGAAAACGGCAGCCTTCTTTAAACCGGATACAACCAAATGCCTTGGAGCCCTTAAGTATATGGCCTTCTTTACAGGCCGGGCAATACCCTAAACCTTTTGTGGCTGTCTGTTCTTTTTTAGGAGTGGCTGTAGTGGCCTTTTTCTTTGCAGCGGCTGGTTTGGCCTCTTCCTGTGCTGGTTCCAGCGTTACAGTGGCTTTGTCATACTTTACTTCCTGCACAAGGCTGATAACAAAATCCTGCAGTTCCTTTAAGAAATCCTCTGCCTTAAACTCGCCACCCTCTATCTGCCGCAGTTTGCGTTCCCATTGCCCGGTCATCTCTGCCGACTTCAGTGTCTGGTTCCGGATAACGCCGATCAGGTCTATGCCCATTTGGGTAGGGATGATCTTCTTCTTCTCTTTCCGGATGTACTGGCGTTTGAAGAGGGTTTCGATGATGGCGGCGCGGGTAGATGGCCTTCCGATGCCGTTTTCCTTTAATGCCTCTTTTAGCTCATCGTTATCTACTTGCTTGCCGGCTGTTTCCATGGCGCGTAGCAGCGTAGCCTCGGTATACTCTTTAGGCGGATTGGTCATCTTTTTGTCGAGCAGGGGTGCGTGAGGGCCGTGTTCACCTTTGTCAAAGTGAGGCAAAACGCCGGTTGCTTCTTCCTCGTCTTTATTCTCGCCTTCCTTGCCTGTTGTGTCGGCTTTTACATCTTCGGCACCATACAGTACACGCCAACCCGGTTCCAGTATCTGCTTGCCTCTTACCCTAAAAGAATAACCCGCCGACTCTGCCATAACTGTCGTGTTGCTTACGATACAATCCGGATAAAAAGCAGCTAAAAAACGGCGGGTGATAATGTCATATACATCCGCCTCACGGCCATACAAGCCACCTGCTGCGGCACCTGTAGGTATAATGGCATGGTGGTCGGTTACTTTATTGTTGTTAAAGACCTTTTTTGTTTTCCGGATCTTGGATTGTAAAAGTGGCTCTACTTCCTGTCTGTAATTGCTCAGACCCTGTAGTATACCAGGAATTTTAGGGTAAATATCGTCTGGAAGAAAGGTGGTATCCACACGTGGATATGATACCACTTTTTTCTCGTACAGGCTCTGAACTGTTTTCAAAGTCTCATCGGCAGATAAACTTAGCTTGTTGTTACACTCTATTTGCAATGAGGTCAGGTCGAATAGCTTTGGCGAAGATTCTGTACCTTTTTTTGTCTCGACGTCTGTAATGGTCAGTTCCGCTTCTTTGATCGCCTCCATTATCTTCTGTGCCTCTTCCTCTTTCTGAAAACGGCCGTTGGTGCTGGAGAAAGTGGTGTCGCGGTAAACGGTTTTAAGCTCCCAGAAAGGCTGCGGCACAAAGTTGGCAATCTCGTGGTGGCGGTTCACGATCATGGCCAGGGTAGGGGTTTGCACCCTGCCAATGGAAAGTGTCTGACGGCTGCCGTTGGCATACTTCAGTGTAAACAGGCGTGTGGCATTAAGGCCTAGCAGCCAATCGCCGATGGCGCGGCTTTTACCCGCCTGGTAAAGCGAATCGAAATCAGATCCAGGTTTAAGTTTGGCGAATCCCTGTCGGATAGCGTCTTCGGTGAGTGAAGATATCCAAAGGCGTTTGAAAGGTTTTTTATACTTTGCCTCAGTTAATACCCAACGCTGAATCACTTCACCTTCCTGGCCGGCGTCACCGCAGTTTATCACTTCCTCTGCCTTGTCCAGTAACTGCTGAATGATCCTGAATTGCTTTTGCACTCCGGCATCTTTCATCAGCTTTATGCCGTAACGCTCCGGGAGCATGGGCAGGTCGTAGAGGCTCCAGCGCTTCCACTCGGGGCGGTAGTCGTCGGGTTCGCGTAAAGTGCAAAAGTGCCCAAAGGTCCAGGTTACCTGATAGCCGTTGCCTTCGTAATAACCGTCTTTTTTGGTTTTGGCACCAATTACCATGGCTATTTCACGGGCAACACTCGGTTTCTCAGCAATACAAACTTTCAAGCGAATAGGGATTTAGTTATCTTAACAGATGTCAAATTTAACCTTTTATGGCGTTATTTCCGAAGGTTTTTAAGGATCAGAAGTGGGGTGTTTATTCGTTATTGATTGTTGAAGTGTTGGTGATTAAATTGTTGAATTGTTAAATGGTAATTCGTTGGTCGAATACTTTGTCTTTCTTTCCGCTGATGATAAAGACCTCGCAGCGTCCGGAGGTCCTGCGAGCGTCTGAGATAAAGGCTTTGGATCGTGGGGTGGGTTATTGCTTTGTAACAGGCAGGTTAGACGCTCGCAGGTCATAAAGACGCCGCGAGGTCTTTGTCATTTATCCTTATACATATACAAGGCGTAACATTATTAAGACGTAATAGTATTACGTTTTGCAATCCGAACAACAATCAACTAATAACCAGGATCATAAAAGATGCAGGCCGGAAAAATAATTGTTATCATAGGTATCATTGTTGTTGTTATCGGTCTGCTAGTATGGCTGGCCGGCGATAAGTTTAGCTGGTTTGGGCATTTGCCCGGCGACATCAGAGTAGAGCGGAAGAACATGCGTTTCTTTGCACCTATTACAAGTATGATCTTGCTAAGTATACTACTGTCTATACTCTTGTGGCTGTTCCGCAAATTCTTTTGATCAGATTTAAACCAGGCTATACTTTTAGTATATTTGGCACTCTAAAGCACCTGCTCTAAAGTTTGGTGTTATAATGATCCCAGAGTCCTGCTACATGTTTTTTATACTTTCAAAAACCCTTCATTTCCTGCTGATGCCCATTATCTGGGTGGTGGTATTGTTACTTTTAGCGGTGTTTCTGAAATCACCAAAATGGAAACGTAATTCACTGCTGAGTGCGCTGGGTTTGTTACTGTTATTTTCTAATCCGCTTATCTCAAACGAAGCATGGCGAGCCTGGGAGATAGAAGCAAAGCCTATCAGCGAAGTAGACAACTATGATGTAGCTGTTATACTTACAGGGGTTACCTCGTACCGCGAAGATGTTCCAGACCGCATTCATACTTCCAAAGGCTCTGACCGCTTTCTGCACCCTTTACAACTGTATAGGATGGGAAAGATCGATAAGATCCTTATAACTGGTGGAAGTGGCTATGTGCTGGCAGACAGGATTCCGGAAGCAGAGCAAATCGAAAAAATACTGTTGATGGCAGGTGTGGCTGAAGAAGATATCTTAACCGAAAGCAACAGCCGCAACACCCGCGAAAATGCCACGAATACAGCGGCCTTTTTACAAAAGCACCCCGGTTTTAATAAGGTTTTATTGGTAACCTCAGCTTTCCATATGCGGCGGGCAGCTGCCTGTTTTGAGAAGGCAGGGGTAAAGGCCGATAGTTTTACAGCCGATTTCTATGGGTACGAACGCCGCTTTACACCCGATGAGCTTATCATTCCAAACGCATCAGCCTTTAACACCTGGCATGTACTCATACACGAAGTGGCAGGCTACCTGATCTATAAGTTGTTGGGGTATTGCTAGACCGGTGATTAAGGAGATTAGGATAGATTAAATATGATTTTTTGGATGATTGTTCTTTTAGATTAAGCTGCGGGATTTATAGCAAGTACGTTTAAAGCAGCTTTGGCTAGCCTACCTCTAGTCACCAATAAATGCTCTTCCGGCATCTATGTCTGGAAGCAACCTGCCGGGGACATCTGTGTCCACGGAATATGCGGACACGGATGTCCGCAGCAGTTTTTATTTCGGACATGAATGCCCGAAACAGCAATAAGTTTTAAATAGATTTCTCCCAAAGGTCGAAATAGCTAACCCAGCTTAAGCTAGGTTAGCTTATTAACATACTCCTAAGCTACCCATATACTTTTCTGGTTTACAAACTCACGGATGCCCAGGTAAGACAACTCTCTGCCATAGCCTGATTTTTTAACGCCCCCGAATGGCATTTCCGGAGTGGAGGCAACTAAGGCATTTACGAACATGGCTCCGGTTTCTACTTTACGCGCTACACGCAGGCCCTTTTCTTTGTCCTGTGTCCAGACGGCACCACCTAACCCGAAGCGTGAGTCGTTGGCTATCTTGATGGCTTCTGCTTCGTCTTTTACAACCATTATGGCAGCAACCGGACCAAACATTTCTTCATCGTAGGCAGGCATGCCAGGCTTCACGTTTTTCAGGATCATCGGCTTAAAGTAAGCACTGTCATCTCCGTTGCGGCCACCATCGAGTACTATTTCTGCGCCTTTGGCAACAGATTTCTGCACTTGCTTCTCCAGGTCTTCGGCCAGGTCTTTGCGTGCCAACGGGCCGTAATCTGTCTCTTCTGTTAATGGGTCGCCGGTCTTGAGACTTGCCATCTTTTCCTTCATCTTGTCTAGAAAGGCATCGGCTATACTTTCTACTACGATGAAGCGCTTGGCGGCAATGCAGCTCTGCCCAGTGTTCACCATTCTGGATTTTACAGCAACCTCTGCTGCTTTATCCAGGTCGGCATCTTCCAGTACAATAAATGCGTCGCTGCCGCCCAGTTCCAGTACTGTTTTCTTTATTTCGCGTCCGGCAATGCCAGCCACCTGTGCACCTGCTCCCTCGCTGCCGGTAAGGGTAACAGCCTTTACTATGGGGCTCTCAATTACTGCTTCTACTTCTTTAGAGCCTATGAGTAATGTCTGGAATACGTTTTCAGGAAAACCGGATCTTCTAACGATCTCTTCAACAGCCAGGGCGCATTGCGGCACATTAGAGGCATGTTTCAGAAGTCCAACATTACCCGCCATCAGTGCAGGGGCAAGAAAACGGTATGCCTGCCAGAACGGGAAATTCCAGGGCATAATGGCCAGGACCACGCCCAATGGCTCATATGCGATCATACTTTTAGATGCCTCTGTCTCGATAAGCTCATCCTCCATAAATTCTGCAGCATGATCAGCATAGTAACGGCAGGCTTTGGCGCATTTTTTAACTTCGGCTATGGCATCTTTCAGTGGTTTGCCCATTTCCAGGGTAATGATCCTGCCGTACTTTTCCGCTTCCTGCTCCAGAATATCGGCTTGTTTGTGCATGTATTTTGCACGTTCATCAAAACTTACTTCTTTCCATTGCTGGAAGGCTTTCTCGGCAGCTTCTACTTTAGCGGTAACTTCTTCAGGGCTATCAGCCTGAAAGGTTTTAATAACTTCTCCGGTTGCTGGATTTATACTTTGTATGGCCATAGTTTTGTGTTTGCTTGCGGGATAAATATACAGCTTTACGCGATAATGGTTGGCTTTAGAGGCTAGTAGCCTTTTTTATACTTTGTAAACAGTTCTTATAGTTTTGAGTTATCTGTTCTATGTTTACATAGTTGGTATTAACTACTTTCTGCTTTAAAACTATGACGTGTCTTACACTGTTTCACAATTATAAATCCTAAACCCAAACAATTGTCGTATTTTAACTCTCGTATTTAAATAACAGTAAACTTATACTTCGAAACCATGGATAAGACTTATTATAACCCAGCAGACTTAGCCAAATTTGGAAACATTACAGAGTGGCAGCCTGAGCTAGGCCGCAAATTCTTTGACTACTACGCTGATGTTTTTAAAGAAGGCGCCTTAACTGCACGCGAGAAATCTTTAATTGCGCTGGCAGTTGCCCATGCTGTTCAGTGCCCTTACTGCATAGACGCCTATAGCACCGACTGCCTGGAGAAGGGTGCCGATGAGGCTCAGATGATGGAGGCGCTGCATGTAACAGCAGCTATAAAAGGAGGAGCCGCACTGGTGCATGGCGTGCAGATGATGAACAAGGTGAAAGAAGTAAGTATGTAGCCTATGGTGTTTTCCACAAAGTCTTTAAAAGGGCAGCAACACGAACTAGCCAATTCGCTTTATCAGTTAAATGTACTGCAGCAGCCTAGCAGCCACGGAGAGCAATTTCCGGCGTTTGCAGCACGATTACGTGAGCATGATCTTTTTCCGCTAACACCCACAGGCACTACTATTTTGCAAATAAACGTTGGCAAAATGTGCAACCAAACCTGCAAGCACTGCCACGTAGACGCCGGACCGGACCGCAAAGAGATTATGACCCGCGACACCATGCAGTTGTGTTTAGACGCGCTGCAGCACTCCCCACAAATTACGACTGTAGACCTGACAGGTGGCGCCCCGGAAATGAATCCGGACTTCCGCTGGTTTGTGAAGGAACTTACTAACTTGGGGAGGCAGGTGATCGTGCGCTGTAATCTCACTATTATACTTGCCAACAAAAAGTATAACGACCTGCCTGAGTTCTTTAAACAACATAATGTACACGTAGTATCGTCGCTGCCATATTTTATGGCTTCGCGAACTGATGCACAGCGTGGAGATGGCGTTTTCGAGAAATCGGTTAAGGCACTGCAGATGCTGAATGCCGTTGGTTACGGAAAGGAGGGAAGCGGCCTGTTGCTTGACCTGGTATACAACCCAACCGGGGCCTTTTTGCCCAGTGGGCAAAAAGCGTTGGAAGCAGAGTTTAAGCGCCGTCTTAAAAGTGGCTTTGACATAGAATTTAATAGCCTGTTCTGTATTACTAACCTGCCCATCAGCCGTTATTTGGATTACCTGGTGCAAAGCGGCAACTACGAAAGTTACATGCAAAAGCTGGTAGATGCCTTCAACCCCGCTGCTGCTGCCAGTGTCATGTGCCGTAATACGGTTTCGGTGGGTTGGGATGGCTATCTATATGACTGCGACTTTAACCAGATGCTCGACCTGGGAGTAGCACAAAGTGCACCGCAGCATATCCGCGATTTTGAAACCCATGCATTGGATAACCGCCACATTATACTTAACCAGCACTGCTATGGCTGCACCGCCGGGGCAGGCTCCAGCTGTGGCGGCGAAACCGTGAAATAGTCCGTTACATGATCAGGAAAACAGCTATACTTTTAGCATTCAAATTTATCCTAGTGTTCAATACATTTGGGCAAATCAAAAACAGTGCGTATCATACTGTGCTTAAAGGTTTGTATAATAATACAGTACCTGTTATTACGCCTGCACGTCTGCATCAGAAGCTAGGCAGCCAGAACAATGTTGTGTTGCTGGATACCAGGTCTAAAAGCGAGTACGAAGTAAGTCACCTGAAGGGGGCACTATTAGTTGATTACGATAGCTTTGTTATGGAGCAAGTGCGACATCTGCCTAAAACAACTCTATTGGTGGTATACTGCTCTGTTGGTTACCGCAGCGAAAAGATCGGTGAAAAACTAAAGAAGGAAGGCTATACTAACGTATACAACTTGTATGGCGGTATTTTTGAGTGGGTGAACAACGGTTTTGCTGTTTATAATGCCAAAGGCTCCACACAACGAGTACATGCTTATTCCACCGCCTGGGGTATTTGGCTAACTAAAGGAGAAAAGGTTTATGAGTAATAAAAATTTACTGATGCTATTTGTGCGCAACCCGGAACTGGGAAAGGTTAAAACCCGCCTGGCAGCTTCTGTTGGCCCTGAAGAAGCACTTGCCATTTACATGCACCTGTTGCAGCACACAAAACAGGTTACAGAAAATCTGCCAGTAGATAAAGTTGTATACTACTCCAACGAAATAGATCAGCACGACCTGTGGCCAAACGACAAGTATAAAAAACAGGTGCAGCCCGCCGGCGATTTAGGCGAAAAGATGGAAGTATCCTTCAGAGATGCTTTTGCTCGTGGCTATACTTCTGTGGTCATCATCGGCAGCGATTGCCACCAGCTTACTCCTGATATAATTGAAAAAGCGTTTGATGAGCTTAAAACACATGAGGTCGTAATCGGCCCTGCGCTGGATGGCGGATACTATTTGCTTGGCATGAATCACCTGCACGCGGAGTTGTTCCAGAACAAACGCTGGAGCACCGAACATGTTTTCCCGGATACTTTGTACGATATCGAAAGGCTGCACTTATCCCATAAAGTATTGGCGGAGCTCTCTGACATAGATCATATCGAGGACCTGGATGAGGATTTCTGGGAGCGGGTAGGAGGGGAGGCTTAAGTCATCTACCATTTATAATCTTCCTCTCAAGTATCGATTAGGGCACAAGTATAAATCGTGCTTTGCTCTGCGGGATTTGTAATCCCGAAGCACCTACTATGAGGATTTGCAATCCAATTTTCAGCCGCAGTTCATCAACTGGCAAAGTATGAACACACCCCTATCCTTCTCAAGAGGGGAATGTCTGCTTTAGTGAGCTTAAAAGTATAAGTTTTATAGCAATGCCGTTCATCGGACAGGTCATGACCTGTCCCTACGAGTTACTCTATACTTGCCCATCCATTCAATCATTACCTCTATGCTGGCCCTAAGCCCAGCTGCACCGGAAAATAAACTTATTTCTCCTTACCTTTGTCTCCTTATTTAAATACCACCCATGATAGTACTCCAGAATACCGTTATCAGTGATGACATCCGTGATCAGTTTTTTGTTTGCAATCTTGAGAAATGCAAAGGCGCCTGCTGTGTAGAAGGTGACCTGGGAGCACCTTTGGAGAAAGATGAACTGGCCATTCTGGAAGAAAACTATGAGCACATAAAGCCTTACATGACAGGTGCCGGCAAGCAGGCAGTGGAAGACCAGGGACTTTATATCCAGGATTTTGAAGGCGACTATTCTACACCTACTATCGACAACAGGGAATGCGCCTACGCCATCTACGACGAAAACAAAACATTAAAGTGCGCCATTGAGCAAGCATACTATGATGGCAAGATAGGCTGGAAAAAACCGATCTCCTGCCATTTGTACCCGATACGGGTTACAAAGTATGATGATTTTGAAGCGTTGAATTATGACCGCTGGGGGATTTGCAGCGCTGCCTGCAGTTTTGGTCAGGACCTTGGGGTACGTGTATACCAGTTTCTGAAGGAGCCGCTTATCAGAAAGTATGGCGAAGGTTGGTACAGCGAATTGGAACAACTGATGCAGGAAAAAGAACAGAAAGCATAACAAAGTTTAGAGTATAAAAGCAAAGGCCCGGTTAGTAGCCGGGCCTTTGCTTTTATACTCTATACTCAAAAGGGCATGCGTTTATCTGTCAGTATACTTCTCCAGGTCAGGGAGTAGTAGCATAGCTAATTTATTTCCTTTATCTGCTGCCTGTCTTGCCCATTTTTTAGCTTCGCCTATATCTCCTTTTGCTTCGTGAATTATGGCGAGGTTATAAGCTGCCCTGGCGGCATCTTTTCGTTTTTTTCCTGAAGCAATGGGCATGAGTAAAGCAGTTGCTTTATCCCATTCATTGGCAGCCATACTAAAAGCGGCAGGTGTTAAGTCTTGGCTGGAGTAGTATAAGCGCTCAAAGTATACATGTTTGGGGTGCAGGCGCTGCCAGTAGTCCTGCCCGGTTTGCCAGGCTAACTTGTTTACAACAGGTCCAGCATTTGCCATGGATGGGCCAATGGCAAGCAAGCCACTTAACACGCCTATGGAATTGTACAGCTCATTTCTGGAGAGCGTTATATTATCCAGTACAGTACCTGTGCTGTCATACAGGCTCCAGCTGGTGCGGGTGATCAGGGTGTAAATAGCAGTTTTGGAAACAGATCCGTCGCTATCTTTCTCACGTACCGTTTCCTGGTCAAAAAAGGCCTCGAAGTTTTCCAGCGCCAGTATCAGGTGATTCGGATATTGACTGTAAATAGAGAGCACCTGCTCTGACGTTAGCTTCTTGTTTGGGGCTGTGTGTTTATAGTGCGAAGATGTATCTATGGCTGCCAGGCTAAAGGTTTTGTCTTCTACGATGGCATCTGTAGCACTATAAAGTGCTTCGTTTGCTCCAATCTTAAACACCTCAACCTTTTTGTCTTGGTTAAAAGGTAGCAGGTCAGGGTTAAAACGGTTAACTGCTACCACTTTCCATTGGTTATTGGTAACAGCTACCTCAGGAGGCAAAGTTGTATTGATTTGAAGTACAGAAATGCAACTGTATTGCGTTAAAACGATGGAACAATAGAGCAGTTTCTTTAGTAAGGTATTCATGCTAACTAGAGTATAAAATTAACAGGCAGGTTGCATGGGAGCTATAAAAAACCTCAACTAGCTGGTAGTTGAGGTTTTTGATATATCGTGATACTTAACTTTCCTTACAGGCTGCTGAAATCGTAATTGTCCAGGTAAGCAGTTGTAAAGTTACCTTCCTTAAAGCCTGGGTCATCCATCAGCTTCAGGTGGAATGGAATTGTAGTGTTAATACCTTCAATCACAAACTCACTTAAAGCACGTTTCATCTTTACAAGGGCTTCCTCACGTGTCTGCGCGCTTACGATCAGTTTGGCGATCATAGAGTCGTAGTTTGGCGGAATAGTATACCCTGAGTAAACGTGAGAGTCTACGCGTACGCCATGGCCTCCTGGCATATGTAAGTTAGTAATTCTGCCAGGGCTTGGGCGGAATCCGTTCTTAGGATCTTCGGCGTTAATGCGGCACTCGATAGCGTGCATCTTCGGGTAGTAGTTTTTACCAGTGATCTTCTCGCCGGCAGCTACCTTGATCTGCTCTTTAATAAGGTCGTAATCAATTACCTCTTCCGTAATCGGGTGCTCTACCTGTATACGCGTGTTCATCTCCATAAAATAGAAGTCACGGTTTTTGTCTACCAGGAACTCAATGGTGCCTACACCTTCGTAGTTGATGGCTTTTGCACCGGCAATGGCAGCCTGGCCCATGCGCTCACGAAGATCATCGGTAATGAACGGAGAAGGTGTTTCTTCTACCAGTTTTTGGTGGCGGCGCTGAATAGAGCAGTCACGCTCAGAAAGGTGCGCTACCTGGCCATGCTGGTCACCGATCAGCTGAATTTCAATGTGGCGTGGCTCAACCACAAATTTCTCCAGGTAAATGCCATCGTTACCAAAGGCTGCTTTTGCTTCAGCACGCGCATCTTTCCAGCCTTTCTCAAATTCAGCATCATTTTTAGCAATTCGCATACCCTTACCGCCACCTCCGGCAGTTGCCTTCAGTATAACCGGGTACTTAATCTTATTAGCCAGCTTAATACCTTCCTCCATCGACTTTAACAAGCCATCAGAGCCAGGTATGGTTGGTACTCCTGCTTTCTTCATGGTGTCTTTCGCAGAAGCCTTATCACCCATCTTGTTGATCATTTCTGGGGAGGCACCAATGAACTTAATGTTATTTTCAGCACATATACGTGAGAATTCAGCATTCTCTGACAAGAAACCGTAGCCTGGATGGATAGCATCGGCATTGGTAATCTCGGCAGCTGCGATAATGTTTGGTATGTTCAGGTAAGACTGTGCGCTTGGAGGAGGACCTATACAAACGGCCTCGTCTGCAAAGCGAACGTGCAGGCTTTCTTTATCTGCGGTAGAGTATACGGCCACCGTTTTTACACCCATCTCTTTGCAGGTACGGATAATGCGAAGCGCTATCTCGCCACGGTTAGCAATTAGTATTTTTTTAAACATATAATCAGATTTGGGGATTTGAAGATTTGTAGATTTGAAAATTGTAAACAATGAAAATGGAGACGTTAATCATAGCATCTCCATTTTCAAATTTTCTCATTTTCAAATTTTCAAATTTGAGATATTAGCTAGGATCAACCAGGAACAATGGCTGGTCATACTCTACAGGAGAAGAGTTATCTACCAACACTTTCACGATTTTACCAGAAACTTCAGACTCGATCTCGTTGAATAGCTTCATGGCCTCGATGATACAGATAACCTGGCCTTTTTTTACCTCGTCGCCAATATTTACAAAGGCAGGAGTTTCAGGGCTTGAAGAACGGTAGAATGTTCCAATCATTGGTGCTTTGATGGCAATGTACTTGCTATCGTCAGAAGCGGCCGGAGCTGGTGCAGCAGCCGGAGCTGGGGCAGGGGCCGGGGCAGCAGGAACTGGTGCTGCCTGCAGGGCAGGAGCCGGGGCTGGCTCGCTAACATACTTTACTTTCTGGTTTGGATCGCGCTGTACAGATATCTTAAATTCTTCTGTCTCGATGTTAACTTTGTTCAAGCCGGATTTGGCGATAAAGTCGATCAGGTCCTGGATTTCTTTAGCTTTCATGGGTTATTTTACTCTTTCTGCGTATGAATAAGTACGAGTGTCTACTTTTATTTTTTCGTCCTGGCCAATGAAAAGCGGCACCTGAATGGTAGCGCCTGTCTCTACAATGGCTGGTTTTGAGGCGTTGGTAGCTGTATCGCCTTTAATGCCTGGCTCCGTATACGTAATTGTCAGCTCTACAAAAGGAGGGATCTCGCAGGTAAGCGGAGTCTCTGTCTCTGCATGGAAAAGTATAGTTACTTCCTGGCCTTCTTTCATCAGATCTGCAAATGGAACCATAGCCTCATTTAACGTTACCTGCTCAAAGGTGTTCATGTCCATAAAGTTATAGCCCATGTCATCTTTGTAAATAAACTGGTGAGGGCGCTGCTCTACACGGGCAGTTACGATCTTGTGACCAGCTGAGAAGGTATTGTCTAATACTTTACCGGATCTGATGTTTCTCAGCTTGGTTCTAACAAACGCAGGACCTTTTCCTGGCTTTACGTGCTGGAAGTCGATTACCTGGTAAAGGTCGTTGTTGTATTCAATCACAACGCCGTTTTTAATATCAGCTGTGGTTGCCATAGGTTATGGTTATGTTTTGTAATGTAAATTTACAGGGTAAAAGTATATCTCAAAATGCTGTGTTGCAAGCAAAGTTAGTTAATATGCCCAAAATGTTATTAAAAAAGACTGCTAAATAGCAGGGTATAAGATAGTGACACCCGCTGCCGGCAAGGAGTTTAGCTAGTGATAATCTTGTATTTGGTTGCTGTAGCTATACTTTCAAGTCCAAAGCTGCGGCGTTAATCAGTTCTTTTACTTTGTTTGGGCGCAGTTACAAAAAAAGCGGCCATTGGCCGCTTTTAGACAAAAAGTTTAGTTTAAGTTAGCTGTTACTTTGGATCGTAGGCCCACTTCAGGTAGATGGCGCCCCATGTAAAGCCACCGCCAAAAGCAGCCAGTACAATGTTATCGCCTTTCTTCAACTGGTTTTCGTACTCCCACAGGCAAAGCGGAATAGTGCCGCTGGTTGTGTTGCCATACTTGTGTATGTTCAGCATTACCTTTTCGTTGCTCAGGCCCATGCGGTTAGCTGTAGCCTCGATAATACGTTTGTTTGCCTGGTGAGGTACCAGCCAGGCCACATCGTCGCCGGTAAGTTTGTTGCGTTCCATTACTTCTGCCGATACGTCGGCCATACCTTTTACCGCAAACTTAAATACCTGCTGGCCTTCCTGGAAAGCATAATGCTCTCTTGCCTGTACAGTTTCTATAGTTGCCGGTTTACGGCTACCGCCTGCTTTCATGTGCAGGAACTGGGCACCTGTACCGTCTGATTTTAGTACAGAGTCAATTATACCGTAGCCTTCTGTGTTTGGCTCCAGCATAACGGCACCGCCGCCATCGCCAAAGATAATGCAGGTAGCTCTGTCGGTAT
This sequence comes from Pontibacter aydingkolensis, assembly GCF_019443125.1. Lineage (GTDB taxonomy): Bacteria > Bacteroidota > Bacteroidia > Cytophagales > Hymenobacteraceae > Pontibacter > Pontibacter aydingkolensis. The sequence continues at coordinate 140,738 of NZ_JAHYXK010000010.1, read as the reverse complement.
AGTCCACGATGGCAGACATTTTATCGGCACCTACTATAATTACTTTTTTATACTGGCCAGACTCAATAAATTTAGAACCTGTAGCCAGTGCGAACAAAAAGCCTGAGCAGGCAGCCTGCAGGTCGTAACCAAAAGCATTAACGGCTCCTACTTCTGCTGTTATCAGGTTAGCCGTAGCCGGAAAAACCATGTCAGGGGTAGTAGTGGCGCAGATAAGCAGGTCTACTTCTTCCGGCTTTGTATTTGTCTTTTTAAGCAAGTCTCTAACCGCAGGCACCGCAATGTGCGATGTGCCAAGGCCTTCACCTTTCAGAATACGCCTCTCTTTGATACCTGTGCGCGATGTTATCCATTCGTCATTGGTCTCAACCAGTGTCTCAAGTTCTTTGTTTGTGAGCACGTATTCTGGAACATAGCCACTTACACCTGTTATAGCGGCAGTGATTTTACTCATGGTAATGATATTTCGGTTAGAATTAAGTAAGAGGGCAAGTTAACAAAAAAAAATTGGCATAACCTGTCAGATTCTGTAAAAAGAATTGATGAAACAGATTAAGCCAATTAAATATGAATCTATTACCGCTTTAGGTAAAGATTATACGCTGTATTTTTTGTGGAACCGCTCTGAAAGTTTAGAGGATACCATTTTCTGGGCTTGCAGTACCATGTTGCTTATAGCCTTAGGGCTTGATACGCCATGGCCGATAACAGCATTGCCGTTTATACCCAGAATAGGACTACCGCCAACAGCCTCATAGTTAAACTTATCGAAGAATGGGTCATGCATGTTCTTCTCGTTCAGAATGTCGTAGATATTCTCCGCCATCTTGAGGATAATGTTGCCGGTGTAGCCGTCGCATACAATAACATCTGCTTTGTCATTAAAGATATCACGACCTTCAATATTACCGATAAAGTTGATGTTACTGTTAACTTTCAGGCGCTGGTGCGCTGCCTGCGTAGCTACGGTGCCTTTGCCCTCTTCCTCGCCCAGGTTCATTAAACCTACTTTCGGATTCGGTATCTCCAGCACATACTTGGCATAGATAGAGCCTATCTCGCCAAACTGCTCTAACACTTCAGGTTTACAATCAGCGTTGGCGCCCACGTCCAGCATTATTCCATAACCACCGTTTAGTTTCGGAATAAGGCCTCCAATAGAGGGCCTTAGTATACCTTCTACCGCTTTTACACTAAACATAGCCCCTACCAGCATTGCCCCGGTATTACCTGCGCTGCAAAAGGCATCAGCCTTCTGCATTTTGAGCAGGCCGTAACCTACGGCTATGCTGGAGTCGGTTTTTTGGGAAAGCGCCTTTGTAGGGTGCTCGCCCATTTCGATAACCTGACTAGCATGAACAATTTTGATGTTGTTCCCAGCGTAATTGTATTCGTTAAGCAAGGGTTGAATGACGTCCTCTTTGCCTATTAGCAAAATAACGTCATCTTTCTCCAGTTGCTCTGCGGCAAGTATGGCACCTTTAACGACAGCCTCTGGTGCATAGTCGCCGCCCATAGCGTCTAAGGCGATCCTCATGTATGGATGTAGTTAATTATACAGAACTAAAACTAAAGCAGGTTAGTGCTTACTGTGCGTTAGCTGTATAATTTTTGATAGCCAGCTTGCCTTTATGGAACAGGTCACCATCAACCACATAAGCGTGGTGGAAAAGGTGAGGCGTGTCTGTAGTAGGGCAGATTGCGATGGCTTTCTCAGAAAGTTTATAATGAGTTCTTCTCTTATCTCTTCTGGTCTTCGAAATCTTACGTTTAGGATGTGCCATTTTTTAGTTGAAATTACTTACTAGTTTATATTTTTTATACTTCTGAAACTCTTTTAGTTAAGGTTTTTGAGTGCGTCCCAGCGCGGATCTGTGTCCTCGTCATCGTCGTCCTCATCTTCGCCATCGCTTTCGCTTCGCGAAGAATAGATCAGGATATCATCCTCACTTTCTTCATCCTCCTCGTCCATGTCCTCTACAAACCGCGGATGCAGTTTTTTCATAGGCAATGACAGGCTGATGTAATCATATAGGTGCTGTGCAATGTTGATAGCCTGTGTGCCACTTGTGATCTGCCACAGGTCATCGGCAAGCTCCGTGTTTTCATCGCCATACTTTACTCTGAAAACTTCTTGTACATCTACCGGATGGTCAAATTCATCCAGGCTTCTGTCGCAGGTGAGGCGCACATGCCCTTTTATGTCAATTTTGAACGTAAGCAGCGACTCTGTTTTGTCAAGCTCCACGTTAGCCAGCAGTTTTCCTCCTGAAATTATTTCCTTCCCAAAAAGGTCAAAGAAAGAATCGTCCATCTCAAACTCGTAGGTATGTACCTTGTTGCTGAGTTTGGCAATGCCGATTTCATAATCTTTTAGCTTTTTCACAACCGACTTTTTATTGCAAGACGCAAAATTAGGATATAAATCTGATAAAAAAAATACCTGACGCTATTAAACAGCCGGCATTTGTTCTTCTTTACGCATTTTTACAATGTCGCAGGCAAGGAACAACGCTTCCCGGAAAGAGGTTTCATTTGCAATGTGCTTAGCTGCAATATCATAGGCCGTGCCATGGTCGGGAGAGGTGCGTACTATGGGTAAACCTGCCGTATAATTTACGCCGTTCTCAAAGGCTAAAGTTTTAAAAGGTATGAGTCCCTGGTCGTGATACATGGCCAACACCGCGTCTACTTGCTTGTACTGTTGCATGCCAAAAAAGCCATCCGCCGGGAATGGGCCGAACACCAGGTGCCCGCGCTCTTTCATCTGTTGTATGGCAGGACGAATGATTTCCACTTCCTCAGTACCCAGAAGGCCTTCTTCACCGGCATGCGGGTTTAAGCCCAGCACCGCAATGCGCGGCTTCAATATGCCAAAATCCTTTCTAAGCGACTCCAAAAGTATGGTCATCTTGCGGATAAGCAGCTCTGGCGTGAGTTTAGAAGCTACATCTTTTACAGGCATGTGCCCGGTAACTGTTGCCACTCTTAAATCTCCGCTCACTAATAGCATCAGGCTTTCCGGCGCATCGAAGTAGGAGGTAAGAAACTCGGTATGGCCCGGAAAGTTAAACTCCTCGGCCTGTATGTTGTCTTTATTAATAGGAGCAGTAACCAATCCATCCAGTTTTCCGGCTTTCAGGTCGCGGCTAGCAGCTAGTAAGGAATCCAGGGATGCTTTACCTGACTCAGGGGTTGGTGTACCCGGGTTTACTTCCAGTTCTCCGTCCCAGCAGGTTACCAGGTTTATCTTACGCGGTACCAGTGCATCAGCAGAGTTTACCGGCTGGTAAAAGAAGTGCTCTGCACTTAAAGCCTTTCTAATTCTGTTAAGCACACCAGGGGCAGCGTAAATTACCGGTGTGCAGTAATTAAGTACGCGCTGGTCGCTAAGGGTTTTCACGATCACCTCGGGACCAATGCCGTTGGTGTCGCCGATGCTGATGCCTAATTTTACTTTATACTTTGTATCCATTTTATACTTATCGTGCCTGGGTGCTTAGGTAGTTGTAAACCAAACGAACGCCTGAGCCTGTCGCTAACTTGCCTCTGTATGAATCCTCGGCGTGGAGGTAGGCTGTACCGGCAATATCAAAGTGCACCCAAGGGTAATCTGTAAACTCTTCTAAAAACTTGCCTGCCGTAATATGGCCAGCATCTGCGCCACCAAGGTTTTTCAGGTCTGCAATGTCGGAATCAAGTTGTTTTCTGTACTCATCCCACAACGGAAATTCTACGGTACGTTCGTGCACGTTGTCTCCAGCAGCTTTAAGGCCAGCCATTATTTCTTCGCCTGCAGTGCCCATTACTACGAGGCCTTCTTTGCCAACTGCCCGCATCGCAGAGCCAGTTAAAGTAGCCATGTCTATCACCAGTTCCGGGTTATACTTTTTGGCAAAACTTAAAGCATCTGCAAGTATAAGCCTGCCTTCAGCATCCGTGTTCAGTACTTCCACTGTCATGCCGTTGTGCATGGTGATTACATCGCCTGGGGCTACAGCCTGTCCGCCAGGGCGGTTATCGGTTGCCGGAATCAATGCTATAATATGTAAAGGCAGATTGTTTTTAGCAGCGGCATAAAGTACACCGGTTACAGCAGCGGCGCCGGCCATATCAGACTTCATGTAATCCATGGATTGCGGTGTTGGCTTTAAGCTTAGTCCGCCGGTATCGTATACCACGCCTTTGCCTACCAGCACGTAAGGTTTTGAGTTTTTGGCGTTCTCAGGTTTCCACTCTAATATGTTAAAGGTGGCTGGTTCTTCGCTGCCCTGGTTTACGGCCAGTAAGCCACCCATCTTCAGGCTCTGAATTCTCAGCTCATCCAATATCTCAATGTCAAAGCCTCCCTCATTGGCTAGTGCTTCTAACTGCTCGCTAAACTGCGGCGCAGACTGGTGGCTGTGCGGTTCGTTTATCAGGTCGCGTACTTTATATACTGCCTCCAGCACATTGGCCAGTTCCTGCACATCCTGCTCGTTTATACTTTCGTCGGCAATGGTGATGGTTTGCAGGGTAGTTGGCTTCGGGTCTTTGGTTTTATACTTCAGGTGCTGGTAGTTGCTTAAGTATAAGCCTTCGGCTAAGTATAAACTTGCCTGCGAGTTTGTTTTATCAAGTATGGTTACCTGCTCTGCCTTGTCGGTTTTAAGTTGCTTTAATAAGGCATGACCTGCCTGGCGCAGCGCCTCTTTTTTCAGGTTCTCTGTTTTAGCCTCTGGTGTTACCAGCACATATACACGGTGCGAGTAGCGGTTCAGATAAATGAACTTCGCGTCCTGGTCTACCTGCTGCTGCACATAGTTTTGCTCTTCCGGCTGCAGTTCCTGCACCTGACTTACCGCCTCTTTGGCTATTATTATAGCCAGGTCGGTATTTTTAGCTAAGCTTGTGTCGTATTTAAGTTGTGTTGGCATTTGTCGTTCGTATCTTTGAGTGCGCAATATAGTAAGTATAATACGTAATGCGAAAAGCCAGGCTTGCTGCTAAAAGCTTTGCCGGCTTTACAATGTAAGGTATAACGAGATTGAGCCGAAAAGTATACTTTTTGAAACTCAGGCTCCTAAAAAGTATAACGTGGGTAACGTAAGACCAAAAAAGCACCTGGGCCAGCACTTTCTGGTAGACCAGAACATCGCCATAAAAATTGTAGAGCAGCTAACCCTGCACCGTGGCGTGAAGGATGTACTGGAGATTGGTCCGGGCATGGGCGTGCTCACACAGTATCTTATTAAACACCCCGAGTACAGAACTACAGTCGTTGACATCGACAGAGAATCTATTGCGTACCTGCAGGAGCATTTTCCGACTTTGGGTGACCGCATCATCTCTGCTGACTTTCTGAAAACAGATTTAAGTAAGCTGTTTCCTGGTCCGTTTGCCATCATTGGTAACTTCCCTTACAACATATCGAGCCAGATATTTTTTAAAGTGCTGGAGCAGCGCGATGTGGTGCCCGAAGTGGTGTGTATGATCCAGAAGGAAGTAGCGGAGCGTATTGCCGCACCTCCGGGCTCCAAAACCTATGGTATACTTAGCGTACTGCTGCAGGCATTCTATAAGATAGATTACAAGTTTACCGTAGGAGAGAAGGTGTTTAATCCGCCGCCGAAAGTAAAGTCTGCGGTGATTAGCCTGGTGCGAAACGAAGTAGAAAAGCTGGCTTGTAACGAGAAACTATTTTTTCAGGTAGTTAAATTAAGTTTCGGAACAAGACGCAAAACGCTGCGTAACTCACTGCGAAGTTATAACTTGCCACCCGAAGTTACAGTACAGCCTGTTTTCGACAAGCGCGCCGAGCAGCTTTCGGTGCAGGATTTTATAGCATTGACCCAACTTGTAGAGCAGAATACACAGCAATAGTATGCAGCAACTAGAGATTACACGTGATTTTATTGAGCAGGTAGAGCAGGCCATAGAACGCCGGGATAACGACCTTATCCTGAGTTCGATGGAAGACATGCACCCGGCCGATATTACCACGGTGCTCTACGAACTAGATGCCAACGAGTCGAAGTATGTGATGGACCTGCTGCCGCCGGAGGTGGGAGCTGAGATCCTGAGCGACCTGGACTACGATATACGGGAGGATTTCCTGGATTACTTTACCAGCGCCGAGATTGCCCGTTATATCAACCTGATGCATTCCGACGATGCCGTGGATATTCTGAACGAGCAGTCGGTGCAGCGGCGGGAAGAGGTAATTGCCTTAATCGAGAACGAGGATAAAGCAAAGGACATCCTGGACCTGCTGCACTACGAAGAAGACTGTGCAGGTGGTTTGATGGCAAAAGAGCTTATCAAAGTAAACCTGAACTGGCGCGTAAGGCAGTGTATAGAAGAGATTCGCCGGCAGGCAGAGGATGTGTCGCGCATTTATACAGTGTATGTAGTTGATAACCGCGACATATTGGTAGGCCGTGTAAGTGTTAAGGCGCTTTTGCTTTCTAAAGATGATAAGCTGGTAAAGGATATCTACAACCCGGATGTGATCTCGATAGAATCGTTCAGGGATGAGAACGAGGTGGTAAGCGTAATGCAGAAGTATGACCTGGAAGCTATACCTGTAGTAAACATACAAGGCAGGTTGTTAGGCCGCATCACCATCGACGACGTGGTAGACGTTATGCAGGAGCAGGCTGAACTGAGCCGCCAGTTGATGACGGGTATCTCTGAGAATGTAGAAGAAGATGACAGCGTATTCCGTATTTCCCGTTCGCGTTTACCCTGGCTGATCATTGGTATGGTGGGCGGTTTGCTGGCTGCCCAGTTCATGGGTTTCTTTGAAAAAGACATTGCCATACTTCCTGCCCTGGCGCTTTTTGTGCCGCTTATCACAGCAACAGGCGGTAATGTTGGTATACAATCTTCGTCCATTATCATCCAAACCCTATCATCTAACGCGGTAATGTTCGAGAACTTTGCCCAGCGTATTTTCAAGATGGTGCTTGTTGCTCTGCTCAATGCCCTGATCATTTCGATACTGGTGTTCAGTTTTACGTATCTTTTCCGCAACGATATTACTTTGTCTATAGTGGTTTCGGTGGCGCTGTTTTCCGTGGTTATGCTGGCATCGCTTATGGGAACTATTACCCCGATGATCCTCGATAAATTTGGTATTAACCCTGCCGTGGCTGCCGGGCCGTTTATCACCACAGCCAACGACTTACTGGGCCTAACCATATACTTTGGTGTGGCGCACCTGCTGTATTAGGACCACAGATTAAATTGATCTTATCACAGACTAATGATGATTTAATAGATTAAACACGATTTATTTGCAGGTTTAAGAGGATAGGGTCCTTATCAGATGTGCTAAAAGGATTATCTAAAGTATAAATTCGCATCTACTTTATAAATTTCAATTACTCATTTGTGTAGCTTTATACAAGTGAAAGTATACTTCCCGCATCATTCTAAAATGGAATCAATTAATCTGCCTGCTCAATCACATCAGACAAAAATGAAAGTTCTCATCATCGACGAGATTCACCCAAGTATATTTCCGATGCTGGAAAGTATAGGGATGATGGCCGATTACAGACCTGACATAAAACCATTGGATGTATGCGAAGCCCTGGCAGATTTTGATGGCCTGATCGTGCGCAGCAAAATGCGTATCACGGCTGATACTCTAAAGTATGCCGATAAGCTGAAGTTTATAGCCAGAGCAGGAGCCGGCGTGGATAACATTGATGCCGATGCGCTGCAGGAGAGAAATATAGCCCTAATTGGAGCCAACGAAGGCAACAGACAAGCGGTAGGAGAATTTGCCTTAGGGTTGCTGATATCTCTGATGCGAAATATTGTACGAGGCGATAAGCAGGTGCGCGATAAAGTATGGCTGCGCGAAGACAACAGAGGAGAAGAGATAAGTGGTAAAACCGTGGGTATTATCGGCTACGGAAACATGGGCCAGAGCTTTGCCAGAGTACTAAGTGGTTTTGGCTGTCGCATTCTTGCGTTTGATAAGTATGCGCCTGAAAAAATTACTGAACCTGCAGAAAGCGTTTCGCTGGAGCAACTGCAGCAAGATGCTGATATCGTAAGCCTGCATATACCCTACATTCATGAAAACCTGAACTTTGCCAATGATGCCTTTTTTGCTGGCTTCCAGAAACCAATTTGGTTTCTGAATACCTCGCGCGGCGATGTAGCTGACCAGAATGCAGTAGTAGAGCACCTGAAGACCGGAAGTATAAAAGGCGCTGCCCTGGATGTGCTGGAAAACGAGAAGCTCCATACTTTAACTGAGAAGCAGCTACAAACATTTGGTTACCTGGCGCAGGCTAACAATGTTATACTTACCCCACACATCGCAGGCTGGACACACGAGTCTTATGTAAAGATAAATGAGGTGCTGGTAGAGAAGATCAAAAGATTACAGCAAAGCAATTTAACATAATAAACAAACTGAAATTCTTTGGATTGCTTGACTATCAGCTATACCGGATAAAATGGCGGAGAAGTGGGGTAGATTTTAAAATAACTAATTCTCAGCCAACCTTATTGCCCCGTTTAGAAGTATAACCATTACCGCCGGTGCATTTTATACTTTTGTATCGCCCAGTCAGGCTTTGCAGAATCATTTAAAAACATATTGTTTCTTGTGTTCCAAAATTTGTATATTTGCCTAAGTCGAGGCCGATGAGAGTAGCTCCTGGCCCTATTTTAGGATAGAAGTTGGCGCTTATGCTAAAACTTTGGAGGCTTGTTTAAATATACATGCCCCCATACTGGAAAAGGATTAAATAAATTTACATATTTGGCAAAAAGAACGGTTATGCACGCCATAACCGTTCTTTTTGCTTTTGTGTTTTAAACATGATAACATAACTATGAGCAACATTTCTTATTACACAGCAGAAGGTTTGCAGAAACTGAAAGACGAACTGGCTGAGCTCAAGACAAAAGGCCGCTCTGAAGTGGCGCGCCAGCTAGCTGAGGCACGCGATAAAGGTGACCTGAGCGAGAACGCAGAATACGATGCTGCCAAAGATGCGCAAGGGCACCTGGAACTGAAGATCGCCAAAATGGAGGAGATCGTGGGCAATGCCCGTTTGATAGATGAGTCGAACCTGGATGCCAGTAAGGCGTTGATATTATCTAAGGTTAAAATAAAGAACCTTAAGAACAATATGGTAGTAGACTATTTACTAGTGGCAGAGGAAGAGGCTGATTTGGCAGCAGGCAAATTGTCTGTTAAGTCGCCGATTGGTAAAGGTTTGCTTGGCAAATCAGTAGGCGATGTGGCCGAGATCACCATTCCTGCCGGTAAAATACAGTTCGAGATCTTAGAAATAAGCCGATAAACCATGGAGCCTTCGATATTTACAAAGATTGTGAAAGGAGAGATCGCTGCTTATAAAATAGCAGAGAATGAGCGTTTCCTTGCCTTTTTGGATGTTTTTCCGACCACCAAAGGCCATACTTTAGTAATACCGAAGGAGCAGGTGGATTATATTTTTGACCTGGACGATGACTTGTACCTGGGCCTGATGGCTTTTGCGAAAGAAGTATCTAAAGCAATTAAAAAGGCTATACCCTGCAACAGAATAGGCGTTGCCGTAGTTGGCCTTGAAGTGCCACATGCCCATGTGCACCTTATTCCGCTTAACAGCATGCAGGACATGAACTTCGCCAACAAGCAGGAGTTTAGCAAAGAGGAAATGGAAGAGGTTGCAGAAAAGATACGCGCTGAATACCACGTGTAGTCATCTGAAAAGTACAAACAAAAGAGGCGGTGCCGATTCAGATCAGCACCGCCTCTTTTGTTATATGGCCCTTTCTGATTTGTGACAGCCTTTGTTCGGTATACTTTGGTTAAGAGCAAGCAGCAACTCAGCTTTTGCGAGCTTTCGAGGCTATTGTTTCATAGGGAGACGCAAAGTATTGCGTCTCTACATTTCGAATAAAGATTAACCAAAAGCTACTGCCGGTTTGTAGTGTCAGGCTGTGATTCCAGTAGTTCTTTTAACTGTTCCTGTTGCTTTTCCTGCTCTTTTGCCTGTTTCCTGAAAAAGCCCCTGAAAAGGATGTTGCTTTGCAGTGCTTCCATGTTCTGGTCAAACTTCTGGCTGCTTGTTTCCAGGTTCTGCATGGTGCGCTGTAGCTGGCGCGCAAACTGTTCGTCTGAGAGCAGAACACCCGCCGCATTATTCTGGTTGTTGAGGCGCTTGCTTGTTGTCTCCAGGGTTTCCATCATTGAGGCGGCCGCTTTAGTGGCCTCATTCAGTTCGGCCATAGAGCTTCTTAGCCTGCTGTAAACCACGGTGTCGGTTGCAATATTGTTGGCCAGGCCATTGGGGCTGTTAAGCTTGGAAGTAAATCTGGATAGCTCATTAGATGCCGCCACTGTTCTTCTGGAAGTCTGCTGCAGGTTGGCTACCATCGTCCTGAAGTTATCAGCCATTACGGTATCCGTAAGTATGGCGCCTATAGTTCCCTCGCCCTCCACGAGCCGGGAAGTAAGTACTTTAAAATCGTCGGTAATGGCTACCAGGTTCTTGTTGTTCTTCTGGAGTGTCTCCATCAGGTCGTCGGTGTTCAGGGGGTTAATGGCCGTTATTACGTCGCCGTCCTCTATCGCGGCTGCCGATTGTGTGCCTCCTTCAATTACAATATTCTTGTTGCCGATAAAGCTTTCGGAGCTGATGCGGGCAACAGAGTTTTCGCGGATATACTGCTGGGCACTTTCCTCAATATTCATGGTTACCTTCACCTGCGCATCGCCATACAGGTCAATCGACTTAATTGTACCGATCTTCACTCCCGAGAACCATACATTATTTCCCTTCTTAAGACCAGCCACATCATCAAAAATGGCTATAACGGAAATAGTGCTGATCAGGCGCTTCTGCTGGCCAGCCAGTGTAAAAATGCCTGCCACCAGGATTACAATAGCCAGGAATACGAAAATACCTACTATTATGGTACGTTTATTATCTGCAGAACTCATTTAGTCTATAAAGTTGTAGTTATAAAAAGCCTTTACGCGTTCATCTTTGGTGTCAAACACATCCTCAAATTTGCCTTGGCGCTGAAACTGGCCTTCGAGCAACATCACTACTCTGTCTCCTACGGCACGCGCGCAGGTTAGGTCATGGGTGATGATGATAGAGGAGGTATTGAACCTGCGCTGAACTTCGTTTATCAGCTTGTTAATTTCTATACTTGTAATTGGGTCAAGGCCTGCTGTCGGTTCGTCGTACAGCATGATCTCGGGTTTAAGGATTAATGTACGCGCAATACCAATACGTTTACGTTGCCCTCCGGAAAGCTCTGATGGCATCTGGTTGATGGCCTGTGAAAGTCCCACTGCCTCCAGCACAAAACGTATTATCCGGTCGCGGTCCGCTTCTGTCATCTCTTTAGCATGCCTTACCAACGGAAACTCCAGGTTTTCTCGCACCGTCATACTATCGTACAAAGCACTGTTCTGGAAAGAGAAGCCGATCTTTAGCCGTAGCGCGTCCAGTTCTTTCGGGGTAAGGTTTCCTACTTCTCTGCCAAGTACGTTCACTTGTCCTTCGTCGGCCTGCAGTAAACCGGATATTATCTTTATCAAAACAGATTTACCCGTACCTGACCGCCCCAGCACCACCAGGTTCTCGCCTTTGTACAAGTCAAGGTCCACACCCTTTAGCACCTCAAAATCGTCGAACGCCTTTTTAAGGCCCCGGATAGAGATCACTTTCTCGGTTCTATCTATATTGGGGTTTATCTCTTTTGCCTCCATAGGTGTTAAACAGCTCTTATCGCGTTAATGATCTGCATAATGAGCAGCTCTTCAATAAAAATAAGGAACATAGCCGTTACCACCGACGAGTTGGCTGCCTTGCCTACACCTTCTGTGCCTTTAGATGAGTTGTAGCCTTTATAGCAGCCCACCATGCCGATCGTAAATCCAAATATCACCGACTTAACCGAAGAGGCAATGATATCGAGAAACGTAATGGCGTCGAACACCTGGTAAAAGAACGTGGTAAGGGTGGTAAGTTCGTTCTGGTGCACGTTTAAATAACCACCTAGTAACGATACGAACGTGGTATACATTGTTAAGGCCGGAATCATGAAAGTAGATGCCAGCACCCGGCTTACCACAAGAAACTTGAATGGGTTAGTGGCAGACACCTCCATGGCATCTATCTGCTCGGTAACGCGCATAGAGCCCAGCTCGGCACCGATGTTAGAGCCAACCCTGCCAGCGGCAATAAGCGCCGTTACAAGCGGCCCCATGGCCCTTACAATAGCTACCGAGATAAGCGCCGGCAACAAAGCAGTTGCACCAAACCCTGCCAGCGAAGGCCGCGACTGGTTGGTGAATACAATGCCAATGATAAAGCCTGTTAAAGAGATAAGTGGCAGAGAGCGCACCCCAATTTCGTAGCATTGCTTGATGATCTCTTTAAACTCATAAGGAGGAAACCACACCTCTTTAAAGAAACGTGCAATAAAGCGATACACACTGGCCAGCTCCACAAACATCCTGTCGAGCCTGCGTGTTGTCACAAATCTGCGTCGGGTAGGGGCGGTTCCCGGTTTATTATCGTCTAAATCCATTTATGCCGTTTAGAACCCATTTATACTTTTGTGTTAACAAAGAGAACGACAAAAGTACTTTTTATTTTCATACCAGCCGGTGTCGTTTTTAAAAAGGCTTGTTTAAGCCTTACGGAAGAAAGGTACGATTTTTTGCAAAACAGCGAAATTTTTTCGGCGACTTAACCCGGAAGTATGAATAGTGATTGTTGAAGAGCTATTAAGCAGTAAGCTTTACTCTACCTTGATTATCCTGATACTCTGTCCGGGTTATCAGTAAGAAATGCTTTCCATGACTTGCCACCCTGCTTGGCATTATTGCCTTTCTGGTAATGGTGGCAGAGGGCCACGCTCAGGGCATCAGTGGCATCGTGCAGTTTAGGGTCAGGCTGAATTTTTAGAATCTGCACCAGCATGCTTGCCACCTGCTCTTTAGATGCATTTCCGTTGCCGGTAACCGATTGCTTTACTTTTTTAGGAGCGTACTCTACGTAAGGTATATCGCGGGAGAGGGCAGCAGCAATAGCCACACCCTGGGCGCGGCCTAACTTTAGCATACTTTGCACGTTCACGCCAAAGAAAGGCGACTCGATGGCCAGTTCGTCGGGCAGGTACTCGTCGATGAGCTGTATCATGCGGTCAAAAATTTTCTTTAACTTGATGGCGTGGTTGCTGTAACTCTTCAGGTGAATAACGCCGTACTGCACCACTTGTACTTTAGAACCAGTTACTTCGATAAGACCGTAGCCCATTACCTGTGTGCCGGGGTCTATGCCAAGTATGAGTTTATTAGGAGGAAGTGCAGAAGAGTAAACCATAAGGCTACAAAATTAAGACAATATCTTGAACATTACCTCTAACAGAAGGTTCCTTTTGCTCTCCGGTAAAATACTGGTGGTGCTGCTCACGCTCTTTCTGCTGCACCAGGCTATTTTTACCGCCCCCGATGCCCTGCTTAGCTGGAGAAATATCCTTCAGACTGCCCTTGATAGTTCGCTTACCGGTTTGTTTTTACTTGTGGCTATACTTATACCTGTTAACTGGGGCTTTGAGGCCAGCAAGTGGCATCTGCTTGGCAATAAACTGGAGCCTATGTCTTATGCCCGTGCTTACCGTGCCGTAATGGTGGGGCTTACCCTTGGCTTTATTACCCCGAACCGATTAGGGGATTATGCAGGCCGGGTGCTGGAGCTTAAGAGCCGGCAGCGCCTTGAAGCCATCGGTGCCATTTTTATAGGGCGCTTCTGCCAACTGGTGGCTACGGTGCTGGTGGGTTCGCTGGGTCTGCTATACTTTATACTTCGGTTTTACTGGGCGGCATACCCAAGGGTGGGGCTGAGCGTGGTATTCCTGCTGCTGGCTTTAACTGCTGCCATGCTGGTGCTGCTCTTTCATTCTAAAGCCATGGTGGCGGTGGTAGCTGCTATTAAACCGCTACGCCCGTTCGTGCATTATGTAGCTATCATGGGAGAGTATACAACTTCGGAAATATCAAGGTTACTGCTGCTCTCTTTAGGCAGGTACTTTGTATTCTTAATTCAGTTTATACTGCTGCTTATACTTTTTGGCGTAAGGCTAAACCCGGTGGAGTATGCAAGCGGTGTGGCAGGTACGTTTTTTCTTAAATCGGTGGTGCCATCGGTTAGCCTGCTCTCAGACCTGGGCGTGCGGGAGCTTTCGGCCATGTATCTGTTTGGCTTGCTGGGGGAGGAGAGGCTGCATGTGCTTAGTGCCAGCCTTAGCCTGTGGCTGCTGAACATTGCCGTGCCAAGTGCAGTGGGCTTATACTTTGTGCTGCGCCTGCGCCTTGCCCGGAAAGGAGTAACCGCATGATCTGGCTGTTGTCGTTTTCTTTACTGGCCTATGCCTGGGTGGTGCTGCGCCGGCTGGTGGCTTGGGTACGAATGGCTGTTACGGCTTTGCCCGATAACTACACGCCTGTAACTTCTATCTCTGTTATTATACCTGTACGAAACGAGGCCGCTAATATTGTGGCGTTGCTGCAGGATCTGGAAGCGCAGCAATACCCTAAGGAGCTGTTTGAGGTGCTGATAGTAGACGATCATTCTACAGACGATACACTTAAACTAATACATCAATATAATTCAGGTTCCACAATGAGTTCTAGTGTGTTAGAGCTTAAGCATGTGGCTGGTTTAAGTATGAAGAAGGCTGCAGTAAAGTATGGCGTGGAACAGGCAAAAGGAGAACTGCTGGTGCTAACCGACGGCGATTGCCGTGTGGGCCCGGAGTGGCTGAAACAGTATGCTTATACTTACGAAACAAAGCAGCCATACTTTATAAGCGGGCCTGTTTGCCTCCAGAATACCTATACGACGTTTGAGCGGATGCAGTTGGTGGAGTTTGCCAGTTTAATAGGTATAGGAGGTGCTTCCATGGCAATAAACAGGCCTAATATGTGTAATGGGGCTAATCTTGCCTATCCAAAGCATGTTTTCGAACAGGTAGGAGGCTTTACAGGCAACGACGGCATTGCCAGCGGCGACGATGAGTTTCTGCTACACAAGATTCATCAGCAGAATCCTGGCAAAGCTGTATTCTTGAAATCACCTGAAGCAGTGGTTTATACGGAAGCGCGTAAAAACCTGGTTTCCTTTATGTCGCAGCGGATCAGGTGGGCAAGTAAGTGGCGTGCTTACCAGAGTGTTCAAGTACAGTTAGTGGCTCTTATTGTGTTCCTGGTTAATTTTTTGCTGTTTCTAAGCATTCCGTTTTTCCTGTTCGGGCACTTGCCTTTGCTTGTATTTCTGGGGGCATATTTTACCAAATTTGCAATAGATTTCTTATTTTTAGAACGTATACTAGCCTTCCTGAGCAAAAGGAAGTATATCTGGCATATGCTGCCTTTACAACTGGTTTATGTACCCTATGTGGTGTTTACCGGTATCGGAGGCTTGTTTGGCAGGTACCATTGGAAAGGAAGATCAATCAGAAACTCATGAGCGATAACGAATTCGATATACTGGATGAACTATACTTTGTGGTCTCTTACCCGGACCTCAAAAGAACCTTGTCCTTAACAGACAGCGAGATATGCGCGGCATTGCAATCACTTATTAAACGAGGCTATGTAAAAATACTCTACCCTGACCACGACACGGAGCACGAATACAACGAGGCTACCTTTGGGCAGCATTGCCAGGAGTATTTTTACCTGGCTACTAAGGCAGGCCTGGTTGTGCATAACTCTATCTGATCCCAGTTAAAGACATCTTGAATATTTGATGGCATAACGGTTAAACTGTTACCAGGTATGGTAGCCCTACAAAAATTTCATACCGAATTATTTTTTTTGCAGTTTTGGGTGCCTGGCCTAAAAATGTAATGCCTCCTGAAAACAGATACTATTTTTCACTTAAAGTGTTATTGTTTATGGCTGTGTTTAGATGGTTGAATATCAGTGATTAAAACGTTTTTATTTCCTCGTGATTAGTGTTGGTTTTAGGACTTGTAACTTTAATGTCGGCTATGTAGGATCTAAGTTGAGCATGCCTGGCACGCCCTTTTGCAGGTTAGCAGACTGATTTTTATGAATGGCATGCATAACAATTACCACGGCTAATAGTTACAGTCTCAATAAGGAGCTATTTGAAAGCATTTAGTTGGCAGTGTAATAGTTTGCGTAGACACTGGCAGATCGAGAGGTAAGGGAAAATGCGGGCAGTTTAATCGAAAAAAAAGCTAACAACATACCGGAAATATTGCTGCGAACTAGTAAATTTCAGGATGGTCAACTCAATATGTCTGTTTAAATAGCTATTATGGCATCATTGGCAATAGCCCCGGCTTTAATTACTGAGGCAGTTGTTTTTTACCTATGGTTAGCGTGCAACTTCATGCAACGATGTATGGTATGAGTTTAGACGAAGGTGTTCAGCTGGATGGCGCTAAGAGCAGTTTTTTATAGTTTTACAAAGTATAAGCATTCGTTTGCAGGTGCAGGTCTTTAAACCAGTATTAGCGGCCCAGGCAACGTACACGACCTTAAACAAAAGATTTTCAATGGCTGAAGTAACCTTACCGAGTATACAGCAGGAGTTGAACCTGAAGAAGCTGGAGCTATCAGCCTTGCTTGAAATTACGCAGGCCATCAACGATAACCTGCCGGAGCCTGCCCTTTATAAGATTTATCGCTTTACCCTGCTGGCTCAGTTACAGATTAGCCGTCTTGTATTGTTTGTGCACGATGAGAAATGGGAGTGCAAAGTATGTTTCGGTACGGAGCAGGACTTCACAAAACAGGACATTCCGGAAACTATACTTGACCTGAAAGAGATCACGCGGACTTCTAAATTAAGCGTTGATAAAAAGTGGCGTGCCTTCGAAATCGTGATACCGATCTTCCACAACGGCAGGGTGCTGGCTTTTGTCATGATCGGCAAAATTCAGCCGTACTATTCTAACATGGAAGCCTTGAACTTTGTGCAGACCGTCAGTAATATTATGCTGGTGGCGATAGAGAACCATAAAATGGCCCGCCAGCGCCTTGCTCAGGAATCCATCAGGCGTGAGATCGAGATTGCCCGGGAGGTGCAGTCTATGCTTTTCCCGAAGTCGCTGCCCAACGACAAGGATGTAGCCATTTACGCCAGTTACATACCCCATTCTTCTATTGGCGGCGATTACTACGACTTTATTGAGATAGATGCCGATAACTTTGTGTTTTGCGTGGCTGATGTGTCGGGTAAAGGCGTACCGGCTTCGTTGCTAATGTCTAATTTCCAGGCAGGCCTGAGAACCATACTTCGCCAGACCTCTGACCTGAATACCGTAGTTGCCGAACTCAATAACCTGATTTACCGCAACGCGATTGCCGAGAAGTTCATAACCATGTTCCTGGCCCTGTATAACCGCAAAACCAGGGAGATGTGCTATGTAAATGCCGGACACAATTCGCCGATACTGCTTTACGAAGACAATACGCACCGCCTGCTGAACGAAGGCTGTACCATGTTGGGTGTATTCGATGTGCTGCCCTTTATGTCGGTAACGCGCATTACAGTGCCCCGCAATTCGGTGTTGCTGTGCTATACTGATGGCCTTACAGAAGTGTTCGACGAGGACGAGTCTGAGTTTGGGATAGAAGGAAGTATAGAATTCCTGCAGCGTAACCGTTTTCTAAGCTCCAAGATGCTGCACCTGCAACTGCTCCGAGAAATTAACCTCTACAACGAAGAAGCCGCCCTCAACGACGACATTACACTGCTCTCGTGCAGGTTTAAGTGAGTTTAATTGCTGATTGTTGATTGTTTAATTGTTAAAAAGAATAATTGGTAAGTATGCTATCTTTGCAGGTCTAGCAATCAACAATTAACAACCAGCAATCAAGAGTGATCCGCCTTTACAAAACTCCTGCTTTCTTTAAAAAGCTATGGCCGAAGTATACCTGGCACAGGGAAGCTACGGAGGAGAAACTGTTATATTTAACTTTTGACGATGGGCCTGTACCGGAGGCAACACCATGGGTGCTGGACCAACTAGAGAAGTATAAGGCAAAAGCCACTTTTTTTTGTGTTGGAGACAATGTGCGAAAATACCCGGAGATAACCACACAAATACAGCAGCAGGGGCATGTGCTGGCCAATCATACTTATAACCACCTGAATGGCTGGCGTGCAGAGTTAAATCCATATTTAGAGAATGTGGCGCAATGCCAGCAGGAACTAGAAAAGTATACTTTACCAGGCTCAAAGCCTTTGTACAGGCCACCCTATGGCCGCATTACTCAAAACCAGGCAAGGCAGCTCGAAAGTAAGTATGAGATCATTATGTGGGATGTGCTCACCAACGACTACGACAACAGCCTCTCACCTGAAAAGTGCCTGCGTAAATCCATCCAAAGCACCCAAAACGGGAGTATCATCGTATTTCACGACAGCCTTAAAGCAAGACGAAACATGATGTATGCCCTGCCCCGGTACCTGGAACATTTTACTGGTCTCGGCTATACTTTCGAGACCTTATGATCGTATCTGTAGCCTATTTTATACTTTTCTTTACCCTATTCCTGGTGCTGCTGGTCTTGCTACTGGTAAACCGCAAGCGCTATACTTCCGATCCCGATCAACTGCCCCGCATAAGTATACTGATAGCTGCCCGCAACGAGGGGCACACCATTACCCGCTGCCTCACCGCCATAGAAGCGCTGGACTACCCCAAAGTGAAAATAGAAGTGCTGATAGGCAACGACGGCAGCACCGACAGCACACAGGAGGTAATAAAAGCCTTTATAAAGGACAAACCCTACTATACTTGCATTAATATTACCCAAAGTATAAACCAGCTTAAAGGCAAGCAGAATGTGCTGGCGCAACTGTCGAGGTTGGCAACCAGTAATTTATACTTTTATACTGATGCCGATATTGCCGTGCCGCCTACCTGGGTTAAGGGTATGCTGGGTGCGTTAACAGATAAGGTGGGTGTAGTTACGGGTATCACCACCACGCAGGAGCATACCCTCTTTGCAAAGCTGCAGGCCCTGGACTGGCTGTATGCACTGGGCCTGATGCAGGTAGTCTCGGACCTGAATAAGCCTGTTACCACCATGGGCAACAACATGCTGCTGCGCCGCGAAGCTTACGAAGATGTAGGAGGTTTTGAAAGTATACCATTTTCCATCACTGAAGACATTGCCATCTTTAACAAAATTCTCGAAAAAGGCTGGGGCTTCCGGAACGTGTACAGCAATGAAGTACTGGCTTTATCTACACCAGCCACAGACTTTAATCAGTTCATGCATCAACGCAAACGCTGGATGAAAGGCGCCATGCACCTGCCTGTGTATATGACCATCATACTAGTACTGCACTCGGCTTATTATCCCGTGCTGCTGCCGTTTGGCTTTCATACTTCGGCGGGAGTGGTACTGGCCGTTTTTACCGCAAAGCTGATCATGCAAAGCGTTTTCCTGTATGTATGCCTGCGCCGCCTGCACCGTTCTGCAGCCTGGTGGGAGTACTTTGTTTTTGAAATCTACCTCGTGATAACTTCCATCGTTTTGCTGGTGTTCTACTACCTGCCGGTAAAGACAGTATGGAAGGGACGAAAATATTAGGGAGGTTAGAAGCGCAATATCGTTATTCGTTGTTGGTTATTCGTTATTGGTGATTT
This sequence comes from Pontibacter aydingkolensis, assembly GCF_019443125.1. GTDB lineage: Bacteria > Bacteroidota > Bacteroidia > Cytophagales > Hymenobacteraceae > Pontibacter > Pontibacter aydingkolensis. The sequence goes on along the minus strand of NZ_JAHYXK010000010.1, from coordinate 121,067 downwards.
GTTATTCGGGAATGTAGAGACGCAATACTTTGCGTCTTCTCTGCTACAGAGCGATTGGGTTCGTTATTGGTTGTTGGTTATTCGTTGTTGGTTATTCGTTGTTGGTTCCTTGTTTTTTTATTATTCCATTGCGCAAGTGTTAAACGAAGTGTCACTTGTGCTGGTACATGGAGGCAAGTCTTCAGACTTGCGGAAGTATAGCTGCTATTTTACAAAGTATAAAGTATGGCTCACGGAAGTCTGAAGACTTCCAATCATGACACGTCACAAATCACGCTGCGCTTAAGACTTGCGCCAGGAAAGAAATCAACCATCCAATAATTCAACAATTAAACAATCAGCAATTAACTTTAACTTGCACCCGCAAACTTTGTAGTACTACATTGGTCATTGCCAATGTTAATGATAACCGATAAATGAACTTGATTGATTCGCACGCGCATATTTATGCGGAGCAGTTTAAAGATGATAGGGCAGAGGCCGTAAGAAGAGCAGCAGAAGATGGCGTGAGCAAGATCTACATGCCCAACATCGATCATACTTCCATTGATGTGATGCTGGAAACAGAGGCGCAATTTCCGGGGCAATGCATTCCGATGATGGGCCTGCACCCGACCTCAGTTACTAAGGATTTTGAGCGTGAATTGTACTTAGTGGAGGACTGGCTTAGCAAGCGTTCTTTTGCAGCAGTAGGAGAGTGCGGCATAGACCTGTACTGGGACAAAACCTTTCTGCCACAGCAACAGGAAGCGCTTAAAGTACAGGTAGAGTTGGCCAAAAAGTATAAACTGCCCATCGTATTGCACACCCGCGACTCCTTTAACGAGACCTACGAAATAATTGCAGCAGCACAGGATGGTTCACTCAAAGGTATTTTCCATTGCTTTTCGGGTACAGCAGAGGAGGCGGAGAAAGTAAAAGAGCTAGGCTTTCTGATGGGCATTGGCGGCGTGGCTACTTTTAAGAACGGCGGCCTTGACAAAGTGCTGCCACATGTTGACCTGGATAACCTGGTGCTGGAAACCGATTGTCCGTACTTGGCACCGGTACCGCACCGAGGCAAACGAAACGAGCCCTTGTACTTAACGCTGGTGGCAAAACGCGTGGCCGAACTGATGAATAAAGACCTGGACGAAGTAGCTGAAAAGACAACAGCCAATGCGTTAAACCTTTTCAAACTATAACCATGGAGGTAGTTCAGGTACACATCGATACGGCTACACCGCTGCACCCGGAAGCCTCTATCCTGATCATTTACACAGGTGGTACGGTAGGGATGGTATACGATAAAGTAGAGCAGCACCTGGTGCCGTTCAACTTCTCGCAGATACTGGACCACGTGCCGGAACTGAGCCAGTTTAATTACTTGCTTACCGTCATGAGCATGGAGCCTGCCATTGATTCGTCTAACGTTACCATAGCCGACTGGCTGATGCTGGCCCAGTTAATTGAAGAGAACTATGAAAAGTATGATGGCTTTGTGGTGCTGCACGGAACCGATACCATGGCCTACAGTGCATCGGCGTTAAGTTACCTGCTCGAGAACCTGCAAAAGCCTGTGATATTTACCGGTGCCCAGGTACCGATTGGCCGAATTAGAACAGATGCCCGTGAGAACCTGATCACAGCCTTGCAAATTTCCGGTACAAAGCAAAGTGGCCAGAGCCTAGTGCCCGAAGTGTGCATATACTTCCGGGACCTGTTGCTGCGGGGCAACAGAGCCAAAAAGGTAGAGAGCAGCCATTTTGATGCATTCAAGTCTGATAACTATCCGCCGCTTGCCGAAACAGGAATTGATATAGAGTATGATTCTGAAAATATACTTCCGCACCCAAAGCAACCGCTACGCGTGCACCGCGAGTTAAGCGATAAAGTAGCTATACTTAAGCTTTTTCCGGGTATTACCCCACTAACAGTACAAAGCACCTTACAGGCACCTGGCCTGAAAGGAGTGGTGTTAGAGACATTTGGATCGGGCAATGCACCGTCTGCACCCTGGTTTCTGGAGCTTGTACAGGAGGCATTGGATAAAGGCATACATTTCCTGAATGTGTCGCAGTGTGACGAAGGGCGTGTAATACAGGGGCAATACGAGACCAGCACACACCTGCTGACCATGGGTGTTATTGGTGGTGCAGATATTACCACAGAGGCTGCCATTACCAAGCTGATGTACGTGCTGGGGCTGGATCTGAGCCACGAAGAAACAAGAATGTTACTGTGCGAAAACCTGCGCGGCGAAATAACTTTATAGTTTATAATAAGTATAAAGCACCTTGGTTTGCAGAAGTGCTGCATAATAGCCTATATTTGCAGTACAAAAAGAGAGCTGTCCGAGTGGTCGAAGGAGCACGCCTGGAAAGTGTGTATACCCCAAAAGGGTATCAAGGGTTCGAATCCCTTGCTCTCTGCAACAAATGTTAAAAAAGGGCTTCTGCATTTTGTAGAAGCCCTTTTTCGTATATCCGGGTAAATGTTATTCAAACAAATTATACTTCCTGATTCTTTTAACTGGAAGGGGTAGATTTATTACTGGCAAAACCACTGGCAATGGTTTTCTCGCCATACACTACAGGTGTACCTTGCTTCGCTTTGTACCAGCTCTTCATGAATTTCACAATAGGTTGCTCTATGTAAATTGTAATTGCATACGATGCTGCCAGCGAAAATACCAGTGGCGGAACTATGATAAAGAGGCTGCTGCCAAAGAACTCTTTTGTCTGGTCGATGATGATATAACCAATGTACTGGTGAAAAAGATAGAAGGTATAGGAGATGCTTCCCAGTAATAAAAGCACCTTGTTTGTCAGGAAATCAAGCTTACCGTTTATACCTAAATAAAACAGCACGAAAAAGCTTGTTATTACGGCTACCTGAACGCCTCCTTTGGGCATGTACATGGCAATGGCCGCCAAACAGGTAAAGAGCAGGTGCCCCTGAATAACTTTCCTGTTTTCGGGTGCTTTAAGGTACAGGAAGAACAATATACCAGCGTAAAAAAAGAGGCCGTAGTGTAAGTTAAGTATCGTGGCTGCTGGCCCAAAGCTAAACAAGAATTGATTTATAAGGCCCAGCGTTACCCAGAGTATGCCGATATACAGTATCCTGTTCAGGCTTTTGGTCACAAATAGCACCAGCATCATCAGGTAAAACATCCATTCTGCAAACAGAGACCAGTAAACCCCATCCACATCCTTCACACCGAAAAGCTTTTGGAACATCGTTAAGTTTACCAGCATCTCCGGAATACTGGTTTCAAGCTCGTTAAGACCAAAGCTATGGACTGCAAAAAAAGTAATGATCAGGCAAAACCAGTAAGCCGGGTAAAGCCGGATTGCCCGGTTAAATAAAAATTCTTTGCTGCTCTTTATCCTGTCAAAACTAAAAAAGATAACAAACCCACTGATCATAAAGAACAACTCGACACCATACAGACCATAGTCAAAATCAAAGCTTTCAGAAAAACTGTGTCCGAAATAGCTTCTATATGCTGACGTATAATGAAAAAGGGCAACTGCCAAGGCGGCTAAGCCCCTAAGCGAATCCAAAAAAAGTAATCTGTTCATTTGTAGTAGTAATCTTTTGCATAAATCTTTTTTGTGTTTTACCAATCAGCGCCTAAGCTGCGTAATCAAATAATTAAAAATCTACTGCAGTAATTGTCACCTGTTGATGAGCATGTAAATCATTTTGGCTACGCAGCGGCAGAATAGTATACTTTTCAGGCCAGCATCTGGAGCAGATAACTGTTTCAGCATTCCGGAAAAATAGGACAACAATCCGGAACCAGTGGCTGACATAATGCCTCGGTAAGTGCATTTCCATTGTCTACGTGACTTTCTTTAAAATAGCTTCGACTCAGGTAAATTTTTAACTGGCAACCATGTAACTGCCTATCTTACACAAGCTTTATGAAATAAGTCCGGGCAAAATTGGTGTATGCCACAGGAGCAAGTGTGTGAATACCGCGTAGTTCAGATAATACACCCGTAAGTGACCCAGTTACAGGTACGAGCTCTCAGCTAAACATAGTAACCTACCCATTCACCATGGCAGGGATCAATAATTATTATGTGGCCGTTAGGAAAACAGCTGGTACCTGTACCAATGACTTTAGGCTGTTAAATGAGGTTACTATCGAGGTAAAAGGTAACGCTGTGTCTACTTCGTCTTCAGACTGGTCTATTAAATGCGGGCAGAACCTGACAGCTACTTTAAATGGAAATGTACCGCCTCAAGGTGGCAGTGGGGTATGGACTTTAAGTAGTACTCAGCACACAACAGGAAGTGGTGTTGTGATTGTTTCACCAAACAGCCCAACTACTAGCGTGACAGGTTTAAATTCAGGAACCTACACATTCACCTTGACTGTGACGTCTTCATGCGGTTCAATTACAACTACGGCTACTTCTAGTGTTACTATAACTGTAAACTGCCCAAGTTACTACGAGATGCACCTTCTAAATATGTAGACCAACACAGAACAGGAGATGTGCTTGCAGTGGCAAAAGAGCAAGACAACGGTGTTACAAGCGCTAAGTTAGTTCCAGGGTTCACACTTCCTCCTGGTACTACCATAAATCTTACAAATGGTGTTATCACGGTATCAAACCCATCTGTGCTAGTGGCTGGTACTTATACTTTCCAAGTAGATTTAGTGGATGGTAATGGCTTTACAACCCGTGTGCCAGTAACACTTAGGTTCTTAACCAATGGCCCTGTAAGCGATCCACTTCCAATTGAGTTATTATACTTCAGAGGAAATCTGGCTCAGGGTGTTCCAAGTTTAGAGTGGGCAACAGCCACGGTAAAAGGTAATGTACGCTTCGAGATTGAAAGAAGTACCGATGCCAAGAATTTCGTGAAAGTTGGCACCTTGTAGGAAGGAAATGAAAGCAGTGTTCTAGCCAAGTATAGCTATCAGGATAAATCTGCTACTTCTGGAGTGGTGTATTACCGCCTACAACTCAAAGACGCCTCAGGCAAGACAGCAGTTAGCAAAGTAGTTGTGCTGAAAAGTGAGAAGCATACACAAACTAAGTTACAGCAAGTGTATCCTAACCCTTTTAAGGACAGCTTTAATATCAGTGTTGATGTACAGCAAGCGGGAGAACTATCTATACAATTAGTTAACATGCAAGGACAAGTGGTGCATCAGCAAATAGAGTGGATTACATCAGGATCTCATGAGCTAGAGCTAAAACCAAAACATCTGAACAAAGGCATCTATATCCTAAAACTCAACGGTGCTGGCTTAAATCAAGCTACTAAAGTAGTAAAGGCTTCGAATTAAGGATATTCAGTAAACATAAAACAAGAGAGGGGGCTTTACACGTCCCCTCTTTTGTTTTATGCCTCATTGCAAACCATATCCAATGTTCATCTGCTTCTTATAAAGAGCACTTTGTATTGAATAAAGGGTTAATAAGGTAGCGGTACTTTATCTTAGACTTTTATAAAGGGTAGGCAACCAATGTTGCAGCTAAAAGCAAATGGGGCAGAAAGTATAAACTCTCTGCCCCATTTGCATACTTATAAACTCCAGTTCTTATTGGAACACATAGTTCACGTTAGGAAGCTGTGAAAGCACAGGTGCTGGTAAATCCAGCGCAACCGCCCTGCCATCAGTAACAGGCGACACAGTGCCTTTCTTGCCAAGGTACTCTGTTATCACATCATGGATGGTATAGTCCAGCACCTTAGGGTCTGTGGCACCAGGCATGCGGCAAAGCATATCGTCAGGTTCACCTCTTCTTAAACAAGCAGCCATAGTATACACACGTTTTGGGTCTAGTGGCTTGCCACCGATTTGGATAGACTGTACACGCTGCCCTTTCGGAGCATTTGCATTAAACTTAAGCTCCATCCCTGAGAAGCGAATCACCCAGCCACCGAAACGCTCAAGCGGTTTCTCGGCAAACACGTTGTGTAGTTCCTTCTCCATCCATTTCTGAATTTGCTCACCGGTGGCTTTACCGGTTTTCACGTTCTCATTCACAGGTAGCATGTTCCAAAGGTCGCTGTAGGTGATGGCTGCTTTTCTGGAAGCGTATGGTACGATAGGGGAGCTGAAGCGGAAGCCATTTGAAATAGCTACATCTACACCCGTTTTCCAGCGCACGGCATCTGTAATCATGTTATCCATTGGGTTTTCTACTACCAGGTAGCGGTAAAGAGGAGTAGAGGTATAGCCTAATATTTGATCAGTCTTGGCCTTATATGGGGCCATTTCTCGCTCCACAATGCTTTTCACGGTTGGGTCAGCAGGGTATTTGGCAGGGTCCACGTCAATCAGGTTATAACGCTGGCCTACTATCTTTCCGTCTTTCACATCTAAGTCAAGGCGGCCTACAAATGAGGCAAAGGCACCTGGCTCAAGCACCTGTGCATATTTGCGTTTTAGGGGCTGGCGAATACGCTCGTGCGTGTCATTTCCCAGTATAAAGTCTACGCCCTTTATCTGTTCCTGGTCCGCCAAATAGATTTGTTTTGAAATTCCTAGGTGTGTCACCAAAAACAGAATATCTACCTTCTTCTCCTCTTTCAGCTCTTTTATAAGTGGTTCCAGATTATCCTCAAGCTCTTTAAAAATGAGGCCTTTGCTAAAAGAAGGGTTCTGGCGGATAGGCACCTCTGGGTCATTGTAGGAAATAAACCCAAGCTTTACACCTTTAACCTCCTTGATAAAATAAGGTGGGTATAGCATGTCTGTGGAGGCCTCATCGTAGATATTAGCGCAGATGATAGGTTTGCCGAAAGCCTGCAGCACACTTCTCATTTTCTCATTTCCATATATCACCTCCCAATTGCCCGGAATCAGGAAGTCATAATCCATTGCCTTAATAACTGGCGCTATAGCCTTACCTTCAGAGAGCGCAGCCACAGCACTTCCCTGAATTAAGTCACCACCGTCTACAATTACAGTTCCGTTCGGGTTCTCGGCTTTTACTTGCTTGAATATGGTCTGGATACTGGCCATACCTCCACGCTCTTTAAATACAAATTCTCCGTTTTCTATGAAAAATTCTTGGTGTGGCAGCATCTGGCCATGGATATCGGCTGTTTGTAGTATGGTAATGGTTTGAACGTAAGACTCTTGTGCTTCTGTGGTTTTTGCAGAGTTTCCAGACTGGCATGCTCCCAGCACCAGAGCTGCAATAAAAGGGAAAACCGCTCCGGCAGTTTTCTTAAGGTTAATTTTCATGGTATTAGATGTTTAAGTTAAGTGTAGAGTAAACTTAGACACAGTACAGCCCACACAGATACTTCAGTCTTAGTAGTATGACAGTTTATCAGCAGGTAGTTGTGCCCCGAAGGTGGTAAGTAGATCGGTTAAATAATTGATATGGGGTGAGACAAAGTTCTGCCTCAAGCAATTTGTGGGGGATCAGGCTCTATTCCGTATGCTATAGAGTGGTAAGCTGATGCTAAGAATTGGGAAACAGTTAGGCCAATGCTAGAGGCCTGTACAAATGCAAGAAAGTGATCTTGATTTGTATAAAGCCTGGATTCTTCGGTTTCCTCTTCCGTTTCTTCCTCTGTTTGACCGTTCTGAAAATAAATCTGGGAGTAAGTTTGAGGCTCCTGCTCTGCTACAACCGTTATGTTTTGACGGGGATTAGATGCACTATGATTTGCACCGGCTGTTGCTTGAAAGGGTAACGCACAAATAACTATATGCGAGCATAGCTGCAAAAGAAACATCATCATATTTATGTAGTATGAATAGCGCTTCAAAGTTATCTTGTGATTAATTTTAACTTAATAGTTTATTAAGCTCTGCAAGACAAGATAATATAAAAACCCAACCCGCTTGTGTGACTTTTGTCACACAAGCGGGTTGGGTTACTTAAATACAGGGAATTTTAAAGCAAATAGTTACTTTTTCTTCTCCTTTGCAGCTATAATCTCCTGATATGGGCCAAACTTATGTTGCTCTTCACTAAATGAGTCAGCATAAGGACCAAATGGGTGGTCAAATGGTTTCTTGGAGATATCTGGCCAATCTTTCCCTTTGGTATTGTCTGATGTTTTTACAGGCCGTGGAATAGAGTTTACATAAGCTGCCAAATCCCATGACTCCTCGTCTGTTAATTGCGGACGATCATATGTAGCTCCTAATGGCATGTTGGCTTTTACATATTTTGCGAAGTTCGACAAGCGATATAAGCCAGCGCCATTGTTGTAGCTATGCTTACCCCAAAGTGGAGGGTACTGGTATTCCTTGCCATCAGCCATCATTTGTCCTTCTCCCTCTTCTCCATGGCAAACCTGGCATTTCTGGGCATAAATCAGTTTTCCTTTTTCTGGGCTGGCTGCTCTATCTAGTAGCTCAATGTCTATCAAGCCTGCCCCTTTTGGCTTTTCATCTTTCTTTACGTCTTTACCTACCCAGTTAATGTAGGCAACAATAGCCTGCATCTCTTTCATATCTGCTTCTAGTGGCTGACCATTTAAGCTACGCTCAAAGCAATCATTCACACGTTTTACAACATCCTCTTCGGTTCCAGATCTTGCCCTGAACTTAGGATAGGTAGATGCTACACGCGAATAATTATTACCAAAAGGCTTGGTGCCGGCATCGAGGTGGCAGTTCTGGCAGTTCATGCCGTTAGATATTTGTAACACACTTCCCTCTGGACCTAAATACTGGGCAGTATGAGCAATTAACTCACGTCCGTACCGAATCTGGTCTCCCTCTGGTGTGGCTGGCAATTCATCAATATCCGCAGCATGCCACATGTCATCTGCAGGGGCCTCGGTAGTGTTTGCAGCAATGGCATCAACAATAGTGTCTGAAGTATTGCTTTGGGCAAACTCTGGAAGTTTTACAGAAGTAGGACTAACAAGCAGTAAAATAACAAGCCCTAGCAGCAGAACAACCGCAAATGTAATAAGGCTAACTATTCTGCTTATTTTAACAAGGACTCCTCCAAACTCCTGATCTTTATTCTGTTTCATACTTTTCTTTTTAAGTGGCCTATATAACTGAATACTAATTTAGGCTTCAAACTTTGCGTTGTACGTGACTTTTGTCACAAACAGACTAATTGGTAAAAGTCATATTGCAATACTAATACAGTATTAATTGCTTAATAATTATTTAAGGGTAAACTTCTATAAAGTTTAAGCTGATTATTGTTTTAGCCGTAATAATTCAGTCGAATAATTAGTTTTTACTTATTAACAATAGATAATGGTGCATACAAATTCAGCTATTTTATGCCGTAATATATCCAGAGGCGTTTTTTTGGTGATTACTGCTACAATAGCACAATTGGGCTCGGTGCAAGCCCAAAGCATAATACAGGACATTAAAAAAGAAGAAAATACTCAAGTCAAAGAAAAAATAGAGGTAAACAGTGCCAACACCTTTCAAGCACTTGATACAATAACTGCACAAGCATCTATAAAAAAAGATTTACCCCCGCCAACCTTAAAAGCATTTCTGAAGCAGGGTAAATTCAGTGGGCAGGTGCGTAACCTGTTTATGTATACTAACAATGAGGGGGATTTACCTGACTACCATTCCCTGGCATTAGGCACAGGGCTGGGTTACGAGTCTGCCATGTTTCATGGTTTTCAGGTTGGGGTAAGCGGTTTTTTCATCTTCAATGTCTGGTCTAGCAACTTAGGAACAGACCCCGAAACGGGTTTTAAGAGCCGCTACGAAATAGGAAACTTTGACCTGCTTGACCCTGATGACCGGCATGATCTAGGCAGGCTGGAGAATCTATACCTGCGTTATTCTTTCAACACATCTAAAGTAACGGTAGGTAGGCAAAAAATTAATACTCCGTTCATCAACCCACAAGACGGAAGAATGCGACCTACACTCGTTAATGGGATTTGGGTAGAGTACAATGAGCTGGAGAAGCTGAGCTTTAACGGTGGCTATATTATTGGTTTTGGACCACGTTCCACAGCCGACTGGTTTAGTGTAGAAGAAAGCATCGGTTCTATTCCGGCAGCTCGCAGCGTGTACGGGAAGCCCTCGCAGTACGTGGGGAATATAAACAGCGATGGCGTTGCCATTGCCAATGTTACCTATCAACCTACCCAAAATATTAAAACTGTTTTGTGGCACTATTACGTGGACAACCTGTTTAACCTTTCCTTTTCCCAAACTGATGTTGCCATACCAGTAAATCAGGATAAAAGCAGAAGTATTGTGCTTGGCTTTCAGGCTGGTTACCAAAAAGTGTCTGGCAATGGGGGGAATGCAGACTCGCTGAAAGCATATATGCCTAAAGGTGCAGAAACATGGCTGTATAGTGGGAGGTTGGGTTTTAAAACAAAGAAAGTAGAAACTAGCCTGAACTATACCCAAATAGCAGACAAAGACAGGTTTCTGTTTCCGAGAGAGTGGGGGATTGAGCCTTTTTACACCTTTTTACCAAGAGAGCGCTTTGAGGGTGGAGCTGCTGGTAAAGGCATTGCCCTTAAAACCGACTTAAAGCTGCACCCACAATGGAAAGCAAGTATAGGATATGGCCTTTTTGATACCCCAAGTGTAAAAAACGCTAGACAAAGCAAGTATGCTATGCCATCTTACAGTCAGCTTAATATAATGGCGAATTATGCCTTAAAAGGTTATTTAGATGGACTGGTTTTGCAGGGCCTTTACGTGTATAAAGGTGCTAGAGGAGAAACTTTTGGTGACCCACGATTTATAGAGAACAAGGTAAATATGTCGCATTACACCTTTGTGATGAATTACCAATTTTAATTGCCGAATGGAGATTATAAGTAGAAGCAACCTCAACCTATACTATGAAAAAACTGACCATTTTACAGCTAAACGATAGCCATGCCTATTTAGAGCCTCATCAGGAAATGTTTTGGGAGGGAGGAAAGAAAGTGTACCGCAAAGCCGGTGGATTTTCTCGAATTGCAGGGTATTTAAACAAGCTAAGACAAGAAAAGGAAGGGGCAATACTAACCCTGGACTGTGGCGATACGTTTCATGGCACCTATCCGGCTGTGCATACAAAAGGCGAAGTGATGCTTCCGGTACTAAACGCTTTAGGCCTTGATGCCATGACAGCCCACTGGGAGTTTGCCTATGGACCTGAGCAGTTTCGGAAGTTAACTGCAGCGCTGAACTACCCCATGCTGGCCATAAACATTTACGATAAGCAGACGGATGAGCTGGTATATAATCCATATATCTTAAAAGAAGTGAATGGCCTTAAGGTTGGCGTGATAGGCATTGCCTGCAATATTGTAGACAAAACCATGCCCCCGCATTTCAGCAAGGGCCTATATTTTACCCTCGGAAACGACGAACTGCCGGGTTATATCAAAAAGCTGAAAAAAGAAGAAAACGCTGACTTGATTGTACTGATCTCGCATCTGGGCTTTCCTCAGAATATGAAATTGCTCTCAGAAGTACCTGGTGTGGATGTTTGCCTCAGCAGCCATACCCATTACCGAACGCAACAACCCATAATGCAAGGCAACACCATTGTGATTGAATCTGGTTGCCATGGCTCTTTTTTAGGCCGCTTAGACCTGACGGTGAAAGATGGGAAAATAACAGACTTTACACATGAGATGGTGGAGGTATCAGATGATTTGCCAGCCGATGCAGCTGTTGAAAAGCTGGTGCAAGAAGCGACAGCGCCATTTCAGGAAAAATTGCAACAGGAAGTAGGGCAAGTCACCACACATCTGGACAGGAATAATATCCTTGAGGCTACAATGGATAATTTCCTGCTTCAAAGTATGATTTCGGCAACAGGAGCTGAACTCGCTTTTTCGAATGGGTGGCGATACGGTGCTCCAATTGTGCCAGGGCCAGTAACGCTTAACGACTTGTATAATATTATCCCGATGAACCCGCCGGTTCAAACAGCAGAGATTACAGGACAGGAGTTGTGGCAAATGCTGGAGGAAAACTTAGAAAGGACATTTGCCCCTGATGCATACAACCAGCTAGGAGGCTATGTGAAACGGTGTCTAGGTTTGAAGGCATTTATCAAAATCGAGGCTCCGAAAGGTACGCGCATCCAAAAACTTTTTGTGGATGATGAAGAGGTAATCTTGAGTAAAAACTATAAAGCTGCCTTCGTTACTGAGCAGGGGATAAGCAAGAAGTATGGTACTAACAGGCAAGAATCAGGTATAAAGGCCATTGACGCCATGTTGCAGTTTTTAAATAATAACTCGCCAGTTGAGGTAAACTTACGAGGCACGTTTGAAGCAGTATAAATACTATGATAGCAGTCTTTAAATAACAGAATTTAAGATGTACTTATAAAGCAGATAAACTATGAATTTAAACAAGAAAAATTTCCTGACATTCGGCTTGGCACCGCTGTTTTTTGCAGCATCCTGCACAAGCTCTACGGCTCCAGCCAGTCAAACTACTGATTCGCAAAGAATGGACAACACACAAGCGAATGCAAAAACGATTACCATTCTGCATACCAATGATATGCACGGCTCTTATATGCCATTCCGGGCAGTGGATGGTAACTCGACGGCACAAACCGGAGATGAAGGGCGCGATACCTTGATCACTTTTGGAAAGGCATCGCTTATCGGTGGTTTTGGCCACATGGCAAGTGCTATCAAAAAAGTCCGCAATGAAAAGGGTGCAGATAAGGTGTTGTTAGTAGATGGAGGAGATACCTTCGGGGATGACCAGTTAGCAAACCTGACAAAAGGAGAGGCCATGATAAAGCTGATGAACAAGGTAGGGTATGACCTGATGACCATCGGTAATCATGATTTTGACTATGGATTGGAAAGGACACGGGAACTGGAGCAGTTGGCGAATTTCCCGATGCGTGCTGCCAATATTATTGATGAGAAAACGCAGCTGCCACTCTTCGGTGAGCCTTACATTATCAAAGAGGTAGACGGTGTAAAGCTGGCTATTCTTTCAGTGGGTTACCGAAACACGAATAAGACAGGAAACCCGAATAATATGAAGGGCCTGAGATTTGAAGTGGGGCAGGAGGTAGTTAAAAAGTATATGCCTGAACTTCGCGAGAAAGCGGATATTGTGGTGGTAGTATCGCATGAGGGTACAGCTGTAGATGATATGATGGCAAAAGAAGTGCAGGGCATAGATTAGATTATCGGAGCGCACAGCCACGACATACTTTTACCGCCTACAAAAATAGGCCAGACTTTTATAGTGCAAGCAATGTCTGATGCTGCGGTGCTAGGCGAAACAGAACTGCAGATAGTGGACAAAAAATTAAAGGATGTGAACGTGACCTACCACAAGTTGTGGCATGACCAGGTTAATCCTGATCAGGAAGTGTTGCAACTGATAGCGGAACTGCGACAGCCATACGTATCAAAACTGGAAGAGAAAGTTGGGGAGAGCAAGGATGAAATAGGCAGACAGTACAAATCCGAAAGCCCTTTTGATAAGCTGGTGGGCAACATGCTATTGGCAGGTTACAAAGGCGAAGTAGCCATGCTTCCGGGAGTTGGCTATGGCATTACCCTGAAGGAAGGACCTATCACAAGCGAAGACGTTTACAAGTTGCTACCGCACCCATCCAAAATTGCAACCCTAACCATGACGGGCGCACAGCTAAAGCAAACATTGGAGCAGTCAGCCAAAAACCTGAGACCAGATAATAAACTCAATGCGGTGGGTGGTCTAATTCAAACGGCAGGTATAAAGTATGAAATGGACCTAACCAAGCCGATTGGCCAGCGAATCAGTAATGTGCGTATTGGCAACACCCCTGTAAGCGATTCGAAATCTTATAAGGTTGTAACGCATGCCGGTATGATGACAGGGTTACACAACTACGATGAAATAGGTAAAGGCAAAAACGTCAACAAAACTGACAAACTACTCACCGAATTCGTGATTGAACAGATAAAATCCAAAGGCCAAATAGAGATGCCAAAGAATATGGGTGAGGTTGTTATAAAGAAGTAGCTTTTAAGCAGCCCAAGTTTATGTTTTCAAGGCAAACTTGTGGTCCGATTAACCCACCCCTACCCCTCCCAATAGTAGGGCCGTTTCATTCTGATAAAACTATCCCCTTGAGGGGATTATAGGGGTGTTGATATCGTAGATGAAAAGCCAATTATTAACTTCATTGCAATTTTTCTGCAAGAGCAAACACCCCTCTCGCTCCCCTCAAGGGGAGAATCCGCTTGAATGAAACGGCCTTGCTCCCGAGAGGGGAACCTCAGCACGAGTAAAAATTCCCCTCCTCGGAGGGGTTAGGGGTGGGTTTGTGTATAGCAGCTAATTAAACATTAGCATAAAAAAAGAGAGCAGCCTAATTGGGCTGCTCTCTTTTTTTATGCTGTTTCCCGTTTCTGATTTATTACAGCTTCGGGTGGTTTAGGTTTAACCTCCACACTCTCCCGAAAAGGATGCAATTGCTGCTCCAAAAATGATTTTGGGTAGTGCTCTACCTCATCAAACCCAAGCTCAATATCACGACCATCTTCTGGCTCGTAGGCTGTGCCAAACAGATAGTCCCAGAGGCTTAGCGTAATGCCATAGTTGGCACCGTAACGGCGTGGCATGTGCTTGGCGTGGTGCCAGATATGCATCTGTGGGTTATTAAACAGAAAGCGAAATGGCCCAAGTGGTACCTTAAAGTTTGAGTGGTTAAAGTGCCCCACAGCAGTAGCAAAAATGTGCACTAAAAAGAAATCCTGAATACCAAAGCCTATCATGGCCAGCGGAATGTACTCCAGGGTGCGGTACACTACCGTCTCGCCCCAATGGAAGCGAAGGTGTGCTGCAAAGCCCATTTGCTGCACAGAGTGGTGCACCTTATGGAAGTTCCATAGGAACTCAAAGCGGTGCAGCAGGCGGTGCACGTTCCATTGAATAAAATCCCGAACCATAAACAGGGTAAGCAGCTGTGCCCATACAGGCCACGACTGCACCTCAAAGGCTACTAAGTTCTCAATTCCGAAAAGCCCCAGAAAATCATTGAAAGCCTCTACGCCAATATTGGAGATGGCATTGAAACCCACCAACGAGAACAGGAAGAAGTTGAAGAACATATAGAAGCCATCGAGCCAGAAATCCTGTCGGAATTTGGCCTGATGCTGTCGCCAGGGAGCCACGATTTCTAGAAGCCAAAAGAACAAGGACAAGCCCAGTAGCCAATAGAAATAGTTGCCCCAGCTGGGGTTCAGGATCTCACTCCAAAGGTAGCCCCCATAGTCGGAGAACGACCTCAGAAATATGTCCCAGTATTTTTCCATTTTACTCAAATTCAAAAATTAAAGCTTAATGTAACTGTAGCCTTCTTCTTGCTTCTCAATGATCTCTACCACGCCCATAGGCACCGTAAGAACACCTGGCAGCAGTTGCTCTTTCTGTACATTGTGTGCACGCATGGCATTTTCGCAAGCTACGAACTTAACGCCCTTATCCTGAAGCACCTTTAGCTGCTCAGCTGCAGTAGCTTTGCCTTTTACCAGCATATCCAAGCCCTTGCCATGCACTACCATTTCTAACTGTGCATCTGGCCAATGGTTCAACATCTTCTCAAGGTGCTTCATTATTTTACCCTGCTGCGCTGAGTCCGCTGATACAACATCATACACAACGCGATGCTGTGCCACCTGCTCCGTTTTGTTTGCAGTAGACTTTGCTTTAGCCTTAGTTTGAGCAAATGTTGTTTGCGCAATAAGCAAGGCAAATATTGAAAGGAGAATTACTTTAAGCTTCATAGTTATAAGTTTATGTTTCAATAGTTATTCAACAGCTAGTCCTGCACTTTTAAGTGATGAAAAGCCATCAGTAGCATCATACACTTGCTTAAAACCTAACTGTTCCATTAGCTTAGTTGCTCTGCCACTTCTACCACCTACAGCACAGTAAACCAGGTATGGCTGCTCGGGGTCAAGAGCCTTTAACTTCGCCTCAAAATCAGGTGCTGAGAAATCAACTAGCTGTGATTGCTGCAAATGCCCTTGTGCATACTCTGCAGTAGTGCGAACATCTAGCACAACAATATCCGGGTTTTGAGCCAACAGGCTCTTAGCCTCCTCGCTGTTAATAGCCTGCGTTGCAGGAGTGGTTGCTTCAACTGCCTGCCCGTTAGATTGTTCAGCAGCTGTAGTGTTGCTATCTGAACTGCACGAAGCCATAAACGCTAGAGAAGCCAAAAGGAATGTTAACTTTTTCATGTGATGATTTTAAGGGTTTAGATTTGTTGCCTTAGCAGGTTGCCCAGTTAGGTTTAAGCAATGGCTTTATTCTAGGGCCACCTGCTAAGGTATAATTTATTTTTTTACCATCCCTTGCAAGAAGTCTCTCACTTCTTGATTGTCATAATCAGCCATGCCTTCTTGCTTAGCCACTATTTCACCCTCTGGAGAGATGATAAACGTGGTAGGGATTGCATTGCTGTAAAACTCCTGAGGCATAGGGCCGGCAGGCATGTAAACTGGGAAGGTGAAGCCTTTTTTATCGATAAACTTCTTCACTTTCTCAACTCCTCCTTCATCTACAGAAAGCATGACAAAGGCTATTTTATCTGAGCCTACTTTCTCATAGAGCTTTTGGATATTTGGCATTTCAGCCACACAAGGAGGGCACCAGGTGGCCCAAATGTTCATGAACACTACCTTGCCTTTTAAGTTCTCGAAGTTTACTTGTTTTCCATCAAGGGTTTGCATTTTAAAGCCTGCCCCAGCCCTAGTACCAGTGTATGCCGTTGGCTCGCTAGTAGTGCTTAGGTCAGTGGTGGTTTCTGGTACATCTGCATTTTTAACACCTGTAGCCAATAATAAACGCTGTACCTGACCAATAGCCTCAGTATGTAAGCCTGTTAGGTACAATACCCCAAAAATAGCAAGCATAACTGCCCACCCTGGAATGTCCTTTATTGAAAATCTTTTCTTATCCATTTCTGTATTTTAAATCTTAATTATTAGTTTAATTAGCTTAACATGTTGTCTTGTAGGAACTAGCTTTCGTTTACAGTTCAACAGTTGTAAAGCCTTGCAATTTTAGGTCGAACATATGCGTCAGGCCATTTGGCACTACTTCAACACCGTCCATTAAGGTATTTGGGTTAATATCGAACTTTTTCAGCGACATTCCACAAACTCGGTATGTTACACCGGCTTTTTTACCTGCCTCAAATACCTGCGCCATTTCACCGCCCTTAACGAAAGCTTGAACCGATTTGCCACATGCCATTATCACAAAGGCCTCACTGTCATATTTATTCTCCTTAGTGATGGTTTCGGCTGTGTTTACAGCTGCTTTCAAGTGGTCGGGTTGGCTGATTAATACAGCATACTTTTGCTTAGCAGTAGCAGCAGTTGTTTGCTTAGTGGTAGTCTGCGCTATTGAGTTTGTTGTAGTGCAAGCGCCCAGTAAAAACATTAGGCCAAAAGAAGCCACAAGCACAGCGCTGCGTGCCTGCATAGGTGCAAATGATCCTTTTAGCTTTTGGTCTAATCCGTAATACACGGCACCATTAACTGCGAAAAAAGTAAGCACTCCGAGTATAGCAATATTCTTGAAAAGTGGGCCCGCTCCTTCAGGGTTTCCGATTTGTATGGTAAGTGTGATAGGCACAAGTATAGTAATCAATAACAGTGCCGCTAATTTGGTTTTATACCCCATAAGTAGCATAAGTCCACCTAGTAGTAAACCTACCCCCGAAAGGATAACCAAAGTCTCTGCCGAGGCAATCCAAGTGGCCAAGCCGCCCATTGCTGCACTCTCTAGGCGGGCAGCTGCACCAGCGGTTTTAAATAAATGGTTTAAGCCCGCCATAATAAATATCAGACTGCTCATAATGCGCAGTGCTAAAAATGAAGTTTTCTGCAAAGGTGTGAATTCCATGATATTTTCTTTTTTCTTAAATGATAAATCTGAGGCATAGCTATAGCGTGCCTGCTTTTAGAGTTAAAGCACAGCTAATTAGGGTATAATCAAGAGGGTGTACTATCTCTTGTTCTTATGCCTGTTTAGCTGTTATTGACTTATTGATTTAAGAAAATCGAGGTGGGTCGGGGTCTGTTGCCAGATCTGGGGAAAGGTGGTTACGAACACCAGTCATGAAAAAGGTTCGCATTAAAGGGTTATTGTATGATGTGTTATTGTCTGCAGAAGCCAACACGGCATACACCTGCTGACCGCAGTCTACAATAATTGCCGACTTGCCTTGCTGTTCTGAGTGTGTTTGATGCTTGATGCACTTCTTTGCACAGCCACGCTTTAGAGCAAATTTGCTCTTAGCGCAAGACTTTACTTGCACCGTTTGTTTACCTGAATTTAAAGCAGGCACAGTTACGTAGCTTTTCGGCAATACGAAGAGCAAAGTAACCATAGCTAGCAATATATACAGGTAACTTTTCATAATTAAACCCAGCCTAATTAGCTGTTGTTAGTTTCGTTAACACATCTAAAAGGCTTATTGTTTCTTTAATGGTGGATTACTCTACTAATATACAATCAATGTTTTAATTAACCCACACATTCTGGACTATGCCATAAGCTTTTCTTTGTACAGCACATTCGTATTTCTGTCATGACGCCGGCTGTAAACGTTAGCATGGCTGTACCAATCAATACGGCTGACAATCCAAACAAATCACTGAAAACTCCGGCAGCAAGTGCACCTGCCACATAGCCAAAGTCTCTCCAGAACCTGAAGATACCTAAGCTTTCTGGTCTTTGCGATGGGTGCGTGTTTTCTGCCACAACAGATAAAAAGTTAGGGTAAACCAAAGCTGTGCCTGCTCCCAAAATAACCAAAGCGGATACCAAAATAGGGTAGGAGTCTGCAAAATAAAGCAAGCCTATGGCTAAACCCTGAGACAACATGCCTATGGTAAGCAGCTGCTTCTTACAGAGTACATCACCCAACTTGCCTGTCACTAACTGGCCTAATCCCCAAACCACGGGGTAAATACCTGCCAACAAGCCTGTTTCTGCCAAAGAGTATCCTTTAGAAAGTAGCAAGACTGGCAATAAACCCCATAAAATGCCATCATTCAGGTTATTTATGAATCCATTTATCGTAACAGAGCCCAAATTCCCGTGCCTCCAGGTAGTGTCTTGCCAAATATTGCCTAACATCGGTATGCTTGTTTTAGCTGCCTCCGTTTTAGCATGGGCATGTGTATCTCGGATGAAGAAAATGGTAAGTAACAAGCCTGCCACCGAGAACAGAATACCAGGGGCAAACGCATAGGTAACAACTCCTGTGGTAGAGGCAATATACCCTGCAACAAACGACATTAAACCTACAGCAAGGTAACCGGCAAACTCATTGATACCCATGGCAAGGCCCCGGTTCTTTTCACCTACAAGGTCTATCTTCATTACCACTGTTGCTGACCATGCTAGTCCTTGGTTAAGGCCTAGCAGCAAGTTAGCTGCAATTACCAACCACCAGCTGTTCGCAAAGAGCAAAAGCCACGGCACAGGCAAGGCAAACAGCCAACCAAGTGTTAGCAATTGCTTGCGTGTATACTTAGAGGCTAGCCTGCCCATCATAAGGTTGGCAAAAGATTTTGCCAATCCGAAGGCTACAATAAAGGATAGTAAGGCCGTGTTGCCACTAATGTTAAAAACCGTTTCAGCAAACTCAGGCACAACCGAACGCTCCAGACCAACCATGGCTCCCACGAAGCCATTGATCAGCACAAGCAGCCAAAACTGCGAAGCGTTCTCGCGCAAACCAAGCTGAGTCTCAGTTATATTGTTCTTCATTGCCCTAAATAAGCAAGCTTAGTTTTATAAAACACTAAACCGATGACCTGTTAGGACCATCGGCTCTGTAAATTTATGGTTGATTAATGAGGGAGTTTATCCTTAATAACACCATATATGTAAGTGCCTGCAATGGCTCCTACGATGGCTACCGCTATGGCCCAATAACCATAACCCAAGTTTACGGCCATTGGCCCTGGGCAGGCTCCTGTAAGTGCCCAGCCTAATCCGAAAATGATACCTCCGATAATATAACGCGGAAAAGACATCTCTTTTGGCGTAAAGATGATCGGGTTACCCTGATAATCTTTCATATTATACTTCTTGATCAGGTATGTGGCGATGGCTCCGAGTACAACTGCTGTACCAATAATGCCATACATATGGAAAGCCTGAAAGCGGAACATCTCCTGAATTCTGAACCATGAGATAGCCTCAGACTTACTCATCACGATGCCGAATAAGATACCGGCTAATATAAATTTTAATCCTTTCACGGTAGTAATGCTTTTTATTGAGAGATAATTTAGTGCTGTGCCTTACAACTAAAGAATGAATGGCAGCAATAAATGTGTCATGATCAGGCCACCTATAAAGAAACCGATAACGGCAATAAGCGATGGCAACTGCAAGTTAGACAAACCACTGATCGCGTGGCCAGAAGTACAACCACCCGCATAACGAGAACCAAATCCGATCATCAGACCACCGATCAGCATGATCAGGAAGCCCTTTACACTAAATAGTGCTTCTAAACTGAAGATCTCATCTGGCTGTAAGCTGTCCGGAGCAGAAATACCAAGCTGCTGTAAATCCTGAATAGTTGCTTGGGAAATCTGTACTGCATCGCCGTTTGTTAAGAACTCAGATGAGATCCACCCCCCTAAAATAGCACCTACTACAAAAAGCAGGTTCCAAGTCTGAGAACGCCAGTCAAAATCGAAGAACTTAGTATGCTTACCTGCACCGCAGGCCGCACATATTACGCGCAGGTTTGACGAGAAACCAAAAGATTTACCAAAAAACAGGAGCAGCACCATTACAAAGGCGATCAATATTCCTGATGTGTACCAAGGCCAGGGCTGGCTAAGAAATTCTAATATGTTTTCCATTCTAATAATAAGTTCTTACTAATTGGGTAAGTATACACAAGCAACCTTAGCTTCTGTTTTTACTATTGTCTTTAATTAATAATTATTTAGGCCAGGCTCCTACGCCTCCTGCCAAGTTATAAGCTTTAATTCCTTTATCTGCTAATAAGTTGCAGGCAGAACCACTACGGTTACCACTTCTGCAAAACACATAGTACTCTTTGTCTTTGTCCAAGCTGTTAAGAGCAGCCTGAAACTGACCTGATAAGAAATCCAGGTTTTTAGCACCTTGAATTGAGCCTGAGTTATACTCTCCTGCAGTTCTTACATCAAGCAACTCTGCATTTGATGAATTTTCGAACTGAGACTTGAAGGTTTTACCATCCAAATCCTGATATTTTTTTGATCCTGAACCGAATATATTAAACATAGTTTTTTTGTTTCTAAATGATTGCCTTTTAATAACTTACTGTACAAAGATACTACATGTACATCCCTTGTTCAGTGACAAATGTCACGCAGCTACAAGCAGTAAGGGTTTGTTTTTTATCATCCCCTGCTCCCTTTTGATGGGGGCAGGGGTATGATTTACAACTTAACTTAAAACTTTAAACTTTTATTTAAGCGTAGAAGGACAAACGAAAGCTGTTTTAGGAACAGTGGTTTCGCTGATAGCTTTAAAGCCACCTTCTACATTTATAACGTTATCAAAACCTCTTGCCTTCAGGATAGAAGCTGCAATCATAGAGCGATATCCACCGGCACAATGCAGGAACATATCCTCTGATTTAGGCAACTCTGCCAAATGGTCGTTCAGGAAGTCAAGTGGTGCATTTTGAGCGGTTTCTACGTGCTCAGACTGGAACTCACTTGGCTTGCGCACATCTACTACCTCTATGCTGTTGTTCTGTGCATAGCGGTTTGCAAATTCCTCTGCAGAGATAGAGCAAATTGAATCAACTTCTTTTCCTGCATTTTTCCAGCTGTTAAACCCACCTTTAAGGAAACCGATTGCATGATCGTACCCTACACGTGCAAGTCTTGTTACCACTTCTTCTTCACGTCCTTCGTCGGCTACAAACAAGATAGTTTGCTGTATGTCCGGGATAAGAGCACCTACCCAAGGGGCAAAGTTTCCGTCGATGCCGATGTTGATTGCATTCGGAATAAAACCTTTAGCAAACTCCTCTGGCTTACGCGTATCCAGTACCAAAGCACCGGTTTCGTTTGCAGCAGCCTCAAAAGCCTCAGGTGTCAAGGCCTGTAAGCCCTGGTTCATTACATCATCAATATTGGCATAGCCTTCCTTGTTCATCTTCACGTTAAGCGGGAAGTAGCTTGGAGGTGGTGCTAAACCATCTGTTACTTCTTTTATAAACTCTTTAACAGTCATGTCGGCACGCAGGGCATAGTTTGTTGCTTTCTGGTTGCCAAGAGTGTCAGATGTTTCTTTGCTCATGTTTTTGCCACAAGCCGAGCCTGCACCGTGTGCCGGGTAAACAATCACCTCGTCAGCCAAAGGCATAATTTTATTACGAAGTGAGTTGTAAAGGTTCTCAGCTAGTTGCTCTTGCGTAAGCTCAGATTTTGCTGCTAAATCCGGACGGCCAACATCACCGATAAACAAAGTATCGCCTGTGAATATAGCGTAGTCTTTACCTTGCTCGTCTTGTAACAAGTAAGTAGTAGACTCCATTGTATGGCCTGGTGTATGCAGCACTTTAATGGTTAAGTCACCAACTTTCAACTCTTCGCCATCTTTGGCTATGTAGGCATCAAATGTTGTTTTAGCGTTTGGCCCAAACACAATCTGTGCGCCTGTCGCCTTTGCCAGATCCACGTGACCAGAAACGAAGTCTGCGTGGAAGTGCGTCTCCAGTACATACTTAATTTTAGCACCGTTCTTCTCGGCTTGCTCAATGTATGGTTTTACCTCGCGTAGCGGGTCAATAATTACTGCCTCACCATTGCTTTCGATGTAATAAGCGCCCTGTGCAAGGCATCCGGTATATATTTGTTCTACTTTCATTGTATGCGTTTTTTATTTTTTTCTGATAGTGTTTTGTCTACTAATAACACTACAAATGTCGTAACTTAATATGCCAATGTCTGTGACTTTGGTCACGCTCAGGCTTACTGGAAAAATATTTCTTTTCCGATAATATAGATACCCATGGCAAGTACAAACCAGCCAAACGATGTCTTCAGTTTATCGGCATGAATCTTTGTTGAAAGGAATGATCCGATAAAGATACCCACCACTGAAATAGAGGAGAAGATAGCCAGGAACATCCAGTCAATTTCATAGTTGTAGATATCACCGATGAATCCGAAAAGAGACTTTGCAGCGATAATAAGCAGGGAAGTACCCACAGCCATTTTCATGTCTAGCTTACTGAACAATACCAGTGCAGGAATGATAAGAAAACCACCACCAGCACCTACAAGTCCTGTAAGGGTACCTACAACCAAACCTTCTGCAAGTATACCGAAGTAGTTAAACTTAGGCTTAGGGTGAGGCTCATTAGGATCAGTATGCTCCACGTCAATCTCAGTGTCTATGTTCTCATCAACTGGCTCCACAGGTTCTTTGGCTACCTTTTTCTGCTTAATCATAGAGATAGATGCAAACACCATCAGTCCAGCAAAAAGTAGCATCAGCATAATTCCTTTTGTAACCAGAAAATCTCCTACTGAGAATAAGTTGTCCGGAATTGCAGGAACCAAGTAACGGCGTGTGGCATAAACTGCTATAATAGACGGGATACCGAACACTACGGCAGTTTTAAGACTTACTAATCCTTTTTTGTAGAACCTGTAGCTACCAAACAAACTGGTAAGGCCCACAATAAAAAGGGAGTAAGCTGTTGAGATTACCGGACTAAGGCCAAGTAAGTAAACAAGTACCGGAACGGTAAGAATGGAACCGCCCCCGCCAATCAGTCCAAGAGAAAGCCCGATGAGTAGGGCAGCAATGTAACCAAGTATTACTATCATTTTCTTTTAGCTTTATTTTTTTTTAACAATACAAAGGTATTGCATAGGTTGTAGTGTTACTGTGACTGTTGTCACACTCTGTGCTTCAATTAGAAATTAAAAATTATGAATTAGAAATGGTCTGGGTTCATTGGGTTGAATCCTCTATTTCTAATTCATAATTAACTCAATTAATCTAAAATATTGAGGTTGTGTACTTCTATGTAATTTCGGTGCAGCCTAATTGCGCCTGTTTGCTCCAGTTTTTTCAGTAACCTTGAGATCACTTCGCGGGAACTGTTGAGCTCGTAGGCAATTTGCTGATGCGATAGTCTGATTTCTTTGCCACTTACTTTTACATGGCGTTTCAGGTAAAACAAAAGTCTTTCGTCCAGGCCTTTGAAGGCAATACTATCTAAAGTCTGTAAAAGCTCTTCGAAGCGAGCACGGTAAGAGGCTATTACAAAGTTATGCCAGGTGTTATACTTTTTAAGTAACTCTTCTGATAGATGGGTGGGGATAAGCAGCACTTCTGCAGAGTTAACGGCCTTTGCCAAGATCTGGCTTTTTTCGTTACGCGCTGAACACATCATAGACATGGCGCAGGCATTTCCTGGCTCTAAATAGTACATCAGAAATTCATTGCCCTCATCGTCTTCGCGGTATACTTTTAAAAGACCATTCAAAAGTAAAATAGTAGACTTGATGTACTGACCTGACCGCATCGCCTCATCGCCTTCATCCAAATGTTTTACGGTACTTTGGCTGAGTATCTCTTTTAGTAAGGGTTCTTCGAACTGCGGGAAAATCTTATGTAGTTCTTCCTGGTCTATTGTATTGTTCATGGTGTGGTAGAAAGTGGTACTTAAAGATACATGTTTGAAAAAACAAAACCAGTGCTGGGTTTTTACTCCCTGCACTGGTTTGTAAATCAGTTAAATAAAATTCGCTTACTTAAACTCATTGATAGCCTCGCTTAGGTCTAGCACTTTTACATTTGGCAATTTTGACTCTAAAATACTGCTACCTGCAGCAGAGCGATAACCACCTGCACAATGTACTACCACTGGCTTATCGGTCGGCACTTCGTCAGCTCGCTCACGCAATTCCGGTAACGGAATGTTGATGGCCTTATCGAAAAACTTGCCCGATTTCACCTCAGACTCGTTTCTGATGTCTACAATTGTGTATTCGTCTTTATTCTGCTTAAATGAGCTTAAGTCCAATTCAGAAGATTGCTCATCTGCTGCACTATCCATTACAAAGGCGCCTTTAATAAGCAATTCATACCCAATTTTGGCTGCCTTTTGGATGGCGGTGTTTAATTGCTGCTCATCTGCTGCTACCAGGTAAAACTCTTCTTCGGGGCCAACAATGCTACCTAACCAGGTCTCAAACTTACCACCTTCCTGTATGTTTAAAGCACCCTTTAAGTGCCCTTTCTTAAACGTAGCCTGATCACGGGTATCCACCACAATACTATCACCCTCAGGCTTATAGTTATTATCAAGGCGCTTTACCTTTTCGATACTAGTTTTATAAGCAGGAGCACCTTGCTTGTTCAAAGCCACATCATAACCGAAATACTTCGGCACAAATGGCTGCTCTTCTGTAATCAGCTGCACAAACTTCTCCTCGCTCATTTCTTGTAGCGCATAGTTGCCGTTTTTTTCCGCACCTATCGTACTACTATTGGCATCGCTTAGGGCTTTTCCGCATAGCGATCCAGAACCGTGGGCTGGGTAAAGAAGCACATCATTGTCCAGCTTCATCAGCTTATCGCGGGTGCTGTGGTACAGCTGGCGAGCAAGTTCCTCACGTTTAGCCGTTACATTACCAGCGCTCTCACGCAAGTCTGGGCGTCCTACATCTCCTATAAAAAGGGTATCACCTGTAAACACGGCCTTGTCCTTTCCCTCATGCTCCAGCACAATGCTGATGCCATCAGGAGAGTGGCCAGGCGTGTGCAAGGACTTCAGTTTAACCTTACCAATCGTTAACTCAGCACCTTCATCAAATGCCTTATGTGGGTAGTCGGCTCCAACCATGCTGTGTGCGTAAATGGTGGCTCCTGTTTTTTCGTGTATTTCCAGGTGAGAACTCACAAAGTCTGCGTGTGGGTGCGTCTCAATCACGCCTACAATTTTTGCGTCATTCTCTTGTGCATAGTCATAGTATGGCTGTGGATCACGTGCCGGGTCAACCAGTACGATTTCTTTAGTATCCTCACTTAGAATGGCATATGCAAAGTGAGCAAGACCTTTGTCTTCAAACTGCTTTATTTTCATGCTCTATTGTGTTTAAAGTGTTTTTATAGTTTTATTTTCTCGCTTGGTGCACTCTTTAATTTAGTACTCAAAGCTTTATACCTATAAAGGTACTGTATAGTTAAGCCAAGTTCTGTGACGTAGGTCACACAAGATAATTTTAGAAGGTGATTTGTGTGACAAGGTTTATCTGATGGAAGTTGGTTTTATAATACATGTCTTCCAGTGCTAAGCCACTTGTGTCGGAGAACCTGCCTACATACAAAAGCCTAAAGCTTAAGCCATCCAACACTGGTTTTTGGGGTGTGTAATGGATATCTGTAATCAAGCCTACATAGGAGGGCTGCCCATACTTATTAAACCGATGATCGTCTACACTGGGCATCCAAGCCTTTGCAACTGCACCTTCTACTGATAACTGATCAGACCAACGCTTTACAACCCTTAAAGCTAGCAGGTCTGCATTGCCTGTGCCCTCCATACGGCCTCGAGGTAGCGTGGCAAAAAACTGCTCACGTCCCCATTCCCTCGGGAACAGGAATCTACCTTCGTTGCCAGTGTGCAGGTAGTTTAGCGAAAAACTCCAGTCCTTTGGTTCGTATGCCAAACGGCCTCCAATCAGCCACTGCTTTTGATCAGGGAAATAGCGTTTGCCCTCTTCCTTGTTTCCGCCATTACCCAGTTGGTTCTGATACAAGCCTTCGACACCTACCGATACCTGTGGGGCTACTTCTACAAGAGCCTTACCATACAGATTGTTGGATATGTTTTCGATGAAGTAGTTCCAGATTTCTGTTTGCACCCGTGGGTGTGGTTTTGCCTGTAGTCCTGCTATAGCCACACCTGCTGTTTTGGTATGGTGTTCGTATTCAGATGGTTCTCCTTGTGGGTCTACTCCAGAACCATATATGCCGATGCTTTCACCTGCTGTAAACCATTCTACTGTGCTGCGTGGCGAAAAGTGGTCTAACCAAGCTAGTGTGAGGCGGTTATTTTCCTTGATGGGCACTTGCACCTGTATACCCTGTGCCGCATAAGGCTTCATGCGTGTGTCTTGCGGGTTAATGAGCGGAGAGGTAAAGCTGATACGTCCTGCCTGTGCAAACAATCCTTCAGACTTATACTCCAAATACAGCTCATCAAGTCTGTCCAGGTCTGCACCGTTGGTTGGGTCTTCTATATCGAAAAGTTCCAACTCTGTACCTGGCAATCGTCGGGCAATAGGGTCTGCCTCACTTAGGTCTGATGAAAATGCATTGTACGTGAACAAGCCTGCAAAACCTAGCCTAACGCCATGATAGGGAGCTGTTCTGAAGCCTATTTTCGCACCTATTGCATTGGCATAATTATCTGTGAGCTCTTTGTGGTTAATGGTTGCTATAAAGTAATTGCGAATATGGCCTTCCACTTCACCTTTGGTAAACAACTCTCTGATGCTTCTTACCTTTACTGTATCAGATTCTTCTGTTTGTTCTTCGTGTGTGTGGTGTGTCTGCGCTATCGTATTGCCCCACAGTGCCACAGACAGTATAAGGGTTAGCGATATTTTTATAGTGTACATATTATGTTAAATAAAAATTATTTAGCGTTTGTGTATTGGGGGATGGGTGCTTAGGGCTTGCTTGCAACCAAGCGTGTTACATAGCCTTTGCCCAAATGGTAAGTACCTTCTGCCAGTTCTATTTCCTCTTCTTTTACATACTCTACCTGCATCCCCTTAAAGTCTTCTATTAAAGTGGCAGCTGTATACAGCATGTCTTCGTTTTTAGGCCCGCCAGATGGGTAGCCTTCTAACTGCTTCAGGTGAAATGCCTCTACAATAAGTTTTCCGCCAGGTTTTAACCAGGTCATTATGTTTTGGTGCAGCGTAGTGCGTGCAGTAGGGGGCATGTGCGCGTAAATTAGGGCAACTGCATCCAGGCTTTCAGGGGTAGCGCTAAAAGTTTGGGCATCTGCTACTTCATAGTTAATGTTTACTCCTTTTTGTGCTGCTAATTGCATCGCCTTTGCACGGCCAGCATCGCTATAGTCGAAGGCAAGCACATCCCAGCGTTGTTGAGCTGCATAAACGGCATTGCGCCCTTCGCCTTCTGCTGGTAGCAATAGCTTGCCTGGTGTCAGTTTGCTGAGTTGCTCCCGGAAAAAATCGTTTGGCTCAGAGCCATAAATCATTTCCTGTTTTCCGTATCGTTCGTTCCAAAAATTCTGCATATCATTTATCTCTATTTAGTTAAAACGGGAGGGGCGCTTTAAACTGGTATTGCCTGCCATGTGCATCTTACCGCTCCCTTATTTGTGTTTTAATTAACTCTTTTGCAAAGATGCTCTGCTCCAAAGCCCCGTTCAGTAACTTTGGTTACACAAACGATTTTATTTAGAGAAGACTGGTGTGATTCCTTAATAGAGCCGGTACAACTCTCAAAAAATTTCAGGACGTAATGGAAGCCATCTGTCTACCACAAAGGAGGTTGTCAGAGAAAGCAAGAATTTTATGCACTTGTAATTATGGGTGTTACTGTATAATGTATAAAAACTTAAAAAATTAGGACTTTATATATTTTTTAGAGAACCTTTTACGCTACTTTTCGCATAACTAATCAAAGCCCCAACGTGTTGGCTTTTAGCGCTATACTATTGGCTTATTCCTGTCTTTACATACATTGATAAATAAATAAGGTAACCATCATAATTCTGCCCATATGAGAACGTATGACGAAAAGCATATCAAAAACGTGGTGCTGATAGGCCCCGCTAAAAGTGGTAAGACCACACTTGCCGAAACCATGATGTTTGAAGCCGGCATTGTGCACCGGCGAGGCACCGTGGAGGAGCAAAACACTGTTTCTGATTATCATGAAGTAGAGCATGACCGGGGAAGTTCTGTTTATGCTACATCGCTTCATACGGAGTGGCGCGACTACAAAATCAACATCATTGATACGCCTGGGCTGGATGACTTTATAGGTGAGGTGATTACCTCCATCCGGGTATGCGATACGGCTGTACTTTTGCTTAATGCGCAGAATGGCGTAGAGGTGGGCACCGAACTGCTCTGGAACTATGTAGATAAGTATAACAAGCCCACCATACTAGCGGTAAACCAACTCGACTCTGACAGGGCCGGTTTTAACCGGACTATAGAAGAGGCAAAGAATTTCTTTGGCTCTGCAGTAACCGTAATGCAGTACCCGTTAAACACCGGCTCAGGCTTTGATAGCATTATTGACCTGCTTAAGATGGTGATGTACAAGTTTCCGGAGGAGGGAGGAAAGCCTGAAAAACTTCCAATACCAGACAGTGAAAGAGAGCGTGCTGATGCACTACACAACGAACTGGTAGAAAAAGCGGCAGAGAACGACGAGAGCCTAATGGAGAAGTATTTTGAAAAAGGCACTTTGGACGAAGACGAAATGCGCCAGGGCCTTAAAATAGGCATGATGAACCATCAGGTTTTCCCGGTTTTCTGCCTGTCCGCTAAAAAAGACATGGGCTCCGGACGTATGATGGGTTTTATCGACAACGTGGCACCTTCAGCTATAGAAATGCCAGCTGAAGAAACAGAAGAAGGAGAGGAGGTATTCTGCGACCCCAACGGGCCAACCAGGTTGTTCTTCTTTAAAACCTTAGTTGAGCCTGGCTTGGGAAGACTTTCTTTTTTTAAGGTATTGTCGGGTGAGGTTACGGTAGGTATGGAATTGTTGAATGAAAGAACCTCCACCGTAGAGCGTATCAGCCAGCTTTTTATAGCCGACGGCAAAAAAAGAAACACAATAGATAAGCTTCAGGCCGGCGATATCGGATGTACGCTCAAACTGAAAAACACATATACCAACCATACGCTAAACGGCAAAGGGGCAACAGGCAACATCCGGCCTATACTTTTCCCTGATCCAAAACTAAGGGTAGCCATTTCTGCTGTAAACAAGCAGGACGATGAAAAATTAAGTGAGGTGCTTAATGAAATCCACATTGAGGACCCAACGGTGAGCCTGGAATATAACCAGGAACTTAGACAACTTATACTTTCTACGCAGGGAGAGTTGCACCTTGCTGTAACCAAATGGCGCCTGGAAAATCTGTATAAAATGCAGGTAGATTTCCAGAAAGTAAAAATACCATACCGCGAAACTATACAGGGGGCAGCCAATTCCACTTATCGCCACAAAAAGCAGTCGGGTGGTGCAGGCCAGTTTGGCGAAGTATCGATGAAAGTGGAGGCCTATTATGAAGGCATGCCGCCGCTAACAGAGCACCCGGTACGTGATACCGAAATAGTAGACCTGCCCTGGGGTGGCAAGCTGGTGTTTAACAACTGCATTGTGGGTGGTGTGATAGATGCCCGTTTCCTGCCGTCTATTATGAAAGGCGTGATGGAGAAAATGGCGCAGGGACCACTCACTGGTTCTTATGTGCGCGATGTACGGGTAAGCGTGTTCGATGGTAAGATGCACCCCGTAGACAGCAACGATATCTCCTTTAAAATTGCTGGCATGATGGCCTTTAAAGAAGCGTTTATGCAGGCTGGTCCTCAGTTGCTGGAGCCTGTTTATGATGTAGAAGTGTTGGCGCCAACTGAGTTGATGGGAGATGTGATGACAGAGCTGCAGATAAAGAGAGGCGTGATCATGAATATGGAAATGGAAGGCGACAACCAGGTGATAAAGGCACGCGTTCCGTTGGCAGAACTAGATAAACTCCAAACCTCGCTGCGCAGCCTTAGTCAGGGCAGGGCCATTGTGCGAAGCCATTTTGGCGATTATGCTCCTGTTTCTTTGGATATGCAGAAACGCGTTAGTGAGGAGTACAGCAAAGCAGAGCTGGCAGAAGTACATTAGGATTTATACTTTCACGAGTCTATAAAGTGAGTGGAGCCTGCCATAGTGTTATGAAGCGCTTTGGCAGGCTCTTCTTTTATACTTCCCGGGTTTATTTTTTAGTTCTCTCATAATGTCAAGTGCCCATCAGTTCACATTTAGTAATTTCCTATTGTTCAGAGTAGTCTCTTTAACCTAAAGTCTGGCCACTATAACATCATTGAGTTTAGTTGTGTAGCAGGGGGAGAGTTGCTCACTTTTTAAAAGCCAGCTAGCATCTTTTTTTCCTTGTGCAGCCGATTTAACCATACTTTTGCCATACTTGCCATTAAGATTATCAAGTGTTTTCATTAAGTCCCGGTGCTTGCCTGTATCGGCGCCATCAAATAAACTTAACTGCATAGTATTCTCTGGTGCCAGGTCCGAAACGATAACCCCACACTTTTTGTAGATATACCCTTCTACATAAATGCTTTTCAGGGCTATACTGGCATACTGAATCAGGTGCAGGTCGCTGTTAACAGGAGTGGGTACCTGTATAGTTCTGGAGTTATAGTATTGTTTGGTGTTGGCAAAGGTGTTAGTTGTGATAAACACGGTAATAGCACTGGCACAGCTGCCCTGCTGCCTTAGTTTATAGGCACATTTTGAAGCATATAGGGCAGTTGCCTCTTCCAGGCTGCAGAGGTTTTTAACAGGGCTGCCAAAGCTACGGGAGGTGCAGATGTTCTTTTTAGGAGAGCTTACCTCCTCCAGTT
This sequence comes from Pontibacter aydingkolensis, assembly GCF_019443125.1. GTDB lineage: Bacteria > Bacteroidota > Bacteroidia > Cytophagales > Hymenobacteraceae > Pontibacter > Pontibacter aydingkolensis. The sequence continues at coordinate 89,477 of NZ_JAHYXK010000010.1, read as the reverse complement.
CCAGGCAAGGCTCGCCCCGCAATTCCTTTACTAGTCTCAATCCCACAATGGTCAAGTGTTTTTTTACCCAGCTGTCGTTTTGCAGGGTCAGGTCGTAGGCTGTGGTAATGTTGTTGTTCCTCAGAAACCGGGCATGCTGCCTGCCAATACCCCATATATCGTCTACCTCGGTTCTTTCTAAAGCTGCCTTTACATGTTCCGGCTCCTGAAGTACAAGCACCCCGTTAGCCTTATTGCTTTTCTTGGCCAGCCTGTTGGCTATTTTGGCCAGTGTTTTTGTTTTGGCCACGCCAATGCCTACGGGTATGCCTGTCCAATCGAACACCGTATTTTTTATCTCCCAGGCGTACTGCTGTAGATCTTTGCTGTAGAAGTGGCCCAGGTCCAGAAAAGATTCGTCAATGCTGTATACTTCCAGGTTCGGTGTAAACTCCGCCAGTGTTTTCATTACCCGGTTGCTCATGTCGCCATACAAAGTATAATTGCTGCTAAACACCTCTATGCCATGTTGCTTTACCTGCTCCTTTAGCATAAAGTATGGCTCGCCCATCTTTATGCCTAAGGCCTTAGATTCTGCGGAGCGGGCAATCACACAGCCATCGTTATTACTCAGTACCACTACAGGCTTGTTTCTTATGGCGGGGTTAAATACCCGCTCACAGGAGGCGTAAAAGTTGTTGCAATCCACTAAGGCTATCATAACATACTTGTAAGGCAATTGTGGATAGAGTAAGACACAACACCCCAGAAAGTAAAGTCCATGCCCTCGGCCAGTTCTACTTTCTGGTAATTGGGATTGGCAGGCTCTAAGTATATTTTGTCTTTTTCTTTCCGGTAGGTTTTAATGGTAAAGCCTCCGTTCAGCCAGCACACAATAGGATACCCGTTTTTCACTTTGATAGACTTATCTACTATCAGCAGGTCTGTGTCGCGTATGCAGGCCTCGCGCATAGATTCTCCGCTTGCCTTTATAAAGTAAGTAGAGGATGGATTGCGGATAAGGTGCTTGTTCAGGTTAATGGTTTCCTCGATGTAATCTGCGGAAGGGGAGGGAAAACCACAGGCAACGCTATTGCCAAACAAGGCCAGCTCTATATCGTCCTGTAGGTCCGGATAATATGCTTTCCCGAAAACAGTACCATTGGCGTTTCGCATTACAGTTTCCAGTATCATTAGCTAATATTGTTAGTATAAGGTGTGCAATATAACTGATTTTATATATTAAATACTAATATATTTAGCAACTATATACTGTTTTCTGAAGAAATTGTTTGAAGAAAATAAAGGAAAGGAGCAAAACAAAATTGTACTATAGTATGACTTAATATACAGAAAGTATAAAAAAGAGCAGATTTTATTCGCCAAGGCCCTTTTATTTAGAGTGAATAGCACATAGGTAATTACTATAAATGCGTATCATATAACTTGTTGTGTTATAACAATATATGGAGTCTATAAAAGTAAAGCATTTCTATACCTGTAAATATCTGGAAGCATTAAGCCTGTTAGAAGTTGTGTGGCATGGCCATGTTTCCGCATCAGAGCTACAGGAAAGTTTACAGGATGTGGCTACAATACTTAAGGAGAAAGACGTTGGCTATTTTTTAATGGATGACAGGCTATCTAAAGCAGCCAAAGCAACAGACGAAACCTGGATACGGGATTTTTACGTGCCCTTGCTGGCCAGCACAAGTATAAAGAGGTTCGCGCGCATAGCCTATCCCACCGATATACAGCAGTATATTGTAAGCGGCATTATCAGGGCTATTGACCAGGAGCACCTGTACAACTTCGAAATGAAAACATTTAGGGAGAGAGAGGAAGCGATGGAATGGCTGTTTACCACAGAACCCTTTAAAGAGCGAATGCCCTACAGGGGGGACTGCAGGGCACTCAGCTTAATCTAAACACAAACAACCAACAAATTAAAAATTAACTAACCAATTTTAGTAAGGATAATAGTACTCAAAGTATAGTATTAGTAACGCACAAAAGGCAGGTTGCTGATAGAATGGTAACTATCGCTTATGCCTACAAAATAATCTCCGATAAAAATTCCTGCTCCGTTACTGATGGCTTTAGTTCCGGCATTGTAAGTAATTACACCACCATCAATAGTAGAGAAATCAAAAACTTCTTCCTGCATGTTTGTTTTCTTAGCAGGTGACGACAACGGCAGACAAGATTTGCCATAACTGTTGTTTGCCATACGCTTGGCTAAAGGGGTAACAGTACAATTGATCATGTGTCGATGGGTTTTGGGTCTTATTTGATACAATGATAACAGGTTGTACTATTAGGTAACAGGAAATTTTACAACACAGAGTAACATTAGAATTGTGCGGTATATTGCCGGTATTTGTATGTGTGTTGCATTATCATGCAATGTAAAGTGCTTATAAAGCAGTTTTTAGCTGATGCGGGGTAAAGTAGTTCAGGTTGATTTTCGGAGGAAAAGATGCAAAAGGTAACATGGAAATAAGCTACTTTCTTTCTCCAAAATAGTTTAACAGGTGATAACTGATCGTTTGTAAGGCCCAAACGGTGGCGGCAAGTGCAATGCCAGGAAACACAACCAGCCACCAGGCTGATGTATTGGAACGGATACCGGCGATGGTTCTGCCCCAGCTTACGAAAGTGCCCGGCACCCCGATTCCCAGAAAAGATAACGTAGACTCTAAAGCCAAAAGCCCTGCTAAGCCAAATGTAAAGGTTACCACAACCGGCCCAAGCATATTGGGCAAAGCATGCCTGGCAAGCAGTTGCATCCGGGGCACACCTATGCTTTGAGCTGCTTCGAAATATGGTAGCTGCTTGATCTTTAGCATTTCGGCCCTTGCCAGGCGTGCGGTAGAAGTCCAGAAAGTGGCAGCGAAAATGATGGAAAGTAACACCACTGATGGCTGCAGGAAAGAAGCAAGTGCCAGTATGAGCAGTAGCCGGGGTATACTTGTAAAAGCCTCGGTAAGCCGAAGCACCAGATAATCAAGAGGAAGAGATAATTGAACTTCGGCAAATCTCCATTTTTTTAAGAGCGGCAACAGAGCTTTGTGTAGCACCAAAAGTATAAGGAGCAAAAACAGTAAGCTTAGCCATGTATACTTTAAAGGCAAATCAGTGCTATGCAGGCTAAGTGGCAGATATAAGGCATAGTAGAAAATGGCTGAAAGAGAAAGCACTGAAACTAGTGCAGCAGCACGACTGACCTTTAAACTGTTATTCCCGAAAAAACCTGCACTTGTTCCAGCTACCAGCCCCAGCACTGTAGAGAATAGCATCACCGGAAAACTGATCATCATCGCGGAGCGGGCACCGTAAAGTATGTTTGCCCACACATCCCGGCCCAGCACATCTGTTCCAAGCCAGTGCCATGCATCGCTGCCCTTTGTAAGTGGGCGGGCAAAAGTATAATGCAGGTCCAGTTCGTTTGGGCTGTAAGCTATCGGTAAAACAGGCAGTGCCAGTACAAGTGCCAATAGCAGCAGCATGTATGATGCCGCTATTTTAAACGCAAGCTTTTCGTGCCAGAGCTGCTTAAAACCAGTGAGTAGCTGTATCATGAGGCGGCGTGTCTTATACGGGGATCAGCAAGGCTGTAGCCTACATCGGCCAGTAAGTATAAAACTACCCGGAAAACCGCTACCACCAGTACAATGGCAACTATAACAGGGTAGTCTCTGGCTAAAACGGCATCTACCAACAGCCGGCCCATCCCCGGTATGGCAAAGATGGTTTCTACCACGATAGCACCTGCCACAAGCGCTGGCAAGGCCTCAGATAATACCGTAATGGTGGGTAGCAGCGTGTTACGCAGCAGTTGGGTTCTTATAACCTGGCGCTCTGAAAAACCTTTTGCTTTGGCAGTCCTGGCATAGTCTTTTTTACTCTCTTCGGAGAAAGACCTGTAAATAAGGCTGGTTAAGTATGGAATGTTGCTTAGCGTAAGGCAGATGGCGGGCAAGGCCATGTACTGAGAAAGTATACCGATTCGCTGCAGCCACGAACCTCCCTGCATTGTATGGTACCCAAGGCCAAACACCGGGAAAAGCTGCAGAAAGGATGGCGTAGCCAGCAGTACAAGCAGGAGCAGCGCCAGCAGGAAAAGGGGAATACTGTCAATAATAAAAAGGGAGGGAAGCAGAAGTTTCCGGAGTTTTATACTTTGAGGCATTGCCAGCAGCATTCCCAGTTCAAAGGAAATCATAAAAGCCACTATTATACTTATCAGTATCAGCCACCAGGTATTTGCCATGGCATCGTAAAGTATGGTGTTTACCGGCCGGCTGTCACGGAAAGAAATTCCCATATCTCCCTGTAATGCATTTATAAACCATATGTGATATTGGTTTGCAGTACCATGCCACCGGAAAGAGGGAAGGAGGTAAGTATAGGTGTTTTGTTCCTGGATTAAATTTTCGCCAGCAGCCTCCCATTCTGCCACCTCTGTATTAATAGAAGCATTGGACACTACTTTCGGGAACGAGGCAAGCGCCTGTTTTATAATTTCGGGTGAGGTGGTTTGGTACAGACTTTCAAAGTATGGCTGGAAGTGGTTTTTGTGTGCTGTGCCCAGCGCCTGCTCCAGGTTTTTTATACTTGTAAAGTATCGGTTTACAGCTACAGGGTTGCCATACTGCCAGTGCAACTGCTTCAAGAAAGTTCTGTGCGCCTCGGGGTGTACCAGGTGCAGCGTATCCGGTTCGGGGGTGGCCTTTATGGTAAAATAGAAAAGTGGCAGGTTTTGCCCAGTGCGCTCCAGGTAACTTATGTAGGCCTTCTCCCGGCTGGCAGTGCTGCCTTTGCTGTAAAACCCGCCGCCATCCTGTAAGATCTGTTCCTCCCCGGGTGTTCCTGTTAATAGCCTGCTCAGTAAAAACACGAGCGTAACCAGCAGCCAGAGCGCAGGCAAAGACAGCAGGAAACGCTTGAAAATGTACTGCAGCATTGGGCGCTGTTAATTTTTGAGTGTAAAAGCGCTAACGTCGTAGTTAGGAGACAGTCCCGATATTTTAGTGTTGGTAAAGCGATTATGCACTGCTATTCTCTCTTTCTGATAGTATAGCGGAATAAAGGTAGCTTCATCATACAAAGTGGCCTGGAATTGCTTCAGTAATTTAGCCTTTTCTGCTGTGGTTTCGGCTGCGTTTATATCATCCAGCAAATTGTCGCTGGCCTGGTCTCCGAAGCCAGTGTAGTTAGGGCCTCCTAGTTGTGCTGCAGACGTGCCAAGCAATCCTTTAAAATTAAAGGCGAAGGGATTACCCGAAAGGGAGCGGAAGAACATGTCAAACTCATGGGCCTTTAACTTCTGGCTTAAAAGGCTGTTTTCCATAGCCTGAAGCGTAACCGGTATGCCTGCTTTGGCTGCGCCTTGCTGAAAGACCAGCGCAGCGTTCTCGAAATTGGTGTTGCCGGCACGGTAAACTACCTCTATAGTAAGCCTGGTTTTTTTACCATTGATGATCTTGTACCAGCCATCCTGCTCCCGGCTCCATCCGGCTGCACTCAAAAGGCTTTTAGCCTTAGCTAAATTGTACTCTCTGGCTTTAAGACTATTGTTATAATACTCTTTAATAGATGGGGGGATGATGCTTACCGTTGGGGTGGCATAGCTCTGCTGCGATACTTGTATCATGCTGTTTACATCCAGCAGTTGGGCTATGGCCTGTCTGGTACGCTTATCAGCAAATTTAGCGAGTCTGCTGTTCAGGCCTACGTAAGTGCACTCATAGGCATCGGGCGTATGCAGGGCAAAGTTTTTGGTAAAAGCTTTATCTGCTTTAAACTGGTCGAACTCAGCAGCCGGTATATTATCCAGTACATCCAACTGCTGATTTTTTAGAGCCAGCAGCGCTGTAGTATTGTCTGGTATAATATGGAAGCTGATGCGTTCCGGTTTTGCAGTCAGATGAGACAGGTGGGATTCGTTGCCCCACCAGTTTTGCTTGCGCTGCAATACAAGATACTGGCCAGGGGTATGGTTATCCAGCAGGTAACCACCACTGCCCTGTAACAAAGCTTTGTCGTTCTTAAAATTAATGGCATTGAACTTATCGGCAAAAGCTTTTAAGTCCGCATTGTTTTCTAGCCCGGAAAGATCGTCGCTAAGATCCGCAACCTGTATCGACTTCAGTAGTCCCTGAGGGTCGAACAGGTAAGACGGTAGTATGAAAAAATCACCAGTCAGGAGCTCCATTTCAGGAGCATACCCTACACACACGAAAGTGAACTTTCTCGGATTCGTATTATCAAGCCGGATATCACGGATGAACTCGACTTGCGGTTTGATTCGATCATTGTTCACCAAAGGGGCTTTCAGCACCTTTAAGGTAAAAGCAACGTCACCTGCTGTTACGGGGGAGCCGTCAGACCAGGTGGCATTCTCTCTTAGCTCATAAGTAAACAGCGTTAGCGAGTCCTGCCTAACTATGGAAGGCATATTAGTAGCTAACGCTGGTTGCAATTTGTCTTTCTCCAGATCAACTACCAATAAGCTTTGAAACAGCAGATTGATAATCTGCACTGCCTCAGCTCCGGCATAATTTGCCGGGCTAAGTGTTTCTGGTTCTAATGGTAGTCTAACTTTTACTTCGTTCAGCCCTTGTTGCGGTTGGCTGCAAAAGCTGAGAGTTAATAAAAGAAGCGGCAGGAATAAAATTACTTTCCTCATTTAAATAAAGATCCTATAGGGTGTTATTTAACTGAGGGCAAGATAGAAAAATTAATCTAAAGGTAGATTAACCTTCGATCCAAACAACACTTCCTCCAAATGTACCTGCTGCAGGATCAGAAGTAGTTTTATCTTTTCCTTTAGTCTCAGTTGTAGGTTTTGCAGGATCTTGCGTAGTTGGCTGACCTGGTGTTGTTCCGGTAACTATGGCGATAACTATTGCGATGATGGTAGATAACATAAGATTTCAGGTTTTAAAGTTATAGTATTACAAATATGCCATAAGCTACTTTCATTTTAAATGAAAGTTTTGTGAAGAAAGTAACTTGGTTTATGCGAATATATCTTTTCACTTTGTTATATTAGCAGCTTATAATATTTGCTTAGCAGCTTGTTTGGTCATTTTGTTTTAGTCTTAAAATCTAATAAAGTAACTTAGAGATCAGATGCCAGCCATTGAATTTAAAGTTTTTAGCTTTTATTATTAAAGAAGGAAATAGTCTGAAAGTAACATAAGCTTACTTCTGTTCTAACAGCATTATATCATTATTGATAGCTTTTATTAATCGTTAACCAATGAATGAATTGATTTCACTTTCCAGAATGGTAACATTCTGCAATAGCATTTCTAGCTCTTTACCTGATAAAGATTTAAAAGGAAAAGAGGGATTCTTTGTTGATAAGCTGATACAAAAGAGCTATGAAACAGATGAAGAAGCTGCCTTGGAACTTTATAACTCGAATCCTAATGATGTTCGGTACAAGATGCTAAAACATAGGGTAAAAAAGAAGTTTTATAACAATCTGTTTTTAATTAATTATCAAAAGTTAAAAGTAAAGCCGTATGTACAGGGTGAGCAGGAATGTTTCTTGTTATTGCACCATGCAAACCTGTTTTTAAAGCAGATTGACTACAGATTGGCTGAGTTAAATGCAAGAAAGATAATAAGTATAGCTAATGAATTTGATTTCACAAATTTTAAGATAGCAGCATTAGAAATTTTATTATTCTGTAACTCTGAATCTGGCTCATACAAAGACTTTGAGAGAAATAGAAAGGAACTAGACAGTTTGATGCGTAAGAAAGCGTATGAAAGAGATGCTGTCAACTTATTTCAAGTCATTAAAATTAAGTTAAACAAATCGATTAAATCAAGAAGGGAGTACTTGCCGCAACTTGAGAAAGATGTAAGGAAGCTGGAAGTACTTTGGAAGAAAAGCAAAACATTTGACGCTTTCAACGCATACTACAAGACTCACATTAGCTACTATGAACTGATAGGTGATTTCTCTAAAATTGTTGAGCTTACAATCCTATCTGAAAAGCTGCTTGAAAATGGGGAAGTTTGTGCGCAGAGGTTTGATTCAAGCTTTAACAAGTATGTTCTCGTATATGCACATTTAAAAGCCGCAGATTATAAAAAGGGACTATTCTATGCGGAAAAATATTTACCAGATTTTAATAACACACATAATCTGTTTAACTATTTAGAAAACTACTTTCTATTAGCTCTTCATTCACAGAAGTATGAATTAGCCAGTCTACTTTTAGATAAAGTATTCACTAATAACTCTTATAGTAAGATATCTGCAACTGCTAAAGAAAGGTGGCAGCTGTATCAGGCATACTTATCTATTATAAATGGGAACCTGTATCTAAAGAAAATCAGTAATCCTTATTTAATTTCACTACCTGAGTATAGTAAAGATAAACAAGGGTTTAATGTTGCCATATTGATACTTCAATTCTTCTATTTTCTTCAAAGAAGAGATCTTGAAGCTCTTCTGTACAGAATTGAAAGCTTAAAGAAATATGTGCATACGCATTTAAAAGATACCTTTAGCCTAAGGAGTAAGCTATTCCTCAAGCTGCTTATCCTATCTGTTACAGAAGACTTCGATGCTGAAAGCATCCGCAAAAAAGGAAGAAAGAATTTTGAAAAATTGAGCGATATGCCACCCCCTGGGGATGCATACGCTGAAATTGAGATTGTGCCTTATGAACATCTGTGGGAGTTAATCTTAGACGTTCTTCAGAAAAGATATTAAACTTTTGTATTTACCCAGCTTTTGAAATAATGCAAGAGTTAAAAAGGTTAGTTGAGATTATTGCAGACAATACACCCAAAGTTCTTCCTGTAATAGATCAATTCGACAATGTAAGCCTCGAGGGCAAGCTGTATAATATTATAAAAGATAGTAGGAGCCTTACCGATAAAGAAGCATGTTTGTATTTGTATGGTGAAGATAAACTAACGCCAAGTTATCGCATGCTGAAGTCAAGGCTGCGGAAAAAACTGCTCAATAGCCTGATCCTTACTGAGATATCTGAAAGCCATCTTAGACTATATAGAATTCATCAAGCGGAGTGTCTTACTCTTATTCAGCAGGCAAATAAATTAATGATGCTTGGAGATTATACTTTGGCAGATAAATTAACCGACCAAGTAATTGTGATAGCAGAGAAAGCTGAGTTGAATGATATACTTGCCAAAGCGTATGAGGTAAAGCAACACTTTGTTTTACTATCAAATGACAGAGATAGATTCGAAAAAACATTGGGGCTGCTGAAGCACTACTATTATTTAGACTCAAAAGAACGAGAGGCTAATATCCTATATAATGAGTTAAAATTCGAAGTAAGTATAAATATTAGTAATAGCAGAAAGCAGGGGGCAACTTACACTGATAAGCTGCTTAAACTAAAGGAACTCTGGGAAAGTACAGGATCCTCATACATTTATGATTATTATCACATGTTGCATATAGGGCACTGTGAAATTTATGGTGATTATGAAGGAATAATATTAGCTATCGAAGAGGCCGAAGATTTAAACGCTAAAGGCCTGATTAACGATATCTGGGTAAACCATCGCTTTCATAACTACATTAAAGTATATGCTTACCTTAGATTGGGGCAGTATACTGCTGGACTACATTACGCAAAGCTTTACTTAAGTTCTTTCCAAAAAGGTTCTAATAACTGGTTCGCTTTTTTAGAAAACTACTTAATACTGGCACTACATAGTAAGAACTATGGATTAGCTCTGGAAATAAGCAAAACAGCTTCTGAAAATGATTTATTTAACAATCTACTGCCAAGATTTAAAGAGATGCTGGGTTTATTGTTAAGGTATACACAGCTACTCGTACAGGATCAATCTTTAGATATATCATACGAAACGGAATACAGAACCCTTATCATCTCCAAAGACAAAGAAGGCCTTAATTTACCGTTGCTGATTTTAGAATACCTGGAAGACCTACCTAAACTGGATACTGAGGATATGGAACAGTATATAGCCCGCTTTAGCAAATACTCATCCAAGTACCTGAAAGGTGAGATTTGGGCAAGGGCCAGGCTATTTATAAGGATGTTACTTTTAAGTATGAGAACGGAGGGAAATAAACTGCAGGAAAAAGGTGCTGCTTTGCTGGAGGAGCTGAAAAACACGCCACCGCCCCACGATCCTGTTGCTGAAGTGGAAATCGTTCCTTACGAACATCTGTGGGAGTTAGTGCTGGAGTTACATTCTAAAAGAAGCCAACGTTAATTTGGATGCAAGATTTAAAACGACTTGTTAAGGTTATTGCCGATAATACTCCTAAGGTAATGCCTTTGATAGACCACTCTGATTATACAGGCCTGGAGAGCAAACTTTACCAGTTTATAAAAAATAATGAGGCGCTAACAGATGAGGAGGCGTGTACATACCTGTATGGTGAGCAAAAAATATCACCGAGTTACCGGATGCTGAAGTCGAGGCTGCGGAAAAAACTGCTCAATAACCTTTTTTTCGCAGAACTATCCGAAAACCATTTCAGAAAGTGTAGAATCGTGCATGCTGAGTGCTCCTCTCTTTTACTACAGGCACAAAAACTGGCGTATTTAGGCGAACCTTATATGGCCGAAAAGCTTGCTGACCAAGTTATTGTAATTGCACAGAAAGCAGAGTTGAATGATATATTAACTAAAGCGTACGAAATAAAACAGGATACTGACCTGATATCCAACAATAGAGGAAAATTTGATCAGAACTTTGCACTGTTACAGCGTTACTTTTCTCTGGAGACACAAGAGCGCGAGGCTTTACTTATTTATAACAAGCTTAAATTCGAGGTAAACTTTAACCTAAGCAATTACAGGAAGCAAACCGAAGCCTATTGTGAATCGCTGGCCTTATTAAAAAGTTTGTGGGAGGCCTCTGGCTCATCTAAAGTGTTTGATTTTTACCATATGATGCGCACTGCTTATTGCGAACTTACAGGGGATTATGAGGGTGTAATTACAGTTATAAAAGAAGCTCAACAATTGTTAGCTGATGGTTTAATTAACGAGCATTGGTTTAATGAGCGTTTTAACAACTATATTTTAGTTTACACTTACCTACGATTAGGGCAGTTGGCAGATGGGCTGTATTATGCTAATTTATACTTGAAGAACTTTCGGGAAGGCTCAAACAACTGGTTTGCTTTCCTGGAAAATTACGTGATCTTAGCACTCTATAGTAAAGATTATACTTTGGCAGTTAAGCTGTGTGCTCTAGCAATTAGTAAGGGCGCACTGGAGTATCCCAGAGCCTCGATGAGAGAAATGTGGGGCATGCTTGAGAAGTATGTCTATTTAATTTCTAATAAAGCACCGATTAATAATAACGTCTCATTTTCTTTAAAAGAACTTGAAACCTCCATTATCTCCAAAGATAAAGAAGGGTACAATCTTCCGCTGCTTATACTGGAGTACCTGGAAAACCTGCCAAAACTGGATGCGGAAGATATGGATATGTATAGCGCGCGCTTTAGCAAATACACATCCAAGTATCTGAAAGGTGAAGCAGGATCCCGGGCCAGACTATTTATCCGTTTGCTGCTTTTAAGTATGAAAGGGGAGGGAGATAAACTAGAGGAAAAAGGAGCTACCTTGCTGGAGAAGCTAAAGAACACGCCTACGCCCCGTGATCCAATTGGTGAAGTGGAGATAGTACCTTACGAGCACCTGTGGGAACTTGTGCTGGAAATACACCCGCATCGGGTAAAGAATTAATATTCTGGGCGTATGGCAGGGTGATGGTGTTGATATTTTTGCTATTTTTCAAGTATGGAAAAGAACAATCCCACTGTTACCCGCGCCTGGTGCTTTTATGATTGGGCCAACTCTGTTTATTCGCTGGTAATTACCTCCACTATTTTTCCGATCTATTATAGCGCGGTTGCCGAAAATCCGGATGGTACTTCTATTGTGAGTTTCTTCGGGTTTAGCCTGGAGAGCTCAGTGCTCTTTTCCTATGCCATTTCGGGGGCGTTTCTGATTATTGCCCTGATAAGCCCACTGCTCACGGCCATTGCCGACTACAGCGGACGCAAAAAGCTGTTTATGCAGCTGTTCTGCTATCTGGGCTCCATTTCGTGTGCCGGGTTATACTTTTTTACCCGTGAAACCTTTACCGTGTCGGTTATACTTTTTGTGATGGCCTCTATAGGGTTTAGCGGTAGTATCGTTTTTTATAATTCATACTTACCCGAGATCGCCACCGAAGACCAATATGACAGGCTAAGTGCCAAAGGCTTTTCGATGGGGTACATCGGGAGCGTTTTGCTGTTGATTTTTAACCTTGCCATGATCCTGGAGCCGGCATTTTTTGGAATAGCTCCGGAAAATAAATCGCTGCCACCTCGCATCGCTTTTTTAACAACAGGCATCTGGTGGTTTGGGTTTGCACAGTATACTTTTTACCACCTGCCCAGCAATGTGTACCACCGCAGGCCAGAGGGCAGCTGGGTATTAAACGGCTTTAAAGAACTGCAAAAGGTACTGAGCCAGGTAAAGCAACTACCCATGCTGAAGCGTTTCCTGCTGGCCTATTTCTTCTTCAACATGGGGGTGCAAACAGTAATGTATGTGGCTACTATCTTCGGAATTGAAGTGCTTAACCTGGAGAGCAACGCGCTTATTACTACTATCCTGATCATACAACTGGTGGCAATCGGCGGTGCTTATGCTTTTGCCATACTTTCTGGTAAGTACGGCAACATCAGAGCCCTTATTGTAGCTGTTATTATCTGGATAGGCATTTGTATTGGCGCCTACTTTATTCGTGGCGAGTTCGATTTTTATGTACTGGCTGCTATTGTCGGTTCGGTAATGGGTGGTATACAGTCGCTGTCTCGTTCTACTTACTCTAAACTTATACCGGCCACCACACATGATCATGCTTCATACTTTAGCTTTTATGATGTAACCGAGAAAGTATCTATTGTACTGGGTACACTGGCATATGGTGCCATTGCTCAGATAACAGGCTCTATGCGCAACAGTATACTTGCCCTGATCGTCTTCTTTGCTCTGGGTCTGATGTTTTTGTTTAAGATAAAGGGCAAGAAATCTCTGGAGCCCCAGGCTGAAGTAAAGGAGCCGGCTAAAGTATAGTTATCTTGGTTATTAGTCGTTGGAGATGTAGAGACGCAATACTTTGCGCCTTGTTTGCTACAAGGCAGTGCATCTTGAAGTTTGCAATAGAAGCCATTTAAAAGTATATAACATTACTCACGGAAGTCTGAAGACTTCCCATCATGAAAAGTCACAAGTGGCGCTGCGCTAAACACTTACGCTAGAAAGGGTAGACCGACCATCTAGAGTAATAGGATCCATCAAAACAAAAATCCCGCTGAAGTATAACCTCCAGCGGGATTTTCAATTTCAGGTAGAGCCTTAAACTCTATAACTCTTACTTCTTATAAACTTGCTTGCCGTTCAGGTAAGTATAAAGTACCTGTAGGCCGCGCATCTCCTCAGGCTTTACTTTCATCAGGTCTTTATCTACAAGTATAAAGTCAGCGAATTTACCTGGTTCTATACTTCCTTTCTCAGTCTCTTCGAAGTTAGACTTGGCTGCCCAGATTGTCATGCCTCTTAAAGCTTCTTCGCGGCTCAGTGCGTTCTCCATCTGGAAACCGGCTGATGGCCAGTTTTTTGCATCCTGGCGTGCTACTGCCGAGTGGAAAGTATAAAATGGGTTAATATCTTCTACAGGAAAGTCGGTACCCAGCGGGATGTAGCCATTCTGCTGCAACAATTGCTTGAACGGATAAGCATGCTTGATACGCTCCTTACCCAGTCTGTCGCCGGCCCAGTACATATCCGAAGTAGCATGCGTTGGCTGCACCGACGGGATAATGCTGTACTGGCCAAACTTGTTCATATCGGCTGGGTTGATGATTTGGGAGTGCTCAATTCTCCAGCGTTTGTCATTTTTGCCGCCTAATACTTCGCCATAAATATTTAACAGCAAACGGTTAGCAGAGTCGCCAATTGCATGCGTGTTCATCTGGAAACCGTGCTGGTTCATTAGCTTTGCCAGGTCACGAAACTCTTGCTCTGAAGCCAGTAAAAAGCCATAGTGATTGTGTTTGTCAGCGTATGGCTTTAGCAGGTTGGCACCTCTGGATCCTAGTGCACCATCAGAATACACTTTAAATGAGCGCACGTTCAGCCTGTCGGTTTTGTAAGGGCCATTCTTAAAGTAGTAATCCTGGTTCTCTTTACTAGGGTTTAGCATGGCATAAATACGCATCTGCATTTCCCCTTTTTTATGCATGTCGTCCATCAGGTCTATCGTAGACTTATCCAGGCCGGCATCATCTACAGACGTTAGGCCAACTGCAAAACAGTTTGCTTCAGCGTTTTTAAGGGCCTGGCGTTTATCTGCTTCGTCCGCCTCCGGAATTTTAGCCGATACCAGGTCAATAGCATTATCGACCAGTATACCGGTCATTTTACCGCCTTCTACCTCAACCAGTCCGCCTACCATTTTGGTTTTTGGTGTGATACCTGCCAGATCTAGCGCCTTTTGGTTAACCAGAGCAGCATGGCCATCTACGCGGGTAAGTATAACCGGCACATCCGGAAACAGCTTGTCCAGGGTATCCTTCGTCGGGAACTCCTTAACAGCCCAGTCATTCTGGTCCCAGCCACGGCCTGTTATCCATTCGGTATCCGGAAACTTCTGGCGCTGCTCCGTTACTTTCTGCACCACCTCCTTAAACGACTCAGTACCCACTAGATCAGCAGACTGTAGCGCCAAACCATAACGGTAGAAATGTGCGTGGGCATCGATAAAGCCAGGGTAAACGGCTTTGCCTTCGGCATCAAGTTCTTCGGCGGCTTTATACTTCCCACGGATATCTTCTGATGTGCCCACAGCTATGATCTTGCCGTCTTTCACGGCAAATGCCTCGGCTGTATCGAAGTTATCGTTAACAGTATATACCGTGCCGTTATACACGATCAGGTCGGCTTGCTCTGTGCCTGTCTGGGTGCTGGTGCAGGCACTTAAAGTAGCTGCGCCTAACAATAAGGCAGCAGCAAAGTTGCGTAAGGTTCTGGTCATAAGGGTTGGTGGTCGTGCCTTTTATTCGAAGCGCATGTGTTTTACGGAGTCGCCGGTGTTGATAAGCTCTGTTAAAGAATCGATACCAATGCTCAGGTGCTTCTCTACATAGTTTGTAGTTACTAGTTTATCACTTTCAGATGTCTTCACACCCTCCGGTATCATCGGGTTGTCTGAAACAAGCAACAAGGCACCATGTGGGATTTCGTTAATAAACCCAACCGTGAAAATAGTGGCAGTTTCCATATCGATACCCATGGCGCGTATCTGGCGCAGGTATTCTTTAAAGTCATCATCGTGCTCCCAAACACGGCGGTTTGTAGTATAAACCGTTCCGGTCCAATAGTCCATTTCGTGTTTTTTGATCATAGACGAAACGGCACGCTGCAAACGGAATGACGGAAGCGCAGGAATTTCAGGTGGCAGATAGTCGTCAGAAGTACCCTCGCCGCGAATAGCTGCGATCGGAAGTATAAGGTCGCCTATCTGCGTTTTTCTTTTCAGGCCACCGCACTTGCCCAGAAACAAAGCAGCCTTAGGTTTAACGGCAGATAGCAGGTCCATAACGGTGGCAGCCATGGCACTACCCATACCAAAGTTGATAATGGTGATGTTATTGGCTGTAGCTGTTTGCATGGGCTTATCAAGGCCGCGTATCTCTACACCGAACCGGTCGGCAAACATTCTAACGTAATTTATAAAGTTAGTAAGCAGAATGTACTCACCAAACTCATCGAGAGGCACGCCGGTGTACCGGGGCAACCAATCGCTAACTATTTCATCTTTGGTCTTCATAATGTCAAGTTAAGTAATTTGATATAAAAAATCCGCCTTAGTAGGATAGCTACTGGGGCGGAGCATAATAAAAATGGCTAAATTGCGGCATGGAAGCACTCAACTTGCCACCATTTAAATACAAAATTACAAAATCCGGCGCTAATTACCTGATTTTTGATGCCCTGCGCCGAAAAAACGTTGTACTTACGCCTGAGGAGTGGGTACGGCAGCATTTTGTGCATTACCTGATCGGCACATTGGGCTACCCTAAAGGCCTGGTAAGTATAGAGCGCGGCACCAGTTACAACACCTTACAAAAACGCACTGATCTCTGTGTATATAACCAACAGGGTAAGCCGCACCTGCTCGTAGAGTGCAAAGCTGCTTACGTACCCATTACGCAGGATGTTGTGAAACAGGTTTCTGTATACAACCAGACACTACAGGCAGAGTTTGTGGTTATTACGAATGGCCTGCAACATTTTTGCTGGCAGGTAGATTTTGAAACAAGAAAGTTTGAACCGCTACAGGAGATACCTCTTTGCAGTTTTGAATGAGTGAATAATTTTCCTGACATTTCGAACGCTAGTGAGAAGTCTGGAGCATTTCGCAGTTCTACACTATTTCAGATTTCTCCCGAAGGTCGAAATGACAGAGTGAAGACTATTCAATTATACATCCACTCAATCACTCATTCACTCATTCAAAATTATTCCAAATAAAGCCTGTTATTCACCATCCCGCTCCTGAAATACTGTACGTAAGCTTTTAGCTGTTGCTCCGAAGCCGGGGCAGGAGAGGAGGTTGGGACAAAGTCTGGGAAAGTATAAAAACGGACCTGATCATCTAAAGTAAGCTCTGTTACGGCGTTCTGCTGCACGAGTAAGTATGAGTTGCCATTAAAAAGTATGGCGTTTCCGGTGGTTGTACTGTTTAACAATGATTTTCCGAAAGGGAGCACTTTGTTGGTGTTGATGTTCAGGTAATCGACTATAGTTGGAAGTATATCGGTATGCTGGGCAATTTGCTCCGGGTTTATACTTTGAAGCCTTTTACCAGGGTGGAAGAGCAGTAGTGGTACTCGATAATAACCTAATTCATTTTGGTAGGCTGGATCTAAACTTTTCTGGGTATGGTCTGCAGTAAGTATAAACAGCGTATTATTATACCAGGGCTGCTTAGATGCCGTTTTAAAGAACTCACGTAATGCATGGTCTGCGTAGCCAATAGATTCGTGTATCTCCAACTCACCCTGTGGGAAACGGCCTTTATACTTTGCTGGTACGGTGTACGGCTGGTGAGAACTTAGGGTAAACAGGGTAGCAAAAAACGGTTTATCGCTGTCGTTTAGCTTAGTTGCCACATATTGCAGGTATGGCTCATCAAAAATGCCCCAGAGACCATCAAAATCCTTGGCTCGTTTTTCAGATGGATATTCATCAAGGCCATAATACTCCTGTATCCCGGCCAGCTTTGAGTAATTGTTAAAACCCATAGTACCATTGGCAGCACCATGGAAAAAAGCTGTATTATAGCCAGCTTCCTGTAACACAGTACCTATACCATGAATTTTGTTGGCCTGGTAAGTAGATGTAATATAAGGGTCCTGCATCAGCGAGGGTATACCAGACAATACAGACGGCAGCGCTTCGATAGACTTACGGCCATTGGCAAAGGCGTTGTTGAAAAGTACTCCCTGTGTTGCCATCGAATCCAGGAACGGAGTATAGCCTTTGCCATTGTTTAGTGCACCAACATATTCTGCGGCAAAACTTTCAAGTATAATAATGACTACATTTTCCTTTAACTGCTCACCATCCTGCTGGCTATACTTTGTCGGGTCAAAAGCCATGGCTGCAAGTAAACTCTGCTGGTCCGGGAAGTAATTTTTCTGCTCCAGCTGCACCTTTCCAATGCCTTTAATAAACGTGAAAGGGCTGTTTAGTGATAAATGCCCAAGAGAGGCAGGCTCAAGTATAAACGCATGGCTTACGCGCAATGGCTTTAGCTGCCAGCCACCACGTATGGCCAACACTGCAAGTGCTGCCACAAACAAAAGCCGCATAGCACGCAGCATTATATTTTTTTGGAAAGTGTAAGGTTGCCTTAGTGTAGGGTATACTTTAGCAAATAAATAAACAATAAATATGAAGCCGAGCACAACAAACCAGTAGTTCTGCATGAGTTGGCCCAACTGGTCTGCTATGTCAGCTGTAATGGTAGCTACCTCGTTGCTGGAGCGCTTCCCGATAAACTTAAAAAACTCTACGTCTACCAACGCCAGGGCAATAAATGGCGCATTGGTGAGTATAAACCATACTTTTAGCACACGCTGGTAAACCGGATTTAGCGTATTGCCCCACGGGAAAATCGATGAAAGTATAAACGGTGCATTTATGATGGTGATGGCAGCAATATCGAAGCGCAGGCCGTAGATAAAAGCCAGAAACGTTTGCCCCGCCGATGCATCAGCAAACGCGCTGTAATTGAAAGTATAAAACAGAAGCCGAAGCAGCATGTAAAAGACCAGAAGAAGGCCCAGTCTGCGTAACAACAACTTTAGAGAACTATCAAACATCAAGTATAATCTTTTCAAAAATGCAACTTACTCGCTACAGGTAACAATCTAACTACAAAGATAAAGGTAATTTCGTGCATAAAAGAAGAGCGCCTTCCCGACACAAGTCAGAAAGGCGCTCTGTAAGTATAAAAGCTTAAAGCTTATAGTACAGACTCAACTGGTGTGTAATCCAGGTTAAATGCTTCTGCAACACCTTTGTACACAACTTTGCCCTGAACCACGTTCAAGCCTAGTTTCAGTTCGTTGCTGTCTGCGCAAGCCTGCTTCCAGCCTTTGTTTGCCAACTGAATAGCGTAAGGCAAGGTAGCGTTGGTAAGCGCAAGCGTAGAAGTATAAGGTACAGCACCTGGCATGTTCGCCACGCAGTAGTGAACCACATCATCAATAATGTAAGTAGGGTTCTCGTGTGTAGTTGGCTTGCAGGTTTCAATACAGCCACCCTGGTCAACAGCCACGTCTACTACCACAGTACCTGGGCGCATATCCTTCAGCATGTCTCTGGTGATCAGGTGAGGAGCCTTAGCGCCTGGGATAAGCACAGCACCAATGATCAGGTCGTGCGTAGAAAGCAGTTCACGAATGTTGTATTCGTTCGACATGAACGTGTTCACGTTGGCAGGCATTACATCATCAAGGTAACGCAGTCTTGCCAGGTTGGTATCCAGTATAGTTACATCTGCACCCATACCAGCAGCCATTTTAGCAGCGTTTGTACCTACTACACCACCACCCAGGATCATAACTTTGGCAGGGCGCACACCCGGTACACCACCTAAAAGTATACCACGTCCCTTAAGCGGCTTCTCCAGGTATTTAGCACCTTCCTGGATAGACATACGGCCGGCAACCTCTGACATTGGAACAAGCAAAGGCAAGCTTCTGTCAGCTCGTTCTACAGTTTCGTAGGCAAGGCAAACAGCTTTCTGCTTAATCATGGCGTGCGTAAGCGGCTCGTAAGAAGCAAAATGGAAGTAAGTGAACAACAACTGGTCTTCCTTGATCAGGCTATATTCAGACTCAATCGGCTCTTTTACCTTGATGATCATCTCAGCGATACTATATACATCCTCAATAGTTGGAAGTATTGTAGCACCAGCGCCTTCGTACATATCATCTGTAAATCCGCTACCCTCGCCGGCAGTAGACTGTACATAAACTGTGTGGCCATTGCGCACCAGTTCTACTACACCAGCAGGAGTAACACCTACGCGGTTCTCGTTATTCTTAATTTCCTTAGGAACACCAATAATCATGTCGTTCTTAATTTATAGTAAACTGTGTTGGTTTTTGTTAAAGTTGCGCAAATATACCACAAGTTACCTTAAATAAAAGGACAAAAGAGAAGAGCTTGTTAAGTGTTTGATTTTTAGGTAGGAATTGCTCTAAAAGAGTGCAATTTAGTTTGAGTTGAAAGTATAAACCCAGACCCTTGTAAATGAAAAAAGGCAGCGATAAAATCACTGCCATTAGTACAAAATAAAACTATGAAAAAAACTATCTGAAAGGTACCGGCTGGTTGCCCTCCCTTAACATATTCTTTGAGGCCAGACTCTCTACTACATTTGCCTTTAGCGTTAGCTTCAGGTCTGGCATTACTATATCGTTAGAAATAATGGTTACTACCTCATTTTGCTCCTTTAACATCATCGGAACGTAGGTAAGTTCCAAAGTTGCCGTTTGTCCGGGCTTTAATGATGGCTGTGAAACCTGGAAGCTTACACAATTGCAAGCTACCTTTACACCTTGTATAACAAGAGCCTGCCGCCCATTGTTTTTTACTGTAAATTTAGCTACAGCTTTTTGGCCTTTTTCAAGTTTGCCGAAGTTGTAATTGGTACTTCCAACTGCCAAACGCGGCGACATTGCTTTTTGTTCCGGCGTGTAGCTAGTTTTCAAATCTTTTGGTCCAACCTCGCCTTTAATGTACAAAACCTGGTTAGGAGTTGCCGCATTAGACGTAATAGTAATGGACTTATGAAATGGGCCCGGCCGGCCCGTACTGTTATACATCGCTTTTATCGTGCCAGTTTTGCCCGGCAGAATAGGCTCTTTAGTCCAGTCTGGGGTGGTGCAGCCGCAAGATGGCTGAACCGCAGAAATAATTACCGGTTGGTTGCCTACATTTTTAACCTTAAACTCGTAAGCAGCCTGTGTGCCTTCGGCAATTGTACCGAAATCGTGCGTTTCTTTCTCAAACTTTAACTCACCCTGCGCACTGGCTGAGCCAGCAACAAATATAAAGCAAAGTAGCAATAATAAGTAAAGATTTCTTTTCATATGCTTAAAGAAAGCAAAAATTTAGTAAAAAATATCTGGTTACGCCCAATCAAAGCAAATATATGAAATATTTTTTCAAAAATTGCAGTGCCACTATTGTGCCAATTTACTGCAGAATCGCCCCTAATTTGAATTTAGGCGAATCTTCTGTACTTTTGACTGAAACAAATTCATTTGGTTTAAAAGAGAAAACATGCAAACTGCTGAAGCATCTATAACTCAAAGACTAACAGCTGAAGAAATACTTAACGATTATCGTATTGCGTGGGAAAGCCGACAGGCCAGCCTGGCAGGCCGAAAGGAAGTTTTCATGGGCAAGGCCAAGTTCGGGATATTCGGGGATGGCAAAGAGGTGGCGCAACTGGCTATGGCAAAGTTCTTCCAGAACGGTGATTTCCGTTCGGGCTATTACCGCGACCAGACCTTTATGTTTGCCATAGGTGAGTTAACGCTGCAGCAATATTTTGCCCAGTTATATGCCCATACTAATGTAGAGGCCGAGCCATCTACGGCAGGCCGTGCCATGAATGGCCACTTCGGTACACGCTTACTCGACGACGAAGGCAAATGGAAGAACCTGACTGAGACCAAAAATTCAAGTTCTGATATCTCGCCAACAGCCTCACAAATGCCACGCCTGGTAGGCTTGGCCTATGCCTCTAAACTGTACCGCCAGAACCCGGAACTGCAGAACAATAATAACTTCTCGGTAAATGGCAACGAGGTGGCTTTTGGTACTATTGGTAACGCGTCTACTTCCGAAGGCATGTTCTTCGAGGCTATAAACGCCGGTGGTGTACTACAGGTGCCAATGCTGGTGTCGGTTTGGGACGATGGCTACGGTATTTCGGTGCCAGCTGAGTACCAAACCACGAAAGGAAGCATCTCTGAGATTTTAGCCGGTTTCCAGCGCAACGCTGAAGGAGAGCAGGGCTACGAGATATTTAAAGTAAAAGGGTGGGACTATGCCGCCCTTTGCGAAACATATGAGGCAGCCGTACGCGTTTGCCGTGAACAGCACGTGCCGGTGCTGGTACACGTAGAAGAGCTAACACAGCCACAGGGCCACTCTACATCAGGCTCTCATGAGCGCTATAAATCTAAAGACAGATTAGATTGGGAAGCGGATTATGACTGCCTTAAAAAGATGCGTGAGTGGATACTGGAAAGCGGTTTAGCTACCACTGAGCACCTGGATAATATAGAGTCAGAAGCAAGAGAGGCTGTTAAAATAGCCAGAGGAAACGCCTGGAACGCTTTTGCCAGCGACATAAAGGCTGACCACGAAGAGGCGCTTCGCCTGTTGGATAACCTGGCTGTTGCCAGCGAACACATCACAGAAGTAGCCACTATTACAGAGGAACTACGCAAGGTAGGCACCCCAATCCGAAGCGATGCTGTTAGAGCGGTACGCCGTGCCCTGCGCTACGTACGCGATGAGCGCAACCAGGCTAAACGTGAGCTGGTGGAGTGGCTGGAGCAAACACTTGGCGAAAATTCAGATAGATTCAATTCATACTTATTCAGCCAATCCGACGAGTCGGCGCTGCTGGTAGAGGAGGTAAAGCCTGAGTTTGATGATAACTCGCCTGTAGTTGATGGCCGTGAAGTGCTGCAGGCATGCTTTGATGCAATGCTTGCCCGCGACCCGCGTGTATTTGCCATCGGTGAAGACGTAGGGTTTATAGGCGACGTAAACCAGGCTTTTGCCGGCTTACAGGAAAAGTATGGCGAGATACGCGTAACTGACACCGGTATTCGTGAGTGTACGATCATCGGGCAAGGTATAGGCGCTGCATTGCGCGGCCTGCGCCCAATAACAGAAATCCAGTACCTTGACTATTTGCTTTACGCCATCCAAATCTTGTCTGATGACGTGGCTTGCCTGCAGTACCGCACCAAAGGTGGCCAGAAAGCCCCGCTGATCGTGCGTACCCGCGGCCATAGGCTGGAAGGTATCTGGCACTCAGGTTCACCAATCGGCATGATCCTGCACAGCATCAGGGGTATGCATGTGCTGGTTCCGCGCGATATGACACAGGCAGCTGGTTTCTACAACACTTTACTTAAGTCAGATGAGCCAGCATTAATTATTGAGTGCCTGAACGGTTACCGCCTGAAAGAGCGTATACCGAATAACATTTCCGAATTTACAGTACCACTCGGTAAACCAGAGATACTAAAGCAGGGTGATGATATTACCATTGTTACGTACGGTTCTATGTGCCGCATCGTACTGGAGGCCGCTAAACAACTAGAGGAATTCGGTATCACTGCAGAGGTAATAGACGTGCAAACCCTATTGCCATTTGATATTGAACATGTAATCACAGACTCTATCCGTAAAACGAACCGTGTACTGTTTGCTGACGAAGACGTGCCAGGAGGCGCTACAGCTTACATGATGCAGCAGGTAGTAGACGAGCAGGGAGCCTGGAGATGGCTGGATTCTAAACCGCAATGCCTGTCAGCGCAGGCGCACCGTCCTCCTTACTCATCTGATGGCGACTACTTCTCTAAGCCAAATGCAGAGGATGTGTTCGAAACGGTTTATGAGATACTAAACGAGGCAGACCCTGAGGCATATCCAAAGATCTACTAACGAAGTATAAGTTGAAGTATAAAAAGAAATGCCCGGCAACAATTTTGCCGGGCATTTCTTTTTATACTTTGCTAAACTACTCTTTAAACGTGAGCTTAATAGGTCTTGTCTCTACAATATTGCTTTTGTTTGGAATTGGCGTGTTGCGGTCATAAATGAATATCTGAAACTTTATGATGTCGCCTGGTTTAAAAAACTCGTTTGTAATGCTGCTCAGCGAATACCTGATCTCACCTTCGAGGGGTTCCGAACGCTCATCATTTGTAAGTCTGCGGAAGCGGCCACTAAAATCAAAGCCCTGCACCGGTAACTGATACCTTACAAAAGCAGAATCAGTAGCACTGCCGAACACTGGCTCTTTAATAAAAAGCTCAGCGATAAAGTTTTTCTCGTACGGAGAACCTGGGTTAAACGGGGCCTGGCTATCTGGGTCTGATGAACCACCCGGGGTGCTAACGAGAGGATTTAAGCCAAGGTCGCCGTTTCCGTCTTTATAGCTGATTACGATCGTCATATTCGCAGTAGTAATGCCAAACTCTGTTGTGTAGTTTACATCTACCCGTTCAAACTCGATCTGGGGCTCATCCGGGTAACTGGGTTCTTTTCGGCAAGAGCTCAAAGCTACGAAGCATAACAGTAGCGCTGCACTATACTTTAGCAGGTATCTCATGTAGATTTTCAGAAAATGAAGCTAAATTTACTAAATCAAACGCATACAATATAGGAATTGTTGTAACTTTCTTTGTAGGCTTTCTGGCTTGTAAAAGTGAGCGGTAAGTATTCGGATGTCAGTGGTTTAGTGTCGTAAATGCGCTTTATACGTTGTCCGGTTAATGATTTAACAAACCTGTGTGTATAACCTAATAAATCCTGGGTAATAGCTCGCAATGGCTTAAATACGTTGATTATATAACATCCTTCTTCCGGAAAGTGCGTTTAAGCTGCCATGGGATACATTGTTTTTATCTTACTGGTAGCAGGCATGTGCCTGCTTTTTTACAGATGGGCCACGCGCAAACAGCGCAACCGAAAAATGGTACTGGCGCAGGAGTTTCCGGCAGAGTGGCGCAAAATTTTAACAGACAGGGTTGGGTTTTACCATACTTTGAAAACGGATGAGGAGAGGGAACACTTTGAAAAAATGCTGCAGCTGTTTCTGGCTGAGAAGCGCATTACGGGCATTCAGGTAGAGGTAGATGATACAACTAAAGTACTTGTTGCCGCCAGCGCCATCATTCCCATATTTGGTTTCCGCGACTGGGAGTACCAGAAACTGGGCGAGGTGTTTGTTTTTCCGGGAAGCATACAAAAATTTAAAGATCAGGATAGTGAGGCTGTGTCAGAGACTCTGGGGCGCGTTAACCCCTTTCAGAACGACCATTACGTAACCCTGTCTAAACCGGCTTTAGAGCGCGGCTTTAACGATATGGCTGACCGTAAAAATGTTGGCATACACGAGTTTGCCCACATGCTGGACCAAGCCGACGGTGAGATAGACGGAACACCAGCAGCATACCTGCCGGCAGAGTTGGTGCAGCCGTGGCAGGAGTTAATGTACCGCAAGATACAAAGTATAAAAAAGGGCAAATCTGACATTGACAGCTATGGTGCAACAAACGAGGCTGAGTTCTTTGCCGTTGTTACCGAGTATTTTTTCGAGAAACCAGACCAGTTAGCTGAAAAGCATCCACAGCTTTATACTTTATTAACCAAGGTGTTTAAGCAAAACCCGAAGCGCCGCTTCCGGCTCAATTTCAGAGAACTATTGAACCCCTACGGCAAACGCCTTGGCCGCAACGAACCCTGCCCCTGCGGCAGTGGCGAAAAGTATAAAAACTGCTGTTTAGGTAAAAAGCAGGCGGCATAGGTATAGTGTTTATGTTATTAGTGACGAAGACTCAGCAAAGTATAAATATATTCTAGAGGAAAAGGTAGTGAGCTGTACGATGTAGGGCTGTAGCTATGAAACTTATATATTCGCTAAAGCAACAGTGGAAATTCCCCTTTTGAGAGCAGGGACTTTTCATTCTAATTATTTTCTGGCGCGAGTCTCCAGACTCGTGTCTTATAGTGGTGTAGAGTCTCTGACTCTACTGGGCCAGAGGCCCACACTATAGCAAGTCACGAGTCACAGATCCCGGACTTGCTTCGGGACGAGGACGCTCGCGCCATACTAAGTCATTATAAAGATATGTACAAAACAAAAGCCTCCGCAACACAAGTTACAGAGGCTTTGAAGTATAAATCAGCCTTAAACTTAAGTCACTACCGGCCTTGCATAAGCCTTAGCATCTTCAGCGGTTATTTCTGGCCCGCTCATGATCACAAGCCTTTCTACCACATTGCGCAGTTCCCGTACGTTGCCTCGCCAGTCAAGCCCTTTTAAATACTCTAAAGCGTCTGCAGTAATAACTTTAGGCTTGTTACCGTAATCGTTGGCGATGTCGTTCAGGAACTTAGTCACCAGGTCAGGGATATCTTCGCGGCGTTCGTTTAGCGGAGGTACGTGTATAAGTATAACTCCTAAGCGGTGATACAAGTCTTCCCGAAAAGTTTTGGCTTCGATCTCCTCCAGCAGGTTTTTGTTTGTAGCAGCCAATACGCGCACATCTACCTGAATGTCTTTGTCACCGCCAACGCGTGTAATTCTGTGCTCCTGCAGGGCACGCAGTACTTTGGCCTGTGCCGATAAACTCATGTCGCCTACCTCATCCAGAAACAAAGTGCCGCCATTGGCCTGTTCAAACTTACCGATGCGCTGTTTTACAGCCGAGGTAAAAGAGCCTTTTTCGTGGCCGAACAGTTCGCTCTCGATTAGTTCGCTTGGGATGGCGGCGCAGTTTACCTCTATTAAAGGGCCGTTGCTGCGGTTGCTGTGCTCGTGTATGGCGCGTGCCACCAACTCCTTACCAGAACCGTTTGGTCCTGTAATCAGCACGCGGGCATCGGTAGGGGCTACTTTCTCTATGGCTTGCTTTACACGGCTAAGCGCTGACGAAGTACCCACCATTTCGTAGGTCCTGGAGATTTTTTTCTTCAGGATCTTGGTCTCCGTTACCAGGTTCGACTTATCGAGGGCATTGCGCACTGTTACCAGCAGACGGTTAAGGTCTGGTGGTTTTTGCAGGAAATCGTAGGCGCCTTTTTTAGTGGCCTCCACGGCAGTATCTATTGTGCCGTGTGCCGATATCATAATAAAAGGGGTGTCAGGCGTAAACTCCATGGCTTTCTCGAGCACTTCAATGCCATCCATGCCGGGCATTTTGATGTCGCAGAGCACTACGTCATACTTGTTCTTGCTGAGTTGGTGTAGTCCTTTTTCTCCATCCTCGGCTTCGTCTACAGTATAGTTCTCAAACTCAAGAATCTCTTTTAACGTGCTCCGGATGGCCCTTTCGTCGTCTATAATCAGAATTTTGGGCATAGTCTTATTTTATGTCAGGCTAAGTATATGAAATAAACAGCCGCTTGTCAAGGTTGCGGCTGCATTGCTGCGGAATTTCAGTTTTAACTGAATTAGGGGAGGGGAGGTTACAAGTTTATAGTTTGGGATGAGTATATTTCCTCGTAGGAACAGGTCACGACCTGTTCCTACGAAGTTATTACTACCTGTGCGGCGGGCAAGTCTCCAACTGTTTCTCTACTTCCGGCATGGTATAGCGCGCGTTGTTGTTGCCGAAGTTGGTTTGGATGTAGTTTAGCAGGTTCGTGATCTGGTCTTCACGCAGGTCTACGCCGGGCATTGGTTTGTTATATTCTATCCCGTTTACGGTTATCGGGCCGTCTATACCATGCCGGATGAGGCAGGCCAGCTCGTCGCGGTGCTGTTCCAGGTAATCTGCGCCGGAAATGGGTGGTATAACACCACGCAGGCCGCTGCCGTCTTCCATGTGGCAGCTCTGGCAGTTGGTTTCGTACAGGCGCTGGCCTTCGTTTTTCTTATTAGTGAAGCACTGGGTAAGGGTTGTTAGAACCAAGCCTCCCAGTGCTACTGCCATAAGTCTATTTCTGGCCATTTTGCTTTTCTTTCAGCAGTACCTCCATGTCTTTCATCAGCCTGTCTACATCTTCCTGCTCTGTGCCGTGGTAATGGCCGCGTATGTGACGGTTCTGGTCTACCAGCATAAAGTCTCCGCTATGCGCAAAGCCGCCTTCTGCCTGGGCATCTTCTTGCACTCCAGTAAAATATTGCAGGGCCATGTCGTAAATGCTGTCTTTATCGCCGGTTAAAAAGTGCCATTTATCAGACTGTACGTTTAGGCGGTCCGCATAATCTCTAAGTACAGCTACGGTGTCGTGCTGTGGGTCTATGCTATGCGAAAGAATTACTACGTTAGGGTTATCTTTAAACTTCTCGTACACGCGCAGCATCTGGCTTTTCATTTTAGGGCAGATAGAAGGGCAGGTGGTAAAGAAGAAGTCCGTTACGTAAATTTTACCGGCTACAGTTTCTTGGGTCACACGCTGGCTGTCTTGGTTTATAAAAGCGAAATCTGGTATCTGGTGGTAAACAGTATCTACTACAGTTTTACCATCAACTACACGCTCCACGGCTTCGCGGTGGCCAAGTATAGGTAAAGTTTTATCGGTAGAGTCGCTGCTGTTGCAGGCAGTTAAAAAGCCTATACTAAAGGCTGTTGCCAGTAGCAAAGTATACTTTCTAAGCGTTGCTTTATTTATTCTGATCATAAGGTTTATAAGTTGTACGGGCAGCGTTTATGGTGCTGTCCATAAGGGTTTGTACTTGCTTTATCTTAACAAGCTCCTGCTGTAAGTAGTTTATGACCTGCTCGTTGGGCATGTCTTCTGCAGGCGTTTTGTACTGGCGCATCCAGCCCATCATGGCCTCGTCGGCGCGGTTCAGCAGCTGTATCTGCGTTTGCAGGTTGTTTAGTGTAACAGAGTCGGCTTGCTGCGTTTCTAAAGTGTCGCGGAGGGTGCGCAGACCTTTACGCAGTTTGTAGATGTTTCCCATTTTAGCCATCGCTGTGTCGTGCACGGCCAGCACGCGCTCCTCCAGTGCCTCTTTCTGCTCTTTGGGGCTCTGGCCCTGGCTGCAGCCGCAAAGTATGGCAAATGCAAGGCTTAAACTTAGTATGATATGTTTCATGCTTTTAGCTTAGTTTGAGAAGATATACTTTTTATACTTAGGAAATTAGCTTAGCAAAGATGCTATATTAAAATGCTGCATCCAGCAAAGGTACGGCTGCAAGGCGGGATGTGCAAAAGAGCAGGAATGTAGTTTGATTGAAACACGACCAATAACTTGCCTAAATATGGAGCGAGCAGGCTGATGGGGTTTAGGCTAATCTTTTCTTACATTGTAAAACTACCTGGATAGCAACTTTTAAATCTTTTTTGTTTCAAACCCTGCGATACTCTTCGCGCCCTTTGTGGTAAATTAATCTCTATTAGAATGCACACAAAAAAGGCCTGACATGTGTCAGACCTTCTATTTCCTATTTAAACAGAGTTTAAGCCGGTACGGTAATGTCAGAATGCAGCGCCTGTGTTACCTGGTTATACTGGCCCTCAGAAATATGGTCACGCAGAAACGTCATCACATCCTGGAAAGCGTAAAAGGCATGGTCCAGGGTAGGGAAGTCGGCATCTTCGGCAAATGCATCTTTAGTGCGGATAAACTCCAGCCATTCGTCTTCGTGCCGGATGCGTACGGGGCTGTGCATATGGAAACCGTCGTAGTATACCCCTTTCCAGATTATAGGCAACTGTGCCCCTAAATGGATGGCTTCGGCAGTGGGAATTCGGTCGCGGATGGCATGAAGCACCGCCCTGAATATCCTGTTTGCCTTGTTCTCATCCTCAATGCCCAGGTAAGTGCAGAGTTCGTGCGTCCAGGTTTTAGCGTCTTTTACATAATTCTCAAAGTTCATAGCCATTTTAACCTCCTTTTTTAGTTTAAAAGATGTTCCATTTAAATGAACGCGGCAGCTATAACAGGGTTATCGGTTAAACGGGAAGAGAGGTAAGTATAGGGTGAAGGGGAAGAATAATGTTGTCTGAATCTTTACATAGGGCCCCTTCCCCAAGGATTTACAGGATTTTAAAGGGTGGTCTCTTATCCCAAATGCTATTGCTTTCTGATAATTTCAAATTAAGAAGCGCCCTCGCTCGCCTTTGGCGAGCGAGGGCGCTTTCAAAAAGTGGCAGGATTATCTTAGCTAAACAATATTCTATTGCTGTTCGGGATATCCCTGGCCGAAACCCCCGCCTGCTGCGGACTGCTTGTTCTGTGTAGTGGGGCCAATCTATGGGGACTAGGAAGTCCCCGGCAGACAGCTTTCGGACTTGGAAGTCCGAAAGAGCATTAGAGCATTAAAATTAGCGGATACTTAAAGTCCAAAAATTCAACAATCAACCATTTAGCAATTCAACAATTTAATAATTCAGCCATCAACAATTACCACTTTTTAAACACAAAGAAAACAGCGGCAAGTATAAGTATGAAACCCACAATGTAATTCCACTTTAACTCTTCGCGCAGGTAAAGCACCGAAAAGCCGATAAACACCACCAGCGTAATTACCTCCTGTATGGTCTTAAGTTGAAAAGCTGTAAACTGCCCGTAGCCGATGCGGTTTGCCGGCACCATAAAACAGTACTCAAAAAACGCGATCAGCCAGCTGATGAGAATGATCTTCCAAAGCGACACCTCTTTAAATCGCAGATGCCCATACCAGGCAAAGGTCATAAAAATATTAGAGATCAGCAGAAGTAAAACCGTTTTCATACTTTTAGAAAAATGCCTGCAAAGCTGCTAAAAATTAAAGTATGATCTGCTGCCACTACACTTAAATTCTTTTGGGTATTAATTCGCTATTGGCTTGTGTGCAGCATAAAGTATAAACTTTAAGGGCATGCCGAAACCGCACAAAGTATACTTATAGAGGTATTTTCCTTTTTTGTGTTTTTTATAGTTTTGATCAGCATTTTAAGGCACTATCGGGGTAAGTAATTTGTTTAAAATAAGTGGGTTGCAAAGCAGTAACAAACCGAGTATAGTACCCGATGGTTCTGCTGCATAATTCAACCCTTAAAAAGTATAGCATAAACCAAATAAAAGTGCTAGTTTTACCTATTCAATCTACCCTAAAACACATGAGTGAAGTGGAAGAAAAACAATTGCATAACAATTATTCAGCAGATAGTATTCAGGTACTGGAGGGGCTAGAAGCAGTACGGAAGCGCCCTGCCATGTATATCGGCGATATCGGTATCAAAGGTTTACACCACCTGGTTTGGGAGGTAGTAGACAACTCGATTGATGAGGCCCTTGCCGGCCATTGCGATACCATTAACGTAGCCATTAATCCAGATAATTCCATCACAGTATCCGATAACGGCCGTGGTATTCCAACGGATTTTCACCAGAAGGAAGGCCGCTCTGCCCTCGAGGTAGTAATGACGGTACTGCACGCCGGTGGTAAATTCGATAAAGACACTTACAAAGTATCAGGTGGTTTGCACGGTGTGGGTGTGAGTTGCGTTAACGCGCTCTCCACAGACCTGCACGTAACGGTGCACCGCAACGGTAAAATATTTGAGCAGCATTACAATATTGGTGCGCCTGCTTACCCGGTGCGCGAGATCGGTACTACCGACAGAACAGGTACCACGGTACAGTTTAAGCCGGATGGTTCTATCTTCACTACCACCGAGTATAAGTACGATACCATTGCCAGCCGTTTAAGAGAGCTTTCCTTCCTGAACAAAGGCATCCGCATAAACCTGGAAGACCTGCGCGAACTAAACGAGGCAGGTGAGCCATTGCAAACAGACTCTTTTTTCTCTGAAGGTGGTCTGAAGGAATTTGTGGCCTATCTGGACGAAACACGTGAAAACCTGATTCCGGAGCCAATCCATATTGAGAGTGAGAAAAACGGTGTACCTGTAGAGATTGCTTTGCAGTACAACACGTCTTATACCGAGAACATTTTCTCGTATGTAAACAACATCAACACCATTGAGGGTGGTACGCACGTAGGTGGTTTCCGCCGCGCACTTACCCGTACGCTTAAAGCTTACGCCGATAAGTCGGGTATGCTGGATAAGGTGAAGATCGAGATCGCTGGTGATGACTTCAGAGAAGGTTTAACAGCTGTAATTTCTGTAAAAGTACAGGAGCCGCAGTTTGAAGGCCAGACCAAAACCAAACTAGGTAACTCCGATGTTGGTGGAGCCGTGGATATTGCCGTTGGCGAAATGCTGAACGAGTTCCTGGAAGAAAATCCGAAGGAGGCACGTATCATTGTGCAGAAAGTTATACTTGCCGCCCAGGCGCGTTTCGCTGCCCGTAAGGCCCGCGAGATGGTGCAGCGTAAGAGTGTTTTATCCGGTACCAGCTTACCTGGTAAACTGGCCGACTGCTCTGACAGCAACCCGGAGAACTGCGAGATCTACCTGGTAGAGGGTGACTCAGCGGGCGGTTCTGCCAAGCAGGGCCGTAACCGAAGGTTTCAGGCTATACTGCCGTTGCGCGGTAAGATCCTGAACGTGGAGAAAGCACAGGAGCACCGCATCTACGAGAACGAAGAGATCAAGAACATGATCACGGCGCTGGGCGTTAGCTTTGGTACTGCAGATGGCGAGAAGGCCCTGAACATGGAGAAACTGCGTTACCACCGTGTTATCATCATGACGGATGCTGACGTGGACGGATCACACATTCGTACGCTTATACTTACGTTCTTCTTCCGTTATATGAAAGAGCTGATCGAGAATGGTTATATCTACATTGCACTACCTCCGCTTTATTTAGTGAAGAAAGGCAAGGAAGAGCGTTATTGCTGGAGTGAGCAGGACCGTCTTGATGCGATCCAGGAGCTTGGCAAAGGCAAGGAGGAGAGTGTTGGCGTACAGCGTTACAAAGGTCTTGGTGAGATGAACCCGGAGCAGCTCTGGAACACGACCATGGACCCGGATACCCGTAGCTTAAAGCGTGTAACAATTGAGTCTGCTGCAGAAGCAGATCACCTGTTCTCGATGCTGATGGGTGACGAGGTAGGCCCACGTCGCGACTTTATCGAACGCAACGCCAAGTATGCACGCGTAGACGTATAAATCAAAGTATAAAATTCATACTATAGAGAAGGCCAGCTACACCAGCTGGCCTTTTTTTATAAGGATTTGCAGGGTTTAAAGATGGACGGGACTTTCTGCAACACAGTATTTACCTCACCCCAGCCCTCTCCTAATAACAGGAGAGGGAGCTTTTGCCTACTGCTTCTGCTGTCATTGCAATAGCTGCTATCTTCTTATTTATCATCTTGTAAAGATCTTGGTAGAAAGGGGTTAAACTGAATCTACAGAGCTATATTCTTGCTAAAGTAATGCCAGAGCTCCCTCTCCTGCTTTTAGGAGAGGGCTGGGGTGAGGTAGTACAGCAGAAGTCACGAAGAAAAAATCTCAAAAATCAATTTAATCCCCTTAATCTGTAGTCAAAACACTATGGATGCTTAACTGTTGGCTGTATATTTACTACAAGAGCATGATTAAAATTTATCCTTTGCTAGCGAAAACAAAATTTAAACATGCTCTAACAGTTAGTGTTAAACACAAAAGTTAATACCTAAATGATAACAACAGATATATGCATCGTAGGGGCAGGTCCGGTGGGCTTGTTTGCCGTGTTTGAAGCAGGTTTGCTGAAGATGCGCTGCCACGTGGTGGATGCCCTTCCGGTAGTAGGAGGCCAGCTGGCCGAGATATACCCTAAAAAACCTATTTACGACATACCAGGCTTCCCAAGTATAGTTGCCGGTGAGCTGGTAGATAACCTGATGAAGCAGATAGAGCCATTCCACCCGACCTTTACGCTGGGCGAACGTGTAGAAACGCTGGACAAGCAGGAGGATGGCTCTTTTGTAGTTAAAACCTCGGAGGGTACTGAAATTTCCTGTAAGGTGGTGGCGATAGCCGGTGGCCTGGGTTCGTTTGAGCCGCGCAAACCTGCCATCGAAAGCCTGGAAAGTTTCGAGGGCAAAGGTGTTTCGTATATGGTGCGCGACCCCGAAGTGTTCCGCAGCAAACGGATTGTAGTAGCCGGCGGCGGCGACTCCGCCCTCGACTGGACCATATACCTGGCCGGCCTGGCCGAAGAGCTTACGCTGGTGCACAGGGGCTCCACTTTTAGAGGCGCTCCGGAGTCTGCTGAGAAGGTGCTAAGTATGGCTGAGGAAGGGCATATAAAGCTGCTGCTGAAATCTAACGTAACTGATGTGCATGGCAACGGAAAACTGGATGCTGTTACGGTACTCATCGACAACGAAACAGAGCACAAGATCGAAGTCGATTACTTCATTCCGCTCTTCGGGTTGGTGCCAAAGCTTGGCCCGCTGGAGAACTGGGGACTTGAACTGGAGAAAGGCGCCATTGTGGTAAACACATTAGACTACTCGACCAACATAGAAGGCGTGTTTGCCATTGGCGATATTAACACCTACCCGGGTAAACTGAAGCTTATACTTTGCGGCTTCCATGAGTCGGCGTTGATGGCGCAGAGTGCCTACAACATTATTTACCCGGACAAGAAGTATGTATTAAAGTATACCACCGTTAACGGTATACAGGAACTTACCTGATGGAAGATACTATAAACATAAACGTAGAGCTGCAAGATGGCAGCCGTGTAACCCTGGAAGCCCCTACTGATATGGGCCTGTCGGTGATGGAGGTGATGAAAGCCAATGAATTGAACGTGCCTGCCATTTGCGGCGGCATG
The DNA here is from genome assembly GCF_019443125.1 of Pontibacter aydingkolensis. Lineage (GTDB taxonomy): Bacteria > Bacteroidota > Bacteroidia > Cytophagales > Hymenobacteraceae > Pontibacter > Pontibacter aydingkolensis. The sequence goes on along the minus strand of NZ_JAHYXK010000010.1, from coordinate 55,442 downwards.
GCTATTTGCGCCACCTGCCACGTGGAGGTGTTGCAAAGCGGCGAACTCCCAGAACCCAGCGACGACGAAGCTTATATGCTGGAAACCCTGCCACACGCTACTGCTACCAGCCGCTTATCCTGCCAGTTAAAGGTAAAACCCGAACTCGATGGATTGGTAGTAAGGCTGATGCCAGAAGCGTAAAGTATAAACTGTTCAAAGTATAAAATAGCCATACCTTAATTGGGGTGTGGCTATTTGTTTTGAGAGAAGTATAATTAATTTATACTATATTAGAGTTAAAGTATTTTATGCAGGGTATAATGACACCACACATAGTGCAGATAGTGGGAGTAGGTACTCCTGTTAGCCGAAAGTTAGGTGGTATTACTTATTAATCTTAAGGATAAAGGATAAATGAAATTCACTCAATTGCCGATTAAACTTCAGAAAGCTTTTCTACTATTAGCCTTAAGTATTCTCTTTATATCCCATCCAATCAATGCACAACAGCATGAAACAATTACTCCCTTACACGAGTTCTTTCAAACAAACTACGATAGCACCATCATTTACCACAGTTGGTCCAATTGGTATAACGCACCGAACTATCTGATAGTAGCAAAGCAGAAAGATAAACTCTATTTCTTCACCTACACAAGCCCTTACAAGAATTTGCGTGGAAGGTATTTCCCAGGGAATCTTTTACAGAAATTCATGGAAGAAGAATATAAGTTTAAAAGAACGGTGCCTGACACAAACCGCTATTTACTATCTAAGGACATATTGCAGGCAGAATTAAGCAACAACTGGAATGAGTTGAAGGCAGCGAATTTGTGGAAACTGAAAGACGATAAGTATAATCTGAAGTCTACTGGCAATTGTATGATTGAAGACGGAAACACCAACACCTTCCATCTGATTAGCAAAAGAGATATTAGAATTTTAAACTTTTATGAGCCTGACTATTGGGAAGAGTGTTTGGGTAAAGACATCAACAGGCAAAAAGCAATAAAAGCAAGGGTTACGTTTAAGGGTATTTCTAGAGAAGATTAAGAATAGTAAGATCAAAATCGCCTAACAAAGTTCAGAGCCTTAACCCTTGCTCTGCATCAAGCTTCGGCTGGAAGAGTACCGTTAACCCAATGTCATCAAAAAACAACACACCTACAACTCATCCAGCGGTATTGTTCTAAGCTCCTCTACGGGCCAATCGGCCTGTTGCGCACCTGCAGTGTAGGCACTTTCTAAAAAGCTTAGCAACACTTCTCTTGGCTTATCCATCAGGCGCAGCTCCTCATAGTTTAGCATGGCCATGGGGCTACCGTTAGCGTCTACCCACTGGGCTTGTTTTGGCTGCAGCGTTTCAAGTTCGATGCCTGGCGGCGAGGGGTAAGTGTACGAGTAAAAAGCAGGGAACCGGACCTGGTCATCGCCGGGCCAGAACCCGAAACTGATCACCTCATGGGAGTAAGCGTCTTTTTCTACTACGCTGCCATTTACCGGCACAGGTATACTTTTACCAGAGAAGCGTGTAACTGTCAGGTCCATGTGGTGCCAGTACAGGTGCACGGGGCATGTTTTACCGTAAAAGCGTCCGCTAAACTCCTTTAACACCTGGTCTATAGTCACCATGGCACGCCAGTACCGGTTAACCTGTTCGGGGTTATAGGTGGCATGTTTCCGGTCTTCGGCAAATGGTATTTTACTTTTAAGGTCGTAAGGTTTGGCTAAGATCTCTACTTGTATGCCCAGAACAGCCAGGGCTTTCATCACAGAAGTATAAAAATTAGATACACTTAAACCGTCCTGCAACGCAAAACTTTCTGCTGCTCCTGTGCTGGTGCGTATCGTTAACTGGTGATCTATAAAGTCGAAATCGATCTCGAAAGTGTAAAATTTGTAGGGGATAGGGCCGGTACCCATTCCGCGAGAGGTAACATACAGCGTAATATTCCACCAGTGGTTGCGGCGCGGCATCAGTTGCAGCCTGATCTTACCTATTATCTGAAAGTATAAAAGTAACGTGTCTTTGGTAGGTTCCCATTCTTCCAGCGGCAGTGGCGGGAAATCCGGATTTTTTATCTCTGTTGTGTTTGCTGTAGCCATAATTCTGGAGCCATGTGCTTTGCCTTTATGGTACGAGGATAAGCCGCTTTTTGTGTTTCAGAGTTTACCTGCGGGTTAGTCGGGTTAAGAGATTTGCCAGGGTACGTAAGCCGGGCATATACAGCAGTCCGGATAAATAGTAGGATTTGCTGTTGAGTTTAGTTCTATACTTTTCGAAAGGGCTGGCAGTTGTTTCGTTATCCTCATTCATGGCTGCGGCATTATCTGAAACGTTGCTGAAGGTGGCTTTATACTTTTTAGAAAAAAGCAGATTATAAGGCATAAAAAGGCAGATAATGGCAACTGATGCTACCACAAAGTATATCTGGAAAAACAGCATATTCACGGTATGGAATATCAGCAGCAACAGGCCCATCCAAGGGCGGGTTGGCTGCCTGGATGCGGTAAATATGCTGGCAGATTGTATGTACAATACAACTAAAAAGCTTACCTGCCAGAAAAGCACATACTCAGTAAACAGCGGTGCCAGTGTAAAATCCAGGTCCAGGCTACGGTGACCTACAACTGCATTAACGAGCGCCGCCTGGGGGTGCAGCCAGTGTATGTCTCCGGAGTTTGTGATTAGTTTGTAAAGCAGCGAAGGGATCTTCCAGAGTCCGGATAAAGTATAGGTGAAAAGCAAGCCAGCATAAAACCAGTTTATATTTTGGTGTAAGTATACAGATGCATGTGGCAGCGATTTTTTACTTAATGGGATAAAAGTAAGCAGCAGGTGTGCCAGTAGATACAAGTGGTTAATATGGCTCAGGAAACCATATCCCCAGAGTGCCAGGTTTAGCCAGAGCAGGCCCAGCGCCAGAAGCGCCTGACAGAGTGTGTGGTTCTTTTGCCGAAGCAACTGATAAAGGTTACAGGCAGCCACCAGCGCAACTACAGTATAGAATAAAAGCGGAGCCGGCAGGGCAGGCATTACCAGGCTTGGCAGGGCATGATCGTACCAGAAAATTTTGCTTGGGCGCTGCCGCAGAAACTGGTATTTGTTTATAGTCCAGTAAAGCCATACAAACGTAAACAGGCGAAGTGCCTGCACCGCATAAAAGAAGTTGAATGTGTTGCGCAGTATAGCTTCCTGTTTATCCGGTGTTAACTGCTTTTTTAGTGTATCAGAAACGGATAACAGTAAGCGTGTCATAATGCTGTGGGTTACGGACGTATTCTAGTGGCTGGTAGGTTTCCTGCACAATTTTATAGGCAGATGCAGGAGGGGATATGTATTTTACAAAAGTAAGAAGGCGAGTATGGAAAGCAGCACTATCTGCCAAAGCGTGCTGGGTTAAACTATTCAAAGTATAAATGTACTCGTCTTTCGTATAGCTTTCAGAGCCGGAGATAACAGGCTGGCGCTGCCAGGCTGTATCGCCAATGGGTAAAGTATAAACTCTATACTCCTGGTAGTGATTTTTGCTACCAAGCGGTTGGGTAAAAAGCTTCCAGTTGGCAAAAGGGTAAAACTCTCCCAGGCCCATCATGCCCGTAAAATAAGTAAGAAACGAGCCAGCCATACTTGCTATCACCAACCACCTGGTATACTTTAGGCGCCGCTTAAAACCAAACTGCATAGAATATAATTACCTGAACCAAGGAAAAAGCCGAAACGAAAGTAGTAAAAAATTATCCAGCTGCATAACATTAAATAATTGCCTCAGTATAGAGGAATACCTATACTTTCTCGTTATATTTTGTGTTTAGTCGTAACTTAGGCTTTTTAACGTAAACCGAAGCCCTAACCATAGGAAACATGCTTATCAACAAGGTTTCTGACCAGATAAAGAAAAGTAAATACATAAGCCGCGACCTTAGCTGGCTGCGCTTTAATTACCGTGTGCTAGACCAGGCGCGCGATACGAACAAGAGTTTTTTCGACAGGCTTAAATTTCTGGCCATCACCTCGTCTAACCTGGACGAGTTTTTCATGATCAGGGTGGGCAGCTTGTACAATTACCTCGATTACGGCAAAGAGCGCCTCGACTATTCGGGGCTGCGCGAACTGCCGTTCCGTAAAAAACTGCTGGACTACGCGCACCGCTTCGTAAACGACCAGTATCTTACCTTTAACAGCGAAATAAAGCCGCTTTGCGAGAAGCACGGTTTTGATATACTGAAGATAAGTGAACTAACGGAGATAGAGCAGAAAAAGGTAGACTCATACTTTAAAAACACCATCTACCCGATGCTTACGCCGATGGTGTTTGATAACTACCATGGCTTTCCGTTGCTGATGAACCAGCTGCTTACCTTTGGCGTGGTAACCCGCACCACTGAAGAGCAGAAGGCCCAAGACAGGGTAACATTTGTGCAGATACCGCAAAACCTGGCGCGCTTTTACGAACTCAACCGAAAAGATAAGATCGTTTTTGTGCCGATTGAGGAGATCGTGCGCTGGAAGATCAAAAAGCTTTTCCGCAACGTGGATATCGTGTCGGTAAACTTGTTCCGAATAACTCGTAACGGCGACTTTACCCTGGAAGAGTCTGACGACCTGGAGGCAGACTTTGTACAGGAGATCAAATCGAAGCTGAAGACCCGTAAAAAAGGCCGCGTGGTAAGGTTGGAGATTGAGCGCAACCCGTCGCAGTTTATGCTGAAGGTGCTTAAAGAACGCTGGACTATTGACAACGCCAACATCTTTACGATAAACAACCTGATAGACCTGCGCTGCCTGTGGCAGATCATCAACCACCGCCAGTTCAAGGACAAAGGTTTTAAGCAGCCATCATCGGTGTCGCCGCTCAGCCTGCCCAGCGATGGCGTGGATATGTTTGAGTACCTGAAAGACCACGACGTACTGCTGCACCACCCATACAATAGCATGGAGCCTGTGGTAAGTTTGCTCGAACGTGCCGCTGAAGACCCGGCTGTGCTGGGCATCAAGCAAACTATTTACCGCCTGGCAGACCAAAGCAGGGTAACTGCCGCTTTACTAAAGGCCGCGGAAAACGGCAAGCACGTATCGGTACTGTTCGAGGTAAAGGCAAGGTTTGACGAAGAGCGTAACCTGCGCGAAGGCGAAAGACTGGAGAAGGCTGGCTGCTTTGTGATCTACGGTATCAGTAAGTATAAAACGCATACCAAGATGATGATGGTCATCCGGAAAGAAGGAGAGAAGGTAACGCGTTACGTGCATATTGGCAGTGGTAACTACAACGAGCAAACGGCCAGATTATACACCGACGTAAGCTTGCTTACGACCAATGAAGTGTATGCTCACGACGTGTCGGAGTTCTTTAATGTAATTACTGGCCACTCCAGACCGAACGATTACAAGTACCTGATGACCTCGCCAAAGGATATGCGTCACGACCTGATCGAGCTGATACGCCACGAAGCCAAGAATGCGAAAAAAGGCCTGAAGAGTGGTATCGTGATCAAAATAAACTCACTGGAGGATAAGGAGATCATCGATGAGATGTACAAAGCCTCAAAGGCTGGTGTGCCCATTAAACTGATCGTCCGCGGTATCTGTTGTCTGCGCCCTGGCCGCGAAGACCTGAGTGAGAATATTACGGTTAAAAGTATTGTGGGTGAGTACCTGGAGCATGCGCGTTTATACTACTTCCACAACAACGGCGAGCCCAAAGTATACGGCGGCAGCGCCGATTGTATGGTGCGCAGCTTTGACCGCAGAATAGAGGCTCTTTTTCTGATTGCTAATGAGGAGCTGAAACGAGAGTCCATCAATATACTATACTATAACCTGCTGGATAACCAGAACTCCTACATTATGCGCGAAGATGGCACGTATGTTAAAAAACGCGCCCTGGCTAACGAGGAGGTAGTGGATGTACATAAGATATTCTACAGCAAAAGCTACGTGGAAGCCCTGGTGGCAGAGCTTGTGTAGTTTGTATAAAGTATAAACCAGAAGCCGGAGCAAGTATACATTTGCTCTGGCTTTTTTGTTTATGATAGCTGGTGTTTTGGGGTCTCAAGGTAATCTTATCTTTTTAAAAGAGTACTTCACCCATTTGTCATCCTGGAAGGATCTTGATAGAAGGGAGGTTAAGCCAATACTACCAGTAACCAGGATCCTTTCAGAATAACAGCATTAAATCTTCCTCATTTTTAGAGTGCAGCAAAGTGATACAAGTGGTGAATTATAATTCACAAACACGATCAAACTGCTCCAAAATTTCGGCAAAACCATACTGTATTTCTACGTATATTTACGAGCATATCATTCACGTTAAACCCCCGGATTATTGAAGTTAGCTGCTATTGATATAGGTTCTAATGCTGTCAGATGCCAGATATCAAGTGTACTGAACCAGAACGGAACCGTGATCTTCAAAAAGGTAGAATACATCCGCTACGCCATCCGGTTTGGCGAAGATGTTTTTAACACCGGTTACATCGGCGATTACAAAATAGAAAAGTTTATTAAGCTGCTGCGCGCCCTGCAGTTGCTGATAGATGTGCACGATGTAGACCACTACATGATATGCGCTACCTCCGCCATGCGCAACTCACAGAATGCCCCTCAAATTCTGGAGCGAGTATACCAGGAAACCGGCATGGAAATTAACGTGATAGACGGTGTTGCCGAAGCTGAACTGATAAACAAGGTTATCTATAATTTCCTTGATGAGCGCAATTACCTGCACATTGACGTAGGTGGCGGCAGCACCGAATTTAACATCTATGTGAACCGCGAAAAAATGGCGTCGCAGTCGTTTGAGCAGGGTACGATCAGGCACATGCACGGCAGAGACTCCGAAGAACTCTGGAACAGCATGCGCAACTGGATAGAAACCAACTCAAAGAAATACCACTTATCACGCGCTATCGGTACAGGCGGAAACATAAACAAGATCTACGAAATAGCCGGAAAAGCAGGAGGGAAGCCGATTTTCAGAAAGCAGATAGAGGAGGTGGCAAGCCAGATAGCAAGTATGAGTATGGAAGAACGCATTAACCAGATGCTGCTAAACCCAGACCGTGCCGACGTTATACTTCCAGCCGCCGAGATTTACTTGTCTGCTATGAAGTGGGCCAAACTGGAAAGTATGATCGTGCCTTCTGTTGGTTTAAAGGATGGTATACTGCATGCCCTTTATGAACGCAATCACCCTGAACGATTTGTGATAGGCGGGATTGGGTAAAGTATAACGGTGGCTTTGTTCGTAGGGACAGGTCGCGACCTGTCCGCAGATCGGCCTATAGATGAAACAACCTCAATCAGGCGTTTTAAATTCTCAAGAAGTTATAGGATTGCCAGAAGCACCTAGTCCAACCACCCCCGCCCCTCCTTATCCAAGGCGGGGAGTCTGCTACTACTTTAGCAAAAGTATAAGCTCTGTTGCTGAAGCTTAACCTCCCTTCTGCCAAGATCTTTGCAAGATGACAAAGAGAAATGGCTAACTATTGTCATGTAAGAAAGAGGAGTAAGTAAAACTCCCCGCCTTGGATAAGGAGGGGCAGGGGTGGTTGGACCAAATGCAACATTAATCACAATCTACCTCTACAATAGTAAACTTTTCTGTACCCAACCCAACGCGCCATTCTCAGCCTTTACAAAAGTATAACCATTGTAGCCACCCAGCACAGCAACACTGCTTCCCGGGTTTAAACTGTCTTTTGCAGGGGCGTCTATACTTGCATTGTCCAGCAGATCAGTTTGAGTAGCCAACTTTTCATATTTGATAGGTTTGGTGGTAACCTCTATTAAACTGCCGGCTATATAAGCTTCTGTTCCGTTTGGCAAAACAACCCTATACCAACTGGCTGTAGCCCCGGTTACCAATAAAGGCGTATACTGTGATAATCGCCTGTAAACTCCCGATTTAACAGATGGCTGCTGGCGCACATTAGCCGACCTGGCCGCAACCCTTACCCAGTTTCCGATTTTTGAGGCATCTGCTTGTACCGGCGGCACAGGAGTATTGCTGGCGTGCAGGTAAGGGAATGGGTTTGTAGGCCCCTGACCGTAGCGGTAAATGCCAAAGTGCAGGTGTGGGTTGGTTCCCTTTGCATTACCGGTATTGCCCACAAAACCCAGCGTATCACCGATTTGTATGCGCTGGCCTGCCGTAACTGCCTGGCTATCGAGATGGGCATAATATAAGTTTTGGCGGCGTTCATAGTCTGCCAGCCATACTACCTTACCACCTCTGGGAGTAGTGCCTACCCGTGACACAATCCCTGGGCTAGAAGCCACAACGGGTGTACCGCGTTTGGCAAATACATCAACGCCTTCGTGCAGGCGCGCGCCGTTATCGCGTGGGTCGCCCCAGATACTGGCAATGTTACGGCTGGTTTTACCTGCCACCGGAAAAGCCAAGGTAGGCTCCGATTTTATGGTTAAAGTATATTGGCCACTACGCAAAAGTTCAGGCTGCACCCGAAGTACATGCTGGCTATCATCATCAACTTCATAAACCAGGTAACTTCCCGTTGTATCAGTGGTTGCCACATGGTTTGTCGCAGTATTTTCTACTTCAAACATATCCATAAATATCTGCATGTCCTTACGGGCCTTTACCTCCAGGTTAACCACAATTCGTTCGCCGCGCTTTGCATCTATCTTGTAACCTAAAGCCCTTGGTTTGTCTGCAGAAAAGTAACCGGTTTCTTTATAAGGCAGCGTGATGGTAAGCGAGTCTTGCAGTGCTTTTTCTCCGGCCCGCAGCCAATCTTGCCCGAGCCCGGTCTGGTCTAGTTTCGCATCTTTTATTTTAACAACATACCCCTCGTAAGGTGTCTGGTTCTTAAACACTGTACGCAAGGTTTGTGGTGCACCACAGCTGGTAGCCAATGCCAGAATCAGAAAGAATAAGAATAGGTTAAGATGATCTCTTTTAATAGGGTACATGTAAAGATTTTAGTTTGATTTTATTGTAACACAGGTAGATAAACAAAAACAGTGCCTTTTATAGCTTATGCTTTTCATTTGTAAGGTGGCAGGGAGCTATTAATTCATTTATCTAACCGGGCAGGCGCCAATGCGTAAAAAGGGTAGACTAAAAAGCTAAATATATGAGAAAGCCCAGATTAAGATACATACGAAGAAGGTTAGCGAAGGGCGTACTTCCATTGTTTGCACCACTTGCACTTACGCCTTTGGCAACACCTGTAGGGGTTACATCATCGGCACCTTACAACGATATAAAGCGCACCAAAGCCCGCATTACTAACTATAAAGTGATGAAGTTTAACCAGGTTGCCTTTAACCTTTACAACCACATGCATCTGCAGGAAACAGGGCTAAGGTTCGAGGTGTTCGACAAGGCGCTTACCGGCTACTACAACATGAAGCACCGCAACGAAGTTTCTGAAAAGCCTATACTTACCATCGTGGATTTTACAAAATCATCGAACGAAAAAAGGCTCTGGGTAGTAGATCTGGACAAAAAAGAAATACTGCACAATACTTACGTATCGCATGGGCGTAACTCAGGAGAAGAGTTTGCTGAGCACTTCTCTAATGAGAACAAGTCTTTTATGAGCAGCATAGGCTTTTACGTTACCCAGAACACCTACATCGGCAAGCACGGTTTGTCGCTAAAGCTGGAGGGAATGGACAAGGAGTTTAACTCCAATGCAAAAGACCGCTGTATTGTAATGCACGGAGCCGAGTATGCTACAGAAGAATTTATTGAGCAGGCAGGCAGGCTGGGCCGCAGTTTAGGTTGCCCCGCCATACCCATGGACGAACACGAGGAGATCATCGGTTCAGTGGTTGGTGGTACAGCTTTGTACATACACGCCGCCCACGACGCCTATACTTCGCAGTATCTGGACCACGTAACCGCTATGGCAGAACTTATAAATGAAAACAAGAAGGATATTCCGCCTACTGAACCCGCCACTTAATACTGCAACCTACACTTGGCTGCTGCTGCGCCTGCGGCTTTTTATTGTCGAGTAAAAGATCCAGGGCCTGCGCCAGGTCTTCGCCGGTAACAGGTACGTTGTTGTTTGGCCTGGAGCCATCGAATTGCCCATGGTACGCTAAGCGCTTGTTGCCGTCATACACAAAAAACTCTGGAGTACATGCTGCCATGTAATGGCGTGCCACCATCTGGGTCTGGTCGTACAGGTACGGAAAAGGAAACTGCATCTCATCGGCCAGCATCTTCATCTCCTCTGGCCCATCCTGGGGCTGTAACTGCACATCGTTGGAGCTGATGGCTACAAAACTTATCCCTTTCTCCTGATACTTTTTAGCCATCTCCACCAACTCTGGTAGAATGTGCTTTACATAAGGGCAATGGTTACAGATAAACATGATAACAGTAGCCTTAGTTGAGGCCACATCGTCAAGCGACACGAGCTTATCTGAGACTGTATCTAACAGAGCAAAATGATGGGCTTTTGCACCTAATTCTATCTGGGTGGTGGAGTGTGCCATAGTTCTGGGATTTGAGAGCATGTTTAAAATTCATACTTTGCGCTGCAAACTGCCCATAAAAGAACCTGACTTCACCTTTTTCTCGCCACGTAGCGCTGCTATGGGACTCTAAAAACGTTTCGCCAGAACCCTTTCTGTTCAATTTTCGCTAGCAAAAACGAAATTTAAACATGCTCTAGTCGGATGTACACCCTAAAGTATATTTTTATATCCACATTCCCAATACCTGGCTACAGATTATTAATGCTGGTTTTTTCGGGGTCGCAACGTCCATACAAAGCTGTCATTTCGTACAGGTGTTTTATCTGCTGCTGGCCAAACTGGTTTTTCTGCAGGCGCCACTCCCAATTGCCTTTTGATGTAGAGGGTATGTTCATCACAGCGTCGGCACCCAGTCGCAGCACATCCTGCACCGGAAGTATAGCCAGTTGGGCTACAGAGCCCAGTGCCAGGTGCATCATTACATCGGCTACGTTGTTTGCGTTAAGCTTGTGGTTACTGTATTCACTCAGCCTGTGCTTGTCTTCTTTGCTGGCCACTTTTTCGTACCAGCCACGGGTGGTGGTGTTATCGTGGGTGCCAGTGTATACAATACTGTTTACCGTATGGTTGTGCGGTGCATAGGGGTTCGTAGAGATATCATCCCCAAAGGCAAACAGCAGTACCAGCATGCCCGGCAGGTCAAACTTATGCATCAGGTCGCGTACCGGCTGGTCTATCTCGCCGAGGTCTTCGGCAATAATAGGCATTGGGTGATGCTTTTCTTTGATTAGCTTTAAAATCTCCATTCCCGGACTTTTAACCCACTTGCCGTTTATCGCAGTTTTCTCATCGGCAGGTACTTCCCAATAGGCAGAAAATGCACGGAAATGATCTAAGCGAAGTAAACCGAAGAGTTGCAGGTTGTGTTCGATGCGCTGCAGCCACCAGTCAAAATTATGTTTTTCCAGCGCCTCCCAGTCAAAAACAGGTGTGCCCCATAACTGGCCAGTTTTGCTGAAGTAATCAGGCGGCACACCAGAAACAGCCAGTGGTTTGCCATCTCTGTCCAGCTTAAAGTATTTAGGGTGCGCCCACACATCGGCGCTGTCGTGGCTAACGTAAAAGGGCATGTCTCCTAAAAAAGTTATTCCTTTTTTGTTCGCGTAATCTTTTAACTTTTGCCACTGCCTGTAAACCAGAAACTGCAGGTATTCCTCAAATTCTATTTGTTCGTCTAGGTCCTCGTCCAGTTCCTGCATGGCCTCTTTCTCACGAAACTTAATCGCATCGGGCCACTCTACCCAGCTTTTATGGGAAAAATGTATTTTGTAGGCAGCGAAACGGGCAAAGTCGTCGAGCCAGCTGCGATGCGTTTTCTGAAACAGCGTAAAATCTTTCCAGATGGTATCCGGCAGTTCGGACTTAAAGAAGTGGTAAGACTTTTTCAGGAGGGTAACTTTATACTTTACCACTGCTTTGTAATCTACACGATTTTCTGAAAAAGTCTTGTCTGTTTCTAGGTCTTTATCATGCAAAAGGCCATCTTTCACCAAAAGCTCTGGGCTGATGAGTAAAGGGTTACCTGCAAATGCTGAGTGGCTGCTGTAGGGCGAGTTGCCGTACTCATGCTCGGTAGGGTTTAGTGGCAGAATCTGCCAGTAACGCTGGCCTGCCTCCACCAGCAAATCGCAGAAGTTATAGGCTTCCGGACCGAGGTCGCCGATACCAAAACGGGATGGGAGAGAGGTAATGTGAAGTAGCAAACCGCTGCTGCGCTTAGGTATGATCATGATGCTGATGCCGTTAAAAAGACTACCGGGAAAGTTTTGAATAGCTCTGCCAAAGGAATTGTTCCGTTGCCCTGCCAGGTGTCTTTGCCAAATACAAAGTCCCACTGTGATGGTGCATTTTCTGGCAACTCAATGGCTGTGTCTTGCCATACTTCGGTGCCAAGCGGAAGGTTGCCTTCTGTAACAAGTTTAGTAAGCAGTAGCGGCACTACCACTACAGCCCATTGCGTTTGGTAATGGCGGGCAAAAGCCAGCGCATGGTTTTTATACTTACCTGTAACGGTTAGCGGAATATATTCTCCGTTGCTAAAAAGCTGTTGCAGGTTGCGCCTTGTATTAAGTGCCTTGTAAATCAAGTATAACTTAACCTGGCCGCTTTCCCAGTCGTGCATTAGTTCGCGGTGCAGTTCGTAGCTGTTCTGGTTTTCCTGTTGCCGGATGCGCAGCAGGTAATGCTGCCGTAGCCGGTAATCCACAGGCCGACGGTTGTCGGGGTCTACCAGGCTAAGGTCCCAAAGTTCGGTGCCCTGGTAAATATCGGGTACGCCGGGGCAGGTAATCTTCAGCAGCGTCTGGCAAAGGGCGTAAATCCAGCCGTAATGTGCTATTTTTCGAAAGAACGGCAGGAACGAATCCATAAATTCAGGATCCTGTTGCAGCAGATGTTTTACAAGTTCCTTAACAGCGTTTTCGTAAGGTTCGTTAGGCTCGGCCCAGTCTGTTTTAACCTTCGCTTCCCGAAAGGCTTTTTCAAGGTAGGTCTGCAAACGATCAACCAGTTTATAGCCTGCCTCGCCCTCCGATGGCAGCACGCCCAGTATCGTCTGGAAAATAAAGTACAGGTCGTTTTCGGTTGGCTTGGAAGTATACTTCCTGCTGATTTTTATCCAACGCTGTACATGTTCTTCCCACTCTTCTGGCAACTCGCTAAGTACGTTAAGCCGCATGCGGGCACCTTCGCCGCGCTTGGTATCGTGGGTAGCGGTGGCATTTAATGAGTGCGGATATACCCTTTGCCGGTACAGCATGCGCTCATGAAACTCGTCTGTTTCCAGGTGAAAAATGTCCGGACTGTTCCCCACTTCGTTCAGCGATATCAGGCGGTTGTAGTTGTAGAAGGTAGTATCTTCCACACCTTTGGCTGCCAACGGCCCAGTAAACTGCTGGCTGCGCATTACAAAGTATAACTTATGGTGCCTAGTGTCTGCAGTATCCTCGGGTGTCAGGGTAAACAAAGTATAAAGATGCTTTAACTCTGTCTTTAGTTTAGAGGCCTGCTCATATGCCTCGTTAAAAGCTCTGTCTATCACCTCCATCTCGTGGCCAGATAGCGGCAGGCGGTTGCCATAGATACAGTATACAGGAAAAGCTGCGAGCAAAACAGCCAGTGCCTCACGCCATACTTCTGTATTATCCAACGGAATAAGTTGGCGTTCGTGCAATACGCGCAGCAGGTTGTCCAGTTCACCCTGCATGTAACTTTTAAGGATGAACATTTTCTTGTTGTACACCAACTGCTCGTAGTTTGTAGGCGCGTTGGGTACCAGCCTACGGTAAATCTCGGTTAGTTTGCGGCGGCCGCTGCCAGACGTATACAGGTTGCTTACCCAGGCCAGAAAATCATAGCCACTGTTCCCCTGTATCGGCCATCGCTCCGGAAGCTGTTCTTCGCCTTCCAGTATTTTCTCTACAATAATATACTTATCCGGTCCGGCGAGTGCGCGTAAACGTTTCAGGTAAGTACTGGGGTCGAACAGGCCATCCACATGGTCTACGCGCAGGCCCTGCACGTAATTGTTATGGCAAAGCTGCTGTATAAACTGGTGATACTGCTCAAACACATCCTGGTTTTCCATGCGCAGGCAGATCAGGTCGTTTACCGTGAAAAAACGCCGGTAGTTAATCTTGTTCTCTGTTTCCTTCCAGTGGCAAAGTATAAAATGCTGCTGGACCAGCAACTGCCTTAGCTGTTCATCGTCTTTGTTTATTTGCCCGATCACCTCATCCAGCGCATTTCGCAGCAGCTCTGTAGTATAAAGTTTCTTCTTGTAATTTGTCCAGGAGGCTGGGTTAATCGTTTCCTCTTCCTCGAAGCGCTGCAACTCACCCAGAAACTGACCGGCCAGCGGAGTAACACCCGGCTCACTGGAGCTTTTGAGCGCTTGCTGCAGTAAAGTATGGTAGCTTGCCAGGCTTAGCAGGTATTCATTCTCAAAGTATTTTATCTTTAATCCTGCTTCGCTTAGCTCAAGTTTTAGCTGTTTTTCTTCCAGTACCTTCTCCAGCGTATCACCTAAAAAAGGCACCATTATCTGCCCGGCAAAGTCAGGGTGCTTAAAATCGATGTCGAAGAAAGTATAAAAGCCAGACTGGGGGCCTTTCTCCAAAACATCCATCAGCCATACATTTTCATGATGATAGGCCATGTGGTTGGGCACGATATCCTGTAGCCACCCCATGCCCCTGCTTTTTAGCTCTTGAGCTATTTCCTTTAGTTCTTTCTGCGTACCAACCGCAGGGTTAATGTTGTATGGTGCAGTAACATCATACCCGTGCTCACTGCCAGGCCGGGCACAGAAAACGGGGGCAGCATAAATGGTGCTTACGCCTAACTCGTGCAAGTAAGGCAGCAAGTGCAGCGTTTGTTTTAATGTGAATGCAGGCGATAACTGCAACCGATACGTAGCCGACGGAATGTATGCCATGCTTATACTTTCAGGTTAAGGTTATCGTAAAGTTTCTCGAACTTCTGGCACCAGTCAGCAGCTTCTTTGTCTCCATTCTCGCTACGTTGTTTCAGGTCCATGTAACCATTTTGCTGCATGTAGAACGCAATGTTCTGAGCCTGCCAATAATCTGCATCCAGTTTAGATCCTTCCAATACATCCAGCAGTTCTATGAGTAGGTTCATGGTATCCATATCCTTTGGCTCTCTTTGGATCTTCTCCATCATATCATCCACGCGTTTTGTAACTGCAAACTCAAGTTGGCTGTAGTTTAGCCTCACGCGCATGCGTTTCACCTCTTCCAGCAGCCTTTGTATTTCTGTTGGGTTTGGTGTGTCGCTTTCAAACTCACGCAGAAGCTTAGTGTTTACAATGTAGTCTACTGTTGTTTGCAATGGGCGCGGCAGTTTCATGCCAATGGTTTTCATGGCCGAAATAAGTGGGTAGTTGTTATCGTAGAGCTGCTGGAAATCATTTTCTACACCCTGCATGGTGGTGGCCAGCACCTGATCGAGAATTCTTTTCTGATCATCTTTAAACAAGTGCCAGAAGGAATAACTATGCGACTCAAAGTGCTTATCCAACAACATAATCACTTCACTTACATTGCCTTTTTCAAAAGCTGACTTCAATTCTTCTTTCATACTTTCATAGCTGTCAGCGTTCATAAATTCGCGCACACCGCCAAACAACTGATGGTCACCGAGGTGAAGTGCTGCAAAGGATATGGTTACTTCTTCCCAGGTAATTTTCGATTTTATAGTAGCACGCCCGGTTAATAGCTTTTGCTTTCCAGCCTCATATAGTTCGTATGCCTCTGAGGTTGCCTTAAAGCTGTACAAATCATGTTCGTTGCCAGTCTGGTTTTGGAAAAGCGAGGAGATAGCATAGTGTGCACCTACGCGCAACAGGTCGATTATGGTTGGGGCCACGTACCTGCGGTAAGCTTTAGCGGCGTTGCCCTGGTCTTTCAGGTTGCTCTTCGCTTTTTCTAACAGTTCCAGGAATGTTTGTTCATAATCGTGTCCGCTGATCTCTTTGGCGAGTTGTAAGGCACGGGCAGCATAGAATACATCCTGCATTGTTTCTATACCAGTGATCTCATCAAAAAACCAGCCGCAGCTTGTGTAAATAAGCAGGGCATGGTATTGCATTTCCATCAGCTTCAGGAACCGTATTTTTTCCTCCTTGCTTAGTTCTTTGGAAGTATGGCTTCTGATAAAATTTTCCACGTTTTCTTCAGAGCGGTCCATGATCACCTGGATATAATCATTGCGGGCTGCCCACGGGTCTGCGCCCAGTGCTCCTAACTCCTTAGCGTAAAGCGGGGCCAGTTCCTCTCTTAGCCAGTCAAAAGCTTCCCGAAGTGGTTTCCGCCACTCCTGGTTCCAGTTAGCGTGTCCGCCTGTATTACAGCCACAATTGCTGCGCCAGCGCTCCACACCATGGGCACAACTCCACGAGGTAGCCTCGATTATCTGTGCCTCATAGGTTGGGGGGTGTTTCTCGAGGTATTCGCCGTAAACAGTTATCTGTGCCAGTTCTTTTTCCTGGATGTGGTGGATGGCGTAAGATAGCGCCATTTCCCCGAACCGGTGGTGGTGGCCATAGGTCTCCCCGTCGGTAGCGATGTGCATTAGTTGCGGTTCTTTGCTTTTCTCATCCAGAGCACCCACTAACCTGTTAGCCAACGACTCACCGCTGTTCAGCAGCTTCTCGAACGCAATGCCCTGCGAAACCGGCGCATCATAAAAGAACAAAACGATCTCTTTACCTGAAGGCAACTTGCATAAGTATGGTCTTCGTGGGTTTATATTGGCTCCTTCAGCATTTTGCCACTCTTTGTCACCGATCTTACGAAACTGCTTTGCCTGGTAAGGAGAGAGTATGGTAAATTTTATACCATGGTCTGCCAGCACTTCCAGGGTGGGGGTGTCGGCAGCGGTTTCGGCCAGCCACATGCCTTCCGGGTCTCGGCCAAAGCGTTTCTTAAAGTCATAAATTCCCCAGATCACCTGCGTGTGCTTGTCGCGCTCATTTGCCAGGGGCATAATTATGTGGTTATATACCTGTGCCAGCGCAGACCCGTGACCGGAGAAATGCTCCATACTTTGCTTATCGGCCTCTAAAATAGACAGGTACGTTTCCGGCTCTTTTTTCTGCATCCACTCCAGCAGGGTAGGACCGAAGTTAAAGCTCATTTTGCTGTAATTGTTCGTGATATCTACAATCCTGTCCTTTTCATCTAAAATGCGGGAGGCGGAGTTGCGGGCATAGCACTCGTCGGTAATGCGTTCGTTCCAGTCGTGGTACGGTGCAGCAGACTCCTGCAGTTCTACTTCGTTTAACCATGGGTTATCGCGCGGCGGCTGATAAAAGTGCCCATGTATGCAAATATATTTGTTCATACTATTTCTGTTCCTGAAGTATAAGTATAGATTCGGCTGGAAGTGTTACCTCGCTTTGCCCCTGTAGTTCCTGCGGCAACTCATGCCCCGGGCCACCCCACATAGGGTCAGCGGAGGATAGCAGTACTATCCAGTTTCCTTTAAAATTTTCCTGATTGAGTTTTACTTTTTTGGGTGCGGTACTTATGTTAAATAAGCAGTATGTATACGGCGGTTTCGAGAAATGGATAAGGTGCAGTACCTTTTCGTGTTCGTCCATGTAAGCCTGCACCTTGTTTTTGTCAGGTGTGGAAAGGGCAGGGGACGACTTCCGGAGCAGGATCAGGCGTTTGTAAAACTCACGCAGGTGCAGCTGCCTCTTTCCGGAAGTATAACTGTGTTGCAGCCTGGATTTTTTGAATGTGTCTTCACTTTGCGGGTCGGGTGCCTCACCCTGCCAGGCAAACGACGAGAACTCTTCACGACGACCTTTGCGCACTGCCTCTATCAGGTCTTTGTCGCTGTGGCTCACAAAGTATAAAAACGGATTCTCCTCGCCATACTCTTCACCCATAAACAGCATAGGCAGGTAAGGAGAGAGTATAACTAATCCGGCCACCACCTTCAGCATCTCATAGCTTACCAATTGCGTAAGCCGCTCACCGAGCATGCGGTTGCCTACCTGGTCGTGGTTTTGGGAACAAACCACAAACTGGTGCGCCGGATTGTGTACCGTAGAGCTGCCAAAGGTGCGCTTCCGGTGTTCGGAATACAAACCATCGTACACAAAGGCGTGTGTCATTACTTTAGCCAGCTGTTCTGCTGTGCCAAATCCAACATAATAGCCATCCTGCTCGCCGGTTACCATCGCATGAACTACATGATGAAAGTCGTCGTTCCACTGTGCAGCAAGGCCATAACCGCCCCTTTCCACAGGATTTATCAGGCGTACGTCATTCAGGTCACTTTCAGCTATAAGTATAAACTGCCGCCCTTCCTTTTCATCCAGCTCGTGCACATGCTCCTGCAGCTCCTGCAAAAAATGCCTGGCGCTATTGTCGAAAATGGCATGTACAGCGTCCAGCCGAAGCGCGTCAATATGATAATCCCTGAACCACATCAGTGCATTCTGGAAAAAGAAGTTGCGCACCGGGTCGGAATAGGCATCGTCGTAATTTATAGCCTCGCCCCATGGGGTGTTATACTTGTTTGTGAAGTATGGGCCAAAGTCGCGGAGGTAGTTGCCTTCCGGACCAAGGTGATTGTACACAACATCAAGTACAACTGCCATGCCTTGTGTGTGGCAGGCGTTTACCAGTTTTTTAAGGCCTTCCGGGCCGCCGTAGGAGTTCTGCACCGCATAGGGGTAAACACCATCGTAACCCCAGTTGCGGCTACCGGGGAACTGTGCCACAGGCATAAGCTCAATGGCTGTAATGCCCAGGTTTTTAAGCTGCGGCAGCTTCTCAATAACTCCCTCGAAGGTGCCTTCCTCTGAAAACGTTCCCACATGCAGCTCGTAAATGATATACTGCTGCAGTGGTATACTTTTCCATTTTGTGTCTGTCCAGGCAAAAGCGGTGTGGTCCGTTACTTCTGATGCTTTGTGCACACCATCCGGCTGGTAAAGCGAAGCGGGGTCTGGCCTTTCTTTATCGTTATCCAGCACAAAAGTATAGCGCGTACCAGGCACAGCCTCTTCGGCCAGTGCTGTCCAGTACCCAAAAGCCTCGCGCTGCAGAGGTATCAGTTTATCTTTTGACAGGTGCAGCTTTACTTTTACATCTTCTGCGTTCGGTGCCCACACAGTAAACACTGTTCCTACACCGGGATTATACTTTGCTCCAATTTCTCTCAGAATAGACATACATGCACGATATTTTACAGCAGGTATTAACTCGCATTCAGGGTAATAAGTTGTAGATTTTTAGCAAAGGCTAAGGTATGTTAAGTGTAGCGCAGCAAGTGTGTTTACAAGTGCATACGGTGCGGTTACGTAGCATCAGGTATGATTTAGAATATTGTCCGTAACCTATTTTTTTGAGTGTAGTAACTAGATAACTTAAGAATGTCTTACTGCATGGAAGGATTACAAGGAACTAATCGTGTTATCATAGAGAATGTAAAACCGCAAATTAACTGTGGTAGATACCCCGCCAAACGGGTTGTGGGTGAAAAGCTAACTGTTACAGCTGATGTTTTTGCCGATGGGCACGACGAAGTAAAAGCCCAACTTGTTTACAGGCATGTCCGGAAAAAGAAGTGGGAAGAGGTACCCATGAAGTTTCTGGGCAACGATCATTGGGAAGCTTCTTTTACGCCGGACGCGATGGGCCGCTACGAGTATACCATTCAGGGGTGGATAGACCATTTCTATTCCTGGCAAAAGGGACTGAAGAAAAAGTATGAAGCTAACCAGGATATAAGTGTAGAGCTGTTGATAGGTGCGCAGCACCTTGAAAATGCAGCTGCCACCGCCAAGCCAGGCCAACAGAAACGGCTTCGGAAATGGGCTGATCAATTACAGAATGTTACCTCTGTTGCAGATGCCGTAAACCTGGTAACCGGCCCCGATGTTAGCGACCTGATGCATGCCTGCTGCGAACGTACCAATGTGAGTACCTATGATAAAATCCTGCAACTGGATGTAGAACGGCAAAAAGCACTTTTCAGCACCTGGTACGAGTTCTTTCCGAGGTCTGCAGCGCAGGAAGGCGACCGCCATGGTACGTTTAAAGATGCAGCGCGTTTATTGCCTCGTGTAGCCGAGATGGGCTTTGATACGATCTATCTGCCGCCGATACACCCCATTGGCCGCGCCTTCCGGAAGGGCAAGAACAACTCTGTAACCTCAGAACCCGGGGAGCCAGGGTCGCCGTGGGCAATTGGAGGGGCAGAAGGTGGCCATGATGCCATATTACCAGAGTTAGGCACTTTAGAGGACTTCCGGGAATTTGTACAACAGGCAAGAGAGTATGGCATAGAGATAGCCCTTGATTTTGCCATCCAGTGCTCTCCGGACCATCCCTATGTAAAAGAACATCCGCAGTGGTTTAAATGGCGACCCGATGGTACGGTACAATATGCCGAGAACCCACCCAAGAAATACCAGGATGTGCTGCCCGTAAATTTTGAGACCCAGGACTGGCAAAACCTCTGGAAAGAGCTAAGACGTGTGCTGCTGCACTGGATAGACCAGGGCGTATTTATTTTCAGGGTAGATAATCCGCATACCAAGGCCTTTGCGTTTTGGGAATGGGTAATTGCTGATATCCATAGAAACCACCCGCAGGTGATCTTTTTATCAGAGGCATTTACAAGGCCGCGTGTGATGGAACGCCTGGCAAAAATAGGGTTTACGCAAACCTATACGTACTACACCTGGCGCAATACTGCAGAAGAGCTGCGCCAGTACATGACCGAGCTTACCCAAACGGAACTGCGTGAATATTACCGCCCTAACTTCTGGCCCAATACGCCGGATATTAACCCGGTTGCACTGCAAGAGGGAGGCGAGCCGGCACATATTACCCGTGTGGTAATGGCGGCCACCATGTCATCTAACTACGGTTTGTACGGCCCGGTTTACGAGTTTGGTATTGCCACGCCTGTGCCTGGCAAGGAAGAGTACCTCGACTCTGAAAAGTATGAAGTAAAGCACTGGGATTGGGGTAAGATGACCAAGATCCGTGAGGTGATCACGCTCATCAACAAGATCCGGAAAGTAAACCCTGCCTTACAAACCACCTGGAACATTGCTTTTGGCGATACCGATAACAGCCAGATACTTTGCTATGCCAAATGGAGCGACGACTTTAAGAACAAGATGCTGATGGTAGTGAACCTTGACCCGCATAACACGCAGGCCGGTTGGGTAAAGGTACCGCTCTCACAACTTAAGATGGAAATGGGGCAGCACTACCTGGTGCACGACCTGCTTACAGAACGCAAGTATACCTGGCACGACGAATGGAATTTTGTGGAGCTGAGACCGCACGACATGCCGGTGCACGTATTCCGTATAGAAGTGGCAAACCCCGGCATGGGGCACGATAATTTAGACGATACCTGGTTACCAACCGATCACCTTACAAACGAATAAACAAAACCACCCTGTACCAACATTATGGCAGACGAAAAATTCGAACTAGACGACAACATTCATTGGTATAAAGACGCCATCATATACGAGCTCCACATCAAGGCATTTAAAGATGGCAGCGGCGACGGCATCGGCGATTTTAAAGGCCTGATGCAAAAACTGGATTACCTCGAGGATTTAGGGGTAACGGCTATCTGGCTCCTGCCTTTTTATCCGTCGCCACTCCGAGACGACGGTTACGACATTGCCGACTACCTGAGCATAAATCCGAACTACGGTAACATGCAGGATTTTAAGGCTTTTGTGAGGGAAGCCCACCGTCGTGGATTAAAAGTTATCACAGAGCTTGTTATTAACCATACATCCGACCAGCACCCCTGGTTCCAGCGGGCACGCCGTGCTAAAAAGGGCTCCAAGTACAGAGACTGGTATGTATGGAGCGACGACCCGAACAAGTATAAGGATGTACGCATCATCTTTACCGATTACGAACCCAGCAACTGGACCTGGGACCCGGTGGCAGAGCAGTACTACTGGCACCGCTTTTTCTCGCACCAACCCGACCTGAACTACGACAACCCTGCTGTGCAGAAGGAAGTGTTCAAGGTGCTGGACTACTGGTTTGACTTAGGCGTAGATGGGTTCCGTCTGGATGCTGTGCCATACTTATTTGAACGGGAAGGCACCAATGGAGAAAATCTGCCTGAAACGCACGATTTCCTGAAAAAGCTGCGCGCGCATGTAGATAAAAAGCATACAGGTAAGCTGCTGCTGGCAGAGGCTAACATGTGGCCGGAAGATTCTGCGTCATACTTTGGAGACGGAGACGAGTGCCACATGAACTACCATTTCCCGATCATGCCGCGCCTGTTCATGTCTGTGAAGATGGAAGACCGCTATCCGATCATCGACATCTTTAACCAGACACCTGCCATACCTGAAAGCTGCCAGTGGGCCATGTTTTTGCGCAACCACGATGAGTTAACGCTTGAGATGGTAACCGACGAGGAGCGCGACTACATGTATAAAGTATACACCAAAGACCCGCAGGCCCGCATTAACTTAGGTATACGTCACCGCCTGGCACCACTGCTAGGCAACGATCGTGTTAAGATAGAGTTAATGAACATCCTGCTGTTCTCTTTGCGTGGAACGCCAGTGGTATATTATGGCGATGAGATTGGCATGGGCGATAACTATTACCTGGGTGACCGTGACGGCGTGCGAACCCCAATGCAGTGGAACGACAACCGCAATGCAGGTTTTTCGGATGCCAACCCGCAGAAGTTATACTTGCCGGTTATTATAGACCCGGAGTATAAGTATGAGTCTGTAAATGTGGAAACACAGAACCACAATGCCAACTCGCTGCTCTGGTGGATGCGCCGCACCATAAACATGCGTAAGCGCTACAAAGCCTTTGGCCGCGGAAGTATAAAGTTTCTTTCTCCGGCAAACTCCAAAGTGCTGGCCTTTATACGGGAGTATGAAGACGAAACTATACTTGTAATTGCTAACCTGTCGCGTTTTCCGGAGGCTGTGGAGCTTGATCTGCATGAGTATAAAGGCTATGTGCCGGTAGAGGTGTTCAGTAAAAACAAGTTTCCGGGTATTAAAGATGAGCCATATCTGTTCACGATTGGCGGACATGGCTACTACTGGATGGAGCTTAAACCACAGGAAGCGGCCCAGGAAACATCTGAGCAACAAAGCCGCCCAGCCTACCAGGTAAGCTCCTTTAAACAGGCACTGGATAACCAAACGGTTAAACTACTGGAGAACAAAGTGCTGCCATCGTACATACTACAGCGCCGCTGGTTTGGTGGTAAAGCCCGCACAGTGCAGCGTATGCAGATCATTAACAATCTGCCCATGCCTTTTGATCGTCAGGCGGCCTCCCTGCTATTGATAGAAGTAAGCTACAACGAAGGGTTGCCAGAACTATACCAGTTGCCTGTTGCATTTGCACCCGGAGAGCAAGCCGATGAAATAAGCAATGCCAGTCCTACAGCGGTAATAGCCCGTGTAATGCAGGACAGCAAAGAAGGCATACTGTATGATGCCCTGTTTAGTGAAGAGTACCGGCAGATGCTGCTGCAGCTGCTTGCAAAACGTAAACGCTTGAAAGCAGATGGCGCAGAACTTGTCGGCTTCAGCCATCGGGGGGTGAACTCTGCTATCAACGAAGCAGGAGGCAATCTTACTTCCAGGATATTGTCTGCCGAGCAAAGCAACACTTCCATCGTTTATAATAATACCTTCTTCCTGAAAGTGTACCGTAAACTAGACCGCATCATTAACCCAGACGTGGAGGTAGTGCAATTGCTTACGGAAACTGTTGGATTTGAGCATGTGCCCCGCTTTTTAGGTGCCCTGGAAGAGCATGAGCCTGGCAAAGCTCCTATGGTGCTGATGATGTTGCAGGAACTGGTCCCTAACCAGGGGGATGCCTGGAGTTATGTAGGCGATTCGCTCAAGCGTATGTTTGAGCGTATCCGAACGCAAGCCGACAGAGTAAAAGTAAAGGCTGGGCAGGGTACTCTATCCAGACCGCTGGCTTTTACCGATATACCCGATGAGATACAGATGCAGTTGGGCGGTGCCCACGTAGAGCGTATCGAACTGCTGGGCCAGCGCACCGCCGAAATGCATCTGGCGCTAAGTAACATACATGATAACAAAGACTTTGCGCCAGACAATTTCTCGCTTCATTATCAGCGCTCTTTGTACTCCTCGCTTATTTCGCTGGTGCGCGTAAACTTCGACAGCCTTGCCAAGCACCTGAATAATTTGCCGGATCATGTTCGCCCTGAGGCAGAGGAAGTACTGCAGATGCGCAGTGAGGTACTGGAAAGGCTTAAGCTGATTTTTTCTCGCAAAATAGACACCCTCAAAATCAGAACCCATGGAGATTACCACTTGGGGCAGGTCTTGTTTACAGGTAAGGATTTCTACATCATAGATTTTGAAGGCGAACCGGCCCGTTCGTTTAGCGAGCGCAGGTTAAAACGTTCTGCCCTACGCGATGTAGCCGGCATGATTCGGTCTTTCCACTATGCTGCTTACAGTGCATACTTTCAGCAGGAGGGTTTGAGAAAAGAAGATGCAACTTACCTGGAGGCATGGGCGGAACAATGGTACCACTACGCCAGTAATTTCTTTATGCACACTTACCTGGGCAAAACCATGGGAACCGGGGTGGTGCCGCCAAACGAAGAGGACTTTGAAGTACTTATCCAGACATTTTTACTGGAGAAGGCGATATATGAACTTGGATATGAACTAAACAACCGTCCGGATTGGGTGCTTATCCCGATCAGAGGCATTAAATATATCATGAGGAAGTATAGTAATGGCTAAGAAGAAAGCAGACACAGCAACCGAGACAGGAAATATAAATACTACCAATGCAGCTGGCGCATCGGAGAAGAAACCGGCTACACGCAAAAAGAAAGAAGACACTCCGCTGGCGGAAATGGGAGCCCCTGTAACAGAATCAGAAGCTAAGAAAACGACTAAAATCAAAGCAACAAAAGAGAAGAGCAGTACAATTAAGGCAACCAAGAGCAGTAAAGCCAGCACTTCTGCGAAAGATGTGAAGGTGCCTGTTGCAGCAGGAGAGGGTGTGGTTCAAAAGCCCAAACTAAAGCAAAGTAGTACGGATAAAGCTAAAGCCGGCACTGCAAAAAAGAGTGAGGGGGCCAAAACGGCAAAGTCAAAATCAACAGGAAAAAAAGCAACTGTACCAGCCACAGCTATGCCAGAAGAGGTAGTTCCATTACAGGCTGAATCGCCGATGCAGGTACAGGAAAAAAGAGCTGTTTACCCGGTTAGCCAACTTACAGAGTTTGATGTGTACTTGTTTAAAGAAGGCAAGCACTACCAGCTCTACCAGAAATTAGGCTCACACCAAATGGAACATGCCGGGCAGCAAGGTACATACTTTGCCGTGTGGGCACCAAATGCAGAGCAGGTAGCTGTCATGGGCGACTTTAATGAGTGGAGCCGTGATAGCCACCAGTTGTATGTACGCCACGATGGCTCTGGTATTTGGGAAGGTTTTATTCCGGAAGTTACAAAGGGCATGCTGTACAAGTACCACATCAAGTCTATGTACAATATGTACCAGGTAGACAAGAGTGACCCCTTTGCCTTTGCCCGTGAAGTACCGCCACAGACGGCCTCTGTTGTAAATAACCTGGACTACCAATGGCAGGACGAAACCTGGATGCAACACCGCAAAAGTATGGAAGGGCAGCCACAGCCTTACAGCATCTATGAACTGCACGTGGGCTCCTGGCGACGCAAAGCGGAAGATAACAACAGGCCTTTAACTTACCGCGAACTGGCCGAAGAACTACCGGCTTATGTGCAAAGTATGGGTTTTACGCATGTGGAGCTCATGCCTATTATGTTTCACCCGTTCAGTGGCTCGTGGGGATACCAGGTTACTGGCTATTTTGCAGCAGCGAGCAACTATGGCTCACCCCAGGACCTTATGCACCTCATTGATGTGCTGCACCAGCATAGCATCGGCGTTATACTTGACTGGGTACCTTCGCACTTCCCGTCAGATGAGCATGGTTTAGCATACTTTGATGGCACACACTTATTTGAGCACGCCGATCCGCGCAAAGGCTACCACCCCGACTGGAATAGTTACATCTTTAACTATGGCCGCAACGAGGTACGCTCTTTCCTGATCAGCAATGCACTTTTCTGGCTCGATAAATACCATGCTGATGGTTTACGGGTAGATGCAGTTGCCTCCATGTTATACTTAGACTACAGCCGCAAAGAAGGAGAGTGGATACCAAACGAGTATGGAGGCCGCGAAAACCTGGAGGCCATCTCTTTCCTGAAGGAGTTTAACCAGGCAGTGCACCAGCAATTCCCGGATGTTCAGACCATTGCAGAAGAATCGACGGCGTGGCCTGCGGTTACGGGTAAAATAGATACCGGTGGCCTGGGCTTTAATATGAAGTGGATGATGGGTTGGATGCACGATACACTGCACTACTTCTCTAAGGATCCGATCTACCGCCGCCATCATCAGGGGGAAATAACCTTTAGTATGGTATATGCTTTTACAGAAAGGTTTATGCTGCCTTTGTCTCATGATGAGGTGGTACACGGCAAAGGAGCACTACTTCGTAAAATGCCCGGCGACGAATGGCAGCAATTTGCCAACCTGCGCGCCCTTTACGCTTGCATGTATGCCCACCCTGGCGCAAAACTGTTATTTATGGGAGGAGAGCTAGGCCAGACAAGCGAATGGAACCACGACAGCAGCCTGGATTGGCATCTACTGCAATATGGCTTTCATCAGGGCTTACAGGAAACGCTTCGCGACCTGAACGCCATATATAAAGCAGAGCCGGCACTTTATGCCCGGTCCTTTGAGCCGGAAGGTTTTGAGTGGGTTGATTTCCAGGATGCGCATAATTCAGTTATCAGCTTTATGCGGAAAGGTACCACACCAATGGAGGAGCTACTGGTAGTTTGTAACCTGACGCCTGCTTTGCACGAGCATTACAAGTTAGGTGTGCCACACCTTGGTGAGTATGTACAGGTGTTCAACAGCGACGATGGCCGTTATGGTGGCAGCAACGTGCAAAATGCCGGATCACTGCAGGCTGTGCCGGAGCCTTATCATGGACGCGACAACTCTATCACTTTAAAATTGCCTCCGCTGGGAGTGGTGTATTTTAAGTTTAGGAAGTAGAGAAGTAAAGAGGTAGAAAGGCAGAAATTACCTCATGTAAAAGACGCAACATTTTGCGTCTTTTACATTTTACATTGTAAGAAACTCTGCCGCGAGTTTAGCATGAGTGTAACTTGCGGCTATGCATGAGGCCAGTTTGTAAAGGCTTTCTGCGTGAGCAGAAAAGTATACTTTGAGAGATTTATACTTTTGAAGATTCCCCTCTTGAGAGGGGTTGGGGTGTGGTATAATTTATCGGATTTATACTTTAATGCATATTTCAAGGTATAAAGTATAGCCAAGGCCTTTAATTTTGCTTCTCCGAAGCAAAGCAGTTTCAAACTGCTGCCAAACATAGCCACAAGTTACGCTCACGCTAAACTCGCGGCAGGGGATAGGTCATGAAGTAAAAAGACGCAAAATATTGCGTCTCTATATTGCTACTTCACTACTTTAAATCATTTTCCCTTACGCAGCGGGAACAGTTTGCGGAAATCCAGACGACTGGTTGGTTCGCTCTTAGGTAAATCAAACTCAGAAACTGAGCGTACATCCTCTACAGAATAAAAAGCCTGTGGATTATAGTCCCTTATAATATCGATGACCTTGTCTAGTTTTTTGCGTTTCACGATCAGGAAAAGCAGGTTTACTTTGCCCCTGGTGCCCCTGGCATCGATGCAGGTGAGCCGGTAGCCATGGCCTTTCAGGCGATCTATCAGTTTATCGGCCGGCTCAACGGTAATTACGCGTACTACCATTTGCCCCAGTGCCAGTTTCTGCTCTACACGCAGGCCCAGGAAGTTTCCGGTTGCAAAGCCGCCGGCCCAGGCAAGGTAAGAGGCCACATTGTTTAGGTTCTCCATTACCTGTGTTATAGCTACAAGCCAGATAAGTACCTCCAGGAAACCCAGTATGGGAGCAATGATCTTGTCGCCTTTTGAGATGAAAACTATACGCAGGGTGCCTAAAGTCACATCGCAAATGCGGGCCAGAAAGATGAGCACGGGAATAATGACCCATTCAACTATGGCTGGATCTATGCCTTCAAATAAATTCATGTATACTGCTTAATTAAAGTCAGGGTGATTATACTTTCAAGTTAAGGATGTTTTGGTAAAGTATGCAAAGCAGGGTTGGTAAATTCGGTTCTTAACTTTGGTAACGATTCCGGATAATTTTGCTGAATAAACTGCACCAGTTTTTCCCGCACCAGGCAACGTAGGTCCCAGGCAGCACCTGAATTATTCGCACTCATGAGGGCACGCAGTTCCAGTGTGCGTTCTTTCGAGTCTGTTACCTGTAGCACTGCCACCTGTTTGTTCCATAGTTCGGTACCGGCAAGTATAACGTCAAACTCTTTCCGGAGTGCCTCGATGGGTATGGTGTAGTCGGTGTAAAGGTATACTGTTGCCAAAATGTCGGATCCGGTGCGGGTCCAGTTCTGGAAGGGTTGGTCTATAAAGTAATTTAGCGGTAAAATAAGGCGGCGGTTATCCCAGAGCCTCAACACCACATATGTTAATGTAATCTCTTCAACGCGGCCAAATTCATTTTCTACAACCAGCACATCATCCAGGCGAATGGGTTGTGTAAAGGCTATCTGTAGTCCCGCCAGTAGGTTAGCAATAGATTTTTGAGCAGCAATACCCACTACAATACCCACCACACCGGCAGATGTCAGCAAACCTGTTCCTAACTTCCGAACTGCATCAAAACTTAGCAAAATCATTGAAAGGGCTATAAAAGCTACCAACAGAATGGTTATTTTCCTGATAAATTGCAGTTGAGTAAAAAGCTTACGTTCCCTGTAATTGTCAGCCTTGTCTATCTGGTATTTTTGTCTTACTATGTCCCTTCCCACATTGGTTAGTTTGATCAAAGCCCAGGCAAAAACCAGAATGTCAAGTACCTCTATCACACGCTTTAATATATAAATCGTTTTATCAGAGTAAGGCAGTAGAGGTATCGAAATTGAAAGGAAAAGTAATGGTATAAGAAACGAAAGCGGTTGGTTTAAGTGCTTCGTGAGTGAACGTACCAGCAGCGGGTTTTCCTGTTTGTTATAAATGCTCAGCAATTTAAACAAGATGAGCTTTAAAACTATGCCTGTTACCAGGGCAAGCAATATAATGCCAAGACCCAGGGCAAAATCATCAAGTTGGTAAATAAATTCAGAAATTTTGTTCATGTAATCTTGTACAGCGTTTAATAATCACAGCTATTCAGTAAGCTCCGGCACCATCTTTACCTGCCATAAGCTTACCTTTTTAAAGGGATTGAGGTTGTGTTTTAGGTAAAAGCCAGTGTTATCAGGGTTGATGCGCGTTTATTTATAGTTAATCTTCTATATATAGAAAACGCTTATTACATGCTTTCCGTACTAAATAAAAGTTAAACGCTAATACAGAAACTTACTTCAAAATATAGCTTAGCAGTTACCTGCACCCCAACTGTTTAAGCAATTTTTTATTTATAAGGCTTACATGGCAAAACTGATCATTGTATCAAACAGACTTCCCGTAAAACTCCAGGAAAAGGAGGGCGAACTACAATTTAAAACAAGTGAGGGCGGGCTGGCTACAGGCTTAGGTTCTATTTATAAGCAAGACGACAACTTGTGGATAGGATGGCCGGGACAGGTAGTGGAGGAGGAAGACAAGCAGCAGCAGGTTATCACTGAACTGCGCAAAGAGAGTATGTCTCCTGTTTTTCTGAGCGAAGCCGAAATTAAAGAGTATTACGAGGGATTTAGCAACGAAACCCTTTGGCCAACCTTCCATTATTTCACGCAATATGCCGTGTATGATCAGCAAAACTGGGAGACTTATGAAAAAGTTAACCAGAAATTTTGTGATGAGATTCTAAAGCTGGCTAACCCCGACGATACGATATGGGTGCATGATTACCAGTTGCTATTACTGCCCTCTATGCTGCGTGAGAAGCTTCCCGACAGTACCATTGGCTTTTTTCAGCATATTCCGTTCCCAAGTTACGAGGTGTTCAGACTATTGCCCTGGCGAAAAGAACTATTGGAAGGAATGCTGGGTTCCGACCTGGTGGGCTTTCATACATACGATGATATGCGCCACTTCCTGAGTTCTGTAAACCGGCTGGTGGGGTACGGAAGCATGCACGGATGGATAAATACTGGCACACGTTCTTTGTTGGTCGATTCGTTTCCGATGGGGATCGACTATGAAAAGTATGCACAGACAGCTGCATCGGAAGAGGTTGAAAAACGTGAACGAATTTACCGCAGCAACCTGAAAGCTAATAAGCTGATCATCTCTATTGATAGGCTGGATTACTCTAAAGGGATACCAAAACGCCTGGAGGCCTTCGAAAAATTTCTGGAGAAATACCCCGAATTTCATGACAAAGTAACCCTGGTGATGCTGGTAGTGCCAAGTCGCGACGAGGTGGAAAAGTATAAAGAGCTGAAAGAGGAGGTAGACGAGATGGTGGGCCGTATTAACGGAAAGTATAGCCACATAGATTGGAACCCCATCCAGTATTTTTACCGCTCATACCCACTCGAGACACTATCTGCATTCTACCGCATGGCCGACATAGCCCTTGTTACACCTATGCGCGACGGCATGAACCTGGTATGTAAAGAGTATGTGGCCAGCAAGCACGATCAGACGGGAGTGCTTATACTCAGTGAGATGGCCGGTGCGTCTAAAGAGCTTTCGGATGCCTTGCTAATCAACCCAAATGATATAAACCAAATGGTGGAGGCACTTCATCAGGCGCTTGTAATGCCGGTGGAGGAGCAGAAAATTCACATGAAAAGTATGCAGGAGTCCATCAAACGATATAACATCCACCATTGGGTGTCAATGTTTATGGACAGGCTGTCCTATGTGAAGATCAAGCAGCTTTCGATGGCAACCAGTTACCTGGACAACGCTACATTCCAGGAGCTTATGCATTCGTATGCTTCTGCCAGTTCTCGTTTGTTCTTCCTGGAGTACGATGGTGCTTTAATCGATTACACTAACAGGCCGTTAATGGCAAATCCATCGGATGAATTGATAGAACTACTGGACAGACTAGGCAGTGATCCTAAAAATAAGGTAGTGGTAGTCAGCAGCCGCGACAAAGACAACATGGAAGACTGGCTAGGCCACCTGAATATCGATATTATTGCAGAGCACGGTGTCTGGATAAAACAGAAAAGTGCCGGTTGGCAAACTGTTCTGAGCTTAATGGACGACTGGAAAAGCGACATACGTCTGATTCTGGAACTTTACGTAGACCGTACCCCAGGCTCATTTATAGAGGAGAAAGATTACTCGCTGGTATGGCATTACCGCAAAGTAGAAACCGGCCTTGGCGAACTCCGTGCCCGTGAACTGGTTAGCCACCTTAATTTTTTAGCTACAAACAGTAATCTGCAGGTGCTGGACGGGCAGATGGCTGTAGAGGTAAAAGCGCAGGAGATCAACAAAGGCAAAGCAGCAAGTTACTGGCTGGGCAAATACCCACATAAGTTTGTGCTAGCCATCGGAGACGACTGGGGTGACGAAGACATCTTTAAAGCCATGCCACGCGAAGCCTATACGGTTAAGATCGGAAATGGCAGCTCTATAGCCAAGTATCATTTAGATACTTGCCAGGAAGCCCGTTGGATGCTTTCAAAACTTGTACGCCAGGCCAGTTCTGAGCAGGCTACCGATGCGATGATGACGGGTTAGATTAGACCTGTAAAGTATAAAGTATAAAGTATAAAAGCCGCTGCAAAACGATTGCAGCGGCTTTTATACTTTTGGTTGCATACCTAAGTAGATAACTATTTTTTTTTGCTGCTCTCTCGGACTTCTTTGTCCGAAAGCTTTCTAACGGGGACTTCCTAGTCCGCATCAGGCAGAGTTCCGGACAGGGATGTCCGGAATAGCATTTTGTTTATTTAACCTGGTAACATTAAAACAGCGTATTACCGCCAGTTGATGGTTTCATGTCAGTAGGTTTGGCTGGCTGTTCACAATTTTCTTCGTTGAAAACCTGGTCGATGGCTTTTTCGGCTTTTCGCAGTTTTTCTTTGCAAAGTTTGATAAGCTGCGACGAACGCTGCACCTTCTGCGTCAACTCATCCACGTCTACGGCGTCATTTTCAATAGCGCGTAGTATTTCCTCCAGCTCCTGAGTTGCTTCCCTGTAAGTCATTTCGTTTAGGTCCTTATTCATCTGTATCAATGTTTACAATTGTACTATGTAGTGTGCCATCCTGCATCCTGGTTTCTACTATATCTCCGCTTTTTACCTCTTTTATACTTTTAATAATCTTGCCGTTAAGCAAAGTTAAAGTATAACCGCGTAAAAGCAGCCTTTCCGGGTTATTGGCTCCAATGCTCATTTCCAGTAATTTCAGCCGATGGTTTTCCTGTTGCAATTTTCTTTGTGCACCGTATTCCAGTTTGTCGCTATACTTGGTGTAGGTAATCTGGTTTTTCTGCAGCGTGTCTTTCGCTTCAGTTTCCAGGCAATGCACCAGGTGGTTAAGTTCGTGCTCTTTCATGTGCAGGTAGCGCTGGCTTTTGCCTTCTACGCAAACCGATAGTTCCTGCAAATGCTTTTCGCGCTGGTGCAGCAGGTCTTTTGTTCCGGAGTTAATATCTTTCTCCAGATCGCTGATAAAGTGCCGCTGCTGTTCCAGGTATGTTTTAGGTTTCAATAGTAAACCTCTTGATAACTGCTCCAGCCTGTCTTTATTTTCCTGCAGCAGTTGTTTTGTGGTATTGTTAAACCTTAGGTTAAGGCGTTCCAGTTTGTCTTCGGTTACTTTTAATTGCTGCGCAGAAAACATGCGTATCCTTTCAAACAGGTCCTCTGCCAATTCCTCCGCCTCCCTGAATCTGTCGATCAGGAAACCGGCTACCGCTGTTGGTGTTTTCAGTCGGGTGTGTGCTACCAGGTCGGCTATACTTTCGTCGCGTTCGTGGCCTATGCCGGTAAGTACAGGCAGGGGAGAGTGGCCAATGGCAGCGGCTATTTTATAATCATCAAAACAACTTAAATCTGTTTGGGAGCCACCGCCGCGTATCAGTACAATGGCATCAAAGTTAGCTTTATACTTTGCCACCTGCGCAAATGCAGCTGCTACCGAACCAGGCGCCTCGTTGCCCTGCACTACTGCCGGGAAAAGCGTGGTTCCGAAAGTATAACCGTAACTGTTCGTTTGCAGCTGATGCACAAAGTCCTGGTAACCGGCTGCCGTTGCCGATGAAATAACAGCCAGGCGCTGTGGCACCAGGGGTAGTTCCAGTTCTTTATTGGCTTCCAACAGCCCTTCTGCATCAAGGCGCTTTAGGGTTTCCTGTCGCTGCCGGGCCAGATCGCCGATGGTATAGTTAGGGTCAATGTTGGAAATGTCGAGGCTAAGGCCGTAAAGTTCGTGAAACCGGACTGATGCCTGCATCAGCACTTTTAGTCCGGCGCGAAGTGGCTGACCTGTTTTCTCCTCGAAATAGCGACTGAGCATCTGGTAGCGCGATCCCCAGATAGTGCCTTTTGCCTGTGCCAGCATTTGCCGGGCATCGTCGCCTTTGTCCACCAGCGTAAGATAACAATGGCCTTTGCGCTTGTCTACGTTTACCTGGGCCAGCTCTGCCACCACCCAATAACTCTCCGGAAACGCAATTTCCAGTTCCTCCCTGATCTGCTGGTGCAGCTCAAAAAGTGACATGGGGGCACTTTGCTCCTCAAAAGTTATGGTTTGTCTGAAATAGATCTGGGACATGGCAACTTCTCGTCTTCTCCTGCAATGCCAGTTGGTACCGGCTCCTACAAAACGAAGATAGGATTTTTTCTATTATCAGGCTAAGTGGTCATCAGAATTTATTCTGTTTACTGGTAGTTTACACTTTCTTACCTACTCTTATAACAGGATAAAGGGAAGTATGACGAAGGGCAGAAGACCAAATGCACTTATATTTCCTGTTTACCAAATTAAAGTCATAAAAGAGAATTATTTATATTTGATGAGTTCTATACTTTCTGTTTAGCTCCAAGCTCGAAAGTAAAGGCCCAGGTTGTAGATTACGGTTTAGGGCTACTCCGTTTTAAAGCCCATGCGTTTAGCACGCTTTGCCCAGTTGTTCTTAGCCCATTCCTGCAGGTCTGCAATCTGGTCCATTTCATCAATTATCTCCATGCCTAGCAGGGTTTCTATGATATCCTCCATGGTGATAATGCCTGCCGTACCTCCGTACTCATCCACTGTAAGGGCAATCTGTACCTGTTTTTCCATAAGCAGGTTTATCAACTTTGGGATAGGCATGTGCTCTGGTACAACTGGCAAAGGTCTGGTAATAGAACTAAGCGGTTTGTTGCCTTCATTGTTAATGAGTTTAAACATTACTTCATCTTTCAGCACATAACCATTTATATCGTCGAGGGTGTTTTTATAGATGGGAATCCTGGAGAAGCGCAAATCCGGAAACTCTTTAAAGAAATTTTTGATGGACATGCTCTCGTGTGCGCAAACAATAACGGTGCGGGGCGTCATTACGTGGCGTACCAGGATGTTGTTAAACCGGAGTATGTTCTGGATGATCTCTGATTCTCCTTTCTTGAAGATGCCCTCCTTGATGCCCAGTTCTGCCATGGCTGTAAAATCTGCGCGGTTTAGTACACTGCGGTTTTTATCTGTTTTAAGCAGCCTTGTTATAAACTGCGAAAAGACAATAATAGGGTAAAGAGGTGAGTAGATAAGGATTTTAAGCGTACGGACTGTAAAAGGAGTAAGCTGTTTCCAGAAATTGGCGCCGAGTGTCTTTGGAATGATCTCTGTGAAGATCAGGATGACAAAGGTCAGTACTACAGATACAATGGTTATGTACTTATCGCCCCAAAGCAATTGTGCCTGCGCACCCACGCCTGCTGCCCCAATGGTGTGGGCAAAAGTGTTAAGGGTAAGTATGGCTGCCAGAGGTCTGTCTATGTTGTCCTTAAAATGCTGCAGGTCTTTACCGAGGTCAGGTTTATCTTTACCGATAACACTTACATAGGAGGGCGAAATGCTCAGAAGCGAAGCCTCGAGAAGTGAACATAGGAAGGAAAAAAACAAGGCAATGGCAAGGTATAAAAGCAGTAGAGCCATTTAAGTAGGATTTCTTTTGAGTTTCATTAAAACTATGCGCTTTATTAATGTACCACTCGCAGGACAGGTTCGGGGAGTTCCTGGTGTGTTTCTAGATCAACTGTAAAGTAACCCACCATACTTGGGCCATAGCCAAGGTTTATCTCCACAAACTTATTTTTTTCCGGTAACATGTTTATCACTTCCTGCTGCAGTTCCTGGTAACGCTCTAACAGTTTATTCATGCGCTGCTGATGTTCGCCAGCCTCTGTTTCTTCTGTGCCGGCGCTTGGTTGGTGGTCTGGTTGTTCCGGCTCGTCGGCAGCGGCTGCTTTGTTTTGTAGGGTAAGTATTTTTACTTCCAGCAGTCTGATCTCTTTTTCTACTTCAAGGTACTCCTGAATTTTGTTCTCCAGCGGAACAAGCGATTCATCGAGGTATGCAATCAGGTTTTCCATCGTCTTGGGGTTATCAAATGTGTGTTTGCCCTGTATACGATGGCTTGGTAAATTTATATGCAATTCAGGATAATGTACATGGTATTGAGTTGAATCTAACGATTTTTGCTGCAAACTTCAGGTACTTATCTTATGTAGATGTGCAGGCAGTATCGGCAAAGATGTACAAAGGTAGAACCATAGATGCAGGTTTTGAGTAGATGCACTGGTAAATTTGTATATTTGAAGTATAGCGCAAACCAACGCACGCTTCAGAACATAACAGCATGAAAATAATTGAATGCCCCCGCGATGCCATGCAAGGTATCAAGGACTTTATACCAACAGAAAAGAAGATTGCCTACCTGAATACCTTGCTGCAAGTAGGTTTTGATACGCTTGATTTTGGCAGCTTTGTTTCGCCTAAGGCTATACCACAAATGCGCGACACGGCAGAAGTGCTGGCCAACCTGGAATTGGATAACACCACAACCAAACTACTCGCTATTATTGCCAACGTACGTGGCGCCGAAGATGCAGCACAGCACCATCAGATTGATTACCTGGGCTTTCCGCTTTCAATTTCAGAAACGTTTCAGCAGCGCAATACAAACAAAAGTATAGCCGAGGCCATGGAGCAACTGGCACAGATACAGGATATTTGCCATAAACTCGGTAAAACGCTGGTTACCTATATTTCCATGGGTTTCGGAAATCCTTACAACGACCCCTGGAATGCTGAAACCGTTATCAGGTTTGTAGAAGAACTGCACAAGCTGGATGTAAAGATCATCTCACTTTCAGATACCATCGGGGTCTCTAACCCTGAAAACATCACATATCTTTTCGAAAGCCTTATTCCTGCCTTTAAAAGTATAGAATTTGGTGCGCACCTGCATACCACGCCAACAACCTGGCATGAAAAAGTAGAGGCTGCTTACAATGCCGGATGCAGAAGGTTTGACGGTGCCATGCGTGGTTTCGGTGGTTGCCCAATGGCCAAAGATGAACTGGTAGGTAACATGGCTACCGAAAATTTAGTCGCTTATTTCGAAAAGATTGGTTTAAATTTGAATCTCAACAAGACAGCATTCCATGCCGCGCTGGCAGAATCTGGTGCTGTGTTCTCTTAATTATGGCAAAAAGAATAATCGTAGATATTTTTATACCCTGCTTCGTAGATCAGCTTTTCCCGGAAACAGGCATGAACATGGTAAAAGTGCTGGAGAAGGTAGGCTGTGAGGTAAACTATAACCCAAACCAAACATGCTGCGGCCAGCCAGCTTTTAACGCCGGCTTTTTCGACGAAGCCCGCGAAGTAGCCAATAAGTTTCTTACTGATTTCTCGAACGAAACTTCGCATTACATTGTAGCGCCGTCTGCCTCTTGTGTGGGCATGGTGCGTAATGCCTATCAGGATATTTTCGTGAAATCGTCGAAGCTGGTTAAGTATAGGGCCATGCAGAAAAAAGTGTACGAGCTGACCGAATTCCTGACGGACGTGCTGGGCATTACTACTATTGATGGAGCAGCTTTACAGGGCAAGTACACGTACCACGACTCGTGTAGTGCGCTGCGTGAGTGCGGCATTAAAGCAGGGCCGCGCGCATTGCTGAATGGAGTGCAAGGGTTGGAACTGATCGAAATGGAAGATAGCGAGACCTGCTGTGGCTTTGGAGGTACCTTCGCTGTAAAGTTTGAGTCTATCTCAACAGCCATGGCCGAGCAAAAAGTAGAGCACGCACTTGCCACCGGTGCCGAGTTTATCATCTCTACAGACAGCAGTTGTCTGATGCACCTGCAGGCCTATATAAACAAGCAGAAGAAACCAATCAAAACCATGCACATTGCCGACGTGTTGGCAAGCGGCTGGTAAGTATAAATTGAAATATGAAAAAGCCCGCACAAGTATAAACTGTGCGGGCTTTTTTATGCGGTAAAGTATAGATCTTTAGAAATAAAAACTCAGACCAAGATTAAAGGAGCTACTGGAAAGGACAAGTTGAAATTGATTACTTTCACTGCTAGTATCTCTTGTAGTTGTTTCATTAAAAATAAGTTCTCTCCGTTGCTGCTCTTCATTATTTCTGGAATAGCTTAATTCACCATATGTCGCATTCAGACTGATTTTATCAGATAAAAAAAAGGCAATACCAGGGCGAACAGCTGCCGAAAAGTAGTTTGTTTCGGTTTTATTTTCCAGTTCATACTTACTAAAGCTGGATAGCACTTGTTTATAGCTTACATCAGAAAAATTGTAGTTAACGTCTGCCTGGCCATAAACAGCGAGGTTGTTTACCAGAAACTTGTATGCCCGTGCATAAACGCCAGCTGAATAGTTCTTTATCTCATGGTAGTTTGTATACGATGGACCCGCCATAATACTGTTTTTCTCATCATGCTCAGAATACCTGTAACCGGCCATAAGTCCAAGCTCCAGATTGTTGGTTACAAAATAGCCTATACCAGGGCTTACCTGATAGCTTTGTCTGTTTAGTTCTACATTACCACTTTTGGCTTCTTCGGTACGACTAGTATACCCCAAAGTGCCGGTTGCAGTCCAGCTGCCTTGTGGAATCTGAGCAAAACTTAACTGTACCAGCACAAAACATAGCACCGTAAAAAATATCTTTTTCATAGGTTATATCTTAACGGTTGATATAGTATCGGATTCCGATTGATGCACTGGCGGGTGAAAAGTTTAGGCCAAAATCTTCTGATACTGTTTCCTGTTTTGGTTCTGAATCATGATACGTTTGGGTGGATTTTGAGTAACCGATGTAGCCCATACTTACAGAAAAACCCAGCTTCGATGTAGCAAAATAAGTCAGGCCAGGCGCCGCCGACGCATAGAAACCTGAAGCTGAGGAGTATAGTTCTTCAGCTTCATCAGGTCGTTTTGTTCTGCTGTTTTCGTAGCCGAAACCTCCTGTGGCAGTTAGATGTAGCTTTTCGGTGATAGAGATATACTTGGTAAGGTAAGGACCTATACTATAGCTAAACGTATTGAACTTGTTACCAGAGTCCGAATTGATCTGTTTATAGGTGCTGGTGTAAAAAAGCAAACGGGAATTCAAACCTAGTTCTAACCCATCTTTAATAAAATAGCCCGCAGAAGGGGATATTGAAAACCCGGTCTGTTTACTTTCGCTATTGGTTTGATCATTAGATGCACTATAAATGCTTAAAGAGCCTCCAAGCGAAATGTTACCCTGAGAGGTTTGGGCCACAGCCCCGGTACCAATAAGTGCCAGCAGTCCTGCAAAAAATAATTTCTTCATATTTGTTTCTATAGCTTTAACAATTTACAGAACGAATATAACCAAAAATAGTTGAAAAGCTATATATAAATGTAACTGGCGCATACCTTAGCTACTGGTATGTTTACTTATCAGGCTGTTCTGGCCTGCTTTTGTATCATGCTGTTTTAAAGCATTTTATTTTCACAAAAGAACTATAAAGCCATAGAAGCTGCCCACAAAAGGAGAAAGTATAAACAGTTAAGCATGAAGCATATTTTAAGCTGAATTTCCTGATCCAAAATCTAAAATTTATCGTTTCAATAATAGATGGTTGCTAATCAGGTGGTTATGTTGGTATGGTGGAGGAGGTGAACTGGTTAACTTTTAATTTAACAAGTATATGAGTTAAACAACTACGCTTACTTTACGTTTAAAGTGCAAGTATTTGTTAAATTAATATAGTATATAGCTATGTCTAATAATTATCAGTTTGATCGAAGCGCCTACGATCCTTATGACCAGAATTATGAATCCGGTTATAGTGGACAAAGCCGCGAATACAGGGATCTGTATAACCCTTACAAAAACTTCTGGAAACAAGCTTTAAAAAGTAAATCCGGGAAACGCGCCAACATAGGCGACTTTAATGAATACAGACAGGAAAATGCTGGACGTTTTGTACCGGAAAGAGAAACGTTATACGAGCAGAATAATCAGAACAGTGGTAGCAGTATAGGCCAGCAAATGCCTAAACAGCTCCAAAGCAAAGGTGGTTATCATAGCCTGACTCAAAGAGAAGGGGAGGTGTTTGATTCTGGATACGACGTAACAAGAAGAAACACTTACGGCTATCGCACCACGGGATTTGGTCCGCGGGACTAAATTTTGCATCTGATAATTAAAAGACATCTTACATTAAAACAAAAGGCCCGTTAAACCGGGCCTTTTGTTTTGTGATTACAGCTTAAACTCAAATCAAACAGATGCTGCTTTGTTGCGTTTAAGAAGTATAAAGTATAAACCTTAACACTACACTATGGAGAATGACTTTGATAGAAGCAATGACAGGAATAGCTGGCATGCAACAGAAAGAAGAAGGTATTACGATAACCCAGCCAATAGTAACTACCATAGCGGTTACCAACCTGATGGAGATCGTGACTATCGCCAGCAGGATTATGACATGGAAAGAAATTATTACCGAAATGTAGGAAACAAGCCACACGACCTTGATAACATTCGGCAAGGGTATGGTATGTCTAGCTTTGGCAATGCACATAACGAATACAACGAATTGGAAAACATGGAGCGGGAACGAAACCAGTTGCAAAGGCAAGGCTATGGGGCCGGACGAATGGGGGGATATAGTGGCTCTGCTTTTGGTGGAGCAAACTACAGTTCGCACGGTGATTTTGGTGGATCAGAAGCATATGGCTCTATGAGCGGCCACGGCGGTAATGCCGATAGATTTGTGTCTTCTTCAGGATATGGTGGAGGCTATGGAGACAGTACTGTTCGTGCAAGCAGTGATACACCGCACTACAGGAGAGGCGCAGCATATGAAAGAGAATACCGTGGCTACACATCAGGAAATAAGTCCTATGGTAGTTCGTTCAGAAATACTGGAGGCTATGGTTTGTCGGAAGACAATTACGATAGACCACATGGCACAGGTGATAGGAATATGTACTCATCGGATAAAAGGCGACACTACGACTGGGATTAAGAGTAGTAGACAGTACAGTAAATCACAAATCTATATTCCCTTGTTCAATATAATGAACAGGGGATTTTATTTATACTTTAGGAGGTTTTGGACTGCCGTTTAATAGCTTCATAGCCTCTTCCTCATTTACAGCAGCAACAATTATTTTTTCGAGGCCAAGTATGGCAAACACATTTTTGATTTTAGGTTGAAGTCCGCAAAAAACTACTTTAGTGCTGTTCTGTTTGCAGGCATGTAAAGAAGAAAGTATAACTCCCAGGCCTGCAGAAGAAATATAGTGTAAACCGGTACAGTCAATCAGAAGAGCTTTTTCAATTGCATTAGCAATAGCTTCCTGCAAGGCATCATCTGCAGACACAGCTGTGTTTGCATCGAGTTCTCCCGTCAGCCTGACAGCAACAACACGTTCCAACTGATCTACCTCTGCTATAAACCTCTCCATCTTTTTGCTGATAATAAATCTTTAGTATTAATCAGGTTCTATTGTATACGTTTGTGTGCTTAAAACTCATAGGTTTAAGCCATAAAAGTAGTTTTTAAAGCTAAGGACTTTTTTTATATAATATATAGTTATTAGATTTTTTTTATTTGAGTTAGCTTATTTTTTTATTTTGTGGCTTTAAAAGTAGCTATTCGGGATTTTTGTAAGTTTAAACTTTAAAAATAAGGCACTTACTTAATCAAGTAGCCTATGCAAGGCTTTAAGAAATTTAGTTACGCAGGCTATGCGCGATTACCAGATTGGTAAGATGGAATTTTACACCGAGTAGCTGTCGGTAACGAGTATAAGTAAAGAAAAAGGCCTGCTGATTTGTTAAAAATCGGCAGGCCTTTTCAGTATGAAGTAAATTTACTTAACTGTGCCAGAGCAGACAAAGTTTGTACGTGGTATACCTGTTTTAGAGATAGCGCCGTAGCCTCCTTGTACATCAATTAGATTTTCAAAGCCTCGTGACTTAAGTATAGATGCCGCGATCACAGAACGGTATCCGCCTGCACAATGGATGTAAAGCGTTTCATCTGTAGGTAGGGCAGCTAAGTTATCATACAGAAAATCCAGCGGGTTGTTAACGGCAGTTTCAATATGTTCGGACTGGTACTCGCCTGGCTTGCGCACATCAATCACTTTTATACTTGCATCTTCGGCATAAAGGGCAGCAAATTCTTCAGCAGGTATGGATACAATGGAATCAACTGGTTTTCCGGCATACTGCCAGGCTGCAAAGCCACCAGCCAGGTAACCAATTGTGTTATCGTAACCAACACGTGCCAGGCGGGTTACTACTTCTTCTTCGCGACCTGCATCGGCAACAAAAAGTATAGGCTGTTTTAAATCAAGTATAAGCGCACCTACCCAGGGGGCAAAGCCACCATCTATACCAATAAAAAGTGAGTTTGGTATAAAGCGCTGGGCGAAAGCCTGTGGTTTGCGTGTATCAAGTATAAGTGCCCCGGTTTCGGAAGCGGCTGCTGCAAAAGCGTCAGGAGATAAAGCTGTAAGCCCCTGCTCCAGAATATTACTGATGCTGTTATAGCCCTCTTTGTTCAACTGTACATTGAATGGGAAGTAGTTTGGCGGCGGCATCAATCCATCCGTTACTTCACGTACAAATTCCTCTTTTGTCATGTCGGCACGCAGGGCGTAGTTTGTTGCCTTTTGGTTGCCTAATGTATCAAAGGTCTCTTTGCTCATGTTCTTGCCACAGGCTGAGCCGGCTCCGTGTGCGGGATAAACCAATACCTCATCAGCCAAAGGCATGATCTTGGTACGCAGCGAGTCGTATAAGTAACTTGCCAGTTGCTCCTGTGTCAGGTCCGATTTTGCAGCAAGGTCAGGTCGGCCCACATCACCAATAAACAGGGTGTCGCCGGTAAAAACAGCGTAGTCTTTGCCGTTCTCATCTTTTAACAGATAGGTGGTAGATTCCATAGTATGGCCGGGTGTGTGCAATACTTTAATGGTAAGCTTACCAATTTTAAATTCTTCGCCATCGGTGGCAATGTGCGCATCAAACGTTGGAGCAGCGTTTGGTCCGAATACAATTGGGGCGCCTGTAGCTTTTGCCAGGTCTACGTGCCCGGATACAAAATCGGCATGGAAATGAGTTTCTAAAACATATTTTATACTGGCACCATCTTCGGCAGCTTTATCGAGGTATGGCTTAATTTCCCGAAGCGGGTCTATGATGGCGGCCTCACCGTCGCTTTCGATGTAATAAGCGCCCTGAGCCAGGCATCCTGTATAGATCTGTTCTACTTTCATATGGTTGGGTATATGATTCGAGGGTAAATATGAAGCTTAAAATTACAAATAAAGCTGACTTAAGTCACCATCTTAAAATTTGCAGTGCTAGTACCTTTAATAATTTTAAGTGTTAAAACGTTTCGGAGTGTAAAATTAGCGGGCTAAATGCTTTGAAGGGAAAGTTAAATTCAGTTATTTAAATGTTCTGATAAATAAACCGCATAAACATGCAAAATAAAGCAGCGATATTTAGCTGGAAGATCATTCTCGGCCTTCTCCTGATAGGGCAGACATCCTGTATCACACAAAAAAAACCTGAGGTAACTGCCGAAGTATACGGGCCGGCTACCATACTGCAACAGGTGCAGGAGTCTGAGAAAAAAGTTAACCGCTTTGTAGGCTTTGCTTTATTCGACCCCGAACTAGGGAAAATGGTGGTGGAGCACAACGCAGATAAGTACTTTGTGCCTGCCTCCAACACCAAACTGTTTACTTTTTATACCAGTCTTAAAATGCTGGGCGATACCATTCCAGCACTAAAGTATACTGTACGCGGCGATTCGCTTTTATTTTGGGGTACCGGCGATCCCACGTTCGCACACATGGATCTGAAGAACTCCATTGCCTACAATTTTCTGAAAAACAGGAAAGAGAAACTGTATTACATAGAAGCTCCGTTTGCGAGCACGCCGTTTGCTGTTAACTGGGGCTGGGACGACTACAACTATTATTACCAGCCAGAGCGGAGTATTTTTCCAATTCACGGCAACATCGTAAAGTTTTACAGAAAAGAGAACAGCCCTTATACTACCACGCCAGCACATTTTAAAGCCAACGTTAAAGCAGATACTGCTACTTTGCAGCCACAAAACGATTCGTTTGTTAGGGAATGGCGTACAAACGACATTACGTTTTATCCGAAAGTAGCCAAAGCTGATTTTTCTGTAGAAGTGCCTTTTATCACCTCACCGGAAACAACGATGCAACTGCTGTCCGATACCTTAAAGCGGGAAGTAAAACTGCTAAAGCAAGCCTTACCGAAAACAGCA
Source organism: Pontibacter aydingkolensis (assembly GCF_019443125.1). Taxonomy (GTDB): domain Bacteria; phylum Bacteroidota; class Bacteroidia; order Cytophagales; family Hymenobacteraceae; genus Pontibacter; species Pontibacter aydingkolensis. Next base: position 11,513 of record NZ_JAHYXK010000010.1, on the reverse strand, counting down.
ATAACTTTACCCGGACTGCCATCTGATAGCGTGTATAAACGTATGCTGCAGGTAAGCGATAACTTAATGGCGGAGCAACTGCTGGTGCTGAGTTCGGGCACTATTTCAGATACCTTGTCCGTAGAGAAAAGTATAAAGTATGTACTTGATAATTACCTGCAGGATTTGCCGGATAAGCCGGTTTGGGTAGACGGGTCGGGTTTATCAAGTATGAACATGTTTACACCGCGAAGTATAATTGCCTTGCTGCAGAAATTACAGCAGGAGCGGCCAAATCATAAATTATTGCCTATGCTGGCAGTAGGAGGCAGGCCGGGTACCTTCCGGAATATTTACAAGGCGGATGTTCCTTTTGTGTTCGGTAAATCGGGTACGCTGTCGCATGTGCACAACCAGAGCGGCTATATTATGACTAAAAGTGGTAAGCTGCTGCTCTTTAGCTTTATGAACAACAATTTCAGGGGTTCATCTGCAGCAGTTCGGGAGGAGATGGTCCGCATCATGACTGAAATCCACGAGAAGTATTAAACTGGCACTTCCAGAAGAATCATTTAAACAAACCATACAATGAAATTAACGATCCGATCCTTTGCCTTGCCTTTGAAGCATACCTTTACCATTTCCTATGACTCCCGCGACGTGCAGGATACCCTGATCGTTGAACTGCAGGACGGCGAACACAAAGGCTATGGCGAAGCAACCAGCAACCCATACTATGGCATGACCATAGAGGGCATGACGCAAAACCTGGAGAACATCCGGCAGCAGATCGAATCTACAGACATAACTGACCCGGCGGCTTTCTGGGAGCAGGTGCGCCCTGCCTTGCAGCACAGCTCTTTCACGCAATGCGCCCTCGATATGGCCGCTCACGATCTGTACGGTAAAAAAACAGGCAAACCCCTTTACGAGATATGGGGCCTTGATCCCAAAAATGCACCCATATCCAATTATACCATTGGCATCGACTCTATTGATAAAATGGTGCAGAAAATGAAGGAGAAGCCATGGCCGATCTATAAGATAAAACTTGGTACCAGCGAAGACCTGGATATTGTGCGTGAGCTGCGTAAGCACACCGATGCCATTTTCAGGGTAGATGCCAACTGCCATTGGGGTGTGGATGAAACCATCAACAATTCTATTGAGCTGAAGAAACTGGGAGTGGAGTTTATAGAACAGCCCATGAAAGCCGACAACCTGGAGGGGATGAAAGAAGTGTACAGGCATTCAGTACTTCCGCTGATAGCCGACGAAAGCTGTATTGTAGAGCAGGATGTCGCCAAATGCCACAACCTGTTTCATGGCGTTAACATTAAGCTGACCAAATGCGGTGGGGTAACGCCGGCATTGCGCATGATCAGAGAGGCGCGTGAACTAGGCATGAAAGTAATGATCGGCTGTATGACGGAGTCTTCAATTGGCATTTCGGCAATCGGCCACCTGGCCCCAATGCTGGACTATGTGGATATGGACGGAGCCCTGCTTTTAAAGGAAGATATTGCTACAGGTGTGGTGGTTACAGAAAATGGCCTGGTGTATCCGGATGCCAATGGTACAGGTGCTTACCTGCTACCGCAACTGGTAGCAGCTAAATAGTATGACTTATGGCTGTGGTAGAAGCCTTTACCGGCAGAACCGTTATTGTTAACGGAAAAGAGCGTTTATACTTTAGCGGCACTTCTTACCTGGGAATGAGCAAGAACAGCCGTCTGGAAGCTCTGATACATGCAGGTGGTAAACGCTATGGCACTACCTACTCCAGCTCCAGAGGATCAAATTTAAAACTAGCTGTATACGACGAGGCCGAAAGTATGCTGGCTAGTCATGCAGGTGCCGAAGGAGCCCTTACTTTTTCGTCGGGTTACCTGGCAGGGCAAGCATTGATCAGAACGCTTGATACAGGGCAGTCTTTCATCTATGCTCCTGATGCACATCCTGCCGTCTGGCGCACTGCAGCAGATGCTAACCACACAGACTATACTTCATGGGTTGAAGCCTTGCCTTCTGCCATTGCGGCGTGTTCCGGCGATGTGGTGCTTGTAATGAACTCAGTTGATCCGTTGTATGCCCGTAAGTATGCATTTAACTGGATTACAGACCTGCCTGAGGATAAGCAAATAACCTTGATTGTAGACGACTCACATGGGTTCGGTTTGCTGGGAGAGAAAGGTGCAGGCGTTTATCCTGAACTCCGTAAGCTATTAAAGCTAAATGTGGAGCTGGTAGTAGTTGCATCAATGGGAAAAGCGTTGGGTATTGCTGGCGGTGTAGTGCTTGGCTCCACAGGTTTGATAGGTTCTCTAAAAAAGTCGCCATACTTTATGGGAGGCTCTCCGGCACCACCTGCCTATCTGTATGCATACCTGCACGCTCAGAAAGTATACGAACAAGCCAGGCAACAACTTACACGTAATGTACTGCACTTTCAGCAGATGATAAGTGACACAGGCCTGTTTAACTTCTTTGATACTTACCCGGTATTTTATACAAAGCACCATGGCTTAACCTCCGCCTTAGAAGACGATATCATTATTTCCTGTTTCCCATACCCGGACCCGGACAGTGAGCCTATCACCAGAGTAGTTATTAACAGCCTCCATACTTTTGATGACATTGAGTTTCTGGCGGGGAAGATTGAGCAGTACAGGGTAGGAGTGAAGTAGGTAAGTATGATTATCCTGCATTAACCGTTCCAACCACCCCTAACCCCTCTCCCGGACTTGATTCGGGAGAGGGGTTAGGGGCAATGCCGTCAACTTAAGCTTTTCTGTCATCTCGACGAAAGGAGAGATCTTTACAGAATGCCTCCTGTACTAATTCCGGATAGATTTCTCGCGGTGCTCGAAATGACAGCCTTTTGCTTAAGTTGACGACATTGGGGGTTAGGGGTGGTTGGATAATGTACTGCAAAAACAAAAAGTCCGCTACTGTCTAATCAGCAACGGACTTCTCTATTATACTTATACTCTTCGTTTACTCATAAATAGAACTGGCGCGCAGGTCCAGCATGTTAGGGCCGGGGGCAGGGCGTTTTGTTCTTAAGTAGCGGTTGTTTTCGTAATCATCGTAATTGGCTGCATTGGGGTTCATGCTGCTGATGCGCACAAGGCCGGCAGAATGTATGAATTCTTTATCGCCTCCGATCCACATGCCCACATGCACAATACGCTCAGGCTTGCCATCTTTTGCAGGCACTCCGAAGAACAGCAGATCGCCAGGGCGAAGCTTATCCCAATTCTTATCTGTATCGACCAGTTCGCCTACATGTACCTGTTGCGAGGCGTCGCGTGGCAGTACAATGCCATTCATGAAGTATACTGTTTTGGTAAAACCACTGCAGTCTACCCCCTTAAAAGAAGTGCCGCCCCACAAGTAAGGCAGGCCCATCAGGCGCTTGCTTGTCTGTACGAGGTTTTCTCCTGTTGGCTGGCGGCTGGTGATCCACTCTTTGTATGGAATGGCTTCAGAGGAGGGGATGTAGCCCACACGTTCATCAGGTAAACTCACCTCGAAATAATCTTTGGTCTTGCCTTTGAGCACCATCACATCGCCATACACCAGGTCAGACACGGTTGCTCCTTGCTTGTCTGTGTTCGAAAGTGCAAAGCCGTATGGGTTTGTGTAGATCAGCTTTTCGCCTTTCTGCCATGTATCCAGTTCGTTTTTTGTCATCAGTTGAATACCGGCTGCGTCTACCCAGGCCAGGTAATTGTCAGGAGTCTGTACCAGGTACCAGCCGTTTTCTTTTTTCCATACTTTAAGCGGAGTACCCATAGTTGCCTGCGTTGCCAGTTCGGCAGGGTGCTTTGGCTGGGAACGGAGGTTGGCTACCGATAACCTTACTACTGCATAATGGTTTCCTTCCAGTTCTGCTTCCGGTAGCACGGTTATACTATCTGTATATGCAAGGTTGGCGGCCTGGAGCTTGCTTAACAGAGCAGCCTTAGCCTCCGGAAGTATAGTTTCGCCGGTAAGCACACTGTTTTCTTTCGCAGTTACATCAAACAGCACCGTACGTTTATCAGGGGCAAATTGCTTTCGTACCGCTTCTACGTGTGTAGTTAGCGGAGATGGTGCAGGAGTAGACGTAGTAGCTGTTTCAACCGTATTTTTAGTAGTGGTACAGGCTAGCAACGTTCCAAGTAACAGTATAGACAAACCGTTTTTCATAGTAGAAGCTTAGTATAGGTTAAATACCCTGTTGTTTCAATGTATAACTAAATTATTCAGAATATAATTCTATCAGGGGGCAACCATTTGCATCATCAGCCCTGAAAGGTAAGCGCCATAGGTACCAACGGCATAGCCAAGTATAGACAAAAGTACACCAACAGGTGCCAGCGCAGGATGAAAAGCCGCTGCCACAATAGGAGCAGAGGCGGCTCCTCCCACATTAGCCTGGCTACCAACAGCCAAGAAGAAGAACGGAGCCCTTACCAGCTTACCTATAATAAGCAACAGCAACATGTGCACCATAATCCAGATAAGGCCTACCAGGAACAGGCCCGGCTGGCTTACTATGGCCGTAATATCCATTTGCATACCAATGGTTGCCACCAGTATGTACAGGAACAGACTTCCTATGCGTGTAGCGCCAACCCCCTCCAGTTCGCGTGCTTTTGTGAAGGAAAGAAATACACCTATGGTAGTTGCTATCACCACAATCCAGAAGAAGCCGGAGGTAAGGCTAAACTTGTCCAGGTAAGGCGCATTTAATTCTATCCAGGGAGCAATAATATCGGCAAAGAAGTGGGCTACACCTGTTACACCCAGACCCACACCTGCTATCATAGCCAAATCGGCTAATGCCGGTATTTTCATGATGTTGAGCTGGTGCTGCTCTATCTTCACCTTCAGGTCATTCACGGCGGTGCTGTCGGCCTTGAAGAACCTGTCTACACGTTCGCTTATACCTGCTCCGTAAAGTAGTACAGCCATCCAGACGTTGGCCACTATAACATCTACTGCGATTACGGCAGAAAACAGGTTCGGGTCTGGTTTAAATACCTCAAACATAGCCAACTGGTTAGCACCGCCGCCAATCCAGCTGCCGGCAATGGTAGAAAGGCCTCGCCATACAGCCATAGGTCCTTCACCGCCTACTATATCCGGGGCAAAACTAGAAACGATAAGTATAGCCACCGGGCCACCTATCATAATGCCTGCTGTACCTGTTAAGAACATCAAACCGGCCTTGTGGCGTAGCTTCCAGATCTCCTTAAGGTCTAAGCTTAAAGTAAATAGCACCAAACTGGCCGGCAGCAGGTAACGCGAAGCCATATTGTACAAACCAGACTGTTCACCGGAGATGATGTTGAAGGAGTTTAGCAAGCTGGGAATAAGATAGCACAGCAGTACCGACGGCACTACGGAGTAAAACTTCCTGAAAAATGGATGGTTGCTGGATGATGTTTTAAATACGAATGCCAGTATGACTACCAGAATACCCAGTACTACGGCATCGTTGGTAATTAATGGTGCTGACGAAGAGACTTGCTCCATGCAGGTGTGATTGTGTTTAGTTAATTTTAGTTTATGCGGCAAATTGCAGAAGTCATTTGATTCCAAACTCAAAGCCGCAACACTAAACTACATTAATTTTAGCTGTATTACCAAGTTGCAAAGTATAGTTGTACCTCAATTTATACTTGTGTGGGTGTAAACCTGGATTTAGGCTGCAGAAAAGATTCTCGCTGTGTCATTACAAATTCATGACTATAGGCTCAACAAGTATACTTATACTTTAAAAGCAAAAGAGGGAAACCGAATTTACATCGATTCCCCTCTTGCTTGATCAGGCCCTTGTCAGACCTAAGTATAAATTACCAGATTCTGATTCTGTCTTCCGGCTTTTTGTAAAGTTTATCGCCTGGCTTCACATCAAATGCCTCGTACCAGGCATCCATGTTTACTAGCGGACCAAAAGTTCTGAACTCTCCAGGTGAGTGTGTATCCGTAACGATCTGCTGGGCAGCTGCCTCTGGCAAAATGTTCCCTCTCCAAACCTGTGCCCACGACAGGAAGAAACGCTGGTCTGGCGTAAAGCCGTCGATCAACTCGTTAGACTGGCCTTGCTTTGTCATTTTGAAGGCTTCGTAAGCACCGGCCAGACCACCAAGGTCACCAATATTCTCACCTAATGTAAGCTGACCGTTTACATGCACTGTGTCCAGTACAGTATAAGCGTCATACTGCTCTTTCAGCAATTTGGCTTTTGCCTTAAACTTAGCAAGGTCTTCAGGCTGCCACCAGTTACGTAATGTACCGTCTTTGTCGTACTGGCTACCAGAGTCGTCGAAACCGTGAGAAATCTCGTGGCCGATAACCGCACCAATACCACCGTAATTCACCGCATCATCCGCCTTTGGGTCGAAGAACGGGAACTGCAGGATACCTGCCGGGAACACGATCTCGTTCATTACCGGGCTATAGTAGGCGTTTACTGTTGGAGGTGTCATGCCCCAACGCTCACGGTCTACTGGCTTGCCCAACTGGTTCACCATTTTGTTGTAGCCCCATGCACCTGAGTTGCGCACGTTCGTAAAGAAAGACTTACGGGAAATATCAAGACCTTCATACGTTTCCCACTTGTCAGGGTAACCTACTTTTGGACGGAAGGCATGCAGTTTAGCAAGCGCTTTCTCTTTCGTGCCGGCACTCATCCAGTCCAGGTTGTTGATGCGGATCTCGTATGCTTTGATCAGGTTGGCGATCATCTCGTTCATGCGCGCCTTTGCCTCTGGCTTAAAGTGCTTCTGCACATAAAGCTGGCCCAGCAACTCACCAATCGTACCGTCGGTTAACTGCGACATACGCTGCCAACGCGGGGTCTGTACTTTCTGGCCAGATAAAGCCTGCGAGTAAGCAAAATTCGCGTTTACAAAATCAGAGCTCAGGTATGGCGCTGCAGATTTAAGCACGTTCCACTGCATGTACGTAGCCCAGTCTTTAGTCGGAACGCTCTTCAGCATGCCGTCCAGCTCTGTAAAAAACTTAGGATTGTTAACCAGGATAGTGTCCTGGCCGTTTACTTTCATCTTCGCCATCAGCGCCTTCCAGTCCATGTTCGGAGTGGTTTTGCTGAAATCGGCTACAGAGAATTTATTGTAGGTCTTGTACGGGTCGCGCATCTCTACACGAGCCATTTGTGCAGCGGCAAGCTTCTTCTCCAGGTTAAAGATAGTCTCAGCGTTTTGCTGTGCTTTAGCCTGTGATTCGCCTGTTAAAGTAAACAGGGTAGTGATGTAGGTTTTATAAGCGTCCTGAATTTTTTTGCTGCGGGCATCATCCTTCAGGTAGTAATCGCGGTCGGGTAGGGTAGTACCGCCCTGGCTAAGCTGAGGCACCATGTTGTTAGGGTTCTTGCGGTCCTGGCCAACATAGAAACCAAACATTGGAGAGCCTGCACCTGATGTTCTCAGGTAAGCTGCCTCGTTTAGTAAACCGTTTACGTCTTTAATCTTGCCTGTTCTTTTTAGGTCGTTTTTGATAGGCTTATAACCCAGCTTCTCGATGGCAGCGCTATCCATAGCAGCGGCATAGAAATCGCCTACACGCTTGTTAACAGAACCGGCTGCTGCGTTTTTGTCAGCAGCTGCCTCGTTCAGGATATCTTTTACCGCCTTAATATTAAAGTCGCGCAGCAGGTTAAAGCTACCCCAACGGGTTTCTTTAGCCGGAACAGGGTTGTTTCTTAGCCAGGCACCGCTGGCGTAAGTATAAAAATCATCGCCTGGCTTTACCGACAGGTCCATGTTGGCTTTATCGATAAAAGGGGACTTAGTACCGTTTTCTGGTTTATACTGTGCAGATGCTTCTGCGACAGTAAACATGGCTGCTCCAAAAAGTAAAATCCGGAGGTTGTTTTTCCAGTTGCTCCTACTTTTCATAGAATTCAGATTTGTCATAGGTTATTAGTAGTCGGTTTAGGTTTAAGTTTTGTTAGAACAGTTTGTATATTTTCGGCTATTGCTGTTTAAACAGCACAGAGGCCCTAAATGTAATAGTTTAAGATGAGATTGCAGCAAAATTTCAGAAGGCTATGTTGCCCAAAAGCTGCCTTAGCATTAGAGTGGTCAATGGCTTAAAAGTTTAAATTCCCAATATGTAGTATACAACTATCAGGCCATACAGCTGGTTCCTTTTAAGAAATTTAGATGTGCCGGTTTAGGCCTCTCAGTATAAAATCAAGCGCATGTGTTATCTCATGCAGCTATACTTTTTACCTTATTTTTGATTTTGCGGTATATATACTAAATGCCTGATACTAAACCACCTGTTCGTTGTGAAGAAACATACTTTATACTTTATACTGACTGCTTCAATGTTGCTTTTTGCATTGAATGCTGATGCACAGCGCAGTAGATCAAAGCCCCTGCACAGCAATACAAAAAAAGCTGATGTTACCTCTTATGATCAGACAAGAGACCCGGATTTTCTGGCCTGGCAGCAATCCAGGTGGGTAGACTCTGTGATGAAAACCCTGACGCCTGAAGAACGCATTGCCCAGCTCATCATGATCCCGGTATACTCTAACCGCGACCAGGCGCATATCGACTCCATCAGCAACCTGATTACGACCTACAAAGTTGGCGGCCTGATATTTTTCCAGGGCGGGCCGGTGAGGCAGGCCAAAATGACAAACCGCTACCAGCAGGAAAGCAAAGTACCATTAATGGTAACCATAGATGCTGAGTGGGGCCTTGCCATGCGCCTCGATAGTACCATTCGGTTTCCGTACCAGATGTCGTTGGGGGGGATAGAGGATGAGCAGCTGATCTATGACATGGGTGCTGAGATTGCACGCCAATGCAAGCGCCTGGGTATCCATGTGAATTTTGCCCCGGTAGTAGATGTGAACAACAATGCGAATAACCCCGTGATCGGCTTCCGTGCTTTCGGTGAAGACAAGCATAACGTTACCCGAAAGGCTATGGCCTACATGAAGGGCATGCAGGACCAGCGCGTGCTGGCAAACGCAAAACACTTTCCCGGCCACGGCGACACCAACGTAGACTCTCATGCAGATCTTCCCATCCTCAATTTCTCACGCATCAGGCTGGACTCAGTTGAGCTGTACCCGTTCCGTGAGCTGATGGAAAATGGCCTGGGTAGTTTGATGGTGGCACACATGAATATCCCTGTGCTGGATAATACGCCAAATCTTGCCTCTACCTTATCAGAGCGCATTGTAATGGACCTGTTGAAGAAAGAGCTAAAGTATAAAGGACTGGTATTTACAGATGCGTTGAACATGCAGGGCGTGGCAAAGTTTTACGAGCCGGGTATTGTGGATGTAAAGGCGCTTTTGGCTGGTAACGATGTGCTGCTGAATACGATGGATGTGAAGACGACTATCGAAGAAGTTAAAAAGGCTATACAGAACAAAGAGATCACGCAGGCAGAAATTGATGCCCGGGTACGGAAGCTACTGGCTGCCAAGCAATGGGTAGGGCTCGACAAATATAAACCTATCGAGTTGAATAACCTTATAAAGGACCTAAATAACCCATACGCTCAAAACCTGAGCCGGCAATTAACTGATGCCTCGCTCACACTGCTTCGCAACAAGGAAAACATACTTCCGCTTAATTACCTGGATACTTTGCGCATTGCTGCCCTGGCTATCGGAACCGACAAAGAAACCGAATTTCAGAGAGGACTTGCCAGATACACAAAAGTAGACACCTTCTTCCTGAAACCGACTGCTACCATTGCAGAGCTACTACAGCTAAAGGAACAGCTGGCAAAGTATAACCTGGTAATTGCAGGCGTGCACAAACTGCAGTTAAAAGCCGGCAGCAGCAATTTTGGTATCACCGCTGAAATGAACCTGTTTCTCAAAGACTTGATCCGATCCAAACCAACCATTGTGAGTGTGTTTGGCAATGTATACAGCCTGGCTAAAATAGAAAGTTTAGATAAGGCCGATGCCGTTATTGCTGCTTACCAGGAAACTCCTGTAACGCAGGATATAGCATCACAGCTGATTTTTGGCGGGATAAGTGCGAAAGGTAAATTACCGGTTGCCGTATCCAATGTTTTTAAATTAGAGGATGGCTTGATAACGCATGGTGGCATACGGCTGGCTTATAGTATGCCTGAGGGTGTTGGGCTAAAGTCGGAGCATTTTACGGGAATAGACTCTCTGGTAGCGCAGGCTATTCAGGAAAAAGCCACTCCTGGTGCTCAGGTGCTGGTGGCGAAAGAAGGCAAGGTAATCTATCAAAAATCGTTTGGTTACCATACCTATGATGAGGATACGCCTGTAATAAACACCGACCTCTACGACCTTGCGTCTATAACCAAGGTAAGCACCTCCATGGCCGCTTTTATGAAACTGAAAGGCGAGAGCCGGTTTAATGTAGATAACACCCTTGGCTCATATTTGCCTATGGTGCAGGGCACGGACCTGGAGAACCTGAAGTATAGGGATATCCTCACGCACCAGGCCCGCCTCTACGCCTGGATACCTTTCTGGAAGGAGGCGGTGAAGAAGAACGGTAAATTTAAGTGGCGCACTTTTAACGAAGATTCCACGGCGCGATTCCCTTTTAGAGTGGCTGATAACCTGTACATGCACCGAAAGTACCACAAGAAGATTTATAAAAGTATAGTAGAGTACCCGCTAAACGAAAAGCCAGGGTATGTGTACAGCGACTTGTCATTTATACTTGCTCCGAAGGTAATTGAGAACATCACCGGTGAGGATTTTCAGACGTATCTGAATGAGAACTTTTACGAATCGCTTGGAACAACTACCTTAACTTTTAACCCATACAAGAAATACCCAAGATCGCGCATTGTGCCTACGGAATTTGACCCGCACTTTAGAAAGAGCTTGCTACACGGCACCGTAAACGACGAAGGCGCCGCCATGCTGGGTGGCGTTAGCGGCCATGCCGGCTTGTTTGGTAATGCCAACGACCTGGCAAAGCTCATGCAGATGTACCTGAACGATGGCGTGTATGGTTACAAGCGCTACATTGCAGATAACGTGGTAGAGGAGTTCAGCAAGTGCCAGTTCTGCGACCAGGGCAACTACCGCGCTCTCGGCTTCGACAGACCTGCCAAACCCGGTGAGCAGAACAGCAACGCTGCCCCATCGGCACCGGTAGAGAGTTTTGGTCACTCCGGATTTACGGGTACTTACACCTGGATTGACCCGGTAAACAATCTGGTGTATGTATTCCTCTCTAACCGCGTAAACCCTAGTCGTGATAACCCGAAGCTAAGCAAGCTTAACACACGCACCAATGTGCTGCAGGTGGTATACGATGCCATTGAGAAAAGCAAAGACCAGTAAAGTATAAAATGGAAACGCCTGCTATGGTAATGGGAATAGGTGCTATTGGTTTATTTTTTATTAGGAGGAATGGAAGTCATCCTGGACTTGCAACAAAAACCCGGACACAAGATTAAGCTGCTAAAGGTTTCCTGTTTAATTTTTCTTCCATTTGTTTTGGTGTGCGGTATCCCAGGCTTGAATGGAGCCTTTCCCTGTTGTAGAA
>NZ_JAHYXK010000001.1:261607-501912 GCF_019443125.1 Pontibacter aydingkolensis | reverse complement strand
CACAAAAGTTCTGCCGCCGGAAAGACATTTGGTGGGCAAAGCCTACACTAAAAACATAGAGGGCGTGAACCTGTGCCTGAGAACAAGAAACAGGAGAATAGTCAGGAAAACGGCCTGCTTCTCCAAAAAAGAGCAAAACCACTACGATGCTATGAAGCTAATATTCTATTACCGAAATCATCATACATTGTAGACCACAACCTAATTTTACCCTTTACGCTATTGTCTTCCGACGCATCAGTTATTTCCAGCTTCTGCTCCTTTAGCACCAAAGAACAATAGGTAGCACTTATAGGGGTATCTTCTCCTTTTTGCAGCTCCTGATCGTAGCTATCATACAGAACAATATTGCGCAGCGTGGCGCCGTCATACTTGTATATTCCTGTATAGCGGTGTGGCGTTCTGTTATTAAGAAACTTTAAAGCGGAATGCACTCCTGAACTCTCAAGAATTACTTTAAAATTTTCCAGTTCTTTTTTCAAGTGCTCAGGCATATTAAATATAGGGCAAATTGTGCTTGTATAAGGCAAGGCGTCAGATTAATTCTTTTGTGTTGCCTGTAACCATTTCGAGCACTGGCCAGTTAGGTTATAACAGGAATTCTGTCTTGTTTTGTGCTAAGTTATATTGATCACGTGCAATTTATATAGGAATTGACTGGAATAAAATTTATTCTTCTTTAATTTTTGTTTCAACGCTTCGCCTTCAGCGACCATGTAAATCTAAACTCGGCCACTTTATCTCCGGCTTCATCAGTGCCTATACTTGTGGCTACTACTGTTATGCCCTCACCGGTAGCTTTTGTACGCTCAACAGCCTCTTGTATTTTCTGGCCATCATGGCATGTAAAAGTAATTATACCCACAGCTTTTTTCGTGAAGTCGGCTTCCAGGTGTGTTACCAGCATTGATATCGCAGGACTTGCCTTGTATACCTGCATCATGCAAAGCACACCCGTAGATAGCTCGGCGGCCATGCTTAAGCACGCAAAGTAAATGGAGCTAAAAGGATTTTTATTGAGGTACTTATAAGGTATGGTAACAGAAGCTGCATCCGCGGAAAGAGAGGCTACGCGTAGACCGGCCAGGTAAGCCATAGGCAATTTCGCCAGCATAAAAAGCCGGAATCTGGCAGGAGAACTTACGAGCCTTTGGAAATCGGAAACAGTTGCAGTCTGGTCTATCATAGTTTGGCATAGTATACGTTATTAATGTATACTCTGGATTCAGTTCGGGAGGTAGCAGCAGGTTCTCCTTATATTTATTTTAATGCATAAGAGGCTCATGTCTGGATTCCACTTCCAGGCTTTGTGTATTACACAACTTGCAGATGCCCTGTACCGAGAACTGTACATCACTTACCAGGTAGCCATCTGGTAATACAACAGGCCCCAGGCGCACTTCGTCCAGGCAATAGGTTTGCCCACACTTACAACAGCTAAAATGGATGTGGTCGTGCTGGTGCTCTAAATGGCTACAGGCCTCCCGGCACAGTGCATACTTCATGACCCCGTTAAGGTCGGTAATGCTGTGCACCAGCCCCTGCTCTTTAAAAGCATATAAGGTACGGTAAAGCGTAACCCTATCGTAGTCGGTGCCCAACTGCTTCTCCAGATCGGCATGGGCAAGGGCATGGTTGTGCAGCATAAGTAATTCTAATACACTTACTCTGCAACTAGTTTTACGAAGTTTATACTTCAGTAACAAATCCTGTGCTTTTCTCTTCATTTCTTTGTGGTGCTGCATCATACAACCTTCAAATATAGTTTATCTGTTGTTACATATGCTAGCAAAGGCCTGCAAAGTTTGCATGAATTTCATGCAAACTTTGCAGGCTAAAGTATATGTTTAAAAAAATATATATTGATAATTAGAGTTTTGGATTCTTTTCGGATAAAAATCAAATCCTTTTTCAGGAAACACAGTATTGTACGGTATGTGCGGTAATGGCCGGAGTGCCGTTTGTATATACTATGCTAAAACTTTTATAAACTGAAATTTTATTCAAATGAGAACACCTTTACGTTTATGCATCGCTTTGTTACTGGCGGTTATTGTTCAAGGGTACAGCTTTGCCCAAACGATTTCTACCACACTTGGTACACTTACCGAGGTTAAAACAGGCAACACCCGAGACTTTACAGTAACCACCCAAGGCTCTGGACAGGGAGTAATAGGCAGGATTGATTTTGACCCCTACGTTGCCAACGATATCATTCTGCAATATCAGGCGCCTGGTACAACCCAATATGTAAATGTGCCGGTTAATGCTAATGGTGTGGCAGAATTCGGCCCTTTCACCCTTACACAGGAGAGTGTTGTTCATAACTTTAAAATACTGTTTAACAGAGGCGATACCTATGGTTATACTTTAGGCCTGTTCGACTCAGCAACTCCTACTGCTGCAGTAGGCTCTGCTGTTACAGGTTCGGTAACCGTAGCTACAACACAAGAGGCAACTATTGATGGAACACTGGACACTATTGACAATACCGAGCCCGGTGTAGAAACAGGCAAAGACTTCGTGTGGACCATTTTTGTTACATCCGGAGATCGGGTTGGAGAAAATGTGAATATCCAGATTAAGCTAGACGACCCTGCCCAGCGAAACAACTTTACACTAGAGTATGATGCCAATAGGGCTATCACAAATGGAGGCGAAATAAACATGCAACCGTTAACTTTTAATGAATTAGGGATTGCCACTATCGGGCCGGCAGCCGGTGAGGCATTGGTAGCCGGAGGCATTGAGCAGGTAATGAGAATTAACTTTACCCAGCCAGGTACTTACTCTTACAGGTTGCAACTGCGCAGAGATGACGGTAATATCCTGGCTTTCACAAATGAAACGATTACTGTAACTGGTGTGGCCGGTATAGACGATATGATTGGCGGCTCACGCATTAGCGTTTACCCAACCCTGGCAGACGGAGCTGTAAGGGTGGACTTGGGAGATGTGCGCAATGCAAGTATTTCTGTAACTGATATGCTGGGTCGTGTAGTTATGCAGCGGGACAATGCCAGCGGTGCAGTTAACCTGAACACGCGTAATTTGGCAAAGGGGACTTACTTTGTTAAAGTTATCAAAGGAAATGATGTGGCTGGAAGTCGCTTTATTGTAAGATAATAGCATTAATAATATAAATAGCAAAAAGGCCCGGGGAAGAACTCCGGGCCTTTTTGCTATGGCTGACCTGTGCTTTATTAAGAAGACTATGTGTTTGTGTGCCTTTTGTTATAAATGACAAAGGAATATGATAATAATTATTAATATATATCTTTATATTTAAATAAATACATGTTATATTTAAAGCTGAAACATACCATGCGCCTATGAAACAGACCAAACTTCCCAGACTGCCCATGGCAGTGTTCCTCCCTTTATTATTTATCGCTATTAATTTTTCACTTAACCAACTTTTTTGATGAAAACACATTTACGCTTTTTAATGATCGCGCTTGTGGCCATGATAGGGTCCATTAGCAATGCGTGGGCGCAGGCTACGATAGCCACCACACTTCCAGCCACCGTAAAGGCACACTCCGAGGTTACGTTTGATGTCAACGTTGCAAAAAATGACGCAACTGCTGAGAATGTTAAAGTCGTTTTGAAACTGACCGGTGATAATGCTGCTACTTTTGCAGCAAACACTGCGTTAAAAACTGCAGCCGGAACTGCTATTACTTTTGATGGCACTGAGGCTGTTTTAGGCATTTATCCACTTACAGACCGTACAGAGGAGTTTATTGTTAAATTTTCAGTAGTAGGCACAGTTGGCTATACTTTAGAACTGCGCGATGTAGCCTCAGGAGACCCTTTACCTGGTAGTGTAACCAGTACAGTAACTGTTAACTTCAACGAGCCAACACTTGATAGTACACTTGATAACTATACAGATATCAAAACCAATAAAGGTTACTTATTCCATCCAATCGTAACTGCCGGTGACAGAGCCGGAGAAATGGTTAACCTTACCCTGACATTTACAGATCCTGCACATGCACAAAACGTGAAGCTTTACCGCGCGACTAACGCCCAAGGTACGGGATTTGTAGAAGTAACTTTTGAGAATGGCGTTGCAACTGTTGGTCCTGAGGGTGGTTACCCATTGGCAGATGCAGGAGCTGTAGGAGAGAACCTGTACAAAATTGTTTTCTCTGAGGTAGGAGTATATAACTATACTTTTAAGTTAATGAGAACAGATGGTGTTGCCATTGCTACAAAATCAGAAACTGTAACCGTAGTTCGGGGTGCTACTATTGCTACTACCCTGCATAACAGAGCTGATGTAGTGGCTACTATTGCAGAAGATTTCAAAGCATCTGCCACTGCTGGCACATGGGCACCTACTACAATGGTACTTGGTAAGCTTACATTAACTAACCCAGCTCAGGTAGATGATATCAAATTAGAATACCTTGATACAGACAATACTTACAAAGAGATCATAATTGGCACTGATGGTGTTGTTACAATCGGTCCAGCGGGTGGAATGCCAATCAGCGACCTGAGCGGTCTTGACTTCAAAGCTACTTTTGCTGCTGCCGGTACTTATGGTTATACTTTAGAGTTGATCAAAATAGAAGGTAACGAAGTAATCGCTACTTCTAACGAAAGTGTAGTGGTTAGAGCCTTTGTTAATGCTACTATCGCATCTGACCTAAACAACAGAACAGGTGTTAAAACTACTGTGCCTCAAACTGCTAATGTAACGATAAATGCTAACGACAATGCTGGCACGGAAGTGCTTGCCAAGTTAACACTTGCCAACGCAGCTCAGAGAGAAAATGTAACACTTGAGTTACGTACTGGAGAAAATACTTACGAGGCTATTTCAATTAATGAGAACGGTGTGGCTTACTTTGGCCCGACAACCGGTTATCCACTTGCAGATGCAACTACTGCCATCAGAGTTACATTTGATGAAGCCGGGACTTATGCTTATACTTTAGCCCTGGTAACTGCAGGCACAACTGAAACTGTTGTTGCATCTTCAAACGAAAGCGTAACAGTGGCTGCCTTCCAGAATGCAAGCATAGCTACTACTTTGGATCAGAAAGCAAATGTTAAAACTACAAGAGCTGAAGAGTTTACTATTACTGCTACAGCCGGTGATATAGATCCTGCCACAATGGTGCTTGGTCGCCTTGCATTAACTACTCCAGCACAGGCAGATGACATTACACTAGAGTACTTCGACACTGATAATACTTACAAGCCAATTGCAATCGGCACTGACGGAGTAGTAACAATCGGCCCTGCTGGCGGAATGATGCTGAGCAACATTAATGGCCTGAAGTTAAGAGCTACGTTTGATGCAGCAGCTACATATGGCTACAAGGTAGAATTGGTAAGAGTTTCTGACAATACAGTATTAGCTACTTCTAACGAGAGCGTTGTTGTAAGTGCGTTTGTTGGTGCTACAGTTGCCACTACATTAAATGGCCAGGAAGTAGAGAAAGATGCTGCCAAAATGTTTACAGCTACAGCTACAGCAAACGATGTAAATCCTGCTACAATGGTGCGTGGTCGCTTAACACTGGCTGATGCTTCTAAAGCTGCAAACATTGTACTGGAGTACCTTAATGATCAGAGCGAGTACCAGACAATTGCATTCGAGAATGGTGTTGCCCTAATCGGACCTGCAACTGGAATGGCACTCAGCGACATCAATTCATTAGGTTTCAGAGCTACGTTTAACGCTGCCGGTACTTATGCTTATACTTTAGACCTGGTTAATGTTGATGGTGGTGCCGTAGTTGCGACAGCTTCTGAAAGCGTAGAGGTTAAGACTGCAACCAGCATCAAGAAAGGCTTCGAGAAAGGTGGCTTTGCTGTATATCCTACCTTAACAACTGGTGCTGTTAAAGTTGACCTGGTAAACGCCAGAAATGCTAACATCCAGGTTATTGATATGATGGGCCGTGCAGTAGTTGCTAAAAGCAACGTAAACGGTGTAGTTGAGCTTGACCTGAGCAAAGTTGCTAAGGGAACTTACGTTGTAAGGATCCAGGACGGCAACAACATCAACACACAGCGTGTGATAGTTCGTTAGTCTTACTCATACTTTTTAAAAGGGCCTGCCGGTTTTCCGGCAGGCCCTTTTTTTGTTTGTTATCTACCTGACTTCACGTATAAATCTATAAGGCTTTGCGCCCTCTGCCTAATTCTTAGCGTACTTTGCGGTAACTTGCACCTGGGAATACAAACCTGGTTCTAAGCTCACAAGGTCTACAAGTGAAATAAGTAAGATTGCAGTTTATTTATGCTTCTCTTGTTAGCCAACCAGCAGCATCGAAAGTATGCCAGTTAGCATAATCAGCTTGTTCAGGTTACTAAGGAAAGTAAAATCCCTTCTGCGGTCTGCGCGAATGAGCTTAAGCAGCAGCCATATACTTGGGGCAAGTACAAGTATAGCCATGTAAACATCGTGCAGGAGAGGGGTTCTGGAATGAAGTATAACCACTATAAGAAAAGCCTGGAAAATAGCGATAAGCGGGTACAATACCAGTTTTGTGTTTCTTAGTCCTGCAACGATGGGTAAAGTACGGCAATCGAAGGATGCATCGCCTTTTACGTCTTCCATGTCTTTGATTATTTCACGGATAAGCGAGATGATCAAGGCGAAAAGCGCGTACCCTATAGTAATGTTGTTCAAAGTATTGGCGTAAACGGCTACTACAAGCAACATAGACGCCGACAGAAGCGAGATTACCACATTGCCTATCAGCAGCATCTTTTTTAAGCGTGCAGAGTATCCCCATAATAGCAGCACCGCCCCCAGGTTAATTAAACCAACAGGCACAGACAGCCATAAACCTCCGGCTACCCCGATAAACGAAAGTATAAGGTGCGCGAACATGGCCCGCCTGCGCCGTATCTTGCGTCCAATCAACAACCTGCCCGGCTTATTAATAGCGTCTATCTTTACATCGTAATAATCGTTGATAATGTAGCCTGCCGCAGCAATTAGAACAGTAGACAAAGTTAAATAGAGGAAACCGGGCTCAAGGGCTTTGCTCCAATTAACTCCCTCGGCCAACAAGCAGGCTTGCGCAAGCGCCTGGCTTAGCACTATCAGTACCAGGTTAGGAAATCGTATAAGTCGGAGAATGGTTTTCACAGAGGTTATGCGTTGCAGCCGTAAAGTTAACGCCCTAACTAATAAAGACAAGCCATAAAAAAAGCCCTTGCATAAAACAAGGGCTTCTTCTGTAACGGTAGAGTATATGTATAACTATATTCTTTTCACGTTTACAGCGTTAATTCCTTTTTTACCCTCCTGTGTGTCAAACTCAACACGATCGTGCTGCTGGATCTGAACACCGTTTAGGCCTGTTACATGCACAAAGAAATCTTCGTTGGTCTCATCTTCCGTAATGAAACCGAAACCTTTTGATTCAATAAAGAACTTTACTTTTCCTGTTTTCATAAAAATGAATAAATAATTGTAATTAAATCTATGCGAAATGTAATGAATAGTTTTAATATATGCAATACTATATTAAGAGGAAATTTATATAAAATTGCAAAAAAGACATAGTATTATAATTACCAAGTGTCCTGTGCCTTCATTATGGTCTCAATTAGCTCCCGCACAGCACCTTTGCCGCCATTTTTGGTAGAAACAAAGGTTGATATTTCCTGAATATCATCAGCTGCATCGGCAGGACAGGCTCTTAAACCACACCGCTGCATCACTTCGTAATCAGGCATATCGTCGCCCATATACGCTACTGTTGCGGGGTGTATTCCTTGCGTATACAGGTAATCTTCCAGCACATCTGTTTTCTCATCTATGCCCAGGAAAATGTTCTCGATGTTTAACTGCTCCAGGCGTTTGCGTACACCGGGTTCGTTCTTGCCTGAAATGATAGCTACATTATAACCCTGGCTAATGGCGTGCTTTATGGCAAAACCGTCTTTAATATTAAAGGCGCGCACCTGCTCTCCGTCGGCAAAACAGTATAGCAGTCCGTCGGTTAAAACGCCGTCAACATCAAAAACAAAAGTATTAATGCGGGTGAGGTCTGTTTGGGTAATTGGCATAAGTATATAAAATAAAAAAGGTTCTTCTCGAGAAAGAACCTTTAAAAGTATATAATTTATACGATATATGCGAAATCGCTAGCCTGGAATTAGTCCTGGTTGTCGCGCCACTCATATACCCAGGCTGCCTGTATCTGCTCCAGGTGGCCTTCGTTGGCTTCTTCGCGCTTGCCTTCAAAGTTTGGCAGCGATAGTATCCACTCCAACAGCTCCGTAAAACGCACACGGTATATTTTTGACTCAGAGAAGTCGTCGCCGAACTTTTCGTAAAGCGCCATGGCGATGTCTTCGTAATCGTTCCAATGGATTGGCGGCTCGTAATTTTTATTCATCTTTTTAATAGTTTAATGGTTTGATGGCTGAATGGCTGAAATTGATTTTGTGAACTGTCCAGATGATTTAACAATTCAGGCATTCGGCAATATAGGCTAGTGCCCTAGGAAATCCTGCTCAGGTATGGTAACTACAATGTCTTCGTTGCCTTGTATTACGCATTGGCAGCCAAGCCTGGAGTTAATGCGCGGGTCCACGGCACGGTCAATGTAATCTTCTTCTTTATCAGAGATCTCAGGCAGGTCGTCCATGCCGGCTTCTATGTACACGTGGCAGGTGCTGCATCCGCAAACGCCGCCACAGTTGTGCTGCAGTTTTATGTCGTTGTTAAGCGCCACATCCAGAACCGACTCGCCCTCTACTGCCGGGTGTACCTCATCCGGCGTGCCATCTGAAAACTTAAAGGTTATATTTACTACTTTCATTAGTGCATCTCAATTTAAAGTGCAAAGGTACAAAGCCTGCCTTCCGAATCAAAGCATACAAGCTTGTTGGCCATTCTGTTTAACCTCTGCCATCGCAAAAAGTTATACTTTGGTAGCTTGTATGCTTTCTGTCAGTTTCTGGTAGATTTCTTTAAATAAAGGATGCTCCTGTAACATATGAAGGTGTGCCTGTATCACGTTGTTGTCGTGGCGGATGGCGGGGCCGGTTTGTACCAGGTAAGGATTTTGCTGCATGGCTTTGGCTACGGTCTCCTGTACTAAGGGATGTAAAAGCTCCGTTGGCAAATTGGCTTCCTGCAGCAGTTGTTGGCTAATTCCCAATAAATGATTCGTAAAGTTGCAAGCGAATACGGCGGCAAGGTGTATCTGGCGGCGTGCATCAGAATCTATTTCATGTACTTTACCGCTTATACTTTGAGCCAGGCATTCCAGTTGTTGCACTACACTTTCCTGAGTCGCTTCTAAAAGTATAGGCACCTTTTTCAGGTCCAGGTCTTTGGTTTTAGAGAAAGTTTGAAGCGGGTAAAATACAGCCGGCATTGCACCTTGTATATGCTGGAGTATAGCCAAAGGCTGCGAGCCGGAAGTATGGGCTACAGTGGTGCCAGGTTTTACCTTAAGCTCAGAGGTTATACTTTGTAAAGCGGCATCGGGTACGGCAATGAGTATAACGTCAACAGCAAGGCCAGTAAAGTCAGGGACAGAGACAGGCGCTGCATTAGGAAGTATACCCGCCAACTCTTCCCTGGATGCTGCGCTACGGCTATAAACTGCTACCACTGTATGGCCAGCTGCCGTAAATGCCTGCGCCAGGTGCCAGGCTACATTGCCAGCCCCAACAAAAGCTATGTTATACTTTTTTTCTGTGTTAGTCATACTTCAGCGCTAAGGCAACACCAAGTTAATGGCTATGGCCCTATAAAGCAAAAAGCCTTTACCATATCGGTAAAGGCTTTCTTATAATTTAAAAAGCTACAATTAAGCAGCCTGTACTTTTTTAGGTTCTTTCTGCTTTTTGGCTACTTTCGGAGTGCCGCCTTCCTGGTTGCGGCGCATAATGGCCATCACAAAACCAATCGACATTACAATGGTACCAATCCAAAGTATGTTTACAAATGGCTTCTCCATTGCTTTTAAGATAATGTAGTCTTTTTGCGTAGCGTTCACGCCAAATTTAAAGGTGCCTTTTGCGGGGTCTACGTTCATCAGTGTTAACCTCAAGCCTAAGTCACCGATCACTTCAGGGTAATAGCCAGCCATGCCGTCTTTGTAGATCAAAACAGGGTGGGCGTGGTAGGTCTTTCTTTCCCCGAATATTTTCAGGTCGGCCTGCACCGCTACATCACCTTCTTTCAGTGTAATGCCTGGTACGGTTTTAATAACTTCGGCACCGTTAAACTGGGCTACATAATCGTTTAGAATAATCGTGTCGCCAGCAGCCAGTTCATACTCTTTCAGGTCTCCCCAGTCTTTTTCCTCGTTAGGGTCTGGTACAGAAGAAACGTGCGTATAAAGGTCTTTGTCTGCAAAGTGCTTAATGTCAGGCGATGCTAGTAAGCCCATGTTAGGGTTAACCTGTGCGCGTGGGTAAAGCGTGAATGTCTTGTCGCCTTCGCGTTCTTTATACAGCACTTCATAGTACGTATTTTCCGGAGAGTGCATTTCTAAGGTGTCACCTGTCTCGAAGTATATTTTATCGCCTACTTTTATCTGGCCGCGTGCAATGGTTTTATACTCATCTGCAGTCGGGAAAAGCAACTCACGGTTTACATAGCCCGGTACGCCTTTAACTTCCTGGAACTGGCCATGGTAGCTAACAGTATACTTGTCCATCTCTACCGGGGCATTGCGCCATAGCAGTACGTTGTCACGGTTAATATCTTCCGGGAACTCACGTGAGTATACCATGCCCGAAGTATTTTGTGAGATGATGTTCGAATAACCCGAAGAGAAAAGTATCCCGAGCAGCATCAAGGCTATACCAATGTGGGCAACAGCACCTCCAGAAAGGGTAACTTTTTTATGCAGTAAGTTAAGTATGATGCTCATGTTAGCAAAAACGGCAAACAAAGAGGCAACCAGTAAGGTGATATAAACCGGGTTATCGATGGTCTCGTTGCCAATAACACCCAGTTTAGAAAGTACGATGATCAGGCTGGCGAACAGAAGCGTAAGCATGCCTGGCAGCATAATGGCATCTACAAAGCCACCTTTATCGCCCTTGCGCCACCACAGCAGCTGACCAATGCCTGTAAGTATAGCCACACCTACGCCTGCCCAAAGCTGGAACTTGGTATAGTGTGCAATCTGATCTGCTGGCAGTGCCGCATTGGACTCTATGCCGATAAAGCCCAGGAATGAGTTGTAAACCGGGATAGAAGTGGTAAACAATACCTGGAAAGCCGCAAGGCAAAGTACAATAGCCCCGATAAACACCCAGAACTCACCGCTGTAAGTAGATAGCTCTTTTTCAGAAGTTGGAATCTGTTTCCATTTATAAACCAGCAGCACAATGGCCAGAACAGCAAAAGCGCCTAAGTATGCAAACAACTGGCCCGACAGACCAAGGTCTGTGAACGAGTGAACAGATGCATTGCCCAATATACCACTACGTGTTAAGAAGGTAGCGTAAAGTATAAGTATGAACGAAGTAATTACAAGTATAAAAGAGGCTTTAAGGCCAGACTTGCCCCGGCGGTAAGCGATCATGGTATGGATAGCGCCTATAAGCACCAGCCAGGGAATGTAAACTGCATTCTCAACCGGGTCCCAGTTCCAATAACCACCGAAGTTAAGCGTTTCGTAAGCCCAGTAAGCACCCATCATAATACCGATACCTAAGGTTACCGCAGCAAAATGCGACCATGGCAGGGCAGGACGTATCCACTCAGCAAACTTGTCTTTCCATAGGCCGGCCATTGCAAAAGCAAATGGTACTAATGTAGCGGCAAAGCCCAGAAACAGCGTTGGCGGGTGAATTACCATCCAGTAGTTTTGTAACAGCGGGTTAAGGCCGGTACCATCCTGCGGTACAAAATTCGGATCCATGGCAAACACCGGCGCATCTGTCATGAAATCGCGCATAAGTATAAAAGGAGAGGAACCGATCTTCAGATCGCCGATCACCACGCCCAATATCATAGAGGTAAGGAAAAGCTGCACAAAAGAGAAGATGCCCATTACAGGCGCTTCCCATACTTTATTTTTCTTGCTACTGTTAATTAATACAAAACCCAGCAACACATGCCAGAATATCCACAGTAGGAAAGAACCCTCCTGACCTTCCCAGAAACAGGAGATCATATAGTATACCGGCAAATGGTTAGAAGAGTGGCTCCAGGCGTAATAGTACTCGTAGCGGTGCTCGTAAATAATGTTGAACAGCGCAAAGATCACCATGAAAACGGCAGCACCATGTACATAAAAAGCACCACGAGCCAGTTTGCGCCAGCTGGTATCGCCGGCAGCTTCTACTTTGGCGCGGGAAGCCATAAAATAAGCGTAAGAGGATACGATGGCCGCTACAAAAGCAACAATCACACTCGCATGGCCAATATCCCCGATCAGCGTGTTAATCATCTTGATGAGTTAAAGATTTAAAATTTAGAAAGTTAGAGAGTTAAGAGGCTAAAGAGTTATACTTTCTAACTCCCAGCTCTCTGACTCCTAAACTTGATTTACAGGCTTGCTGTGTTTGTCTGCACTTCGTTTTCGGTATACTTAGACGGGCACTTAAGCAGGATCTTGTCGGCCACAAATACATTGTTTTGTATGTTGCCAGTAATCACTACCTGCTCTGAGCGTTCAAAGTCTTGTGGTTTGGGATTAAAATACACTACCTTTTGTTCGTGACGGTTTGTATCTACCAGCATAAAGGTAAAGTAATTCGGGTCAACAAGCGGGTCGTAGTTCATGCCTACGATGTGGCCCTGCGGGTCTTTTTTAAGGCGGCCTACCACATGCACTTTGGTCATGTCTCCGTCATCAGCGCGCTCTATGGCCTCGCCAAAAGAAACGTAGGTGCTGGCATCGCCAACCGACGACATGATGATAACAATCGCTACTGCGATCACTAAAATCCCGATGATGTGTGTCTTTTTCATCTATGTAAAAACTGTGTATTTTGCTTTTCTTGTAGCCTAACACACAACAGAAAAATATAAATCCATTGTGGAAGGCTTATTTTATACTTGCTTTGTACACACCATCGGCTCTGGTTAATGGCTACCGTTACCGGTAAGTGCCTTGCCTGCCAATGTGCTTAAAATGCTCTCTTTCTTCTTCTCGTCCAGCTTTAGGTAAAGCGCATCAGAGTCTAAAATTTTGTAAGCGCGCAGGTGGCGTTGCGAGATAAACCAGATCTCGTTGTGCGTATTGCTAAGTATAAAATAACACTCCGATGTTTCGCTGGCGCTATGCAGGCCCAGTACTTTATAAGTATAAGCCGGGTCGAAACGCCCATCGTTGATCGGGTGCGGTTTTACGTTGTCTAATGGCTGGAGAGTAACGTACAGTTTCGGATTTAAATAAATGCTCATTCGGGGAAATTTTTTAAGGTGAATGAGTTTTTTACGTAAACCTGGGTACCTCCGGCTGTTTAGTCGCGCATTTGTTTTTCAAGTCTCGTTACCTTACGGTCTAAGGTAACCAGGTAAGCGATCATGCCGGCCAAAATGGTCACTAATACGATTACTACCACATAAATTTTCCCATCCTGGCGCAAGGTGTCAGCCATTTCAACTTCCTGTTGCGGTGCCGATGAGAACTCAACTTCTCTTTGTTCAGGCTGGGCCTGCACTTGTTGTATACCTGCTGCGGCAAAAAGTATGAAGCACCATACAGCCAGTATTCTAAACAGTTTCATATAAGCGTTGTCTGATTAATTCTAGTCTTGATTTTACATTAATGATCCAGATGCCCAGTAGCGTCCAGCCAAGCACGGCGGGGTAAAATATCATGCGCAGGCGGCTGTCCAGATCGTATGCATTAAAGCCGGGGTTGCCGCCATTGCCAGGGTGCAGCGAGTCGGTTAACCTCGGAAGTATAAATAAAAGCGGGATAAGCGCGGCAAAGGCAAAAATGTTGTACACGGCACTGATACGGGCACGCTGTTGCTGCTCGTTAAAAGAGCTGCGCAGCACCAGGTAAGCAAAATATATCAGCAGGCCGATAGCCGACGCATTCTGTTTAGGATCGTTGCTCCAGTACTCGCCCCAGGTAAACCTGGCCCACTCCATGCCTGTAATAATACCCAGCACACCGAAAAGTATACCAACTTTGGCCGCCTCGTAGGCAATGATATCATTTTTGATAGTTGGATTGCGGAGGTATTTGATAGAGTAGATAACCGATACCAGCAGAATCAGGATCATGCCAAACCACATAGGCACGTGAAAGTACAGGTTACGGATGGTCTCGTTAAGAATAGCCAATCGCGGAACATCAGATAACATACCGGCCACTACTGTAAAAACTAACAGTACGACAGCCAATATTTTCCACCAGTTTTTTTTCATTTTTACTTAAAAATCTAAAGCTTTTTGCATTTCTCCCAGACTATCAACACTTTCCGCGCGATTTTGTCTCCACCAACACATCAAAAAAAAGCCTTTTTATACTTCATTAAAGCATTTTTGCCTTACGAACGCCAAAGGTACGGGAATAAGATGTAAGAAACGGTGACAACAATCATGTTTATGGCAAGTAATGTAAGCAGTTCGTCGAAGCTGGTGCTACGGTCTAACCCGTCAATCGCGTTTTTAGACATCTTTATCAGCATCAGTAGCATAGGCACTATAACTGGGAAGCTAAGCACAGCCATTAGTGTACTGCTGTTTGCTGCCTTACTGGCAATACCCGAAATCATGGTAAGGGAAGTAGAGAACCCGATAGCGCCTAAAAGTATAGATAGCAGGAACATAGGCACATCCTGAACCGGATTGCCCAGCACAAAGGCATAAAACACAAAGCAGATCACAGCAAGTATGAGCATTAGCAGCGCGTTATATACTATCTTGGCAAGTATAACCCCCTGCGGACTCACAATGGAGTAGAAGTATAAAAGCCGCCCTCTGTTTTCCTGCATAAAGCTTTTGGCAATGGCATTAACAGAGGTAAACAGAAGTATGATCCAGAGCACTGCGTTCCAAACGGGTACAGTAAGTACATTGGAGCGCAGGCCAAAGCTGAGGTAGCACACAAATACTGTGCTGCTGACGTAGAGTAGCATGCCGTTAAAAGCATACTTCTGCCGCCACTCCAGCACCAGGTCCTTCTGTATCAGGTATAAAACTTCTTTAAACAGCATCTCAGCCCAAATTTGCTGCAAAGGTACGGCACAAATCGCTGAATTGCTAAAGTGTTGGATTGGTGGTTGGATTGTTGAAGAAGAAGAGAGGTTGTAGGGAATGGCCGCGACCTGTCCGCATGATGGCTGCAGCCGCCCTCTTTGTCATCTTGTAAAGATCTTGGTGGAAGGGAGGTTAAGCAGATGCTATTAGGCATAGATTCAGCATATATAAGCATATCCCTGCATGCCCTTCAAAGGGTTGCTTTTTGCTACTACTTTAGCCGGAGCATGTGCTCCATTGCCAAAGCCATTCCTCGGACAGGTCGCGACCTGTCCCTACAAATAAGAAAAAGCATGAACCGCCACGATCCATGCTTTTCTGGTTATACTTTGCTGAATCAACAATCCAGCAATCAACAATTAATCCTTCTTCTTTTTCTTGTCTTGTTTGTGCTTTACTACTTTGGCCTCACGGTAGAAAATAACCTCTTCTGCAATGTTGGTGACCTGATCGCCAACACGCTCCAGCTTTTTGATTATAGACAGTAATGCCAGGGCCTCAGAAATTCTGTCGGGGTTCTGTTGCATAAACTTGGTAGCCACGGCATCGGATTTCCGATAGATCTTATTAAGCGTTTTGTCGCGTTTGATAACAGCTTTGGCCAGCTTAGGATCGTTAGAGATAAAAGCCACGCGGCACTCAGCAAACATGGCCAGAGCCTCGTCATACATAGGTATTGCCTGTGTTAACTCTAGCAGGTCGGAGTGTACCGGAGTCTCAAATTTCTGCGCGAAGCGTGCAATACCCTCTGCCGTATCGCCGATGCGCTCCAGGTTAGCGTTGATCTTAAGTACGGCCAATACCATGCGCAGGTCTACGGCAACTGGTGTAAACAGGGCAAAGAAGTTCTCGCACATGCGGTCTATCTTCACATCGAACTGGTTAACCTTTTTGTCACGCTTCACGATCTGCTTTGCCAGTTCCTGGTCTGCTGTAAGCATGGCTTCGCGGCCACTTTGCAGTTGGTATTCTACCAAATCCCACATCTCCAGGAGTTTGGTTTTGAGGCGTTCTAACTCTACGTCTATATGCGGCATTTTATCTTTTAATTAGTGGGTGAGAATTTACAAGGGAACAAGTAAAATAAACACTAAACGCTCAGATCAACCAAAGCGGCCTGTAATGTAATTCTGGGTGCGTTCGTCTTTAGGGCTCGTAAACATGGTTTTGGTTTTGTTAAACTCTACCAGCTCACCCATATAGAAAAAGGCAGTATAATCACTTACTCTACCAGCCTGCTGCATGTTGTGCGTTACAATTACAATTGTATAATCGTTCTTCAGCTCATAGATCAGCTCTTCAATTTTGGCGGTAGAGATCGGATCCAGGGCAGAGGCAGGTTCATCCATTAATATAACAGATGGCGAAATGGCAAGTGCCCGCGCAATACAAAGCCTTTGCTGTTGACCACCCGATAAGGCTAAGGCCGATTTGTTCAGGTTGTCTTTTACCTCATCCCACAGGGCGGCATCACGCAAAGAGCGTTCTGCGGTTTCTTCCAGTACGGCTTTATTTTTAATGCCTTGTATCCGGAGGCCGTACACTACGTTCTCAAATATGGTTTTCGGGAAGGGGTTTGGTTTCTGAAACACCATGCCCACCTGCTTGCGAAGCTCGTCTACCCGTACATCTTTCTGGTAAATATCATTGCCATCCAGCAGTATATTGCCTTCTACCTTAAAGCCGTCGATGTAATCATTCATGCGGTTAAACAGGCGCAGAAACGTAGACTTACCGCAGCCGGAGGGGCCGATAAAAGCAGTCACGTTTTTTTCTTCCATGGCAATGTTAATGTTCTTCAGGGCATGGAAGTCGCCGTAATAGGCGTTCAGGTCCCGGGCTTCGAGCTTTGGTTGTTTTTTACTCATGGTGTTTTACCACTTTATTTTTTTCTGCTGACGGTTACGCAAGTATACGGCAATTCCGTTTAGCATAAAGGTGATGATCAAAAGTATGATAATGGCAGCAGCGGCATTTGTCAAAAACGCTTCCTGTGGCCTGGATGTCCAGTTAAATATCTGGATAGGCAATACGGTAAACTCATCCAGCGGCGACGACGGCGTAAATGGCACATAAGCCAATGCCCCGATAACAATAAGCGGAGCTGCCTCGCCCACAGCTCTGGATAGTGCCAGGATAATACCTGTAAGTATGCCGCCAAAGGAGGCCGGTAAAACCTGGTGCCACACTGTCTGCCATTTAGAGGCACCCAGTGCAAAAGAACCGTCGCGAATGCTGCGCGGCACTGCTTTTATGGCCTCGCGGGTGGTAACGATGATGATCGGAAGTATAAGCAATGACAATGTAAGCGCACCTGCCAGCAAACTGCTGCCCAATCGCATCTGGCGCACAAATATCTCCAGGCCAAGCAAACCATAAATAATAGAGGGCACCCCGGCCAGGTTAGAAATGTTTATCTCCAGAAAATTAGCCAGTTTTGTTTTTTTAGCATACTCCTCCAAGTAAACACCAGCTGAAACTCCCAGCGGAAACGCAATGATGGTTGTAAGCAGCAGTATCCAGATAGTGCCCACCCAGGCGGTGAGTATACCTGCGCGGCTGGCCCTGCGAGATGGCAGGCTTACCAGGAAGTCCCAGTCTATTCGTTTGGCTCCTTCAAGTATAATATCGAACAAAAAGATGCCAAGCACTACTAACCCGATAAAGGTGCAGAAGATGCCGAAGACCTGGAAGGCCTTATCCTTGAGTCTGTTTTTTTCAGAGTTAGTCATACTTTTCCTGGTATTTCTTTTTGATCCAGAAGCTCAGGTTGTTCAGCACAAACGTGAAAATGAAGAGCGTGATACCTGCTGCAAAAATGGTTTTATACTCCAGCGAGCCCTGCGGTACGTCTCCTAAGCTAACCTGTACAATATAAGTGGTAATGGTTTCGATGGGCACCAACGGGTTTAGTGTTAGGCGCGGCTGCTGACCAGCGGCAATGGCTACGATCATAGTTTCGCCCACTGCCCTGGAGATGGCAAGTATAACCGATACCACAATACCCGATGAGGCAGCAGGAACCATTACCCCAAAAGAAGTCTGTAGTCTTGTTGATCCCATACCATAAGCTGCTTCGCGCAAAGAACGTGGCACAGCGCTGATAGCATCCTCACTCAAAGAAGAAATCATCGGAATGATCATGATGCCCATCACGATACCAGCTGATAACGCGTTGAAACCAGCAAGGCCAGGTATAAACTGCTGTAGAAACGGCGTTACCACAGTTAAGGCAAAAAAACCATAAACTACCGTTGGGATAGTTGCCAAAACCTCCAGCATCGGTTTTACAACCTGCTTCAAGCGGGCATGGGCGTACTCGTTCAGGTAGATAGCAATGGTTAAGCCAATGGGCAAAGCTACGGCAATGGCCACAGCTGTGGTAAGCAGGGTGCCGGCAACAAGCGGCATTATTCCGAATTTCTTATCGGCAAAAAGTGGGGTCCATTCTTTCTCTGTCAGGAATTCGATGATAGACACCTCACTGAAAAAGCTGATTGACTCTGAGAGCAGAACCCAGATAATGCCAACGGTGATTAGTATTGTGATTACGGCTGATAACCACAACAAGCCCTCGATTATTTTCTCGGATGCTCTCAAGGTGCTGTTATTTTAGAGGCTGCAGCTTTACCAGGTATGGCAATACTGCAGCCTTTTTTGTTAAAATCTATTTCTTTAAGCCCTCTGCAAACTGATTGAACTTTTCCTTCTGCGCTTTATACCTGTCGGCTGGCAGCGGAATGTATCCTACCTCTTCGCTAAGTTCAGGGGCATTATCGAGGTAAAAATTAACAAACTCCACTACTTCCGGGCGGGCGGCAGCCTTAGAGTTTACATAAATGTAAAGCGGGCGCGAAAGCGGTGCGTAAGTTCCGTCTTTTACTGTTTCAAGAGATGGCAGAATAGCGCCCTGTCCGTTATCTACAGGCACGGCTTTTAATTTGCTCTGGTTCTCATCATAGTACGCATAACCAAAAAAACCAAGTGCAAGCGGGTCTGTTGATACGCCTTGTACCAGCACGTTGTCGTCTTCGCTGGCAGTATAGTCGCCGCGGCTGGAGTGGCTTTTACCTACAATGGCCTCTGTAAAGTAGTCGTAAGTGCCAGACTCTACACCTGCTCCGTACAAGTGAATTTCTCTGTCAGGCCATTCCGGACGGATCTGGTTCCAGCGTTTGATAGTGCCTTGTGCCTCTGGTTCCCAGATCTTTTTCAGCTCGGCCACGGTAATGTCTTTTACCCAGTCGTTTTCAGGGTGTACTACTACGGTCAGACCGTCGAAGGCAACCTCAAGCTCTACATACTCAATGTTGTTGGCTTTAGCCTGCTCTGCCTCCGACTGGCTCATTTGGCGCGACGCGTTTACCATGTCAATGTCGCCGCGGGTAAATTTCTTCATGCCGCCGCCAGTGCCAGATACGCCTACAGTTACTTTTACATCCGGCGCCTCAGCACGGAATTCTTCTGCCACAGCCTCTGTAACAGGGTAAACCGTAGATGAGCCGTCTATCTGAACTGTGCCAGCCACTTCTCCGTTGGCTCCTTCCTCATTATTCCCGCCACAGGCACTGAACATAAGTGTTGCGCCAAGTAGAACCGTGGCATTGAATTTTACACTTGAAAGCTTAAAGTTTAACATAAGCCAGAGTTGGTTTGGTTATAGGTTGTTTTTAAAATATAATTTATACTTCCTGTTGGTATACTGAAATGGTTCTCAGCTAGTTGTATTTAAAGTGTTTGACGCTCTTCACTTGCCTGTTTCGGACTGCAAAGAGAGAGAGAACCTATCATAATAAGAAGCCTGCAATGTTAAGTTATTGTTAAGCTTTAAGGCTTACAGGGCCACCTCCACTTGCACTCTGAACAGGTACGTGTTCTCTGTTCCTGGCGTGTCTTGTAGCGTTACATCACTTTGTACCTTTAAGCTATGGCCCACAATGTACTTAGTTAAGCCCAGCGTATACTGCTTTTGTGGGCGTAAGTTAGTGACCTTCTCAGGATTATAAGTTGTGTAACGGCCTGCGATCTCCCAGTTGCTTGGGAAAAGATAACCAGCCTGAATATTAAAAGCATTTCCGGTTACAAATGTCTCCTCAACCTGTCCTTCATTGCTTGTTAAGACCACTGGTCCGGCAGGTGCTGTTTTGCTGACATATTCTGCCATAGAAGAGAAGCCCCTGTATTTAAACATATAGTCTACAAACAGGGTACGCAGGTCGCGCTCATCAACTAAGAAGTCACCTAGCTGACCACCTTCCCTAGAGGCATTGTCGTTAAAGTTGTAGGCAGCTGCAATAGCAAGTTTCGGAGTTTCTTCGCGGTAAATGTCGCTGCCTACGTAAGCGCCGCCTCCCTCAAACTCACCTAAAGGCATTACTTCAACTTTGGCAGTGTAATCGTAGCCTCCTGCGTTGTCAACTGTAATGTTGCGACCTTCACCCATAGAGATGGAACCAGATTCACGAACAACAGCAGTACCTATCGTATGAGTGTGGTGTAGTTGCAGTCCAGTGTCGCGGTCAATATTAAAGCGGGAGTTAAGCAAGCTTCGGTCTACGAACTGCGTTTTCTGAGATGAGATGATGCGCTCTCGGTTACCTGGCAGCTTTGTCTGGCCCACCCACAACTCCCAGCCTGGTGCAAAGTTCCACATAGCTACCGCGTCTAGTACAATATTGTCTGCGTTGTTGAATCTGGCAGGGTCGTCGTTGCCTATATCGCTGTTGCTCAGGCCTAATTCTATTTTATACTCAAGTTTAGGAGTGTAGGCAAAACCTTCGAATTCAAGACGTGCTCTGCGGATCAAGAAACGGTCGTCTAACTGCTCTGCAGAATTGTTGATAGCGCCCTGATAGAGCATCTGAAATCGCGTGCTGAACTTCAGGCTAAAAGAAGAGTCGGCGCCAATGAACTGTAGGCCTTCACCAAGTTTTGATTTGTTGATACTTTGTGAATTGGCAATGTTAAAAGAAGCAAAGTATACAAAGAACGCAAGTAGAGCGCTTAATTTCTTGAACAACACGTCCTTTTAATTTAGTGTGAGAAATAAATTAAACCTGTTACGGTTATAAAGTATAATCGATAGTCTAAGTTACTTATACTTCAATCTTTAGAGCCAGAGCAGTTAGTGAGGCTGCTGTTGCTTTAGCTCTTAAATTTTGGAGCAAAATAACAGTATTAGTTTTACTTTTACTTGTGTATTTTCTCAATGTTGAGCTAATATTAACAAATTGGGTTTGGTATAGATTTTTTTGTTGTTGCGCAACAAACAAGCAGTCAATTTATAAGGTGTGAGGCGGGTTGTATTACATGAATGTGCAGAGTGAAGTATAAATTTTTTCTCAGAATTTAAAAGCTTTCCGGCACTTGAGGCGGAAAGCTTTTAAATTCTGAGAAAAAAATAGAGCTGTCACAAATATGCACTTGTGACAGCCCTACCTGTATTTAAAAAGATATAATTAGAAGTTGTAACCAGTCCAGCTAAATACTGTTGTATTAGCGCCTGTATTAGCATCTTTAACTGTTACAGTAGCATTATCTGGGTTCTTTACACCTGCAGTTGACGTACCGTTGTATTTATAGTCGATTACACTTGTTGAGTTTCCATTGCCCTTGCCGTCTGTTAAGTCGATTAGATCTTTAATAGAGTTGCCTTTGATAAGGAGGTTGGCAATATTAGCTTTAGCACCTCTGCGCACTTTTACAGCATCATGCATTTCAAAAGCTGACTCGTTAACAATTGTAATGTTCTTTAACGTAAAGTTAGATTGGTTAACATCGCCTGGGGTATTACCATCCAAGTTGCCGTCAAGCTCAGCGCCTCGAGGGTCACCTTCCGTACTAGTATAACCACTCTTCCAAACACCATAAGCGTTGTCTAATGTGCCAGTCCAGCCTTGTGTAACATCAAACATATCGTCGTCAGAATCTACTACCATCAAGTTCTTAACATTTACGGAGCCACCAAACCATTCTACAGCGTCGTCAGATGCATATGGGATATAAATGTTTTCAATTTTTGTACCACTTCCTACACCATTTAGGGTTAAGCCGTTGTGCTCAATGTCGGCTGAGGATTTTGCTCCGGTATATTCTAAGATAAGGTATTCCAGAACACCCGAGTTGTCGTTGTTGTTGTCGCCGCCATAAATCATAGCAGGGTTAACTTCTGCAGTACCAGTAGAAACTACGCCACTTGGACCGGAGATTTTTGCTCTACCGTTAATAATCAAACCACCCCAGTCGCCCTGATTAGGAGTAGCTGCTCCAGATGTGATTCTTACAGGCTTATCAGCTGTACCGTTTGCAAAGATCTGACCACCTTGCTTAACAAGGATGTACTTGTCGAAACCTTTCTCAGCTTTGATAACTGTACCAGCAGGTATGCGGAGTTTTCCACCTTCAGCCACAACCAAAGTTCCTGTTAGTTTGTATTCCGTTTTCGGATCAAGTGTAACATCGGTAGTGATATCACCACTCAGTTCACTATTCACAGTTGGAGCTGGCGTTGTTGTAGAGTCATCATCGCAAGAGAATAATCCCAAGGGAAGAAGCAATAGATAAAGGAATGTCTTTTTCATTTTTTTTAAATTTGTTATGCGAATTTAGAATTGGAAGATTAATTCAATATGAAGGATAATTTATCTAATTGTTAAAATTTGTATGATACACCTAGATCGAACAGCAAGCCTCTCTTGTAGCTGCGGATAATTACACCTTCCGTAGCTTTGTCGGAGCCGGCGCCTTCTCTTGTAAGTTTGTAAGCCGGGTTCAAAAGGTTTCTGGCTTTCAAGTCGAATTTAAGCTTCTCGTTAAGGTCCACAGAGGTAACAAAGTCCAGAGTAGTTATACTTTCCTCTATCAGGTTATTGAAACCACGCGTGCCGATGGTGTGCACTTTGTCGCTCAGGTAGTTTAGCACCAGTGCCGATGTTAAGTTGACATTATTCTCCGTTACCAGATTATAGGTCAGGTCGGCGTTAAATATGTAAGGTGCGGCGCCCTCCAGGGTAGACGAGGTATTCTGCACGAAGAAGGTTGGGTCTAGCTCTACGTTTGTGTAGATATATGAGGCGTTCAAGCCAGCATTGAAGCGATGCTTCTCAGCAATGTTCATCAGAGATCTTCTAACTTCAACTTCTATACCAGTGGCTACTGCATGGTCTGATATGTTGTCGTAGGTTCTTAGTCCCGCTGAGTTGCCCTGATCTACTCTTGCAATCGGGTCTAGTATATGCTTGTAAAAACCGTTGACCGATAACTGATCCTCCGGCGACATGTAGAAGTCCCATTTCAGATCGAAGTTGTAGTTTGTAGATACCTCCAGGTTCGGGTTACCATTTTCGTTTCCATCGATTCCAAAGTAAATGAAAGGTGATATCTCTCTATCCTGAGGCAAAGTGTATGTGCGGCTTACACCT
This sequence comes from Pontibacter aydingkolensis, assembly GCF_019443125.1. Classification (GTDB taxonomy): domain Bacteria; phylum Bacteroidota; class Bacteroidia; order Cytophagales; family Hymenobacteraceae; genus Pontibacter; species Pontibacter aydingkolensis. Next base: position 478,314 of record NZ_JAHYXK010000001.1, on the reverse strand, counting down.
GTTCTGATGTGGTGTTTTTCGTTCAGTTCATACTTGGCGTTCAGGCTCGGCGATAGGAAGAATTCGTCTATGATGTTTGAGCCTACGTCGGCGCCACGGTTTACTCTGTAATTGATTTTAGTATAAACGTTGTCTGCGCGCAAGCCTGTGTTTAAAGTAAGCTTGTTTCCGAATTTATGTACTAAGTCAACATACGCTGCGTGGTTGTTTCTTTTCACATCGTATGTATCATTGAAGGATTCTAACTGGAAGTCGCCGTTGGTCAGGGTTTGCTGGTTCAGGTGCGGGTCCAGGCGGATGTTGTCCAAATCAAATGTTGGAATGTTACTCTGTCCGCCTGCCCAGATAATGTTATAGATTGGTGCAGAGAAATCTTTGGAGCTTATTCTGCCGTCGTAGCCTACTTCTATGTAAGACAGTTTGTCGGCGTCTGTTGAAAGTGCGTACTGCAGGCTGGCTTTAGGTATAATAGCCGTTTCAGTTATCTTGCTGTTGAAGCGCTGCACTCTTCCTTCGCCTACACCCAGCTGCACCGTGCCACTTCCGGCCGAAGGCAACATAATAATTCTGCGGTCAGGCTCTTGGCCTATGACATTGTTTACGGCAGCGCCTACGTTAAACGTAATTCTGTCGGTCAGGTCGCCGTTCCAGATCAACTGGTTTATAAACACCGAGTTATCATTAAGTTGTAAGCGTCTGATGTGTCCTTCGGAGTTATATTCATCGGCTACCTGAAACAGCTCGGTTTCCTTGCCATAAAAGCTCATAGCAGAAGATGCGGCAGTGTGAAGGTATAGCGAGTTAAAATTCAGTTGGCTCTTGTTCAGGTTAAATTCGAAGTTACCGGATAGCATATGCGAAGCAGTTCGGATCGATTGCTGGTAGTCGAAATCGCGGAACGGGTTGTCTGGGTTGGTTGCCGTAATGAGGCGGGTAACGCCCTCCTGGTAATGGTATTTATTATCCATTGTACCGACAATGAAAAAACGGTGTTTGTTCAGGAAACTGCTGCCGCCCGATATGCTTATGCCGCTGTTCAGCAATGGGTTTTTCTGTAATGGGTCAAGAGAGTTATTGAATGAATAACTATTGAGGAACCGCTCTCCAAACTGGTTTTTCGGGCCATTTGTCGCCGTAATATAACCAAAGCTGTTCATGCCCTCCGGAAGCGAAAAGTCGCTGCCTGGCACCTGGGTGTTTATACCTGATGAGATGCCAATCTGAAGCGCCTGGTCGTTAACAAGTTCTTTTGAGTTGATATTGATCAGAGCGCCTCCAACGTCTCCATTCATAGACGATGTAAACACCTTGCTCACGTTCACCGACTGAATCATATCGCTCGCGAAGAAATCAAGAGAGATATTCTTATAAGCAGGATCTTCAGATGGTATGGCAAAGCCGTTCAGGGTGGTGGTATTATAGCGGTCGCCTAGGCCGCGCACAAATACGTTTTTTACACCGTCTTGCTTGGAAATGCCCGAAATTTTAGCAACCGCGCTCTCTGCATTACTTACACCTTTGCGGGAGAGTTCCTGTGCACCAATCGACTGCGTTGCAATAACAGCTTTTTTCTGGTCGAGGAGTAAAATGTGCTCGGCTTCTCTATTTCCTTTTGCGGTAATTGTTACCTCCGATAGCTGTGCAGTGCTCTGCTCCATCGCCACATCAACTGTGGTAGGTTTGCCTGCCGCAACGGTTACATTAGAAATTGTTTTTGGAGTATAGGAAAGGCTGTTTACTTCTAAGGTATAAGTGCCTTCCTTCATGTTATCGATACGGAAATTTCCGAAGGCGTCGGATGGTGCTCCAAGCCCTGTACCCTGTACTTTTACGATTGCCCCGATGAGCTCTTCGCCTGTCTTGGCATCTTTCACGGTGCCTTGTATACTACCTGTCTGTGCGTACACACTTATAAAGGAAGATAGTACTAAAAATAGAACTGTGGTGAGAAATTGTCGCATAATGTTTATAGTCTTTTTATGCGACAAAGGTAGACGGGCTGTATTACCTCAGTATTATGAGGAAGTTAACTTTGTATTAACCTGATGATTTTTTGGTGTAAGCGGTTGATATATAGGTTGGTGTATCGTTTTGATGGTTTAAAGGGAATCTGGCTGATAGATTGTGCCATACACATTCGGCAGGAATTTATAGGTTTTAACAAATTAGTAATCTTGCAGTAACCTGCAGCTAATATTGCTGCCCTAGATTTGTTCCATCAATTCTGCCTTCATAAAAAACTGGTTGCACATGTATGGGTGAGAAACATCGTGGCAATCATTAGCAGAGCGGATTAGTCTCCCACTTTGCGCGAAGCCCGCCAATTCGGCGGGTTTCTTTTTTTAGCTATACTTAGAAAGTAGACGTAGGGGCATCGCCGCCGCAGGAACGCAGCACGAACACGATGATAACTATAATCAACACCAGCCCTAAGCAACCGGCACCCAGGCCACAGCCGCCCTTGCCGCCTGCCGTGCCGCCACCTCCAAAAAGTTTCCTGAACAAGTATAGTTTTAGTAAACCTCTCCACATAAACCTGAATTTGAGTACAAACAATAAGACCCAACTGGCTCTAGTTGGGTCTTATCTTTACGTTCAGGTATATAATTGCGTTTTAAGCTATGGCTTTAGCCCTGTTTTTATAGTATGGTTTATACTTAACTGATAGGCACTTTACGAAGTATGGCCTCTATAAAATCTTTGGCTGTTATGCCGTCGGCTTCTGCCTCGTAGTTAAGTATAATGCGGTGGTTCATGATGTCGTGTGCTACTTCCTTAATATCCTCCGGTAGTACATAGTCGCGTTCATCAAAGTATGCCACAGCTTTGGCAGCCCTGTTTAAGGCTATACTTGCCCTTGGCGATACACCAAACTGTATGTATGGCGCAAATTCGGCAAGGTCATACTCAGCAGGCCGGCGCGTGGCAAAAACCAGTTCTATAATATACTTTTCCAGCGTCTCAGATATCTGTACCTGGTTAATGTCGTTGCGAATATTAAAGATGTCTTCTTTTGAAAGTACCTTCGTTACAGAATCCTGGAAAGACATGTTAGCCATGCGGCGCATAATCTCCAGTTCATCTGCCTTCTTCGGATAGTCGATGTATACTTTCATCATAAAGCGGTCTACCTGCGCCTCGGGTAGCGGATAGGTACCTTCATGCTCTACGGGGTTTTGGGTAGCCAACACCAGGAAGGGGAGGTCTAGTTTAAAGGTTGTCTCGCCTATAGTTACCTGTTTCTCCTGCATTGCCTCCAACAGCGCCGACTGTACTTTGGCCGGAGAGCGGTTCACTTCGTCTGCAAGTATAAGGTTAGCAAAGATCGGCCCCTTCTTTACCTCAAAAGCTGAGGCGTTCTGGTTATAGATCATCGTTCCTATCAGGTCGGAGGGCAACAAGTCTGGGGTAAACTGGATACGCTGAAAATCCAGCCGCAGTGCTCTGGCCAGCGAGTTGATGGTAAGTGTTTTGGCCAGCCCTGGCACACCTTCAAGCAGAATATGGCCGCCTGTAAACAGCCCTATCAGCAAGCGGTTTACCATGTAATGCTGGCCTACTACTGCTTTGCTTACCTCACTAAATACCTGCTTTATCTTTAGTTGGTGCTCTTTCACCTTGTCTTCATACATCAGATCGTCTGCTGCCATACTGCTTCAGGATTTTTAAAACCCCTAAATATAGTAATTATTGTGCTTGTGTTGTTAAATTATTGGTTAGTGAGCTTATGCGAGTAAAGTAGCGTGTTTGTCAAGTTGTGATTTGCCTGGCCTGTTTAAGTACACATTATCTATTATGTTACTATTGCTCTGATCTTTTTATAAAGCCTTGATGTAAAACAGCAAAGCCTTTCCGTATACCGGAAAGGCTTTGCTGTATGTATACGGATCTATACTTTAGCTGGTTAAATAATAATCTCCTTCGTGGCCATGGGCACGCTGGTTTTTGAAACGTGCGATATCTGCCTGCATATTGTCGTAGATCTCCTGAATTTCCTCTGAGTCGTTTGTAAGAGGCTTTATATGCTCACTCAGTAACTTTGCCGCCAGCGGGTAAAACTTGGAGTCATCTGTATTTTTGGCATTAACTTTAAATGAACCAACAGCGCTCTCCAGTTTCTTCAGATCCGGGTATTTCCCTTTAAACTCCTGAATGGTGTCCCGAAGTTTTTCCCGTATCATCAGATACACATCTTCCTCAAATGTCATTCCGAGGTCGTCATCATCCTCGTCGTCATAGTCAGTGGAAAAATCCTCGTCGTAGTCAAAATCGTCTCTCATGGCTGATAGGTTTCTGTTATTTATCTGTAGTACGGGTTAAGTTTTGGTTTGTGTCGGTGCTTTTTGCATTTCCCCTGAAAATACAAGCGCCTTAAGTATAATTACAAAGTGCGTTTGCGCATCCGAAGTGCATAATTAGTATTTCGCGCGATTATTTGCAACAGGTGCTTTGCACTCATCCAAAACTGTTGATATGATTTTAGTGCAGTAAGCTTTTAATGTTGTTTGATCTGTACTGATACTGAGGGGAAAATAAAAGGCCCCGGCTAAAGTATAACCGGGGCCTTTTGTAAATTTTATTCAGGTTCAGGAAAACTTTCTGTCGATAAGCCGGAGAAGCTTGCTCACATGTTCCTGCTTTTTAGACCAGTCATACTTCACGGCCACTTCCTGCATAACATAAAGTTTCGCAGCTTCGGCATCGGTATACTCATCGAGCTGCTTTACTGTTTGGTAATAGGTCATGTTGTCGCCTTCAAACAGCTCGTTTATAAAACTAAAACGCTGGTTAATAGAGATGGAATTCTTAAGCGAATCTATTTTACGGTTGCTGTGCGCATCGGCCAGCGAAGTTGGAGACGCTTTCCGGAAATTATCGTTCAGGGTAGGACGCTGGTTAGCCACGCTTTCTTCTTCACCGTCTTCATCTTCTCTGTAAACAGGCTTTGCTGTTGGGGCAGAAGTTTCGCGCTGTGCGTTATGAATAGGTGCTACTACTTCTTTTTCTTCTATCGGGGCAGCTGGTGTAGGTGCAGTTCTGCTAACTGGTACAGCTGTTGGAGCGGGTTTACCCAGCACCTCATTTTCGCTGATAGCAAGCAGGTTGCTAAGCTGAGCTATTAAATCAGAAAGCGAAGTGCGGCTGTTCTGGTTGGCGTTTAAGTATAGTTTAAAGCGGCTTAGGATATACTCTCTGTCGCGGTTGCCCGGCGAAAGCGTTTCTATAAAGCCGGCAAAAAGATGCTTGTCAATATCAATGTACTTCAGGTTCTCTTGCAGCTTAGGTAGCGTGATTTCCTCCTGTATGCGCAAAAACTTTTCTTCGAAAGTAACCATGGGGGCCAATACCACTATAAACGTATCATAGATAGCTTTCTGCAGCAGGGGCTCAAATGCATTGCGCTTCATCAGAATTTTGCGCGAAAGCACATTCATAAAATTAAGCAGGGCCACTTTTACTTCTTCGTGCTCATAGTCGAAGTATGGGCTGCGCAGGGTTGCCATTTCCTGGTGCCATTTAAGCAAAAGCTCTTTTATCACAAATAGGTTAGTCTGCTTTACAGGCGTAAAACCAATAAGCTGAGGGCCATTCAGGGAATCGTGGGTTGCAAAATGTCTGTCGCAAAGCAGATTTGCCAACTGTTTGCTATACTGCTCTAGGTGTAATTGATTATATTTGTCTTCCATAGGGAGTCTCTTTCTTCTGTAAAGTTATAAAATTATGCCAATGTTGACGGTGCAAAACCTTTCCGAACTTAAAGTAAAGGTCGGAGAGGGGCAAACGCTGCTCAAAGCCATACAGGCCGCGGGCATGGACTGGATGCATGCATGCGGAGGCAAAGGGCGCTGCACCACCTGCCGGATCATTGTTGTGCAGGGCATGGAGCATTTGGGGCCGCTGACTGAAGGTGAGAAACGTTACCGGAGCAACCATCGCCTGAAAGATAACGAACGATTGACCTGCCAATGTACATTAGAGAACGGCGACGTTACCGGGAAAGTGCCGGAGCAAACAAAGCTGCCACACATGAACTATAGCGGTTAGAGAGTTTAGGAGGTAGAGAGGTAAAAAGTTAAAAGGGTATAGAATTAAAGAGGTATAAATGTAAAGACGCCATATCGTTATCAGTTGTTGGTTATTCGTTATTCGTGTATGGGAATGTAGAGACGCAATACTTTGCGTCTTGTCAGCTACGAAACAGAACAGTATAAGCAACCCAACCTCTAACATTTGACCTTTAACAATCCAGCAATTCAAGATTTAGCCATATATAATTACCACATAAAGAACAATGTTTATTGAACCACGCGTAGGCAACGGAAGGCAAACTACCAGAAGAGGATGGATAGAGGTAATCTGCGGGTCCATGTTTTCGGGAAAGACGGAAGAATTGATCAGGAGGCTGAACCGGGCCAGGATCGCAAAGCAAAAGGTAGAGATTTTTAAGCCTGCCCTGGATAAACGTTATCACGACGAGGATGTGGTATCGCACAATGCAAACTCTATTCGCTCTACGCCTATAGATTTTGCCCAGGATATGCTGCTGCTGGGCGGTAGCTGCGATGTAGTGGGTATAGATGAGGCACAGTTCTTTGATGAGGGGCTTGCAGATGTATGTGCAAAACTGGCAAACAGTGGCGTACGTGTTATTGCAGCCGGCCTGGACATGGACTATTTAGGCAAACCGTTTGGTCCTATGCCGGCTTTAATGTCAGTGTCGGAGTATGTAACCAAAGTGCATGCTGTTTGTGTGCAGTGTGGCGATATTGCCCATTACTCGTTCCGTAATGCGGTGTCGGAGCAACAGGTGCTGCTCGGCGAAACAGACTCGTATGAAGCACGCTGCCGCCATTGCTTTGTAGAAGGAATGAAAGCTAAAAAATAGCTTTTCCGTAGGTCAGGCCCTAAAGATAAAGGTATGAGTCAGCGCAAGCCATATAGTAAGGTTCTTAAACTTTTGTTTAGCCTTTTGCTTTTAGCAGGCTACGGGCAGAGCTATGGGCAAAGTAGCCTGGCTCTTGGCGGCTGGCGGCTGCATGTACCATACCACCAGAGTAAAGCTATTGCCGTAACCGATGATAAAGTATACGTTGCCGCAGAGCAGGGCCTATATTACTACGATAAGGAATTCAACTCAACACAGACCATCTCTAAAATAGATGGCTTAAGCGAGCAGCAGATCAGCACAATCGTTTTTGATAAAGAAACCAGCACACTTGTAATAGCCTACAGCAATAGCAATATCGACCTTGTCCAGAAAGGCAAGATCATTAACATCAGTGATATACTTCGCAAACCTATATCTGGTGAGAAGAGAATTATTGATGTGAGCATTCATAACAAGCTGGCTTTTATATCGAGTACATTTGGTGTGGTGGTGCTGGACCTGGTAAAGCATGAGGTGCGTGACAGTTACCGTAACCTGGGGCCGAACGGCGAATCTGTAACAGTGCGTGCAGCAGCAGTTTTAAGAGACAGTATTTACCTGGCCACTAACCTGGGGGTACTGGCATCTAAGTACAGTAATACAAACCTGCAGGACTACCATAACTGGTCCAGTGTAAATGCCGGACTGCCTGCACCTGGTACAAGTGCATCTAAACTTTCTGTTTTTGATACCAAGCTATACTTAAGTATGGCCACTGGCGGAGTTTATACTTTGCAAAATGGATCGTGGGCACCCTCTTCTGTAGTTGTTAATGGCATCGTTTCATCTTTTACCGCTACTGATAAATATCTTAGTATAACTACTCCTACTGCGGTTACTGTTGTGGCTAAAGACAGGTCAGTAAGAACTTATACACACCAGTTGCTTAAAAACGCCAGAGAAGCGGAAGTAGAAACAAACGGTACTATTTGGGTTGCAGATAGGCAATCCGGGTTGGTGCGCATAGACCAAAGTAGTACAGAGGCAGCCGCCTTTACACCAAACGGCCCTTATAGCTCTAACAGCTTTAAAGTATATGCTTATGGCGGTAAAATGTATGTTGTAAGCGGGGGCTATAGTTCAGCCTATTTGGAGTCAGGGTTGGGAGACGGATTTTATGTATATGAAAATGGAAATTGGGAAAGTTTTAACAGGCAGCTTTATCCCAACAGTAATGACCAGCTTAATTTCCAGGACTTTGTTTCTGTTGTTGTTAATCCGGTAACTAACAAAACATATTTTGCCAGTTATGGCAGTGGCTTAATAGAGTGGGAGAGCATTAATCAAATTAAAAGATATGATGGCCGGAACAGTCCGTTAATGAGTGCCTTGTCAACGACAGAAAAAATAAGTTACGTTCGGATTACCAGCCTGTCTGTAGACACAGAAGGCAATGTGTGGGTTGTAAACAGGAATCAGTTTGCAGGATCTCCGGGCCTGCATATGCTTAAGCCGGATGGCACCTGGAAGTCTTTTGTGCTGCCAGGTGTAGCTGATGGCAGTAACCTGGATCAGATTCTGATTGATGACTATGGGCAGAAGTGGCTGTCTATAGCGCGAAGAGCAAACAGGATAAGTGGCCTGGTTGTGTTTGATGATGAAAAGAACAAGGTGCGCCAGCTATCGATAGGGAATGGAAGTGGTGGATTGCCCAACGGGGATGTGTATACGATAGTAAAAGATTTGAATGGCGATGTTTGGGTTGGTACTGCCAATGGCGTTGGGATATACTATAACCCATCGCTTGTTTTTACAGAGCAAAGCTATGATGCCCGCATTCCGATTGTGGATAGAAGGCCTCTGTTGGATGGCCAGTTAGTGAGGTCTATTGCAGTGGACGGGGCTAACCGTAAATGGATGGGCACCGATAACGGCCTTTGGCTTTTTAACCCGGAAGGAGACAAGCTTATCCGCCACTTTAATTCATCAAACAGTCCGTTGCCATCAAATAAAGTAGTATCGGTGGCGGTAGAGCATACAACAGGGGAGGTGTTTATTGCCACTGATGCCGGAGTAGCCTCATACAGGGGAGAAGCAACCGTTACCGAAGAAAAAACAGATTGCGCTACGGTGTTCCCGAATCCTGTTCATAAAAACTATACTGGTCTGGTTGGGGTATCTGGGTTGCCTAACAATGCCAATATCCGCATAACGGATGTCGCTGGCACACTTGTTTACAAAACCAGGGCAACCGGCGGCACACTGGCCTGGGATGTCCGCGATTATAACGGAAAACGTGTAAAGGCCGGCGTATACCTGGTTATGAGTTCCAGCGACGATGGCTCCCAAACCTGTATCAGTAAAATAGCCGTACTGGATTAAATGCTAGTAAAAACAAGGGGTATCGTACTTAACCATATCAAGTACCGCGAGTCTTCCATAATCGCCAGAGTATACACCGAGCAGTTGGGAGTGCAGTCCTATATTATAAATGGAGTTCGCAAAAAAGGCAGTGGTTCCCGTATTGCATTGTTCCAGCCATTTACCCTGCTCGATATGGTGGTTTATACTTCGCATAAGGGTGGGCTTACCAGAATTTCAGAGTATAAGAGCGCCTACCCCTTCAGCAGCATTCCGTTCGATATTTTAAAGAGCAGCATTCTGTTGTTTCTGTCTGAGGTTGTATCCAAAACGATAAAAGAAGAAGAAGAAAACCAACAGTTGTTTAATTTTTTGTACCAGTCTATTATTTTTTTTGATGAACAGCAGGAGCATTTCGAGAACTTTCATTTGGTGTTTTTGCTGCAACTAAGCCACCATTTAGGGTTTGGCCCCAGTTCTGGTGCTGAGATTGTAGAGCAGGTGGCTTTCTCGAGCAATGCACAAAGTGCTACAGCAGCTCCATCGGTGTTGGCTATACAAGCGCACGAAGAGCTTTTTAACCAGCTGTTAAATCTTTCTGATGGTGCCCATGTGCCGAATGGCAGGGTAAGGCGCGAACTGCTATCTATACTTATCCGATACTACCAATTGCATGTAGACAAACTGGGCGAGATAAAATCATTGGCCATACTTTCGGAGGTGCTTTCTGAGTAAAGCTATACTTCTTAAAAACAGAAAGGGCGCTATACTTTAGCGCCCTTTCTGTTTTATGTGTGGTACCCTTACTTAATTCTCAATACTTCAATATCGAAAATAAGTACGGAGTTAGGAGGAATGCTGCCCTGTCCGTAGGGTCCATATCCCAAATGGGAAGGAATAAATAATCGGGCTTCCTCACCTACTTTCATCAGCTTTACACCTTCATTCCAACCCTGAATAACACTTAACTGTGTTCCTTTTTCATCAACTACAAAGGTATGCGGTTTGCCTCTGTCATATGAAGAGTCAAACTTGAAGCCATTGGTAAGTTTACCTATATAATGCGCCTCTACCAGATTGCGAGTTTTAATCTCGGCACCTGAGCTAGGTTTAACATTAAGCAAGTAAAGCCCCGACTCTGTTTTAATTACTTGTGTGGTATCCACGTTGTTATCGCGGAAATACTGACGAATAATTTGCTCGTCAATCTTCTTCTGCCCCTCCACGTCAAAAACATAAGGGTTAACGTCATCACCGCCGCAGGCTGAGAAAGATGCAGCCACCAGCACAAAAAGGAATACCTTAAGCGAAATGCTGCCTTTGGTTGCCCATTGGATTAGGGTTTGCATTTTCATAATAATAAAGTATAAAAGGTTACTGCTTGTTAACTTTTACCAGCTCTATATCAAAACGAAGTATAGAGTTAGCTGGCATTTCCGGTCCACGGTCCTGCTCGCCGTAAGCCAGCGGAGAAGGTACAATAAGCGTGGCTTTGCTGCCTTCGTTTAGTTTCTGGATAGCCTCATCCCAGCCACGTATAACCTGGCCCTGGCCTAATGTAAACGTAAACGGCTCGCCGCCAGTCATCGGGTTGTTGTAAGACGACTCCATTTCTTTGCCATCTAAAGAAGAAAGCTTGTAATGTACAGACACCTGATCGCCGGCAGCTGCCTGTGGGCCTTTGCCGGGAGTATTTACTTTATAGTATACGCCAGACTCAGTTTTCTGCAGACCGGCCATATTCTGGTTTTTGATATACTCCTGAATTTTCTGATCGTCTACTTTAACTTGCTTCTCGGCACGAACAGCAGCTTCTTTCATCTGCTCTTCAAACATCTTCTGCTGGTCAGCAATCGCTTCATCTCTTGACTGTATTTTTTCGGCCTTGATGAAGAACGTTAACTGAGAACCTGGCTTAATGAACGGAGGAAGCGGCTGGTTAAATGTTTTAGCGAAAAGCGAATCGGCATTTACTTTAAATACACCGCTGTCGCCGGCAGACATCATCATAAGGGCGTGCTCCAGGCTGCCTTTAAATGTTGGCTCCATCACTGGTATCATGATAGGCTGGTTTTGCGTACGTGAGTCGAAAAGCACAGAGTCTTCTGCGTTTTTGTAAGACATCTGCATCGTTACCACCTGGCCAACTTTGGCGCCGGTTGTATCATCTGCAGATACCTTTCCTTTGTTTTCGTACTCGCCTTTATCGTTTTTCTCGTAGATTTTATAGGTCAGGCCATCAGCCGTAGTATAAAACTCATCTTTTTTGTCGCAAGACTGCAACAGGAGTGCGCCAGCCAATACAGGCAGCAAAAATTTAGTTTTAGATAGCATTGGTTATAAGTTGAGATAAAATTCTAATTATTTTCTGTAGCCTGCAGCAATTGCTCTTTATATTGAGGCAGCAGGCTTTCAAATTTGGCAACAGTAGCCTCCAATGTGTCCATGGACATGCCGCCTGCGGCATTTTTATGCCCTCCGCCGTTAAAGTGGGCGCGGGCAAACTCATTGGCCGAGAAACTGCCTACCGATCGGAACGACATCTTTACGGCTTCTTTACGATCGATGATGAGGGCTGCAAAAACAATGCCCTCAATAGATAGCGCATAGTTTACAAGGCCTTCCGTGTCGCCTGTTTTAGAGTCATATGCCTTTAGCTCGTCTGCAGTGATGGAGATATACGCCGTTCTGTACTCGTTAAGCACTACCAGTTTATCCTTCAGGGCATAACCCAGGAAACGCAGGCGCAGTTCCGAGGAGCTGTCGTAAATAAGGCGGTGTACATCAGATGTGCGCACACCAATCTGCAACAGGTCTGCTATAATTAGGTGCACATTTTTAGAAGTGCTCGGGTGCCTGAAAGAGCCTGTGTCTGTCATAATACCGGCATAAAGGGCTTCACCTATTCCCGAATCTATCAGGTCGCCGTCGCCTAGTGCCTTGATCATGTCGTACACGATCTCGGCGGTTGCGGCGGCGGATGTGTTTGCATAATCCAGGTCGGCAAAGTCTTCGGGTTGCAGGTGGTGGTCTACCAGTACCTTGGTGCCTTTGGCATGACGGATATACTCGCCCATCTCGTTTATGCGCGACAGGTTATTAAAATCAAGGCAGAAGATAACCTGCGACTCGTTTATGATGCGCTGTACTAAAGCATCGTTTTTCTGAGAGTACACAATCACGTCGTCGTTGCCTTCCATCCAGTTCAGGAACGAAGGATAATCCGAGGGTGTGATAACTGTTACGCGGTGCCCTTTTTTCTTCAGGTAGCCTGCCAGTCCCAGCGAAGATCCCAGCGCGTCGGCGTCAGGTTTGTGATGCGTGGTAATCATCACTTCTTTAGGCTCTTGCAGTAACTCTTTCAGAGCGTTGATATTGTGCATACTATAGATTTAAATCCTCTGATTAATAAGGATATAAGGCGCGAATTTCTGAATAAAATAGTTCTAAAGCAATTATATGCGCTGTGAAGCCATATTTTAACAACATTTAAAAACTGTGATGCTAAGAAAAGAGTTAGGAAGTATATCTTAAAAGTATGCCTGATATTGCCCGAAATCTCCTACTTTTGCAAACCAAAATCAAGATATATAAACCAAACCATTAAAAAGATATGGCCGGAAACATCACATTCACCATGATTAAGCCTGATGCCGTGGCTGATAACCACATTGGCGGCATTACTAAAATGATCGAGGAAGGCGGCTTCCGTATTGTGGCAATGAAAAAAACAAGATTGTCTGAGGAGCGTGCCGGTAAGTTTTACGAGGTGCATAAAGAGCGTCCTTTCTACAACGACCTTGTAAAGTATATGTCTAAAGGCCCGATCGTGGCAATGATCCTAGAGAAGGACAACGCTGTAGAGGATTTCCGTACGCTTATTGGCGCTACTAACCCGGAGCAGGCTGCAGAAGGCACTATCCGTAAAAAATACGCTAAGTCTATCGAGTCTAACGCCGTACATGGTTCTGACTCTGACGAGAACGCGCAGATCGAAGGCGACTTCTTTTTCTCTGCTGACGAGCGCTTCTAGTTTTTAGAAGTATACTTATTGATTTGAAAGGCCTACTGAGCATTGTGCTTGGCAGGCCTTTTTATTTGTTGCCCTGGCTTAAAAGTATAATAAAATAGCCGGCCCCTGTTCAGGAGCCGGCTATTTACTTTTTACGCACACGAGTTTTAGTCGCGCGGTATCACAAAGCGCTGTCCCGGACGTATCAGGTCAGGGTTATCGCCTATTTTTTCTTTGTTAGCATTATATATTTTGGTCCAGGCGTTAGCGTTTCCGTAGTGCTTTTTCGCGATCTTGGAAAGCGAGTCGCCTGACTGTACCGTATACACATCCTGGTTTGCAGTAGGATCTGTGATTTTGTTCATGTCGCTTTTGTTAAAGAACCCATGACCTTCGCCCGGCTGGCCCGGAGTTCCGGGTTGCTGCTTGGCAGGTTCTTCTTTTCCTTTTTTAAAAAAATCTCTTAGTCCCATATCTCAATATTTTAAAATCTGTTTTCAATAGTATGGCTACTATACACCCAAAGCCACATACCTAAAATACGCCAGATTAAATACTTAGTTGTGACGTTAAATTCCGTAACGGCAAGTGGTGCAAGGCCGTAAGTTAACTCATCAGCTCCTGAAATGGGCTGTTTATGAATTGAACCAAAACTTTAAAACTATGAATGCGAAAAAATTTAACATCCGCTCAGCCTGGACCAAACTGATAATGATGCTGCTGGTTATGTTGCTGTGGAGTTGCGGGGGAAATGACGAGGTTGGTACTGAAAGTATGATATCGGGTGCCAGCAGTAAAACATGGAAAGCGGATAAAGAGATGAACGCGGCCGGTGATAAGGATAAGCTAACCAAGGACGAAAAACAGGAGACCATGCAGTTTTATTCTGACGGACGTTTTGCCCTGGGCGGCGGCGGCTCTTTGCAAACCGGCACCTGGACCTACGACCAGACAGCCAAGCGCCTTAGCCTTCAGTTCGAAGGCCAGGATATGACAGAAAACTTTGAAGTAACCAAGCTCACAGATGACAAAATGCATTTAAGAGCAGCAGATGGTTCTGTGATGGAAATGGAAGCAGAGTAGCAACCATAACTGCAATCTTAAGTATAGCATATTACGTTTCGATTTTTTGCGGCAGCCTGTGTAACAGCAGGCTGTCGTTTTTTATGCCCTTACCAATCTGCGTAGTGCCAGTAGCCCCAGCAATGGCCCAACAGCCAGCCACACAAAAGTATGGGCCGGCGGCATGTTTTGCAGTAACCAGCCTGTAAACTGTATGCTTACAATAGTAATGGCAAAGCCTATACTGGTAACAACAGTAAGCGCTGTGCCAACTAGATGAGCAGGCGCTGTTCTGGCAGACAATGCAGAGAACTGCGGTGAGTCTCCGGCCACTACTACACCCCAAAACATCAGAAACGGCACGATGAAGTATGGCTCCTGAAGTATGAACACCGAAGCCACGCAGCACAAACCGGACAGCAGCAACTGCACAAAAGCTACTTTAGCACTTCCCCGGTACTGTGATAAATATCCGCCGCCAATACAACCTACTGCCCCGGCGGCAATTACGGCAAAACTATATAGCGACACCTGGCTGGCAGAAAGCTCTGGTAAAGTATAGGTAAGTATAAATGGCGTAAAGGCCCACAAGGTATAAAGCTCCCACATGTGGCCAAAGTATCCGAAAGCAGCAGCCCTAAAGTCTCGTACCTGAAACACCTTTAGCATATTGCGGGCATCAAACTTAGCGCCTTTGGTCAAGTGTGGGCCATCCGGCACAAGCAGGTACATAAGTATGCCCCCAATAGCGGCAAGTATACTTACTGCCAGCAGCATAGCCTGCCAGGGTAATGTAGCTCCCAAGCCACGAAGTAAATGCGGAAATGCCGTGCCCAGAACCAAAGCACCTACTAAGTAGCCAATGGCTTTCCCTAGTTTGCCGCTATACCAACTGGCAGCTATCTTCATGCCCACCGGGTATATGCCAGCCAGTAAAAAGCCTGTAGCCGCACGAAGTATAAGCACGCCGGTTATACTTGTAGCAGCAAACAAAACCATAACATTTGCAGCAGCCCCAAGCAAAGCACAAATCAGGAATAGCAACCTTGGAGACACCCTATCAGCCAGTGAAAGTATGGCAAAGCAAAGTGTACCAAGTATAAATCCGAATTGTACTGCCGATGTAAGCAAGCTCAGCGCACCCTCCTGCAGTTGCAGCGACTTCTGCAGTTCCGGCAGTACCGCATTACCGGCAAACCAAAGCGAGGTGCCCGCAAACTGCGAAAAAACAATAACAGGAAGTATGCGGGAAGGAGTCATTAAAGAGTTGTGACTTTTGAATGAGTAAATGAGTGAATCCTGTTTATCTTTTCTGATCCTGAAAATCTTGATTCAGACAACAACCAACAATTAAAAATCAGCCATTAAATTTACCCATAAATCGTCTCGGCGAATTTCTCAATGGCTTTGCGGGTTTCGTAGGTGCGCTCAAACATACCCATGTGCCCGGTTTTACCCAAAAAGTTTACCATACTATTGTTAGGCAGGTGGCATTGCTCCAGGGCTTTATCAAGCGGAACGGCTCCGTCTTTTTTACCGAATATAAATAGCACCGGACACTTTACATTTTTTAGGACATCAGTTCTGTCGGGTCTGTCGCGCATGGCAGCCAGGCCGCTGGTTATACTTTCTTTGGGTGTGTTCTTGCCTATCTCCACCATCAAATCAATTTCTTTACGCAGTTTTTTACGGTTATCAGCATAGAACAAAGGCTTTACAAACGACTGCATAAACTTAGCTACGCCATGCTTCTCCACAAACTCGATGGTCTTGTTGCGGTTTTCTTTTTTCTCGTCGGTGTCGGGTAGGGCAGAGGAGTGGAAGAGGCAAAGCCCGTTAAGCATTTTCTCATACTTCTCGGCAAAAGCCATACTTACATACCCACCCATGGAGTGGCCTATCAGGATGCATTTTTTTACACCTTGCTCATCTAACTGGCGCTTCACATCGTCCGCCATACTTTCCATGCTGTATTCGTGCACACTCTGTGTGTTCTCGCCAAAGCCAGGCAGGTCTAGAAGTATGATTCTGAATTTATGCTCCAGCGGTTTTGTAAATGTCTCCCATACTTTGGTGCTCTCGCAGAAGCCGTGCAGGAAAACAAGTGTGTCGGTGGGGTGAGTATGTGTTTTTGTCATAGATCAGGATTTGCAGGATTATTAGATGGACAGGATAACCTTCAAAAGTATAAAATTAGTTAGGATTTAACTTTTGTTGTATTGTTCGCTTGTGATTACTTCGTAGGGACAGGTCGCGACCTGTCCGAATCGTGCATGAGCAATCGTTGCCAAACTGTACACAGATAATTGTGTTGGTATAAATTTATACTTTGGAAGTTATATCGCAAAGTATAATTTCTTGTCTCATCGGTGAGGTTGTCGCGCGGACAGGTCCCGACCTGTCCCTACGAAGTATAAACAAAAAAAGCCCTGCAGCTTCTTAAAACTGCAGGGCTCAAGTCTTTTGTCCTTTGTCAAATAACCCTCTGTCTAAGAAACCGCGACCCCGATCATTTCACGTACCGTACGTTCAATATCTTCCGGGGCAAAGCCTGCTTCGCGGTGCAACTCCATCTGCGAGCCGTGCTCAAATATCTTGTCCGGAATACCCAGGCGCTTTACCTGCGAAGTATAGCCGTTATCCACCATAAACTCCAGTACAGCACTACCAAAGCCGCCTTGCAGGCAGCCGTCTTCTATAGTAATCACCTTGTCATACTTTGAGAATATGTGGTGTAGCAGTTCAGCATCCAATGGCTTGCAGTAGCGCATGTCGTAGTGGCCTGGGGTAATGCCATCGTAAGCAAGTTTTTTGCAAACATCAACAGCATAGTTACCAATGTGTCCGAAGGTGAGTATGGCCACTTCTTCGCCTTCCTGTATCGTACGGCCTTTGCCTACCTGCTGCAACTCCAATGGAGTTTTCCAATTTGGCATAACACCTTCGCCGCGTGGGTAACGGATTGTGAATGGACCCATGTCCTCCTGCGAGGCAGTGTACATCATGTTACGCAGTTCCTGCTCGTTCATAGGGGCGGCTACCACCATGTTTGGGATGCATCGCATGTAAGCTATGTCGTAAGCACCATGGTGTGTTGGACCGTCGGCACCGGCGAAACCGGCTCTATCGAGGCAGAAAACCACGTTCAGGTTCTGTAGGGCCACATCGTGCAGCACCTGGTCGTAGCCACGCTGCATAAAGGTACTGTAGATATTACAGAAAGGCACTAAGCCTTGTGTAGCTAAACCAGCTGAGAACGTAACCGCATGCTGCTCGGCAATGCCCACGTCAAAAGCGCGATCTGGCATGGCCTTCATCATAATATTAAGCGAGCAACCGGATGGCATGGCAGGCGTTACACCCATAATTTTAGGGTTCTGCTCTGCCAGCTCCACCATCGTGTGGCCAAAAACATCCTGGTACTTCGGAGGCTGTGGCTTGTCGTGGTGTGTTTTATAGATTTCGCCTGTAATCTTATCGAATAGGCCTGGTGCGTGCCATTTGGTCTGGTCTTTTTCGGCCAGTGCGTAGCCTTTGCCTTTAGTAGTTAGCACGTGCAATATCTTCGGACCCGGTATGTGCTTCAGGTCTTCCATTACCGATGCCAGGTGGTTCACGTCGTGGCCGTCAATAGGGCCGAAGTAACGGAATTTAAGGCCTTCGAACAAATTGCTCTGCTTTAGTAAAGTAGCCTTAATGCCACTCTCTACTTTAGAGGCTATCTGTTGTGCATTCGGGCCAAACTTGCTGATTTTGCCCAGCACGTTCCAGATCTCGTCGCGCACTTTGTTATAAGTGCGGGAGGTGGTAATGTCAGTTAAATATTCTTTAAGCGCGCCCACATTCGGGTCGATGCTCATGCAGTTATCATTAAGCACCACCAATAAATTAGCGTTGGCTACACCGGCGTGGTTCAGGGCCTCAAAGGCCATACCGCCTGTCATAGCACCGTCGCCGATAACAGCAATGTGCTGTCGGTTGTCCTCGCCTTTGTACTTTGAGGCCACAGCCATACCCAAAGCCGCCGAGATAGACGTGCTGGAGTGGCCTACGCCAAATGTATCGTATTCGCTTTCTTTTCTTTTAGGGAAACCGGAGATGCCGCCATATTTGCGGTTTGTATGAAAAACCTCACGACGGCCAGTTAAAATCTTATGTCCGTATGCCTGGTGGCCTACGTCCCACACCAATTGGTCGTAAGGTGTATTGAAAACATAATGTAATGCCGTTGTAAGCTCCACTACGCCAAGGCTGGCACCAAAATGCCCGCCATGTATCGAAACAACATCAATGATGTACTGCCTCAACTCCTGCGATACCTGTAGCAATTGCTCTGGCTTGAGCTTGCGCAGGTCGGCAGGTGTGTTGATGGAGGCTAGCAACTCTCCGGGTTTAATGATCATAGAATTGTCTTTATAGACCTCTAACAAAATATTTCAGCGAAAGTTTACAAAGCACAAATTGTACCCTTTTAGCGAACTCGTAAAGTTAATAAAATTAAAAATACGGCCACCTACTTTAAGTGCATTTAGCTATCGCAAAACTGTCTGCCTAATTATAGCGCAAATACTATATAATTGGAATTAAATGCTTATAGTTATACTTTGTAACTTTTTTTGCTGTAAATAAACAGTACATCTTGGGTTATACTTTTAATAGCTGCAACTAGTTATGAACCAGCCAGCAAAGGTTTAGGTTGAGGAGAGAGAAATGGCGGTAATACGCCGGAAATGTTTATTTTTGTAACCGGCGCTGCAGCAAGCGCTTACTAAAAGGCAGAATACGTGAGTTTCGAAATCAGATTACCCTTGTTTGAAGGTCCTTTCGACCTGTTGCTATTCTTTATTGAGCGCGATGAGCTGGACATACATGACATTCCAATCTTCCAGATCACGAATGAGTTTGTGGGCTACATACGCCAGTTGGAGCAGCTAAACATAGAGATAGCCAGCGATTTTATACTTACGGCTGCCACGTTAATGCGCATTAAGGCCAAAATGCTGCTGCCACGCACCGAAAAAGACGAAGAAGGCAACGAGATTGACCCTCGCCAGGAACTGGTACAACACCTGCTGGAGTATAAAAAGTATAAAACCGCCACGCCTGTACTTTCCGAGATGGAGGATATGCGCCTTGCCCAGGAAAACCGCGGCAACATAAACGAGGAACTGCAGCAGATCGCCAACGCCAACCACTTTGAATATGAACTGCAGGACCTTAGCCTTTACAAACTGATGCGGGTGTTCGACAAGGCGATGCTACGCTTTGAAGAAGAGCAGAACAGGCCGAAGCACACCATCATCCAGTATCCTTATACTATAGAACAGCAGCGCGAAGTGATCATGAACATGGTAATGCAGCGTAAAAATGTGGCCTTTTCGCAGATAATAGCCGAGTTTCCGGACAAGATAGGTATGATCTTCAATTTCCTGGCTATTCTGGACATGCTGCAGCTGAACCTTATCGACATTGAAGTAGGAGATGGCTTCAACGACTTTATCATCATTAATACAGCAGACAAAGCCAACCAGGTAACGCAACTGCTGGTAGAATAATCCTGTAAGCTATTAAATTTACTAACTTGCCAAAAGTTTAGCTGAACTACCAAAGCATTTTGCCTGCTAACAGCACAGATACCGGCAGACACTATCAGCCCTACATGGACCAGAACAAGAAGACGATACTTAAAAGCTTTAGCCCTGTTAAAATACTTATCCCGGTTTTGCTGGGTTTGGCGGCAACGGCATGGCTTTTTATCAAGGATGATAAGGTAGGAGAGTTGAAGGGTATCGTGGAGGCCAATGTGTGGTGGCTTGTTGCAGCGCTTGCCGTGCTTGTTATCCGCGACCTGGGCTATATGTACCGCATTCGCTCGCTTACAGATAAGTTCCTTACCTGGCGCAACAGCCTCGACGTGATCATGCTCTGGGAGTTTGCCTCTGCCGTAACGCCTTCTGTAGTAGGTGGTACCACAGTAGCCACGATCATACTTAACAAAGAAGGTATACCGCTGGGCAAGTCGCTGGCTTATGTGATGCTGACGGCTGTGCTCGATAACATGTTCTTTATTGTGGCGGCCCCCATTGCGCTACTGCTAACGCAAGGCGAAGTATTCCCGACCTTTAACCTCGACCCATCCGATATTGCCAAGCTTAAATCTGCTTTTTATGTAAGCTATGGCCTCATAGCGGTTTATACTTTTATCATGATCTATGCCTTGTTTGTAAGGCCAAGAGCATTTAAATGGCTGCTGATCAGGGTTACATCTATTGGGTTTATGCGTAAGTGGCGCGTAAATGCGTTTCAGCACGGCAACGAAATCATGTGGGCATCGGAACAGCTTAAAGGCAAGGATTTTAACTACTGGGCCAGGGCCATTATCTCTACTATTTTTGTGTGGAGCGCACGCTACTTCCTGCTGAACTGCCTTATCGCGGCCTTTACAGATGTTACACTTGGTGAGCACGCCCTTATCATTTCCCGCAACCTGATATTCTGGATCGTGATGCTGATTGCCATAACACCTGGCGGAGCTGGTATTGTAGAGATGGCGTTCCCGAGTTTCTTTGGCCTGTTCCTGGGTAGCTTCAGTAATATTGTAGTGGTGCTTTATCGCCTGATTACTTATTACCCCTACCTTATACTGGGCTCTTTCTTCCTGCCAAAATGGATTGCGAAGGTTTTCGGAAGCCGGCCACAGGAGCAGGAAGTGGTTACAGAAAAGTATAGAAGCTAACACTTCGGGTTTCATCTGCTTGTTAACCATTAATACACTCACGCTGTAAAGTATAAGTATAGGCCATACTTTCAGCGTTCTATTTTATACATCAGTTTATACTTCTCATGAAACGATTTGTACTTCCCCTATTGGCCATTTTATACTTAGCCGGCTGCTCTGATAGCAACACCTCTTTAGAGCAAGAATTAAAAGCCGCTGTAACAGAAGGCGAAGCCGGGCCAAAGGGGTATAAAACCGTAAAACTTACAGAACTGACAGATTTTGAGTGGGACAAAGTATATTACTTTCAGCCAAACGAGAATAAATGGGCAATTAGTGATGTAATTGGCTTTAGATGGGAAGGCGACGACATAGAGCCAAATCACAGGCGCCTGCTTTTTGTAAAAGGTGAAGAAGTAGTGTCGTATACCGATTATGACTATACCGAATTTCCGCTGTTTGTTTACGGATGCCAGAACGACAGATGGATTTACCCAAGCAGCCGAAGCGAGTTTGCTACGTTTAAGTACTGCATTGGCGAACAGGAAGTGTATACTTTTATACCTGTAGCTTGTGCCGAAGATATCCGGGAACTGATGGAGTATGAGTGCGCGGAGAAAACAGAATAAAGTATGAAAGCCGGTTTAACCTGTTTTTTTGTACCGTAAACCTTAAGTAGTTATTTACTTTCGCTGATCTCAAATAAGTGCCCGTCCGGGTCATAGAAAAAGCACCTGATCTCAGAGCCCCATTCTTTGGGAGGAGTTATAAATTCAATGCCTTTAGCTTTGAGAGTCTCGTAGGATTTGCGGCAGTGCTGCACTCGAATAGTGAACGAGTGGCTCACATGATTTTTGTTTTCTGGTGGCGCAAAGCTTACGTCGGGTTTGTCTTCGGAGGGGCCTCCCGAAGTTACCAGCAAAAGCCAGTTGCCCAGGAACTTTAGAACAACTGATGTGCCGCCGTACTCCCGGTATAATTCAGCCCCTAGTTTATTTAAATAAAAGTCTTTCGATTTCTCCATATCTGCCACAACCAAAATGGTGGTGAGTTCAGATTTATGAAAAGGGTTTTCGTGTGAGTCTGCCATATACTAAAATGTCTGTAACACTTATGTAAACGGCTATCAGGAATAGGAGTGTTTGATAAGTTTTAAAATTTACTGTATAGAAATAGAAATACCTTTCCGGAGCAGAGACTGACCAAAGTAAAAAAACTGGTTTTATGTTCAGATCACGTGCTTATACTTGGCTGTAAATTCGGGTTAGAGATTCTCCAGCGGATAAAATCTTCTGTGGTACTAACCTGCTGCATTCCTAGTTTTACGAGTACTCTGGCAGATGGCGCATTACCTAACAAACACCTTGCTGTGATCGCCTTTACGCCTGGCTGCTGAAATGCCCAGTTCATAAGACCTTGGGCCGTTTCTAAGCCATACCCTCTGTTTTGCGCCTGCGCTATAATAGCATACCCGATATCCACCTCGCCATCAGCGTTGGGCAAACCTTTAAATCCGACATCTCCAATCACAGTCATGCTAACCCGGTGCACCACCATATACGACTCAAAGCCAGTAGGCTCCTTTACCAGTTCCAGGTTTTTGATGATCTTCGGGAATGTGTCAATTGCTTCCTGGTCGGGCCAGAAGGGTGTAAGCTGAAGGCCAAGTTTTGGAAGTATACTTGTGTCACCAGCCATCAGCGTTTTGGTAGCCTCTAAAGTGAAGGGTATAAGTATAAGCCTGTTGGTGTGGATGGGTTGTGGGGGCATGGTGTTTAACTATCGCTAAAATTACGACAAGGGAGGCGAAAATGTGGATATCTATGTTAACGGCGCAGCTGGTTTTTTGAAAGATGGATACTTTATAAAAAAGATCAGGGGTCCAATAACAGGCAGAAACAGCGTTCCTATTAACCAGACTATTTTATGAGTAGCGTCGAGTCTGTTTGTAACCAGTATCATTATCCAAGAGATCAAGAATAAAGGGATTCCTGATAATATTACCGTTTGCCAAAATATCAATCCTATTCCGGGTGTTACTAATTCCATAAGTTTGTTTTTAGTGATTATTGTTTATAAAATTTAAATATACTTGTTTACTGTTAGAAACTTTTAAAATGGAGCTCATGACTAAAAATTAGCGAACCACTCCTTCTTGATTTTAACTTTTTCTACTAATTCAACTTCTACGCCTAGCCTTAGCTCTTTTAACTTTTCAGCAAACTCATTTCCATCTATTAAATCAATGGGAGGTGCGCCATCTCTGTTTGCTTCTTTCTTGGCTTCTCTGGTGAAACTACCAGTGGTCAGAATAAGGCCTTTGTCGGCTCTTCCTATCATTGCACCTCTAAAGTCTCTCACTACGTTTGACCCTACACTTCCCTGGTACCTTTTTGCTTGAAAAACCACATGGAATGAGAGTACACCGCCAAGCCTTATAAGCCCTTGCCCATCTATTCCGCCATCATTAGAACGCTGGGTGACTTCTACATTTAGAAAGCCAAGCTCACGGAGGAGCCTTTGGCACAGTCTTTCAAATTTATCTGGTGTAATTTTCTTAACAGAATCTAGCAGCTCTTCTTGCCATGAAAACTCTAAAAGCTCTTCGCTGGAGTTTTCAATATCTGTAGAAGGTGGCTTGTTATTGTCCTGACGTTCTTTTTTATCGAGCTTTACTACAGCTTTCTTTACCTGCTGCTTATCTACAAAAGGGGTAGCTTTCCCTTTCCCAGTTAATGCCCATACTCCTTTAGAAGAGTTCTCAATAAGTCCATATCTTTTTAAATAATTTCTTGCCCATGCTAACCTATAGGTAAGCTTAGTGGTGCTTTCCCTATGGATGTCATTTATCTCATCTTCAGAAAGCTTTAGTATCTCACTTACCTGTTCCTCTATTTCTCTTACAGACCCGGAACCTCCAAGTATATTAAGTGCCTGTAACGTAGGATTGAATAAGTCATCGTACTTGTACTTGAAAATTTCGCTCATAAAGACTGCTAAAGTATAAATTTAAGGAGTACATGAATATATACTATTTCTAATACATTGTAGAAGTTTTTGGTAAAATTTTCGCCGTTTATGATTTCAAAGTCCGAAACCAACCTGCTGCTGATTTCCTAATCCGCTTAACCCGACATAAATAAAAAAACGGGGACTAAGAAGTCCCCGTCAGATAGCTTCCGGACTGGGAAGTCCGGAAGAGCAAATGCAATTTATACTTTGTCGTGCTACTTGATACGTGCTACGAGATACGCAAAACCTACACTAGTTTGTGCTTCACCAAATACTCTGCAATCTGCACGGCATTGGTAGCAGCACCTTTACGCAGGTTATCCGCCACAATCCACATGTTTACAGTTCTTGGCTGGGTTTCATCTAAGCGTACACGGCCAACTAAAACCTCGTCTTTGCCATGTGCATCTTTTGGCATCGGGTATTGCAGGTTTTTTACGTCATCTACTACCTTCACGCCTTCCGTTTCACCAAGTATGCGGTATACTTCATCCAGTGTAAAGTCCTTCTCAAACTCCACGTTAACAGACTCCGAGTGGCCACCCATTACCGGTATACGAACCGCTGTGGCTGTAACACGGATAGAGTCGTCGCCCATGATCTTCTTTGTTTCGAGGATCATCTTCATCTCCTCTTTGGTATAGCCGTTGTCCTGAAACACATCGATGTGCGGCAACACGTTCAGATCAATAGGGTATGGGTAAGCTTTCTCGCCTTCTTTGCCGGCGCGCTCGTTCATGAGCTGCTCCACCGCTTTCACACCAGTACCTGTTACCGACTGGTAAGTGCTAACCACAATGCGCTTCGCCTTAAGCTCCTCGTGCAGCTTGTTCAGGGCCACCACCATTTGGATGGTAGAGCAGTTCGGGTTGGCAATTATCTTATCTTCTTTAGTCAGCTCTTTAGCGTTTATCTCCGGCACTACCAGTTTTTTGGTTGGGTCCATGCGCCACGCCGACGAGTTATCTACTACAACAGTATCAACCTCGGCAAACTTTGGAGCCCACTCCGTAGAGGTACTGCCGCCAGCCGAGAAAATGGCAATTTGCGGGGCAGCCGCAATCGCGTCCTGCATTCCGATAACCTTTATCTGTTTACCCTTAAACTCCATCTGTTTACCAACAGATCTCTCAGAAGCAACCAACAATAATTCCGTAACCGGGAAGTCGCGCTCCGCCAGTACTTTCAAAATTTCGCCGCCTACCAATCCGGTGGCGCCTACTACTGCTACTTTCATTTAAGGTATGTATTTAATTGTTTAATGGCTTGATTGTAGGTTGTTGATTGTTACTTGCAGGGGGTATAATTCGGACAGGTCGCGACCTGTCCCTACAAGAACCTTACCTCTCTAACTCCCAAACACTCAAACTTTCTAACTCTTTAACTAACGCCCCCGGCTCACGTAAAAGTTCTAAAATTCACGAAAGCGGTTGCGTTGTGTTTGACCTCACAGTGTTTTTCGAACCTGTGAGTGTCTCCGTTTGCTCAGACAATAGCTGATCAATACTTCACATGGCTGCAAATTACGTAAGTTTTTACCACAATTTCAGCGCATGAAACAAACTTTACTCACTATACTTCTGCTGCTTCCACTCTGGGTGAACGCTCAACTCCAGGAAAACTTCTCCGACGGTAACTTCACGCAAAACCCCACCTGGGCAGGAGATGAAAGTAGTTTTATCGTTAACTCCCAAAACCAGCTGCAAAGCAATGGGCCTGCTGTTACGGGTACTATACTTCACTTAAGCACTCCGTCACAAGCTGTAGTTGGCACTACCTGGGAGTTCTGGGCAAATCTGAAACTGGCAACCTCTTCTACAAATTATACCGATGTTTACCTGACTTCAGATAAAGAAGACCTGAAATCAGCAGACATAAACGGCTATTTCGTGCGTATAGGCAACACAGCCGACGAGGTTAGCCTTTACCGAAAAGATGCTGGTAAAACAGCCGTAATGATCATTAACGGGCAGGATGGAACTATCGGTACCAGTAATAATATAGCGCGCGTACGGGTAACGCGAAGTATAAACCATGAGTGGGAGCTACGTATAGATGTGTCCGGCACGGGGCAGAACTTTGTGAGCCAGGGTACCGCTACAGATGCCACGCACAAACGTTCCGCATACTTTGGAGTGGTGGTTCGTTATACTTCTGCCAACAGCAAAAACTTTTACTTCGATGATTTCAGTATTACAGACGCGCAGCCCCCTGTGCTGGATGAATTACAGACTATTACCACCCAGGAACTTATACTTCGGTTTAACGAGCCGCTACAACCAGCCCAAGCAACTACTACAGCCAACTATACTTTAAACGGAAGTATAAAACCCATTATAGCAGAGCTAACCGAAGCAGGCACCGTACGGCTGGTGTTTAGCCAGAACTTCAGCATTGGCACAAACGCTGTAAGTATAGCAAACCTGCAAGACCTGTATGGCAATGTACTTGCTAACCCGATAGAGCGAAATTTCAATTTTGTGCCTCCGCCTGTACTTCCTGGTTATAATGAGCTTCTCATCACCGAGATCATGGCCGACGAAAACCCTGTAGTTG
Source organism: Pontibacter aydingkolensis (assembly GCF_019443125.1). GTDB lineage: Bacteria > Bacteroidota > Bacteroidia > Cytophagales > Hymenobacteraceae > Pontibacter > Pontibacter aydingkolensis. Next base: position 451,725 of record NZ_JAHYXK010000001.1, on the reverse strand, counting down.
GCCTGCCTGCACAGGAGTATATCGAGCTTTACAATGCCACTGCTGACAAGGTGCTTATGCTGCAGGGCATCCGCTACTCCGACGCCACTTCTACCACCACATTCCCTAATGTGCAGTTACTACCCGGCGAGTATGCGGTAGTAGTGCCCAACACACAGGTAGCCAATTTTTCGCAATATGGGCGTGTTATCGGTATCAGCAATTTCCCAAGCCTGAACAACACTGGTGAGCTACTACAATTACGCCAACCTAATGGCAGGCTCATTGTTGCTGTAAACTACTCAGACACCTGGTACAAAAATACCAGCAAGCGCGATGGGGGCTGGAGCCTGGAGATGATAGATGTAACAAACCCCTGTGCCGGAATCGCAAACTGGGCAGCTTCTGTAAACCCACGCGGCGGCACACCGGCACAAGCAAACTCTGTAGCAGCATCTAACCCAGACAATACGCCGCCTGCAATTGCAGATGCTACTGCCATTGCCCCAGACAGAGTTTTGCTTCGCTTTACTGAACGCCTTGATAGCACACAGGCAGCAAGTATAGCCAATTACAGCATCAACCCAGGTATACCCATAAGCAGCATACAAGTGCAGGGGCCACTGTTTACCGAAGTTATACTTATACTTGGCGCACCCTTGCACGAGCGTCAACTGTATACTTTAATTGCCAAAAGTATACCCGACTGCTCCGGTAACTTAAGCAGCCAGCCACTAAGTATTACTTTTGCCCTGCCATCGGCACCTGTTTTCGGAGATGTGGTGATAAACGAGATACTGTTTAACCCACGGCCAAACGGAGTAGACTTTGTGGAGCTTGTAAACCGCAGCAACAAGTACATTAACCTAAAAGACTGGAAACTGGCCAATACCTCCGGCGACACCATCAGTAACATCAGAAGTATAACTGCGGCAAACTATGTGCTGGCACCGGGGCAATATGTAGTGCTCACCTCTAACCCTGACAATATCAAAAGCAATTACCCTGCTGCCCGTGAGCAAACTTTCCTGCGTATGGCCAGCCTGCCATCTTACCCTGATGCAGCCGGCACTGTTGTTGTGTTGCAACCTAATACCCAGTTGGCAGACAGGTTTAGCTATACTGATAAAATGCACTTTGCTCTGCTAGATGATAAGAATGGTGTGTCTCTTGAGCGGATAAGGCTGGAAGGGACAACTACGGCAGATAACTTTCACTCGGCGGCAACCACCGTCTTCGCTACACCGGGCTACCGAAATTCCCAGTCGCAGGAAGGTGTACGGGCACAGCAGGTATTTAAAATAGAGCCGAAGGTTTTCTCTCCGGATGCAGACGGGTTTGATGATTTTACCACCATCAACTACAATACAGATAAAACAGGCTATGTTGCAAACATTACTATTTTTGATGCGCAAGGGCGTGAGGTAAGAAAGTTGGTGCGTAATGAGTTGCTGTCGGCAGAGGGCTTTTTCAGGTGGGATGGCTTACGGCAGGATGGTACAAAAGCTAATATCGGTACTTACATACTTTACATCGAGCTTTTTGGGCTAAACGGGGAGAAAGGGGAGTTTAAAGAGCGGGTTGTTGTTGGCGGAAGGTTTTAGTGAACAAAGAAGTCAGTAAAACTTCATTCTCAGATTTGCCGGTCTGGTTTTGTATACAACTCCTCAAGTACATGCATAGTCTGTGCTTCAACTGGGCTCCAAACTCAAAGTATAACCAGTTATAAAGTTGATCCTGCTTTATACTTCTACTCCGTTACAGTAAAGTCATCGTTGCTGATTACCGTTCTTCCGCTGAATAGAACGCTGATCTTAACAGGGCCTGTAATGCCGGTTGGTACCTTCGCCGTTATACTTGATGCATTATAACTTAGAATCTGTGCTCCTAGGGTGCCAAACCTGACCCCGGTATAATAATTAGGGATAAAGTTGGCAACCTGAATCGTAACAGTTGTACCTGCTGGGCCTGTGCCAGGCGTGAAGGAAGTGATAAGCGGCTCTAAAACTGTAAAGTCTTCAAAAGTATAAATCCTTTGCGTGCCAAATTGCACAGCCAGCTGCGTTGCCCCGGCAGGCACACTGGCAGGTACTATTACCTTAATGGCGTTAGCAGTGGCACTGAAAGAATTAACGCCAATTAACCCAAAGTAAACAGTATAGCTATTGCCTGGCTGAAAAGTGCCATATATGGTTACTTCTTTCCCAAGGCCACCTGAAGCTGGTGAGAAACCTGTTATAGTCGGGGCTAGTACCTCAAACTGCTGTGTTGCTGTTACGGTGTATGGGCCTATCGTAACATGTACATCGTGGCTGCCAATGTATGCACCAGACGGAACGACTACAGTTATCTGATTAGAGGTAACGTAATTGATGGCTGCCGGTGTGTCTCCCAACTTCACACTGATCGAGTTGCTGTAAGGATAGGTAACAGGGAAACCATTGCCTGTAATAGTAAAGAGGCTCCCTGCCAGGCCAGATTCCCTGGAGATGGAAGTGATGGTGTGGGGAGTTAAGGTATACTCTTCCGGAAGTACAGTTGTAACACCGTCTATCAACACGGATACAGGCACTTTCTTCGCAGTTAAATTATGGGGTACAGTTGCTCTTATCTCTGATGAATTGAGGGTGTTGGCTGTAGCCTCTTGTGTTCCGAAAAATACCCGCGCAGCACCATAATACGAGTTGTAGGCAAAGTTGTCGCCAGCAATTGTTACAACAGTGCCGATTGGACCTGAATTAGGCGTAAAGCCATATAGGGATGGGTTAACAACAAAATTAGGCGAGACATTAATGGTCTTATCGAATATTTTTATCGATACAGGTACCTGTCTGTTGCTATAATTGGAGAACTGAACTCCGGTGGGCACCTCCACCACGATTTTAGAAGGAGATACTTCTAGAGCTTTTGCTGGGGCGTTGCCGAAGGTAACTTGTATGTCGGATGGGTTACTGGTGTAAAAGCTTCCGGTGATAGTAATTTTGTCGCCTGCCTTGCCTTTGTTCGGCGATATGTCCTGAGGCATGGCATTGGGGAGTTTAACGGATACAACCTGCCCAAGCGTAGTGCCTTTTTCGTTCGTGATAAAAGCTCTGGCATACAAAACCGGATTGGTGTAATTTTTACTGATAGCGCTTAAGCCCGTAAGTTCGTGACTGAAAGCACCCGTCGGGGCATCCTTGCCCAAAGAAACTTTATCACCTCTGAACTCATTTATATCAGGCGCAAAGGCATAGATAAAGCCATAATCTGTAACCGGATATTTGCCCTTGGTTACAATAGTGCCCTGCAATGTAACCTGTGATGGCGATTGAGCTACAAGTATACCTGTACTGACAGCTGGTAGTATCTCCTCGTCTTCTTTATCCTTGCACCCCTGAAGAATGAACAAGGGTAACAGCAGCAGGAGAGAGGCAAGGTGAAATAAGGATTTCATATAAGGGCATTAGTGTGTTTGTTGGGCATAGCTTGTCAGATTTTCATAAACTTCATTTTGGGTGGATGAAGAAGTATGCTATCTGTACTGGTAATCATTTGAATGCACGAATATAAAGATATTTTAACATTAGATAAAAGCTATGCTTCAGCGCTTAAAATTTAAAAATTAATGTTGAGTCTCAGCTACATAAATGCCAATGCTGCTGAGGGGATAGGTTAAGTAAAAGTGCTATAAACAAAAAAGCCCCACAGCATTACCTGTAGAGCTTCAGTGTATTTTATATTAAGACTAGAATGCTTTTATCCAAGGTACCAGCGACTGCAGCATCGGTACAAAAGAAGTACTGTGTGTACCACCGTTTATACTTATCAGTTCGGTATGAGGTGCGCCCTGCGCTTTAAAGCGATCATAAGTCAGCTGAGAGTTTTCGAAAGGCACAATGTTGTCGGCAGTTCCGTGATACAAACGGGTTGGACTTTGCGGAGCCCAGCCATGAAAGCTGTTATCTTGCAGTGCCTGCTTTAGTACAAGCTCTTTGTCTGCCTCTTTCAGGCCATTGTAAAACGCAGGCGTAAACAACTTCTGCGGGTTAGTGGTGAGCTCGCGGTTAATGGCGCTGCCACCGTTGCTGCCATTAAATAGCTGTGGCAACTTGCTCGCATAAGGCTCCTGAAAAAGCTCATTTAAAGGTCGGTTCCAGCTATTGGTGTGGTTGTAGGCCTGTAAAATATAGGCCAGGTACGCTGGGTAAGTATACGCTTGGCCAGATGTGATACCTGACAGCATGTGCGTTAGATCATAACCACCTGCGCCCGCTGCCGAGGCCGTTATTTTAAGTTGATGCGATGGGTTGGTCTCAATCTCTTTCTGAGCGGCCAGCGTTACATAGCCACCCTCCGAATATCCTACCAGAAACAGCTGCTCATTCGTTTTTACATCCTTTTCCCGGTAAAAGCCTCGTGCAGCCTTGATCATATCTACCACGGCTAAGGCTGAATGCTTCTGGTCATAATAGGGATGGAAAATATGCTTCGACTCTCCAAAGCCAATATAGTCCGGAATAAGCGTTACATAACCGGCGGCAGCAAAAAGCTCAAAGCCACTTAAGCCTGTAAAGCTGGACGGAGCATCGTTATGGGTAAAAATGGTGCCGTGTTGCGCACTGATAACCGGCGCTGCCGTTTCCATGCCCTGTGGTACACAAACCAAACCGGAGGCTTTTATCTCCTTGCCCTGGTATGAAGTATAATATTGCAGCCTGTAAACCGATACGCCATACTTTATGTCGTTGGCATAAACTCCGTACCCATCTGCCACCGCCAGCGATTGCAGCAAACTTTTCGGAACCGTTGTAACAAGCTCCGACGATATGTAAAGTTCTTTTTCTGCTATGGGTGCAGCAACAGCGTCTTTCTCGCAACTGGTATGTGTGGCAAGCGTGCCAAAAAGCAAAGTATAAATTAAAAGTAGTCTTATCACTGGTGTAGCTTGTAAGAATAAATCCGGGTTGTTGATGGTAACATTGGCTGTACAAGAAGAGTGCCATCTGCAACTTTAAAGGCTTTGTGCTAAATATTATGGCCACAATTGCTGCAGATGATGCTTTGTTCGCGTAACTTGCACACTTTTTACTGGCGCCGCATTACTGCTGTAAGTTAAGTTGTTATGGCTGCTTTGTGGCCTGTGTTATATTCTGTTTATACTTGTGGAAATAGAAATTATACTTTACCTGTGCTTTTTCGCTTTTCTGGCCGGGTTCATTGATTCGATAGTAGGTGGTGGGGGCCTGATTCAGTTGCCGGCCCTGCTGGTGTTTTTGCCCGGAGTGCCATTGCCGGTTGCATTTGGCACGGGTAAATTTGCCGGCATTGCAGGCACTACTGCGGCCATGGTGCGGTATGTGCGAACAGTTAAGATAAACTACTGGGCTATACTTCCGGCCGCTGGTGCGGCTTTTGTGTTCTCTTTTCTGGGAGCCAGGGCACTTGCTCACATAGATGCCAGTTTGATGAAGCCGCTTATACTTGTGCTGCTGGTGCTGGTGGCGGTGTATACTTTTATCAAAAAAGACTTCGGCTCACTGCATGCCCCAAAGCTTACAGAGTCTAAAGAACGGCTATACGGGTTGCTGATTGGTGCCTCTATTGGATTCTATGACGGCTTCTTTGGCCCTGGAACCGGCAGCTTTCTAATCTTTATCTTTATCGGAGTGTTTGGCTTTAACTTTCTGGCTGCCTCAGCGGCATCTAAAGTAGTTAATGTGGCTACTAACCTCTCGGCGCTTTTATACTTTGCCTATAAGGGATTCGTGCTGTATGAAGTGGCTATACCCATGGCTATTTGCAGTATACTTGGTTCCCAACTAGGCACACGTACAGCCCTTAAGCGTGGTGTTGGCTTTGTGCGCGTGCTGTTCCTGGTGGTTGTGTCCGGCATCATCTTTAAATTTGCCTACGATACCTACGGCACCGGCGGCAGCGATTTTGCTCATCTGGCTACCACAGTGCAGCAATGGTTTGGCCGTAAAGGATAGGTTTCGTTATTCGAAATGTAGAGACGCAATACCTTGCGTCTTGGTGGCTACAGGGCGATGGGTTTGGCTGATGGTGAACGTAGAAATGCAACACGTTGCGGCTAAACTATTTTCCTGGCGCAAGTCTTAAGCGAAGCGGTGACTTGTGACTTTTCATGATGGGAAGTCTTCAGACTTCCGTGAATCATACTTTCAACTTCTGCAAAATATAAGTTTATACTTCCACGAAGCCATACTTTATACTTTTGGAGGCACTGCCTTGTATTAAAAAGACGCAAGGTATTGCGTCTCTACAAAAACAAACAACGATCAACGAATAACGAACTCACTCCACCGGAACCTCGCCTGCAGCCCAGTAAAGGTATGTTTTGGCTTTAGCATACTTGGTGCGCAGTTCATACAGCTTTACCTGGGCCTCGAGGTACTTTACTTCCCTGGAATTGATCAGGAACAGGGAGCTTTCGCCGTTTTCGAAGCGTATGATTTCTCCGTCGCGAAGTATAAGGGCATTAGCTACAGCCTGCTGCTGGGTTCTTATTTGCTGCTCTAGCGCCAACAATTCGTTGTAGGCCGCCTGAACGGCTGCCGCTACTTCTCGTGCAGTTTGCGTAAACTCTAATGCATTTACTTGTTGCTTGGCCCTCGTAAGCTGCAGCTTTCCACGTTCTTCTCTCAAAAACAGAGGCAAACTAAAGCTCACACCCATTTTATAGTTATTCCCCATATGTTGCTGGTCCAGTGCTTCGGAGCCGAGGTAGAAGTCGCGTTGGAGTACATTATAATCAATGTTCAGCTTTGGCTTTAGTTTATCAGCCGCAAAGCGCTGTTCAATTGCCAGCTGGTCTCCTTTCAGGTCCAGTTTGCGGAGTTCAGGATGGTTGTTGCGGGCAAACTCCAGTAATTGCTCCACTGAGTCAGGTTGCAGGGTGGCCAGTTCGCTGCCTAACAGGGTGGGCACAGTGTTCTCCTGCAGCTCCAGTGGTACTCCGTTTTCGCCCCACAAGTGTACAGCTACCTGCAGGCGGTTATTGTTGTAGTTAAGCTGTGCCTGTTGCAGTAGTACCAGCCGGTCCTGTACTACCATTAATGCCTCAACAGTATCAATAGCGGCAAGGTCGCCTTCGCGGGCCCTGATGTTCACACCTTTCAGCCTGAAATCTGCTAACTCCAGCGCTTCCTGAAAAAGTTGCATGGTGCGGTACTGTAACAGCCAGTCCCAATAGTCTTTGGTTGCCTCCAGTAATAATTTATTTATCAGTTTAACACGCTCAGCCTCAGCAATATCCTGCATCAACTGGGCCTGCCTGAGTACAGACCTGCGTTCATCAATAAACAAGCCTTGCCCTAGGGGTATGGAGATACCTGCATAGCTCAGTCCGTTTTCAGGGGTGCTGTTCTCCGGATTCAGAAACTGGCCCTGGTTTTTTTCATAACCTGCTTTTAATACAGGCCCAAACCACAACGGCACGCGCAGAGTATTGTCCCAGGTGTTATAATACTCTTTGCCGTTAAATTCTTTGCGGTATAGCTTGCTGCTTATCTCCGGGTCGAAAACGCCGCGCGATATGCGCAATTCCTGGCGGGCCTGTTCGGTAAGCAGCCTTGCCTGCGAGGCAACAGGATGGTTTGCAAGTATAATCCGCTGGTACTCCTGTAGTGTAAGCACCTGAACAGAATCCTGCGCCTGCAAATCTTGTATCCACCAAGGCAAGCATAGTAACAGGCATAACACAAAAAAATATCTAGGCATCAGTATGCTTCCTCCTCTGTTTTTATATTGTTCTTTGCCTTGCCTTTTGTATCTGTTGCAGAGGTATACTTACCGTTGGTATAATCTGGTGGGAAATTGTTTAGCTGGCGCCAGATCTCATACCAGATCGGCACAGTGTTAAGCATGGCCCAACCATATACACCGGAACCTACGCGCAAAGCATCCGGCCACGGCTCCGTGTCAGGATCAGGCACTACCAACATTCGATATTTGCCATTTGTGGCCGTGTTATCGATCACGGCAACTTTGCCACCAAAAGTACCAAAGCTAACGTCAGGCCATCCGGAGAACACAAGCGTCGGCCACCCTTCAAACTCCACACGAACTTTATCCCCGCGGTTTATCAGTGGCAGGTCAAGGGCATCGACATACAGTTCAGCAGCCAGATTTGGGTTCTCTGGCATAATAGTGGCCAGTGCCTCACCCTCCTTTATGGTTTCTCCGATACCTGCTTTTAGCGTTCTTACCAGGTATCCATCCTGCGGCGCTACGATCTGGTAATATTGGCTGCGCACCTGTGTGCTGCTATACTCACTCTGCAGCTTGGCCACATCAGCCTGGGTACCATACACATAAGATCGGGTAGAACTGAGTTCGGCCTCTGCTTTTGCAATTTTGTCGCCATACTCAGCCTGAAGCGAGTTTAGCTCTGTGCGGGCATTCTGTAACTCGGCCTGTGTGGCTTCATACTTGTTGATGAGCGAAACAAGCTTTGCCTGTGCCTCCTGTAGTTTCAGGCGTCGCTGCTCCAGTTCCGTCAGCGATTTTAGCCCTTGCTTGTACAGGTTTTCCTGGCGCTCAAATTGCGATATGGCAACTGCCAGCTCTGTGCGTTGGGCTACCACATCCATGCTGTCGCTTTGGAGCTTCAGTCGTGTCTGTTCTATCTTGTTGCGTGCTTTCTGCAAACTAAATATCAAACCTTCGCGCAGTGCTGTTATCTGCTCCTGCAGGGCATCTACTTTATTCTCGTTGGCTGCTACGGCTCCCTGTTTTGCCTCTACCTGCTCGCCCAGCCGTGCAAGCAGGTTAGGGTCCATGTATTTCTCCTTGATCTCGGAAATGCTGGCAATTGTATCGCCTTTTTTTACAAAGGCACCTTCCATTACATGCCAGCGCTCTATACGGCCTGCTATAGTAGCCTCAATTGTCTGGGGCCTGTCCTGGGGTGTAAGCGCTGTAAGTTCACCTTCGGAGCGTATGTTCTGCGTCCAGGGCAGGAACAGGGAAAGCAATATAACCAGAAAGATTCCTCCGATCCAGTAGGCAAGAGAGCGGCCAAGACTTGGCGTCTGCACCTCAGACATTACCTCCAATTGCGGATGCCCTGTATTATCAAACTCTTTTAATTCAGTAGCCATACTTTAGCGGTATACATCTGTTAACTCCTGTAAAACATCGAGCTGTTTTATTTGCTCATACTTGTCAAAGGCTACCATGTGCCCTTCCTGCAGCAGCAACGTGCGGTCACACAGTTGCATTACGTCCCTGTCATTCGAAACGATGATCATTGTCCAGTTAAATTGCGGGCTTGTAAGTAGTCGCAGGAATTCCATTTTGTCTTTTTTAGCCATACCTGCCCAATAGTTATCGATGATCAGGAACCTGGGGCGCTGCACAAGGCTGCGTGCCATTACTATTTTACGAGCCACGCTGCCTGGCAAACGCATACTGCCGCCAGTAAGGTAGGCATGTAACCCATCTGGCAGGGTATGTACAAATTGTGTGAGGCCGGTAATTTCTATGGCCCACAGTATGTCCTGCATCGGCAGGTTGCGGCCAAGCGTGATGTTTTCTATAAGAGAGCCGTCAAACACCTGCTCTTTGGAAATATTGTCGCCGATGAGGCTGCGCAGGTTACCCTTGTGCAGGTCGTGAAGCGAGATGCCGTTGTAAGCCAGGCTACCTTCGTACGATGGCAGTAATCCTAATAATATGCTGATAAGCGTGCTTTTGCCAGAGCTGTTAAAACCTGCCAAACATACGCTCTCCGAAGGCTGTATCGTGAAGTTTATGTTCTCCAGTGCAACCTTCCCGCTGTCCTTAAACTTATACTTTAGGTTCTTTGCCTGTACGCTTAGTCCGCCGTCTAAAGGAAGGTCTTCCAGTTTTATGCCTTTTATTTCTTCCAGCGGGAGGTCAGTTACCTGCCCGATCTTGTCCAGGCTCGCCATCACGTCATAAACTGTTTCAAGCTTTATGATGATTTTCTCAACGGCTGTCATCATAAGAATGATGATGATCTCTGAGGCTACAAACTGGCCAATGTTTATCTCACGCTGCACTACCAGTATACAACCCAGCACCAGCAGGCCACCGGTAATAAAGGTTTTAAAGCCCACAAAGCTATAGTATTGCGTCATCAGGATCTTAAAGTGCTGTCTGCGCACATCCAGGTAGCTTTTTACATAGCTGTTCGTGCGGTCCATGGGCAGGTCGGTGTGCCCAACCAGCTTAAATGTGCTCAGAGAGCGGGCCATCTCCTGTAGCCAGGCCACCAGTTTATACTTGTACTTAGATTCTCTTATACTTGTCTCCACACCTTTCTGGCCTGTTGCCCATATAATAAACACCAGCACGACAACAAGTATAAGTCCGAAAAAGATAAAGTACGGGTGATAAAAAGAAAGCAGTATCAGTCCGAAAATGATCTGTATTACAGCTGTAGAGAAATCAACCAGTATTTTAGCTACTCCTTTTTGCAGCGTTACCACATCAAAGAAGCGGTTCATCAGTTCAGGGGGGTAGTACTTAAGCAGGGCCTCTGGCTGGAATCGCGGCACCCGGTACGCAAACTCTGAAGCAGTACGGGCAAACAGGCGTTGCTGGATAAACTCCACCAGCCACAGCTGCATTACCTGCAGTCCGCCTACAATTAACAGGGCCAGTACAATCAGGCTTATCAGTACCACAAGCGATACGGTTATCTGCCCGCTCGATACAAAGCCGATTATACTTTGTATGCCCAACGGAAGCATTAAGCTTATTAATCCGGCGGCAACAGCATACACATACATGTACAGTATTTCCCGGCGCTCAATGGACAGCAGCTCCAGGAAGCGCTGCATAGGAGTTAGTTTTTTTTTATCTGTGACTGTAGAAGCCATGCAGTTCAGGGTTAATGGTAAGTGGTCTTATTGTCTACTGCTGTAAAAGTCAACTGTTTCAAAAAGCATATTGTCTCTTCGTACCGGTTGGCTACTACATCGGTAAGTGATGGCAGGTGCCTGGCATAGTACAGTTGCTGGTGCGCAGCCTCCAGCACGGTGCTCATCAGGGCATGCGGGTATTTGAACGAAGGGTTTATTTCCAGCACCATAAGGGCAAGGTAATGGCAAAAGTGCTTCATCTCTAAAAAGTAGCCGGCCTTGTTTTCAGTGTCTACTTCTTTGGTATGGTATACTTTAGATGATTCGGCTACTATAACACGGTGCAGTACACGCTCATCAATATGAACCACCATTGGGTCATCGTCCTGGCCGGCTGTGGTAATTACCTCTATGGCACGGCTCAGCCGCTTCCGCGGGTCTGCTATGTTCTGCGTCTGGAAGTTTACAGAGTAATGCAGCCATGCCCAGTACCATGATACCAGGTAAACCAGCAATTTGTGCTTATTTTCAAAGTAGCGATAAACCGAAGCCTCTGTTGAGCCTATCTCGTTTGCAAGTTTCTTAAAGGTGAAGTCTTCAAACCCAAGCTCATCAATCAGTCTTATACTTTCTGAAATGATCTTTCTGCCCAGCTCTGTTTGCTCCGGCTCTCGCAGGTACGAATGGTGCTTCAGGCTGATATGTACGTTGGTAGCCATTCTATCTTCATTTTAATCAGGTATTCTCTTATACTTTGAGTAGTAAAGCGGTGCAAAGATATTTAAACTTTCATGTATAATAGTAATACTATCAAAAAAAGTTTTTAAACTTTTAAATTTATTTAAGCAACTTAGCTGATAATGAGTTTTAAAGTATAAGCCTGGCATGGCAGTAAGTACAGATCATACTTTAAAAGCAGGCAACCTAACAATCAACAATTAGGCGTACCTTTGCACAATGGTTACACCGTAAGTATAGGCAGAGCCAAGTATAGATACCGCTATCATGAGATTTGAAGATTACCGCATATCCGACGAGATAAAAAAGAGCCTGAGCAAGCTGGGCTTCAAAAAGCCAACCGATATTCAGTTTAAAGCTATACCTCCCATCATGAAAGGAGAGGATGTATTGGCTATTGCCCAGACAGGCACAGGTAAAACAGCTGCATTTGCAATTCCGGTGCTCGACAGGCTGCAGTTCAGTAAGAACCGCCGCCGGCAGGATGGCATTAAGTGCGTGGTAATGGTGCCAACGCGTGAACTGGCGCTGCAGATAACAGAGGTGTTTAACGAAATTGGGCAGGGCACGCGTGTAAAAACGTTTTGTGTATTCGGAGGAGTAGAGCAGGGCCCGCAAATCGCGAAGCTGGAAGATGGCATTGATATACTGGTAGCAACGCCTGGCCGTCTGTTTGACCTGGTAAGCCAGGGGTACATACAATTACATAGGATTGAGGTGCTGGTGCTGGATGAGGCGGATCATATGCTGGACCTAGGCTTTATACACGACATCCGACAGTTAATATCCAAACTGCCCCGCCAACGGCAAACCCTGTTTTTCTCGGCCACCATTAACGAGAAGATAAAGGAACTGGCCTACTCGCTGGTAAATAAACCGGTACGCATACAGATATCGCCTAAAGACCCGGTAGCCAAAAACGTAGACCACTCGGTGATGTACGTTGGGATGGACGATAAGCGCTTTTTCCTGGAACGTGTAGTAAAGGAGAACCCTGACAAAAAGATACTAGCCTTTGTGCGCACTAAAGTACGTGCAGAGCGTGTGGTGGCAGCTATGGAGCGTGTTGGTATACAGGCTATAAGCATACATGGCGGCAAAGAACAGAAAGACCGCCTCGATGTAATGCGTAAGTTTAAAAAGGGAGATGTAAAGCTGCTTATTGCTACGGATGTGAGTGCGCGTGGTATAGATATACCTAATGTAGAGTATGTTGTGAACTACGATCTGCCGGAGCAACCCGAGAATTATGTACACCGTGTGGGCCGTACAGGTCGTGGTACCGAAAAAGGCATTGCCGTTAGCTTTTGTGCTCCCGAGGAGAAACCCATACTTGACGAGATACAACAGTATCTGACCAAAGATATAAAAGTGCTGGAGGTAAACACCGAAGACTACGAAGCCACCATCGACTTTAGTGCTGCAGCAAAGTATGACTGGAAATCCCTGATAAAGGAAGCTGAAGAAGGCGACATGGCTGCAAAGGCTGCCAAGGCCAAAAAAGCGAAAGCAAAGGCAAGGAAAAAGAAATAGTCATACATTAGGAATTTAAAAAGGACCTGTGCTTAACTAAAGCACAGGTCCTTTTTTATAAGTGCTTGTGGATTAATGTAATAAATGATGTTTATGCGCCGTTTTTGTGTAGTTTTTCGTATAAATTAATATAACTAATAATTTGTAACACGTGCTAGTATAAGCCAGCACCGATAAAGAAAGGAGTACGAGATGAGGCATAGACGAAGTGGAAGAGATCACCTTTCAGATATATTTTATACTACAGGTGATATGAACTCAAATTCAATGAGTAACAGCTATGGCTTCTCAAGACAATTTACTGATGCTACTCAGGATATGATGCTTAGAGAAGAAAGATTAGAGAGAGAGCACCGAATGGAAGAAGAGCGCAGGAGAGAGGCGCAGTACCCAAGCTGTAGAATAACGGATAGGCCGGCCGGATGGTATAATGATAGAAACAGACCTCCCCGTGGGGATTATGACAGAAACAGACCATTGAGAGACTACCCGGAAAGGCCGCCAAGAGACTACTACGACAGGGGCAGGCCACCTGGATGGCAGTGGTAAAACATCTGAAAACTGGAAAACTCTCGTTAGAAATCTCTTAAGGAAAATGCTTGCTGTAAACATATAACAGGAGGCACCCAAAAGATTCAAACATTTTTAACAGCAAGTCACTTTGCTTTACTGCAGAGTGACTTTTTATTTTGAGCCATCCGTTGCTACGCATGCTTAAGCTATTGCCTTAGTTGCGGTTTCCCATCAGCGGATTTATTAAGTAAGATCTTGTCTATCCTGGTACCATCCATGTCTATCACCTCTAGCAGGTATCCGTCAAGTATAAGTTTGTCTCCTACACGTGGTATCCGGGAAATCTGGTGAAGTATGAAACCGGCTAATGTTGTATACAGCCTGCTGTTTTCCGGAATAAGCATATAGCCTAAGTACTCGTTCAGGTTAACAACGGAGGTAGTGCCGCTGATCAGGACAGAGCCGTCTTCGCGCACATACATATCCGGCTCTGCCTCCTCGCCGATGTCCGGAATATCGCCAACAATAGCCTCCATTATATCGTGCAGCGTTATAATGCCCTCAACAGCGCTATGCTCATCTACTACAACACCAAGATACTGTTTCTCTTGCCTGAACAGGCGAAGCGTATTTACAGCCAGCATGCTGTCAGAGACAAATACCGGTTTCTTAAGTATAGCACTCAGGCTAAAGTCGGGGTTGCTCATGTAGGCCAGGAAATCTTTGGCGGAAAGTATACCTACAATGTGGTCAATGGTGCCTTCGCAAACAGGAAACTTGGAGTGTGGGCTCTGTAGGATAGTTTCATGTATAGCTTTTACAGGCGCGTTAGCTTCTATCCAGATAACATTGGCGCGTAGAGTCATAAGGCTGCTGTTGCGTTGATCGTAAAGGCTAAAGATGTTTTGGTGAATCTGCTCTTCTTCATGCTCCAATACGCCTTCCTGCCCGGCTACACGCAGCATATGGCGCAGTTCTTCTTCTGTAACTGTTTGGGATGAGTTTTTAGGGTTTATCCTCAGTATTTTGATGATAAAATTTGTAGTGCCTGATAGCAAGCGCACCAACGGATACGTGATGGATGTGAAGAATCTGATAGAAGGGGCTACAAACATCGCAATGCCAAGCGTGTTGCGCAGTGCCAGTGTTTTAGGTATAAGCTCACCCACTACAATGGTAAAGTAGGTAATAAGTATAACCAGCAGCGTAATCGCTATTTCAAAAGCATACGGAGCCAGTGCATCAATTCTGCCAATGTATGGCGCAACCTTGCCGGCTAGCATGGTGCCGCCGTAAGCCCCGGCAACTATACCTATCAGTGTTATGCCAAGCTGTATGGATGAGAGAAAGTTTTCGGGGTGCTTGTGCAACTGAAGTATAATTTTGGCCCGGGCGTTGCCTTTCTCTGCCTTATGCGCTACCCTGCTCTTTTTAACAGACACCAACGCAGTTTCGGACATGGCGAAGTATCCGTTAAGCAGTGTAAGTATAAGTATGATGGCAAACTCCATGTGTTGCAGGCTTATCCTGCTTTTGGTATACTACAGCAGTACGCACATTTGTTTGGCAGGCTTTACTCTTTTGCAGACCTGAGCTCTTTTAAGTAGGCTACCAGGTTATCAAGTTCCCGATCCGAGATGTGGTCTTCTTTAAAGGCAGGCATTACCCCTAAACCTTTTCTTATCTGAAATTTCATTAGAAAACCTGGTAGTGGTTTGTTGTTGATGGCTGGACCTAAGCCAGCGGCACCTCCAGGGTGGCATTTGTTGCAATGCGACATAAAAACTACCTCGCCCTGCGCCACAGCCTGTGACTCAATGTTTAGCGGCGGGTGCGTTGGTGCGCCACGACGCGCAGAGCCGCAGTAGCTAAGCGAAAGCAGCAAAAGAAAAGCAGCGGAAAGTATAAATGGCTTTTTCATGGCTTAGCTTTTAGTTATTTTCCAGATCACACCTGTCTTTAATTTTGGCTCCGGCCCATTTTTGCCTGTTTCCATTATACCGAAATCCACAATATAAAGGCTTTGTCCGTCTGGCGAGAACTTTACACTAACTGGCCGTTCTAAGCCACCGGTATTAAGCTTTGAGGCGGGGGCTGTCTTTTTACCTTTGTTGGCGGCAAAGTCTGTAACTACGCCATTCTCCACATTAACCCGCACTACTTTATACCCTACCGGCGAGAGCACCTTGCCTACACCAGGGGCCATATCGCCAAACTGGGCAATAAACGCTTCGCCCTGGTAGCCAAAACTGTTGCTGCGCGAAAAATCAAGACCGTTGGAGGAGGAGTGAACGCCAAGGGTGGCAGCTGGTTTGGGAGGCTTATCGGGATGCTGCGCCAGCAGTGGCTGTGGGGCTTTATTACCGGGAGGAGAAAACCTGTCTCCGTTAAAAGGGATACCTCCCGAAAAGTCTGGCCAGCCGTACCACTTTCCATTTTCTATCTTCCATAGGTAATCCCCGGTGCCCCACACAGGCCTGCTGCCACGGTCATCAAAGCTATTGTCGCTTACATACAAAGTGCCTCCCGGTGAAAAAGCCAGCCCAAAAGGGTTGCGAAAGCCCCATGCCACCAGTTCCATCTTGCCGCCCTCTGGGGAGATTTTAAGCACGGAACCGGAGCACGGAATGCTTCCCTTGATAACTTGTCCCTGTGTGGTAGCACTGCCATAGGCTGAGTAGGCGCCGGTTGTCTGCTTTCCGCTTTTTGTATCTAACGGAATCTCACTGGTATAATTCTGGCCAGTCAGGGTTACGTCCTGGCAGGGTATGTCATGAAATTGAGGATGTCGCTTTAGCCAGCCGTATTCGTAATTGTCAGGGCCAACCACTCCGGAGTTTGTGGCAGTGCCCAGGCCAAAGTATAACTTTCCGTCAGGTCCGGCAACAGGGCCATTCGTGTGGTAGTCGCCAAGGGTGGGGAGGTTCTCTATTACTGTGCTGATGTTGCCGGCAGGAGAGATACGTAACAGCTTGCCGCCTGTCATTTGTCCGCCCTCAGCCACATAAAAGTTTCCGTTGTGGTAGGTAACGCCAGTCCAGGGGCCGTTTTTTTGTCCGGTAGCAACAGTGGCAAGGTTACCGTTATTCTCAACGCGCAACAGCTTTGGCTCCAGAAATACTTCTCCGTAAGAATATCCGGCTTCAATTACATACAGCTGGCCTTGTTCATCAAAGGCAACTGCAGTCGGAAAAGTTAATCCTGTTGCAACAGCCTCAGCCGTATACCCTTCTGGTAATGCGATATCCCTTGGGTTAACAGTACGGGTTTCAGTGGGTGAATCTGTTTGTCCGCCGCCTTTTGATGGGAGTATTTTGTAGCAGCCGCTAGCTATCAGTAGCAGTAATATCAGCAACCAGTAATTGTTTTTCATAGCTATAGATAAGGTGTGGCACAGGCTTAAAATTAGTTATTGAAAATACGATTCAATAACTGTAATGTTATTGCTTAGGTTTATCGAATAAGCTAACCAATTATTGTCAGGTGTTTTTCAGCTTAACTGGGTGGGGGCTGTTGTGCATCGAACTCCCGGGCTTCTTTGGAAAATAGTTTTATAACCCAGAAAAAGAAATCGCGGAACGTTGCTACCAGCCAATAACCAGCCTCAAAAACTGAATCAGCAAGTATAACATTATGGTATAACCTGTTCCAGAAATCGTTTCCGCCTAAGGCAAGCATCTCAAAAACGGCTGCTGCTCCGCGCAGGCGCCTGTACTGTGTAATCAGGTAAACTGATTTGCTGAATTGCTGTCGGGTAATCCCAAAGTATGTTTTGGGTAATTGTTGATAAGGTATAAAAGTAACTTCGCCGGATGCATGTAGTTGCCACTTACTAACCCAATATTTGCAGAAATTGCACGCTCCGTCATACACCATAATGGGTTTAAGGGTGGAGAGGGGCAATTGCTGGTGCTCTCCATTGGTAACAATGCTCACCTTCGATTGCACATCATGAATTTTTCTTTCGTTTATTGCTCAACTTCCTGTCATCGCAGCCATTGTATCCGATTGCAGAATTTATAGGGCACCAGCGCACAATGCCGGTTACAATCGGTATAAGGCCTATAAGAGCCAAAGCTTTAGAATTATAATAAGCACCAATACCAACTAGTGCCATGCCTGCTGTAACACGCGCCTTTTGTTCTACTAATCCAACGTTACATTCCATAGATTTAAGTTTATTCATATTTTTATTTACTTTTGTGCTTAAATAAGGTTGAGCAATTTGGGGTATACTTAGTAGAGCAAGTTTTAAAGACGGTTAATGTAAAAAACCTGAGTGCATTGCAGTCATAACTAAGTATGGCTGAGAGCGCAATGAGATATTTAAAATCAGGGAGGGGATTTATGGTGTTAAACTGGGTGGCATCTGATCCAGAGTACAAGAAGCCGAATTTATGAATGCAATTTATAACACCGCTTATAAGGTAAATTTGCCGGGATTTAATTATACTTGTTCTGTATAAGCTAGTAAGGCGATGCATATTTATAGAGATGCAGATGAAATTAAACCGGTATACAGCAAAATTTAGTTACCTGGCAGAGGCTGGGCTGTGGCTGACCGGCTTAACCCTGCTGGCGCTCATGAACCCGGAAGGGGAGCACCTGTTTAGCTTTTGCCCCTACAGCTGGATTTTAGAGAGCGGTTGTATCGGGTGTGGGATAGGGCATGGCATCTCTTTTCTGTTGAAGGGTAATTTGCAGGCATCGTGGGAGGCTCATTCGCTGGCTGCGCCTGCACTGCTGGTGTTGCTTTGGCGTTGCTGGCAACTGTTGCGCTGGCATTTCAGACACTTTAATCTACTAACCTTAAATAAGCATCATGGCTAATATTCTACACCTTATGCCGGACCTTGAGCCGGACGAAATGAATTATGTGCAGTCGCTGGTAAACCCCATGTCTGATGAGGAGGCAATGCAGTTTGCAACCATTTATCGTAACCGGCGCAGAGAGCCTATGCTTATACTTATAACCACCATTATCGGATTTTTTGGTGTAGCAGGTATACAGCGTTTCCTGATCGGAAACATAGGAATGGGTTTGCTATACTTTTTTACTGCCGGCCTATGCTTTATAGGTACTATTGTTGACTTGATAAACTACCGCAGGCTGGCTTACGAGTATAATGTAAAAGAGGCCCAGCAGGTAGTAGCCATGATGCGGTATTAACTATACTTAAAAGCGCAATCTGTGCTATGTGCAGTTAGCGGCTTACCTTTACAAAGCGGGTGCTATACTTTTGGCTGCCATCTGTGAGTACCAGTTGGTAAATGCCCGCTGCTAATCCTCTAACAGGTATACTTGCCTCCGGCAAAGGCTTAAGGCGCAGGCTCCGTACCAATTTTCCGGTCATGTCGTAAACTTCGGCGGTAGTGGGGCTAAAGTATAAATTGATTACTTTTATACTGTATCCCTGGGCCGGATTTGGGTAAAGTATAGGTTCTCCGCCATCAGGCACTTCAAGTATCTCGTTTCTGGCGACAGATGCAGCTTTCAATATCCAGTTGTCAGGATCAGGGGTTATACTTTGCACCTGGCCATTTAATCGGATTAGATACTCTTCAGTAGGGGAGTTTTGTGAAACACGAATGGTGGTATCGCCGGCGGTTGTGGAGATGCGGTACTCCATATCTGTTTTAAAAAATGAGGTATTGCCTGTGCCCGTAACATTTGAAACGATGAGCAAGCGGTTCTGCTCCTGGTTCCAGGCAATGTTGAAAATGGGGTAGCCTGTGCCGGCATACCACTGCTCGAAAAAGTAATCGAGTTGCTTGCCTGTAGTTTGCTCAAACACCTGCTGCAGATCCGCAGTGCTTGCGGTTTTGCCGCCATACTGTTGCTGGTAGTTTTGCAGGGCTTTAAAGAAAAGCGCATCATTGTTTACCTCAAACCGAAGCATATGCACTATAGCAGCCCCTTTTTTGTAGCTAAGCCTGAAGTTAAAGATTTGAGAAACAGAGGTTGTGTCGGCCACTTTAACCGGAGATCTAGTATTTTGTCTGCTCAATTCCTGTGCATTTGTCATCCATGCCTGGGCAGCCTCAGGAGTTGCGAACTTCTGTAGCGCGAGGTATTCCGCATATGAGGCAAATCCTTCGTTCAGCCAGATATCCTCCCAGCTAGCGCAGGTAACGTTGTTCCCAAACCACTGGTGGGCCAGCTCATGGGCTGTAAGGGTAAAGGTAAAAGTGCTTTGCGTGGTCATGGTCTGGTGTTCCATGCCGCCACCCATAGGCGCCATACTGTGCCCATACTTTTCTTTGTGAAACGGGTACAGGCCAAACAGCTCTGAAAAGTGCTCCAGAAAGCCGGGGGTTCTGTCCATCTCTGCTTTAAAAGTATTTAGCGCTCCGCCGCTGTACACATAATTAAGTATAGGCACAGGTTTGGCAGCACCAGCCGGATTAGCATACTGCAAGTATTCCTCGTAATTGGATACAGCCACCGACACCAGGTAATAATCTATCGGGTAATTCGATTTCCACTCATAGCGCTTTCTGTTGTTGGGCAATTCCACTACGCTTGTAAGCAAACCGTTAGAACCTACTTTATTTTCGGCGCTGGTGGTAACAAACACATGTACGGAGTCTGCTTTGTCGGTAAGTACCTGCTTGGTTGGCCACCATTCGTAGGCAGCGTAGGGTTCGCTCAGGCTCCAGGTAACATTGTTGCCCCAGTTTAGCTCACGGGCCGTGTTAAAGCCATTGCCAATGGCAGCAGCGCCACTGCCTGGTGCCGTGCCTTTATAAAAAATGGTGGCAGATACTTTTTCTGAGGCTTTTGCGGGGGTGCTTAACTGCGCCAGTGCATCACTGCCATCGCGGTTTATACTTTTAGCCGGGAAGCCGTTGATCAGTACAGACTCAATCTCGAAATTAGGATGCAGTTCGAAAGCAAACTCCCTTAGTTCTCCTGATTTCACCTTTGCCTCAATTGTGGCGCTTCCGGCAATGTAAGTAGAGTTTCTTTCCAGTTGCAGATCCAGTTTGTAAAAAGTAACATCATACTGGTTCATCAGGAGTTCATGTCCGGGGGAGGCCACTGCCTGCCTCGCTGTAGCCTGTGATCTGCTCTCTGCACACAGGTTTATACTTTGCCCTTCAGATTCCAGGCCGCCAAGTATAAGCCAGCTGATTAAGAGAAAGAGTAAGTTTTTTATCATAGTATAAATATGTAGTGCCTGAAGTATAAATGTACGGGCCAGTTGCTTTTAATGTCGGTAGCTGGCTTTGGCTGTCTGGAAATTATAACAGCCTCTTACAGTATAAATCAGTAAGTATACTTTAGATTGACATAAATACGATTACTCCAGTATGGGCTTTACCGTATAGCCTTTCCTTCGAAGCAATTCCAGCACCCCCTGCTCACCGCCTAAATGGCCGGCCCCCACTGCAAAAAAAGTAGGCTTGGCTTTGGCTTCGCGCTCTATAACCGGTATCCAACGCATGTTGCGGGCAACAAGAAAAGTTTCTTCATAAAGTGTGTACTCCTCAGGTGTCAGGTCTTCTTTCGTGATGTCGGTGAGTCCGTCCAGGTCCTGGGCCAGGTATAGCTTCACCATTTCAAGGTAAGATGCACGTGCTGCCGACATGTCTTTTACAGTTTTTACGAGCATATCCGTTTGCATTTGCTGCGGCAGTCTATCCATGGCAGCTAGCTGCTCTCTTATAGTTTCTACCCCTATCACCTCTTTGCCCTGGGCGTGGGCCATTTCTATCAGGCGCTGTTCATAAGATACTGCCTTGCATTCTGTAAGCTGAGACAAAAGCAAAGACTGAAGCATAAATGGCTTCATATTGTCAAACATTTTCAGATCCAGTTGCATAGTATTGGCCAGGTGTTGTGCCAGTAGGTTGTAGTCTTCCGGTTTAAGCATTGTGCTAAGTGTTTTGCCGGCTGGCAACGTTGCGCTTTGCATGAGCTCGGCCATAAAGTTTGGTGCGTCCATGTCCACTTCCAGCGATAGCTGCTCTGTTTCTTGCAGTCTTTTCTTTACCAGCTCAGGCACTACAAACTCTTCCGGGCATAACGCATGGATGGTGCCAAACACATAGGAAGGTGATTTAAGCCCGTTTCCGGAGACCTCCCAAATAAGCGTGCGCGGCGTGCTGATAACGCAAGCCATACTTGCGATAGGAGTAAATACAGCCAGGATAACATAAGCTGTAATAAGCCTGTTATGGATGAATCGCTTTAATGGAAATCTCATTGATGGAAAAAATGTTTAGAGCAATTTAAGAATTATTGTCTCACAAAGCTAAAGTTTCTGGAGCAGGCGGATACACAAACTATTCAGGATGAAGAGTATATTAAGTATTACAGTCATACTGGTGTGTAACCTGATTATTTTGAAGGCAGCCGATTTAGAGTAACGCACAATCCCATACATCTTATTGATACATTCTGCTTGCTCCTTGTTTCTACATATCTATTCATAGCTGGGCAGACACTCCCTTTTAAATCATTGTTAAAACAGCGAAATAGTAAAATACACGATTCCGGTGTTTAACCTTTAATATTGTTATATTACACTTAATATGTATATATGGTGTCTAATTTATTAAAAAAGTTATAATATTGGTGTGTAAACAAAGGTGTATGTGGTGTTATAGCAAATTGTATTATATCAACATTGATTGAATTTTGTTTTTTTAATATAAAGTCTGTAAAGCAGTGGTTTTGGTGCTATTGCGCTGCATGTATACGCTTATTGAATAATTGAAGTGTGATACGTATATAACTTTATCTTTTATGCAAGATCAGTTTGCGGGCTTTTTTTTAATAAAAGTTTTGACATCGATAATTAATAATTATATTTGAGTTATTATCTATTCTATTCTATTCACATTTAACAATTATCTAACCTAAAATCACAGACGTATGAAGAAGAGTTTACTCTTTAGCCTCTTTTTTGTGCTCATAATGGCTTTACCAGCCTGGGCGCAACAAAGTAGGACAGTAAATGGAAAAGTGACTGATCAGGCTACTGGTCAGGGATTGCCGGGGGTTGCTGTATTGGTAAAAGGTACAACAGTAGGTACTGCAACAGCAGCAGATGGGGCTTATACTATAAGCGTACCAGGAGATAACAGTACATTAGTATTCAGATACATTGGCTACACAACGCAAGAAATTCCTGTTGGTTCCTCAGGTACTGTGAATGCTACTCTGAGTGTTGATGAGAAAACACTTTCAGAGGTTGTAGTTGTTGGTTATTCAACATCAACGCAGCAATCGTTTACAGGTACTGCAAAAGTTGTTAGCGGAGAAAGACTTGAGAGCAAGAACGTTGCTAACGTATCTCAGGCTCTTGCTGGTGAGGTTGCAGGTGTTAGAGTTATTAACACAAGCGGTCAGCCGGGTACAGCGGCTACTATTCGTATCCGTGGTCTTGGTTCTGTTAACGGTAACCGTGATCCGCTTTATGTAGTAGATGGTGTGCCTTTTAGCGGTAGTATCAACTCTATTAACCCAGCGGATATCGAAACAACTACTGTTTTGAAAGATGCTGCTGCAACTGCAATTTATGGTGCAAGAGGCGCTAACGGTGTAGTTGTAATCACAACTAAAACAGGTAGAGGCAAAAAAGCTTATATCGAGGTAGATGCAAATACTGGTACAAACGCCGCGTTGCTTCCTCGTTACAGCACGATCAAGTCACCTGAGCAGTATATTGCTCTGGGCTGGGAAGCGCTTTACAACCAGGCAGTAGCTACAGGAAAAACAGATCCTGTGGGTATTGCAAATTCTACCTTATTCTCTGCTAAAGGCATCAGCCCGGGCTATAATATGTGGAACGTTGCTAATGGCGGTGAGCTTATTGATCCAATGACAAGATCAGTTAGGCCAGGTGTTACCAGAAAGTATGATCCTGAGAACTGGGAAGATTATGGTTTCCAGAACTCTTCACGTAACGAAGCAAATGTTAAGTTTGGTGGCTCAAGCGGTAAAACTAACTATTACTCTTCTGTTGGTTACCTGAATGATGTTGGTTACCTGATCAATTCAGATTACCAGCGTTTATCAGCTCGCTTAAATATTAACCAAGAGATCAACAAGTGGTTAACGAGTGCATTTAACATTAACTATGCAAGAAGCGAGACCAATAACAACGGTCAAAGCAGCGACTCCGGAAGTATATTCTGGTTTGTAGATAACATTCCTTCTATCTACCCATTATACCAGAGAGATGCAGAAGGTAACATCATCACTGATCCGATCTTTGGCGGTGGCCGCTTTGACTACGGAGATAGAACAGGTTTTTCTCGTGGATTCGGTGGTTTAACAAACGCTATTTCTGATGCTACGCACAACATTCAGAGACACAACCGTAACGAACTTAACGGTAACGTAAGCTTAAACGTTAACATCATGGATGGCCTGGTATTAGAGAACCGTTTCGGTGGCCAGTTCTATCACAACAAATTTGTTAGCAGAGGCAATAAGTACTATGGTGGTTCAGCATCACAGAATGGTAGCCTTTTCCTTCAGAGAACCGAGATGTTCTCTTACAACATGTTAAACATGTTAAGATTTAACAAGGCATTTGGTAGCCATAGTATAGAAGTACTTGCTGCGCACGAAGCTACTGACTGGAGCAGCAACATACTAAATGCTTCTGGTTATAGCCTGGTAGATCCTAATATCTTAGACCTTAACAATACAATTGTTAAGAACCCTTCTTCTGGTTACACCAACTCATGGTCACTAGAAAGTTATTTCTCTCAAGTTAACTACGATCTTGATAAGAAGTATTTCCTTTCTGCTACAATCAGAAGAGACGGTTCTTCAAGATTTGTGAAAGATAAGTGGGGTACGTTTGGTTCGGTTGGTGCAGCATGGGTTATTTCTAACGAAGACTTCATGGCAGATCAGTCGATCTTCAGCAACCTGAAATACAAAGTAAGCTACGGTTTGATAGGTGATCAGGCAGGTTTAGGATACTTTCCGGGATATGACCTTTGGAACGTAGATAACCTGAATGATAAGCCTGCATTCTCAATGCAAACGAATGGTAATCCTGATCTGACTTGGGAAACATCTAAAATGTTTCAGACTGGTTTCGAGTTCGGACTAGGTAACTACCTGACAGGATCAATTGACTACTATGTGAAGAATACTGATGACCTTATCTTCAGTAGAAGAGTTGGTCCATCAAGAGGTATCGCTTTGATCAATGTTAACGATGGTAACCTTCAGAACAAAGGTCTTGAGTTTGACTTAACTGGTAATGTGTTCCAAGGCAAAGATTACCGTTTAAGCCTGGGCGTAAACGGCGAGATTTTCACAAACCAGATCACTAAAATGCCTATTGACCCCGCTACAAGTGCAGAAAAAATAGTTGACGTACAAGGTCTTTATGCATGGTCAAAAGGTCACTCAATCTTTGACTTCTACATGCGTGAGTGGGCAGGCGTAGATCCATTGGACGGACGCGGAATGTGGACTGTACACTATGTTGATGCAAACGGTAACGGTGCTTTTGATTCAGGTGAGCAGATCGCTAGCTTAACTAACTATATGGCTGAGAACCCGAATGAGAACATACTAGTTGGCACAACTAAAGTATGGTCTCAGGCAACTCAGAAATATGTAGGCAAGTCTGCTATTCCGGATGTAAGAGGTGCTTTCAACCTGAATGCTGGTTACAAAGGCTTCGACCTAAGCACGCAAGTGTTGTACAGCTTTGGCGGATACGCTTATGATGGCGCTTATGCAGGCCTGATGGGCAACGGATTGGTTGGTAACAACAACTGGCATACAGACATCTTAGGAAGATGGCAGCAAGAAGGCGATGTTACAGATGTGCCACGTCTTTCTAACAACCAGGATCCTAACGTTAACTCAACATCAACAAGATTCCTTACAAAAGCGAATTACCTGGTGCTTAACAACGTACGCCTGAGCTATACTTTACCATCATCTTTTGTTAGCAAGTATGGTGTAGGTGGCCTTTCAGTTTGGGTATCTGGTGATAACTTGTGGATCAACACTGCCCGTGATGGTTTCAACCCATCTACAAGCGAAGCAGGTAGCTCAAGCACTTACCGTTATTCTCCTCTGTCAACTTTCACAGCAGGTGTAAGAGTTAAACTTTAATTATCTGATTAAAAATGAAAAAGAATTTATATATAATAGGAGCCGCTTTACTCACATTTTTCGTGAGCGGTTGCGAAAAGGAATTCCTGGATAAACAGCCAACACAGTACCTAACGCCAGAGCAGATCGCGGAAGCTGCTAAAACAGATCCGGGCTTGCTTAACGGTCAGATTGCAGGTTTATATTCTACCATGTACAACACGGGTACAGGTGGTACAACAGGCCATGATGACTTTGGGCAGAAAGGCTATGATATCTACAGCGATATGCTTGCTTCTGATATGGCCTTGGCTGGTACAAACTACGGTTGGTATACAGGTGTGGCAAGATACCAGGCATCATCAGATTATACGTTGAATGCTGTTTACATGCCATGGCGATATTACTACCGTGTAATTTATGCGGCTAACAACGTAATCGATGCTTTGGGTGGTACAGATGCTGTACAAACAGAACCATTGCAGCGCCATATCATGGGCCAGGCAAAAGCTATGCGTGGTTATGCTTACTTCTACCTGACTCAGTTCTACTCAGCTGGCTACGGTACTGGACAGGAGAAAATTCTTCCTATCTATACAGATAGCAAGCAGCCAAACCAGCCAAAATCTACAACTGAGGAGGTGTATAACCTAATGATCGACGACCTGACTGAAGCAGTTGATTACCTGGTAGACTTTAACAGATTAACTAAAGATCAGGTTGATGCAACAGTAGCAAAAGGTTTGTTAAGCTATGCACTTGCAGCCAGAGGAACAACAGAAGACCTTAATAGAGTAGTTGCTCTTACAAATGAGGTTATCAATGGCTCTGCATACCGTATCACGAACGAAAATGAATTGTACGGTAAGATTGTAGATGGTGTATTAGTTAACCCTGAATCTGGTTTTAACAACGTGGCTACTCCAAGCTGGATGTGGGGTGTAGACCTTACATTAGCAAATCGCCTTAACCTTGTATCATGGTGGGGACAGGTAGATTACTATACTTATAGCTACGCATGGGCAGGTGACCCTAAAACAATGGACAGAAACCTGCAAAACTCTATTGGTGCTAAAGACCTTAGAAGAAAGCAGTTCCATTCAACAGGCCGTCCACTTTACAAGTTCTTTGACCCGGCAAGAAAAATTGGCGGCCAGAGACAAGTAACTACAGATTATGTTTACATGCGTATAGAGGAGATGATCCTTATGAATGCTGAGGCGAAAGCCAGACTTGGAGACGATGCTGGTGCTAAGGAAATGCTTAAGAAGCTGATGGTAGAAAGAATCGAAGAAGACGGCTACGAAGCTTATGAGACATACCTGAGCGGCTTAAATGGACAGGCACTTAAAGATGAGATATTCCTGCAGACTCGTATTGAGCTATGGGGTGAAGGTAAAGCATACTTAGCTTTAAAGCGTAACAAGCAGTCAGTTACAAGAGGTGCAAACCACTTGTTCTTTGCTGGTGATACTTTCTCATGGGATTCTGACGAAATGACGTTCCCGATTCCACAAGCGGAAGTATTGAACAACCCTGTTCTTAATGACTAAGATCAAGTCAGGTTCAGATCTTGTAAAGAAGAACTGAACTTTGATAAAATAAAAAAGGCCGTTCGTAAGAGCGGTCTTTTTTATTTTACGATTTAGTCTTAATTTGAATACCTAATAATTAAAACTAACGAACAACAAAATGCTTAGAAAAGGAGCAATAGTATTAATAGGAGCAGGGTGCTTTATTTCCGGAGCATTCATTTCCAAAGTAGCCGACGACAAACTTACTGTGGGTATAGTACGTGAGGCACAAAAGTTAATAGGCTTAAATTTTAATGACGCACAACTGGATTCTGCGCTTACCAACCTGGAAAGATTTCAGCAGAACTATGAAGTGATCAGAAAACAGCCATTGCCGAACAATGTAGCGCCTGCAATAACATTTAACCCAATACCGGTAGGGTTTGAGTTCGATAAAACAAAAGGAAAATTTGAAGTAGCTAAGGCTTCTAACGTTAAACTACCCCAAAACCGCGACGAACTGGCATTTTACTCCGTGCCACAATTGGCAGAACTGATCCGTACTAAACAGATAAGCTCTGAAGAATTGACAAAATTTTACCTGGACCGCCTGAAAAAGTATGGCCCTACGCTGGAGTGTATTACAACGATAACAGAAGAGCTGGCACTGGAGCAGGCCCGCAAAGCCGACAAGGAAATTAAAGCTGGGAAGTATAAAGGGACACTACATGGCATCCCATTTGGGGTTAAAGACCTGTTGTCAACTAAAAAATATAAAACAACCTGGGGCGCTATGCCATACAAAGACCAGGTAATAGACGAAGATGCTACAGTAGTGCAGCGTCTGCAGGATGCCGGTGGTATACTAGTAGCGAAAACAACCTTGGGCGCTCTGGCCATGGGAGATGTGTGGTATGGTGGTAAAACACGTTCGCCCTGGGATATAAACCAGGGATCAAGCGGCTCCTCGGCTGGTTCGGCAGCTGCCGTAGCGGCAGGTTTATTGCCCTATGCCATAGGCACCGAAACGCTTGGTTCTATTGTATCGCCGTCTACAGCATGCGGTACTACAGGCCTGAGGCCAACATTTGGACGCGTTAGCCGCCATGGAGCAATGGCACTTAGCTGGTCTATGGACAAGATAGGCCCGATAACACGCTCTGCAGAAGATGCAGCCATTGTGTTCAACGTGATCTACGGACCTGATGGAAAAGACCAGTCTGTATACGATGCACCGTTTAACTACAACCAAAGTATAAACCCGAAGAAACTGCGTGTAGGTTACCTGAAGAAGGACTTTGAGCGTACCTACGGGTTTAAAGAAAACGACGAAGCCACCTTAGCCGCACTTAGAAAAGCAGGCATAGAACTGGTTCCGATAGAATTACCTGACCTGCCAGCCAGGGAATTGACACTAACTATTTCTGTGGAAGGTGCAGCTGCCTTTGACGAGCTTACCCGCAGCGGGAGAGACAGTTTGTTGGTAGCGCAGCACAAAAACGCATGGCCAACCTCATTTAGGGCAGCAAGATTTGTACCGGCTGTGGAGTATCTGCAGGCGCAGCGAGTGCGCACTCTACTCATACAGCAAATGCACGAGAAGCTAAAAGACATAGATGTATACCTGAGTCCTTCTTTTGCCAGCAGCAACCTGGTAGTTACCAACCTGACCGGGCATCCATGTGTGGTAGTGCCAAACGGATTCCAGAAAAACGGAATGCCAACCACCATCACATTTATGGGAAAACTGTTCGGGGAGGCGGAGCTGCTTAGCTTTGCGAAGTTCTACCAAAGTATAACTAACCACGAAGAGCAACACCCAAGTATGGATTTCACTACTAAAAAGAAATCATAAAGCTTAAATAATCGCCGTCTGCACCAGGGAACTAAAGCAGGCGGCGATTTTGCTTAGTAAAGTATAATCTTTTATTTTGAAAGATAATCTGTTACAAAACCTAAACTACTATACTACTCTAACTATGCTATTTAAAAGAAATGCGCTGGCGCTGTTAGGCTGGCTTATACTATGCGGAGGTGCTTTGCAGGCACAGGACGGCAAACTCACCCTTAGCGTAGAAAAAATTATGCGCGACCCTAAATGGATCGGCACATCACCAAGCAATGTGTTCTGGTCAGAAGACGGGAAGAAGCTATACTTTTACTGGAACCCGGAAGGAAATAAAAGCGACTCGCTATACGCTGTAAATGCAGATGGTAAGAATATCCAGAAGGTTAGTGCCAGAGAGCGCAGAAGTTTGCCGAGCCAGTATGGCAGCTACAATAGAGCTGAGACTAAAAAAGTATACGAGAAGAACGGCGACATCTTTTTATACGATGTAAAGAGTGGCAAAGCCCAGCAGATAACAAACACTGTAGAGCGTGAGAGCAGCCCTGCCTTTAGCCAGAGCGAACAGAAAGTTACCTATGTAAAAGATAGTAACCTGTATGCCTGGAGTATAGCTAACGGGCAAACCGTACAGCTTACCGATTTTAAGAAAGGGCGCAAACCTGCTGGCGAAGGTAAAAACGACCAGAGAGACTGGCTTAAAGAGCAACAGTTAGCTTTGCTGCAAATTGTAAAAGACCGCGAGGAAAACAAAGAGCTGCAGCGCAAGCAGCGATTAGCAGATGCCCCTGCCAGGCCAAAAGAAATCTATGTAGAGGACAAGATCGTTAACAACCTCACGCTTAGCCCTGACGAGCGCTTTGTTACTTACCAGCTAATTTCCCGCCCTAAAAACAGTAAAGTGGCCATTGTGCCTGATTACGTTACATCATCAGGTTACACAGAGGATATAAATACCCGCACAAAAGTTGGCGATGCACAAAATACCTACGAGTTTTTTGTATACGATACAAAGCGTGACACTGCTTTTGCCGTTTTGATGAACGATGTGGAAGGTATTTATGAGCAACCGGCATACTTATTAGAGAAAGAAGCAAAGGCTAGTACGGCCAAAACAGCAGAAGGCAAGCCTAAAAAAGTTGAAATGCGCGCAACGGCTATTTACGGGCCTATCTGGTCTGAAAACGGTGAGCATGCAGTAGTAGTAGCCAGATCGCAGGATAACAAAGACCGCTGGGTCATGAAACTGGACCCGGCCACAGGCAAGCTATCTGTTCTGGACCGCCAGCGCGACGAAGCCTGGATTAATGGCCCGGGTATCGGATATGGCACAGGCGATTTAGGCTGGATGCCGGACAACGAAAGCATTTGGTTCCACTCTGAAGAAAACGGCTACTCACACCTGTATGCAGTAAATGTAATCACAGGCAAGAAAAAAGCCCTGACCAGCGGAAGGTTCGAAGTATCTGAAGTTCGTATGTCTGATGATAAAAAGAACTTCTACTTTACAGCTAACAAAGTACACCCGGGTATAAAGCACTTTTACCGCATGCCGGTGCAGGGCGGCGAAATGGTACAACTAACCAGCATGAAAGGCGCCCATGAAGTACAGCTATCTCCGGATGAGAAAACCATGGCTGTACGCTATTCGGCCAGCAACAAACCATGGGAGTTGTATGTAATGGACAACAAGAAAGGCGCAAAACCAAAGCAGGTAACCAGCTCCTTAACCGATGAGTTTAAATCATATGATTGGCGCGAACCGGAAGTGATTACTTTCAAGGCCAAGGATGGAGTTGATGTATATGCACGCCTTTACCGCCCTGAGAATGCAAAGAACAACGGGCCAGCGGTTATCTTTGTACACGGTGCCGGTTACCTGCAGAATGCACACCAATGGTGGAGCTCATACTTCAGAGAGTACATATTCCATAACTTCCTGGTAGACCAGGGCTATACCGTTCTGGATATAGACTACAGAGGCAGCGCCGGCTATGGCCGCGACGTACGTACAGGAATTTATCGCTTTATGGGCGGCAAAGACCTAAGTGACCACGTGGATGGCGCAAAACATCTTGTAGAAAAGTATAACGTGGATCCGAAAAAGATCGGTATTTACGGTGGTTCATATGGCGGGTTTATAACCTTAATGGCCATGTTCACTGAGCCGGATGTATTTGCAGCAGGCGCTGCTTTACGCTCTGTTACAGACTGGGCACACTACAACCACGGCTATACTTCTAACATTCTTAACACACCTTATACAGACAGCACAGCTTATGCCAAAAGCTCCCCTATATACTATGCAGAAGGCTTGAAAGGAGCCTTGCTAATTTGCCACGGTATGGTAGATACAAACGTGCATTTCCAGGATGTGGTAAGGCTAACACAAAGGCTTATAGAGCTTAAGAAAGATAACTGGGAACTAGCTGTTTACCCAGTTGAGGACCACGGGTTTGTGGAACCAGCCAGCTGGACAGATGAGTACAAACGTATTTATAAACTTTTTGAGGAAAATCTCAAAAAGTAATTTTAAAGGCAATCTTAAACGAGGATCGGCTCAAAAAGTTAATTTTTGAGCCGATTTTTTTTAATTATACTTTTCCAATACAGTTTTAGTTTAGTTAAAAAATTACCCTATCTTTTTGTATTGATCAAAGTTATAACAGTAAAATTATTGCCATTGTTATTAACTTCTATTTTATATGATATTACCGTTTCAACATTCAGAATATTATTAAATTCCAACTATTCGGTGTTCTGACATCAACCTGATGAAGCTTGTAAAACTATATAGCAGATAGATAGGGATTATTAGATATATAATTTGTTAGTTATAGAATATTACCGTTGTGTGGCTTTTAAAGCCCCTTTTTTGGATAATAAAATTTAAATAGAAAATTTTTGTATACCGATTTTACAGATATATTTGGAAACAAATTATTATCAAACTAACCAATTATCTAATCTATCTTTATGAGAAAAGTTCTATTGTTGAGCTTTGCTCTGCTGTTTGCGCTAACTAACCTAGCGCTAGCTCAGAGTCGGGCCATCTCAGGGAAAGTACTTGCCGCTGAGAATGGACAACCTCTACCAGGGGTAAACGTGGTCGTTAAAGGAACGACAGTTGGTACCTTTACAGGAGCTGATGGTAGCTTTACTGTAAATGTAGCAAATGACAATGCAGTTCTTCTGTTCTCGTATCTAGGATATGTGGCGCAGGAGATTAGCACAAGTGGTAAAACAAGCATCAACGTACAGTTGAGAGAAGACTCAAAAGCTCTTTCTGAAGTAATCATTACAGGTTACGGTACAACTGTAACGAAGCGTGACGCTGTAGGAGCCATTTCACAGGTATCGGCAAAGGCAATTGAGAACAGGCCTATGCCATCTCTTGATAAAGCATTACAAGGACAGGCAGCTGGTGTACTAGTACAGGCCAACAACGGTATCCCTGGTGGTGCTATTAACGTGCGTATCCGTGGTGTAGGCTCTCTTCAGGCTGGCAACCAGCCACTATTCGTAGTTGATGGTGTGCAGCTTAACACGCGTGATGATGCATCATTTACGCAGTCTAACCCACTTGCATTCCTTAACCCGAACGACATTGCTTCTATTGAGGTACTCAAGGATGCTGCGACAGCTGCTATCTACGGTGCACAGGCTGCTAACGGTGTTGTATTAATTACAACTAAAAAAGGTAAAGCCGGTAAAACTTCCTTCACTGCAAGTGCTTATGGTGGTGTGTCTGCTCCGCTTAAAACACTTGATGTTCTTAACTCTCAGGATTACCTGACACTAAGAGCAGAGGCTCGTAGCAACCGCTTCAGAACTGGTATGGATACAAACCGCCAGTGGATCTTAGAGAATGAAATGAGACTTACCCCACAAGGTGTTGTTCCTACTGCTGAAGAAATTGCGGCATACACTACTTATGACTGGCAGGATGCGGTAATGAGAACTGGCAGAATTCAGAACTATGAGATGTCAGCAAGCGGAGGTAACGATAAAACTACTTTTTATCTTGCGGGTTCTTATAACCTGAATGAGGCAATGTTCAATAAAGTTGACTTTAAAAGAGGAACTGCTAAGTTTGACCTGTCTCACAAAATTACTGATAAGCTTACGATAGCTTCTTCTATAAACCTTTCTTCTTTCAGCCAGCAGGCTCCGTTCTCAACGGACGGATCTTTCTTAGGTAACCCAGCTTTCTCTGCATCTTTGATGATGCCAAGCAATAGAATTTTCAACGACGATGGGTCATACTTCGGTTTGATGGGTAGCGGTCAGGTTTTCCCTGGCATCTTGAGCCACAACATTGTTGCTGTTAATGACTTCAATGAGGCTAACCAGCGTAGTAATTTCGTTGTAGGTAGCTTCTCTGGTACTTATAAAATATTGCCGTCTTTAACGTTCAAGTCATTCTATGGTCTTGATTACCGTCTAGTACAAGGTAGATCATACCGTGACCCTAGAACGAACGATGCGTTTGTTAGAAAAGGTTTAGGGCAGGTGCAGAGCAACTGGAACACTAACTTCCTGACTACTCAGACATTGAATTTTGATAAGAAGATTGGTGAGCACACTTTCAACGCCTTAGCTGGTTTTGAGTACAAGCACGAGCAGAACGAAGGTCTTTCAGCTTCAGCTGATGGTTACCCTTCTCCTGAGTTCAGATACATGAACTCTGCAGCTAACCCACTGGGTGTTGGCGAGTTTTTCTCTGAATTTAAGCGTATCTCCGGTTTTGGCCGAGTTAACTACAACTTCAAAGGCAAATACCTGCTTGGTTTAACAGGCCGTTATGATGGTTCTTCCCGTTTCGGTGCGAATAACAAGTTCGGTTTCTTCCCGTCTGTACAGGCTGGTTGGAATATTAAAGAAGAGAACTTCATGCAGTCAGTTGAGTTCTTGTCATTCCTGAAACTACGTGCTTCATTCGGTACGACAGGTAACGACAATATCTCTAACTTCGCTTCAAGAGGCTTGGCGGGCTCAGGCACAGTTTACAATGGCTTAGCTGGTATCAACCCAACTCAGCTTCCAAACCCAGCCTTGAAGTGGGAAATTAACCAGACCACAAACTTCGGTCTTGATTTCGGTTTCTTCAATGACAGAATCGCCGGTACTGTTGAGGTTTACAACAGAGAGAGCAAAGACCTGTTACTTGACCAGCCAGTATCTTGGACAACAGGTTTCGGTGGCTTTACTTCTAACGTAGGTGAACTTCGTAACCGAGGTATCGAGGTTGAGTTAAGAACTGCTAATATCATGTCAGAAGGTGGCTTCAAGTGGAACACTAACTTTAACTTTGCATACAACCAAAACGAGGTTAGAAAGCTTTATGGTGGTTTTGAGGTACTTCCTTCTGATCAGTCAGTGCGTGTTGGCTATCCGGTTGGTGCTATCTTTACACAGCGTTATGCAGGTGTTAACCCGGCAACTGGTAGACCAATGTTCTATGATATCAATGATAACATTACGTACATACCAGTTAATGCTGACCGCGTAGTTATTGGTGATACACAACCAGAGTTCTACGGTGGTTTAACAAACACATTAACCTACAAAGGTTTTGAGTTAGACTTCCTGTTCCAGTACGAGTACGGCAGAATGCAGACAGACGGTCAGCTAAACTTCCTGATGGAGAATGGTAACCGTGCATTTAACACACTTCAGTACTTCTATGACAACCGTTGGCAGACACCAGGTCAGATCACTAGCATACCTAGAGCATTTGATACAGGTGTTGAATCATCAGGTGTTAACCACGTAACTGGATCAACTCGTACTTTCAACAAAGTTGATTATATCCGTCTGAAGTCTTTGACACTTACTTATAATGTGCCTTCTACATTCTTGCAGTTCGCGAAAATAAACAACGCGAAAGTATATGCTCAGGGTACGAACCTGTTTACTTATGATGATTACAAGGGCTATGACCCAGAATTCTTCGGATCAGCTACAGGTATCATCCCACAGAGCAAAAACTACACTGTAGGTATTCAATTAGGTTTCTAATTTTTAATCAGTACAAAAATGAAATTCAGATATAAAGTTTCAACGATAGCACTTTTTGCTGCCGCTTTGACTTTCTCTTCATGTGAGAAAGCTGTTGAAGTGGACCCAAGGCAGTCTGTTGACCTGTCGACTGCTTTGAACACAAAAGAAAATATCAACGCAGCTATTACAGGAGCTTACTCAAGATTAAAGTCTGCCAGAGTATATGGCCGTGACATGATCGCGTTCCCGGAGGCACTGGCTGATAATGGTCACTTCACGAACAAATCAGGCCGTTTTGCGAACGAGACCAGAAATATTCACGGGGCTCACTTTAACAACTGGCAGAACTATTACTACATGATAAACGACATTAACCTGGCATTGGATGCAATTCCACAGTTAAATGTTGTGCCTGCAGTAACGGCTGCTGAAAATGATGCATGGGTTGGCCAGCTTAAGTTTTTAAGAGCACTTGCTTACTTTGACTTAGTACGTACATATGCTTACATACCAGGTACAGAAGGCGTAGTGAACAGCAAAGGTGGAGTTCCATTGTTGTTGAGCGGCGTTAAAACGCTTGATGATGCATTGCTAAGATTACCATCAAGAGCAAAAACTGCTGATGTATATGCTCAGATTTATGCTGACCTGCAGGATGCAGAGGCTAAGCTTAAAGATCTTACTTTGGCTCCTGCATTAGCTAATAAGCAGGCTGCGCAGGCATTAATGGCACGTGTAGCGTTGTACAATAAAGATTATGCTAAGGCTGCCGAATACGCTCAGAAGGTAATCACTACACATGGTAGCCGCTTGCTAACAACAGCTAACTATGTAAGTAGCTGGAGAAATAAAGTTAATCCAGAGTCACTTTTCGAAGTTTCTTTCACAATTAATGCTGAGAACATTGGTGTGAACGAGTCCCTGCAGACATCATTCACGACACTTGTTGTATCTGGCGACAGACTTCAAACAGGTGGATGGGGTGATTTGGTACCGACTTCTACATTATTGACAGATCTTGGAATAACTGTAATAAACCAAGGATCTTCAATTGAACCTGGTAAAACTGGTACCACAACTATTACGGCCCGAACTAACGATGTTAGAAATCAGTTGTATGAAGTAGGTACAGTGGGACGTGGTAGTGCTTTCGTAGAATCTACAAAATACTTGGGTAAGAATGGGTTTGTTAACCTGGATAACGCAATCGTTTTAAGAGTTTCTGAAATGTATCTGATTTTGGCTGAAGCTCAGTCAGCTGTTGGTTCAACTGTGCTGGATGAGGCTGCTTCAAGATCAGCTCTTATAACGATCAAGAGAAACAGATACACTAGTTATGCTGGTTCCACGATGGAAGCTTCAGACCTTCTTCTTGCTGGTTCTGCTTTAAGAAACGAGATTATGAAGCAGAGAAGGATTGAGTTTGCATTTGAAGGGCACCGTTTCTTTGACCTTAAAAGGCAAGGTATGGATTTGACTAAATCTCCACAGTATACTAACGTGCCTTTCACAGATTACAGAATTCTGCCTGCGATTCCATTGAGAGAACTTGATGGTAACCCGAACCTGGTAAATAATGAAGGCTATTAATTTTAGTTTAATATAAAGTCATGAAAAAGATATTATTTATATTCATTGCACTTATAGCATTTTCAGCTACATCATGCATTGAAAATGAGGACATAGTGTTCAAAGGAGAATTGGTTGAGTTAGATGCAGCCACCTGGAATGCTAACACCGCAGGCAAAGACTATCCGGCACTTACAAGAGTACCCGGAGAGAACCGAGTTATTGTTACGTCTACTGACCCGTTGATTTCAAGAACATCTGGTAAAATAAAGTTACGTGTAAACCTTGTTGGTGCACAAGTTGACACTGACCAAGAGATCAGGTATGAGATTGTGCCTAACGAAACTTGGGTATCTGGCACTAATAATGCTCAGCCTGCAATTGAAGGCACTCACTTTAAAACCGGAAGAACGATGGTAATACCAGCTAATTCTAGTTTTGGTTACATCGAAGTTGAGATTTTAAACCCAGGTACAGCGCTTGATACTCAGAAGCTAATTTTAATCGAATTACAAGGTAATGATAGAATTAAGCCTAGCAAAAACGAAAAGCGTGTAGGTTTAGTAATTGCAAAAAGTTAATTCTTTAAGAATACAATGATACCTAAGGGGCTCACAAATGTGAGCCCCTTATTTTTTTACCATAAGTCAACGTTGATTCTTTATAATGAGATAAGTGTAACAACCGGTAGCGGGATTCAAGTTATTACCTGTTTTGATATCTTTTTAACTCCTATTATTTACAAGAGCATCCTCATCCTGGTGCCTATAGCATACTCTTGCTATTTAATCATAAGTAATGGCTACTTAGAGGCTGTTTTAATTTGATTGGGAAAAAAAGCAGGTGCCGGTTGTTGAGGTAAGAAAAGTTAGCAGACTTATGACTTACCCCAGCAGTTTAACCGACACCCAATGGCAATTAATAGAGCCTATTTTCGAGGAGGAAATGCTGCTTCGCAAGCGCGCATGGCCTCTTCGCAGCATTCTGGATGCGATATTTTACGTCATCAAAGGAGGCGTTCAGTGGCGCATGATGCCCTCAGACCTGCCTTGCTGGCAGACAGCCTACTACTATTACCGTAAATGGCGCACAGATGGTTGCTGGGAAATGCTCCACGACTGCCTCTCCAAGCAGGTCAGGCGCAAGCATGGCAAAGAAGATTCTCCGAGCGTGGGTATAACTATGTGGGAGTGGGTAAAGAACACATTCCGTCACTTAGACTGGAAGCTGGAGATAGTGAGCAAAATACACAGGAAGGTATTTGAGGCTTTGCCCAAGCGGTGGATTGTGGAAAGAACCTTCGGCTGGCTTAACCTCTACCGAAGGCTCTCCAAAGACTATGAGTACTCCACTAAATCATCCGAGACGATGATTAAAGTGGCCATGATTCACCTCATGCTTAAAAAACTAACTAAATGAAATCAAAACAGCCTCTTATAAAGAATAAATAATCTGCTGCTTAAGGTGCTACTAATCATGTAAAATGGTGGGTAATTACTAGTACCTACTTTTGGTTACTTGATAAATGGAAATCATACAAAGTAGGTGTTGATATTTTTTTGAAAAAAATATCAAGTGAATTTTTTTAAACATTTCCAATAATATAAAGTTAAGTGGGAATTGATAGATTTTAATATTGATGTGTAAACATCTAATATTAGTTTCAATGTTAAGTAACTGTTGGAACAGTTAAAATGCAATTATAGTAGATAGAGATATAGTTATATGTCTCTGTAAAGGATAAATATTTTCAAATCATTAGAATTTATCCAAATCAATGTTTAAACAAGGTATATAGAGTTGCAACATCGATTTAAATTATTAAATAATTGTATTCTAAAGGATTTGCAAGGTGGTTGTTGTTAGAAAAGTTATAATGTTGTTTTAGTAGAGTGGTGTTAAGATTTTTTTTTAAATGCTTAAGTCTCATATATTACGCCATTATTTATTAATTATCTAACCAACTTACTAATCTATCTTTATGAGAAAAGTTTTATTCATGGGGGTGCTGGCGCTGTTTGCAGTTTTGCAACATGCGGTGGCACAGAGTAAAACAATTACGGGTAAAGTAACCGATCAGGCCTCAGGTGTAGGCTTGCCAGGTGTATCCGTAATTGTAAAAGGAACAACGGTAGGTACTGCTACATCAGCAGATGGTACCTACAACATTAACGTGCCGGCAAACAGCAACACGCTTGTTTTTCGCTTTATTGGCTACGTTGCAGTAGAACGTCAGATTGGCAATGCAGGAACGATTAATGTGGCTCTCGAGACAGATAACAAGCAACTTGAAGAAGTTGTTGTTGTTGCTTACGGTACAGCAGACAAAGGATCTTTTACTGGTTCTGCATCACAGATAAAGGCTGAGAAACTGGAGCAAAGGCCGGTAACAAATGTTACAAATGCTGTTGAAGGACAGGCTGCAGGTGTGCAAACTACTGCTTCCAGCGGCCAGCCTGGCTCAGGAACGGCAATTCGTATCCGTGGTATTGGCTCATATTCTTCTTCTAATGATCCGCTTTACGTTGTAGACGGTGTACCTTACTCTGGAAGCATTGCAAACTTGAACGTAGATGATATTGCAAATATCTCTATTCTGAAAGATGCTGCTTCTACGGCTCTTTATGGTGCGCGTGCTGCAAACGGTGTGGTAATGGTTACTACTAAGAAAGGTAGAAAAGACCGCAACCAAATTAATGTTAAGATCTCTCAGGGTGTTTCTTCCAGAGCTATACCTGAGTATGACCGTGTGAATGCACAGGAGTATTACCCATTAGTGTGGGAAGGCTATCGTAACAGTATGGTTAATGCCAAGAACCCGTTAACAATGGATCAGGCTAACCAGAAAGCCTCTGCCGAAATCAAGAGCAAGATCTTGGGGTACAATCCTTTTAATGTAGCGGATGACCAGATCGTACTTCCTGATGGTACGCTGAACCCTAATGCACAGCTTCTGTATGGTGATGACCTTGATTGGTTCGAGCCTCTGACACGCTCAGGTAGCCGTGGAGACTATGGCGTTAACTTTAGTGGCGGTTCAGAAAAGAACGATTACTTTGTTTCACTGGGCTATCTTGATGAAAAAGGTTTCGTGATCAGATCAGATTATGAGCGTATTACAGGCCGCGTAAACATCAACTCACAGGCTACTAACTGGTTTAAGACAGGCCTGAACATCTCAGGTACTATGACTGAGTCAAACCAGGCTAGCGATGGAAGCAACACAGGTTATGTAAACCCATTCTTCTTTGCCCGTAATATTGGCCCTATCTATCCTGTTTATGCACATGATCCGGTAACAGGAGCATATCTGTTGGATGAGAAAGGGAACAGAATATTTGACCATGGTGACGGCTCTATCGCAGGATTATCTAAGCGTGGAGCTGATGCAAGTGCTGGTCGTCATGTTGTACAGGAGACAATGTTGAACGATAACCTGTTTAAGCGTAATGCTGTAAGTGCCAGAACATACGGTGAGATTACATTTCTGAAGGACTTCAAGTTCACAACAAACCTGAGTGTTGATATCTCTAATTACCTGGCCGCCACTTATCAAAACAAGGTGATAGGCGATGGCGCACCTGCGGGTAGAGCTAGTCGTACCAGCACAACTACTACAAGCTACAACGTTAACCAGTTACTGAACTACTCTAAAACCTTCGACAGACACTATGTGGAGGCTTTATTAGGTCATGAGAACTACGACTATACTTACAACTACCTGTATGGTAGCCGCCAGGAAGTGATAGTGGATGGCAATACGGAGCTTGGTAACTTTACTACAACTAACAGCTTAAACTCTCTTACTCATAAGTACAGAACAGAAGGTTACTTCTCTCGTTTAAACTATACTTTTGATGACAGATATACGCTATCAGGCTCTTTCCGCCGCGACGGATCATCCAGATTCTTTACAGATTCACGTTGGGGTAACTTCTGGTCAGTAGGTGCTTCATGGAGATTAGACAGAGAGACTTTCATGACAATGCCTTCGTGGGTTGATATGTTAAAGCTAAGAGGCTCTTATGGCCAGGTTGGTAATGACAACATCGGAAGCTATTACGCCTGGCAGGCGTTATATGGTCTTGGCTACAACAATGCCCTGGAGCCAGGTTTCCTTCAGGAAAGCTTGGAAAGCCCTGATCTGGTTTGGGAGTCAAACAACAGCTTTGATGTTGGTGTAGACTTTAACATATTTAACAGAGTGAACGGTAGCGTGGAATACTTCCACAGAGTTTCTGAAAATCTTCTTTTCGAGGTGCCGCTTCCACTATCAAGCGGAGTGTTGTTCAGAAATCAAAATGTTGGAACAATGTACAACAAAGGTCTGGAGATACACTTAGCCGGAGACGTTATCAAGAAGAATGACTTTAGCTGGAATGTTGACTTTAACTGGACCTCATACAAAAACGAGTTCACAAAACTGCCTCCAAATCAGGACGAGATCATTAATGGTACTAAAAAGTTGATGGTTGGGCAGTCAATCTACGACTACTGGTTACGTGATTGGTACGGTGTAGATCCTGCTACTGGTGCAGCACTATACAGAGCAGATGCATGGGATGAAACTTCCAGCTTCGTGATGAATGGCGATACTGTAACTACAGATAGAAACAACGCCAGATTCCACTATGCAGGCACCGCGATCCCTGATTTCTCAGGAGGTATAACGAACACCTTTACGTACAAGAACTTCTCACTTTCTGCTTTACTTACATACTCTGTAGGAGGTAAGGTGTATGACGCTACTTATGCCTCTTTAATGGATGCGGCAACAGAAGGTGGCGCTTTACATAAAGATGCGCTGAAGCGCTGGCAAAAACCAGGCGATGTGACGGATGTACCTAGAATGGACCTTGGTCAGGCAACAAACTTCAATGCTGCAACCTCTGACCGTTGGTTAACTGATGCATCGTTCCTGAACTTCAGATCTGTTAATCTTACTTATTCTCTTCCTTCAACACTGGCGAAAAAGCTTTACACTTCTAGTGCAAGAGTGTATTTAACTGGTGAGAACCTGGCTTTGATTTCTGCAAGAAGAGGAATGAATGTGAACCAATCGTACTCTGGTGTTACTTCTAATGCCTATGCGCCTGCTCGCATTATCACACTAGGATTAAACGTTACTCTTTAATTAAGTATCCATGAAAAAAATATTATATAGCTCACTAGCGGCATTTATGCTAGTTTTCACCTCCTGTGAGAAAGACTACCTGGAGGTGCAGCCAACTGATGCTGTTTCAGAGCAGTCAGTATTTACGACTACCGCTAATGCGATGGCCGCCTTAAACGGTATCCACAGATCTATGTTTATCCGTTACGACAGCCAGGGACAACCAGGTCAGGGTAGCGTGATGATCATGTCGGACATGCTGGGCGAGGACTTAGTAATGACTACTGCAGGTAATGGCTGGTTTAACACCATGTACAAGTGGGAGAACCACAGAAATGCAAATAGTGGTGATGTAAGGTTTGTCTATAGGTTCTATTATAAGATCATTGCCAATGCCAACATGATTATCAATAACATTGATAATGCAGAAGGGCCATCTTCTGAAAAGGCTGCGATCAAAGGGCAGGCATTAACTTACAGAGCATGGGCTCATTTCCAGCTTGTGCAATTATTTGCAGAGCGTTACGACGCAAACAAAAAGCCTAATGCGCAACCTGGTGTACCTGTTTTAACAGAGAACTTAACTGAAGGGCAGCCTCGTTTATCTGTTGAAGAAGTATATGCTCAGGTGAATAAAGATATTGATGAAGCAATTTCTCTTCTCCCAGCATCCCGTAACGAAAAGTCTCATTTTAACATTAACGTTGCTAAAGGCATTAAAGCTCGCGTAGCTTTGACGATGCAAAACTGGGCTATAGCCGCACAGTTAGCAGAGGAGGCCAGACAAGGCTTTAGCTTGATGAATAATGAGCAGTACATGGGTGGTTTCAATGATGTTAGTAATCCAGAGTGGATATGGGGTAGCAAGCAAATCGATGATCAGCAAACCTACTTTGCATCTTTCTTTGCTTATATGTCTGTGAACTTTAGTTCGACTAATATCAGGACCAATCCTAAAGCTATCAACTCTAAACTGTATAATCAGATTGCTGATACTGATATCCGTAAGCAGATGTGGGATCCAAAGCCAACCGCTGTTAAAAACGATGAGAATAAAACAGTCGGATATGATGTGAATGGCTTTATTATTCCATCTAACTTCTCTGCCAGGGCATACATGAACAGGAAATTTGTGGCAGCTGCTGGTGCAAGTAGTGTAGGGGATGTACCTTACATGCGTGCCGCTGAAATGTACCTGATCGAGGCAGAAGCAAAAGCTCGTCTAGGGCTGGATGATGCTGCTGCCGATGCATTGTTTACCTTAGTTTCCAGCAGAGATCCGGAGTACGTTAAGTCTACGAATACTAGCCAGGCGCTGATTGATGAAATTTTATTGCACCGCCGTATTGAGCTTTGGGGAGAAGGTTTCCGCTTCCTGGATTTAAAGCGTATGAACAGTGAGTTAGATAGAACTGGTGCAAACCACTCTACAACTCTTACTGCTAA
Organism: Pontibacter aydingkolensis; assembly: GCF_019443125.1. GTDB lineage: Bacteria > Bacteroidota > Bacteroidia > Cytophagales > Hymenobacteraceae > Pontibacter > Pontibacter aydingkolensis. The sequence goes on along the minus strand of NZ_JAHYXK010000001.1, from coordinate 408,560 downwards.
CCTTCTGAATATGGAACCAGGTGTTAAACAGTGGCAGTGGTTATTCCCGCAGAGTGAGCTGAATGCTAACAGTGCAGTAACTCAGAACCCACTTTAATCAGTAAATTTGATACTTAAAAAGAGCCACCTAACTGGGTGGCTCTTTTGTTTTATAGCGCTCTCTAGTAAAAAGCATATCACGCAAATAAATTTAAAAGCTATAGGTAAGCATAGCTCCTCTATAAGCCGGGGTTGTAACAGGAAACAGGTTTGCATTAGAGTTCCTGGCTCTTTTGTGTAGTTCCGGTACAAGTATACCAATACTAGCACCTACTGTATAGCCAATAATATTATCACTTAAAAAATGCTTGCCGGCTCTCATTCTCAAATAACCTACTGCCACAGGCAATGCTGCAGCTGCACTCCAAAGGTAGATGCGTGCCGGAGAATCAGGATTAAAGTCGTGGTATACTTTGGCAACAAAAAATGCGGCGGTGGCTGTAGCAGCCGTATGGCCGGCATAGAATGAATTTGTTGCCTGTTTATCAGTTCTTAACGCTATAGGGGCATCATCTGTGTAAATATAAGGGCGCTTACGTCTGGTTAGTCCTGCCGTCATACTATACATTCCTCCTGCAATTGACATTGCCTGCCCATAGAGTAAGTATACTTGTGGGGCATTCTGTTTCACATCATCGTCAAGCAGGAGCAGGAGAGGAGTGAGAAAGGAGCCATAAAAGGGGAAATCGCTTGTTAACTCAGCCGTACGACTATAGTTTCCAGCCACAAAACGGTCTAATCTATTAACATCTGCAGGTGATAATCTTCTCAGGTCATCCTCTGTTAACCGCCTCTTGTTAGTAATAAGAATGTTTCCTGCTACAGATGCCCCGATACCACCTGCCATGATAGCACCGTCTTTTACCCAATTTGTTTTATAAGGCATAACAGGGGCTTGACCGCTAACACAGGTTACGCTGGCAAAAGCCAATAATAGCCACAGTTGCAGTCTTATTGCCATACCTGATTAGAAGCTATAGGTAAGCAAGGCTCCTCTGTAATCCGGTGCAGCCACAGGCATAAGGCTAAAGTTTGTATTGTTCGTTTTCTTATGCAGTTGCGGCACAAGTATACCTGCCGCGGCGCCTAAAGTATAACCAAGTATGTTATCGCTTAGAAAGTGCTTTCCTGCTCGCAGCCTCATGTATCCAACCGCTGCCGGTACAGCGGCGGCGGCGGCCCAAACATAAGGTCTGGCACCAGAGTCGGGGTTAAAATCGTGGAATACCTTTGCTGCGAAAAATGAGGCACTTGCAGCAGCAGCTGTGTGCCCTGCATAAAAAGAGTTTCTGGCATTGGCTCTTGTCTTTTCAGACATTTCCACATCCGGGCTGTAGATCAAAGGCCGCGTTCTGGGGGCAAGTCCGTTGGTCATGGTAAATAGAGAGCCTGTTACAGCCATCGTTTCTACATAAAGCACAAACACCTGGCCTGCTTTGCTGCCTACGTTATCATTCAGCATCATAACGAATGGTAGTGCAAAAGATCCATAAAACGGGAAATCACTTGTTTTCTTAGCTGATTCTGAATCCCATCCGGCAGAAAATCTGTCAAATCCATTTACATCAGACTTGCTAAGCCGGGCTATTTGTTCTGCTGTTAAGCCATCTTTGTCTTGCATTAGTGTTAAACCATAGTAGCTCAATCCCATGCCGGCTACTATAATAGGAACATCTACTTTTGCATTTGTTTTATAAGGTGAATCGTCCTGCCCATAAGTATGGCCGGCCATTAGCGTTATAATTGAGATGATACTTAATATCTTTTTCATATAGATAAATTCATTTTGTGCAATTTATTGTAAATGAAACGAGGCATTTATATAATGGTTTTGGAATACCAGGGCAATAATTTATACTTTACACTTAAACACAGCACAGGTTGAGCTCTCGCGGGTTAAGAATAAATATGTTTGATAATAACACCTACTTGTATTTCATGTTTTAACTATGGCAGATTTGTTTTAGTTTTGTAGTTGCTACCAAAAAGGATAGCATGGTTTATACTTTGTACCTAAACCCTTACTACAAATGCCGTATTTATTTACTTCTGAGTCAGTATCAGAAGGACATCCAGATAAAGTAGCGGACCAGATATCCGATGCGCTGCTTGATGAATTCTTAAAGCAGGACCCACAGTCTAAGGTAGCTTGCGAAACATTGGTAACAACTGGTTTGGTTGTACTAAGTGGCGAGGTTAAGACGGAGGCCTATGTTGATGTGCAGAAAGTGGCCCGTGAAGTGATCAAGCGTATCGGTTACACTAAGTCTGAGTATATGTTTGATGCTGACGCTTGTGGTGTTATCTCTGCTATACATGAGCAGTCTGCTGACATAAACCAGGGTGTGGAGCGTGCTAATCCGGAAGATCAGGGTGCTGGTGATCAGGGAATGATGTTTGGTTACGCAACAAGCGAAACGGACAACTATATGCCTTTGGCGCTTAGCATTTCGCATCTTTTGTTAGAAGAGCTTTCTGCCATCCGCAAAGAGGGTAAAGAGATGACTTATCTTCGTCCGGACGCAAAGTCTCAGGTAACGATCCGTTACAGCGATAACCACGTGCCAGAGAAAATCGATACGATTGTTATCTCTACCCAGCACGATGAGTTTGTGACTGCTGAAAACGATACTCCCGAGGCAAAAGACAAAGCTGAGAAGGAAATGGTAGACAAAATCAAAAAAGATGTTGATGCTATCCTGATTCCGCGTGTGCTGAAGAAATTACCAGAGCGTATTCAGAAGTTGTTTAACAACGATATCGTTTACCACATTAACCCAACCGGTAAGTTTGTGATTGGTGGTCCGCACGGTGATACTGGCTTAACAGGCCGTAAAATTATTGTGGATACGTATGGTGGTAAAGGTGCTCATGGTGGCGGTGCTTTCTCTGGAAAAGATTCTTCTAAAGTAGACCGTTCAGCAGCTTATGCAGCACGTCACATCGCTAAAAACCTTGTAGCTGCCGGTGTTGCAGACCAGGCGTTGGTGCAGGTAGCATACGCGATTGGTGTTGCAAAACCTGTAGGCTTGTATGTAACAACGTATGGATCTACGAAGGTAAAAGATGCCAGCGGAAATATTATGAGTGACGGCGAGATTGCTGAAAAGGTAACCAAGTTGTTTGATATGCGCCCTTACGCTATTGTGCAGCGTTTTGGCCTGCAGAACCCTATTTTCTCTGAAACTGCTGCTTACGGACATATGGGCAGAACGCCAGGTATGAAGAAAGTAGAAGTATCGCTTAACGGACACAAGGAAACGAAGGAATTCGAAACCTTTACCTGGGAGAAACTAGACTATGTAGATCAAATTAAGAAAGAGTTTGGTTTATAGTCTCTCTTAGGACAAGACTTTACATAAACAGAAAGGCCTGCTATACTTTAGCAGGCCTTTCTGTTTATATAGCTGATGGAGTCACTTAGAAATTCACCATTTATAATTATTAATTCATAGATGGAAAGTGAGCACACTCCTTAGTGCGCCATCTGTTTCTCTTTATACTTTTTAAGCTGGCGACGCATAGCCTCAACTGCAGCATCGGCTGCGGCTTCAAAAGAAGGAGAGTCTTCTTCTGAGTAAAGCGTGGCACCAGGCACAAACAGTTTTAGCTCAACCGTTTTATTGTTGATGCCATCAGCATTATTATGTTTAAGAAACACTTCGCCCTCCACTATGCGGTCAAAGAATGTTTCAAGCTTGTCTACTTTCTGCTGGATGAAATCGGTAAGCTGCTGGTCAGCCTCGAAGTGGATAGAATGCATCTGTAGCTTCATAGTAATTTAATTTAATGGTTTAACTTATGCTTTTGGATGTGCCTTCTCAAATATAGATTTTAACTGTTCTATTGAGTTATGCGTGTATACCTGCGTTGCCGCAAGACTTGAGTGGCCCAGTAAATCTTTAATTGCATTAAGGTCTGCCCCCTTGTTAAGTAAGTGCGTAGCGAAGGAATGCCGCAATACGTGTGGGCTGTTATGGTCGGAGGTAGTTATCAAGCTAATATACTTTTTTACAACGCGGTAAACGAACTTAGGATAAAGTGGACGAGCTTTATTAGTAACGAGCAGTTTTTCAGAATTGTTATCCCCAAATTCGCTTTTCTTGTGGTGTAAATAAACTTCTATGCAGCTTAACAGCGAATCGTTGATAGGTACAATTCTTTCTTTGTTGCCTTTGCCTAACACGCGTACTGTTTTGGCGCGCATGTCTATGTCTGTTGCTTCTATTCCGATAAGCTCAGCCAGTCGTATGCCTGTGCCATACAAAAACTCCAGGATCAGTCTGTCACGCTGCCCTTCAAACGACTCCTCGAACTCAAAGCTATCCAGTAAGTGATTGAAAGATTCTTCGGGTACAAAGGCTGGCAGCTTTTTAGGGGCTTTAGGTGCTTTAATACGCACCATTGGGTTTATGCTTATGCACTGCTGCGAAAGCAGGAACCGAAAGTATGATCGTAAGCAGGCAATTTTCCTGTTTATAGATCTGGGCTTGATGTTATTCTGAACGAGTGTTAAGATCCAGGAGCGTATAATTGTGTGATCGGCCTCGGTTGGATCGGTGATCTGGTATACTTGTTCTAAGTACTGGGCAAATTGCCCCAAATCTGTATGGTAGGAGGTAAGGGTGTGCGGACTGTACCGCTTTTCGTACTGTAGGTACTTAAAAAATAATTCCATAAACAAGTATAACTGATGTGAAGATCAGCTACACTAATTTATGGAATTATTAAGTATATTGCTAGAAAGACTAGTAGTTTTGATCAGCAAAAAGCTTCTGCTTGTAAGCAGCTCTTTCTTTTTGCTTTCTCTTAGCTACAGATGGCTTTTCGAAAAAAGTTCTTGAACGAAGCTCTTTCAGAACGCCAGTTCTTTCAAATTTCTTTTTGAATCTCTTTAATGCACGGTCTACAGACTCGTTATCTTTTACGTTTACAATAATCATGTTATCTCTCTTCTCTTAGAATTAGGGTTGCAAATTTAACGAAGGTTATACTTAAAAATCAATAGATTGGGCAAAAATTTATCCAAATCTGTGAAAAATAACCTGTTGGCTCTACAAAAAGACGAAAAATGCCTCCTTTAAGCCTGTTATTTAAGTATAGCTCTTGAGATAACAAGTTTTTGTATCTCACTTGTTCCCTCGCCTATGGTACAAAGCTTGGCATCGCGGTAATACTTTTCGGCAGGGTAGTCTTTAGTAAAGCCGTATCCGCCAAATATCTGAACAGCTTCGTTGGCTACTCTAACCGAAACCTCAGACGCGTATAGTTTTGCCATGGCAGATTCCTTGTTCACGTTCAGTCCACGGTTTTTCATATCAGCGGCCTGGTATGTAAGCAATGAGGCAGCCTCTATTTCAGTGGCCATATCTGCCAGTTTGAAGGCAATACCCTGGAAGCTGGAAATAGGCTTGTTAAACTGGCTGCGCTCCTGTGAGTAAGCAAGGGCAGCTTCAAAAGCACCTTGTGCAATACCCAAAGATAAGGCCGCAATTGAGATACGTCCGCCGTCCAGTACTTTCATAGACTGAATAAAGCCTTCGCCTACCTCGCCTAATATCTGGTCTTTGTGTACACGGCAATCCTGGAAGATAAGCTCTGTAGTCTCGGAAGCACGCATGCCAAGCTTGTCTTCTTTGCGGCCAGCACTAAAGCCAGGTGTGCCTTTTTCAATTACAAAGGCTGTCATGCCGTGAGAGTCGCCAACTTCGCCGGTTCTAACAATTACCACAGCTACGTTACCAGACTTACCGTGCGTGATAAAGTTCTTGGCTCCGTTAATTACCCAGTGGTCGCCGTCCTGTACTGCAACCGTGCGCATGTTGCCGGCATCTGATCCGGTATTAGGCTCAGTTAAACCCCATGCGCCAATCCACTCGGCAGTTGCAAGCTTAGGCAGGTATTTCTTTTTCTGAGCCTCGTTGCCGAACTGTAAAATGTGTCCGGTGCAAAGCGAGTTATGAGCCGCCATGGAAAGACCAATAGAACCATCGATCTTGGAAAGCTCGGCAATAGCCGTTACATACTCCAGGTAGCCAAAGCCTGAGCCGCCGTATTCTGTTGGTACAAGTACGCCCATCAGTCCCAGTTCGCCGAGTTGTTTAAATACCTCCACCGGGAACTCCTGCGTATCATCCCACTCGCGCATTTTTGGTTTAATGTTCTTTGCTCCAAAGTCACGAACCATGTCCGCGATCATGCGCTGATTTTCTGTAAGTTTAAATTCCATTAAAGTTTAGTGTAGCAGATTTAAAGTCGCGTATTTAACGGTATTATATAACCAGTTGTTTACAAAGCTAGGCAATTGTACGTAAATGGCAACGTAAACCATATACTTTAACCCATATTATATAGTAAAGTATAAGGTTGGCAGGTTGGGGCTTACTAATGTTTGATAGCGGTTATTATTTGCATTATCTTTGAAGTTAGTTTGCACATTCAGGCAGGGTCGCTAATCAGGCGTTGCTGAGGAACAGGTAATGAAAAAGTTTCTACAAAGCTTATTTAAGGGGGAAAGCGTGATGGAAGAGTCTTTCAGTGCGCTTGGTGTTGATATGCACTCTCACATCCTGCCGGGGATAGACGACGGGTCTGAAAGCCTGGAGAGATCCCTGGAGCTTGTGCAGGCTATGAAAGAACTAGGCTACCGGAAGCTGATCATGACGCCGCACATTATGAGCGACTTCTATAAAAATACCCCTGAGATAATACGGGAGCGGCTTGCTTTGCTGCGTGAAGCTGTAGAGCAAGCGGGAATAGAGATGGAACTGGATTGTGCTGCTGAACATTACCTGGACGAGGGTTTCTTGGACAAACTTGAAAAAGACGAAGAACTCCTGACGTTTGGCGACAATTACCTCTTGTTTGAAACATCGTTCCTTAACGAGCCGCTAAACCTGCGCGAGGCTATCTTTAAAATGCGCTCTAAAGGCTATAAACCAGTGCTTGCACATCCGGAGCGTTATAATTACTTCTATGGCAAGTTCGATGAGTTGGCAGAGCTGTGGAAGCAGGGTGTTTTGTTCCAGCCTAACTTAAACTCACTTACAGGTTACTATTCGCCTGCAGCTAAAGCGATGGCCGAAAAACTGATAGATAACGGTATGGTTGACTTTCTGGGTTCTGATGTACATGGCTTAAAACATACGGACTCGCTGAGCAGGGTACTGGCAAGTAAGTATCTTCCTAAGGCATTGAGCCTGGCAGTGCGCAACAATCAACTGTAAAATTCCCTTCACTCAAACTTTTAATACATGACGGTATTTGTAACAGGCGGCAGCGGCCTTATTGGCAGTTTTCTAATTCCTGCATTACTGGATAGAGGCTATGCTATTAAAGCCAGTTACCGTAACCACATTCCGCCGGTGTCAGGTAAAGAGCGGGTGCAATGGTTGGAGGGAGATATTCTGGACCCGCTTTTTCTGCGAGAAGCCTTGCAGGGTGTGTCGTATGTTTTTCATTGTGCCGGTTTAGTATCGTATGCGCCGCAGGATAAGGACTTACTGAAGCAGGTAAACATTGAAGGGACTGTAAACGTGGTTAATGCCTGCCTGGAGCAGGGCAATGTGAAGCTCTGCCATGTAAGCTCCATTGCAGCCATAGGCAGGCCAAAAGGAGTAGCCATACTTACCGAAAAAGATAAGTTTGATGTGGCCGAAGAACACTCTGCTTATGCCAGTTCCAAGTATTTTGGAGAGTTGGAAGTATGGCGTGGCATATCAGAAGGGCTTAAGGCCGTAATTGTAAACCCATCTGTTATACTTGGCCCCGCCGACTGGCACCGCAGCAGCACACAGTTGTTTAAGTACGTTTACAACGAAAAACCTTTTTATACCGAAGGTGGCGCTAATTTTGTAGATGTACGGGATGTGGCAGAGGCTATGCTACAGTTAATGTTCTCAGATATTTCAGGGGAAAGGTTTATTTTAAATGCAGAACAACTGAGCTATAAGGATTTTTTTACGGCGGTGGCTAAATGCTTCGGGAAAAAGGCGCCGGGTATCAAAGTGCCCCGTGGGTTGGCAGAAGTGGTGTGGCGTGCAGAGCGTGTGCGCACCATGTTTACAGGAGGCAGGCCCCTGATCACAAAAGAGACGGCCCGCATTACAGGTAAGCAGCATTTCTTTAGCAATGATAAAGTGCTTAAAGCCACTGGTATAGGTTTCAGGCCTGTTTATGATAGTGTAGAGTGGGTGTGCCGGGAGTTAAAGAACACGGCGCAAAAAGGCGGGTGAACTAAACTATTTATAGTGTTAAAATGTAATAAGACAAAGGCTGTACCCCTTGCAGCCCGTTGGATTTTGAGATGAAAGATAACTTTGAAGAACACAGCGAGGAGCTGGAACTGATAAACCGTTTCGAGCAGATGCTCGGCAGCAAAGAGACTATATTCTTTGATTTAACTGATTTTGAGTCAATTATAGATTACTATACTGCGAATTTTGAATATAAGAAAGCATTATTAGCCTGCGATGCTGCGCTGGTACAATACCCTTTTTCGTCAGGCTTGCTGATTGACAAGGCGCAGTTGCTAGCTATGGCTGGTAATTTTGAAGAGGCGCTTGTAGTTATTAACCAGGTGGCAGAAGTAGAGCCGGAGAGTGCCGATGTGCAGCTTACCCGCGGTATTATTTATACCCAGCGCGGTGAGTTTCGCGATGCCATTGATTATTTTAAAAAGGCGCTGGCATACTCTGAGGATAGGGACGACATCTACTTTAACATTGGGTTGGCTTACCAAACCTGGGGTAAATTTAACTCTGCTATCAAGTACTATAAGAAGTGCATCGCCCTGAACATTGAAAATGAAGCGGCTATGCAGGAAATTATCTACTGCATGGAGCTGACAAGCACCATACGTGAACACCTTCCTTTTTTCCAGGAATTTGTAGATAACGACCCCTACTCTTATGTAGCGTGGTTTAACATAGGCAACGTGTACAACAAACTGGGCTCTTATGATAAAGCCATTGCCGCTTACGACTACTCGACTATCATCAAGCCTGACTTTATTACCGCCTATAATAACATGGCTAACGCCTATGTGTTTTTAGGCGAGTATACCAAAGCAATAGAAGGGTTTAACGCTATGCTGGAGCACGGCACACCTTCTGCTGAAGTATACTGCAACATAGGAGAGTGCTACGAAAAGCTAAGCCAGTGGGACTTGTCGCGGCGTTATTACCAGAAATCTGTGGACCTGGATCCGGAAATGGATGAGGCCTGGTTTGGAATCGGGGTAATTTTAGATGCACAGGAAAAATGGTATGAGGCAGTGCACTTCTTTAAAAAAGCAGTTGAGCTTTACGACGACAGCGCAGACTATTGGGTTGCCCTGGCTGCTGCCGAGTACAACGTAGGCAATGTAGTGTCGGCGCTGGAGAGTTATGCGCGTGCAGCCGAAATTCAGCCGGAAGACAAGAACATTTACCTTAACTGGTCTATCATACTTTTCGAGCAGGGCAACTTTGATGATGCCATCGAGATAATTTTAAATGCGATTGAACTGCAGCCAGACGAAGCAGAGCTGTATTACAGAGCCTGCGCATATATGCTTTCAGCAGGAAAATACCGCGAAGCTTATAATTATCTGGAAAATGCGTTAATTTTGGACTTCGATAAACATAAGCTGTTGTTTGAGTTCTTTCCTGAACTCGAGTCTCAGCGCGCTTTATCAAGACTGATTGATCAATATCGCAAATAAAACTAGATGAACTATACGCTGACTAGCATCCCTGAGCGCGAGGCTAAACCTCGTGATCGTGGCTTTACCATGGCCATGGACAAAGGCCTTAGTATTCGAGAGGTAGAGGACTTTTTAGAAGTAGCCGGAGAATACGTGGACATTGTAAAACTCGGATGGGCCACCTCTTATGTTACTCCCAATCTGCAGCGCAAGCTGGATGCATACAAGGCAGCGGGCATTCCTACATACTTTGGCGGTACATTGTTCGAGGCGTTTATCGTTAGAAACCAGTTTGATGATTACCGTCGTGTGCTGGACAAGTATAACATGACCTTTGCCGAGGTGTCGGATGGCTCGCTGGATATGCCGCATGATGTAAAGTGCGAGTACATACAGCAGCTTACAGAGCAGGTAACTGTTTTGTCAGAGGTAGGCTCTAAGGATGCGGAAAAGATCATTCCGCCTTACATGTGGATTAAGCTGATGCAGGCAGAACTGGATGCCGGTGCCTGGAAAGTTATCGGCGAGGCCCGTGAAGGTGGTAATGTTGGTTTGTTCCGTTCTACCGGTGAGGTGCGCAGCGGCCTTGTAGAGGAGATTCTGACACAGATACCTTTTGAGAAGATTCTTTGGGAGGCACCGCAGAAGGCACAGCAGGTTTGGTTTATCAAGTTGCTCGGCACAAATGTAAACCTGGGTAATATTGCGCCAAATGAGGTAATTCCGCTGGAGACTATCCGTCTGGGATTGCGTGGCGATACTTTCTCGCACTTCTTGGATCTGGAAAAACCTTGCTAACAGATTAAAGTATAAAATCAAAAGTATAAATTGCCCGTCGGTATGCCCGAGCGGGCAATTTTTTTAAATTATTCTTATGCCAAGTACAGCTTCAAGACAAACCAGAAAAAGGAGATCACTGAAAGAGTATCTCTTACTTTTCTCGAAAGGTGTGGCCATGGGGGCCGCCGATGTGGTGCCAGGTGTATCGGGTGGTACTATAGCCTTTATTACCGGTATTTACGAAGAACTGCTCAATTCAATCCGCTCAGTGAACGGTGAGGCTGTAAAACTGCTGTTTAAATTTAAGCTGCTCGATCTCTGGAAACACATCAATGGCAACTTCCTGGTGGTGCTGATTTCGGGTATACTTTTTTCCATTGCTTTGCTGGCCCGCCTGGTGCTGTTCCTGCTCAATGATTACCCGGAGTTGCTTTGGTCTTTCTTTTTCGGGCTGATTGTAGCTTCGGCAGTAGTAGTTGGTAAAAAGATCAGCCGCTGGACCCTGGGAGTTATACTTGCCGGGCTTATAGGTACGGCACTGGCATACTATATTACAGTGGCAACGCCTACACAGACACCAGAAAGCTATTGGTTTATATTTGTTTCAGGAGCTATTGCCATCTGCGCCATGATTCTGCCCGGCATATCTGGCAGTTTCCTGCTGGTGCTGCTGGCCAAGTATGAATTTATACTTAATGCAGTTAAAGACCTTAAGGCCGATATCATACTTGTATTTGGCTTAGGTTGTATTACAGGTATACTTTCTTTCTCGCATGTGCTAAACTGGATGCTGAAGCACTACCACAATGTAACAGTGGCTTTGCTGACAGGCTTTATGGTGGGTTCGCTAAATAAAGTATGGCCCTGGAAGCAAACCCTTGAAACCTATACTGACCGCCACGGCGAGGTAAAGCCACTGGTACAGGAAAACGTACTGCCGGGTGTTTACGAATCCGTAGTGGGACGTGAATCTTATCTGGTATACGGCATTGCGCTGGCCTTATTTGGTTTCTTCCTGGTTTACCTGATAGATAAGTTTACTAACGACGAGACTCCAAAAGTATAACTGTTAAAAAGGTTATTAATCAAGTGTTAATTTAAAGTATAAACTATGCGCAAGTTTGGGCTGATCGGGAAAAAGCTGGGGCACTCGTTCTCTAAAAGATACTTTACAGCCAAATTTGAGCGCGAAAGTATAACCGATGCGCAGCACGAGCTGTATGAGTTAGAGCAGGTAAACGAGTTGGAGAAGCTACTGCAGCAGGAGCCTGAACTCGTTGGTCTGAACGTGACCATACCCTATAAACAGGAAGTTATTCCCTTGCTTGATGAGCTGGATGATGCCGCTGCCAGGATTGGTGCCGTAAACACGATCAAGATTACCAATGGCCACACCAAAGGCTACAATACAGATTATATCGGATTCAAAAATACACTGGAGGCGTTTTACCCTAAAGAGAAGTATAAAAAAGCACTTGTGCTGGGTACAGGCGGAGCATCTAAAGCTGTGTGTACTGCACTTTCAGATCTGGGCATACTTTATACTTCAGTCTCCAGGACACCAATGCAAGGTGAGCTTAGTTACGAACAGCTTACAACAGACCTGATGCAGGAATACAACCTTATTGTAAATACCACACCACTAGGCATGGCACCCAATACCGATACGTTTCCGGCTTTGCCCTATAATGGCATTACGCCAGAACATTACGCGTACGATATTGTGTACAATCCGGAAAAAACTTTGTTTTTAGAGCGTTGTGAGGCTGCGGGTGCCAAAATAATGAACGGAATCGGCATGCTGCACGGTCAGGCGGAGGCAGCATGGGAAATCTGGAATTCGTAACACTGGGCGTAGAAATAAAAAAATGTAGCAAAGTGCGCTGATTTAGTGCAACTTTTTAGGGGCGGTTCTCCGTACAAGACTCAAAACCCGCTACCCCTATGATAACACAGCTACACACCCTTAAGCAGAAAGCGCATACACTTAACACGGAGATCTATGCGCTATACTTGTCTTACCGCGACAACCGTGTAAAGTGGTATGTACGCACGTTGGTAGCCTTTGCCATTGGGTACGCCATTAGTCCTATAGATTTGGTTCCCGATCTTGTTGCTGTATTCGGCTTCCTTGATGATGTAGTGGTGGTGGCGCTTGGTTTCCATTTCTCATACCACTTACTCTCTAAAAATATAGTTGGGCAGGCAAAGTTGCAGGCTTTCGAAGAGCTTAACGGAGCTTCGGCAAGTATGGCTGCGGCAGCGTATCGTATTATTGGCTATGCCTGGATACTGGCTTTGGCCATTGTGCTGGTGCTCTTGTATAAATTTACAACGCTTAGCTTATTTTAGAAAAACACTCACCTTAAAATAAACTATACTATTAGGAGCCTCCAGTTGCAGGAGGCTCTTTTTTTATTGCTACAGTCTAATCTTTGTTATAGTTCTACAGGCGGCTTTTTGGTATTACTTCGTCTAATATACTTTTTCGATAAGTTTTGCGCCTGCAATGCTTGGGTAATAGTATAGTTGTAAGCCTCTGATTAAGTTAATGTCTACTGTTGTTTTTTTTGAATTGGTATCAATTTAGATAAAATCTATCATGAAATTATAATATATTTGCGACCAATATTGTGATGGGCAGGTAGTTAGCCAGCATCCCTTAAAATTATTTTTTTAGCCTTGCAACCCTTTGTTTCAAATTAGAATCATAAGGACAGGTAGGGCATAAACAGTCAGCGCTTGAATCTTTTTACAAAACCAAAATCCGAGGAGGACAAGCTTATAGAAGGGTGCATCGCAGGCAAGCGCGATATGCAGCGCCTCCTGTATGATCTGTACTCTAAAAAGATGATGGCTGTATGTATGCGTTATGCCCCAACAAGTTTTGAGGCGGAGGATATCATGCAGGATGCGTTTGTAAAAGTGTTCTCTAACCTGCAGAATTTTAAGAAAGATTGCCCGCTGGAGTTCTGGATCAGGAAAATTATGGTGAATACGGCGCTGAAGCACTTGCGAAACAAGCAACTGCTAACAGTGTCGCATGAGGCAGATGAGGTAGCTAACCTGCCATCAGACAATGTTAACCTGAGCGGCTACTCCCTCGACGAACTAATGGGTATGATTCAAAGCCTTGCCCCGCGTTACCGGATGGTGTTTAACCTCTACGCCATAGAAGGTTATAACCATAAGGAAATAGGAGAGATGCTAGGCATCTCGGAAGGAACATCTAAGTCACAATATTCACGCGCAAGAGCTATACTGCAAAGTATACTTACGCGCCAGGAGAAAAACTACAATGAGCATGTCATCAGCAGCTAACGATAAGCGCGGACACCTGGAAAACGAGTTCCAGCGTCGGATGCACGACGCTGAGGCTTCGCCATCTCCGGATCTGTGGGCCCGCATAGACCATGACCTGACAATTCAGGAAAGCAAGCACTACAAAGGCAGAATGGTGCTGTATCGCCAGTTGGCGGCAGCTTGTTTTGTATTGTTTATGCTGGCAGGTGCATTGCTGACTTATCACTATAAGGCAGAAAACAGCATAGATGCCGGAATTGCTTCTATGCAGCTTGATAATGAATCAGGCAGTATAACAGACAAAATGGCCGATGTCAGGGAGGGTGCTGCTAATCCTTCGGCTCAGTTACCGGAAAATGAAACTTACGATAAAAATTTGGCCGCTGGTGCTGCTGCAACAGAAGGCACAGATCTGACGGGAACAGATAAGCACGCACGCAGAAATATAAACTACTCAAGTATAGCCGGCTCAGGTAAAGCTGCCACACAAAGTATAAATGCGGAGACAGCCAACAACCGTAACGCCGGAAGTATAGGTGCAGCCTCAGGCACAACAAAGTATAGCCTAAACAGTGCTGTGGCAGTTGCTGCTGAACCATCTGCTACTATTAACAACGAAAGTATATTTGGACTGGAGGATGAGACTACAGTAAGCCGTTCGGTTTCGTCGCGGTTCGATGTGGGCAGGCCATTTTTCCAGACTGCACGTCAGGCGATCACATCTGTGCCTTCTTCTTATACTTCTGAGCAAAGTATAGCCAGCGAAACAGGGCGTACCCGCTCTCTGGTAGAGTTAAGTCAGACTGCTGTTTCTGATTACCTGGCTAAACAGAAAAAAGTGGAAGAAGTGGCTATTGCCTTAAATACACCAGCAACTGGTTCTGAAAAAGACGAAAAAGAAGCAACCAAAGATAATCGCTGGTCATTGGGGCTAGGGTATGCACCGTCATACTTTAACCAGAACATCCAAATGCCAAACCAGATGATGACTACGGTTAACCACAGGAGCTTTGCGGCAGGCGGACCAGATAAAACAGATGAGTCATCTTATAATATGAACCAGGCACGGGATGAGTTTGAGGCGAACACAGACCCTGCTTTCTCTTATGCTGCTGAAGTGAAAGCCGGGTTTAAGCTTTACAAGAAAATAAAACTACTCGCAGGCATAGGTTTTACGCAAAACACAGCCAGAACAAAATCAAGTTATATACTTAACCAGTTTGTGTATAAGCCGGGCACTGATCAGCGTGTAGCAATGCCAGCCACTACGGTTTTTCTGCCGTCGCTAAACAATAACTTTACTACCGATTCTCTTAGCGTAAAAAAGACCGACGAGTTCTATGTGAACTATCGTTACCGCCACATCACGCTGCCGGTCGGGTTGCAGTACGAGGGCAACATCAGCAAAAACTGGTTCTGGTATGGCGCTGGCGGCGTGGCTGCCAACTTCCTGGTAGAAACCACAGTAATGGCTTCTACTCACGAGGTGAAAGACGTAAGTTATGGACATAGCGATGATTCTCCGTTCAGAAAGGTGCAGTTCTCAGGCAATGTTTCAGCTGGTTTAGGCAAGCGAGTTTCCAATGTAATATCGGTAACGGCAGGTCCGGAATTTCGCGGCTACCTTAACTCGCTGCTGGCAGAACCGGAAAAGGCACTGGCTCCACAGGGCAACCCTTATACCATAGGCATTAACATGTCGGTTAACTATAACCTGGGTCAAAAATAATTTTGGTTTTTCCCAAATGCCTTGCAACCATTTGTAGTATAGGCGGGTCATGAAATTGTAGAAAGCAACAGCAGTACATACTAATCCATAAAACTATGAAGATAATACCTGGTAAGTACGCCCCTTTGGTGGCAGTCGCGAAATCAAACCTATCCGGGTGGTATGTGCTGTTGGCTCTTCTTTTCTTATCTGTATTTATGTCGGGTTGCGAGAAAGAAGACATGATAGAAGGGTGTTGGGTGCCGGAGACTGAATGTACCCAGGAAGTAACCGCAGAAACTATTATGTGTGGTTACGGAGCCTTCGGTAATGTATGGCTTAAGACTGCTGATGGCAGCTACCTGCAGCCCTGGCACAATCTTACTGGCCAGAATGAGCTGGTAAACGGACAAAAGTATACAATAGGCTATAAAGCTGTTGAAAAAGACGACAAGTATAAAGATATAGTAACCTGTAAGGCCGCAGTGCCAGCAGCACAGGCAGTTGCAGTTACTTGTATTAATACTGTGTCGAATAAATGATTACCATTTTGCGCCCCTTATCTGAGCTATGAAAAAGGCTACGTATGTAGTTTATATGGGTTTTTTAGCCCTGGTTTTGCTTGCCGGTTGTTTTGATGTAGAGGAACTTGCACCTGCTTTTGATGCTGAGAGTGTCAAAACTGCAGTGCAAGGCCGGTGGGCAGTTGAGAAAGTTAACAACAAACTTTGCCGCGATAATACCTGTAGCGAGAATACAGTTACAGGTCATCCGCAGGAGTATTTTGAGTTTCGGGCTGATAGCGCCTTCTTATTGCGATCAGGGCCATCGGTGGAAAATGCTATACATGATGCTTATAAAGCTAGTTATGAAGCCAATGGGGTTATACTGCTAAGCAATACAAGCCGAACAGAGCGGTTTGAAGTGCTGGAGTTAAAAGCAAGAAGGATTGTGGTGCAAAGCGTGTTTACCGGCCGGGATCCTGCAGCAGTTTTTACTGATACTTACTATTTGTTTAAATAATTCGTATCTGTTTAACAGATGATGTATCAGTGGAAAGCTGTGAATTCGTACAAGAATAAATAGCCTGCTGCTATTAAGAGAACCATTAGTACAACTTAAACTATGAAGAGTATTCTGTGCATCGTATTACTTTACCTGGCTCTGTCGGTGCTCGTAATAAGCTGCACAGAGGCCGACCCGGAGCCGGCATGCATGCGTGCAGAGGTTGTGGGAATAGACTGCGACAGCGGTTGGTACATACTAAAGCTTGATGAAAGCAATAGTACAGGCGCAACTGGCGGGGGCTTTGCCGGGCAGCTGCAGGGAGGTTTTGTTACAACCGACAATCTGCCACAGGCATACCAGCAACCTGGCTTAAAACTTAAGGTATCTCTGGAGATAAACAATGAAAGTAGCCCCAGGTGTTTAGCCACAGCTGTAATATACACGCCCGTTAAGGTAGTAACTGTGTGCGAAAGTCCAGGGAAATACTGACAGTGTAAATTTCTGCATAAGATGATATGTGTTGATTTTAATTAGTAAACGAATACTCTTAAAAACCTGCCGTTTTCCGCAGGTTTTTTTCTTTTATATGAAATTCTAAATATTTATGATGCATCTTGCAACCCTATTGCAAAGCTTGGGGTCATAAATTAAAGGACACTGGAAAGTACTGTTCCTGAAAGTATAAATTAGTTGCCATGAAGAACCTGCTGCTTGTTTTTAATTGCCTTTTACTTGGTGTAGTTTTTGCTGGTTGTTCAACCGAAGATGAGGTTACGCCATGCCTGAACGCACGTGTAGTTGATGTGGCCGACCCGTGTAGTGATGGGGTTGTACTTGAACTAACAAAGGCTGATGCATCACAAAGCGCAGGTTTCTGCGGCACTCCAAATCTTTACAAATATGTAACTGTCAATAATCTGCCAGATAATTTAAAGCAGGTTGGTGCCACTTTTACCTGCCAGATAGAAAAAGCAGAGGGTAATATTTGCCCTGCTGTTTATACCGTATACGAGGCTGCAACTATCACAAACATTTGCAGCAGCGATCAGATACTGCCCCGGTAGTGGCAGCAGGGAAAAATAAGTTAGACATATAGTTTTCTGCACATTTACTACCGTGAAGCCTGCCGATTTTCGGCAGGCTTCTTTTTTTGTGCATAGCCATACTTACCGGCAATTGCGTAACAAGCAATTACTATAACTGTTAGCAATTTGCGAGTATGTTTAGCTGTTATAGTTTATCTTTACTATTCCGTAAAACAATAGAATGGATTTTAAACTGACATCAGAGTTTCAGCCTACCGGCGACCAGCCTAAAGCCATTGCGCAGCTTACCGAAGGTATAAATAAGGGCGAGCCGGTGCAGGTATTGCTGGGTGCAACCGGTACTGGTAAAACCTTTACTATGGCCAATGTTATCAAAAACACGGGTAAGCCCACACTGGTACTGTGCCATAATAAAACGCTGGCCGCACAGCTTTACGGTGAGTTTAAGCAGTTCTTCCCTGAAAACGCTGTAGAATATTTTATCTCTTACTACGACTACTACCAGCCGGAGGCCTACATCGCCTCATCGGATGTGTTTATAGAGAAGGATTTGCAAATCAATGAGGAGATCGAGAAGTTGCGTTTGCACACTACCTCTGCATTGCTCTCAGGCCGTCGCGATATAGTAGTGGTAGCATCGGTGTCTTGTATCTATGGTATCGGCAACCCGGAAGAGTTCGGTAAAAATATTTTACACTTAGCCCCGGGGCAGCGTTACAGCCGCAACAACCTGCTTTATACGTTTGTGCAAATACTTTACAGCCGCACCGAAGCAGAGTTCACACGTGGAACATTCCGGGTAAAAGGCGATACTGTGGATATCTATCCTGCCTACGCCGATTTTGCTTACCGTTTATACTTTTTCGGCGATGAGTTAGAGCAGATACACCGCATCGATCCAGCTTCGGGCAAAAAGCTTTCTGATGAGAAGGCTATCACACTTTACCCGGCTAACCTTTTCGTAACAGGAAAAGACACGCTGCAGCAAGCCATATCGGAGATTCAGTATGACATGGTGGCACAGCACGATTATTTCTTAAAAGAAGACAGGCCGGTAGAGGCAAAGCGCATAAAAGAGCGTACCGAGTTTGACTTAGAGATGATACGTGAGTTGGGCTACTGTTCCGGTATCGAGAACTACTCCCGCTACTTCGATCGGCGTTCTCCAGGATCGCGACCTTTCTGTTTGCTCGATTACTTTCCGGATGATTTCCTGATGGTGATTGACGAGAGCCACGTTACCATACCGCAGGTGCGTGCCATGTGGGGTGGCGACAGATCACGTAAAGTGGCGCTGGTAGAGTATGGCTTCCGTTTGCCTGCTGCCATGGATAACCGTCCACTTACGTTTAATGAGTTTGAGAGCATGATGCACCAGGTGGTTTTTGTAAGCGCTACTCCCGGGGATTATGAGATACAAAAATCCGAAGGTGTTATTGTAGAACAGATCATCAGGCCAACCGGATTACTCGATCCGGTAATTGAAGTACGCCCAAGCACAAACCAGGTAGACGACCTGCTCGATGAGATTGATGAAAGGGTAAAAGAAGGAGCACGCGTGCTGGTAACCACACTTACCAAGCGCATGTCCGAAGAGCTTACCAAGTACCTGGAACGCCTTAACATTAAAACAAAATACCTGCACTCCGAAGTAAAGACCCTGGACCGTGTAGAAATTCTGCGTGAACTGCGCCTAGGTGAGATAGATGTGCTGGTAGGAGTAAACCTGCTGCGCGAAGGCCTCGACCTGCCGGAAGTCAGCCTGGTGGCCATACTTGATGCGGACAAAGAAGGCTTCCTGCGCGATCAGCGCTCCCTTATCCAGACCATGGGGCGTGCTGCCCGTAACGAAAAAGGCAAGGTGATTATGTACGCAGACCGGATGACAGGATCGATGCAACGTGCCATTGATGAAACAAACCGCCGCCGTGCTACCCAGATGGCCTATAACGAAGAACATGGCATTACACCACGCACCATACTTAAAACAAGCGAAGAGATTCATGAGCAAACTTCTGTGGCCGACTCCAAGAAGAAAGAGGTGAAGATGTACGCCGGACCTCAGGAGGTGTCCATCGCTGCCGAACCGATCATACAAACCATGAAGCGGGAAGAGTTAGAAAAGCTGATCAAGAAAACGGAGAAGCAAATGGAGACAGCCGCCAAAGACCTGGACTTTCTGCAGGCAGCAAAGTACAGAGACGAACTGGCAGAGTTACGACAGTTGCTTAAGAGCAAGCGTGATTAAAGTATAGCCATGCAAAGCGTATTTTAAAGAAATCGATATGAAAAAGAAAATAGTATCCTTATTCTTTCCTGTTATGATGGGAGTGTTTGCAGCCTGCAGCTCTACATCTACAGAAACAGCTGCTACTGAAGCAGAAAATATTGCCACACTCTCTACAGAAAGTTACGGCAAATACCTGACTGCGCTGGCTTCTGATGATTTGGAAGGACGTAAGCCTTTTACTAGCGGGGAAAAGAAAACGCTGGAGTACCTGGAGCAGGAGTTTAAAGCACTGGGCGTTGAGCCCGGTAATGGTAACAGCTATTTGCAGGAAGTGCCTATGGTAGACATCAAAACTACTCCGGCGCAGCAAATGACTGTTAAAGGCAAAAATAAAGAGCTGGTACTGCAAGGCAGGGAAGATTATGTATTGTGGACCCGCCGCACCGAACCAAGTATAGATTTGAGCAATGAAGAACTGGTATTTGCCGGCTTTGGAATTGTAGCCCCTGAGTATAACTGGAATGATTATGCCAGACTTGATGTAAAAGGCAAAATAGTGCTGATAATGGTGAATGACCCGGGTTTTTATGAGAAGACACCCGATACGTTTAAAGGCAACGCCATGACTTACTATGGCCGCTGGACTTATAAGTTTGAAGAAGCTGCCCGGCAAGGTGCCAAAGGCTGCCTGATCATACACAGAACTGAGCCTGCCGGTTACGGTTTTGAAGTGGTGCAGAACAACTGGAACACCTCGAAGCTGTATTTAGATGAGCGTGGCAAAGATACCTATAAGTGCGCCATTGAAGGTTGGGTAACTGAGGCTACTGCACAAAAGCTGTTCTCAGCTGCTGGCATGGACTATGCTGCTGTAACTGCAAAAGCATCTAAGCCAAACAACAAGCCACAGCCAATGGGTTTAAGTTTAAGCACTTCGCTTAAAACTACCGCTACTTACGATAAGAGCTACAACTTTATAGCTAAAATACAGGGCAGTAAACGTCCAAGCGAAACCATAATCTACACAGCGCATTGGGACCACCTGGGTTATGGCAAAGCAGATGCCACCGGCGACAGCATTTACAACGGTGCAGTAGATGATGCCACAGGTGTGGCCGGGCTGCTTGAATTAGCCAGGGTATTTAAAAGCATGCCAACGCCCCCAGACAGAACCATTGTGTTTCTGGCTGTAACCGCTGAGGAGCAGGGCTTGTGGGGTTCGGCATACTATGCTGCTAACCCGATTTTCCCGAAAGAGAAAACGGTTGCGAATCTTAACATGGATATGATGAATTTTTACGGCAAAACAAAGGATATCGTGCTGTATGGTGTAGGGCAATCTGAATTAGAAGAGCTGATTACAGAAGAGGCTGAAAAGGTTAACCGTTACATTGCCCCGGAAGCTAATCCGGAAGCAGGTTTATATTACAGGTCAGACCACTTTAACTTTGCTAAAATCGGAGTTCCGGCTTTGTTTATTGGCCCGGGTATAGACCACTCGGAGAAAGGAAAAGCCTACGGAAAGCAAAAGCTGGATGAGTACTTTGCCGACTACTACCACAAGCCATCAGACGAAATGCATGAAGGACTTGTGCTGGAAGGCGCCGTGGACGACCTGGCACTTTTGTTTAAAGTAGGAAGACGCCTGGCTTACTCAGAAGAATGGCCAAAATGGAAAACCGGATCGGAATTTAAAGCAGCCAGAGATGCATACATGAAAAATTAGGATCTATATAAAAGCAAAAGGCACCCATGGTTTAGGCTATGGGTGCCTTTTGCTTTATGCTTCCCAAACCTGCATATGCCTAAACTATAGGGATGGCTTCAGGCTGGTATGGATATGTTTACTGTGGTAGCAACACTTTGTCTACCACATGGATAACGCCATTAGAAGTAGGGATGGAGGCTAAGATGTTAGCTCCGTTTACAGTTACCTTTACGTCCTGTACGCCCATCGTTACGCGGCCTCCGTTTACCTGGCCCAGGCTCTGTCCATTTTCAAAGCTATCTATATTTAATACGCCAACATACACATGGTACTGAAGTATTTCGTGCAGGTCGCTTCTTTTCTCAGTTTTAAGCAAGCCTTCTACCGTGCCGGCTGGCAACTCATCAAAAGCTGCGTTAGTTGGGGCAAATACCTTAAACGGACCAGCGTTGGTTAGCACATCTACCAGGCCTGCCGTTTATACAGCGGTTACCAGAGTGGTATGGTCGGGAGAGCTGGCAGCTACCTGCACCACATTTTTCTGAGACTCATCGTCCTGCACTGCAGATTGGCTCGCTGAGGCCTCAGGTGCAAAGCTTTCTTCCTGTTGCAGCTCAGAGGTTGTTCCAGCCTGCTGATCTGTTGGGTTGCATGATGCCAATACGGCTCCAGCCGCCACTAATACTGCTAGTGATACCTTTTTCATAATGCATTGGTTTATGTTAAAACGCATTACAATATTGGCATGTAAAACAGTTAGAAAATATGATGTTGGTCAGTACTAAAAAGATGTTTTGCTCTTTTTATAAGTGCATCTAAACTCAAACACGCTTTCTAGCCAAGCTTTATAAAAAGCTATATACTGAAAGCTGAAAGTATAAAATATTGGGATGAAAGGAAATTGAAAGCAGAAGGCTGGTTTAACCCTGTTCCCACTCCGAAGAGGAGCAGAAACAGGACCAGGCATTTCATAGTTTTATTAGATAGGATTGGTAGTGGCAAAGCAGCTTTTTGCTGCTTTCTGTAGATAAGATGCAGGTTTTAGTAAAAGGGTTGCATGGGGCCGAAAAAATATTCCAGTGGAATAATAGCAACAAATTATTGATTAACTAAAAATTTAGTTTTAAGTTTAAATATGAGATTAGGAGTTGTCTATAAAGTATAGGACTCTCATCAATACTGACATTTTACACTTAAAGAAACTATGAAAAGAACTGCATTACTTTTTCTACTTGCCTGCCTCAGCTTAACAGCTGTAGCGCAAACCACAACCGATGCTTTTGCCAAGTATGAGGCAAAAGAGTACAAAGCCTCTGGCGAGATGTATGATAAATCCCTTAAAGCTGGTAAAGGTACAGCATCTGACCACTATAATGCCGCCTGCTCCTGGGCATTGGCCGGCAACAAAGAAAAAGCTTTCGCGCATCTGGAGCAGACTGTAGCCAAAGGGTACACAAGTATAGGCCATATGCAACAAGATTCAGATTTGAGCAGCCTGCATTCTGATAAACGCTGGGCAAAGCTGGTAGAGGATCTGAAAAGAAACTTAGCTACGATTGAGGCGAAGTATAATCAGCCATTAAAAACACAACTGGAAAAAATTTACGAAACAGACCAGCAGGTGCGCCGTGAGTTTATGGCAGCAATGCAGCAAAAAGGAGCAGAGTCGGCAGAGGTGAAGGAATTAGGGCAAAAGATGGAGCAGATTGATACGGAGAATCAGAAAAAGGTAGTAGCAATAATTGAAGAGCATGGCTGGCCTGGCAAAAGTATGGTAGGTAGCAAGGCACAAATGGCTGCATTCTTAGTTATACAACACGCACCATTGGTTGTGCAGGAGAAGTACCTGCCCCTGCTGCGCAAGGCAACTGAAGATGGCGAATTAGAAAAACGCCATCTGGCTATGCTGGAAGACAGGGTTCTTGTCGGGAACAACCAACCTCAGAAGTATGGAAGTCAATTGCGCCTGAACCCGGATACACAGAAGTATGAGTTTTATCCTATAGATGATGAGGTTAATGTTGATAAGCGAAGAGCGGAGATGGGGATGGAGCCCTTAGGCGAGTATGCCAGGCGACAAAATATTGAGTATGTATTTCCGAAAGAGTAATAAGTGTACAGCAAATAGAGAAAAGGCCGGAGCTTGAACTTGCTCCGGCCTTTTTATTATAGTAGCAGCAACCCTTTCTCCCGCAGTTCAAACCACGTAGGAGAGGCCATAAACTCATCAAACGTTAAATGTGCCTCCGCCGGAAATGATTCCTGGAGCTGGTTCAGAAGAAGCGTTTCATCGCTTTCAGGTACAATCCTTTGGATTACGTCAAAGATCCACTGGCCGATATTTGCAGTTGTCTTTACCTGGAAGTCCTCGCCTTTTTCGTAGAAGGTAAGCACGCAACGCTCAATTGTCTGCCCTTTCTTGGCGTACATTGTAAAGTCAATTTCAGGAGTATTGCCCAGCCATAGTACACGTGCATTAAGTCGGGAGCTGTCGGGGCGGTGGGGTTGCTCTATAGCCGTGCTGATCAGGTTTGGTTTTACGGTAGTGCGCGGCGTTTTAAAATCAAACCAGAACGAAAGCGGCTCATCCAGGGCCACACCATGCATGTAGTTGTAAATAGCCTTAGCCAATCCTTCGCCAAATAAGCCGTGGTCGGTGCCGGTTGGGTCGTCGTGCCACAGGTCGTTATTGGCAAAGTCTCCTTCTTCAGGACCTACTTTTACAACTTTATACTTTTCGGGATTCTTACCTACAGGGCTGTGCGCCGTCATGCTAAAGCGGTGCCAGTAACCCGACTGTATTACATTGTTGGTAAACAGCTGGCGCACTACTTCCAATGAGTCTATAGTTTCCTGAGTAGTTTGTGTTGGAAAGCCATACATCAGGTAAGCGTGCACCATAATGCCCGCTTGGGTAAAGCTGTCGGTAACGCGGGCAACCTGGCCAATGCTTACGCCTTTCTCCATCAAGGCAAGTAACCTGTCAGAAGCAACCTCTAAACCACCCGAAACGGCAATACAACCCGAAGCGGCCAGCAGGCGACACAGGTCAGGCGTAAATGTTTTCTCGAATCGGATATTTCCCCACCAGCTAATTTTTACACCACGTCGGATAAGCTCAATAGCCATATCGCGGAGTGGAGCAGGAGGGGCAGCCTCATCAACAAAATGAAATCCGGTTTGCCCTGTCTGGGCTATGATCTGCTCAATGCGGTCTACCAGCAACGTAGCCGGAGCGACGTCGTAGCGGTTAATATAGTCTAAAGTGATGTCGCAGAAGGAGCAGCGTTTCCAGTAGCAGCCATGGGCAATGGTAAGTTTGTTCCAGCGGCCATCACTCCAGAGGCGGTGCATCGGGTTTACCACATCTATCACCGAAAGGTAATCCTTTATAGGCAGGTCGCTGTAATCGGGTGTGCCAATTTCTGTATGCGGAACATCAGCATCAGTGCAGCCATTGATATACTTTACTTCGCCTTCCTGAAGTATAAAAGCACGCTGCAGTTGCTCAGCCTCACGTTTGCCTTGCAGGTATTCCAGCAGTTTCAACCACGGACCTTCGCCATCATCCAGCGTAACAAAATCAATATACTTGAACAGGCGTGGCTCACGCAGACTGCGCAATTCTGTGTTAGGATAACCGCCACCCATAGCTGTTTTTATACCTGGGTAGTTCTGTTTGATATGCTGCGCCAGTCGTAAGCCACCAAATAAGTTGCCCGGAAACGGAATAGAAAAACCTACTATACCTGGCTGTACCTTCTGCAAGTGTTCTTCCAACAATTCCAGCAGCATCTCGTCTATCAGGCTTGGCTTTTGCTGCAGCGCGTTCTCCATTGGATCAAAAGACGTAGCAGACAATGCCAGTTTTTCGGCATAGCGGCTAAAGGCAAAGTATGGCGAAATGGTTTCTTTGATCAGGTCGCCGAGGTCTTCTAAGTATAAAGTTGCCAGGTAGCGTGCCCTGTCGGTAATACCCATACTTCCAAAGGCCCAATCAATGTCCTCTACCTGGTCGAAGCGGGAGGCCTCGGGTAAAAAGCGGCTGTAACTGATCTGTTGTGCCAGTGTGAGATCTTTGTTCTGCAGAAAACGAATAACAGGTTCAATAGTGTGCAGGTACTCACGTTTCAGGCGAAGTATGCGCAGGCTGTTGTCCGACAACTCAAACTCGCCAGCTTCAATCTCATTGAAAATACGGGTTAAGCCATCTTTGGAAAACATTTTAAGTACCAGTTCTATGCCCAGGTCCGCTTGCGCAACAGTATAGCCCTGGCCTGATAAAAAACCTTTTAAATAGGCTGTGGCAGGATATGGGGTGTTTAGCTGTGTAAGCGGAGGGGTTATGAGCAGGATGTTAGGCTTCTCCAAAATAGTATGGCTTTGGTTAATATAGTGGCAAAATTAGACATTCTGCCGGTACAATGTACGATTTTATACTTCCCAACAGTTGGGGGGTGGGAGAGGTTCAGAAGAGGATTTACGGTGCCATATCCAACAAAAAAGCCTGCATCAGCAGCAGGCTTTACACTTTATCATAAATCAATTTATACTTACTTGCCAGCTGCTTTATTAACCGCATAGTTTATTGCCGGCACGATAACCAGAACCGTAAGGCTCACCATCGTAAAGATCACGAAAAAGCTGCGGAACCAACGCATCAGGAAATCGGAGTTAGCTCCGAAAGTATAAAGCTCCAGCGCCGAAGCCAGCAAAAGGCTTATAATAGCAATGATAATGACTTTACGCTTAAGCTGCGGCTTTATGTATTTTCTCATAAACTGTTTACTAACAGCGCAAAGGTACAGCTTTATACTTTAGAGTATACTTCAGGAGTGTCCTTTTTGTGCATCCTCCTCCTCCCGCGATTGGTTTTGTTCCGGTTTAGCTGGCTGTGGCGGCGGTGTGGTCTTACTCTGTTTCACGCGCTCTACATCAGAAGAATCGTCTTTAGTAGTTTTGTTGATGGGGGTGTTCGTTTTTTTCTCTTTCATAGATACTCTTTCTAAGGTTATACTTTAAATACGTTTATAGCTTTGGAGATGGCTATTTTTAACTCTATACGTAAGCTGAACGTACATTTAATAGCCATTAGCTGTAACGGAGCATTGGCAAATTGTAAAACTAAACCGACATGATCATGAATATTAAAGATATAAAAGTCCTTGTGGTGGCATCAGCCTTAAGTATGTTTAGCGTTGCAGGACTTAGCTCTTGCAGTACTGGCACAGACCCCGGCGAAATAAACACAGAGCGAAGTGATATAAAAGAAGAAGGTTCTATGATAGAAAAAGATGATGACCCGATGAGTGAATACAGGGACACCACAGATATGGAAAGCCACTACGACCACGCTGACCATGAAAACCATGATGATAATAGAGCCAGAGCTATAGGTGACGGCGCCTACGATGGCAAAGGAAAAGGCGTAAAGCGTGACGATGTAAAGAAGCAGTAAAAGCTAAACCAATAAAAAATGCTTGTATAATAGTACAGGCATTTTTTATTGGTGCTAAGGCTAATTAAACACGAACCCGTTGGGGGCGATTCCTACTCTAAACTCTGTTACTTTAGTGCCCTCAGTATTATACACATATACTGTTCCGTCGCCGGTAAACCCGTTGGCGTCTCCGCCATAGATGTATCCTGTTTCGGGGTCTACGCCAATGCCATAAAAGTTTTTGTCGATAACCATGGTATGGGAAAGGCTTTCGGAGGCAATTGGCTGTCGGTATACTTTGCCGCCGTAGCTGTAGTACAGTGCGTCTTTGGCGCCGCTCTGTACCAGTTTACTAGCCCCGGCAGATACTTCCGGAAAAGTATAAGTGCCTGTAACTTCATTGGCAGTTGTAATAATTTTAGTGAGGGCTGCTGCTGAGTAGGTTGATGGATCAGCTTGCCAGTTCTTGAACCCTGAGCTAAGCACCCAAAGCGCATTATTTTTGTCCAGCACAAGGCTGTTCGGGCCATGGGTTACTGAGATGTTTTTTTCGATGGCATCAGTGACAGTACTAATAACTGTTATTGTGCTGCCTCCTGAGTTTGTAACATATACTTTGCCGCCTGCTATTAAAAGTTTCTCCGGCTGCAGGCCTACTTGTATGGTTTTAAGTACAGTAAAAGTGTTCAGGTCGATAACAGAGACACGGCCATTGTTGTAGCTCCAGTCGGGGTTCGATGGTAACCATTCCGTTACATAGCCTTTGTTACCGTTTAGCGCTACAAAATAACGCGGGCCGCTCAGTCCCTCGATCACGCCTTCTGATTTAAAGGTATACCTGTTAACAACCTCAATTTTGTTGCTGTTATTAACCACTATAAAGGCGCGGTCACCGTGAAAGGCCATACTTTGTGCCACATCGCCAAGCGGACGATCCTGGTTTTCCTTCTTGAAGATATTGTTTTGTACTTCCTGCGTGCCTTTGTTGTAGTAAGAAAGTGAGCTGGTCGGGTAGCCAAAGTTGCCCTCGTTCACTACGAAAACACCGTTTTCAGCATACGCTCCCGAAGGACCGCTGTCCTCATTGTCGCAACTGGTAAAGCTTAAAGAAATAACCGAAAGGACGGCCGCCGTTAGCAAGCTGCGGAATAAGCTGTTTTTTTTCATTTCTTGATAAAAGTATAAGTTAAGGTATGATAAATCGGATGTTGAAAGTATAACCGCGCGGTGGCATGGCATGGTAAGCCATCGTATGGTAAGTGGCGCTGGTCACATTATCGGAGCGCAGCGTAAGTATAAGCTGGCTTTTTTGCAGCTGTAATTTCTTGCTCAGGACCAGGTCCAGTAGTATAAAATCCTCCAGGTAACCAGACTCGGAATTGCTGATATAGCGGAGGCCAGTATAGTTTAAGTTACTAAGTACAGACCAGCCTTTGTAAGTAGCATCGGCGCCAAGTATAGCTTTGTGGTGGGGCACGTACATCAGTTGTTTTCCTTTGTCGCCGCTGCCCTCGTATACTTTTACCTGCTCTGATGAAGTATAAGTATAGCCTGCAGTTGCACTTAACTTTGCTTCGCCTATTGTCGCCGTTGCTTTTGTGCCTGCCTCTACGCCCTTAGATGCTACTCTAAACAGATTTACAGGCCGCCAACGTCCTGTAGCATCTGGAAACCACTGTATCCAATTGTCTACGAGCATCTGGTAAGCGGTAAGTTCGGTTTCGAGCAACAGGGTGTTGCCAAGTATAAACAAGTGGCGCAGGCCGCTTTCGTAACTCCAGCCCTGCTCTGGCTTCAGGTCGGGGTTGCCAGCGCCTATCCAGAAGCGATCGTTTAGGGTTGGTATGCGATAACTGCCAGCCACATTGCCCTTCAGGGAGAGTTGGTTTGTGTTGTCGTTGTAGAACTTCCAGTCGAAGCCAAGTGCAGGTGCTGGTTTAGGATTGTACCCTTCTACTACTGCCTGCCGCAGGTTCAGGCTCAGCTTAATTCTGGAGGATGGGTCGTAGCGAAGTAAGGCAAAGGCAGAGGCGCGGTTTTCGGTTTGCTCCCCGGCATAGCCACTGCTTTCAGCTGAAAAGTGCTGCAGGTTTACACCTCCGCGCAGGCTCCAGCGCTTGCCATGCGTATAGGTCTGCTCTGCCTGCAGTTGGTAGGTGCTTATATCTGCTACAGAGTTGGTAGAAGTATTGGTGTAATGCAGGTAATCGTTGAAGTATGCTGCCTTTACCTCAGTTTGCCCCCAACGGCTGTCGTGCTCCAGTTCGGCCATCAGGCGCAGGTTCTTGTCCTGCATGCGTGCGTTGTTTGCCGCTGAGCCCATAGCAGGCTGCACTTCTCTGTCTGCAAAAGTATACCAACCGTGCAAGGCTAGTTTTGTGTTATATGCCAGTTGCCAGGTAAGGTCTTGTGTGATGCCATGTTGCGCTACAGCCGCATTTTCCTGCCGTGCCTCCGGAGTTTGGATTTGCGTGAGGTCTTTATATTTAAAGTTGTTGGCCGCCTGTCCAATGTATACACCAGTACTTGTCTGTACTTTAGAGGAACCATATGTTATGCTTCCGTTGCCAAAGTAACGTCCAAAGCTGCCAATTTCTGATTGTATAGTTGCACTTAGTCCTTTGCTGGTATACTTTGGTGAGCTTAATAGAACCGCGCCGCCAATAGCTCCGCTGCCATAAGCTGCCCCTGCTGCGCCAAACTGCACCGCCACATCGCCAAAGCTTGTAACTGGTATAGTTGAGAAATCAGCCTGCCCCAAAGTGGGAGAAGAGATATTGAGGCCATTCCAGAGCACAGCAGTTTGGGAGGCGTTGGTGCCCCTGAATGCAACCGATGAAATGCCGCTAACGCCGTAGTTTTTAAAATAAATAGGGGTGCGTGCCTGTAGCGCCTGTGCCAGTGAGCCGGAAGCATACGTACTTAGGTAGCTGCTATCCAATTGCGCTACACGACTGCCGGCTGCATATACTTCGGCTGGTTTGCCAAAAATCTCAACGGTGCGCAATTGGTGCCGCGCAGAATCAGGTTGTTGCGCCAGTGCCACATGCGAAAGGACAACGGAACAGCCTAATAGCCATACTTTAATAAAAGGAAATCGTGCCAATGCTTTGTTTGCTTTAGTCCCGAAGCATGCCTGGCAGGTTAAAGGGCAGAACAGCAAACGCAGGTATTGCGGAAGCCGTGCAGCTTTTTACCCGAAAGCATACGACAAATCGTGTGTCGGACTGGCAGGTCTCCTGGCTCTCTTCCTTAGTCCGCCTTCCCATGTTGCTGGCAACACAGTGGCAATGGTGAAATGGACTAAGCCTTTATTGAAGATGACAGTTGCGGGAACAGCGCAGGATTCACACCTGCTTCCCTTTTAAGGCCATAAAACGAAAGTCTTATAACCACCAATCTGAGGCAAAGGTAAGTACTAATTATGAATTGTTGAAGGTTAAATTGCTAAATGGTTAAACTCTAACAAAGAAAATACACGTAAGACCAAATGCGAATAACTATTAACGAACAACCAAACTTTGAAGCTGCCTAAAGAATTCTATACCCGGCCCGATGTAGTGGGAATAGCCAAAGAACTGATCGGGAAGTATGTTTACTCCCATATTGATGGCATGTTAACGGGAGGCATGATCGTGGAAACGGAAGCTTATGCCGGGGAAAACGACAGGGCCTGCCACGCACACCTGAACCGTCGCACTCAGCGCACCGAGATCATGTACAACGAGGGAGGCGTGGCGTATGTATACCTGGTGTACGGTATCTACAACCTCTTCAATATCATCACCAACGAAAAAGACAGGGCAGATGCCGTGCTGATAAGAGCCATTGAACCGGAAGTAGGAGTGGAGGAGATGCTGCTCAGGAGAGGTTTCGAAAGTATAAAGCCCAACCTCACCGCTGGCCCCGGCGTGACAAGTGTAGCTTTGGGCATTAATAGAAAACACTACGGCGAAGACCTTACCGGCAACACCATCTGGCTGGAGGATAAAAGTATAAAACTGCCAGAGCAAAGTATAGCTGCTGGCCCACGTATTGGTATAGATTATGCCGGCGAAGATGCCCAACTGCCCTGGCGTTTCTGGGTGAAGGGGAATAAGTGGGTGAGCCGAAAGAAGTAGCAAATTTTGTTTGCCTATCTCTAATATTAGCAGCTACCTGCCTTATTCAGAAAGAATTCTGCCGCTGTTTTAGCTGAAGTATAAATTTTTGTAGCTACGGCTTATCCTCCCTTCTACCAAGATCCTTTCAGGATGACAACATGGTGCTAATGGTAATAAAGTTAAAGAGTGAAGGTAAAAAGTCTTACTCTTGAAAGTAGCAATATATTATTCTGAAAGGCAGTAGCTTATGGCGCGAGCGTCCTCGCTCGTGATTAGCTATAGCGTGGGCCTCTGGCCCAGTCAAGTAGCACTGTCCCGGCATCATTTGTATGAACCGGAAGAATCTCCACGCCAGTAAAAACAGATACGGCTACATCCTAATATAATGCAGTTGCACTAGACCCGACTTATAGCTTTTAGTATCTACCAGTTTGACTTGCTGCTCTGGAAACCCGCCCTGGAAAAGCCGGATGCCGTCGCCTAAAAGTATAGGGATAATGGAGATGATGTACTCGTCGATGAGTTGGTGCTGGAGCAGCATTTTTATAACCTGCCCCCCGCCATCACAGAAAATAGTGCCGCCTTCTTCAGCCTTGAGTCTAGTTACCAGTTCTTTAATGTCGCCGGTATAAAACTTAACCTTACCTTTTGGCTCTTGTGGTGTGCGTGTAATAATGTAGCAGTCTTTTTTTGCGTGCGGAAAACCAACTCCCATACTTAGCACTTTATCATAGGTCCGTTTGCCAAGTATAATAGTATCTACTGTTGCTATAAACTCGCTGTAGCCATAGTCTTCGCCTTCAGTTTCTACTATAGAGAGCCACGACAGGTCATCGTCCGGTTTGGCAATGTAACCATCCAGGCTCATGGCAATGTAGAGAGTTAGTTTTCTGGGTTTCACAGTTTTTGGAGAAGAGGTAACTATTGGCTATGCGTGGACATAGGGTTGTCTGCACTATATCTGTAGTAGGTTAAGCAAATATAACCGTATAACTTTAACTCAATATACAAAGTATCTTTCATACCTGCGCTATCCACTCGGCCCACAAAAAAGAGCCACAACATTGCTGCTGTGGCTCCTTCTTCTAAAGTTTATACTTTACAGAATATGTTTCCGCTGTTCCCGATCCTGTTCGTTGTCGGTGCGGCCCTGTGGTGTCTGCTTTTGGTTAAGCTTGGTATCCGTCTTATCACGGGCTAAACTGTTGCTTGTGTCCTTTGGGTTGCTTTTACCTTTGTCTGTTAATTCAGACTTTTTATTCTTATCCTGATTTTTCATGATCAATTAATTAAAGTGAGGTCAAATTATTCCTCAGTGTCTGCTTTGCCTTGTTTGCCGCTGTCTTTGCGGGTGCCACCAGCATTAGACCAACCTTTGCCCTGCGAAGACTTCGACTGCTTATTGGCTATATTGTCGTTGTCTGTCTCAGCAGCAGGGCGGCTTTTATTAAGCGACGCCTGAACGGCTAGTCTGTTTCCTTTTTTACCATCCTCAAACGATTTTGCAGGGTTACTGGCAAAGCCATGAAACTCCAGGTTGCTGTTCTTTTGTCCTTTCATTGTTGTTTTCAATTATAGTGAAACATGTATCAGGCTATGTGCCCAGCTTGGTATTTCTGTTTTAGTTATGAATGACGCTTGCCTGTGCGTTTGTGGCTCTGGCTGCCGGCTCTGGCATGCCCTTTTGCGTCGCCGTGCCAACCTCGGCCCGGGCCACTGCTAATATTAGATGTACTGTTGGCTTTTGATGTTGGTATACTGCTTTGCGAGCTCTGTTTTTGCTGGTTACCCAAGCCGGACTGTAAGCTGCGAGATGAGTTGTTTGTGTCTTGTGTCAGTTTGTTTTGATTGGTGATTTTTTCTGTCTTCATAGTAAGCTGGTAAAATAAAACAAAGGCCCGACAAATTGCCGGCCCACCAACTAGTGTACGAAGCTAAGAATGTGTTGTTCAGGAAAATATACGCGAACTATGCCTTTTGGCAAACCAGGGCCACCGGTTTCTGGTGCATATCGGTGGTAAAGAAAAGGTAAATATCACCGCCCTCTTTTATGCCTGTTTTGCGCCGGATTTCAGCAACCGGCTCCGGGAAATTGCGGACTGTGATGTTTGCTTTTTTAGCCGGTAAGTAGCGTAATAACTCCTTTTTGTTGTAGCGGCTAACAGCTATACACCTGAAGCTACGCCCCGGAAAATCGGGCACAAGTGTAGCAGAAGTATAAAGGTGGCTGTTAGGGTGCAGTTTGCTAAGGTTATACTGCTGGCCTAAAAACCTGAAAGCGCCTGCTTTAAGTATGGCTGCATTGGGCTCATACACAAATTGTTGCGGGTCTGTGTAATGCGGAGTGGCGGCCTCCTCAGCGGTGCGGGTAAAAGTTATACTTTGCGTGGCTTCCTGTTGTAAAATGTTTACTGCTGTAAGGGGCACTTCTGTTGGCACCGGGGCATCAGGCTGTAGTAAGTATAAAACCTCTTTCACCTCGTTCTGCACAGCCACCACCCATACCTTGCTCACATACCTAAGTTCCTCCAAAGCCTGGTCTATGTCCAGCATAGGAGATGTTTTTAGCAATACGGTTTTTGCTTTTTGTAGTAACAAGGGTAGCAAGTGCAGTACATCTGGTTCGCAGTCCTGTAACAGGTGCAGTTTTTCTTCGCGGTTACCTCGGCGTGCGGGATCCAGGTAAATAACGTCTGCATGGCCTGTATAGGCGTTTAAAAAATCCTCGGCAGTTGTATGTATACTTTGGATGTTATCAGCGCCAAGCAGCTTAAAGTTATGCGCCGCAATTTGCTGCAGTTCTTTGTTCTGCTCCAGGTGCATTACCTGCTTAAAGCATTTAGCAAAGTATAAACTGTCTACTCCAAACCCACCGGTCAGGTCTATAAGTGCATAGCCTTTAACAACAAAAGCTTTAAAAGCAGCCGTGGTCTCAGAAGAACTTTGTTCTACAGAAAGGGTAACCGGAAACACTACATCGGGATTTTTGGTCCAAGTAGGTAGCTTATTTGCAGCTTTTTGCCTGGCCTGTATCTGCTGTACTAACTCCAGCACAGGCAAATGAGGGAAACGCTTTGCCTGCAGCATGAGTGCAGCCGGATCGTGGTGCTGGTGCTCCTGTATAAATTGCTTTTCTTCTGGTGTAAATAAGCGCATTCCGGGTTTTTATGTGTAAATCCAGGCAAGTCCAAAGGTACGGATTTATACTTTTAGTTATGCACAGACCAGACTTATGCTACAAAGCTAGGATGAGTAGAAAATGCTTTTAAACAGCAGGGGTGAAATAGCATTAGAATATTGTTTATCTTTTTAGTTAAAACAATAAACAAAACTACGGGGTTATGGTTCTTATGAAAGTAAGTGACTTAAATGTTTAATCAGATAAAGTTGAATGCTATGAAAAAGAACCTAAGAATATTATTGCTAGCAATTTTGCCTACTATGTTTTTAGCTGCCTGCGACGACGACGATGATTTGGATTTGCTCGAAGATAACGCACAGGTAATGGTAATACATGCTTCACCAGATGCGCCAGCCGTAGATTTGTATGTAGATGATGCCAAAGTAAATACCTCAGCACTTAACTATCCGGGCAATACTGGTTATTTAGATGTTGAAGAGGGTACCCGTAATTTTAAAGTAACTCCTGCTGGTGCCGGTGTAGGAAGTGCGGTTATTAATGCAAACGTGCCACTGGAAGAAGACCAGGCATACAGTGTATTTGCTATAAATACAGTTAGCAACATAGAAGCCCTAGTTTTAGAGGACGACCTGACCGAGCCTGCATCCAATATGGCGCACGTTCGTTTTGTGCACTTGTCGCCCGATGCGCCAGCTGTTGACATCGCAGTTCAAAATGGCCCTGTTCTTTTTTCTAATATCGCCTTTAAAGGAAGCACTGCATTTACGCCTGTTACTGCCGGTACTTATACGCTGGAGGTAAGGCCTTCAGGCTCCACAACAGCAGTTCTAACGCCTCTGGTGCAGCTCAGTAGTGGCGTTATTTACACTATATTCGCTAAAGGTTTTCTTACACCGCCAGCCAATAATAACAATACGTTAGGCGCCGAAGTGATTATAAACAACTAACCTTGCCTGTGAAGAAGACTACTATAACAGCGCCTGCCTAACAGCAGGCGCTGTTATTTTTATGTTATTTAAATGGATATCAGTGTGCTTTGGCAAAGTATAGTTGAACTTGCGCAACAAAATATGTAATTTTGTGTTTTATCTGAAAAAACTTGATAATGATTGATACACAGCTTAAGTACAAAGTAAAAGACATCTCGCTTGCAGAGTGGGGACGTAAAGAAATTAGATTAGCTGAGGCAGAAATGCCTGGTTTGATGGCTATTCGTGAAGAATACGGCCCAAGCAAGCCACTTGCCGGTGCGCGCATTGCAGGCTGCCTCCACATGACTATCCAGACAGCGGTTCTGATCGAGACGCTGGTAGAACTGGGTGCTGAGGTTACCTGGTCGTCATGCAACATTTTCTCAACGCAGGATCACGCTGCCGCGGCCATTGCTGCTGCAGGTATTTCTGTTTATGCATGGAAAGGTATGACTGCCGAGGAGTTTGACTGGTGTATTGAGCAGACTTTATTCTTCGGAGAAGACCGCAAGCCGCTTAACATGATCCTGGATGATGGTGGCGACCTTACCAACATGGTATTCGATAACTATCCTGAGCTTGCTGCAGGCATCAAAGGTCTGTCTGAAGAAACAACTACTGGTGTTCACCGCCTGTACGAGCGTATGAAGAACGGCACGCTGGTAATGCCTGCTATTAACGTAAACGACTCTGTTACCAAGTCTAAGTTTGACAACAAGTATGGCTGTAAAGAGTCTCTGGTAGATGCGATCCGTCGTGCTACAGATGTGATGATGGCTGGTAAAGTAGCTGTTGTTGCTGGTTACGGTGATGTTGGCAAAGGTTCTGCCGCTTCGCTTAGAGGTGCAGGTGCCCGTGTAATCGTTACTGAAATCGATCCGATCTGTGCATTGCAAGCTGCTATGGACGGCTTTGCTGTTAAGAAAATGGTTGATGCCGTAAAAGAAGCTGATATTGTGGTAACTGCTACAGGTAACAAAGACATTATTGCAGAAGAGCACTTCCGTTTAATGAAAGACAAGACCATCGTTTGTAACATCGGCCACTTCGATAACGAAATTGATATGGCATGGTTAAACAAGAGCTACGGTCATACAAAAGATGTTATCAAGCCTCAGGTAGATATGTACAACGTAGAGGGTAACGATATTATCGTTCTGGCTGAAGGCCGTTTAGTAAACCTTGGTTGCGCTACCGGTCACCCATCTTTTGTGATGTCTAACTCTTTCTCTAACCAAACGCTTGCTCAGTTGGAGCTTTGGACAAACGCTGATGCTTACGAAAACAAAGTTTATACTTTGCCTAAGCACCTTGATGAGAAAGTAGCCCGCCTGCACCTTGCTAAAATTGGTGTTGTGCTGGATGAGTTGTCTCCTGACCAGGCGCGTTATATTGGCGTGGAAGTAGAAGGCCCATACAAGCCAGAGTACTACAGATACTAATTAGTGTTTAAAGTATAAAAAGAGCCGGTGCAGTTTGCTGTACCGGCTCTTTTGTTTTTATAATGAGATATAGATTAGTAACTATCGTTTCATATGATATTGAACCTGGACATCAGGGTTTTTTTATAAGATTTACCGATTGGTACATCACCTTTCGCAAATACAACAGAGTTTTCTTCCAAAGCCTCTATCTTATCAAGGTTGGCAATGTATGACCTGTGCACACGCACAAAGTTCTGTTGCGGAAGTTTGCTCTCCATATCTTTTAAGGTAGAGCTTACAAGATACTTTTGGTCGGCGGTTACAATAAAAGAGTAGTTATCGTAGGCTTCTACCCAAATAATTTCGCTGTAATGCACTTTAATAATGCGGTGCTTTACCTTTACAAAAATATAGTCAGCTGCTACTTCCTGTTCCTTTGTGCTTGCCGGCGAGCCGTTTACTTCTCTATCCTCGCGGTGTCCGCTGTCGTGTTTATACAGCGCTATTTCAATGGCAGATCGCAGGCTCTTTTCATCAAAAGGCTTTACAAGGAAACCATCAGGCTCTGTTTTCTTGGCTCTGTCTATGGTAGCATGGTCGGCATAGGCTGTCAGGTAAATAAACGGTATATCAAACTCTTGCCTTATTCTATGTCCGATGTCCACACCATCCTGGTCGCCTCCTAAATTAATGTCCAACAGCACCAGATCCGGCTGTGTTTCCCGGATTCTGTCAATTGTGTCCTGTCCTGAGTCTATTGCGCATGTAGTATAGCCTAGTTCTTCCAGGCTCGCTGCAAGATCCTCCGCAATTATGACTTCGTCTTCTGATATAAGAATTTTGGGTTTTGTCATAGCTTTAGGTTCTTACGAAAAAAAAAGAATTAGGATGGTAAAACAAAATACAATATTGATTTAGTGCCATTGTTGTTAATAAAATGTATTTTCCCATTAACCTTTTTACTAAGTGAGGACACTAATTGCAAACCAAATGAATGTTTCATCTTTTGGTCGAAGTCAAGAGGTAAGCCCCTTCCGTTATCGCTTACGGTTAAAATGTAACGGCCGTTCTGCTGTGGCTCTAAAACAATGCGCAACAGGCCTTTAAATTCAAAATCTGGAAATGCATACTTTAAAGAGTTGGAAACGAGTTCATTTACAATCAATCCCAATGTAATTGCCGTATCTATGTCTACTTTAATAGAGGGCACCCTAAGTTCTAGGTGTATTTGCTTCTCTGTTGCGCCATAGGCTTCGTAAAGGCTTTCGCAAATTCCCCTAAAGTAGTCTTCCAGGTCTATTTCCCCGAGATCGTCGTGGCGGTAAAGGCGTTCGTGCAATATAGCCATAGAGCGAACTCTGCTTTTGAGGGCACGCATTACATCGGTTGCCTGTGGGTCTTGTACATGGCGGGCCTGCAGGTTCAGCATACTGATCACGATCTGCAGGTTGTTTTTTACCCTGTGATGAATTTCCTGCAGGAGCATTTCTTTTTCGCGGTTTTTACGCTCCAGCAACCGGGTACGGTGGTTTACACGCATCTCTAGCAGGGTATTCATTTTTACAAGGCTCCGCTCTCGTAACTTTACTATACTAAGTACAGCCCCTGCTATAACCAGTAGCAACACACCAATGAACCACTCCCTGCGCCAGATAGGAGGAACGATCGAAAAAGTATAGGTTAAAGGCTTGGGTGTCCAGTAGCCATCGTTGTTCTGTGCAAGCAACTCAAACTTGTAGTTGCCTGGAGAAAGATTAGGGTAAGTGGCATAAGACTGGTCTGTTGCCGCTGACCACTGGTCCTGATACCCCATTAGCCGATACTTATACTTTACCTGCTCAGGCCCCGAGAGGCAGATAGCATGAAAGTCGAAGGTTAGGTGGTTTTGGGTATGTGGCAGCCGCAAATCAATAGGCAGGTTTGTTAGTGAATCCTGTGTGTAGCCCAACTGCTGCCAGTTAGTAGGTTTCTGATACAGCATGATCCTGTTAAGGGCTACAGCAGGGTATACTTTATTCCGCCGGTCAAGGGTAGGCTCATATTTAGTCAGGCCTTTAGTTGTGCCAAACCAAATGCTGCCGTCAGGGGTTTGCGCAATGGCGTTATGGCTTATTTCTATTCCCCTGAAGCCGTTTGCGCCGGAGTAGCTCCTGTAGCTAAGTTTCTGGTGTTGGCGCAGCTGAGGCAGTAGCAGTTTTAAGATGTTGCGGCTAGTACCTACCCACAAATTGTCATTTTGGTCTACAAACAGGCCTTTTATACCTTCGTTGGGCAATCCTTCGTTCTTTGTGAAAAGTTTTGGGCTGTCCCATTCTTCGTTTAGCACAGCAATGCCGTAATTAAAGCCCCCAAAGTATAAAACGCCATACTTGTCTTCAGCAATAGAGGTTACTTCTTCCAGTTGGAACTGCTCCAACTCAGGTGCTTTTACAATATTGCCATTCTCGAGTTTATACACGCCGCTGGATGCAGCGATCCATACCCGGTTTTTAATATCCCGGTGCATATGATAGATTCTGCCGGCAGATAGCACCCCTGGCAACTCATACTTCTTAAACTTGCCTTTAGCGTAGCATACTAAACCGTTCGCGGTTGCTATCCAGATGTTACCGTTATCATCAGGCATGCACTGAAATACCTCGTTGGCAGGCAGGCCGTTTTTAACGGTATAATGTGCGGTGCCGGATGGAGTAATATGCCATGCACCTATGCTGGTGGCTACCCAACTGGACCTGTCGTCGAGCAAAGTTATGCGGTGTACTGTAGTGCCTTCCGGCCAGGGCGGCTTAAAATTCCAGTTTAACCTTCCGCCCTCCATGTATGCAGTTGTGCCTTCGTCGGTGCCTAACCATACACGGCCTTTGCTATCTTTGGTCAGGGCCGTGATACGGGGTTCACTTAGTTCAGTAAAGTCAAAATAATGTACAAACCACGGCGATGTAAATTGTTGCATGCCGTATCCGTTGGTGCCTATCCAGATGTTGCCCTCCATATCGGCTGCAAGCGTGTTAATTCGCTTTGACCTTAATCCATTCAGCCTGCCAAAATAGGTGTACCTCTTTCCATCATACTTTATCAGGCCATTTTGTTTAAGCCCTATCCATAGGTTGCCATACGTGTCGTGCAAAAAAGACGATACTACCATATCGGGCCGGTTTATAGGGATTCTGAAATGGCGCAAAGAACTATCAGTAAATCTTGCCACCCCTTCTTCTGTCCCTATCCAGAGATCTCCGTTGTTTTGATGATACAAGGTTGTTACCCTGTTGCTGGGCAACACGCTGTTTTCTGTAGTGTAATGGTGAATACCTGCTGTAGTTACGCGGTGCAAACCATCTGATTGACTGCCTGCCCAAATGGTGCTGTCTGGCGTTACAACAACAGAGGTATAAGTTTGAGCAGGTAGTTGGGTATACTTTGAGAATGAGCCGTTGATATAGTAAAACAGGCCGGCTTCTGTTGCAACCCATATGCTTCCCTGAACACCCTGAGTTATGTCGTAAATAGTATTAGCGGTTAGGCCCTGTGCCTTACCGTATATTTTAAACCCGTTACCATCAAATTGCATCAGACCGCGGTCAGAGCTGCCTATCCAGATATTATTTTGATTGTCCTGGTGAAGCGCAGATACGTTATTACTGCTCAGGCCGCTATCTTTGGTGTAAGTATAAAATTGTTTTCCGTTAAAGCGGCTTACACCACCGCGCGTAGCAATCCATAAATGTCCGGTATGATCCTGAATGATATCGTTTACCTGTGATTGAGGAAGCCCCTGCTCTAATGTCCAGTTACGGAAATTATACTGCTGTGCCATAAGCTGTGTACTGTGCAGCAGCCAAAGCGTGCAAATAAGCACAACAGCAAATAAAGGGCGTTTATCCATGGGGTGGCAGCACGCGTACGGCTATAGTAAGTTAGGTAATAAGAGCACAAATATGTATTGTACTACATAATAGTGATTTTGTTACCTTTTAAACCTGCTGTAACATAAGTTTTTAGCTATAAAAAAGCGATATTTGCACCTCATGAAATTTTAAGTACATCCCGATCCATGCAAGTAAAGCTGTCTGTTACTATTATAACCTTTAACGAAGAGCAGAACATAGAGCGTTGCCTTAAATCGGTAAAAGGCGTTGCTGATGAGGTGATAGTAGTGGACTCACTATCTACTGACAAGACTAAGGAAATATGCCTGAGTTATGGTGTTACGTTTGTAGAGAGGCCGTTTACAAGCATGATAGACCAGAAAAACTACTCCCTCAGCCTGGCTACACATCGTCACGTGCTGTCCCTGGATGCTGATGAATCGCTTACAGCAGAACTCAGGCAATCAGTTTTAAAGGTAAAGAACAACTGGACAGCTGATGGCTATAAACTAAACCGCCTGACTAACTACAGAGGGCAATGGATAAAGCACTCAGGCTGGTACCCGGATCGTAAACTTAGGCTTTTTGACAGAACTAAAGCGCACTGGGGTGGCCAGAACCCACATGATAAAGTAATACCTGAACCAGATGCAAAGATAGAAAACCTGAAAGGGGACATGCTCCACTACTACAGCTACAATGTAAAACAGCACCTTGACCAGATAAACAGGTATACAGATATTTCTATGCAGGAAATGTGGCTGAGAGGTAAAAGAACATCCGTGCTGGCTATACTTGTAAAACCTCCATTCCGGTTCTTCAGAACTTATTTTCTGCAGCGTGGCTTTTTAGATGGTTTTAATGGCTTTTTTATTGCCGGTTTGTCAGCCTATACTGTATTTCTAAAATACGCCAAACTATACCTGGCACATAAATCTGGCGGACCTGACGAAGTATAAACCTGTAGCGCATTTATTTAAAATCTTATGATAACAGGCATATCTGTTGTAATTCCCAACTATAACGGCGTTCATCTTTTCAAGCATACATTGCCAACGGTGGTAGAGGCGCTGCAAAACGCCGGTAAGCCATCTGAGGTTATAATAGTGGATGATTGCTCTACAGACGATTCTGTAGCCTATCTGCAACAGCATTATCCTGAGTTCCGGTTGGTGCGCAACAGTGTGAATAGCGGCTTCTCGGTTACGGCTAACAATGGCATAAAAGCGGCTAAGTATGATAAAGTACTGCTCCTGAACAGTGATGTAAAGCTAACGCCTGATTATTTTGCAAGCCAGTATAAGTACTTTGATAAGCCAGATACATTTGGCGTAATGGGCCGCATTATAGGCTGGGACGATGATAAAATACAGGACGGTGCCAAGTTTCCATACTATCACGGTAGTAAGATAAAAACATCGGGAAACTACCTGCTTAAAGACGAAAAGCAGATGCAGGATGGTTTATACTCAATGTACCTTTCCGGGGCCAATGCGTTTATCGATAAAGAAAAATTTTTGCTGATAGGCGGCTTTAACGAGATTTTCTCTCCTTTTTATGTAGAGGACTACGAACTGTCATTACGGGCATGGCGCCTGGGCTTTAAATGCTACTATGATTACAACAGTGTTTGCCGCCACCAGGTATCTACCTCTATCAAGTCTAAAAGCAAGAAGAAGTACGTAAACACTATTTACGACCGCAACAAAATGTTTCTGCATGCCATCCACCTGGAGGGAGTTCAGCGCCTGTTATGGTATCTTCAACTAATACCGGAGTCATTGGTAAGGATTTTCACGTTCAGGTGGCATTACCTCAAATCTCTGGCCATGTTCATGGGCTCAGCAGAACTGGTAAAGCAATCGCGGCATGATTTTGAAAGCAAGGCCATACTTTTAAAATCAAGACGAAGTATAGCCGATATCAAAGCCATTATACTTTCAAGTATAAAAGGCGAGAAAGTTATTTTGTAGTACTTATTCTTGCTTCGGCCTTTCAGTAACAATCGCTGCAAACCCGAAAGCAGTGCAATTGCGGAAGTATAAAATCTGTAACTCTTCCTGATAATTTGTTCCTGCATAAGGAGGCTCTTA
Source organism: Pontibacter aydingkolensis (assembly GCF_019443125.1). GTDB lineage: Bacteria > Bacteroidota > Bacteroidia > Cytophagales > Hymenobacteraceae > Pontibacter > Pontibacter aydingkolensis. The sequence goes on along the minus strand of NZ_JAHYXK010000001.1, from coordinate 366,014 downwards.
TACTGTATGTAATAAATTTTTTCTTGCTTTTTTTAGACGCTAATAAGCCTGATATAAACTTTTATCTGCCCTTTTGGTAAAAGTATAGTACGCTATGCATTCTTCAGAAAAAATCCGTAACATTTAAGAGGTATCTGTTGCAACCCTGAGGCGTGAAGCGAGGTATGTAATTAAAATTTCTATATTTGCGTATAAATACGCGATTGAGGACTTCACAAAAGTACAAAATCCAAGTTGATGAGCGAGCAAACAGGTAAACAGCTAAGTAAAGAGGAGAAAGATGCACGGTTCGAGGCCGAACTGCTGCCTGTGCTGGACCCTCTGTACAACTTTGCCTACAGGCTCACCTTAGACGAAGACGACGCCAATGACCTGGTGCAGGAGACCTATCTGAAAGCCTACCGTTTTTTTGACTACTTCGAGCAAGGAACTAATGCAAAAGCATGGCTGTTCCGAATCCTGAAGAACTCATTCATAAACGAGTTTCGGAAAAAGAGCAAGCAACCTGCCAAGGTAGATTACAGCGAAGTTGAGGGGTATTATAACTCCGAAGACGTTGAAGGTGAGGGTGGGGTGGCCTCTACTACAGATATGCGCACTGAAAGTGTGCAAGACCTGATAGGAGATGAAGTAGCCAGTGCACTGAACGCCTTGCCAGTTGACTTTAGAACGGTTATTATACTTTGTGATTTAGAAGGCTTTACTTATGAAGAAATGGCCAAAATACTGGACATTCCGATAGGTACTGTAAGATCGAGGTTGCACCGCGCCCGAAACTCTTTGAAGGAGAAGTTGGAAAAATATGCTAAAAGCATGGGTTATAACAGTTAGAAAGACATTAAGAGTTTTTAGTTAAGATGGAATCGAAATTTACAGAAGTTTACCAAAAAGGGCCCGACGACAGCTACGATACAGATTGTAGCAAAGTGTCAGAAATGCTGGACCTGATTATTGACGGCGAAGCCACCTCTGAAGAAGAGAAATATTTCAATACACACCTCGAAGAGTGTGTAAGTTGTTTCGAGAGCCATCAGAAACAAAAGCTTCTTAAAGGGATCATCAGCGGCCATCTCAAGCGCGTGATTGTGCCGGAAAGCCTGGCACTATCTATTAGAGCTAAGATTCAAGAAACTTTATAATCCCTAATGCAAGGCAAGATCATCATCTTTTCGGCTCCATCCGGTGCCGGCAAAACCACAATTGTAAAGCATCTGCTCAACATTAATCCAAAACTGAGCTTCTCTATTTCGGCCTGCACACGCGACAAGCGCGGCCGTACCGAGGAAAACGGAAAAGACTACTACTTTATCACGCCGGAAGACTTTAAGCAAAAGATCAAGAACGACGAGTTTGTTGAGTGGGAAGAAGTATATGAAGGCGCCTTTTACGGTACTTTAAAGTCAGAGATAGAGCGTATCTGGAAAAGTGGCAAACATGTAATTTTAGATGTTGATGTTAAAGGAGGCCTAAGTATAAAGCATTTTTACAGAGAGAGAGCACTCGCCGTTTTCGTAAAGCCGCCATCAGTAGATGAGCTGGCTAAAAGGCTAACCGCACGCAACACCGATTCAGCATCCAGCATTTCCAGCCGCGTTTTTAAAGCAAAATTTGAAATGGGCTTCGAAGACCAGTTTGATACCGTGATCGTAAACGATGACCTAGGCAAGGCTTGCCACGAAGCCGAAAAGCTTGTAAACGAATTTCTGAACTCCGAACCTGCCATCGTATGAAAGTAGGGCTGCTGTTCGGCTCCTTTAACCCAATTCACATAGGCCACCTTATACTTGCCAACTTTATGGCGACCAACACCGACCTTGATACGGTGTGGCTGGTGGTGTCGCCGCAGAATCCGTTTAAGCCCAGCAACACGCTTTTACACGAATTCGACAGGCTGCACATGGTATCGTTGGCAATTGCCGATAACCCGAACCTTGGTGTATCTAACATCGAGTTTAGCATGCCTAAGCCAAGTTATACCATCGATACGCTTACTTATTTACAGGAGAAGTATCCAAGTTATGAGTTTGTGCTGCTGATGGGGGAGGATAACCTGCCGCTTTTCCCGAAATGGAAGAATTACGAAAGTATACTGCAGTTCCATAAAGTTTACGTGTACCCGCGCTCTGGCTCCATTACCACAGAGCTGCCCGAAATGCCCAATATTACTTTTGTTAAAGCTCCTATACTTGATATCTCTGCAACCTTTATAAGGCAGTGCATAAAAGAGGAGAAAAGTATAAAATACCTGGTACCCGACGAGGTAGCAGAATACATCAAAGTGCACAAGCTATACCAGTAGGACCACAGATTAATAGTGATTAATGGGATTAAGTATGATTTACAGTTAGCTATACTTTAGTAAATCGTCCTTGATAAATCCGCCCTCTAATAATCAATCTAATCTCCGGTCATTACAAAAAAGAAAGCGCCCTGTAAAACTTACAGGGCGCTTTCTTTTTTATACTTTAGGAGAAGTCTTTTGTCCTTCGTCCTATTTATCTTTTGTCAAAAAGAATTAGATCGTCATGATCTCGGCTTCTTTCTTAGCCAGCAGTTCATCAATTTTCACGATGTAAGCATCTGTCATTTTCTGAACTTTAGCTTCTGCGTCACGCACAGCATCTTCGGAAGTACCTTCTTTCTGTAGCTTTCTTAAAGAGTCATTTACATCTTTGCGCACATTGCGGATGCTAATCTTACCGTTTTCAGTTTCGTTCTTAACCTGCTTTACCAACTCGCGGCGACGCTCCTCTGTTAGGGCTGGAATATTAAGACGGACAGCGTCAGCTTCTTGCTGCGGGTTTAGATTCAGGTCGCTGTTTTTGATGGCTTTGTTGATCTCGCCCAGCATGTTTTTCTCCCAAGGCTTGATAAGCAAAGTACGGGCATCAGGCGCTGCAATGTTAGCTACCTGAGAAATTGGAGTAGGATTGCCGTAATAATCAACACGCAAACCTTCTACCATGGCAGGAGAGGCTTTGCCCGCGCGAATTTTAGTAAGTTCTGAGCCGGTATGCTGTACCGCTTTTTCCATAGACTCCTCTGCTTCGCTGAGGTAAAACTGAATTTCTTCCGTCATATCAATTATCGCTTAAAAAAGTTCTGTTGAAACTATACGTATGGTTACGCTGCAAAAATATTAAATTTTATTTGTTTTGTTTTGCCTGCAGCTGGTCAACAGTTTCCTGTAAACCTTCGGCTATGTCGTCCATCGATACAAGCGTGCCAATCTCTTCGCCCTGCACCAGTCGTTTCAGGTTGCCCTGTGTGTTCATGTCAAATACGATAATCGACAAGCCATTTTCCTTGCAAAGAGTAAAGGCGGTCATGTCCATCACGTTCAGGCCTTTTTCAAACACATCCTTAAACGAGATGTTTCTGTAGAAGATTGCGTCCGGGTTCTTTTCAGGGTCAGCTGAGTAAATCCCATCTACGCGTGTGCCTTTCAGTACAACATCCGCCTCAATTTCGATGGCTCTAAGAGATGCCGCTGAGTCTGTGGTAAAGTATGGATTACCGGTGCCGGCACCAAAAATTACTACACGGCCTTTTTCCAGGTGGCGTACGGCACGGCGGCGAATGTAAGGCTCGCATACCTGCTGTATATTAAGGCCGGACAGCAGGCGGGTATAAACGCCAAGTTTCTCAAGAGCACTTTGCAAAGCCATGCTGTTGATAACTGTGGCCAGCATACCCATATAGTCGCCTTGCACGCGGTCCAGACCAACCTGCTCGGCCTGCACACCTCTAAAGATGTTGCCACCGCCGATAACTACTGCTACCTCAACGCCCAGCGCTGCCACTTCTTTAATCTCCTGAGCATACTGTATCAACCTGTTGGAGTCGATTCCGTACTGCTGTTCTCCCATCAGCGCCTCGCCGCTAAGCTTCAGTAATATTCTCTTATACTTCACGATCTATACTATTTTGTTATTAGTTTGGTCTATAGTTTCAGAGGGCAGACGGGTGCTGCCCAACTGGCAACACAAAAAAGTTAAAATAAAATCAATACCTGATTTTTTTCTACGTTCTGGCGAACCTGTACTTTGATCTCTTTCACAGTGCCGTCGCCTGGCGATTTCAGGATGTTTTCCATCTTCATGGCCTCCAGTATCAGTATAGGGTCTCCCTTTTTAACTTCCTGGCCCTGCTGTACCTTAATGTCAAGTATAAGTCCTGGCATCGGTGCCTTTACGTCGTTCACTTTGCTGGCGTTGGCATCACTCATGCCCAGTTTGTCAAGCAACAGGTCGAAACGGTCTTTAGCGCTTACAGTTTGCTTAATGCCATTTATCTTGAAAGTGAAAGTCTTGGCCTGATAATCAGCCTCTACCAACTCAGCAGTATAGGATTTATTATCCTTGATGATGTGGTACGTTTGAGGGCCAATTGGCTGGATGTCCCAGTTAAATGGTGTTCCGTTTAAAAGTATGGAGTCTTTTTGAATATCAACCTGCCATGTTTTGTCGTTAGCGGTTTTTATCTGGAGCATCGCGTGTATGTGGTTTTAGAGCTTAAAGATAATTGATTTCTCACAGTATTTTTAGAACTTGACTCCAAAATTAAAACAATCCATCATGAATCATAGGTTTTTAAGTGTAGTTGGCTTGACGGCTGCTATGGCTTTTACAACAAGCTGCAGTACAAACAAAGCTGCAGTAGACAGGTCAACTTCGAAAGTATCAACAGTAAAAACCACAACTGCTGCAACAGATAGTGTACCGGTCTGGGCCCCCAAAAAGCATGGTTTCAACCCATCCCGAACATTGGAGCACGACTTATTGCATACTAAACTTCGGGTAAGCTTTAACTGGGAGAAGCAGCACCTTAACGGTATCGCCGAACTTACGCTAAAGCCATACTTTTACCCGCAGGATAAACTTACGCTGGATGCAAAAGGGATGGACATACATGGCGTTAACTTGATGAAAGGGTATAACGGTACCCCGTTAAAGTTTGAATACGATGGCGAAAAACTCACTATCGACCTGAACAAGACCTACACCCGAACCGAAGAGTATACCATAGAGATAGATTATACGGCCAAGCCAAATGAACTGAAAGCAAAAGGCAGTGATGCCATACTTCAGGACAAAGGTTTATACTTTATCAATCCACTAGGCAAAGACCCGGATAAACCGAAACAGATCTGGACGCAGGGCGAAACAGAAGCCAACTCCGCCTGGTTTCCTACTTTTGATACGCCAAATGAGCGCATGACGCAGGAAATCTATATCACGATAGATCCAAAGTATACCACGCTTTCAAACGGGACTTTTATGTACTCGCGCCAGAATGCCGATGGTACTAAAACCGACTATTGGAAACAAGAGCTGCCACACGCGCCATACTTAACTATGATGGCCATAGGCGAATATGCGGTTGTTAAAGATAAGTGGCGAAACAAGGAGGTGAACTACTATGTGGAGCCTGCTTATAAGGGAACAGCCAAAAAGGTATTCGGAAACACGCCAGAGATGATGGAGTTCTTCTCCAAGAAGTTAGGTGTGGATTATCCTTGGGCAAAGTATTCGCAGGTGGTAGTGCGTGATTTTGTTTCCGGAGCGATGGAGAATACCTCAGCGTCTACCTTTATGGAAGACCTTCAGATGAACGAACGTGAACTGCTGGACAAAAGCTGGGATGGCATTATAGCCCATGAGCTTTTTCACCAATGGTTCGGCGATTATGTAACTACAGAGTCGTGGGCTAACCTGCCGCTGAACGAAGCTTTTGCGAACTACTCCGAATTACTGTGGGCAGAGCACAAGTATGGGGCCGACGAAGCTGCATACCTGCAATTAGATGAGTTGGGCCAATACCTGAATGAGTCGGAGACAAAACGTGAGCCACTCATACGATACCAGTATGGCGACAGAGAAGATATGTTCGACAGCCACTCCTATGCAAAAGGAGGTCGTGTGCTGCACATGCTGCGCAAACTAGTAGGCGACGACGCGTGGTGGGCCTCACTCAACCATTATCTTACAAAGCACAAGCATACAGCGGTAGAGGTGGCAGAACTGCGCATGGCCTTTGAAGATATAACCGGCCAGGACCTGATGTGGTTCTTTGACCAATGGTTCATGAAGCCGGGGCATCCGGAACTAAAGGTAAGCCATACTTTCCAGAACGGGCAGCTGAACCTGCGCGTGCAGCAACAGCAGGACACCACCTATATGCCTGTATACCGTTTGCCGCTAAAGATTGCAGTATGGGCAAATGGTAAACGCGCCGATTATCCAATTGTAATAGAAAAAGCAGATCAAAGCTTTACATTACCGGTCGTTGGTCAGCCACAGCTAGTAATTTTTGATGCAGAGCAACAGCTTTTGGCTACCATCGACCATGAAAAGTCAAAACAAGAGTTGTTGTATCAGTTTAACAATGCCAAAATGCTTGCCCCTAAGCTGGAAACAATGGTTAAGCTGCAAGAGGAACTTACAGATCCTGAAGTAATAAAAGTATTGCAATCTGCTTTAAAAGATGATTACTGGGTAATAAGGAGCACTGCGATCAATACATTAAGCAGGCTGGAGTCTGATAAGGCAGGTGCTGTAAAGGAAAGTATACTTAAAATGGCAAAGCAGGATAAAAAGAGAGCAGTTAGGGCAGATGCCATACTTGCGTTGGCCAACTGGGATGGAGAGAAGTATAAACAACTTTACCTGGATGCCATGACAGATAGCTCCTACACAGTGGCAGCAGCCGGAATACTTGGTTACGCGGGAACAAGAGCACCAGACACCATGGCAAAGCTGGCGCAGTTTGATAATGAAAAGGGAGAAGAGGTTGTATTAGCGCTATCAACATTCTATGCTGTGCAAGGCGGTCCGGAAAAGAATGATTGGTTTGTGCGGCAGGTAAAGCAAGGCAAAGGAGGGACGCTCTATTACCTGCTGCAGAGTTTCGGAGCATACCTGGCATCAAATCCGCAAACAAATACTCCTGAAACTATTGCTTTGCTTAAGGATCTGGCGCAAAACCATAATATTTATTACATAAGGGGAGCTGCTTATCAAACTTTAATGGTGATGTCGGATAAGCCGGAGGTGCAGCAAATTCTGACGGAAATAAAAGAGAATGAGAAAGATAAGCGACTGCTCGAAATGTATAACTAAGCAGCAGGAGTGAAGACAATAGAAAAAAGTGAACTTTTTTTTCAAGAATATTTGACAGGAAAGAAAAAGCGGTTAATTTTGCATCTCCTTAGAACGAAGAACGCTTCTGAAGCGAAAAGTTTGAGGGAGTAAGTTCTGCATATTTATTGCAAAATTAACTATCGGGGAGATTCCAGAGCGGCCAAATGGGACGGACTGTAACTCCGTTGTTGTAATGACTTCGCAGGTTCGAATCCTGCTCTCCCCACCATTAGATTTATGCCGGTAAGGCTTTTAGTAATTAAGCGGGAGTAGCTCAGTTGGTAGAGCGATAGCCTTCCAAGCTATAGGCCGCGAGTTCGAATCTCGTCTCCCGCTCTCTCAGAATTGAGGGAGCTGTATTTGCATTTGTAGTAAGTTTGTCAGGAATTTCATGTATATGGATTTCCTTTTTACTATAGGTGCAAACTGAAGTTCTTTAATGGGAAAAAGCCGACGTAGCTCAGGGGTAGAGTACTTCCTTGGTAAGGAAGGGGTCGTGGGTTCAATTCCCATCGTTGGCTCTAAGTCCGTTACGTGTAATTAAAAAGCGCGACATAAACTTAAACGTTTTAACCTTAATTTAATATCATACAATGGCTAAAGAAACATTTGACCGTTCCAAACCGCACGTAAATATCGGTACTATTGGTCACGTTGACCACGGCAAAACTACTTTGACTGCTGCTATTACAACTGTACTAGCTAAAAAAGGTCTTGCTGCACTTCGTGACTTCTCTTCAATCGACAACGCTCCTGAAGAAAAAGAAAGAGGTATTACTATCAATACATCACACGTTGAGTACGCTACAGAAAACCGTCACTATGCACACGTTGACTGCCCAGGTCACGCTGACTACGTGAAGAACATGGTTACTGGTGCTGCTCAGATGGACGGCGCTATCCTTGTAGTTGCTGCAACTGATGGTCCAATGCCACAAACTCGTGAGCACATCCTTCTTGCCCGTCAGGTAGGTGTTCCTCAGCTAGTAGTTTTCATGAACAAAGTTGACATGGTTGACGATCCAGAGCTTCTTGAGCTTGTTGAGATGGAAATCCGTGAGCTTCTTTCTTTCTATGACTTCGATGGCGACAATATTCCAGTAATCCAGGGTTCTGCTCTTGGTGGCTTGAACGGCGACGAGAAGTGGGTGAAAACTATCGAAGAGCTAATGGAGGCTGTTGATAGCTTTATTCCAATCCCAGCTCGTTTAACTGATCTTCCATTCTTGATGCCAGTTGAGGACGTGTTCTCAATCACTGGTCGTGGTACTGTTGCTACAGGCCGTATCGAGCGTGGTGTAATCAACTCTGGTGAGCAGGTTGACATCTTAGGTATGGGTGCTGAGAACTTAAAGTCTACAGTTACTGGTGTTGAGATGTTCCGTAAAATTCTTGACAGAGGTGAAGCTGGTGACAACGTAGGTCTATTGCTACGTGGTATTGAGAAAACTGATATCCGTCGTGGTATGGTTATCTGTAAGCCAGGTTCAGTTAAGCCTCACACACACTTCAAAGCTGAGGTTTACGTTCTGTCAAAAGAAGAAGGTGGACGTCACACTCCATTCTTCAACAAGTACCGTCCACAGTTCTACTTCAGAACTACAGACGTAACTGGCGAGATCATCCTTCCAGAAGGAGTAGAGATGGTAATGCCAGGTGATAACATCACTATCGAAGTGAAACTTATCAACGCTGTAGCAATGGAGAAAGGTCTACGTTTCGCTATCCGTGAGGGTGGTAGAACAGTAGGTGCTGGTCAGGTAACTGAAATCCTTGACTAATTATTGATATGTTACAGACCCGTTCTTAAAGTTTTTTAGGAACGGGTTTGTTTTCATAAAAGATTTGTATAAATTTGCACTCCATTTGATAAAAATGGCGTGCATTTTTTTACGGGTGTAGCTCAATTGGTAGAGTAGTGGTCTCCAAAACCATTGGCTGGGAGTTCGAGTCTCTCCACCCGTGCAATTAAAAAATAAGAAGCGAAGCAATGAGCAAAGTTACAAACTACATAAACGAGACAGTTGAGGAAATGAAGCAGAAAGTTTCGTGGCCTTCATATTCTGAATTGCAGAATAGCTCTATATTAGTACTTATTGGTTCGCTTATTTTTGCTTTGATAGTTGGTGCCATGGATTTCGTTTTTGATTCTGGCCTGACGTGGTTCTACAACCAGTTTTAATTAGATCAAGATGGCTGAATTAAAATGGTATGTAGTGCGCGCAGTAAGCGGGCAAGAGAAAAAAGCTAAGGCTTACCTTGAGAACGAAATCTTAAGACAAAACTTGGGAGAATATGTTCCACAAGTGCTTATACCTGCAGAAAAGGTGTATGAAATGCGTGGAGGTAAGAAGAGAATCAGAGAGCGCAATTTCTTTCCTGGGTATGTGTTGATTAACGCAGATCTTTCACATGGAGAGGCAGAGCATATTATCATCAGTACTCCTGGTGTAATTGGCTTCCTTGGTTCTAACGAGAAAGATGCCAGTAAAAAGCCGGTTCCATTGCGCCAATCAGAAGTTAACAGAATCTTAGGAACTGTTGATGAAGCAGAGGAACAGGCAGAAGTACTAGATACGCCATTTATTGTTGGAGAGACTGTAAAAGTAATGGACGGTCCGTTCAGTGGTTTCTCAGGAACAGTAGAGGAAGTATTTGAAGAGCGTAAGAAGCTTAATGTTATGGTGAAGATTTTCGGAAGAAATACACCGGTTGAGCTAAACTACATGCAAGTAGAAAAAGAATCGTAGTAAATAAATAATGGCAAAGGAAATAAAAGGTTATCTGAAGCTTCAGATAAAGGGAGGTGCCGCGAATCCATCGCCACCGGTTGGACCTGCACTTGGTTCTAAAGGTCTTAATATCATGGAGTTCTGTAAGCAGTTCAATGCTAGAACCCAGGATAAGCCTGGTCAGGTGTTACCAGTATTGATTACAATCTATGCAGATAAGTCCTTCGACTTCGTGGTTAAAACTCCACCTGCTCCAGTATTGTTAATGGATGCTGCTAAAATTAAGGGTGGTTCTAAAGAGCCAAACCGTAACAAAGTAGGTTCAGTTACTTGGGATCAGGTTAAAGAGATAGCAGAAACTAAGATGCCGGATTTAAATGCTTTCAAACTGGAGTCTGCCATGAAAATGGTAGCTGGTACAGCAAGAAGCATGGGAATCACAGTGTCTGGTAAAGCTCCTTGGAACGAATAATTACAGTTAAAGGATAATGGCTAAGATTTCAAAAAATAGAAAAGCAGCTTTAGAAAAAGCTGACTTGACAAAAGAATATTCTTTAACAGATGCCGCTTCAGTAGTAAAAGAAATTACTTTTACTAAGTTTGATGCTTCTGTTGATATCGACGTTCGTCTCGGTGTAGACCCTCGTAAGGCTGACCAGATGGTTCGTGGCATCGTTACTTTGCCGCACGGAACAGGTAAAGACGTTAAAGTTCTTGCATTGGTTACTCCTGACAAAGAGCAGGAAGCAAAAGATGCCGGAGCAGACTACGTAGGTCTTGATGACTATATTCAGAAAATCGAAAAAGGATGGACTGATATCGATGTTATCATCACTATGCCTGCTGTTATGGCTAAAGTAGGCCGTTTGGGTAGAATCTTAGGTCCTCGTAACCTAATGCCTAATCCGAAGTCAGGCACTGTTACAATGGATGTAGCGAAAGCAGTAAAAGAAGTAAAAGCCGGTAAGATCGACTTTAAAGTTGACAAATTTGGTATCATTCACACTAGCGTAGGTAAAGTATCTTTCTCTGCTGAGCAGCTTGCTGCTAACGCTGCGGAAGTTGTTCAGACGCTAAACCGTTTGAAGCCGTCTTCTGCAAAGGGTACTTACATCAAGAGCATTACATTGTCAAGCACAATGAGCCCGGCCGTAATCGTTGACAAGAACGCAACTATCTAAGAACATGACCAGGGAAGAAAAAGAAATAATTGTAAAGGACCTGAGCGAGAAGTTAGCGAACACAAACTACTTCTATATTACTGATGCTTCAACTATGTCAGTTGCTCGTATCAACGCATTCAGGAGACTAGCATTCGAAAGAGGTATCGAGTACAAAGTTTATAAAAATAAACTAATCAAAAAGGCTCTGGATACTCTGGAGGCTGATACAACAGCACTTGAAGATGTTTTGAAAGGCGCTTCTGGTATCCTGTTCGGTACTGAAACAGGCAATGCCCCTGCAAAATTAATTCAAGATTTCAGAAAGAAGGGCAATGCACTTCCACTTCTGAAAGGCGCGTACATCGATGCCGGCTTGTATATTGGAGATGACCAGTTAGAGACACTGACTAAGATCAAATCTAAAGAAGAGCTTATCGGTGAGGTTATTGGCTTACTTCAGTCTCCTGCGAAGAACGTGGTATCTGCACTTCAGAGCAGCGGTGGCAAGTTAGCTGGTATCTTAAAAACATTATCTGAAAAAGAATAAATTCTAAAAACGTAATCAATAAGTAACTTTTAATTTCAATAAAAAATGGCAGATTTGAAAGCATTCGCTGAGCAGTTAGTAAACTTAACTGTAAAAGAGGTTAACGAACTAGCTACTATTCTTAAGGATGAGTATGGCATCGAGCCTGCTGCTGCTGCTCCAGTAATGGTAGCTGGTGGTGGTGCTGCTGAAGGAGGAGCCGCTGCAGAAGAAAAAACTTCTTTTGACGTAATCCTTAAGTCAGCTGGTGCTCAGAAACTAGCAGTAGTTAAGCTTGTAAAAGAGCTTACTGGTCTTGGTCTGAAAGAGGCTAAGGAACTAGTTGATGGCGCTCCAAAATCACTTAAAGAAGGTGTTGCTAAAGACGAAGCAGATTCACTAAAGAAATCTTTAGAAGAAGCTGGTGCTGAAGTAGAGGTTAAATAATCTCATTTCATCAACATACCGAAAACAGGTAGACCTGGCAAGTTCGTCAGGTCTTTTCCTGTTTGTATATGGATTCAAAATTTGAATCCTTTTTGGCACATAGCTGTTTTGTTATCTATGTGCCTTTAACTGATTGTAAACGTAAAACTTCAAGGCTTTGGCTAAGAATAAAACGACAGATCGAATCAATTTTGCCTCTATAAAGCAGGTAATTGACTATCCTGACTTCTTGGATGTTCAGGTACAGTCATTCCAGGACTTTTTCCAGTTGGAGACTCCGGCTGAAAATAGAGCTCAGGAAGGCTTGTTCAAGGTGTTTGCCGAGAACTTTCCTATCTCAGATTCCCGAGAAAACTTCGTACTGGAGTTCATCGACTACCATATCGATCCCCCGAAGTATTCTGTTGATGAAAGCATCGATAGAGGTCTTACTTATTCAGTTCCTCTTAAAGCTAAACTTCGTCTTATCTGTAATGATGAGGACAATGAGGACTTTGAGACAATTGAGCAAGAGGTTTTCCTAGGAAACATTCCATACATGACAGAGAAAGGTTCTTTTGTCATCAATGGTGCCGAGCGTGTTATTGTTTCTCAGTTGCACAGATCACCAGGCGTGTTCTTTGCACAAAGCAAGCATACAAACGGTACTAAGCTTTACTCTGCCAGAATTATTCCTTTTAAAGGTTCTTGGGTTGAGTTTGCGACAGACGTGAATAACGTAATGTATGCTTACATCGACCGCAAAAAGAAATTTCCAGTTACTACTCTTCTTCGTGCCATTGGTTATGGCACAGATAAAGATATATTAGATCTATTTGGCTTATCAGAAGAGATACCTGCAACAAAAGCAGCTCTGAAAGATGTAGCCGGAAGAAAACTTGCTGCACGTGTTCTAAGAACATGGACAGAGGATTTCGTGGATGAAGATACTGGTGAGGTTGTATCTATAGACCGTAATGAAGTTCTTCTGGAGCGTGATTCAGAAATTACAACGGAAGATATCAGCATAATCGTAGATTCAGGTGTGAAGTCTGTAATTCTGCACCGTGAGAATGTGAACATTGCAGATTACGCTATTATCTACAATACATTACAGAAAGACAATTCTAACTCTGAGCAGGAAGCAGTTGAGCAGATCTACCGTCAATTGCGTAACACAGAGGCTCCAGACGTAGAAACAGCTCGTGATATTATTCAAAAGCTGTTCTTCTCAGATAAGCGTTATGACCTTGGCGAAGTTGGCCGTTATAGGATCAACAAGAAACTAGGTCTTGACACTAACTGGGAAGCAAAAGTACTGACAAACGAGGACATTGTGTTGATCGTGAAGTACCTTATAGGTCTGATCAACTCAAAGGCTGTAGTGGATGATATTGACCACTTGAGCAACCGTCGTGTTAGAACCGTAGGCGAGCAGTTGTATGCACAATTTGGTGTGGGCCTTGCCCGTATGGCTCGTACCATTAAAGAGCGTATGAACGTTCGCGACAATGAAGATTTTAAGCCTGTTGATCTTATCAACGCGCGTACATTGTCTTCAGTGATTAACTCGTTCTTCGGAACAAACCAGCTTTCTCAGTTCATGGACCAGACCAACCCTCTGGCAGAAGTAACGCACAAACGTCGTGTGTCTGCTCTAGGACCAGGTGGTTTATCAAGAGAGCGTGCTGGTTTCGAGGTACGTGACGTTCACTACACGCACTACGGTCGCCTTTGTACTATTGAAACACCAGAGGGACCAAATATCGGTCTTATCTCTTCGCTATGTGTGCATGCACGTGTAAATCACATGGGCTTTATCGAAACTCCATACAGAAAAGTAGAGGGTGGTAAAGTTAATGTGACCGGCGAGGTAGAATACTTAACAGCTGAAGAAGAAGATACCCACCACATTGCACAGGCAAATGCTGTGATTGATGAGAACGGTAACTTCATCAACGATAGAGTAAAAGGTAGGTTTGAAGGTGACTTCCCGGTTGAAGAGCCGTCTACTTACTCTTACATGGACATTGCTCCGAACCAGATCGTATCGGTTGCTGCATCACTTATTCCATTCCTGGAGCATGATGACGCTAACCGTGCCCTGATGGGTTCAAACATGCAGCGCCAGGCTGTGCCACTTCTGAAGCCACAGGCACCTATTGTAGGTACTGGTTTAGAAGGAAGAGCGGCTATTGACTCAAGAGCACTTGTGATCGCTGAAGGCGATGGCATGATCGACTTTGTTGATGCTACTAAGATCGTAGTAAAGTATGATCTGTCAGATGATGAGAAACTCGTTTCCTTCGACGCTGAATATGTTACATACAATCTGGTAAAATTCAGAAGAACGAACCAGGATACATGTATCAACCTTACGCCACTTGTAAAAACAGGCGAGCGCGTTACAAAAGGTCAGCCACTTTGCGAAGGTTACGCTACCAATAATGGTGAATTGGCTATCGGACGTAACATGCAGGTAGCCTTCATGCCATGGCAAGGTTACAACTTCGAGGATGCTATCGTAATTTCTGAGAAAGTTGTTCGCGATGATATCTTCACATCAATTCACATTGAGGAGTTTGAGCTGGAAGTACGTGAGACGAAGCGTGGTGAGGAAGAATTAACTTCTGAAATCCCGAACGTTAGCGAAGAAGCAGTTCGTAACCTTGATGAGAACGGTATTATCCGTTTGGGTGCAGAAGTAAAAGAAGGAGACATCCTGATAGGTAAAATCACACCTAAAGGTGAGACAGATCCAACTCCGGAAGAAAAACTTCTACGTGCGATCTTCGGTGATAAAGCCGGTGACGTGAAAGATGCATCGCTTAAAGCGCCTCCATCACTTAACGGTGTTGTTATTGATACCAAACTTTTCTCAAGACCTAAGAAAGACAAAAACCTACGTGCCAAGTCTAAGAAAGAGGTTGAAGAGCTAAAAGTAAAGTATGGCAAAGAGTTAACAGCTATCAAAAATGTGATGGTTGATAAACTGGTTGCTTTGCTGGAAGGCAAAACTTCACAAGGCATCAGGCATAAGTTTGGTGATGAGATACTTTCTAAAGGAGTTAAATTCTCAAGAAAGAACATCATCGAGGCATTGTTCCCGGAGAAGAACCCATATAAGGACGAAAGTAACTATGCGGTTCCTGAAGAAGTGAACATGTTCAAGGATCTGATCCTGGAGAACTGGACAATCGATGAAAAAGCAAATGGTATGCTGGTTGAACTTGTTAAGAATTATAACAAGCGCAGAAATATCGTATCGGCTCACTTCAAGCGTGAACGTTTCACATTAGAAGTAGGTGATGAATTACCAGCTGGTATCGTACAATTGGCTAAAGTATACATCGCTAAGAAGCGTAAGCTTAAAGTAGGTGATAAGATGGCTGGTCGTCACGGTAACAAAGGTATAGTTGCCAGAATCGTTCGTGACGAGGATATGCCGTTCCTTGAGGACGGAACACCGATGGACATCGTACTGAACCCGCTGGGTGTACCTTCAAGGATGAACATCGGTCAGATATACGAAACTGTACTTGGATGGGCAGGACTGAAATTAGGAAGAACATATGCTTCTCCAATTTTTGACGGAGCTACAGAAGAGCAGGTATCTGCCGAGTTAGCGGAAGCCGGATTGCCTAAGTTTGGACGAACATACCTGTACGATGGATTAAGCGGTGATCGCTTTGATCAGCCGGTTACAGTAGGTGTGATCTACATGCTTAAGCTTGGTCACTTGGTTGACGATAAGATGCACGCACGTTCTATTGGTCCATACTCTCTGATTACACAGCAGCCATTGGGTGGAAAAGCTCAGTTTGGTGGTCAGCGTTTCGGTGAGATGGAGGTGTGGGCGCTTGAAGCATTCGGTGCATCAAACGTACTGCAGGAAATACTTACAGTTAAATCTGATGACGTTATTGGCCGTGCGAAAGCATACGAGGCAATCGTTAAAGGTGATGTCTTGCCAAAACCAAATATCCCTGAATCATTCAACGTATTGATTCACGAGTTAAGAGGTTTGGCTCTGGAGATCACATTAGAATAGTAAAGTATAAAACTAAGCGCCAAGGCATATAGCCAAGGCGCTTAGTTTACTTTATAAGATGTAGCTGTAAGGCATATTCATTGTATCGACATTATTATAATACTATGGCATTTGCAAAAAATAAAAAGCTAACTCAGGACTTTTCCAAAGTAACGATAAGCTTAGCTTCTCCAGAGTCGATTCTGGAGCGTTCTAACGGAGAAGTAACAAAGCCTGAGACAATCAACTATAGAACCTATAAGCCTGAGATGGGCGGATTATTCTGCGAAAGAATATTCGGACCTGTAAAGGACTGGGAATGCCACTGCGGAAAGTATAAAAGAATCAGATATAAAGGTATCATCTGCGACCGTTGCGGTGTAGAGGTTACTGAGAAAAAAGTGCGTCGTGAGCGTATGGGCCATATCGAGCTCGTTGTTCCTGTAGCGCATATCTGGTACTTTAAGTCTCTGCCAAACAAAATCGGATATCTGTTAGGCTTACCAACTAAAAAGCTTGATCAGATTATCTATTACGAAAGATATGTAGTTATTCAGCCAGGTATACTTGCAGAAGACAATGTGAACACATTGGACTTCCTGACAGAAGATGAGTACCTGGATATGATTGACAAGCTCCCACGCGAGAACCAGATTTTGGATAACAATGATCCAAACAAGTTCATCGCGAAAATGGGTGCAGAGGCATTGCAAATGCTGCTGGAGCGTACGAACCTTGATGATCTGTCATACGAGCTTCGTCATGCTGCTGCACACGAGACTTCGCAGCAGCGTAAAGCTGAAGCGTTAAAACGTCTACGTGTAGTAGAGGCATTCCGTGATGCTGCAACCAGAATTGAAAACAGACCTGAGTGGATGATCATCCGCATGGTGCCGGTTATTCCACCAGAGCTTCGCCCACTAGTTCCGTTGGATGGTGGACGTTTCGCAACTTCTGACTTGAACGACCTTTACAGACGCGTTATTATCCGTAACAACCGTCTGAAGCGTCTGATCGAGATCAAAGCTCCTGAAGTAATCCTACGTAACGAGAAGCGTATGCTACAGGAAGCGGTAGACTCTCTGTTCGACAACTCACGTAAAGTGAACGCTGTTCGTGCAGAAGGTAACCGTGCGCTGAAATCACTTTCAGACATGCTGAAAGGTAAGCAGGGACGTTTCCGTCAGAACTTACTTGGTAAGCGTGTAGACTACTCTGGCCGTTCGGTAATTGTGGTTGGTCCTGAACTGAAGCTGCACGAGTGCGGTCTGCCTAAGAACATGGCAGCCGAACTTTTCAAGCCGTTCATCATCCGCAAGCTGATCGAAAGAGGCATCGTTAAGACAGTAAAGTCTGCGAAGAAAATAGTAGATCGTAAGGACCCTGTAGTTTGGGATATTCTGGAGAATGTGCTGAAAGGCCACCCGGTACTCCTTAACCGTGCTCCTACGCTACACAGACTAGGTATTCAGGCATTCCAGCCAAAACTGATCGAAGGTAAGGCGATTCAGTTGCACCCACTAGTGTGTACGGCATTCAACGCTGACTTTGACGGTGACCAGATGGCGGTGCACGTTCCACTTGGACCTGCAGCTGTTCTGGAAGCCTCTATGTTAATGCTTGCTTCGCACAACATCCTTAACCCAGCTAACGGTGCTCCAATCGCAGTACCTTCTCAGGACATGGTACTTGGTTTATACTATGTATCAAAAGGAAAGCGCAGCACAGAAAATGAGAAAATAGCTGGAGAAGGTATGAGTTTCTACTCTGCCGAGGAAGTTATTATTGCTATAAACGAAGGCCGTCTTTCTAAGCAGGCTTACATTAAGGTAAGAACTAATGTTAAGAATGAGAATGGTGAACTGGAGCTAAAGCTTATTGAAACAGTTGCCGGACGTGTTCTATTCAACCAGTTTGTGCCAGAAGAAGTAGGTTTTGTTGACGAACTTCTAACAAAGAAAAAACTTCAGCAGATCATCTCAAGAGTGTTTAAGGAGACAGGTATGGCTCGTACAGCACACTTCCTTGATGATATTAAGACGCTAGGATTCCAGTCGGCCTACAAAGGTGGTCTGTCAATGGGGCTTGGCGATATTAACATTCCTGCTGAGAAAGATATACTTGTTGAGCAGGCCAAAAAAGAAGTAGATGCTGTATGGCAGAACTACTCAATGGGTCTGATCACAGACAATGAGCGTTACAACCAGGTTATTGACATCTGGACTCGTATCAACAACCAGATTACTGAAACGTTGATGCGTCGTCTGGAGAATGATGATCAGGGCTTTAACTCGATCTTCATGATGATGCACTCAGGTGCCCGTGGTTCGAGAGAGCAGATTCGTCAGTTAGGTGGTATGCGTGGTCTGATGGCGAAGCCTCAGAAATCATTGCAAGGCTCAGTTGGTGAGATTATTGAGAACCCAATCCTTTCTAACTTTAAAGAAGGTCTGGATGTAATCGAGTACTTCATCTCTACACACGGTGCTCGTAAAGGTCTTGCCGATACGGCTCTTAAAACTGCCGATGCTGGTTACCTGACCCGCCGTCTGGTAGACGTGTCTCAAGATGTGATTGTAAACGAGGAAGATTGCGGAACCCTAAGAGGTCTGGAAGTAAGTGCACTGAAAGACAATGAGGATATTGTGGAATCTCTATCTGAGCGTATACTTGGTCGTGTAACAGTTCACGATATCTATGACCCAATCACAAATGACCTGATTGTTGAGTCAGGATCTGAAGTAACCGAGGAAGTTGCACGTGCAATCGAGAACACAGCTATAGAGGCAGTAGAAATTCGCTCAGTACTTACTTGTGAGTCTAAGCGTGGTATCTGTGCAAAATGCTATGGTAGAAACCTGGCAACAGGATTCATGGTGCAGAAAGGCGAGGCTGTTGGTGTAATTGCTGCTCAGTCTATCGGTGAACCAGGTACTCAGCTTACACTTCGTACATTCCACGTAGGTGGTACTGCATCTAACATTGCAGTAGAGGCTACAATACTTGCCAAGTTTGGGGGTAGAATCGAGTTTGAAGATGTACGTACGATCGATACGGTTAACAACGAAGGCGAACCAGTTAAAGTAGTTATGGGCCGCTCAGGCGAGGTAAAAGTAGTAGACCCTAATACAGGTAAGCTATTTATATCAAACCACGTGCCTTATGGTTCATTCCTGAGTGTCAACGAAGGACAGATTGTTGAAAAGGGTGAGAAAATCTGTAATTGGGATCCATATAATGCAGTCATCCTTTCAGAATTCGATGGTGAGATTAGTTATGAATCGATAATCGAAGGTGTAACATACCGTGAAGAATCGGATGAGCAGACAGGATACCGTGAGAAGGTAATTATCGATACAAAAGATAAGACCCAAAACCCAGCTATACTTGTTAATCCGAAGAATGGCGAACCAAAAGGTTATAACATTCCAGTAGGAGCACACTTGACAGTGGAGAATGGTGAGAAGATCAAAGCAGGTCAAATTCTTGTTAAAATCCCTCGTGCAATTGGTAAAACCCGCGACATTACAGGTGGTCTTCCACGAGTTACGGAATTATTTGAGGCACGTAATCCATCTAACCCGGCTGTTGTATCGGAGATCGACGGTGTTGTTACTTACGGTAGTGTGAAACGTGGTAACCGTGAAATTTTCATCGAGTCGAAGGATGGGGTGAAGAAGAAATACATGGTTCCGCTTTCTAAGCACATCCTTGTACAGGACAATGACTTTGTACGTGCAGGTATGCCATTATCAGATGGTGCTATCACTCCAACAGATATCCTGAACATACAGGGGCCTGGTGCTGTACAAGAGTACCTGGTAAATGAGATTCAGGAAGTATACCGTCTGCAGGGTGTGAAGATCAACGATAAGCACATTGAGGTTGTAGTTCGCCAGATGATGCAGAAAGTAGTTGTTGTTGATGCAGGTGATACAAGCTTCCTGGAGCATCAGGTGGTTGACAAGATCAACTTCATGGAAGAGAACGACAGAATCATCGACATGAAAGTTGTTGAAGAGGCTGGAGATTCTACAAGCATGAAACCTGGTCAAATTGTAACAGCTAGAAGGCTTCGTGATGAAAACTCTAGCCTGAAGCGTCGTGACCTTAAACTAGTAACAGTAAGAGATGCATCACCAGCTGTTTCAAGACCAACACTACAAGGTATTACACAGGCGTCACTTGGTACGCAAAGCTTTATTTCAGCTGCGTCGTTCCAGGAGACAACTAAAGTACTAAGTGAGGCTGCCATCAAAGGTAAAGCGGATGAACTGTTAGGCTTGAAAGAAAACGTAATTGTAGGACACTTGATACCTGCCGGTACCGGACTAAGAGAGTACCAGAAAATGATTGTAGGTAATCAGGAGGAGTATGATTCGCTTGTAGAGTCAAAGAAAACATCATCTAGGACCAAACAACAGGAATTACAAAACAGATAATAAAAATGGCTGAAGATCTGCAAAAGCACAATCAAATAAACATTGAGCTGTCTGAAGAAGTTGCTGAGGGAGAGTATGCAAACCTCGCAATGATAGCTCACTCAAGCAGTGAATTTGTAATTGACTTTATAAGATTGATGCCAGGCTTGCCAAAGGCAAAAGTTAAATCGAGAATTGTTATTACCCCAGAGCACGCCAAACGACTTTTGGCTGCTCTGGCGGATAATATCAACAAATTTGAAGCAAGCTTTGGTGATATAAAGCAATCTCAGGAGGCACCTTCTTTCCCGATGAACTTCGGAGGAACGGTAGGTGAAGCCTAAGATGCTAATAATTAATGCATTAATATTTTGAATTTGCAAAGTGAATTTCCTACCTTTGCAGACCAAATTTTAGAGTGGAAAAAATCTATAATTAATAAATTATAAATGCCTACTATACAGCAATTAGTAAGAAAGGGAAGAGAGAAATTAACTTCGAAGTCGAAGTCTCCAGCCCTAGATTCATGCCCACAGCGCCGTGGTGTATGTACAAGAGTATATACGACTACGCCTAAAAAGCCTAACTCAGCTATGCGTAAAGTAGCTAGGGTAAGGCTTACAAACGGCAAAGAAGTAAACGCCTATATCCCAGGTGAAGGCCACAACCTTCAGGAGCACTCAATTGTGCTAATAAGAGGCGGTAGAGTTAAAGACCTTCCAGGTGTACGTTACCACATCGTGCGTGGCGCTTTGGATACTGCAGGTGTAAGCGGACGTCTACAATCACGTTCTAAATATGGTGCTAAGAGACCAAAACCAGGTCAGGCTCCAGCTGCTGCAGGTAAAGGTGGAAAGAAAAAGTAATTCATAGAGTTTTAATACAATGAGAAAAGCAAAGCCTAAAAGTAGAATTCTCCTCCCTGATCCAAAGTATAAAGAGACGTTAGTAACACGTTTCGTTAACTACATGATGGTTGACGGCAAGAAAAGTGTTGCTTACGGTATCTTCTACGACGCTGTAGAACTAGTAGAGCAAAGAACAAAAGAAAACGGTCTAGAAACTTGGAAGAAGGCATTGAACAATATCATGCCAAGTGTCGAAGTTAAAAGCCGCAGGGTAGGTGGTGCTACATTTCAAGTGCCGACTGAGGTTCGTCCGGACCGCAGAGTATCTCTAGGAATCAAATGGATGATTTCTTACTCTCGCAAAAGAGGCGAGAAAACAATGAAGGACAGATTGGCTGGCGAAATAATCGCAGCAGCTAAAGGCGAAGGTGCTGCCGTTAAGAAAAAAGACGACACGCACAGAATGGCCGAAGCAAACAAAGCGTTCTCACACTTTAGATTCTAGTAATGGCAAGAGACTTAAGATACACAAGAAATATTGGTATTGCAGCACACATTGATGCTGGCAAGACCACTACGACTGAACGTATTCTATATTATGCTGGTGTAAGCCACAAAATTGGTGAAGTGCACGATGGTGCAGCAACAATGGACTGGATGGAGCAGGAGCAGGAGCGTGGAATCACAATTACATCTGCAGCCACTACAGTAAACTGGAACTACAGAGGAGATCAATACCATATAAACATTATCGATACTCCAGGTCACGTTGACTTTACAGTAGAGGTAAACCGTTCATTACGTGTATTGGATGGTCTGGTATTCCTTTTCAGTGCAGTAGACGGTGTAGAACCACAGTCAGAAACAAACTGGCGCCTGGCTGACAATTACAAAGTTGCCCGTATTGGATTCGTTAATAAAATGGACCGTTCAGGAGCTGACTTCTTGGCAGTATGCAAGCAGGTTAAGGAAATGCTTGGTAGCAATGCCGTAGCACTTCAGTTACCTATTGGTGCAGAGGATAACTTCAGAGGCGTAGTTGACCTGGTTAACTTTAGAGGAATTGAGTGGAATGAAGAAGATAAAGGTATGACCTTTACGGAAGTTCCAATTCCTGACGATATGCTTGAAGAAGCAGAAGAATATAGAGAAAAACTTCTGGAAGCTGTAGCTGATTACGATGAACGTTTGATGGAGAAATACTTCGACGATCCGGCATCAATTACAGAAGATGAGATTCTTGCTGCTCTTCGTGCTGCAACTATCGACATGGCAATTGTTCCAATGCTTTGTGGTTCTTCATTCAAGAACAAAGGTGTTCAGACAATGCTTGATTATGTAATGGCTCTTTGCCCATCACCGATGGATAAGGAAAGCATTACAGGAACAAACCCTGATACAGGAGCAGAAATATCACGCAAGCCGAGCGAAACCGAGCCATTTGCTGGTCTAGCTTTCAAAATTGCAACTGACCCTTATGTAGGACGTCTTTGCTTTGTGCGAGCTTATTCAGGTGTATTAGAATCAGGTTCTTACGTGTTTAACACACGATCAAATAACAAAGAGCGTATCTCTCGTATTTTTCAGATGCACGCAAATAAGCAGAACCAGATCGAAAGATTAGGTGCTGGTGATATTGGTGCAGTTGTTGGTTTCAAAGATATTAAAACAGGCGATACACTTTGCGATCAGAGTGCAAAGATTGTTCTTGAGTCAATGGAGTTCCCTGAGCCAGTAATTGGATACGCAATTGAGCCAAGATCTCAAGCAGATTCTGATAAGATGGGTATGGCGATCGCTAAACTTATCGAAGAAGATCCAACCCTTCAGGTAAATACAGACGAGGAAACAGGACAGACAATTCTACGTGGCATGGGTGAGCTTCACCTTGAGATCATCATCGATCGTATGAAGCGTGAATTCAAAGTTGAACTGAACCAGGGTGCTCCTCAAGTAGCTTATAAAGAAACAATCACTAAAACTGTTGAGCACAGAGAAGTGTTCAAGAAGCAGTCCGGTGGTCGTGGTAAGTTCGCGGATATCGTATTTACAATGGGTCCACGCGAAGATGGTAAGCAAGGTCTTGAGTTTGAGAACGCAATTGTAGGTGGTGTAATTCCTAAAGAATTTATACCTGCTGTTCAGAAAGGCTTCGAAGAGGCAATGAAGAATGGTATACTCGCAGGCTTCCCAATTGATTCAATGAAAGTTCGTCTGTTCCACGGTTCATTCCACGATGTTGACTCTGATTCATTATCATTTGAATTAGCAGCACGTCAGGGTTTCAAAGAAGCAGGTAAGCAGTGTGCTCCAAAACTTCTTGAGCCAATTATGGCAGTAGACGTTGTTACTCCTGATGAGTACACAGGTCCTGTAACAGGTGACTTGAACAGAAGAAGAGGTATCATGAAAGGTATGGATACAAAAGGTACTGCAACTGTAGTAAAAGCTGATGTTCCATTATCTGAACTGTTTGGATACGTAACAGATTTACGTACTATTACTTCAGGTAGAGCAACTGCCTCTCTTACTTTCTCTCATTATGAGCAAGTACCGTCTAACTTGGCAGATGCCATCGTTGCTAAAGTAAAAGGAACAGCAGCTAAATAATTTAGTAAAGAAATGAATCAGAAAATAAGAATAAAACTTAAGTCTTACGACCATAACTTAGTTGATAAGTCATCTGAGAAAATAGTTAAAGCTGTAAAAGCTACAGGTGCTATCGTAAGCGGACCAATTCCACTTCCAACAGAGAAGGATAAATTTACTGTTCTACGTTCACCACACGTAAACAAAAAATCACGTGAGCAGTTTCAACTGTGCACATACAAAAGACTGGTAGATATATACTCAACTAGCTCTAAAACAGTAGATGCACTAATGAAACTTGAGCTTCCTAGTGGAGTTGACGTTGAGATCAAAGTTTGATAATCTCAAATTATAAAAATAAAAAGGAGAGTCTTATGGCTCTCCTTTTTATTTTTATGCACTGATAGTAAATAATTTAGAAAAGGGTTGTTAAAGAATTGGAAAATTTATTAACTTTGCACTCCCTTAGCCAAACTGAGGGGAAGAATTATTGTATCCATCTTTAAAAATAAGTTGAATGCCTGGAATTATCGGTAAAAAAATCGGAATGACAAGCCTCTTCACATCAGATGGTAAATACACACCAGTTACGCTTATTCAAGCTGGTCCGTGTGTAGTTACTCAGGTGAAGACAGTCGAAACTGATGGCTATGAAGCTGTACAGCTTGGCTATGGCGAGAAAAAGCTTAAAAGAGTAACAAAAGCGGAAGCTGGACATTACAAGAACGCAAACACAACTGCAAAGAAAAAAGTAGCTGAGTTTGATGTTGAAGGAACATCCTTTAGCCTTGGAGACACAGTAGATGCAAACCTTTTTGTAGAAGGAGAATTTGTTGACGTAGTTGGCACATCAAAAGGAAAAGGATTCCAGGGTGTTGTAAAGCGTCACAACTTTGCTGGTGTGGGTGGACAAACACACGGTCAGCATAACAGGGCAAGACACCCTGGTTCAATTGGTGCCTGCTCATGGCCTTCAAGAGTATTCAAAGGTATGCGCATGGCAGGTAGAATGGGTGGTAATAGAGTTAAGATCCAAAACTTAACAGTTATTCGTGTTATCGCAGACAAAAACCTGCTAGTTGTTAGTGGCTCAGTACCAGGTGCCAAAAATTCTTATGTGTTAATTGAGAAGTAAAATGGAGCTTTCTGTATTAAATATCAAAGGTGAAGATACAGGCAGAAAGGTTAACCTTTCTGATGCTATATTTGGTCTAGAGCCAAATGAGCATGCAATGTATCTTGACGTTAAGCAGTACCTGGCTAATCAAAGACAGGGTACGCACAAGTCAAAAGAACGTAATGAAGTAGCAGGATCTACAAAAAAGATTAAAAAGCAAAAAGGTACCGGCGGTGCTCGTGCCGGCAGCTTAAAATCTCCTGTGTTTATTGGTGGTGGTCGTGTGTTCGGTCCTAAGCCAAGAAACTATAGCTTTAAGTTGAACAAGAAGCTTAAAGAAGTAGCTCGTCTATCAGCTCTATCATTACTAGCAAGAGATAACAAAGTAGCTTTAGTGGAAGCTTTCGATTTAGAGACTCCAAAGACTAAAGAAATGCTTTCAATTCTTGATAACCTGAAAACGACTGGTAAAACTCTATTAGTTACTCCATCTGTAAATCAGAACGTGGTATTATCAAGCAGAAACATTCAAAAAGTGAAAGTCGCAACAGCTGCTGATTTAAACACATACGATCTATTAAATACAGATAGATTAATACTGGTAGAAGGATCAGTAAATGTATTAGAAAACCTCTTTAGCGCATAATTATGAACGTTCTAAAAAGACCATTAATTACTGAGAAGTATGCTGCCATGAATGAGGTTGGTAAATATGCTTTCGAGGTTGACAAAAAAGCCAATAAAGTAGAGATCAAAAAGGCAGTGGAGAAGATGTATGGTGTTACAGTAGCGAGTGTAGCTACTATGAGATCACTTGGTAAAGTAAAAACCAAGTACACTAAATCCGGTGCTGTTTCAGGTCGTACTTCATTGATCAAAAAAGCAATCATCACCGTGAAAGAAGGTGAAGTTATAGACTTTTATAGCGGTATATAATTAAGTAGAAATGGCTTTAAAAAAGTTAAGACCAACAACACCAGGTCAAAGATTTAGAGTAGCGCCTGCGTTCGATGAGATCACGACGTCTACTCCGGAAAAATCTTTGTTGGCACCTATCAAAAAATCTGGTGGACGAAACAACTCTGGAAAGATGACCATGCGCTACATTGGTGGCGGTCATAAGAAGAAATACAGAGTTATTGACTTCAAACGTACGAAGCATGGCGTACCTGCAACTGTTAAAACGATCGAGTACGATCCGAACAGAACTGCACGTATTGCTTTAGTGTATTACGCTGATGGAGAAAAGAGCTACATTATAGCTCCTGCGGGCTTACAGATAGGTACTGTTATAGTATCAGGATCTGGTAATGCTCCGGAAGTAGGCAACTGCTTACCTTTATCTGAAATTCCTCTAGGTACAATCATTCACAATATTGAATTACAGCCAGGAAACGGAGCAACGTTAGCACGTAGCGCTGGATCATACGCTCAGCTGGTAGCACGTGAAGGAAGATATGCAACAATTAAGTTGCCTTCAGGTGAGTTGAGAATGGTACTGGTTAATTGCTTTGCAACTGTAGGAACTGTTTCAAACTCTGACCACATGAATGTAAAGCTTGGTAAAGCTGGTCGTAACAGATGGTTAGGTAAGCGTCCAAGAGTACGTGGTGTAGCGATGAACCCAGTAGATCACCCTATGGGTGGTGGTGAAGGTAAATCTTCAGGTGGACACCCACGCTCACGTAAAGGCTTATATGCTAAAGGTCTTAAGACAAGAAACAAGAATAAGTATTCTGAGAAACTTATAGTTAATAGAGGAAAGAAATAATAAATGGCTAGATCATTAAAAAAAGGGCCTTATATTGACTATAGGCTCCAGAAAAAAGTCGATGTAATGAACGAGTCTGGTAAGAAAACAGTTATCAAGACTTGGTCACGCAGATCAATGATTTCTCCGGAATTCGTAGGTCATACATTCGCAGTTCACAATGGTAATAAGTTCATTCCTGTTTATGTTACTGAAAACATGGTAGGTCATAAATTGGGTGAATTTGCTCCAACAAGGAACTTCAGAGGTCACATTGCTAAAAAAGATAAAGGCAAGCGTTAATCATGGAAGCAGTAGCAAGATTAAATAATGTGCCTACTTCTCCTCGTAAAATGAGATTAGTAGCTGGCTTGATCCGCGGTAAAAGCGTTTCTAAAGCCTTAGGTTTACTTAAGTTTGAACCTAATTCAGGTGCGGCAAGATTAGAGAAGCTTCTTTTGTCTGCTTTAGCAAATTGGCAGCAGTCTAACGAAGATGCACGCATTGAAGATGCAAACCTTTATATCAAAGAAATCTTTGTTAACGAAGGTAAAATGTTAAAGCGTCTTCGTCCGGCTCCTCAAGGACGTGGTTATAGAATCAGAAAAAGATCGAACCATGTGACATTAGTTATTGACACAATGACTGAAGAGCAGATCGAGAAGCAATCAAAGAAATCTAAAAAAGCCAGCAAGTAAGAAATGGGACAGAAAGTAAATCCAATTGGTTTTCGCCTCGGTATCGTTAAAGGTTGGGATTCTAACTGGTATGGCGGCAAAGATTTCGCTGAAAAGCTGATCGAGGATGAGAAAATCAGAAAATATATTTTAGCGCGTATTCCTAAAGGCGGTATTTCTAAAATAATAATTGAAAGAACGCTTAAGCGCATCACTATCACGATCAACACAGCTAGACCAGGCGTTGTTATAGGTAAAGGTGGACAGGAAGTAGATAAGATCAAAGAAGAGCTTAAGAAGCTTACTAACAAAGATGTTCAAATCAACATCTTTGAGATTAAGCGTCCGGAGCTTGATGCCAAATTAGTTGGTGAGTCAATCGCTCAGCAGCTTCAGGCTCGTATCTCTTTCCGCCGTGCCATGAAACAAGCAATTGCTTCTGCTTTACGTGTAGGTGCTGAAGGTATCAAAGTTCAGGTTTCAGGCCGTTTAGGCGGTGCTGAGATGGCTAGAACTGAGCACTACAAAGAAGGAAGAACTCCACTTCATACCTTACGTGCTGATATTGATTATGCACTTTCTGAAGCACAGACAGTTTATGGAAAACTGGGTATAAAAGTGTGGATCTTCAAGGGTGAAGTTTATGGTAAGAAAGATCTTACTCCAAACGCAGGCCTTGAAAGCAAAGGTGGACCTGGTGCACAAGGTAGTGGTGATAGAAGAGGCCGTGGCGATCGTAAGAAGCCTGATGGTGCTCCAAAGCGTAAGCGTCGCCAATAATCGTTCTATAACATTATTAAGTATTTAGAAAATGTTACAGCCTAAAAGGACTAAATATAGAAAAATGCAAAAAGGACGTGTGAAAGGTCTGGCTCACAGAGGCAGTACTATTTCATTTGGTTCTTTTGCAATAAAATCTCTTGAAGCATCATGGATTACAAGCCGTCAAATTGAGGCTGCTCGTATTGCGATGACAAGAGCAATGAAACGTGAGGGTCAAGTATGGATCCGCATCTTCCCTGACAAACCTATTACCAAAAAGCCTGCAGAGGTTCGAATGGGTAAAGGTAAAGGTTCCCCTGAATATTGGGTAGCGGTTGTTAAGCCAGGCACTATCATGTTTGAATCTGATGGTGTAACTTTAGAAGTAGCGAAAGAGTCATTGAGACTAGCTGCTCAAAAACTGCCAGTTAAAACAAAGTTTGTAGTACGTAGAGATTACGTTGAGAAATAGTATATGAAAAATTCAGAGATAAGAGCTTTGTCTTTAGAAGAGTTAAAAGAGAAACTTAACACTGAGAGCTCCAACATGCAGAACATCCGTTTTGCACATGCTATATCTCCGTTGGAGAACCCGATGAGAATTCGTGAGATGAAGCGCTTAGTTGCTCGTCTTAACACAGAGATACGTCGTCGTGAAATTGAAGCTAACTCTTAATACTTAATAATAATCATGGAAGAGAGAAATCTTAGAAAAGAAAGAAGTGGTAAGGTTGTTAGCAACAAGATGGACAAATCTATCACTGTGCTTGTGGAAAGCAGAATGAAACACCCGATTTATGGTAAGTTCCTGAGCAAGTCCACAAAATTCATGGCTCACGATGAGAATAATGAGTGCAACATAGGAGACTATGTTAAAATTCAGGAGACTCGTCCGCTAAGCAAGAATAAAAACTGGCGTTTAGTAGAAATAATAGAAAGAGCGAAGTAATATGATACAGCAGGAATCAAGACTTAGTGTTGCGGATAACAGTGGTGCTAAAGAAGTACTTTGTATCCGTGTATTGGGTGGTACTGGTAAAAAGTACGCTTCAATAGGAGACAGAATTGTAGTAACTGTAAAATCAGCTCTTTCTTCTGGTAACGTTAAAAAAGGTACTGTATCTAAAGCAGTAATAGTAAGAACTAAAAAAGAGATAAGAAGAAAAGATGGCTCTTATATCAGATTTGATGATAACGCAGCTGTTCTTCTTAATGCAAACAACGAACCACGTGGTACACGTATCTTTGGACCGGTAGCACGTGAACTTCGTGAAAAGCAATTCATGAAAATTGTTTCGTTAGCTCCTGAAGTTCTTTAATCCCTAATTCGCATTAAGATGAATAAGAAAAAACTTCATGTAAAGACTGGCGATACAGTAAAAGTGTTAGCCGGTGACGAGCGTGGCAAAACAGGCCGCATAATCGCTGTAAACATCGAGAAGCAAAAAGTAACTATCGAAGGATTAAACCTGGTAACAAAGCATTCTAAGCCTAGTGCAAAGAATCCTCAGGGTGGAATCTCTAAAGTTGAAGCTCCAATTCATGCCAGCAATGTTTCTTTAGTTGACGCTAAAGGCGAAACATTCAAAGCAGGAAGCAGAAAAAACAGCGAAGGAAAAACAGAGCGTTATTCTAAAAAAACAGGAGAAGTAATCTAAGATGGCTACTACAAGATTAAAAGAAAAGTATCAGAATGAGGTAGTACCTGCCCTGAAAGAGAAGTTCCAGTACAAAAATGTAATGGAAGTGCCTAAAATCACTAAAATTTCTATCAACAAGGGTATAGGTGCTGCAGTAGCTGATAAAAAACTGGTTGATATAGGTGTTGATGAATTAACAACTATCACTGGCCAGAGAGCTGTTGCTACAATTGCAAAAAAATCAGTATCGAATTTCAAACTTCGTGAAGGCATGCCGATCGGAGCAAGAGTTACTTTGAGAGGTGAGAAGATGTATGAATTCTTGGATCGTCTTTTAACAATTGCTCTTCCTCGTGTTCGTGACTTCAGAGGTGTAAGCGAAAAAGGTTTTGATGGCCGTGGTAATTATACTTTAGGTATCAAAGAGCAAATCATCTTCCCTGAGATCAGCATTGACAAAATTAAGTCTATAACTGGTATGGACATAACTTTTGTGACAACTGCTAATACAGACGAGGAGAGCTATGAGTTGCTTAAAGCATTCGGTATGCCTTTCACTAACATCAAGAAATAAGAAACATGGCTAAGGAAGCAGTAAAAGCTAGAGAGCTTAAAAGACAAAAAATGGTAGCTAAATATGCTACTAAAAGAGCTGAACTGAAAGCTAATGGTGATTATGATGCGTTGGATAAACTACCGCGTAATGCATCACCTGTAAGGTTACATAACCGTTGCAAACTTTCTGGACGTCCAAGAGGATATATGAGAAAATTCGGTATTTCTCGTGTACTGTTCAGAGAACTTGCAGTTATGGGTAAAATTCCTGGTGTAACAAAGTCGAGCTGGTAATTATTTTCATAGCAGACTAAGAAAGTAAAGAAGATATTCGTATCTTTGCCGCTCGCTTAGAGTAAGCATTCATTATTTAAGTGATTCGTAATGAACTCAGATCCAATAGCAGATTATTTAACTAGAGTGCGTAATGCCATCAAGGCTAACCACAGAATAGTTGAAATACCATCTAGCAAGATAAAAAAAGAGATAACAAAAGTATTGTACGACAAAGGGTATATTCAAAGTTACAAGTTTGAAGACTCTGCTGTGCAAGGTACAATCAAGATCGCTCTGAAGTACAACCCTAATACAAAGCAATCAGCTATTGTAAAATTAGACAGGGTTAGTAAGCCAGGGCTTCGTAAGTACGCTGGAAGCGAAGCTTTACCAAGAGTTTTAAATGGCTTGGGTATCGCTATATTATCTACTTCTAAAGGCGTAATGACAGAGAAAGAAGCTCGCTCACTTAATGTAGGTGGTGAAGTATTGTGTTACGTTTATTAATAGGAGGATAGGACTATGTCACGTATAGGAAAACTGCCAATCAGCCTGCCAAATAATATTGAAGTTAGTGTCGCAAATGATAATGTGGTTACAGTTAAAGGACCTAAAGGTTCTTTAAGTACTGCAGTTGACAAAGATATCATTGTTAAGCAGGAAGAAAACCAGATTATTGTAGAAAGACCTACTGAACAGAAGCGTCACAAAGCAATGCATGGTCTTTACAGATCACTGATCAACAACATGGTTGTAGGTGTAAGTGAAGGCTATAAAGAGCAGCTTGAGCTTGTAGGTGTAGGTTACAAAGCTACTGTTCAGGGAGATGTTCTTGAATTAGCTCTGGGATACTCACACAATATCTTCATGACTATGCCTTCAGAAGTTTCTGCGACTGCAGTTACAGAGAAAGGTAAGGCTCCGGTAATTACTTTGGAAAGTAATGATAAGCAACTGTTAGGTCAGGTTGCTGCTAAAATCAGATCACTGCGTAAAGTTGAACCTTACAAAGGTAAAGGTATCCGTTTCGTTGGTGAAGTAATCAGAAGAAAAGCTGGTAAGACAGCGTCTAAATAATCATCATCATGTCTGCTAATAAAGTAACAAGAAGACTTAGAATTAAGAGAAGTATCAGAAATAAAATTTCTGGTACAGCTGCAAGACCAAGACTGTCTGTGTTTAGAAGCAATAAAGCTATCTATGCACAGATAATAGATGATACTACTGGTAAAACAATAGTAGCTGCCTCTTCAGCTAAAATTGATGATGCTAAAGCGAACGTTGAGACTTCTAACAAAGTTGGAAAAGAAATAGCTGCCAAAGCCCTTGAGAAAGGTATTACTCAGGTAGTGTTCGATCGCTCAGGTTACCTATACCACGGTAAAGTTAAATCATTGGCAGAAGGCGCTCGTGAAGCTGGCCTTAAATTCTAAAAGTTATGTTGAAGAACAATATACGTAGTGTAAAAGCTAGCGAAATCGAATTAAAAGAGAAAGTAGTAGCTATTAATCGCGTTGCCAAGGTTGTAAAAGGTGGTAGAAGGTTTAGCTTTGCTGCCATCGTAGTAGTAGGTGACGGTAACGGTGTTGTGGGTTATGGATTAGGAAAAGCTAATGAAGTAACTGATGCCATTGCAAAAGGTATTGATGATGCTAAGAAGAATCTTGTAAAGGTTCCTGTTTACCACAATACTGTACCTCATTCAATGGAAGGTAAGTACTCAGGCGGTTTCGTTTTAGTTAAGCCAGCTGCGCCAGGTACTGGTGTAATTGCCGGTGGTGCTATGCGCGCTGTACTAGAGAGTGCCGGAATTAAAGATGTACTTTGCAAGTCAAAAGGATCTTCTAATCCGCACAACGTGGTTAAAGCAACATTTGATGCATTGTCTAAGATGCGTGATCCTTTAGCTGTAGCCCAGCAAAGAGGTGTAAATCTTCAGAAAGTATTTAACGGTTAATTGAGATGGCTAAGGTTACTATCACACAAATCAAGAGCATTATTGACAGACCTAAAAACCAGAAGCTTACAATCAAAGCTTTAGGGCTAGGTAAGATCAGTAAATCAGTAACTGTTGAATTAACACCTCAGATTGCTGGTATGGTAAACAAGGTTCATAACTTAGTAGAAGTAAAAGATATTTAAAATGTATTTAAACTCTTTAAAACCTGCAGAAGGGTCTATAAAGACCCGCAAAAGGATAGGTAGAGGTACTGGTTCAGGTAGAGGCGGTACATCTACAAGAGGTCATAAAGGTGCTAAATCACGTTCTGGTTATTCACAGAAATCAGGTTTTGAAGGTGGACAGATGCCACTTCAAAGACGTGTGCCAAAGTATGGCTTTAAAAACATCAACAGAGTTGAGTATAAAGCTATCAACCTGGATGTAATTCAATCATTGGCTGAGTCAACTAACGAAACTGTGTTTAACTTTGATTTTTTCAAAGCACATGGCTTAGTTTCAAAAAATGATAAGGTTAAAGTTCTTGGTAGAGGTGAGATCAGCAAAGGTGTAGAAATACATGCACACGCATTTTCTCAGTCAGCTACTGAGTCAATTGAAAAAGCAGGCGGAAAAACAGTTGCGATTTAGTAGATATGAAGAAGTTTTTAACAACTATTAAGAACATTTGGGCTATTGATGACCTAAGAGTAAGAATTTTGAATACTCTTGGTTTTATAGCCATATTTAGACTTGGTTCTTTTGTAGTTCTTCCTGGCATTGATCCTAGCAAGCTTCAAGCTAATACTGAAGGACTATTTGGTTTGTTAGATACTTTTTTAGGTGGTGCTTTTAGTAATGCATCTATTTTTGCATTAGGCATTATGCCTTATATATCTGCATCCATCGTTTTGCAGTTGTTAACTATTGCTGTACCATACTTCCAAAAGATGCAGAAGGAGGGTGAATCAGGTAGAAAGAAAATCAACCAAATCACCCGAGTTCTTACTATCATTATTACGCTTGCCCAGGCTGTTGGCTTCGTTGCCACAATTAATTCTGAGGCAATTGCAATCAATACTACTCTGTTCACTATCACATCGATGATCGTACTTACATCAGGTACTATTTTCTGTATGTGGTTAGGTGAGAAGATTACTGACAAGGGCATTGGTAATGGTATATCCATGCTGATCATGATCGGTATTATATCACGGTTCCCAGGTGCAATACTTGCTGAAGGTCTATCAAAGCAACTCAACGGCGCTTTATTATTCCTGTTCGAAATCATTGTATTGTTCTTCGTAGTAATGTCAGTAGTAATGCTTACTCAAGCTATTAGGAGGATACCTGTGCAATATGCTAAACAAGTTGGCGGTAATGCATTGTATAGCGGACAGCGTCAGTTCATACCATTAAAAGTAAATGCAGCAGGTGTAATGCCAATTATCTTTGCACAGTCCCTTATGTTTTTGCCTTCAATGATCGCATCAATCTGGGCCGATTCAAATGATACTGCTAATTATATCGGAGCTACCTTTTCGGATTTCACTTCCTGGCAGTATAACCTGGTATTTGGTGTAATGATTTTGTTATTCACCTACTTTTATACTGCAATCAGTGTTAATCCAAACCAGATAGCTGATGATTTAAAACGAAGTGGCGGGTTTATCCCTGGTGTAAAGCCAGGTCGTGCAACTTCTGAATACATTGATGCAATTTTAACCAGAATAACTCTACCAGGTGCTATCTATCTTGCACTTGTGGCTATTTTCCCTTCAATTGCAATGCTGTTAGGTGTTACGAGAGAATTCTCTCAGTTCTTTGGAGGTACATCACTTATAATTATGGTTGGTGTAGTACTTGACACATTACAACAGATAGAGAGTTATTTATTAATGAGACATTACGATGGTATGATGAAATCTGGAAAGCTTAGAGGCAGAACAGAGAACATAGCCATGGTATCTTAATAGATGATATTTTATAAAACAGAAGAAGAAATTGAGCTAATTCGCCAGAGTGCTTTAATATTAAGTAAAGCACATGGCGAAATAGCTGTTCTTGTAAAAGAAGGTATATCAACTGTTGAGTTGGACAAGCGGGCGGAAGAGTTTATACTTGACCATAATGCGAAACCTTCTTTTAAAAACTATAACGGGTTTCCTTTTAGTTTATGTATCTCGGTTAATTCAACTGTAGTTCATGGAATGCCTAGTGATTACATTTTAAGAGATGGAGATATAATCTCTGTTGATTGTGGTGTGTTTTACAAAGGATTTCATAGTGACTGTGCTTACACCCATGCAGTTGGAAATGTAAGTGATGATATACTTAAATTATTGACAGTTACAGAGGAGTCCCTTTACAAGGGGATTGAACATGCAACTGTTGGATCCAGATTGGGTGACATTAGCCACTCCGTACAACAGCATGCCGAAAGTAATGGCTATGGTGTTGTGCGTGAACTTGTTGGACATGGTCTCGGAAGGAACTTACATGAGTCTCCTGAGGTTCCTAACTACGGCCGAAGAGGACAAGGAATTAAATTACAAAATGGTTTAGTTATTGCCATTGAGCCGATGATCAATCTTGGAACACGTAACATTGTACAAGAAGACGATGGCTGGACAATACGAACAAGAGATAATAAACCCTCTGCGCATTTTGAACATACAGTAGTTGTAAGGAAAGATAAGGCAGAGATTTTAACAAGTTTTGAATATATAAAACAAGCTAAACAACAATAAATGGCGAAACAGTCATCTATAGAGCAGGACGGAACAATTATCGAAGCTTTATCAAACGCAATGTTCCGTGTGGAGCTTGAAAACGGTCATCAGGTTATAGCTCACATTTCTGGAAAAATGAGAATGCACTACATCAAAATTCTTCCAGGAGACAAAGTCAAGTTAGAGATGTCACCTTATGATTTAACTAAAGGTAGAATTGTTTATCGATATAAATAAATTACAATGAAAGTTAAAGCATCAGTAAAAAAGAGAAGTGCTGAGTGTAAAGTTATCCGCCGTAAGGGGAAGCTTTATGTTATCAACAAAAAAAATCCAAGATATAAACAAAGACAAGGATAATTATCAATTATGGCTAGAATAGCAGGAGTAGATATTCCGGATAACAAAAGAGGCGAGATCGCATTAACGTACATTTACGGTATTGGTCGTAATCTGTCTCAAACTATCTTACAAAAGGCCGGGGTGGATCTTGACAAAAAGGTTAAAGACTGGACTGAAGATGAAGCTAATGAAATTAGAAATGTCATTGCATCAGATCACAAAACAGAAGGTGTTTTAAGATCTGAAGTGCAGTTACATATCAAGCGTCTTCTTGACATTGGTTGCTACCGTGGTTTAAGACACCGTAAAGGTCTGCCTGTTCGTGGACAGCGTACCAAGAACAACTCACGCACCAGAAAAGGTAAGCGTAAGACAGTTGCAAACAAGAAGAAAGCTTCTAAATAATCATTAATCATGGCTCAGAAAAGAAAAGATAAAGCTAAAAAGCGTGTCGTAATTGTTGAATCAGTTGGCCAAGTACACATTAAAGCTTCTTTCAACAATATTATTATATCTGTAACCAACAACGCAGGACAAGTTATATCTTGGGCTTCTGCCGGTAAAATGGGTTTCAAAGGTTCTAAAAAGAACACTCCTTACGCTGCACAAATGGCAGCTTCAGATTGCGCCAAGGTTGCTTACGACCTAGGTATGCGTAAAGCTGAAGTTTTTGTTAAAGGCCCTGGTGCAGGTAGAGAGTCCGCCATCCGTACTGTACAGAATTCAGGAATCGAAGTAACATCTATAAAAGACGTTACTCCACTTCCTCACAACGGATGCCGTCCTCCTAAACGCAGAAGAGTTTAATTTTTAAAGTAGATTAAATAAAATGGCAAGATATACTGGTCCTAAAAGCAAGATCTCAAGAAAGTTTAACGAAGAGATTTTTGGCCCAAGCAAAGCATTAAAAAAGAAAGCATATCCTCCTGGAATGCACGGTCGTGGCCGTCGTAAAAAGCAGTCTGAATATGCTATTCAGTTAGCAGAAAAACAGAAGGCTAAATATATTTACGGTGTTCTGGAAAAACAATTTGCTAATCTTTTCGAGAAAGCTCATAGAAAAGGCGGTGTTACTGGTGAGAACTTATTGATCCTTCTTGAATCTAGATTGGACAATACAGTTTATCGTTTAGGTATTGCTCCTACCAGAAGAGCTGCTCGTCAGTTAGTTCTTCATAAACATATTACTGTTAATGGCGAGGTGGTAAATATTCCATCTTATAGCTTAAAGGTTGGTGATGCTATAGCTGTAAGAGAGAAGTCAAAATCTCTTGAGGCTATTACAACTAGCTTAACTGTACGTAACGCACGTTCATTTAACTGGTTAGAGTGGAACGCAGCAGAGATGGTTGGTAAGCTAGTAGCTACTCCAGATCGTGAGCAAATCCCTGAGAAAATTCAGGAGCAGCTTATCGTCGAGCTTTACTCTAAGTAATCAGCGTAATCAATTTTTAACCTTTAACACTGCAAGTATGTCAATATTAGCATTTCAAATGCCAGAGAAAGTTGTAATGGAAAAAGCCGACGACTTTCATGGTTTATTTGAATTCAAGCCGCTTGAAAAAGGTTACGGTGTAACCATTGGAAATGCGTTACGCAGAATTTTGCTTTCTTCTCTTGAAGGATATGCAATTTCCAGCATACGTATTCCTAGTGTATTGCACGAATTTTCGTCTGTTGAAGGCGTGGTTGAGGATGTATCTGATATAATTCTTAACCTGAAAATGGTTCGCTTTAAGAAAACGAGCGAGGTTATTGATGACAAAATAACAGTTACAATCAGCGGTCAGGATACATTCACTGCCGGTGATATCAATAAGTTCACTACTTCTTTTGAGGTGTTGAACCCAGAGCTTGTAATCTGTCATTTAGATAAGAATATAACATTAGAAGTTGAGTTGACCGTACAGAAGGGCCGTGGTTACGTACCTGCTGATGAAAACAAAACTCAAGATCAGGTGTTTGGCCTTATCTCTATCGATGCTATTTTTACTCCGATCAAGAATGTTAAGTTTAGTGTAGAAAATACACGTGTAGAGCAGAAAACTGACTACGAAAAACTTATACTTGATATTCAGACTGACGGATCAATTCATCCTGAAGATGCATTGAAAGGTGCGGCTAATATTCTTATTCAGCATTTTATGCTGTTCTCCGACAACACTATGACGTTTGAGACTGCTAAGCCTGAAGAAGAGGAGGCCGTTGATGAAGAAATGCTTCACATGCGTAAGGTTCTTAAGACTTCATTACAGGATATGGACCTTTCTGTTAGAGCATATAACTGTTTGAAAGCTGCCGACATTAAAACACTTGGCGACTTAGTACAGTTAGATATTTCTGACATGATGAAGTTCAGAAACTTCGGTAAGAAGTCATTGACTGAGTTAGAAAACTTAGTTCAGGAGAAGGGGTTAACCTTCGGTATGGACCTTTCTAAGTATAAATTAGAAGAAGAATAATTAATTTACGGCATAATTCCCGATCCCTGAGTAGGTTGATCGACGGTATGCCCGTGCACAATTCAATATAATGAGACACGGTAAAAAAATAAATCACTTAGGAAGAACTGCTTCGCACCGCAAGGCAATGCTTTCAAACATGGCATCGTCTTTAATTTTACACAAGCGTCTTTCTACTACAGTTGCAAAAGCTAAAGCGTTACGCAAGTATGTTGAGCCTTTGTTAACTAAATCTAAAAACGATACAACTCACTCAAGAAGAACAATCTTCGCTTACTTACAGAACAAAGAGTCTGTGAAGGAGCTTTTTGATGAAGTATCTGCTAAAATCGCTGCAAGACCAGGTGGTTACACACGCATCCTTAAAACTGGTTACAGACTAGGTGACAACGCAGAAATGTGTGTTATTGAGCTGGTAGACTACAACGAGGATATGCTGACTACAGCAGGAACAGCTGCAACAGGTGCTAAGAAAACTCGTCGTCGTTCTTCTGCAAAGAAGAAAGATGAGGCTTCTGCTCCTGAAACTAAAGCTGCTGCTATGGACGCTAAAGATGAGGCGAAAGATGCTGAATAAGCTTTGCTTTTAAATATTTTAAAAGGGACATGACGTTAGTCGTGTCCCTTTTTTATTTTTGTATCAAATGTTACCAATGAAAAAGCACATTTCAACTGAAGCTATACTTCTTTTAGAAGATGGCACAATTTTCCAAGGTAAGAGCCTTGGTCGTATCGGTACGTCTGGTGGTGAGCTTTGCTTTAACACAGGCATGACTGGTTACCAGGAAATTTTTACAGACCCTTCTTATTATGGGCAATTAGTAGTAAATACTGTTTCTCATGTTGGCAACTATGGTGTACAACATCAAGAAGTTGAGTCAGACAGGGTACAGATCAGCGGATTGGTTTGTAAGGATTTTTCACATTATTTTTCAAGAAAAACAGCAGAAGGCTCTTTGCAGGAATATTTTGAGAAAGCTGGAATAGTTGGTATCTGTGAAATTGACACAAGAGCTCTTGTGCGACACATACGTGATAAGGGTGCAATGAATGCAATTGTCTCTTCTGAAATAACTGATGTGGAGGAGTTGCGTAAGAGGCTTTCGGAAGTGCCTTCTATGGCAGGTTTAGAACTAGCTTCTCATGTTAGTACTCCTCAAGCCTACGAAAATACTCCAGAGGATGTAAAGTATAAAGTAGCTGTTTTGGATCTTGGTGTTAAGCGCAATAGTTTGAATAACCTGGTTGCGAGAGGTTGTGAAGTAAAAGTGTTCCCGTATAATACCCCATTTGAAGAAATGGAAAAGTGGAACCCCGATGGATATTTTATATCTAATGGTCCGGGAGATCCGGCAGCAACAACTATGGCTATTGAAAGTGTTAAGCAGATATTGGATAAACATAAACCAATGTTTGGTATTTGTATGGGCCACCAGATGCTGGCTCAGGCCAATGGTATTGCAACTTACAAGATGCATAATGGTCATCGTGGCTTAAATCATCCTGTAAAAAATTTGCTGACAGGAAGAAGTGAAATCACCAGTCAGAACCATGGTTTTGTTGTAGATGCGGAGCAGCTAAAGAATCACCCTGATGTAGAGGTAACGCATATTAACTTGAATGATAATACCATTGAGGGTATTCGAATGAAAACCAAGCCGGCGTTCTCTGTGCAATACCATCCGGAGTCATCGCCGGGTCCACACGACTCAACTTATCTGTTTGATGATTTCGTGGCTCTGTTAGAACAATATAAAAACAAGTAAAACTATAGTTAAAAACAATTAAATGGGCTTGATAACTGATATTAAAGCAAGACAGATCTTCGACTCAAGAGGCAATCCTACAGTAGAAGTTGATGTAATAACTGAAAACGGCATACTTGGACGCGCTGCTGTACCATCTGGTGCATCTACGGGCATTCATGAGGCTGTTGAATTACGTGACGGCGACAAGAGTAAGTACATGGGTAAAGGTGTACTGCAGGCTGTTAAAAATGTCAACGAAAAGATTGCTGAAGAACTTATCGGCTTTCCTGTGTTCGAGCAGAACCTGCTTGATAAGATCATGGTTGAGCTTGATGGTACTTCTAATAAGGGTAACCTGGGAGCAAATGCCATTCTTGGTGTATCGCTTGCTATGGCCCGTGCCGCTGCTATGGAGCTAAACATGCCGCTTTATCGCTATGTAGGTGGTGTTAATGCTAATACATTGCCTGTACCGATGATGAATATCCTGAACGGTGGCAGCCATGCAGATAACTCCATCGATTTCCAGGAGTTTATGATCATGCCTGTTGGTGCTTCTTCTTTCTCTGAGGCGCTGCGTATGGGATCTGAGGTTTTCCATCACTTGAAGAACGTGCTAAAGAAAAAAGGCCTTTCTACAAATGTTGGTGATGAGGGTGGTTTTGCTCCTAACATCGCTTCTAATGTTGAGGCAATTGAAGTAGTGCTTCAGGCAATAGAGGCTGCCGGTTACAAGCCAGGCGACGATATGATGATTGCCATGGATGCTGCCAGCTCAGAGTTCTACGATAAGTCTACAGGACTTTATACTTTCAAAAAATCTACCGGTGATAAGCTTACATCTTCTGAAATGGTTAGCTACTGGAAAGAGTGGACGGAGAAGTACCCTATTGCTTCGATTGAAGATGGAATGGATGAGGATGACTGGAATGGCTGGAAAGAACTGACTGATACTATTGGTAACAAAGTACAGCTTGTTGGCGACGACCTGTTTGTAACGAATGTTGAGCGTCTGCAGCAAGGTATAGATAAAGGCGTAGGTAATTCTATCCTGATTAAAGTGAACCAGATTGGTACGCTTACGGAGACTATCAACGCAATTAACCTTGGCCTGCGCCACGGGTATAAGAGCGTGATGAGCCACCGTTCTGGCGAGACAGAAGACAATACCATTGCAGACCTTGCAGTAGCGTTAAACACAGGCCAGATCAAAACAGGTTCGGCTTCGCGTTCAGATAGAATGGCAAAGTATAACCAACTGCTGCGTATTGAGGAGGAACTTGGCGAGGTAGCTTATTATCCTGGTAAAAAGTTCTAATTTACCGATCTCAAAAATATTTATAGCTAAGGCTGTGGGTTTTATAACTCACAGCCTTATTTTTGTATAAGCACCCTTATACTTTCAGGCCATGATCAAGCGCATTCCAAAGTTTTTCCGCAATTATTATTTTATCACCACGGCTTTATTTCTGGTTTGGATGCTTTTTTTCGATTCCAATGATTTTATTACGCAGTACCAAATGAGGAGAACACTGCATGATGAGGAGGAAAAGAAACAGTTTTATCTGGAAAGGATGGCAGAGGTAGAGAAAGATCGCCGGGAATTAATGGGTAATCCTGAGTTGTTGGAGAAATTTGCGCGGGAGAAATACCTGATGAAGCGTCCTAATGAAGATGTGTTTATTGTGGTGCCGAAGAAAAAGGAATAATAGCCAGTAAGTATAAGTCAAGGTTAGCAGTTCTGAACTCAAGGCCAATCCCTCCCTAAATTATTCGTAACTTTGTGCCGCGAGCCACTGTTCTTTAAACAGAGGCCTCATGTAAATCTGAAACTATGGCAAAAGTTGCAATAAACCTTTCAACGGGTTCCATACAGCAAGAAGAAGTAATTGTAGGTATAGATCTGGGCACAACGAATAGTTTAGTGGCCTACATCCATCCTGAAGATAGAAAACCCATCGCGATAAATGACCAAGGCCAGGGCACTATTGTTCCATCGGTGGTGCACTTCGCAGCAAATGGCGAGACAATAGTAGGTACTTTAGCAAAAGACTATCTCACCACAGACCCGGCAAATACCATTTATTCTGTTAAGCGCCTTCTTGGTAAATCTTATAAAGACCTTGGTGAGCATAAAAATTATTTCGGTTATAAGATTATTGATGATAACAGCGAAGGACTTGTAAAAGTACGGGTGCAGGATAGATTTTATTCTCCGATAAAGCTATCTGCAGAGATACTGAAAGAACTGCGCGAACGTGCTGAGCACTCGCTTAAAACGCCTGTTAATAGAGCAGTAATTACCGTGCCGGCATACTTTAATGATTCACAGCGCCAGGCAACGCGCGATGCCGGTAAATTAGCAGGCTTAGAGGTGTTGCGTATTGTAAACGAGCCAACAGCAGCTGCACTAGCCTACGGCATCGGCATTGATCCTGCAGAGGAAAAAACAGTAGCCGTGTATGACTTAGGTGGCGGCACATTTGATATCTCTATACTTAGCATACACCAGGGTATTTTTGAGGTGCTCTCCACTAACGGCGACACGTACCTGGGCGGCGATGACTTTGACCGTGCTATCATCAACCATTGGATACAAAATAATGAACTGATAGCGGATACAGTTAATGAAGATAAGCACCTGCAGCAGGAGTTGCGCCTTAAAGCAGAGGAAGCAAAGAAAACGTTAAGCTCGCAGGAGGTATACACCAGCAACATCGATGGTACAATAGACTGCCACATAGAACGCCATACTTTTGAGACGTTGATTGCGCCAATCGTTTCCAAAACTATTGAAAGCTGTAAGCAGGCGATGGCAGATGCGAAACTGCAGCCGGAGCAGATAGATGCTGTAATTATGGTAGGTGGCTCTACACGCGTGCCGATGGTATACGAGGCGGTTTCTGAGTTTTTCGGTAAGCCTGCTAATAACTCGCTTAACCCGGACGAGGTAGTTGCACTTGGCGCTGCCATACAAGCAGATATATTGGCCGGTAACCGTAAAGACATATTACTGCTGGACGTAACGCCGCTTACACTGGGTATCGAAACAATGGGTGGCTTGATGGACCCGATCATCCCACGTAACTCCAAGATTCCAACCAAAGCAGGCCGCCAGTATACAACTTCTGTAGACGGGCAGGTTAACATGAAGATATCAGTTTACCAGGGTGAGCGCGACCTTGTAAAAGAAAACCGTAAACTGGCAGAGTTCGACCTGAAGGGAATACCTGCCATGCCAGCCGGTTTCCCGAAAGTAGATGTGAATTTTATACTTAATGCCGATGGTATACTTAAGGTTGAGGCTATTGAAGTGCGATCAGGAGTGCGCCAGGAGGTAGAGGTAAAACCACAGTATGGCTTAACAGACGAGCAGGTAGAGCAAATGCTGATGGACTCGATGCTGAATGCCAAAGAAGACGTGGCAGCCCGTATGCAGATAGAGGCCCGCTCTACGGCAGAACAGATGCTGTACCAGGTAGAGCGATTTGTAGATAAGAATGGCGAGCACCTGACAGAAGAGGAGATACAATTAACACATAAAAATCTTCAGAACCTGCGTGATGTATTAGCTGCAGGCGGTGATAAAGATGCTATTTACACTGCTATAGATACATTGGAAGAGCAAACTAGCCCGTTTGCAGAGCG
This sequence comes from Pontibacter aydingkolensis, assembly GCF_019443125.1. Taxonomy (GTDB): domain Bacteria; phylum Bacteroidota; class Bacteroidia; order Cytophagales; family Hymenobacteraceae; genus Pontibacter; species Pontibacter aydingkolensis. The sequence continues at coordinate 322,489 of NZ_JAHYXK010000001.1, read as the reverse complement.
TATAATGCAGATCTCGATCAAGCAGGCGATGCAGGGTAAAAAGATAGAGTAGTGTTTTGCTTTCAGTAAGCAGAACTAGTTTATTAACAATATTTAGTAACAATCCGCCAGGTTGAGCAAAGCGGTAACTGGTGGTTGGGCATGATAGCTAGTTTGTAACTGGCGTAAGTATAAATTTGAGCAAGGCCAGTTACAAACTGACCTCATCCTAAGCCATAAGGTGCGCTAACGCTAAACTTGCGCATGGAGGCTTGAGTATCAATAATCCAAAGCAAAAGCGCCGGCAGGGAAACTGCCGGCGCTTTTTATACTTTATACTTACTGGATGTACTAACGCTGCAACGCATTTAGTACAATCTGCAGCAATTCAAAATTAAAGTATAGCAGCGTTATAGCCACAATTACACCTACCATTAAATTAGCATAAGGCGTTTCTTGCTCCTTAACATCGCGCACACCCCAGTAAATGTAAGCAGCAAGTGCTGCCACGGCATAAGCTAGAAAAAGTATAAGTATAGCCAGCAAAACGTTTACTGAAGCAATGCGCCAGAAATAGTTCAGGCCCAGCCAAGCTACGTTAAGTATCCACACCAGTACCAGCATCAGCATACTTTGCTTAGTAGAGCCAAGGCCTATACTTCTAAAAACAGATGCTGGTGCAGATGCCATAAGCTAGTTAAATTTAAGTTTGAACTTTTGAGCTAATGCCTCCAGGTCGCGCTCCACAGGTGCCAGCAGTGGAATACCTTTCTTTAGGCGTTTCTCTGTCATCTCGCGCTCAGGGTCGCCGGGTATTACCACGCATTTCTCGCCTTTTACCACTTTAGCTTTTCTAAACGTTTCAATCCAGTTATCCATGTGGGCCTTAAATTCATCGGCAGGGCGGAAAGCATCGATGCGCATAGCACCTAAAAAGTGACCTATACCTTCGCCTACAGGGTTGTCGGGTGGAGAAAGGAAGCTAACAAACGGTGGTACCCACGGACCATAATTAGCACCGGAAAGCACTGCAGAGAAAATATCAACGATAGAGGCAAGGGCATATCCTTTGTGGCTTCCGTGGGTCTTGTCGCTACCTAAGGGTAATAAAGCGCCTCCGTCTTTCAGTTCGTTGGCATTAGTAGAACGCTGGCCTTCTCTGGTTTGTATCCAACCGGCTGGGGCTTTTTTCTCTTTGCGCTGCAGTATCTCCAGTTTACCATTGGCGGCTGATGCCGTAGCAAAGTCGGCTACAAATGGGGGCTGGTTTTTAGTTGGTACGGCAACAGCAATAGGGTTAGTCCCCAGCATCCTGTCTGTAGAGAAAGTGGGAGCCACAAGCGGCGAGGCATTGGTCATGGCCAAGCCTATCATATCGTGGCTAAGTGCCTCCATGGCGTGTATGCCGGCAATACCAAAGTGGTTAGAGTTTTTTACTGATACCCAGCCTGTGCCAACTTTAGACGCTTTTTCGATAGCAATGCGCATGGCTTGAGGGGCAACAACCAAGCCTAGGCCTCCGTCGCCGTCTACTGTTGCGGTGCTGGGTGTTTCGTGCACAATGCGTACTTTAGGCGTTACGTTTATCCGTCCTGCTTCCCAAAGTCTGACATAACCACTCAAGCGGGCCACGCCATGCGAGTCAACTCCTCTTAAGTCTGCCTCTAAAAGTACTTCTGCGGCAAGCTTGGCATCCTCGGCAGGGCAGCCCATGCTCAGGAAAACCTCCTGGGTAAAATCAAAAAGTTGTTTATAAGAATACATAAAGGATATGCGCTGTTAAAGGGGCAAATTAAGAAATTATCGAACCAATGGCTCAACTTTATACTTTAGTGGCTTGGTTTTGCAGCAGGATCAGAAGTTTTAATCCTTGATAACGAACTAAATATATACTTTTTATATACTTTCGTGGCCTAATCTATTTTGTGGAACAGATTTTGTCTTTGGCAAAGTATGTTCTAATGATTACCATTATGAGAAAAGCTCTACTTCTTTTATCGCTACTGCTGGCTGTGCTTACAGTACAGGCGCAAACCAAGATTATTTTCGAGGGAAATACATCTGATACTTACCTGATGAAGTATGGAAGCAGTAACCAGACCTCGCTCAACAACATCATCACCATACTTGACAATGCACAGGTAACAACCAAGGGAGGAGGCCGCCCTAACCGTAAGCCGGAATTTACAGTGCGTCTGGAGCAGCATGCCCGTATCACCGACAATGGTGACCAGCTGCTGCTGCAGATCAACCTGAAAAATGCTGCCGTAACCGGTGATGTTAGCAACAAAGGCTTTGACTTGGCTGATGTATTAAAACCCGAAGAGCTAAAGTATAAAGTATGGCTGCTGGACGGTAACAATAAAAAAGTAAAAGGGTATGACCAGCGCCTGAGCCTGTATGGCAACAATCAGAAAATGCTGGAAGTAACCATACCAGACACAGCGGCTAACCAGAACTATAAACTGAAGGTAGAGGAGAAGCAGGTGATTTATACTTCTGTAACGGAAAATCGCCTGAACGAACGCCTGAACCTGGTAAAGGAGTACTTTACAGCAGAGGCTAAAATACAGCGCGCTTTGCAGGACGTTGCACATATTCGTCCGGATGATGTGGACCGCATTGACCTGCAGGACCGCAACCTAAAGGAGATGGAGATGCTGCATGCAAACCTTAAGAGCCAGCTAGGCGAGAAGCTTGACCTTGACAAGAACGATCCGCAACGGCTGAAGTATAAACTAACTCAATTACAGGAAACCTTGCAGGATCGTCGCCGGGCCATTAACCATACCTTGGCTACGCTGGACCAGCAGTTCTTTAACCGTGGCCTGGCTTTGATGCAGCGCGGCAACCGTTCCGGGGCTCAGGTATACTTTGTAAAGTCGGTAGAAGCTAACCCACGCTTCGCACCTGCACACGTAGAACTGGCCCGTCTGGACTTTATGAACGGTTACATTCGTGAGGCATCTAACCGCACCCGCGATGTGCTTACAAGCATGCGCGTAGACCGCGAGACAGAAGCCATTGCCCTGGAACTGATGTATGACATTTCTGGTGCCTTTATTAGCAGCGGCAACACGTTAACTACCCGTGGCGAGTATCACAATGCCTTGGCCTCTTTTGCGGAGGCCCGTGAACTGTGCAATACCATCCGTGGCCTGCGTTGCAATACAACAACTTTGGCCGAGGGAGAGGGCAGAGCCGCTTTAGGTGTTTACCGTGGTTTGGTAGATAATGGCAAGCGCCTGCTGGGCCGCAACGATCTACGTGAGGCAGAGCGTGTGGCAGAAGAGGCGCTGGCATTCCAAAGAGATTACGATTTTGTGCTGAGCCGTGAGCAGGAGGCAACTGAGTTGATGGGACAGGTGAAATTCCAGTACTATCTGCAGCACATTGATCTTGGCAAGCGCTACCTGAGTCAGCAAAACTACGATGCCGCTTTACGTGAGTTCGAGGGTGCGCTGGAGTTGGAGAGCCGTTATACTTTCAAGCCGGTTCAGGAGCTAGGTGAATTGGCCCAAAAAGCTGCGAAACCTATACTTTTGGCCAAACTAACTGAAGGGTACGAGCAGGCCATGCAGAACAGGTTGAGCAATGCCCGTGCAACAGCCTCTGCCGCAACAGCTATGCAGGACCGTTATGATTTGCAAAGCGATGCGGAGGTGCTAAGCAAGTATAACCTGCTGCGTGAGCGCATTTTTACACAAGAGTGCATTAATACCCAGGCCTCATACGACAAGCATTACCAGAACGCCCGCGACCTGATTAGCCAGAGAAAGTATGTTGCCGCCGATCAGGCATTTATGGCTGCTATTAAAGCTGCAGATGAAATGGCAGATTGCAATGTAGCTACCTTTACAGCAAAAGATGGACGTAACGAGATTCTGGCTGCTGCCACGTATCAACGCATGCTGGAAGATGTAAACCGCCTTGTGTCCTCTAAACGCTACACCGATGCGGTGGCTTTGTACGAAAAGGGTAGAGGTTATTACCTTGACAATGGCGTTGGAAAGTATGGCCTGAACCATAGCTCACTCTTCAATTTTGCGAAGGACAACAAGCAGGATTTTACGGCGCATGTAGTCGGTTACCTTGCCAGCATTCAGGAAGAGAAGATAGCTGTACAGTTGCTTACATCGCTGCTGGACAGAGGCTATGCCAAACGCAAAACCAAGAAAGTGCAGGAGCAATTGGGCAAGCAACTAGCTGTAAAAGATGCCGGCAACTCAACCTGGCAGGAAGCAAAAGTGTTAGCAGCCCAGTACAGCCAAAACCGCAAAGACCTAAAAAAGCTGCGTAAGGCTTATGAAAAAGAGGTGAAGCGTTTGGCAAAGCTTAAGTAGATTTATACTTTATAATTGAGGCCTCAGGAGTTATACTTCTGAGGCTATTTTTTGCAGCACCTGGTCCAACCACCCCTGCCCCTCAGAACTGTACTCGCAAGCTTCGACCTTCCGTTCTCACTTGCCTAAGGCAGGAAACTTAACATCTTTAGAATTCCCCTATTGAGAGGGGCAAGGGTATGTTTTTGCTCTGTAGCCTTTGCTTAACCTCCCTTCCACCAAGATCCTTGACAGGATGACAAAATAGAAGAATTGCTGCTATTGTGATGAAAGGAGAAATAGTAGTAGCAGATTCCCCGCCTTAGACAAGTCGAAGATCCCGGACTTGCTTCGGGAGAGGGGCAGTTGGACCAGGTGCTGAAGGCAATCCTGTTGATTCTTTAAATCCTACAAATCCTGATTCTGACAATAAGGGGCTATTTCATACTCTCCAACGCCTGCTGCAGCACACCTTCTTTCAGGGCATAAGCCGATACGCGGATTTCTTGTAGTTTATAATTTTGTAGCACAAAGTCTACCACTATACTTGCCAGCACGATCATATCCACGCGCATCTCCAGCATGCCGGGTATAGCCAGGCGTTCTTCGTGGTTTTTGTGTAGCAGGTCGTGGTGTATTTTGTAGTAAGCATCAATGGTTAAATAAGATGCAGCTGGTTGTGTTTGCTGTCTGGAAGTATCACCTTTGCTCAGGGCATCTATGTCGCAGATGGTGTCGAAGGTGCCGGAGGAGCCTACAAGTATACTTGGTTTATACTTGGCTACAGCCTCTGTAAGCGGTTGTAGTTTTTCTTCGAGGTAGGCTTTCTCGGCGGCTATACTTTCAGGGGCAATCGGGTCTTCGGTAAAGAACTGGTCCATCAGGCGCTGGGCACCTACCTCGAAACTCTGCTTCCAGAATATCTCCTGCGCATTGCAAAGTATAAACTCCACGCTGCCTCCGCCAATATCCATGATCAGGGCTATTTTCTCGTCCAGCACACCAGCAGAGCGTACGCCGTAGTAGATCAGTTCTGCTTCGCGGGCTCCGTCTATAACCTCTACCTGTATGTCGGTTTGCTTGTAGATGTCTTTCACAAAATCGTCGCCGTTGCTGGCGTTACGCACCATGCTGGTTGCCATAGCACGAACAGTTTCTACTTCATACTCATCTATCTGCCTACGGAAATCGCGAAGGGTTTTAAGGGCACGTTCAGAAGCCTCCGGAGTAATAGCTCCGTTGCTGATGCCACCTTGCCCCAAACGCACCGGTACTTTGGTTCTTACAAAATCACGTAGTTTCCCATCTTCGCCTACTTCTGTTATAAGCAGGTGAAAGGTATTGGTACCCATGTCGATTAGTGCGAGGCGGTTTTTCATTTGTTTGATGTCGGATTAAAATCTTTCTACAAAAGAATGTGATACATCTTTTGTAGAAAGATTTTAAAGTATTTTTTGTGCTTTTAAATTTGAAAATATTTTTGTTCTAAGAAGACTTCTATTACAACCTAGAAAGTCTCCACCCAACTTAAAAATTGTATAGTTATGTTTTTTTAAGCTGTTAATTGAGGCTTTTTTCTCTTTTTTAGAAAGATGTTTGTGTTCATATAATATTATCTCTGGTTTATATTTCTCAAAGTCTAATTGAGAAAGTATTTTCCAGTCGTAACCTTCAGTATCTATATGTAAAATATCGATTCTATTAATCTGATTTTTTTTTAACAATTGCTTTAAAGAGCTCCCTTCTATTATTGTCTCCTTTATATATGGTTCTAATATTCCATCTAAGTGGTTTAAGATGTTAGTTTTATTAAAAGATCCTAATTGATCATACCAGCTAGGCAAGTTAGGGATAGCATCTTTAGCATATTCAGAAACTGAATAGAATGTTTGTTTAGTCCCATCATTTATTGCAATGTTTTCAAAAACAAAACGGGAACCAAAATTATAATTCTGTTTCAACTTAAGATATAAATAAGGAATAGGTTCTACAAAAATAGCAGTACAATCCTTGTATTCATTTATTAGACTAAATAATGGGTCGCCAGTCTTTCCATCATTCGATCCAATTTGAATAATGCTCAAATTATTCTTTAAATTAAAGTATTGTTTTAACCATAATGTTGGAGAATCATAGGGCTTAAAAGGGTTGTCAAATAAAGGTATATAAAAATTCCAGTAATAAGCCCTGTAGATAAAAGTAATACCTCTTCCTATAAAAGGAATTTCCTTTATAATTTGTCTAATCATTTTTGGGAGCTATAGAAATATTTTCCAATACTTAATATTAAAGTGACTATTTATGAGTGTACTTTGAGTATGATAAAGTATTAGAGCCAAGATAATTAAAATAATACTCACGATACTTATCAAATTATCTACCTACCCACAGAACTAAACCTGAAAAAAGTACCCAACGGCAATTTACGCTTACCGCCATCCAGCAAGTATAACTCACCCAGTTCCTCATGCTGTACCATTTCCCCAAACGTTCCACGCATCAGGTTATCGAGTACCAGCGCAGAGAAGCCCATCGAGTACAGGTTGATCAGCAGGAAATAATCGGTGCCGTCCAGCATTTCTCGGCAGAGTTTTATCATCTCGTTCAGTTCATCTTCTAGCTGCCACTTCTCGCCGTTGGGGCCGCGGCCATAGCTAGGTGGGTCCAGGATGATGCCGTTATACTTGTTGCCACGTTTCACTTCGCGGCGGGCATATTTCATGGCATCTTCTACAATCCAGCGCACATTATCCAGGTTGCTGGCTTCCATGTTGTCGCGGGCCCAAAAGTTAACCTGCTTAATAGAGTCGAGGTGGGTAACATCGGCACCGGCTGCTTTGGCGGCAAGGGTGGCGGCACCGGTGTAGGCAAACATATTCAGCACTTTTGGCTGCTGTGCCTTTAGGCTGCGGGTGATGTCGTAAATAAATTTCCAGTTGCTATCCTGCTCCGGAAACAAGCCTACATGTTTAAAGGACGATAAGCCTAATCTAAAGCGCAGTTTCAGGTCGTTATACTTGTAGTCTATAAACCATTGCTCGGGCATTCCTTTTTTTAGTTTCCACTGGCCTTTTTCCTGGCTGCCTTTGTCGCGGGTAAACACGGCATTGGCCATGCGCTGCCACTCTTGCTCAGGCAAGTGCTTGTCCCAGATGGCCTGCGGCTCAGGGCGGGCTATGTAATACTGGCCGAAGCGCTCCAGCTTTTCAAAATTTCCGGAATCAACCAACTCATAGTCAGCCCAGTTTTCTGTAGTTAAAAAGGAATACATATCTTTGTCGTTTATTTCAGGGCGTGCCCCACTTAAGCGGTAAAATTACACATTATCCGCCTAACCTTAAAAGTGCACGTTCCCAATGTCATATTTGTTACTTATACATGGCAATTAGCTTTTATAAATACCAGGGCACGGGCAACGACTTCGTGATGGTAGACAACCGTAAACTTGCTTTCCCGGCATCCGACAAAGCCTTTGTAAAGCACCTTTGTGATCGCCGTACTGGCATCGGCGCAGACGGACTTATACTTTTGCAGGACCATCCGGACTACGACTTCGAGATGGTATACTTTAATGCCGACGGACGCCTTGGCTCTATGTGCGGTAACGGCGCGCGCTGCACCGTCCGTTTTGCAAGAGCTTTAGGCGTGATAGAGGATGTGGCTTGTTTTCTGGCAGCCGACGGTGAGCACCAGGCTAGCGTAGAGCGCGATCTGATTCATCTTAAAATGAATGATGTGAAAGGCGTGGAGTTTGTCGGGAATGACTACTTTCTTAATACAGGCTCACCGCATTACATCCGCTTTGTAGACAACCTGGAAAACCTGGATGTATACGAAGAAGGCCGCGCTATTCGCTACAATAAACGTTTTAAGTCAGAGGGTACGAACGTTAACTTTGTGCAGCGCCTGAGCGATGACGAGATATTTGTTCGCACATACGAACGTGGCGTTGAGGATGAGACTTTATCATGTGGCACAGGCGTAACAGCAGCTGCTTTAGTGGCAGGTATGCTGGGTATGGAGAGTCCGATCAAAGTAAAAACATTGGGTGGCAACCTGGAAGTCGTTTTTGAGCAGGATGAAGAAGGTGAAGGTTTTAAGTATATCTACCTGATCGGTCCGGCCAAGCAGGTTTTTACAGGAGCCATAAGCTCTTAAAGTGTAAATTCATATAATGTAAGTCATCCCCCTGCCCCTCCCGAATCAAGTCCGGGATCTGCGACTTCAAATGGGGACTTTTTCAGCACGTGTAAATAGTAGTACATGGCTCCAGCGTCCTCGCTCGTGACCGGCTATAGTTGGGCCTCTGGCCCAGTTGGATTGCAAATCCAACAGTATAATAAGTCATGGATCACAGATCCGCGCCAGCAAAAGGATAATAAAACAACCCTGCATTTAAAGTGTAAATTCTGAACTTGTTTCAGGAGGGGCAGGGGATGACAATTACAGGCGAGCAACCATAATATAAGACTTTCAGCAGGTAAAATTGCCGGAAGTCTTTTCTTTTTGTAGCTTGGCTAAAGTATAAATCAGCATCAGTATGTTCCTGAAATCAGAAAATACTTACCTGCGTGCCCTTGAGCCAACTGACCTGGAGTTTCTTTATACTTTGGAGAACGATATATCGGTGTGGCATGTGGGCAATACGCTTACACCTTACTCTAAATTTGTGCTGGAGCAGTATCTCGAAAACGCTGCGCTGGATATCTACACTATAAAGCAGTTGCGCCTGGTCATCTGCAACGCAAGCGAAGAGGCAGTAGGCGCCGTAGATCTTTATGACTTCGACCCGATGCACCGCAGGGCAGGAGTGGGTATAGCCATTGCACCCGGTCACCGCAAAAACGGACACGCCTCTGATGCGCTGCAGCTGCTACTCAGCTACTGCCAGAACACCCTCATGCTGCATCAGCTTTTCTGCTCCGTTACTGCAAGCAACCTCAAAAGTATAGACCTGTTCACCAAAGCCGGCTTCAAAAGTATAGGCATCCGCAAAGACTGGCTCCGCACACCTGATGGCTGGGAAGATGTGGTGGAATTTCAGAAGGTATTTTAGTTGTTGGTTATTAGTTGTTAGTTATTGGAGGAAATGGAGACAGAATCAGATTGAGATATAGACCGGCAATTTTAAAAGAATGCATGCTTGAAAAGCTTCATCTTCAAATTCTGTTGCCATTTGCCTGAGGTTGTTCCTGCTCAAATTACCATACTCCCCAATAACTAACAACTAATAACCATTAACCATTAACCAAACACCCCTGCCACAATGCCACGCTTTACCTGATTCTGGCATAAGGTTTTACGTTGCCAAAGTATAAATAGTAATAAGGCTATACTTTATCGGTAAATATGGCAGATAACCTATGCATGCATTATTATGGTATTGTTTTAGTACAGATCGTTAGATATATCGGAAAAACAGCTATTTTTGACGATATTGCAAACAGAAGATTTCATTTAAGATTAACAGACACAGATGTTTGATTTTTTCGGTAAAACCGTTGCGAAACTATTCGGAACCAAATCCGACAGAGATATAAAAGAGGTACTGCCTTACGTATCTAAAGTAAACGAAGAGTACGCTAAACTAAAAGATCTTACTGACGACCAGCTTCGCCAGAAGACCTATGAAATAAAAGGCATTATTGATGAGCGCCTAAAGCCCATCGATGAGCAGATTGCAGCCCTGCACAAGCGCATCGCCGATGAGCCGGAGCTGAATATCGTGCAGAAGGAAAATATCTTCTCGGAGATAGACGAGCTGGAGAAACAGCGTAACAAAGACTTGGAAGTAGTGCTGATGGAAGTGCTGCCTGTGGGCTTTGCTGTTGTGAAGGAAACAGCCCGCCGCTGGAAAGAGAATGGCCAGTTGGTAGTAACTGCTAACGAAATGGACCGCGAGCTTTCTGCCCGCAAGCCAAACGTGCAGATCGATGGCGAGAAAGCTATCTGGGCTAACAAATGGATAGCTGCCGGCAACGAGATCACCTGGGATATGCTGCACTATGATGTACAGCTGATCGGTGGTATTGTGCTGCACCAGGGTAAAATTGCTGAGATGGCTACAGGTGAAGGTAAAACATTAGTGGCAACATTGCCAGCTTACCTGAATGCACTTGCCAAGCGCGGCGTACACGTAGTAACGGTTAACGACTACCTTGCCCGCCGTGACTCTGAGTGGATGGCGCCTTTATTTGAGTTTCATGGCCTCACCATAGACTGCATCGACAAGCACCAGCCAAATTCTGAATCCCGCCGCAAAGCATACAGAGCAGATATTACCTACGGTACTAACAATGAGTTCGGCTTTGACTATCTGCGCGACAACATGGCCCGTGAACCGCAGGACCTCGTACAGCGCAAGCACCATTACGCCATGGTGGATGAGGTTGACTCTGTATTGATTGACGATGCCCGTACGCCTTTGATTATTTCCGGCCCGGTGCCGCGTGGCGATGAGCACGAGTTTTACCAACTGAAGCCACGCATTGCCATGCTGGTAGAGGCGCAGCGTAAAGTAGTTAACAACTTCCTGACGGAGGCTAAGCGCCTGATCAAGGAGGGCAACACACAAGAGGGCGGCGTATCTTTGTTCCGTGCTTACCGTGGTCTGCCTAAAAGCAAGCCGCTGATCAAATTCCTGAGCGAGACCGGTAACCGCGCTATCATGCAGAAAGTAGAAAACTTCTACCTGCAGGATAACTCCCGCCAAATGCCGGAGGCAGATGAGCCGCTATACTTTACCATTGATGAGAAGCATAACCAGATCGAACTGACCGAGAAAGGCGTTGACCTGATCACGGGCCAGGGCGAAGATCCGAACTTCTACATCATGCCGGATATCGGGGTTGAGATCGCCGAGATCGAGAACAACAAAGCGCTTTCTCATGAAGAGCAACTGCATGCCAAAGAGAGGCTGATCGCCGACTTTCAGGAGAAATCAAAGCGTATTCATACAATTAACCAGTTATTAAAGGCTTATACTTTGTTCGAGAAGGATACAGAGTACATTGTAACGCCGGATAACAAAGTTAAGATTGTAGATGAGCAGACAGGCCGTGTAATGGAAGGACGCCGTTACTCGGATGGTTTGCACCAGGCAATTGAGGCGAAAGAAAACGTGAAGGTAGAAGATGCCACACAGACTTACGCTACAGTTACGTTGCAGAACTACTTCCGTATGTACCACAAATTGTCTGGTATGACGGGTACTGCCGAAACAGAGGCAGGTGAGTTCTGGGACATCTATAAACTGGATGTGGTAGTGATACCAACTAACCGCCCTATCTCCAGAAAAGACGAGCACGACAAAGTATACAAAACCGTTCGTGAAAAGTATAATGCCGTTGCCGACGAGATCGTAGCTTTGACAGAGGCAGGTCGTCCGGTACTGGTTGGTACAACTTCAGTTGAGATTTCGGAGCTATTAAGCCGTATGCTTACACTGCGTAAGTTAAAGCACCAGGTACTGAACGCCAAAATGCACCAGAAAGAGGCCGAAATCGTTGCTGAAGCTGGTAAGCCAGGAACAGTAACGATTGCTACCAACATGGCCGGCCGTGGTACTGACATTAAACTTACGCCGGAGTCTAAGGCTGCGGGTGGTCTTGCCATTATCGGTACAGAGCGCCACGAGTCACGCCGCGTAGACCGCCAGTTGCGTGGTCGTGCAGGTCGCCAGGGAGACCCGGGTTCTTCGCAGTTCTTTGTGAGCTTGGAAGATAACCTGATGCGTTTGTTCGGCTCTGACCGTATTGCTCGCCTGATGGACCGCATGGGTCTGGAGGAAGGCGAAGTGATTCAGCACTCGATGATCACGAACTCTATTGAGCGCGCACAGAAGAAAGTGGAGGAGAACAACTTTGGTATGCGTAAGCGCTTACTAGAGTACGATGACGTGATGAACGCTCAGCGTGAGGTAGTATACAAGCGCCGCCGAAACGCCCTTTACGGAGAGCGTCTGGAGCTGGATATCTGGAACATGATCTACGATATCAGCGAAGACGTGATTGTAAGCTACAAGAACATCAGCGATTACGAGAACTTCCAGCTGCATGTGCTGCGTGTATTTGGTATCGAGTCATCTATCACTGAAGAAGAATTTAAATCTGTACAGGCTAACCAGTTGTCTGAGCGTTTATACAACGAGGCGCTTAACCACTACCTGACCAGAAACAAGCAAACTGCTGACCAGGCTTACCCGATAATTGCCGACATTCACCAGAACCGGGGGCCGATGATCGAGAACGTGGCCGTGCCATTTACAGATGGTAAACGCCAGCTGGCAGCTGTGGCTAACCTTACTAAAGCCTATGAGACGCATGGCCTGGAGTTACTCCGTGCTATGGAGAAGATCATTACGCTGGGTACTATAGACCAGGCCTGGACAGACCACCTGCGCGAGATGGACAACCTCAAGCAAAGTGTGCAGAACGCGGTATACGAGCAGAAAGACCCATTATTGATCTACAAGTTCGAGTCTTTTGAGTTGTTTAAGCGCATGATTGGTAAGGTAAACGAGCAGACAATCGAATTCCTGTTCCATGCGTTTATACCAGTACAGGCACCCGAGCAGGTACAGCAGCCGGTTAAACCGCCGATGGCACCAAAAGCACCTGTGTTAAAAGAGCAGAAGCAGGAGGTACACTCTTCGCTGGAAGATCAGTCAGGCCATACTTCAGCACAGGCACCGGAGCCGGAAAAGATAATGCCGGCACACTCTCAGAAAGTGGCTGGACGTAACGACAGAGTTAGCGTGCAGTATATGGATGGCCGTGTGCTGAAGGACGTAAAGTATAAAACTGTAGAAGACGACCTGCTTCACAACCGCTGCATACTTATCGGGGAATAATGAATAATAGCCCTGAAGTATAAATCAGGGGCTAAACCAAGTATAAAATTGAAATGATAAAGGATATGAGGCGGAGGAAATCTTTTGTCTTATGTCCTTTATCTTTTATAGGATAAACTATGGCAGGAGAAGAACTGGCTGCTTACATAGATCATACGCAGCTGAAGCCAGACGCGACAGCTGATCAGGTGATGCAATTATGCGATGAGGCCCGCAACTACAGTTTTGCCGCCGTTTGCATCGCCCCATGTTATGTGCAACTGGCAAAAGAGCGTCTGGGCCCGGGCTCACTTGTTAAAGTGGCAACTGTAGTGGGTTTCCCGTTGGGGTATCAGCATGCTAAAGTAAAGTTTCTGGAAACACACCAGGCCATTGCCGACGGCGCAGACGAGATAGATGTGGTGATGAACATCTCTGCGTTTAAGTCTGGCAAGTATAATGAGGTAGAGAACGAACTAAGCGATCTGGCTAAGTTTTGTCACTTGAAAGAGGCAGAGCTGAAAGTAATTATCGAAACAGCTTTACTATCGGAAGACGAGATCGTGAAGGCCTGTGAGTTGTGCGCCAATGCCGGTGTGGATTATGTTAAAACCTCTACAGGCTTTGCCTCGCGTGGAGCTACCGTAGAAGATATAAAATTAATGCGCCGGGTGTTACCAAAGTCTATGAAGATAAAGGCTGCTGGTGGCATACGTACGTATGAAGATGCAAAAGCGTTAATAAAAGCAGGTGCCGACAGGTTAGGCTGTTCGGCCAGCATTCAAATAGTTACCCATGAACAACAGAATTCTTAATTTATTACTTTCCCTGCTGATCTTGATCTCGTCAGCTTGTGCGCCATCGGCGGGCAAAACTACAACTGACACAGGGAAATTTCCGGGCAAAGAGAAAGTAGCCGAAGACCTGAGCGTTTATCGCCCAAAGTATGAGGCACCGGAAACTACAGTGGCGGCACGCGTAGAACCAACCAACCATGTAAACCGCAAAGTAGCTGTGCTGATGGATACTGTAGCCAGCGTGAACAAGAACATAAAGTATGCCCAGGGTTATCGTATTCTGGCTTACAATGGTTCGCAGCGCCAGGATGTCATGAATCTGCGCAAAACAATTATCTCGCGGGTGCCGGATGTGAAAGATTACCTTACTTATCAGCAACCTAATTTTAAGCTTAAGATTGGCGATTTCTTTAGTCGGATGGAGGCGCAGCAGGTGCTTAATAAAATATCAGACCTGGTGCCAAACGCCCAGATCGTGCAGGACCAGATCAATATTGATAAGAGTTATTAGGGTTTATACCAGGGACCTTAGACAAAAGATAAAAGACTAAAAGCGTTGCGATCTGGAAATAGACGCAGCGCTTTTATTTTTACAGGACCAGTAGAATGAATTCTACATAGTAAAAACAATTTAACTTTCTTTTGTGGCACAAGTTTCCAAACTTGTGTCTTATAATGATGATAAGTTAATGACCTAGTAGGGTGGAAAGTCACAATGCCGTCAACTTGAGCAAAAACTGTCATCTCGACGAAAGGAGAGATCTATTTAGAATTCCTTCTGCAATAATTCTAGATAGATTTCTCACGGTGGTCGAAATGACAGCCTTAGTCTGAGTTGCCAGCATTGCACGGAGCACAGGCTATAAACCAGTTATCGGATTTAGACTAGCCCTACAGCTTTGAATATCCTTTAGAAATAACCAGTGCATGACACATACAACAGATAAAATAAAGCAATTAGCACAAGCTTACGCACCCGATACGGTGAAAGTGCGCCAGCATATACACGCCAATCCTGAGCTTTCTTTTGAAGAGTATAACACAGCAGCCTATGTAAAACAGGTGCTGGAGCAATATGGCATTACATCAGAAAGTATGGCTACTACAGGCGTGGTGGCTTTAATAAAAGGCAGAAACCCGGAGAAGAAAACCATCGCCTTGCGTGCCGACTTAGATGCTTTGCCAATTGTTGAAGCAAATGAAGTGGCATATAAATCGAAGAACGAGGGGGTTATGCATGCCTGCGGGCACGATGTGCATACAGCCTCTTTGTTAGGCGCGGCACGTATACTTCAGGACATGCGCGATGAGTTTGAAGGTACTATAAAGCTGGTTTTTCAGCCAGGCGAGGAGAAGTTTCCGGGAGGCGCCTCTATTATGATCAAAGAGGGTGTGTTGCAGAATCCGGCTCCGGCGGGTATAGTAGCACAACATGTATTCCCGATGCTTCCGGCAGGTAAAGTAGGCTTTAAGTCTGGTATGTATATGGCCAGCGCTGATGAGATCTACATAACCGTAAAAGGCAAAGGTGGGCATGCCGCACTGCCGGAAATGAACATCGATCCTGTTCTGATATCAGCACACCTTATTGTGGCGCTGCAGCAGATCGTTAGCCGCCATGCCAGCCCTAAAGTACCGTCGGTGCTGTCGTTTGGTAAAATAGAGGGCAAAGGCGCAACCAATGTTATCCCGAACGAGGTAAAGATAGAAGGTACGTTTCGGACCATGAATGAAGCATGGCGTAAAGAGGCTCACCAGAAAATCAGGAAACTGGCCGTAGGGCTTTGCGAAAGTATGGGAGGCAGCTGCGACATCGATATCAAGAATGGTTATCCATACTTACAGAACGACCCGGAACTAACCGCTATAGCACGTACTGCAGCAGTAGATTACTTAGGAGAAGAGAACGTGGTTAACCTGGACCTGTGGATGGGTGCAGAGGACTTTGCCTATTACTCGCAGGAAGTACCGGCATGTTTTTACCGTCTTGGTACCCGAAACGAAGAACGCGGTATAACCTCAGGCGTACATACACCGACATTCGATATTGATGAGGCTGCGCTGGAAACTGGTATCGGCCTGATGGCTTATGTGGCCCTGCAGCAATTAAAGAGCTAAGAAAGTGTAATTGGTAAAACTTATACCTTGTTCAGAGCATCATTCGTAATCCTTGAAAATCACCCATGAAAAAGCTATACTTTATACTGCTGCTGCTTTTGCCAGTGCTTACCCAGGGCCAAAGCAAAGTTACGGCTCCAACTGCCATCTGGCCTGAGTTGCAAGCTACGTATGGTTTAGGCGAAGATGGGCTGATGTTTTTCCGGAATCAGTACCGCATTAATACTGATAGCGATTATAACGACCTGAAGCAGTCGGGGCTATTGAGCAACTTCGAACGGATAGAGCTGAGCCTGGGCTACGAGCATACTTTTACAGACCACTGGCGCGGAGGGGCTATACTTCGCTATGCTGCCGAAGACTTTCCGAAGATACTGTTTTACGGCCTTTTTTTGAGGCACAACGGCAATCTGGGCAGTTTATACTTTAACAAACAGCTGTTAACAGAATACGTGGATCAGGAAGAACGTGACGCTTTTGGGAGATTCAGAGGTACAGCAGAACTGGGCAAGCGCCTGCCGCTAAAGAGCAGATTCATAACACCAAGTATAAGCTACGAAACCCTGGTAATCTCAAACTTTGGCAAAGAAAATAATAGCACCGCCCAGGAAAGAACCGTAGACCGCACCCGCCTTCGTTTGAGCCTGAACTATGAACTTACCGAAAAGTTGCGTATTAACCCATACTTTATGCGGCAAACAGATTACTACTATGTGCTGGTATCGCCGGTGTATGATGAGCAGGGTAAGCTTATCGAAGACGGCTACACAACCAAGCGGAACCGCATTTCTCCGGTGTTTGGTTTAGAGATAAAGTATAACATCAATCGTGCCTCTCATACTGCCAGTATTACGTACTAAATATGTGGTTAACTGCCATGCAGTCAGATGGTTGCTTGAAAATGCTCGTCTAAAAATGACATTATTTCATGAATTTCAAAGATTTTTCTGCTGGTATAATTTTTACTTTGCTATTAGTGTGAATCAATTTGTAGCAAACTTAAAAGTATAAAAACTATGGCACTAAGCAGATACAATGGCATGCAGGAAAACATGCCTAACACATTCAGTTCTATGTTAGACAGGTTCTTTAACGAATCTGTAAACGCTAAAAATTATTCTGGCTTTACACCTCACGTAGATGCCTGCGAAACAGAAAAGAGCTATGAGATTGAAGTAGCTTTACCAGGTGTTAAAAAGGAAGACATCAGTATTGATTTTCAGGAAGGCAAATTAACTATAACCGGCGAACGCCAGCTGGAGAGAAAAGAAGAAGGCCGCCGTTACCACATGCTGGAAACACAGTATGGTTCGTTTAGCAGAACCTTTTACTTGCCAGATAAAGTAAGCCCGGACAAAATAACTGCCCAACTGGAAGATGGCGTGCTGCTGGTAACAGTGCCTAAAGATGAGCACAAAACTATGAAGCGCCAGATCAATATCTCCAGTACAAACGATAGCAAAAAGAAAGTCTCTGAAGGAAAAGCATCAGACGAGAAAGTTGCAGTTAATACAGATAACGGCAAGGCTAAGAAATCATAAACGCATTACATTTTTTTGAAAGAGGCCAGCAAAGTTGGCCTCTTTTTTGTTAATTTAAATGTGTAATTGCTAAACTGATCAGTATACAAGATACTATCGTATACTATTGTAGCGTTACTTTTTTAAGTATAGGTTATCTATAATATTTATATCATAAAAGCATACAGTACTAAAACTAATCACATGAAGACGAAACAGTTTATCGTTGGCTTAACGCTTTCTGCCATTCTGGGTGGCGGTGTTGCCGTGGGTAGCTATAAGCTGCTGGAAGACGAGGCCGCCACTACCAGAACAGAAAAAATTGAAGAGTATCCTACAGTGCGCTATACCAGTAACATGAATAGCAGTGATGTAGTAGCTCCTCCAGGATTAAATTTTATAAAAGCCGCACAGGTATCAACCCCTGCCGTAGTACACGTAATGACGGAGTATAGCCCTAGTGTGGCGAGCCGTGGCAGCGGCAGCCCTATGGATCCGTTCCTGCGTGAGTTCTTTGGCGATGGCTTTGGACAGCGAGTGCCACGCGGACCTCAGGTTGGTTCCGGCTCGGGTGTGATCATTGCATCAGATGGCTATATCATTACAAACAACCATGTAATTGCCGATGCCTCTAAAATTGAGGTAGTAATGGACGATAAGCGTAAGTTTGAGGCCACGCTTGTAGGCACAGACCCAACAACAGATATTGCGCTGCTTAAAGTTAATGCCGATAAACTGCCAACCTTGCGTTATGGTAATTCCGACGAACTGCAGGTAGGGGAGTGGGTGCTGGCTGTAGGTAATCCCATGAATCTTACCTCTACCGTAACAGCGGGTATTGTAAGTGCCAAAGGTCGTAACATTAACATCCTGCGCACTAACCAGAACAAAGACCTTAGTATAGAATCATTTATTCAGACAGACGCTGCCGTGAACCCTGGTAACTCTGGTGGCGCATTAGTAAACCTGAATGGCGATCTGGTTGGTATTAACACTGCCATTGCCTCACAAACGGGTTCTTTTGCAGGTTATTCTTTTGCAGTGCCTTCTTCTCTTGTAAGCAAGGTAGTAGACGACCTGATTAAGTATGGCGAAGTGCAACGTGCATTGCTTGGTGCATCTATCCAGGAAATCGACGCTAATTTCGCGAAAGAGAACAATATCAAAACGCTTAACGGTGTATACATTGCAAGTGTAGAAGAGAAAAGCGGTGCTCAGGAAGCAGGCTTGAAAGCAGGCGATGTAATCACAGCAGTAAATGGCGTTAAAGTGGCTAAATCGTCTCAGTTATTGGAGCAGATTGCCCGTTACCGCCCTGGCGATAAAGTAAAAGTAGATTACCTGCGCGATGGCAAGGATCGAAATGCCACTGTAACGCTGAAGAACCTTAATAACAGCACAGAACTGGTAAAGCGCAGCAATGCCAAATCTGTAACGTTCGACGGTGCAACTTTTGAACCTGTTAGCAAGCAGGAAATGAACCGACTCGGTATTGACGGTGGTGCCAAAATCAGCGACATCCGAAACAGCAAGTTCCGCGATACCGGTATGAAAGACGGTTTTATCATTACCCGAATCGATAAATACAGTGTAAACCAGCCGTCTGATGTGGAGAAATTCCTGAAAAACATTGACAGCGGTGTAGTGTACATTGAAGGCGTTTATCCGGATGGCCTGAAAGCCTATTACCCTATCGGAAAAGGTTAAGTCCACATAAACTATACTCAGAGAAAGCTTCTGCAGCCTTGCAGAAGCTTTTTTATTTTTTAGATTTGTAAAGAGTACTTTTTAAAACCAAAACAGATAAGACTAATGAAACAGACCATAGATGAACTTCCGCTTAACAAAGAACTAACTGATGTACTGCAACACTTAGGCATAAAAGAGCAGAACCCGGCATACAGCACAGGCCTGGCCTGGGGCGGACAAGAAAGTAAAAACGCACGCGCTATACATTCCCCTGCTGATGGCAACCTGATTGCGCATGTTAACATGGCAACCGCCGACGATTATGAGCAGGTTGTAAAAGCAGCTGAAGAAGCCTTTAAAGTATGGCGCAAAATGCCGGCACCCAAGCGCGGCGAAATTGTGCGACAGATCGGTGAAAAGCTGCGGGAGTATAAAGAGCCGCTGGGCAAACTGGTTAGCTACGAAATGGGCAAGATTCTGCAGGAAGGCTTAGGTGAGGTGCAGGAGATGATCGACATCTGCGACTTTGCGGTAGGTTTATCGCGCCAGCTGCACGGCTTTACCATGCACTCTGAGCGTCCGCAGCACCGCATGTACGAGCAGTACCACCCGCTGGGCATTGTTGGCGTTATATCGGCTTTTAACTTCCCGGTAGCCGTTTGGAGCTGGAATGCTATGTTGGCTGCTGTTTGCGGCGATGTAGTTATCTGGAAGCCATCCGAGAAAACACCTCTTACAGCAGTTGCATGCCAGCACATTATCAGGGATGTGTTAGCTGACAATGAACTGCCGGAAGGTATATTTAATATGATAATCGGTGATGCAAAGATTGGCAGCCTGATAAGCCATGATAACCGAATTGGGCTGGTGTCGGCAACGGGTTCTACGCGCATGGGCAAAAAAGTAGGAGAGGCTGTTGGAGCACGCTTAGGTAAATCTTTGCTGGAGTTGGGCGGTAACAATGCCATTATACTTACAGAGAACGCTGATCTTGAGCTGGCTTTAATTGCAATTGTGTTTGGTGCTGTTGGTACCTGTGGCCAGCGCTGTACCTCTACCCGCCGTTTAATTATACACGAGAACATTTATGATCAGGTAAAAGAACGCCTGTTAAAAGTATACCCGAACCTGCCAATAGGCCATCCGCTGGACAGCACCACGCTGGTAGGTCCACTTATCGACAAGGATGCTGTTAACGCCTTTACCAATGCCCTGGAGAAGGTGCAGCAGGAGGGAGGAAAGTTGTTGACAGGCGGCGAAGTGCTAAGCGGCCACGGCTACGAAACAGGCACTTATGTTACACCTGCCATTGTAGAGGCCGTAAACCACTTTGAAATGGTACAGGAAGAGACATTTGCCCCTATTTTGTACCTGATAAAGTATAGCGGAGAGATAGAGAATGCTGTAGAGATACAGAATGGTGTGCGCCAGGGCTTATCGTCTGCTATCTTCTCAACTAACCTGCTCGAAACAGAGGCATTCCTGAGCCATTGGGGCTCCGACTGTGGTATAGCCAACGTAAACATCGGTACATCCGGTGCGGAGATAGGCGGTGCTTTTGGCGGTGAAAAAGAAACCGGCGGAGGCCGTGAGTCTGGGTCTGATGCCTGGAAAGTATACATGCGCCGCCAGACCAACACCATCAACTACAGCCGCGACCTGCCATTGGCACAGGGCATTAAGTTTGATATCATGGATTAAGTACCACAGACCTCGCAGCGTGCGCAGCTCCTGCGAGCGTCTTATATAAACTATAATACAAAAGCCGGTTCTTACTCAGGACCGGCTTTTTTGTTGGTAGTACCTGTAGTCCAACCACCCCTGCCCCTCTCCCGAAACTGGCCCGAGATCTTCGACTTATCTAAGGCGGAAAATTCTTCCTTTGCAGGTTCTGAAGCATAAGTTTCATTGTTGAAGCCAATGGCGGACAGGTCGCGACCTGTCCCTACAGATAATTTCCTAGTCTTCTCTTTTTTGTCATCCAGAAAGGATCTTGGTAGAAGGGAGGTTAAGCAGGAGCTACAGCGCTAAAACACACCCCTGCCCCTCTCAAGAGGGGAATTCCAAAAAGTGAAGAGCTCCTGCCTTAGATAATAGGGGCAGTTGGACCAGGTACCACAAAAAGACCTTTAAGCCACCACCAAAACTCCTGTAAACCAGTAAATAAAAATATCAGGAAAATTTTTGCAACTTCATGCAACCTACGCGCAGCGCCTTTGTCTTTAGTTCGGAAGTTGGATAAAGAGAAAGGGGTAAAGGGGCAAAGTATAAAAGAGCAAATCGTTAAACCGTCGTAATTTGGAAACCATCAGCTACCAGGACGTTAACAGTCATGTTATAGACAAATGCAGGGAGGGCGACAACCGTGCACAATATGAGCTGTACAAGCTGTATTCCAAAGCCATGTTTAACGTGAGCATGCGTATCACCAACGATTATTCCGAAGCGGAGGATGTGCTGCAGGAAGCCTTTATTAGCGCCTTTAAAAACCTGCATACTTATAAAGCCGAAGCTTCTTTTGGCAGCTGGTTAAAAAAAATAGTGGTTAATGCCGCTATAAACGCTATCCGGAAAAGACGCTCGGAGCTGGTGCCCATGGACGAAAGAACCATAGGAGACATCGCCGAAGAAACCTACGAAGACGACTCTGAGTGGAAAGTAGAGAAAGTACGAAAGGCCATTATGAAACTGCCTGATGGCTACAGAGTAGTGCTGAGTTTATACTTGCTGGAAGGCTTTGACCATGCTGAGATAGGTGAGGTACTGGGGATTACAGAATCAACATCTAAATCGCAGTACAGCAGGGCCAAGAAAAAATTATTAGACATTATGAAAGAACCGCAGTTTGCGGCCTGATTATAAAGAAAGAGTGCATGAGGAGATTTTACCATGAAAGATAGATTAAAAGACTTTGTTAGCGAACACCGCGATGAGTTCGATGTTTTCGAGCCGCGTCCGGAACTTTGGCAGCAGATCTGCCAGGAGTCTCAGGCTCCACGCAAAGAGGCAAAGGTGATCAGCATTAAGTTTGGTGAGCGGGCCAGTTTCAGCGCCGACTTTCTGTTTATGCGTGTTGCAGCCACGGTGGTACTACTGCTGGGCTGTGGGCTTACACTCTTACTGATGAAGCAGAACACACCGGGGGCAGGCGCAATGCTGGCAGCTACTGAGCAAAAGGTTATCACAAACATAGCCCCGGAGATAGTAGAAGTGGAAGCCTATTATGTAAGCCAGATAGAGGAAATGAAGGGAGAGTTAAGCGAGTACGACAAGAAAGTGCTGGGCCTCGGCGAGCAGAAAGAGATAGACCGCGAACTAGCCCGCCTGGACAGCAGCTACTTAGTCTTGAAAAAACAACTATACACTACTCCGAATACCGAAGAAATTGTTGAGGCCATGGTCCAGAACCTGCAGATACGGATTGAGGTGCTTAACAGACAACTGGAAGTGCTCCAGAGCATTAAGAAGATGGAAAGAACCATTAACGCTGAACTAAAAGAAAATGAAACTACGAATATTTAATACTATCTGCAGCCTGACCTTACTAGCTGCTGTGGCACCCGGCACAGTATTGGCCCAAAAAGCAAAGCCAGCGCCATGTCCCCCAACTACTCAGGTTACCCTGGACCTGAGCAGTCTGGCATCCCTTGCCAAATTATCCGCTTTAGCTGATCTGGCTGACTTATCTAGCTTGGCAGAAATGAAAAATATACCCGAACTCATGAACCTGTCTGATATTGTAGTAGGGTTGGAGGGGTTGCATGAAGAGATCAACATTGAGCAAACCGGTGAAACCATCTACATAAACCAAGACACAGAGGCCGTTTTTGACGCTGAAAAGAGAAAGACATTTGACAAGACTTATAAAGTGAGCAGTTCTGATGCCTTAAGCATTCATAATAAGTTCGGAAATGTAGCTGTAAATACCTGGGCAAAAAACGAGATTAAAGTAAAGGTAGATGTTATCTCCAGGGCTGCAACCGATGCCAAAGCGCAGGAGATACTAGATAACATTAATATTATAGATAGCCGTAGCGGCAGTATTATTTCTGTGGTTACTAAAATGTCGCCGATGCGTGTGTCGGGTAATACAAGCAAGAGCTTTGAGATAAACTATACCATTTACATGCCGGAAGCCAATGCGCTTACTGTAAAGAATAGCTTTGGTGATGTAAACCTGGCCTCTCTGAAGGGTAAAGCAGACATAAGCGTGACGCATGGGGCTCTTAAAACCGAGAGATTGAATAACAGCGACAATAATGTGAAGGTGGCTTACGGCTCAGGTAGCTGTGGCTATATAAACGGCGGCAATGTGAACCTATCTTATGGTGATCTGTATGTAGGTGGAGCAAATGGCTTAACAGGCAACGCCAGCTATGGTAACTTTAAGGTTGGCCAGCTAACCGAGGAAATGGACATGACTTTTAAGCATGGCTCTTTTAAGGTAGATAACGTGAGCAAGAATATCAAGAAGATCGCACTAGACAGCAACTATGGCACTGTAAGCCTGAATTTTGCTGATAATACAGCCTTTAACTTTGATGTGAATGTGCAGTTCGGTGACTTTAAAGTGGATAAGTCGCTTATAAACATAACCTCCCTGGAGAAAGGATATACTTCTGCGGAGTATAAAGGTCGGTTTGGAGGCAGTTCGCCTAAAGGAGTGGTAAATATTAACTCTAAGTTTGGCGACGTGAAATTTACGAAATAAGTGTTTTGTGAAATAAGTTTGTTTAAGGTGAGAGGGGCCAGCGAAAGCTGGCCCTTTTACTTTGCAGGAGCTACTGTAAACTCAACCAGGTCTGTTTGTCCTCTCCCAAAAATATCACCTGTCCAGAAGTAGCGCTTTGAGTCTTTAGGTGCATCAAATAAAGTATAGCCATACTTGCTCCGGATAAAAGTGCTGTCGTAACCCTGTAACAAAAGTATGGTCGGGAAGACCTGGGCATGAGATTGCAGGTTTGGCTGAGGTAAAGTATGCTTTGATGTAATGTTAGACTTATCGAGTATCCAGAGCGGAACGTTTGCCTCCAGCGCATTTGGTTTGTAAATAGAGGCATGTGCTATACTTATGCCGTGCTCAGTCAGGTTCTGGCCGTGGTCCGAAGTATAAATAACTACTGTACTATCAGTTGCCGAAATACCCTGCATCAGCTTTTGCCAGAACTTATCTACGGTCCAGCGGATGGCGTTGTGGTAGGTGTTAGTGGCACGTTCACGGTCTTTTAGCATACTTGTTTTGGGCAGCACAGGCGTAAATATGATTCCGGATTCGGGATACGTGCGCGCATAGGGCCAGTGGGCACCCACCTTGTTTACATATACAAACACCTTTTCATCAGCTCTAGAAAGTTTAGCCAGGAGTTTTGCTACCTCGAAGTCGCGCTGGTGGTAGGGCAAGCCAGAATCTAGGTCGGCAGGCTGTATAAAGTGATCGATATGTTTTAAGTCGGCAGGGGCCAGGTAGTTTTGCAGTGCCTGCGAGCTAAGCTGTGCATCGATGTAATATGTGGTATAGCCGGCTTCTTTTGCGTACTGAAAGATGGCTGGCCGTGTTAAAGCCAGATGCTGCCTATCGGGTAAGTCAGCCGTTTGTACTCCACTCATCAGGGCTATATTGCTTCCTGCGCTGTAGTTGGTAATAGCGCTGGCCACTCCAAAATTCAGTAGGCTGTCTTTTACCGAGTCAAGAAAAGGCGTGGTGTTTACAGGGTTGCCGTTCAGAGAAAGAGAGCTGCCGGTTATACTTTCATCCACAACCAAAAATAAATGCTTTACGCCTGCTGACGTGGGAGCAACAGTAACAGCCTCGCGCTGGCCTAATGGTAACTGGTGGGTAGCAGCCAGCGCAGTACTTACGGGAACCCGGTAAAAAGCAGGCAGGTCATCTACTACGCCCAGTGTTCTGTTTATATACCAAACGCTTAAAAGTATAACCGGAAGTATATTCAGCGTATGTTTAAACGTATAAACCGGTTGCAGTTTCCTGGAGATGAAGGCAAGTATAAACACCACCCCAATTGCAGCTAACAAGGCACCAAATATGGGCAACGCATAGTTCTGCAGGGCAGCGTCCCAGAAAGAGAGGTTATTTAAAGCAGTTTGCGCATCGGAGTAAGTATAGTTGTAGCCTGTAATAAACCGATAGCTCAGGCTGATGAAAAGAAAAGGCAACAACAGCCCCAGGAAAGTATAACGGACAGCTTTACTTTTGTTTAGCAGCAACACCTGCAGGCTCCAGACGCAAACTGCAAACACAGCTAGGTATAACAACAGGTCTAGTATACTTAACCGGAAAAGTATGTACTGCAGAATATAGTATACTCTGCCGGGGCGCATCTCCACGGTAACTGCAAGCAGACACATGGCCACAAACAGCAGCAACGGGGCAAGTATAGTTTGCTTAATATACTTCATGAAGTCTCCTTTTGCCAGAAGAGAGGCAAGGTTATACGCTCTACTAAATATTTAAACACCAGCGTAAGCGAAGTAACTACAATAAGGTAAAGTATAGCTGATATCCAAGAGCCCCAAGCTGATTGGTTGCCTAATGGCACAAATGGTGCTCTGCAAAGCCCATGCACTGCAAAAAAGTACAGCGAGTTCCGCCCAAAGAACCTGAGTAGCCGGCTAAGCTTCCCATGGTCATTATGGAAATGACTAAGAATCAGAAAAAGTATAGGAGCAACAGTAAAAGACACTAGCCAGACTATTCTGTTAAAAGACCCGAAGATGAAAACAGCTATCAAAAGCATAAAAAGTATGGAGCTGATTTTAACCTTCTGCTGTTTTGCCAGCAGAATGCCGAGGCAGAACTCTGGCAAATGCCCAACAAAATTGAGACGTAGGTAATCTATATGCTCTGGAGCAATAAAAAGTATACTTAGCTGTATCAGCCAGGCAATTACTATAACTATCCATAAAGTATATCTGTTTCTCTGAGTTAAAAGAAAGGGCGCTATCAGGTATAACTGAAATATCAAAGAGAAAAACCACCACGGACTGGAGATAGTTAAAGCCTGACCGGGAATGAGATTGGCAAACAGTGTAAGTTTTAAAACAGCTTCCTTTACATAAGTTATCAGGTCAATATCCTTATTGGAAATAAAGGCATCAACGGCAAATTTATAGCAGAACAGGAAGAACACGGCAAAGAAAAAAGCAGGATACAGTTTCTTTAGCCTGTTAATAATATAGGTTTTGTATACTATAGGAGAGTTGCTGCTGTAGCTTTTGGCTAAACCGTAGCCGCTAACGAACACGAAAAGCTGCACCGCATAGTGTCCCCAAAACGAAAAGAGTTGTTTAACAAAGTCCAGCGGGGCGGAGGTTAAGTTGTGCAGCAGGTTAAGTACACTTTGTAACGAAAAGTTAAACTCATTTTCTCCCGGAGCATTATCCAGAATATGAAAATAGTTATGCAGCATGATAACCAGTATGGCAATACCTTTCAGATAGTTAGAATCCTGTTGACTGATATTCCTGATGATCATTAAGCCTAAAATAGGGGGTAGTGTTGTTAATTCCTACAACTTGTATTACAGCCTCAGCCCAAAGTATTGTACTGATAACTGGTTGATTTTTGGGGTTAATGCTTAAATTTAAGTTAAAATTACCAGCTACAAACATAAGCCTATGGCAACTGATAACAAAGAATTACTGAACTCCTCTAAAGCACCCGAGCCTGTGGGCCTTTATCCGCATGCGCGTCGCGTGGGTAACCTGCTGTTTTTATCAGGAGTAGGGCCAAGAGAACGTGGCACAAAACGGATACCAGGTGTGGAACTGGATGAGAACGGCAACATATCGTCATACGACATCGAGAAGCAATGTCGCTCTGTTTTCCAGAACGTACGCTACATTTTAGAAGATGCCGGGTCAAGCTGGGATAACTTGGTAGATGTGACGGTGTTTCTGACAAACATGAAAGACGATTTTGCCACATACAACAAACTTTACGCAGAGTATTTTAAGGATAACCAGCCCTGCCGTACTACTGTGGAGATAAACAAACTACCCACACCTATTGCCATTGAACTGAAGTGCATCGCCACTATTGATGTGCCTGCTAATAGCTAAAGTATAAATCCATAGTTTTGAACACGAACAGAGAAGAATTTTACAGGCAGCGGTCCGAAACGCTGGCCGACCAGGAAAAGCGTGCCGCCACCAAATCGAGGTGGGTGTCGTGGTTGCGGGTAGCGGTGTTTTTAGCTGGTGCCGGTACAGCTTACTATTTCTTCAGCACCGACAATCATACATTTGGGGCCATCGCCATACTTGTATTTTATATACTGTTTATACTTGTAATGCGCTGGCACAGCAGGCTGGAGTTTATACACCAGCAGCTTGTTTTGCTGCGCAAGATAAACGAGGAAGAAATAGACAGGCTACACGGCAGGCTACAAGCGTTTGATGGTGGTAATCTGTTTATCGACGACCATCATCCTTATACTTCCGACCTGGATATTTTCGGGCAGAGTTCTTTGTTTCAGCTGGTAAACCGCTCTGTTACAAGTATTGGCGAGCTTACGTTAGCACGCTGGTTTCGCAAGGCTGCACCTGCTCCGGTTATACTTCAGCGGCAGCAGGCGGTGGCAGAACTGGCTGATGATAAGCAACTGGACTGGCTACAGGAACTGATAGCATTGCCCCGCCATTTTAAGCACGACGAAGCTACAGCAGACGGTTTTATCCGGTGGTTCTCCGAAAAGTCTTTTTACAAAGAGCGCGGCTGGCTAAAGGCACTGGTATTTATACTTCCCATACTTACGCTTGCTGCTATAGCAGCCTGGGCTTACGGAGCTGTTTCCGGCTATGTTGCTACGGCTTTCCTGGCAGTGCAGTACCTGATTGGGCATAAGTACAGGGTAGAGCGCGATGAATATTACGATAATAGTACGGGCATTTACGAGGCCATGCGTAGCTACACCAGACAGCTGCAGCACATCGAGCAAAAACAGTTTACTTCTGCAGTACTGATAAAGTTACAAGCGAAGCTGCAGCAATCCGGCACAAAAGGATCTGTCATCATAGATAAGCTGGCTAACATCATCGACTACTTCTCGTGGAGGCTCAGCACCCTGATGTCGTTTTTCCTGAACACTATTTTGATGTGGGATTTTGTGTGGATGTACCGCCTGGAAAACTGGCGCGAGAGATACCTGCCGCAACTGGAGGAAATGCTGAATACGCTGGGCGAAATAGAAGCGCTGGCAAGTATAGCCGCTTTCCAGCACGCGCATCCGGGTTATGCCATTCCTGTACTTTCTGATCAGCCTTTCGATTTAAAGACAAAGGAACTGGCTCACCCGCTTATTTTCTCTGTTACACCTGTTGCTAATGATTTTGAAATGCAGGGTGCAGGCAAAACCATGGTAGTAACAGGCTCAAACATGTCCGGTAAAACTACTTTTTTGCGAACCGTGGGTATAAACATGGTAATGGCGCAAATGGGTGCACCTGTTTGTGCTGAAAGTATGACTGTAACCCCGACACAAGTATACACTGCCATGCGCACCG
This sequence comes from Pontibacter aydingkolensis, assembly GCF_019443125.1. GTDB lineage: Bacteria > Bacteroidota > Bacteroidia > Cytophagales > Hymenobacteraceae > Pontibacter > Pontibacter aydingkolensis. Next base: position 293,712 of record NZ_JAHYXK010000001.1, on the reverse strand, counting down.
CTGATAACCTTTCTGAAAATACTTCTTCGTTCTATGCCGAGCTAAAGCGACTGCGTATGCTGCCGGAGCTAACAGAGCAGGGCCAGCCGGTGTTTTACTTCTTAGATGAGATACTGAAAGGTACTAACTCCCGCGACCGCCACGCCGGCGCTATGGCCCTTATTCGGCAGCTGCACAAGCGCAACGCCTCCGGCTTTATCTCAACCCACGACCTGGAGTTGGGCGCTATGGAGCAGGAGCTGCCCGGCAGCGTATACAATTACAGCTTCAACAGCGACATCATAGGCGACGAAATAAAGTTCGATTATAAACTACGCGAGGGTATTTGCCGTAGCTTTAACGCCAGCAAGCTAATGCAGCTGATGGGCATTGAGATAGAGGAGAAGGTGTAGTGTTTTGACAAAAGGCTTTTTGTGACAAAAGGATTTTTGACAAAGGATAAAAGATTTTCTGATTTAACCAGCTTATACCTAAGCTGTCATCTCGACGATAGGAGAGATCTTTTTAGAATTTTCTAGAGCTAGTTTCAGATAGATCTCTCACGCTGTTCGAGATGACAATTTTTTCTAATTCCCTTCCTTGGATGGGCAGGGATGGGTTAATCTCTCCCCGACAAACAATTCAACAGTTTAACCATTAAGCAATTTATACCATGAGAGTAATAGCAGATATACCAAACCCCCACGTTAAAATCACCTTGCACTCCTACAACGGAAAGTATATTCTAAAGCTGGAGAAAGCTAACCTGGAGCAGATTTACAAGATAGAAGAGACTGAAGTAAATGGAGATGAAGACGTGAAAGCCTTGATAGATGATGAATTTATCGAAGCCGTTCTTAACCGTTTCCAGGATATGCGCGATGCGTTTGTGAGCACGATCAGGAGGAATGAGTAATTCAAATTACATTTACCCACTAGTCAGGCTGTATTTCAAAGATTAAAACACTTCAAATCTTTTTAGGATTAAACTTAATACTTACTTTTGGCGTTAGTAACGTTAAAAGTAAGTATGATTCTGTCTTTTGGGTCAAAAGAAACTGAAAAAATCTGGAACGGAGAAAGGGTAGCGAAGCTGCCTGTTGAAATCCAGACGATTGGAAGACGTAAATTAAGAATGCTTCATAACTCTCAAGATATCGCTGACCTTCGAATTCCTCCTTCCAACAGATTAGAAAAGTTAGCTGGAAATCTGAAAGAATTCTATAGCATCAGGATAAACAGCCAATGGAGAATCATCTTTCAATGGAATAACGGCCAGGCATCAGAAGTAGAAATTATAGATTACCACTAAGAAGAAAAAAATGGAGCGACTACCTAATATCCATCCAGGAGAAATACTGCAAGAAGAATTTCTAATTCCTTTTAACATCACAGCTTATAGACTCTCAAAGGACATTGGAATACCGCAGACCCGAATATCTGAAATTTTAAAAGGCAACAGGCGCATCACAGCAGACACGGCATTAAGGCTAAGCTACTACTTTGGAACCTCCCCTAAGTTCTGGCTTGGTTTGCAAGATGATTACGATTTAGAAGAAGAGAAGGCTAACAAGCAGCAAGAATTGGAATCCATAAAACGATTTGAGAAAAACGCAGCCTAATCAAGTGCAGCGTTAACCCTTGTTAAGCTAAGGGCTTCGGCTGAACAAATCCGTTGTATGAAACCAAAACAAAAAAACGCCTCTGATTTCTCAGGGGCGTTTCCTTTATACTTTCAGCTTATACTTAAGCGATAGCTACACGCTTGAAGTCGTTAACTGTCATGCCTTTGCTTGTTTTGTCAAGCAGCTGCGCGATAGTTAAAGAAGAGTCTTTTACGAACTCCTGGTTAAGCAACGTGTTCTCTTTGTAGAATTTGTTCAGTTTACCCTGAGCAATTTTCTCAAGCATTTGCTCTGGCTTGCCTTCAGCACGCGCCTGCTCTTTACCGATCTCGATCTCACGCTCTACAGTAGCAGCGTCAACACCTTCTTTGTCCAAAGCAACCGGGTTCATGGCAGCAATCTGCATCGCTACGTCTTTACCAACTTCAGTTACGTCTGTGCCGTTAGTGTTTACAAGACCTACTAATACACCTAATTTACCAGTAGAGTGCGTGTAAGCAACAACCTGGTCAGCGTTTACAGTCTCGTAAGATACTACGTCAATTTTCTCACCGATCTTACCCATCAGGTCAGTGATGTGGTCCTGAAGTGAACGGCCATCTTCCTGGTTTGCAGCAAGAAGTTCTTCTTTTGTACCAGCGTTAGTAGATACAGCAGTATCCATAACTCTCTGTGCTAAGCTCTTGAAGTCAGCAACTTTAGAAACTGGCTCAGTTTCGCAAGCAAGTGCAACTACTTTACCGTTGTTACCATCTGCGTTTACCTGAGTAAGAACAATACCTTCAGAAGTAACGTTGTCAGCACGCTTGCTGGCAATTTTCTGACCTGCCTTACGCAGAATATCTTTAGCAGCTTCGAAATCGCCGTTAGCTTCTGTAAGCGCTTTCTTGCAGTCCATCATACCTGCTCCGGTTTCCTGGCGCAGTCTGTTAACGTCTTGTGCTGTAATAGCCATTTTTTTATAATTAAGAATTATGAATTAATAATTAAGAATTCTGTATTTAGCGGGGAGTAGTAAGCTAAGGTCTTTTGTCCTTTGTCAAAATATCTTTTGTCTGCTTCCTAATTCCCCTAAAACAAACTGAACATTGAAGCAGCAAAGCCCAATGTTCAGTTTATTGTTATTGCAATATGAACAATTGACTATTGCTCGTCTGCTTCTTGTTTAGCCTTGATGCCTTCTTCTTCAGAACGCTTACGCTCAGTTTCCTCTTTGTCAACCTTACGCTCAGACAGACCTTCCTCGATAGCCTTACCGATCAGAGAAACGATAAGAGATACAGACTTAGATGCGTCGTCGTTTGCAGGGATTGGGAAATCTACCAGCTCTGGGTTAGAGTTAGTATCGCAGATAGCGAAAACAGGCAGGTTAAGCTTGTGAGCTTCTTTAACTGCAATGTGCTCACGCTTCACGTCAACGATGAATAGCGCTGCAGGCAGTCTTGAAAGATCAGCGATACCGCCAAGAACACGCTCCAGTTTCTCACGCTCACGAGAAAGCATTAGTCTTTCACGCTTTGCGATAGCTGCATAAGCAGTGTTGTCTTTCACCATCTTATCGATAGTAGACATTTTCTTAAGAGACTTACGCACAGTAGCGAAGTTAGTAAGCATACCGCCTAACCAACGATCGGTAACGTAAGGCATTTTAAGACGTCTTGCCTCTTCCGCTACGATGTCCTGCGCCTGCTTTTTAGTAGCAACGAACAAGATCTTACGGCCAGACTTTGCGATGTTCTTGATAGCGGCAGAAGCCTCATCAAGCGCAACCAATGTCTTGTTTAAGTCAATGATATGGATACCGTTCTTCTCCATGAAGATATACGGTGCCATTTTAGGATCCCACTTGCGGGTAAGGTGGCCAAAGTGAACACCTGCCTCAAGTAATTCTTTATAATTAGTACTTGCCATGTTTTTGATACACCTAAAATATTAACGTTTACTGAACTGGAATGAACGACGTGCTTTACGCTTACCGAACTTCTTACGCTCCACCATACGTGGGTCACGAGTGATGAATCCTTCTTTACGAAGGGCTGACTTAGTCTCGGCGTTCTCAACTACCAGTGCTTTAGATATAGCAAGTCTTAGTGCCTCAGCCTGGCCGCTTACACCACCACCTTTTAGATTAGCAGTAATATCGTACTTGCCAATTAGATCTAAGGTTTGAAACGGCTGATTTACTATAGTTTGCAGTACTTCGTTAGGGAAGTACGCCTTGATATCTTTACCGTTAATAGTGATATTCCCTTGCCCGGCCGTCATGTAGATACGAGCCACCGAGGTTTTTCTTCTACCAGATGTATTGATAACTTCCATTAAAATTAAATGTTGAAGGTTAATTCTTTAGGCTGCTGAGCTGCAAATGGATGCTCGCTTCCTGTAAAAACATGAAGATTTCTGAATAGCTCGCGACCTAGTGGGCCTTTAGGCAACATGCCACGAACTGCGCGCTCTACGAGCAGCGTTGATGATTTAGCCTTTAGCTCACGTGGAGAAGTCTGTCTCTGACCGCCTGGGTAACCAGTGTGCGACAGGTAGTACTTCTGATCCCACTTACGGCCTGTGAAACGTACATTATCAGAGTTGATAACGATTACGTTGTCTCCGCAGTCAGCATTAGGAGTGTACGAAGGCTTATGCTTGCCTTTCAGGATCTTGGCGATTTCAGACGCCACGCGACCCAAGCTTCCTTGACCTGCATCAACAATCACCCAGCCTTTGTTGGCTGTCTTCTTGTTGACAGTAAGGGTCTTATAACTTAAATGATCCATTTTTAGTGGTTGTAAGCGATTTATTTATTTTAACTATTCTATTTTTCGGTCTTTGAAAAATGGTCACAAAGATAGAAAGACTTTATCTGATATGCAATACATGTACTAGAAATATACTGTGTAACAGGAAAGTAGCTAGAGCACTGCAGGTACATAACTGCAGAATGAGAAGGCCCCTAAGAAGATGGTGATTTTCTTAAGGGCCTTCTCTAGAAAGTATAAACTAGTTCTTTCTGATTCTAACAGGCGGTGGTGGTGGCGGAAGATTAGGTAGTTCGCCATACTTATTCTCAGCTCTGGCTACAAGGTAACTGTGGTCCAGATCATAAACCTCTGTGTCTCCAGACTTCAGGTAAATCACCAGGAGCCTGATTTTTCTGTCTTTCATTTCCCCCATTCGCCAGCCAATTTCTTTCACATCCGGGTTGCGTTTAAGGAATGCCTTATGGTCGTCGTGGCGATTACTTTCTTCCGGGATGTACTCTGTTAAATTATTAGGAACTGGAGGCGGAGGAGCCGGAAGACTTGGCAGCGTACCATACTTTCTCTCTGCAGTGGCTATACTTTTGCTGTCGTTTAAGTTGTATTTTTCAGTAGCCCCGGATTTTAAGTAGATATTGATAAAGTTTTCTCCGTCTTCTCTATCGCTCAGTGTCCAGTCTACATACTTAATTGTTGGGTTTCGGCTTAAAAAGGCTTTGTAGGCATCTGGCTGATTTGCATTATCCTGCATTGTTGCGTCTTTGCCTGCTTCATTTCCGGGCATTGGCAATTCAGCATTTCTAAAAGCTACCAGTAACATGGCAACGAGTGGTAGCACGATCAGCAACCTTAGCTGATTGGCTTTGGTACTTGGCATTTTGTTCATCATGGCTATTCTTGTTTTAAGTGGTGAGAAATTAAATTGGTTAGCTATTTGAGGCTCCGAAATGCCGGTAACTTTCAGGAGGAGGTATTGGTAATCTTTGCGATCCACGCTGGCGGTGAGTACATTCTGGTCGGCAATAAACTCCAGGTTTTCTTTTACAGCCCGCTTCATGAGCCAGCCACCCGGGTTAAACCAGTAAAAAATGGTGCTTAGCTCTGATAATAGTACATCCAGTGTATGCCAGCCTTTTACATGCACCTGCTCGTGGTTAAGTATGGCGTCTAACTCGTGCTGCTTGTGCTGCTCAGGGTTCAGGTAAATAGTCTGCCAGAACGAAAAGGCATGATTTATACTTTTAACCTGCCTGTAGTTTATGCCCTTATGCGTGGCAGGTACCGATAAAGTATGGATCTTGTAAAGCGAAGCGAACTGAAGCAGCAACCTGACCGCTACTGCTGCTGCGCCCAGCCAGAACAAGTATACCGGCAATTGCCAATAGTCAAAAGAGGTTTCCGCGGGTATGGCTGGAGCCACTGTAAAGGCAGGTATGGCAGCTACGTAAGTATTTACTACCGCCAGTTCCTGGTGCTTGTTAAACAGGCTTTGGAGGTCTACAAAAGGGTAGATCACAGAAAATACAATCCCAAATAGCAGGAAAGCCCGGTTCAGGTGGTAAAAGGTTAGTCGTCGCAGCACAAAATGGTACGTCAGGTAAAACAGTACCAGTGCGGCGTTTGCTTTCAGGAGGTATAAGAGTAAGGCAGGCATGTTATTTAGATTTTTTGTTTTCGATCATGTTTATAATCTCTTTCAGTTCTTCAGCGCTTATCTGCTTTTCCTTGGCAAAAAAGGCTACCAGTTCTTTGTAAGAGTTTTTAAAGTAGTCTCCCACAAAGCCCTTCATGAACTTCTTCTTATAGTCCTCCTCCTTTAACAGGGGCAGGTAACGGTAAGAGTTACCCATTTTCTCGCTTCTCACAAAGCTCTTTTTCTCCAGATTCTTCACCGTAGAGGCCAGTGTAGTATAAGGTGGCTTGGGCTCTGGCAGTTTCTCCAGGAAATCCTTTATAAAGCCGCCACCGGTTTCCCAGATTACCTGCATGGCTTCTTCTTCTTGTTGGGTTAGTTTTTCCATGCTATTACGATGTTTTCGTATAGTTACGAAATGTTCGTAATAAAAGCTACGAAATTTTCGTAATTATTTTTAAAAGTGCTTATACAGGAGATTTTGAGGCAATTGCTGGAGTATAGTCAGAATGGCTGTGATTGAAAGTGTAGCATCAACAGACATCACAGTTATTGCGATTAGGATTATTGGCGAATATTTCAGAATATAAATGTATAAAGCCTTATCACTATGCTAAAGAAGCTATTTCTATCCTTTTCGCTGGCCCAGCAGAACATCCGCAGCAGGCTGTTCCATACTTTGCTGTCTATACTTGGTATTGTGATTGGAGTAGGAGCCTTGGTTACGGTGCTATCACTGATAGATGGTATGGAGAAATTTGCGCAGGAGCAGATTACTAAAACCACCAATCTTACTTCTATTCTGCTGCAAACGGATACTTATAAAAGGGAAAACAAGCTGCGTATAAAGAAAGAAAGTTACGATTACCTGACCTATGAGCAATTGCCGGAGCTGACGGCGGCTCTTAGCCACCCAACAAAAAGCTATATGGAGGTGGTGCAGACCAGCGAGGTAAAGCTCTCTGATAACGGTAAAAACATAGTAGCCTCCACAAGTGGCATCAGCGCTTATCATCCGAAGTATACTGGCTTAGCAACTGGTAAAATGTTTACAAAAGCCGATGTGGAGGCACGTAATAAAGTAGCATTTGTAAATTATGCCTTTGCCCAGCTTGCCAATGCAGGAGATTCAACTGCGCCTGTAATTGGTAAGTCTGTTGAATTGGGGCCTAATACGCTTAAAATACAAGGCATTCTGAAAGATGATGGCGTGGAAGCTCCGGTGGTTTACTATCCGATTTCTATACTTGCCGAAGCAGATTTAAAAGAGAACCCGCCCCGTGTAATTATCGATGCAGAAAATGTAGAGCAAGTGCCGGTAATTAAATCAGAAATAGAAGACTGGCTGAAACAAAAGTATAAAAAAGACTCATCTGATTTTGCCGTCATAAGCAACGAGTTTCGCATCGACCAGGCTTCGAAAGCTTTCCTGCTGTTCAGGGTAGTGATGGGGCTGATCGTGGGGATTTCGGTTATAGTAGGAGGTATAGGAGTAATGAACGTGCTGCTGATATCGGTTACTGAGCGAACCGTAGAAATTGGCGTACGGAAGGCCCTGGGTGCTAAAAAGCGCGATATACTGATGCAGTTCCTGGCAGAGTCTATCTCCGTGTCGTTGTTCGGAAGTATACTTGGTTTGTTGCTGGGCATACTGGCAACACTCGGTATTGTGCCCATTATTAATGCAGTCGCTGATGTGGAGTTTGCCGCTGCCTATACTTTAAATACATTCTTTATTATAGCCATTATCGCTGTGATAATAGGTGTCGTGTTTGGTACCTATCCCGCCACACGCGCAGCCAAACTCGATCCTGTTGATGCGATCCGTAGGGAATAACGAGAGTACGGGATTTAAACTTTGCGAACCTGGCGTAAACCTTTGCGCCCTTTGCGGTGAATAAAGTTATACATCCTTCTCTAGCTAAATTCGTCTAAACAAACAGCCATACTTTAAACTATGAAAGCCATACTTGTTAAAAAGCCCGGAGGCCCGGAGGAACTTATACTTGGGGAGTACGAACAGCCCTTGCCGGGCCCCTACGATCTGCTGATAAAAGTACACGCCACCGCCTTAAACCGTGCCGACACGCTGCAGCGCCAGGGTAAATATCCACCGCCCAAAGGAGCCAGCCCATTGCTTGGTTTAGAGATAGCCGGCGAGGTGGTAGAGGCAGGCATTAACTGTACACGCTTTAGCAAAGGCGATAAGGTGTTTGGCTTGCTGCCAGGTGGAGGTTACGCGGAGTATGCCATTATAGACGAGAATATGGCCATGCCTGTGCCTGATAACCTAAGTATGGAAGAGGCTGCTGCTATACCCGAAGTGTTCATGACGGCTTACCAGGCGCTGTTCTGGCTCGGTAGGTTGCAACCCGGAGAGCGTACCCTGATACATGCCGGGGCTAGTGGCGTAGGTACGGCAGCCATACAACTGGCGCGCGTGCAGAAGGCCGATATACTGGTAACAGCCTCCGAATGGAAACTGCATGCCTGCAAAGAACTTGGCGCCCACAAAACTATCAATTACCAAGATCCTGAAGTGCCTTTTGAGGATGAGGTGCTGGCGTATACGAACAACGAGGGCGTAGACGTGATCGTGGATTTTATTGCCGGCCCATACTTTAACCAGAACATAAACTGCCTGAGAACAGATGGCCGGTTGGTTATACTTGCCAGCCTGGGTGGCGGTAAAGTAGAGGAGTTTGACCTGCGTAAGATCCTGATCAAGCGCCTGCAGGTGATGGGTTCTACGCTTCGCTCCAGAACCAAAGACTACCAGATAAAGCTAACCCAGGAGATGAGTAATTTTGCCATGCCGCACTTCCAAAACGGCACCATAAAACCTGTTGTAGACTCTGTGTACGACTGGCAGGATGTAGCCGAGGCGCACCGCTACATGGAGAATAATAAGAACATTGGTAAGATCGTGCTGCGGGTTAGTTAAGGTTTTGGCAAAGGATCTTTTGACAAAAGACAAACAAAGGACGTTATCCCTGCCGCGAGTTTAGCGAAGCGTAACTCGTGGCTTGCGCAGAAAGCCAGTTTGCAACTGGCTTTCTGCGCAAGCAGAAAAGTATACTTTGTGAGGTTTATACTTTGTGCGAAATTCCCCTCTTGGGAGGGGCAGGGGTGGGTTAATCTACAGTAGATAAAGTATAGCTCAGGCCACCTGCGGACAGGTCGCGACCTGTCCCTACAAATCACGCCAGTTTGAACAGATTTTATACTGCGGGAGATTTATAGCCAAAGTATAAAGTATAGCCTAAGCCATCGTATCCCTTGCTTTTGCAAAGCAAAGCAGTTGCAAACTGCTGCCATACTTAGCCACATTTACGCTTTCGCTAAACTCGCGGCAGAAGGTATGTAGGTAAAAGCAAAAGGACAAAAGAAGTATAAGTACCTCCTTTGTCCTTGTTTATGTTTTTTATTTATAAAACTAGTGTGCTCTGAGCTGTTTAACCAGCACAGCGAAATCCTTAGGGTAAGGTGCTTCTATTTTAACAGGCTCACCGTTTAGGAGTGTAAAACCGATGTTAAAGGAGTGCAGGGCAAAGCGTTTGATCAATGGCTGTTCCTCTGTTTCTTTTTTTAGGTTGAATTTACGCTTCAGGCTGCTCAGGTATAAGTGCTCACCGCCATAAAGCTCATCACTTACAATAGGAGCCCCCAAAGATGCTAAATGCACACGTATCTGGTGCAGGCGACCGGTAACTGGTACACACTCTATCAGGCTATGGCGGGCATAATTTTCTACGGTAGTAAAATACGTTTCTGCGGATTTGCCTTGCGGTGTTAGTTTGGCCACTCCTTTTGCCCCGGCAAGTATAGACTTATTCACCAGTTGATCCTCAAACTTATGTACCCCCCAAACTACGGCATGGTATACTTTATATACTTCGCGGTGCTCGAACTGCATAGCCAGGTGGCGGTAGGCCTCAGCGTTTTTCGCAAACACCAAACAGCCGGATGTGTCTTTGTCCAGGCGGTGGCAGGCCTGCAGGTCGGGGTTATACTGTCGGGCAATTTTTAAGAGGTTCGTGGTGTTTGGTGTTCTATCCTCCAGCGTAGCCAAAAAAGGGGGCTTGTTTACCACCACGTAATCCTCATTCTCGAATATGATCAGGTCTTTAAAAACCGGGTATTTCATGTGTTGCTATACTTTGTAAATTGCATGGCTATACTTACTGCCATGCAGGCTGCAAAGATACTGATTTTAATTGCTGATTGTTGTTGGTTTTTCGAAATGTAGAGACGCAATACCGTTATTGGTTGATCGTTATTCGTTGTTCGAATGTAGAGACGCAATACTTTGCGTCTTGTCTGCTATAAGACATTCTGTTTCCTGCTTGGGTAGGTCTGAAGTATAAGGTGAGAATCACGGAAGATGTGTTGTCCTGTAGCAAACAAGACGCAAGGTATTGCGTCTCTACAACGAACAACCAATAACGAAAAACTAAGCTTTTGCTTTCTGCAGCTTAAACCGTAGCGTAGTACCCTTGCCAACCTCGCTTTTAACGGCAATAAACGACTTGTGGGCTTCTACAATATGCTTGCAAATGGCTAGGCCGAGGCCGGTGCTGCTGGTATCGCGGGCGCGGCTTTTATCGATGCGGTAAAAGCGTTCGAAAATTCTGTTGATGTGCTCCTGGGCAATGCCTTTGCCATCGTCCTTAACGGTTACGGTATACTTCCTGCGACCTTCGTCAAACATTACCCAAATGTTACCCCCTTTTCGGCCATACTTTATGGCATTGTCTATCAGGTTAATGAATACCTGGCGCATACGGTTTGGGTCTGCGAAAAGCATTACCGGTTGGTTTGTGCTGGTTTCGAGGTGTAGGGTTATATTATGCAGTGATGCTTTTTGCTCCAATTGCTCAAATGTTTCCTGCACCAGTTGCTCTGCATTAAAATTGCGCTTGGCCATTTTTACCACACCCTTTTCAAATTGCGAAATACTGATCAGGTCTTGCACCAGGGCATCCAGGCCATCCAGGCTTTTGGCTGCCTTGTGCAGAAAGCGTTCACGTACATTCGGGTCGTCCATGGCGCCATCAAGCAGTGTATGAATAAAGCCCTGCGCAGCAAATATTGGCGTCTTTAGCTCATGCGATACATCTGCCAAAAACTCACGGCGCATTACCTGCAGGTTTTTTAATTCGTCAATTTCCTGCTGCTTTCGTTCTGCTATCAGGTATATTTCGTCTTTTATCTTGGTTAAGGGGTCGGACGTGAAAATAGATTTGCTCTCTACCCTCTTGAAATCCTGTTTCTTTACCTTTTCCAAGCTCGAGTAAATATTCTTGATCTCGCGGAGTATAAGGGCCTCGTAAGAGAAGTATACCAGCAAAAAGCAGCTGATAAAAACAACAACCAGCGCAACTTTAAACCCTTCGGAAGAGAAGTAGCTGGCTAAAGCAAGAAAGGCGGTGAGCACCAAAGCCACCGCCAATGAGATTAAAAGTGTAAGCGTACGGGAGTTTAAATTCATCTATCAGTCGGTATTGAACTTGTAGCCCACTCCCTTTATGGTTTTAATATTGTCTTCTCCGATCTTTTCGCGCACTTTTCTAATGTGCACGTCTACAGTGCGGGCTATCACGTAAACATCATTTCCCCATACGTTGTTCAATAGCTCTTCGCGCGTGTATACTTTGTTTGGGGTAGTTGCCAAAAAGGCAAGTAATTCAAACTCCTTTTTAGGAAGGGTAATCTTTTCGTCACCTTTGTATACAGCAAAACTGTCGCGGTCTATGCGCAGGCCGCCTGCTTCAATTACCTGGTTCTGCTCATCCTGTTGCGCTTCGCGGCGGGTGTAGGCTGCCAGACGGCTTAAAAGTGCACGTGGTTTTATGGGTTTGGTAATAAAGTCGTCGGCTCCAGCTTCAAAAGCAGCTACTTCAGAGAACTCTTCGGCACGCGCAGTTAAGAAAATAATATGCGTATGGCGGAAGTCGTTCATTTCGCGCAGTTGGCGGCAGGCCGCGATTCCGTCCAGTACAGGCATCATCACGTCCATTAGAATAACATCTGGTTTTGTATCCTGTGCTACCTCTATTGCTTTTTTACCATTGTCAGCCACAGACACATCATACCCTTCGCGGGCCAGGTTATACTGTAGTAGCTCTACGATATCCGGATCGTCGTCTACCACTAAAACTTTGTAGTTTGCTGCTGTTTGCACAAATCTCTGGATTAGTGTTTCGATAAGGTATACCCAGTGCCCTTTGGCACAAAGTTACTATATATGTATTAAGCTAAGCCGGCGTTTTGTTTCCGGCTTTACTTTGTTGCATAGCAAATATACCACTACTGTTATAATTTAAACTCTGCTAATCAAATCTTAATACTTTCTTAACATTCGGCCCCTTAAGCGATGTGTGGTCAGAAGCTGTTTTAGAAATCTGCTAAAAGTATAAATTTATACTTCGCACCCATACTTTCAGGCATAAAAAAAGCCAGCTAGTAACTGGCTTCTTCTGTTAATTCTGCGCTAGCAAAATTTTATGTTTTAAATTTTTATACTCGTAAAGGTTTACCTTAACCGAGCCTACAAACATTTCGGCTTGTATAAGCACCGGAATCTTGTTTTGGTCGTCTGATAAGTATACAGCTATTGAGTTACCATCTTTAAACATCTCGTTTTTAGGCATTTTGGGTGTAAGCTTAATTGCTTTTATATCACCAGCTTTAGTGCTAACCACCTCTTTGCCACGATAAGTTACCTCCATGTTAAAGGTCTCTTCGTCAAAAAAGCCTTGTATGTTAAATTTATCGCCTACACGCATTTTATCATAATCAAAAGTACGCATGTAGTAAAAGCCGCTTACAATATCCTGCACGTTAGCGGGTATTTTGTAATTTTTAGACTCTTTATCCTTGTTCTTTTTCTTTTTCTCTACAAAAGCAGTGTTGTTGTGATGGTTAAAGTCTACGGTTTCGCGCTTACGGTAGCTGCCCTCTTCTATGTTTCTGAAAGAACGTTGCGGCACAAGCGCTGCCGTATCTATATATGACTGCCAGGTATCACGTATTTTGATGAAAAGGTCAAAAGAGCTGTTGGTTTTGCCTGTTACAGTAGCGCGGTAGCAAGGCCTTCCGTTTATGGTGTGGAGGTTAGGCGATACTTCAATTACGGCATCTGCAGCTGTAATTGGGCCATAGTGTACTTTATACTTTAATACCTCACCAGACGAGAAGCTCTCGTTAGGTATAGTGCGCATCCTATCCTTAGTTACAAAACCAAAGGTAATAGCCATTACTAAAAGTATAATCGGGAATAACTTCTTCATAATCAACATTAGCTTAAACTTAGTTGTATAAGCTGCTTTACACAAGATTTATACCAACTGCTGTTTAGTCACTAAGTTAAACAGTTCTCAGGAGCAAATCAATTCATTATCAGGTTAAAAAAATAAAGGAGCTACATTATGCAGCTCCTTATATTTACTTATAGTTTGGGAAAAGTGTTCACTCGCTTGCAGCGGCTGCATCGTCAAGGGCAGCGGCTACTTTCTCAGGCTCACCTTTTACAATGGCTCTGATCTTGCCTTCGATCTCTTCCTGTAGTTCAGGGTTGTCTAAAAGGATCTGCTTCACGCCATCACGACCCTGGCCAAGTTTGTCTCCGTTATAAGAGAACCACGAGCCAGACTTCTGTACGATACCAAGCTCAACGCCCAGGTCAAGAATTTCACCTACTTTAGAGATACCCTCGCCATACATAATGTCAAACTCAACCACTTTAAACGGAGGCGCTACTTTGTTCTTCACAACCTTAACGCGGGTACGGTTACCTGTAATGTTATCAGCAGACTCTTTAATCTGGCCAATACGACGGATATCCAGACGCACAGAAGCGTAGAATTTTAGTGCATTACCACCTGTAGTTGTCTCCGGGTTACCGAACATCACACCGATTTTCTCACGGAGCTGGTTGATGAAGATACATGTACAGCCTGTTTTGTTGATCGTGCCAGTAAGCTTACGAAGCGCCTGAGACATCAAACGTGCCTGAAGACCCATTTTGCTGTCACCCATATCGCCTTCCAGTTCACCTTTCGGTACCAGGGCGGCAACAGAGTCAATTACAATAATATCGATAGCACCAGAACGGATCAGGTGATCAGCGATCTCCAGTGCCTGCTCGCCGTTGTCTGGCTGAGAGATTAAAAGGTTTTCAGTATCAATGCCAAGTTTCTGGGCGTATACTTTATCAAATGCGTGCTCTGCATCAATAAAAGCTGCCAGGCCGCCTTTTTTCTGGGCCTCGGCGATGCAATGCATGGTAAGAGTGGTTTTACCTGATGATTCCGGTCCGTAGATCTCTACGACACGGCCACGTGGTAAACCGCCAATACCCAAAGCAATATCAAGCCCAAGCGAGCCTGTAGAGATAGCCGGAATATCTTCTACTTTATTATCGCTCAACTTCATAACGGTTCCTTTGCCGTATGTTTTGTCGAGCTTATCCATAGTCAGCTGCAGGGCCTTAAGTTTTTCGTTGCTTACGCTCATGTGTGTTTAATTAAATTGCTTTATATTGAAGGTGAAATTACTACTTTCGACAGCTATTTGCAAGAAAGCCAATAACTATTTTACTAAAATTTTTAGCTCTTTACTGCCGACTGATTATAACAACGGCAGCAGTGCTTTTGTCCCATTTATGCAGACTTTTTATGCGCTTTTTTAAGCTTGTTTTCGCTATTACGTGCTTGTTTAGTAGTGGTTTGTGCTATGGGCAGTTAAACAACCGGGTATTAACCCAAACCATACCGGTTAAACCCGAAAATGCTAATGAAATTAGATTTGGCCTTTACGCTTTTGGCTTCTCCAAGAACAACGAATACTTTAATAAGATTGCAGACGGCTATACTTTATTTGGCTATCATTTAAACCCGAAACTCATTTACCAACCGGCGCCAACAGTACGTATAGATGCCGGTGTTTTTCTATGGAAGGACTTTGGTAGCTCCGGTTACGAAGATATTGCGCCCACCTTCTCAGTTAAGCTATTGAAAGAGAACTGGAGCCTTACCTTTGGCACACTGGAGGGCAACCTGGCACATGGCTATATTGAGCCCCTCTTCGATTTTGAACGGGTTATACTTAACAGATTGGAAAACGGACTGCAGTATAAAGTGCAAACCCACCGATTTAAAGCTAACGCCTGGCTAAACTGGTCTAATATGCTGTACCGCGGCGAAGACGATCAGGAGCAAGTAGACGGTGGTGCTGTAACTGCTTTTACACTACTGCATCAGGAGGGAAGAGGAATTCTCGCTGATAGTATAAAGCTTACATTGCCCATTCAGTTTACAGCACAGCACAAAGGTGGCCAGATTGATGCCTCTGATCTACCATTGCTTACAGTTGCTAATATTGCTATTGGCCTGGAACTGGAGAAAAAGTATAACCGCAAAGTGTTGCACCGGCTTTACACCAAAAACTATATACTTGGCTTTAAAGATTTCTCAAACACTGTACGCTTGCCTTATGAGCAGGGGCATGGGGTATACTTAAACATTGGCGCCGATACAAAGTACCAGGATGTAATGCTAAGCTACTGGAAAGGCAATGGCTATATTACAGAGCTTGGTGGCAAACTATTTCAATCTGCTTCTACTACTTTTAAATACCCGGATTACCTGGAAGAGGAACAGGAGCTGCTTATTCTGCGATTGATGAAAGACATTGAAATAATCGATGACCTACACTTAACATTAAGACTAGAGCCTGTCATCAATTTTAATGATCCAAAACTGGAGTTCGCAAACTCTATTTACCTTACTTTCGATACAGACTTTTTTGTAGCCAAACCGCGGCGCTAAAATACATTCACTCATTCACAGAACCACTCATTCACTTATTGTAAATTAAGCCATGGCTGTAGAGTTGGTCTCTTCCTCGTGCTGCTGCATGTGCTCATAGTCCTGGCGTGTCATACCATAGTAAATCAGGTCTAGTAACTCATCGGAGTCTGCTCCTTTATAATCGCTGCGCATAACTCCTTCTTTCAGAAATCCGATATCCTCTACCAACTCGCCAAAACATAAGTTAGAGGCTGTGCAACGCATGTATACTTTGTTTAGGGCCAGCGTATCAAACGCAAATTTAAGTATAGCCTGAAGCGCCTCAATGGCTTGCTCGCGCGTATCTGGCCAACTGGTAAAGTATAAACCCAATTCTGCTTTTGGTATGCGGTGGTCCAGATTCTTCAGGGCAATGTCGCCGATGTATTCTTTGGATGGCTTCATCCATACTCCAAAATCAAAAACTTTACGGTTATCCCACTCTGTGCGCAGCTGCTTAACCTGGGTACGTGCATCATCGAGGGCGCGAACACGTGCCAGCCGTCCTCCAAAAGCAGGGTTAAGTATAGCAGCATTTTCCTGCAGCAGGCGCATAAAGTCACTTTCATCACCTTCCTGGTAAGGGCGCAAAATCAGGTGTTCTGTTTCAATTCTTTCTTCAAAAGAATCGGGCAAGGATTCGTGTAAAATACTCATGGTGGCAGGTTATTTAAATCAGACGTTTTGTTTGTAAGGGCTATGTTCAGTCATACGCTAACTATGGTAAAATGTGCGACTCCTATGTTATTATGCCTCTTCTTTAACTGCATTAGCATTTTGTCGTTAGTAGTAAGCAACACATTAACACAAACCAAAATGATAACAGGAAACAGACTTAAAGACAAGGTAGCCATTGTAACCGGCGGTGGCTCAGGAATTGGCGAGGCCATTTGCAAGAAATTTGCACAAGAAGGCGCCAGTGTAGTAGTTGCCGGTTTTCCCGAAGACCCTGTAGAGAAAGTAGTGAAAGAGATCCAAAAAGAAGGTGAAGTTGCTTTGGGGTACACCGGCGACTTATCTGTGATGGGAGAAGCAGAAAGCTGTGTTAAACTGGCAGTAAGGGAATTTGGCAAACTGGATATCCTGATAAATAATGCGGGTGTTTTTCCGGAGGTAAATATGTTGCAGGACTATTCTGAAGAAGCCTTTGATTACATGGTAAAGAATAACCTTCGCTCTGCATTTGTGATGAGTAAGGCTGCACTGCCGGAGCTGCACAAAACTAAAGGCAACATTGTGTCCGCGGGCTCAGAGGCTGGTAAAATAGGTATTGCCCAAAACGCACCTTACGGTGGAACAAAGGGTTTTATGCACGCCTTTATGAAAGGACTTGCGGTAGAGCAGGCACAGTTCGGTGTGCGCTGCAACCTGGTAGGCCCAGGCCCCATCGATACCGCCTGGACCCACGCCAGTACCGGGCCGATGGATAGCAAAATGGTAAAGACCATGAAAGAAGCCACACCCATGGGACGCCGGGGCACACCCGAAGAAGTAGCCAATGTATACTTGTTCCTGGCATCGGATGAGGCATCTTACGTAACTGGTGCATTATATATGGTTGATGGCGGTATTACCGTAGCAAAAGGTGGTGTTGGCAGTCAGGCCGACTCAAGTATGAAAGACCAGCCAGATGGAGAGTTGGAACTGAAACACTCTAAAGATGGGCACACAGAAATAAGGAACTAGGAAGAAGTACTACTCTAGACCTCGCAGCGTGCGGAGGTCCTGCGAGTGTCTGATATACCAACAAGCTAGCTATAAAACAAGCGAGTCTGGAGACTCGCACGCACTTAACTTCACGGGTTGGATACCCGCGCCAGAAATCAAACAGCCTCTGCCATACTTTTATGGCAGAGGCTGTTTATATCACTTAAAGTATAAACTATACTTATTTTCCCAAAAACGGATAGCTGAAATGCTTAGGGCTGTGCAGTTGCTGCTGCGTCATCATGACCTCCAATGTATGAGCAGTTTCCTTAAAGTATTCCAGGCGGCGGTAAAGCATTTCTTTCTGAAGCACAGTGCCGGTTGCCGTTTTCATGTAAGCTCTCTTATCCTCCAGTACACGTTGCATTATGTTGTTTACCTGCTCTTCGTTCTGCGCATACCACTGCTGAAAATCAAACAAACGTGTAGCTCCGGGAGTGGTAGACTGAAAATCCAAGCCGTGCAGGCGAAGTACGTCGGCCAGTAAATCGATCTCGAGCGGAATAGAAGTGTTATATGGCATTGAGCGCACTTCCAGTTTGCTGTTAAGTGCACCAGCTATAGTTGCCAGGTTATCTTTAAAGCGAAAGTATAAAGCAGCCGCCTCCATAAGTATCTAGGGTAATGTGAGTAAAATTGAACGGGTGCAAAATTACACCATTAAGATTGAATTGCAATGAATTCAAATTGTGGATGAGTGGATTAGTGAATGAGCGAGTGAAATTCTTTATAATGCCTTTGCGTAAAATGTAATTTAGTCTATAATTTACGCGAAGTTCAGTTGCAGAAGAGTTTTTGTCAGGTATTCATTCAATCACTCATTCGCTCATTCAAAATTGCCTACAGCAACTCCCGGATAATTTGCTCTTCGGTAATGCCTTCTGCCTCAGCTTTAAAGTTACGCACAATACGGTGGCGAAGTATAGGTAGGGCAACAGCCTGTACATCCTCAATGTCAGGGCTATACTTTCCGTTGAGGATGGCGTTACATTTAGCACCAACTATTAAGTGCTGCGATGCTCTTGGGCCCGCGCCCCATTCCAGGAACTGATTTGCCTGCTGCGAAGCCATTGGCTGGCCCGGGCGGGTTTTGTGTACCAATTGCACGGCATACTCCACTACATTATCTACTACAGGCACACGGCGCACCAACTGCTGGAAAGCAATGATCTCGTCGGCGTGCAGTATCTTGTTCAATTGTGTGATGACAGCGCCAGTAGTGTTTTTTACGATCTGCAATTCAGATTCGTAGCTTGGATAGCCCAACGTGATGTTGAACATGAAACGGTCCAGCTGTGCCTCGGGCAGGGGGTAAGTGCCTTCCTGCTCAATCGGGTTTTGGGTAGCTAGCACAAAGAAGGGGCGTGGCAGGTCATACTTGCGGCCGGCAACGGTTACAGCATGCTCCTGCATGGCTTCCAATAAAGCTGCCTGTGTTTTAGGAGGAGTACGGTTTATCTCGTCGGCCAGTACAATGTTTGCAAAAACAGGGCCGGTGATAAATTTGAAGTTGCGGTCTTTGTCCAGTGTTTCTGCACCTACAATATCAGAAGGCATGAGGTCGGGTGTGAACTGCACTCTGCTAAAGGACATGTCCAGGGAGTTGGCGATGGTCTGGATCAGAAGCGTTTTGGCTAGCCCCGGAACACCTACCAGGAGGCAGTGCCCCTGACAAAAAACAGCTGTGAGTACTAATCTTACTACTTCTTCCTGGCCTACTATAACCTTCGATATTTCGGCGGTTAGGGTGCGGTAAGCATCGTATAGTGCGTCTGCTGCTTCTTTGTCAGAGGAGAACTGCGTCATAGTTTTTTATTGGGTTAGTTCAAGAACATTACAATTTTGGTACTCCGGATCAATTTCAATGAATACGGTATCGATGTTCTTCCTGAACCAATCATCAACGGCTTTTCCCTTCTTCTGGTTTAGTGCCGCGTTAGCTATTTTCTGGTAATCGTCCTGGAGGTTAGCTAAATGCGGCTTCGACTTCGATTTAAGGTATATGATACGAACAGCTTCCTGACCATCCTCCGTACGGAAGGGAATCGGTTTAGATATCTCGCCTACCTGCATTGTGTCGATCACAAAGAAGATAGACGGATCAACCTGGTCCATCGGGATGTACATGTCGCCTGTGGCACGGCTTGTGATAGTGCCGCCATTGTCTTTGGTCTGCTTGTCGTCGGAGTATTCTTTAGCGGCTTTTGCAAACGTGATGCTGTCGTTTTGTATCAGCGTACGCACGCTATCCAAAACGGCAGCGGCAGAGGAAACGTCTACAGTAGCTGTTTCTGGCTTTATAAGAATGTGGCGCGTGTTAAACTCCTGGCCTTTACGCTCGATCAGTTGTATCAGGTGAAACCCGAACTGCGACTCTATTACATTTGACATCTGGCCCGGCTCCAGTCGCATTGCTGCAGCCTCATACTCTGGTACCAGCTCTTTTTTCTTAAAGAAGCCAAGCTCACCACCTGCTGCCGCAGAACCCGGGTCCTGGGAATACTGTTTAGCTAGTGCGGCAAAGTCTTCTCCGGCCACGATACGCTTACGCAGTTCTTCAAGTTTCTGACGGGCAGCCAGTTTCTGCTGCTTGCTTACCTGGGCATATTTTACGATCTGGGCAAGTTCTACTTCACTGGAGAAGTATGGCAGGCTGTCTGTTGGGATGTTGTTAAAGTAGCGTTTGATCTCTTTTGGTGTAACCTTGATCTTGCCTGCAATTTCCTGCTGCATTTTCTCGGCCACCATCTGCTCCTTTACCGTTTTGCGCAACTCATCTTTAAGCTGCTTTATACTCTTGTTGTAGTATTGCTCCAGGCGCTCTACGCCTCCCACCTGCGCGGTAAGGTAATCGATGCGGCGGTTAAGCTGGTCTGTTACCATGGCATCGTCAACTACCACAGAGTCTATCTCAGCGCGGGCAAGCAGAAGCTTGTCTTGTACCATAGAGCGCAGTATGTCGCACTTTAAAGCTTCGTTAGGCTGTTGCTTAGACTGTGCCAGGTACTGCAGGTAGCTAAACTCCAGGTCAGAGCGAAGTATGATGTGGTTATCTACTTTAACTATTATACCATCTACTTTACGCTGCACGGGTACCTGCGCTACTGCAGAAAGTGAGGAAATGATAAAGCAAATTGCTACAAAGGCCAGTTTGCCAAAGTTGATTGTCTTTCTCAAGGTTGTAATACTAATTTGAAACACGCTGCTAAAACAACGTGCAAGATACTGCTTTATTCTGAGTTTCAGGTTTTGCTTTTTCCGTAGCAGAAAAACGACCAGCCAGGCAGTTTTATTTCCTGACTAATTTCTCTATTTCAGCGTCGTTAACTTTTACCGGGTACTTCTCGCGCAGTTGGTTTACCCACTGCTGCTCCAGGTAGTTCTGGTAATCAGAGATAGCTACCCCGCGTGTTTCGTTCAGCTGCTTGTAAGCTGGCTCCAGCACCTCGTCTATAATAATAAGGTACTCGCGGCCATTCTGCTGCAAAGTATAAGTGCCTTTCTCCCATTTAACAGCGTCCAGCACTTTGTTCTCGCCTTTCTGGAATTTTTTCTCCGTAATCTGCACATCAAGCGGGTTGCTGGCGTTCAGGTTGTCTGCCAGGGCATTTACGTCTGATGAGTACAGTGCAAACGATGCACGGCGGTTGCGGCGGCGGCCAGTTTCGGTATTATCAGGGCCGGCCTGTTTTGTCTTGCCAAGGGCATTTACTTTTATCTGCGCGGCAGGCACGCCTTTTTCGGTAAGATATTTAACCACACGCTGCGCACGCAGGTCTGAAATATTTTGGTTTGCTGCTGCCTCGCGTGCATCAGCATGCCCATTCACATCAATAGATAAAGATGGGTTGCCTTTCAGTATCTCTGCAAACTCGTTTAGCTTTAGCGATGCGTCTTTTGTAAGCTCTGCTTTGTTCTGCTCAAAAAGTATATCGGGCAGGTTAGCAGACTTTACCGGGTAGCGGCGGGTAGCCAGTTGCTGCTGCGCCTTGTTTAGCAGGTCCTTATTAGCTGCACTTATCACAGTTGCCTGCACGCGCGGTCCCCACTTATACTTTTCTTTATTCTGCTCAAAAAATGCTTTAAGGCCAACAGAGTCTTCCACAGCCTTAGACCATACTTTCTCGTCCATTAACTGGAACAGCAAAATGCCGTCGTGGTACTCTTTTACCAGCATTCTGTAGTCTGTATACTTGTTTTCCAGGTTTGCTCTTTCGTACTCTACCAGGCTTTTGTCTACATAGGCATCGTAAAGCGTGCTCATGGCATACTCAGGGGTGCCGGTAGTGCGTGGGCGCTGCTGTTCTTTTACAAAAGTATAAAAATTGCCTACGGTATAAGGTTTGCCCTGAATCGTGAAAAGTGGCTGGTTAAGCGTTTTGTCGTTGGTGTCGTAGCTCCACTTGCCCTGCAGCAGTTCTGCGTTTGCTTTACTGAGTGCGGCGGCTTTGGTAGCAGCAACCTCTGTAAAGTTATTTTCGGCTTTAATGCGCTTCAGAAACGCAGCCCTATTTAATTCAGAGCGGGAGTCTTTAGCTATTTTGTTGCGCAGGTTCTGCTCCATATCCTCAAAAGGAGGAAGGCCGCGCTTGTCTATCAGTTTAATAATGTGCCAGCCATAAGGCGTAAGCAACGGCTTCGTAATTTCATCTTCTTTGTTCAAAGCAAAGGCGGCATCCTCAAAATTCGGGATCATACGGCCCGTGCCAAACCATGGCAAGTCGCCACCGTTCTGGGCAGAGTTAGCGTCTTCAGAGAATTCTGCTGCCAGTTTATCCCAGCTTTCGTTTCGCTGCAGGCGCTTGTAAATAGCATCAATGCGTTGCTTGGCTGCCAGCGAGTCGGCCTTAGGCATTCCCGGTGTAGCGCGCACCATAATATGAGCCACTTTTACCTCACCGCGTGCCTGGCGCTTGTCATTCACTTTAATTAAGTGGTAACCAAAGCGAGTTCTAACAGGCATTGATATCTGCCCTGCAGGAGTCTTATAAGCCGCATCTTCAAATGGATATACCATTTGCATCGATGTAAAATAACCCAGGTTACCTTTGTTATCGGCTGCAGAAGGGTCCTGTGAGTGGGCTTGTGCCAGTTTACCGAAGTCCTCGCCACTCAGGGCGCGCTGGCGTAGCTCAACAGCTTTATTATAGGCCGCCAGCGTATCTTCTGGTGCTGCATCCTGCTGTAGCGTAAGCAGTATGTGCGATGCGTTTACTTCCTGGCTGAGGCGGTCATATGCCTGTTTCACCAATTGGTCGGTTACGCTTTTTTCAGATAAGTATGGTTGAGCGAGTTGCTCTTTGTAACCTTCCAGTTCACGCTTAAAGGCCATGGTGGTGTCCAGGCCACGGCTTTCGGCTTCCTTTACCTTTAGCTTAAAGTTAGTGTACAGGTTCAGGTAGTCGGTTACATTTTCGCGGGTGTAGGCATCATCGTTGCCAGCATTGTTCTTTTCATAAACATACTGGAACTCCGTTGTGGAGATAGGCTCGGTGCCTAATGTAGCGATGGCTGGTTCTTTGGAATCGTTCTTCTTGGTTGCAGTGCATCCGGCCACTAAAAGGGCGGCTGCAACAAGTAAGTGGTTGCTGCGCATAAGTTGATTGAATACAAACTATTGAGTATAGCTGATCTGACTCAGAACATGCAATTTTAATTAAATTTTCTGACAGATTAGGCAAAAAGTATAACTATAATCCAATTGCATGCGGTTTTGTTCCGGATAACGGCTAATGTACTGGAAAAGTGTGCGTAAGCGGCTTATTTAATTTTTTTATAGAGAACACATACGTTCTGAGAGTCGTTCGATTCGAATTCAACTTTATCCATGATGCGGTTTACAAGGGCTATACCTACGCCTCCTTTCTTTCCCATCCTGATGTTTTCTTCTATGTTTGGCTCTTTGTACTTAGACCTCTGAAAAGCGAGGCCGTTGTCCGATATCTCGAACTTTAGCATCTCTTTTTGCTGGTGTATGGCCAGGTGTATAAACTTATCCGGGTTCTCATGGTTGGCGTGGATAATGAGGTTTGCGCATATCTCATCCACTGCTAATACGATCTGGTTTGTGATGATATCTGATAGTGCATAGGCACGCAGATACTCCACCACAAAGTCGCGTATTAGCTTAAGGTTTTTCTTAGTACAATTTACCCGAATCGAGTTATTCATTTGAAACAGTCCTTGCCTCCTCGTAATCTGATACGATGGTCATGAGCAGATCAAGACCTAATATCTCAAATACGTTGCGCACTTTGTCCTGCATATTGTAAAAAATTAATTTGATCTGGGCATCCTCGAAGCGCTGCAGGTGCGAAATAAACACGCCAAGGCCGGCAGAAGAGATGTAATTCAGCTTCTCGCAATCAACCAGTATCTTGCTGTATTTCATTATTTCAGGATCAGATAACTCTTCGTCAAGTATAACAGAAGAGCTGGCATCCAGTTCACCGTCCAGGGTCATAATGACGGTGCTTTCTTTGATTTCTTGTGTAATTTTCATCGGCTTATTTACGGGTCGGTTATTCGTTAGGTTGAGTAGGTTTAAATTTAATAACAAGCAACGTCTGGTCATCATATAGGTTGCCTGGCCCGGTAAATTCCTCCAGGTCGTTAATGATGGCACATTTAATATCCTCGGCCTCCAGGTGGTAAGTTTGTGTGAGCATATACTTTAAGCGGTCTTCGCCATATTCTTCGTTTTCTAGGCTTCGGGCTTCTACAATACCATCCGTGTAAATAACCATCACATCGTTCGGGTTGTAGTCGTAATACATCTCGCGCACATGGTTATTGTAGCTTTTGTCGCGTATAATGCCTAGTCCTAACCCATCTGTCTGGAAGTAGAACACGTCCTCCATCATTGAGTTATAGTATAAAGTATGGCAATGGCCTGCGCGCGCAAACATAAACCCCTTCATCCTGTAATCAATTATATATAGCGCAGAAGTAATAAAAGAGGTTTTCTCAAGGCAGCGGCTCAGAGCGCTGTTGGCCTGCTTCATAAACTCGCTTGGAGGCATGTCCTGCTGCATCAGCCCATGAAAAATGCCTTTCATCTGCGCCATATGGAAGGCGGCCGAGATACCTTTCCCCGACACGTCACCAATAATAATGGCAATCCGAGACTCGCTTAACTGCAGGAAATCGTAAAAGTCGCCTCCAACTTCCTTTGCTGCTACAGCATGCGTGCTTATCTCAAACCAGCTGTCCGTAGGGAATGTTTTTGGTATCAGGCTCTCCTGCACCTGCGTGGCAATCTTCAGCTCTTCCTTATAACGCTCGTTTAGCAGCGACTCGCTTACCAACCGCAGGTTCTCGATGGTAAGTATGGTTTGGCTGGTAAAAGTACGCAGCACATTTACAGTCTCACGATCGAAGCCCTGCTCAATGTCTTTTAACAAGTATAAGTTGCCGGACAGGTGTTTTTTTGATTTGATCGGAAGTATGATCAGCGATTTCCAGGGCAGCGTAAGGTCCCGGAAGCCGGGGTTACGGTCCAGGTTATTGTTGATGTAATCGATGTTCTGGATATTGTAGGCCAGCAATAAATGGCGTATGCGTGTTATCTGCTCTGCATTTATACTTAGCAGGTGCGTTACCTGCGGCTCACTGTTCCGGATCAGCTCAAACCAGGCAGCGCTTGCATCAGATGCTTTGATGGTGCTTTCGAAAAGCATGTCGTATACCTGTGCCTCGCTCTGGCCCTGCTGTATAGACTGGCTAAGGCGCTGGAAGTTGAGGAGGTCTTCGCTTTTTTGCTCGAACACGCTGGAGGTTGGCAAACTGAACAACGACACCAGAAAAGCGGCCAAAGTATAAAGCCCTACAAACAGCATAGCCAGCAGCAGAAATCCCACATCCGTGTAATCAATTACCAGGCTAGGGCTATCTGCCATTTGCTGGAAAAAGTTTACGAAGATGTAGCAGCTGAGAAGAATAGCCCCCAAAAGTACCAGCGACCTGCTTTTGTTATTGAACGTGAGGTAAGCTACCCATTTCATGTTAGTGCACAGAAACAGAACATAGAAGCTGAGCAGCGCCAGCAGGGGCAGAAAAATATAGCTGGTGTAGTTAAAATTAAGTAGTGTAAGCAGTAATGTGCCAAATACCAGCAGCTCAAACCAGTCCCAGGCTATTTGCAGAAATTTGTTTTTGTGATAGAGCAGCAATTGCCGCCAGATGTAAAAAGCCTTAGCCAGAAAGATAACCAGCAACCCGAAATTTATCTG
Source organism: Pontibacter aydingkolensis (assembly GCF_019443125.1). GTDB lineage: Bacteria > Bacteroidota > Bacteroidia > Cytophagales > Hymenobacteraceae > Pontibacter > Pontibacter aydingkolensis. The sequence goes on along the minus strand of NZ_JAHYXK010000001.1, from coordinate 267,930 downwards.
GTACACAAAGTGCAGCAGCGACGGCGACTCGATATTCGTGTAGTTTGTGATTAGCTTGTAGCCAAGGTATAAAGCCACACTAACATATGCCGCCACGCCGGCCTTAGAGAATAAATGCCAGAGGTAGCCTATAAAGTCAATTCCTTTCAGGTTTTCTGAACTAAGCCTCTGGTAAAGAAAAACAGAGATGATGAAAATAACGATCAGGAAGTTATTTACAAAAGGAATTGAGACTTTAACAGCATTTGGCTGGTCAATTGCCTCTACAGATATCAGAATATTAAGCAATAGCAGTACCCAGCTAATAATAGCTGTAGTTACTAATAAAGATTTCGCGTTTGTTCTATATAGCATAAAACGGAAAACCCGACCCAATTTCTAAGGCGTTGCTTAACAGGTGTTTTTGATTGCAATAATAATGAAAGGTAATAAAAAAATTTGCTAACCTGCCGAAGCATGGCTCCAAAACACATAGCATAACGTAAATATAATACTTTTGGTTAATATGTATGGTGGTGACTTATTCTTTGTTTTGTAACCGTGCTGTAGTACAGGTGCTTATGCTTATTTGTTTGTCTGAAGGTGCCTATGGCCGGGTGTAAGGTTGTTAGTCGCTGTTATGAAAATAGATTTTGAATAAACAAGACTGCCTACATAAATCCTTTCAATAATTGCTCATCTGGATTTGTAATCCAGATGAGCAATTTGCTTAAGTTGTCAGCATTGGGTCGCGACCTGTCCCTACAGCAAAACGCTTGTCTGGTTATCATACATACTCTTTAATCATGCATTCCTGATCCTGAAATTAAAAACAAAGCGCCACTGCATTGTAATGGTGCAGCGGCGCTTTGTTTTTAATTTATACTTTTATAAAAGTCTATCGGCTGTAGTTTGGTGCCTCACGCGTTATTTGCACATCGTGTGGGTGGCTTTCGCGGAGGCCGGCTCCGGTAATCTTTACCATTTTAGCCCCTTGCAGATCTTCTACGCCAGGAGTGCCGCAATAGCCCATACCAGCCCTGATGCCACCTACCAGTTGGTATATCACCTCATTTACAAATCCTTTATAAGCTACACGGCCTACTATACCCTCTGGTACCAGTTTCTTGGAGTCCTTTTCGTTGCCCTGAAAGTAACGGTCTTTAGAGCCTTCCTCCATGGCCTCTACAGAGCCCATGCCGCGATAGGTTTTATACTTTCGTCCTTCGTAAATGATCATCTCGCCAGGAGCCTCTTCAGTGCCTGCCAGTAACGATCCGATCATGATGGTGCTTGCGCCGCCTGCAAGTGCTTTCACAATATCACCTGAAAACTTAATGCCGCCATCTGCCACTATAGGTACGCCTGTTCCTTTAAGGCCTCTGGCTGCTTCCATTACAGCAGATAGCTGCGGTACGCCTATACCGGCAATTACGCGGGTAGTGCAGATGCTGCCTGGGCCAACGCCTACTTTTACCGCATCGGCACCAGCATCTGCCAGTGCTTTTGCACCTTCGGCAGTGGCAATGTTACCGGCAATAATGTCTACGTTCGGAAAAGTGTCTTTTATTTTGCGTACGGCTTCCAGTACACCTTTTGAGTGCCCATGTGCCGTGTCAACGCTGATTACGTCTACACCGGCATCTACAAGAGCCTTAACCCGGTCCAGGACATCAGGCGTAACCCCTACGGCGGCGCCTACTCTCAGGCGGCCATACTCGTCTTTGCAGGCAAAAGGACGGTCTTTCTTTTTAAGGATATCTTTATAGGTAATAAGCCCGGCAAGTTTACCATCCTCATCCACCACAGGTAATTTTTCAATCTTATACTCCTGCAATATATCTTCAGCTTTGGCCAGGTCGGTACCTATTTTTGCCGTTATCAGGTTACCGCTGGTCATGATCTCCGACACTGATCGGGTAAGGTCTTTCTGGAAACGCAGGTCGCGGTTTGTGATGATCCCTGTTAGCAGGCCATTGTCGTTTACGATCGGGATGCCTCCTATTTTATTCTCGGTCATTATCTGCACAGCATCACCTAGTGTAGCTTTCTCGTTTAGGGTGATCGGGTCCAGGATCATGCCGCTTTCCGAACGCTTTACCTTACGTACCTGAGCCGCCTGCTTCTTGATAGACATGTTTTTATGGATGATACCGATGCCGCCTTCCTGTGCCATTGCAATAGCCAGGTCTGCTTCGGTAACGGTGTCCATGGCAGCTGAGATCAACGGAATGTTAATGCGGATATTGCGCGTTAACTGGGTTGATGTATCTGTTTGGTGTGGAAGTACCTCGGAGTAAGCCGGGAGTAGAAGCACGTCATCGTATGTGAGCGCCTCAAATAAAATGCTTGACTGTTCAGAGAGCATGGCAAATAAATTAGGGGTTGTTATTTGCCGCGTAAAACTACAAAAAATAGTTGAGACTATGTTGCAACAGGCGAAAGAAAATTATTAGATACGGGATTATTGATTGATAACAGTTAATTGTTAGATTGCTAAATGGTTGAATTGTTGTTCGGAAACGTAGAAACGGAGGATCGTTATTGGTTGATCGTTATTCGTTGTTCGAAATGTAGAGACGCAATACTTTGCTTCTTGTTTGCTGCAAGGCAGTGCCTTTTAAAGTTCGCAATAGCAGACATCTCAAAGAATAGATTATGGCTCACGGAAGTCTGACCTGTACCTGAGCATTTAGGGGAGACTTCCCTACATTAATAGTCACAAGTGACGCTTCGCTTAACACTTGCGCCAGGGAGAGGGTTATTGGTTATTGGAGAATGTAGAGACGCAATATTTTGCGTCTTGTCTGCTACAGGGTAATAGGTTTCGTTATTGGTTATTCGTTGTTCGTGTTTTGTAGAGACGCAATACCTTGCGTCTTGCTGGCTACAAGGCGGTGCCTTTTAAAGTCTCTCAAGGCTTGAAACAGAATGTCTTATAGCTGACAAGACGCAAGGTATTGCGTCTCTACATTTCGAACAACGAACAACGATCAACCAATAACGAATTAATAAACCGCCATATCCGGATCTACCTGCGTGGCCCAGGCGTGTATGCCGCCTTTAAGGTTTAGCAGGTTATCGTAGCCAAGGCGCTGGTTAAGGTAATTTATGGCCTGGGCGCTTCTGAAACCGTGGTGACAGATAACGACAACCGGAATGTCGCGGCGGATGCGGCTGGCCTGTTTGGGCAGTTCGCCCATAGGTATAAGTTCGCCGCCCAGGTTGCATATCTCAAATTCAGACGGCTCGCGCACATCTACCAATTGTATCTTGTTATTCCGGGCAAGCCGCTCCTTAAGTTCTGTTGCAGTAATTTCGTCCATACCTGTAAGTAGCCAAAAGCATTGCTTGTTTTTGGCAGAGTTAATTTAATTTTACAAACTTAGCAACGAATTAGCCTTTTTGCAGCATCGCCGCTGCTGGTTTTTACGCAATGGATACAACAACTATCACCCTAAATATACTACAGGCCCTGCAAGCCATGAGCCTGTTTGAATTGATTGGCGCACTGGCTGGTGTAATTGGCGTTTGGCTGGCTGCCCGCCAAAGCGTCTGGACCTGGCCGCTTGGCCTTGTGAGTGTTGCCATGTACGTGGTAGTGTTTTACGATGCCCGCCTTTATGCCGATATGGGCCTTAATGCCTTTTATGTAGTTACAAGCCTGTATGGGTGGTATGTGTGGCTATACGGGGGCAAAGGCCATACTGAGCGCAAGGTAGGGCGTGTAGGTAAACTGGAATTATTGGTACTGATCATACTTGGCACTGCTTTTACATTAGGCCTGGGCTATTTCCTGGAGAACTACACCGATGCCGACCTCCCTTACACCGATTCGGCCACTACAGCAATAAGTTTAATAGGCTATTGGATGATGGCCAAAAAGCGGCTGGAGAATTGGATTGTATGGCTGGTGGTAGATACAGTGTATGTGGGCGTGTATACTTACAAAGAGCTGTATATTACCAGTGTGTTGTACTTTATTTTTTTGATATTGTGTGTAATAGGCTACCGTGATTGGAAAAAATCACTGGAAGAGGACAAAAAAGCGCAGCTTGTTGCCTAAATAAATGTAATTGTACTATTTATACTGCAGATAAACATAATCCGGCCGCAGATGCAATCCGTACATATAGGTAATTTTTAGATTGACACCCTACGTTCGAGGGATGTATGTGTAACGCTTAAATGTGAAAGGATATGAAGCAAAAGAAGTTACTATTACCCGAAGAATTAAAGTATGTTAACCGTCTGAAATGGGGCTATGAGTCGCCGGACGAATCGCCTAAGAAAATGCGCTTTAAGCAATACGACGACTCAGTGGAAACAGAGTTGGAGGTTTATAACTTTTATGATTACAGTTTTTCAGAAAATTGATATTATATTGTACTAATTATATTTTCGTTAAACCTGTAATGTAAGTTTTTTCACCCTCTATTTTTGCCTCTTTACTTTAATTAAATATTGAATTTGTCCTGATTTTGATTGCCTTCGTTAAAGAAAGTAAGGTTATCGAAATCAGGACTTTTTTGTACCCTGTGTTATAGCCTTGATATCCTGGTTATTTAGTTTATGCGGGATAACTAAAGGAACAAAAGGTAATTACTCCTCCTTGAATTGCCTGTGGCTTTTTATGTGATACTCACATTCTAATCGTCAAATACTCTCTAAACAAATCTACGCTTCCTGTTCTGCCGGCTAGCTTTATTTAGCTAAGCCTGTAAGGTTCTAAATTTTCCCCTCTTAGAGCCCATTTTTTAACTCTTGCTAAAACTGCATCCATGAAAAATACCCGCCTTATAAAAAAGGCAGGCTGTCTGCATATTGCCTCTATACTTGCACAGCCTCCTTAATCTTATTTGCCAGCTTTTGGCCTGGCCCCTTCTGAGCTTTTGTAGAATCAATAGCGGTGTGACAGTCAGACATTTTTCATCTTAACCAATTTAGGAAGCAGCATTTAGCCTGAGGCTCACACCCCTAATCTTAAAACAAACTTTTATGTCAACAAAACATTTACAATTATGAAGAATTTTTCATGTTACACGAGTAGGACGGGCAACGTTCTCTCGCAGCAGCTGCAGCTACTATGGCGTTATGCTATGGTGGTGCTGGCAGTTTTTTTGATGATGAGTAATAGTGTTCATGCACAGACAGTGCGTTCAGTATTTAATTTGCCTGCTCCAGAGCGATGTACATCAAATGACTTAGATGTTGTAGATGCAGACTTAGTGCTTGACAACTGTGACTGTACAGAAGGTGAAACTGTCTACGGGACCTTAACTTTGGGTGTTAGAAACAATACTGAGTCTTTGCGAACATCCTTTGCTTTCTGGGCCAGATTGGTGATGACAGATGATGATCCGTTGACAAATGACATCGTCTACTACATAACTGGTTGTGAGGCTACTATACTTCCGGGTAGTCAGTTACCCAACAGGACTAAACTAGCCACTTTTGAAGACTTACAAATATTTACCTATAATTCACAGACAGGGCAGCTAGTGCCATTTAATGGTGGTTCAAATTATATACCTGGGACGATTCCGTACGTTTGCGGGACAGAGCTCAATTTAACAAACATCTACCAAGCCTGGACTGATGCCGCTACAAATGACGGCAGACAATGTCCACTTGATCCTTCTAAGATTAATCCTAAATGTGGAATTATACCATTATTAGAGGTCGGTGTAGGTTTGTCAGCTGAGAGTACAAGCACTAATGTTACTTGTAATGGCGCAGCAAATGGTTCAATAACGTTGACTTTTAGTGGTGGAACAGGACCTTATTATTTAAACTTCAATGATGGTGGTTATAGCTCTACACCTATAACTTCTCCTTATACTGTCTCAAATCTTTCAGGAAGTACAACAGGTACTGTATACACATGGAAGATAAAAGACTCATCAGATCCATTCTGCGAACGTACAGGCTCTGAAACAATATTTGAGCCTGTAGCGCTTTCGGCTACCGAGACGCACGTGAACGTGCTCTGCTATGGTGGCGCTACTGGCTCGATTGACTTATCTCCGAGCGGTGGTACTGCCCCATACACCTACGCCTGGACTGCCAGCAACGGTGGTGTGATACCAACAGGACAGGAAGATGATCAGGACCTGTCTGGCCTGGTGGCCGGTACTTATAGTGTTGTCATCACTGATGCCAATGGCACTACCGGCGGCTGCCGTGCTACCAAAGAAGTGACCATCACGCAGCCGGCAGCGGCGCTTTCGGCTACCGAGACGCACGTGAACGTGCTCTGCTATGGTGGCGCTACTGGCTCGATTGACTTATCTCCGAGCGGTGGTACTGCCCCATACACCTACGCCTGGACTGCCAGCAACGGT
>NZ_JAHYXK010000001.1:258374-261507 GCF_019443125.1 Pontibacter aydingkolensis | reverse complement strand
GATGATCAGGACCTGTCTGGCCTGGTGGCCGGTACTTATAGTGTTGTCATCACTGATGCCAATGGCACTACCGGCGGCTGCCGTGCTACCAAAGAAGTGACCATCACGCAGCCGGCAGCGGCGGTCGCCGTTACGGCCACAGGCAGTCCTGAAAGTTGCTTGCTTAACGATGGCTCGATCAGCGGTTCCGTGAGCGGCGGCACTGCCCCTTACACCGTGGTTCTGAAGAAGGGCGGCGTGCAGGTGGGCACAGCGCAGGTTAGCGCGAGCGGCGGCACCTACAGCTTCACAGGCCTTGCTCCTGGAGCTGACTACGTGGTGTACGCAAATGACAACGCCGGCACCACCGGCGGCTGCGCCGACTCTGAGCCAGCGGCAGTTGCTCCTGCTACGAACTGTATCTCACCACATCTGTTCCCAACCCAAACAACTTGTGAGAACTATCTGTGTGGTAATATTGAGGAGTTCCAGTTGCTACGTCTTTGTGTTACTTTAAGTAAAGGAAATCCATCTACTAGAACAATCACTAATGCAGTACCTGGTGCTATGTTCTACTATGGTGACTACACTCCTTCAACAAGTGGTACGGTTACAATTTGGGTAGATCAAACTGCTCCAAGCGGATACTCTGGATTAGATCCGCAGAATACATCTAACGTGCGCGTTTATAGCCAGAATTGTGGAAGTATGTCCTATACTCCAAATGTTGTCGGAAATGATGTTAGTGTTACATTCTATGCTGAAGCGGGGGTTAAGTATGTAATTTCTGTGAAGTATAATCCTAAATCGATCATAGGATCACCTGCACCAACAGCAAGTACAAAGTATAGGTTTGAAATGAGATTGGGTGTAAATCTAGGTACATCAACTCTGATTAGTGGAAGTGCTGGTGAGTTAGCAATTGTTACAGGTTGCTCAGATACTACACCGCCTGCTTCTGGTAGCTGTACATTTAATAGTACTGCAATCAGCTCGCTTCAGGGTATAGATAAAGCCGAAGCCGGTGACCTGAAAGCCTACCCAACTCCGTTCTCCGACAAGGCCACTATCGAGTTCACCACATCTGTGGACGAGAACTACACCGTGCGCCTGTACGACATGAAGGGAGCGCTTGTGAGAGAGCTGAAGTCTGGCGCGGCCAAGGCTGGCGTAGTGAACCAGGTGGAGGTTGACGGCAGAAGCTTACCGGAAGGCCTATACTTGGGCAGAGTGGTGAGCAACTCCGGAACGCAGACCGTGAAACTGTTACTGAAACGATAAACTAAAATAACAAACAGTAAGGAGGCTGTTTAGAAAGGCGGGGTGCCGGGAGCTTGCTCTCTGGCACCCCGTCCTTTTTAGACCCTTCTGTGCATTTATAATACTGCTCCTCTATACACATGTAAATATTGTACATATTTAATTAATTTTTGCACAGTGCTAAGGTTCGTTTGCTCTGTTATTTTGCTTATTTACTCTAAAAGTCTGTAACTTAAGTACAATTAATTATATATCTCGTTAAATAAAGTAGAAAAGATTACTGCCGATTATATGTCTGCAAAAGTGTGGATATTAGTCTGTTACAATGTGGTTGTTCGATTAAACAGGATAACTGAGGTAAGGTGTACTATACTAAATATAGTATAGGCTGTACGATTACGATTATTAGACAAAATTTAAAGTTTTTATCCAGGTTCTAAACGCAGCACCTTCAAAACCAACCTGGTGCTTTAGTTCTAAACTCCCCTTTTAGAGCTTAATATTTAAACAAATTAAAACAGATCATGAGAATAACCTACGACTTAAAAAAGGTAGGCTGTCAGTCTGTTGACTTTATTGCGCAGCCTCCTTAATTGTTAGCCAGCTATATTTTGTGCCTGCAAAATAGTTGTGTCTCAATTCTATCAGGTGGTGTGCAGCAGGCAAAACAGAGCAGCCGCCAATCATCAAAATATTTTTATGTCATTTAAACATTTACAGCTATGAACAAATTTTCTTGTTACACGAGCAGAACAGGTAATGTTCTCTCACAGCAGCTACAGCTAGTATGGCGAACAGCCATGGTAGTAATAGCTGCTTTTTTATTTTCTACAAACTTAGCTTCTGCGCAAAGTGTAGTTTTCCCTCCAGCGGATACAAAGTGTGTGTCTAATGACATGGAAGTAGTAGATGCTACTTTAGGTGACGACTGTGTACCCTGTACGTCAGGAACCGCACAACTTGAGCAATTAGTATTAAGTGTTAAGAACACAACAAACTCTACCCGTCGGTCATTTACCTACTGGGCATATGTAGAAATTACAGATCCAAATAATAATGTTGAAATTATAGAAATTACTGGATGTGAAGCTGGTCCCTGGGCTGGTGGAGAAACAAGAACAGTAACTGAAACAGATCCAATAGAATTTGAGTGTGGATCTACAGTTAGGTTAATAAATGTGTTTTTGGCTTGGACGGATGCTTCAGATTCTGATAGAAACACTTGCGGTGAAATGCTTGCCAATCCAGACAAAATTAACCCTAAGTGCGACAGACCAGATGAAATACGTGTAACTACACCACCTGCAAACCCACTTCTTACTGTAGTGCAACCTACCTGTGCAGCACCGACAGGTAGCATCACAATTGCTGTTACTACAGGTTTAACTTTTAGCATTAACGGAGGAGCATTTGCAGCTTATCCTTCTGGTGGGTATACTAATTTATCACCAGGAGTTTACTCAATAAGAGCAAGGAACGATGCAGGTTGTATTTCTAATGCTTCCTCAACAACCATCGTGGCTGCGTTGGGCAACCCTGCCGCTCCTGTGCTGAGCGTAGTGCAGCCTACCTGCGCCGCGCCTACCGGCTCGATCACGCTCACACCGGTTAGCGGCCTTGAGTACAGGCTCAACACCGGCGCTTGGGGCCCTTACCCTAGCGGCGGCTGGACAGGTTTGTCGGCGGGAGCCTACACAGTCGGCGTGAGACGAACTGCCGATATAACTTGTACCAACAGTGCGTCGACAACTATTATAGCCCCTGCCGGAGCCCCTGCCGCTCCTGTGCTGAGCGTAGTGCAGCCTACCTGCGCCGCGCCTACCGGCTCGATCACGCTCACACCGGTTAGCGGCCTTGAGTACAGGCTCAACACCGGCGCTTGGGGCCCTTACCC
>NZ_JAHYXK010000001.1:0-258274 GCF_019443125.1 Pontibacter aydingkolensis | reverse complement strand
GGCTGGACAGGTTTGTCGGCGGGAGCCTACACAGTCGGCGTGAGACGAACTGCCGATATAACTTGTACCAACAGTGCGTCGACAACTATTATAGCCCCTGCCGGAGCCCCTGCCGCTCCTGTGTTGAGCTTAACGCAGCCTACTTGTACAGTTGGAACTGGCGCTATTACTTTAACACCAGTAAGTGGCATGGAGTACAGGCTCGATGATGGTGCCTGGGGTGCTTATCCTAGCGGTGGCTGGAGCAGCTTGGCTCCTGGTTCGCATACAGTATATATAAGACGTATCAGTGATCCTACGTGTGTAAACAGTAGTCCTGCTTTGATCAATGACGCACCAATAGTACCATCGGGAATTGTTGTGAGTAGAACACATCCAACATGTACAGTAGCAACAGGTAGCTTCACAGTGACATCACCTGTTGGCGCGATCTATAGCTACAGTATCAATGGAACCGACTTCCAGGCCAGCCCAACGTTCTCAGGCCTTGCACCTGGTACATATAACCTAACAGTCAAGAGTACCAATGGTTGCGTGTCTGCGGCAGTGCCGGTGGTGATCAATGACGCACCAATAGTTCCGTCTGGAGTAATGAGAACAGTTGTGCAGCCTACATGTGCAGTACCTACAGGTAGCATTACGTTTACTGCTCCTTTAGGAGGTATCTATAGCTATAGTATAAATAATGGTACAAGCTTCCAGGCTAGTCCGGCTTTCTCAGGCCTTGCACCTGGTACTTATAACCTTGTTGTAAGAAGTAGCGATGGATGCTTATCGACTGCAATCGCTGTAACGTTGGTAGCACCTGTTTGTGACTTTGAAGGCTGTACTTTAGGTTACTGGAAAAACCATACAGGCAGCTGGGCTTGCTACACACCAAATACATTATATAGTAGTGTGTTTACAAGTGCATCCTCCGGAAGCTTAACACTACTACAGGCGCTTAATGCAAAAGGCGGAGGAATAAACAACCTGTACAGACAGAGTGTGGCTGCCATACTAAACGCCTGCCATCCTCATGTTAATTATGAACTATCATCTAGTGAAATAATTAGGAGAGTAAATGCAGCATTCGCTGCAGGAACTAAATCGGCAGCAGGAGACCTGGCAACATATCTGGATGGTCTAAACAACGCTGGTTGCTCTATTGATGCTCATAACAGGCCAATTAGCTCTAGCTCTTCTTCTTCAGTAGAAGGTTTAGGCAGAGCCGAGGCAAGTGAAATGATCGCTTACCCAACTCCATTCTCCGACAAGGCCACTATCGAGTTCACTACAGCAGTGGACGAGAACTACAGTGTTCGCCTGTACGATATGAAGGGTGCCTTGATCAAGGAGTTGAAATCTGGACAAGCCAAAGCAGGAGTTGTAAACCAGATAGAGGTTGACGGCAGAAGCTTACCGGAAGGTTTATACTTAGCCAGAATGGTTAGCGACTCCGGAGCCAGAACTGTTAAATTGTTACTTAAAAAATAAGCAGTAAGGAGGCTGTTTAGAAAGGCGGGGTGCCGGGAACTTGTTCCTGGCATCCCGCTCTTTTTATACCAGGTGTGGTAAAGTTATTTGTTTTTACTGTGTTGTAACACAGGTGCTTATAGTGTTGTTTGACTGTTTTTTTTGCTTCCCAGTGTTGAAGTTATACTTCATTTAAATAATCATTCACCCTTATAACACTAGCTCCTGCTCATAATATAAGATCGATGTTATAAGTATAATATTATTTAAATATTATTTTGTATAATATTGTTCTGTTGATAACCTGTTGCGATACTGATGTATTAAAGTGCCTCATAACTAAAGGCATCTATACTGTAATGTACATCAACAGGATAAAACACAAGCGCCTCCTTACCTACCTCCAAACCCTTTAGAGCACTGCTGTAAAAATTACAACAGCTGATCACTTATATCCTAAACATATACATAATGGTTAAGCTTTACGAAAAGTATAGCGCCAGGCTCACCGTTATTTGGTGGGGCTACCTGTTGCGTCCCGACCCAAGTCTGCATTTTACCTAGGGGGAACGGGTAAATTTAGCACCTACACCTATTTACTGCGCAAGTATTTCCACAGCTGATTAATGTATGACGTTAGCTGCCCGGAATTTCTTTGCCCAGGTTTTTAATGACGATTTACAAGCTTTCTAAACAAAAACCTCCAACAACAATGAAACAATTAGACAATTATACGAAAGGTATGAGATGGGTTAAAGGCATCGTGTCGTCAAGGCTGGCCTTGGCTTTATTTTTAATGATAGTGGGAGTGCTATATAGTACTACAGGCTATACTCAGATACCAATTAAATGCGGAACCGTGAATTGTACATCAAACGATGTGCAGATTACAACAGCTAAAATTGCAGATGTAAATGGCGAGTTATTTAAGTGCTCTGGTACAAATAATGTAAACGACGCTTATTTATTTTTAACTGTATCAACAAAGACTTCAAGAGTTGGAGTGTATCTATCAGCAACACTTAGAATTGATGGTGTGGATTATCCTATTTCTAATTGTTTTAACGATGTGCTGAATGGGAATAATAATATTCTTAAAGTTAAACTACCTTCTGGGATTTTTCAATGTGGGAGTGCTGCTACTTTAACAAATATCTTTACCGCTTGGGGAACAGGAACTACTAGTTTTTGTCAGAATGCATCTGATGTCAATTGCCCGGAGACAAAGTCAAAATGCAGATTTATAACTGGTGAAGCGATTATAGTGCAGACCACACCTTGTGCGGCACCTAGAATCACTTTAAATCCTTCGGATGATACTAAATGCACTAGTGGAACGGCAACATTTACTGCAAAATATGAAGTAAGTAGCGAGACTAAAATCACAACAAGCCATAGATGGCAGATTTGTACAGATGGAAGCTGTACTACTGAAAATGCGTGGAGCAATTTAACAGTTTCTGCGCCTTATTCTGAGTTATCATCCCTTTCTAACGGGACCAGAACAACAACATTAACGATCAGTTCTTTGGGAGGTGGATTAAATGGGAACAAGTATCGGCTTTTAGTTACGAACACTACCTCAGATTTAAATATTCCGGAGGCGGAAAGGGTTTGTCCAATCACAACTAATGCAGCCACGCTCACGGTGAACCCCACGACAGGTGCGACCTCCTTTTCGGCCGGAGCGACTACTCTCTGCCAGGACGCGCCTAACGAGACCTACACGGCCAGCGCGGCCAACGCCACCAGCATCACCTACAGCGTCTCCCCTGCGGGGGCCGGCTCGATAAACTCCTCGACGGGCGCCATGAACTGGGACGCTGGCTTCTCCGGTACGGCCACCATCACGGCCACGGCCGCCGGCCTGTGCGGCACCACGTCAGCTACTCGAAACGTGACGGTGAACCCCACGACAGGTGCGACTTCCTTCTCGGCCGGAGCGACTACTCTCTGCCAGGACGCGCCTAACGAGACCTACACGGCCAGCGCGGCCAACGCCACCAGCATCACCTACAGCGTCTCCCCTGCGGGGGCCGGCTCGATAAACTCCTCGACGGGCGCCATGAACTGGGACGCTGGCTTCTCCGGTACGGCCACCATCACGGCCACGGCCGCCGGCCTGTGCGGCACCACGTCAGCTACTCGAAACGTGACGGTTAATCCCTTCAAGCCAGCGAGTGTGAACATCTCTGCTAATACATCGGGGCCAATTTGCGCCGGCACGAGCGTCACTTTCACAGCCACGCCGACCAACGGAGGCACTACGCCAAGCTACCAGTGGAAAGTGAATGGCAATAACGTTGGAACAAGCAGCTACCAGTTCTCAAGCTCCACTCTCGCTAATGGCGACAAGGTAACAGTGGTGATGACCTCCAATGCTTCGCCGTGCCTTACCAGCTCGCCGGCCACGTCTAATGAGATAACCATGACGGTTAATAATGTGATAGACAAACCAGCCTTAAGCATATTGATCAGTCCTGATTGTGGTGTTGTTGCTAAAGTAGTCAACTCGGAAACAGGTGAGCCGTTTGGAGAAGGGTTTCAGTTTAGTTATGACAGAGGCGGGAGCTGGACTGATAACGCTATTCTCAACTATACACCTGGTGATGACCTTAATATATGGGTGAGAAGAAATAATGATAATACCTGTATTTCATCAACCACTTGTCAGAGTTCTGGTGCAAAACTAACTTCTCAAACCTCCAGCTCCATCCAATCTACAGAACAGCTTAAAGCTGACGATCAGCTAACGGCCTACCCAATTCCGTTCGCTGAAAGAACTACACTGGAGTTTAAGGCTGAGAGGTCTGGCAAGTATGAGATCAACCTTTACGATATGAAAGGCACACTTATCCGCCAGTTAAAGTCGGGAACGGCTAAGGAAGGTGAGGTAACTCAGATAGAAGTAGATGGAAGAAGTATGGCAGACGGCATGTACCTGGCTCGTATGGTAAGCGGATCTGGCGCTAAAACAGTGAAACTGCTCAAAAAGAACAATTAGCAGTTTAAGCCAGGCTATACTTTTAGTTAATAGTTTACAAGTGGCGGCGGGGCAATGCCCCGCCGCCACTTGTTTTTATAGGTTTATATTTTAGGTATATAAAGTTCTGTTGGTTAGTAGTATAGGTATAATCATGTTTTTGTTTTACTCTAATTCATCTGTTCTTTAAAGTATAAAAAGAAGCATGTTTACACATTGTTGTTTACTTTATTTTTAAAGCTATTCACCCTCAAAAGCTATAATTACACCTGCTGTTATAAATCAATGCAATATTTGTTAAAATAAATACAGGAATAATTATATACTTTTTTGGGCAAATCCGTATCACTCTAAAATGCTATACTTTACCCCGTAGTTTACTTTAACGAAGTATAAAGAGAGCAGTAAAGTATAACACAGTAAATTTATTATCCGCCCCAGATTACCCGCTTGTAAACCCCAATGCTTTCAGATGCAAAAATTGCATCTGCACGATACTGTTATTTATACTATAGATGATAAAGCATAACACCTGGGTTAACAGAAAATCAAAAATCATATACCAGACAAACTTTCCCGGAGCAAGCCCATAGTTCACTGCAATAGTGAGCAGGAAAGACTGTGTATTAAGTTAAAATAATACTTAAGGCTTTTCGGTTTACCGCTGCTTTTCAACATTGGGTGGCTCTGCTTTGCCCAAATCAAAAGAAACCATTTAATCCAATTTATACATAAAAACCATTATCTATGAATCAATTATACCTTGAAGAGGATAGCAAAAGCTATACTTCACCCAAACCAACAAAGCTAATATGGCACCTGCTAATGCTGTTAATCGCAGCTCTATTAATGACGACCAGTGCTTACGCACAAACCTGCCCAGATCTTAACTGTACGTCAAATGATGTGAAGGTAGAGCGGGTTTACCTGGCCGATGTAAATGGTGTTCCGCTAACATCTTCATGCACGCCCGGAGAAACGGTACAGGCGTACTTGCATGTGGTAGTATCTACTACCACGCCTAGGGTAGGTGTGTATGTATCGGGTACGTTAAAGGTTGATGGTATGGCCGGCCAGCCTGTTGCCAATTGCTTTGGAGTAGCCTTAACAGGAAACAACAACGTACTCAAGTACCCAACTCCTGTAAACTGGATGTGCGGAAAAGAGATCATGCTGGTAGATATTTTCGTGGCCTGGGGTACAGGTAATAAGAATTTCTGCCTAGATGCAACCACTTGCTCCTCTATTGTGCCTTCTAAATGCCGTCGTGAGGCTCCTATCGTAATTGAGGCTCCGCTTATAGCTAATTTTACATCGCAGGCAGCCTGTACAGAAAACAACAGATACGAGACTGTGTCTTTCTCAGGCTCAGCAACCGGTGGCAAGGCCCCCTATACCTTCGCCTGGGATTTTAACAACGATGGCATAACAGATGCCACTACACAAAATGCGTCTTATACTTATATGAGTGATGGCCAGAAAACAGTCAAGCTTACAGTAACGGACTCATCAAGCCCGGCTAAGTCAGACACGCAGACAAGTATGATTACCATAAATGCGTGCTGTACTACCCCGGACGCAGATGCCGGTGAGACCAAAGTACTTACATGTACTGCTACAAGTATAATGCTCAGCGGTAGCTCGTCTACAGCAGGCGCTACGTATGCCTGGGTTGCCAGCAACGGAGGCAATATTGTGTCTGGTGGCACTACGTTAACTCCAACAGTAAACGCGGCAGGTACTTATACGTTAACTGTAACAACAGGAAGAGGCGGCTGCACAGCCTCAGATGCAGTAGTGGTTACAGAAAACAAGGTAGCTCCTACGGTAAGTATTTCTACGCCTTTTGTTGCTCATATTACCTGTAAAACACCTTCTGCGATGCTGGGTAGTATTACATCTGCCGTAGAGCCGTCTTATAGCTGGTCAGGGCCGGGAGGTTTTACCGCCGAAACACAAGGTATAACTGTTACTGTTGCCGGCGAGTATGTGCTCACAGTTACAGATCTTTCCAATGGATGTTCCGCAACTGCCAGGTATACCGTTACCGAAGACAGAGACATTGAGCTTAATGCAGGATCTGACAAAGAACTAAGCTGTAAAAATACTTCTGTTATGCTGAGCGGCTCTACAACTGTACCGGAGATATGGAGAAGCGTATCCTGGACGGCCAGTAACGGAGGCAATATAGTTTCGGGTGGCCATACGCTTACTCCTACAGTAGATGCAGCCGGTACTTATACTTTAAAAGTAACTAACTCACGCTCTGGTTGCGAAGCTACCGATGAAGTAGTTGTTACCCTGGATGCAGCTGCTCCGAATGCGCAGGCAACCGGCGGCATGCTGAGTTGTGATGCAGGTTCGCTGCAACTAAAAGGGGCATCAACAACACCTGGCGTAACCTATAGCTGGACCGGCCCGAACGACTTTACCTCTACACAGCAGAACCCAACCGTTACAGTTGCCGGTACTTACACGTTAACCGTTACTAAAACATCCAACGGTTGCTCTGCTACAGCTACGGCAATAGTTACGCCGCAGCCTACCCCGGAGCCGGAAGTAACCTGCCACCTCGAAAACTTTAGTGATGAGAAGATGGGCCTGGTAACTAGGCTTAATACACCTGCAGGGCCAGTACCGGTATTTGGTAAAAAACGGAACCCGGATGGCACATACGCTGCTCAGAACCATGCTGCCATTTTCGATACCCAGGACCCAACTGGCGACGATACCGACCTTTACACAGTAGACTGGCACCACGTGCTGATCATCAACCAGGACCAGACCAACATACCAAACGATAACCAGTGGGGTGGAGAATTACTGCTCGATTTCTCACAGATCGGTCCGGTAACTATGACCTCGATGCGTGCCCTGGATATTGACGGTTATGAAAACAACTCGTGGGTGTACTTGTATGGTGCAGAAGGCAATGAGCTATACAAAGTTAAACTGCAGGCGCTGGGTAACAATAGCCGGCAAACGGTTAACCTGGGCAATACTAAAGGTGTAATGTTAATGAGGATCGTGCTGGACGGCCGTAACGAATCGTTGCACCTGGCTGGTTCCGGTGCTTTCGACGATCTCAGGTTCTGTATAGAAAAAGAGGTGGAAAGCCCATGCCCGATACAGCCACTTGCAAGCACAGACGAGAGCAAGGCAGTAGCTTACCCAATGCCGTTCAGCGACAGAACTACAGTTGAGTTCACATTTGCGAAAGGCGGCGAGTATGTAGCCAACCTGTACGACCTGAGAGGGAACCTGCTTAAAGAACTGAAGAAAGGCACTGCACAGGCCGGTGAAGCAACAAGCGTTGAGGTAGACGGACGCAGCATGCTTAACGGCATTTACATTGCCCGCATCGTGAGCGGCTCCGAAGTTAAAACAGTTAAACTTATACTTCGAAAATAGTACAAAGTAAAACTAGCCTGAAAGCTGCCCCGGTGCCTTTGGTGCCAGGGCAGCTTTTGTTTTATACTTGTTGCTGATTTTTACGAACTTTGCCTTATGCTTAAAGTCGCTATAACAGGGCCGGAGTCTACGGGCAAATCTACTTTATCGGAGCAACTGGCGCAGCACTACAAAACAGTGTGGGTGCCGGAGTTTGCACGCAGTTATGTAGGTAACTTAAACAGGGCTTATACTTTAGAGGATATAGAGGCGATAGCCCGTGGGCAGTGGGAACTGGAGCAGCAGGCAATGCAGCAGGCCAACACCATACTTTTTGCCGATACCGATATGCTGGTGCTTAAGATCTGGAGCGAGCACGCCTTTGGCAGCTGCCCTGATTGGATAGCTGAAAAACTAATGCAGCAAGACTACAACCTTTGCCTGCTGATGGGCGTTGATTTGCCGTGGGAGCCAGACCCGCAGCGAGAGCACCCGCACATGCGCCAGTTCTTTTTTGACTGGTATAAACGTGAGCTCGAAGCAATGCAGGTACCCTTTATCGAAATAACCGGGCAGCAGCAGGAACGCTTTGATATGGCGCGCAAACACGTAGACAGCTTGCTCCAGAAATATCAACATTAAAAGAAACGAACATGCTATACTTTCTTGAAAACAACAGCTTTAGAGTAGGCATTGAAAGCCTTGGAGCTGAACTGCAGCATTTTATAAAGAAAGACGAAGAGCTGGAACTGATCTGGACAGCCAATCCTGCCGTGTGGGCCAGCCACGCTCCAAACCTGTTTCCGATAGTAGGGGAGTTGCCTAACCAGCAGTATACTTACGATGAGCAGACCTATACCATGGAGAGGCACGGCTTTGCCCGTAAAAAAGAATTTGAGCTGATAGAGGAACATCACCATAAGCTGGTTTTCCAGTTAGAGTACGATGAGGAAACGCTGGCGCAGTATCCCTTTAAGTTCAGGTTGTTGGTAGCGTACAAACTGATGGATAACAGGCTGGAAGTAACCTACCAGGTATTGAACGAAGACACCAAAACCATGTGGTTCTCGGTGGGTGGGCATCCCGGCTTTAACGTGCCGCTTTACCCCAATGAACAGTATTCGGACTATTTTCTGGAGTTTGACCAAGATGAAACACTGCGGCGCCACCTGATAGACGAAAATGGCCTGCAAACCGGAGAAACTGAACTAATAGCAGAGCAAAGCCCGGTATTGCCGCTTAAGCACGAATACTTTGATAAAGATGCGATTATTTTAAAAAACCTTAACTCCGAGAGGCTGGTGCTGGCGAGCCATACCGGCCCCCGCAGAATCGTGTTTGAATTTGAAGGCTTCCCTTACATGGGCATCTGGGCTAAACCTGGTCCTTCGCCGTATGTGTGCATAGAGCCCTGGTGCGGCATAGCCAGCACCACCTCCGACAGCGGCGAACTACAGGAAAAAGAAGGGATCAACGAGTTGCGGCCCAAGCAGGTGTTTGAACGAACGTACAGTATAACAGTCTGGTAAGTATAGTTGCTCGTTGTTCGTTGTTCGAGCTATTGCTGTTCCGGACATCCTTGTCCGGGACCCCGCCTGCTATGACTTCCAAGTCCGCGGAATAGTAAATTATGGGGACTTGGAAGTCCCCGACAGAAAGCTTTCGGACTAGGAAGTCCGAAAGAGCAGTCACCCTTACCACATCAAACTAATTTCAACCTTAAAGCATAAACAAGAAGCCCCGATTAGTTCATAACCGGGGCTTCTTGTTTATGCTTTTATTCAGTGCAGGGACGGTTCCGGAAACTTAGGTACTTTAATGTTTCTGAAATCATACCTCGGTTCAAAATCGTTTACCGGCAGCGAAATACCGGGCGGGAGGTCTAAATCTGGTAAATCATCTCCTAATGGCTCACCTCCGTCATCATCGTTGTCGGTTGATGGTGGGTGATTAAATCTTTTGCGCGGGGCAAAAGCATAATATGCTAGTATAGTTAGGAGCGCCATTGTATATAAAATGCTGATCATCATCGCAGGTCTACTTAGTCATTTAATTTCTTTCAGCAGGCTTTTTCTACATTTAATTCAAATTTGTGAGCTATGCAGAATTTGTGTGCCATTCTACTGTTTTCAACGTACTTTCTGCGTCTGTGGTTTTTACAATTGATGAAAAATAACACGCTACTAACCAGCCTTTAGCGTGTGTTGGCCCATTTGCGGGTATTTATTTTTGATTTAAACAGAAAAGGCTTATACCTTTGCACTTGTTAGGGGTGCCTTAATTATAACGGGCTGAGATCATACCCATTGAACCTGATGCGGGTAATGCCGTCGAAGGGAATACAAAACGGTAATACTAAAGTAGCTTATTGGCTATTCCCCCTGGCATAAATTTTTATGTCAAACTTTTTACCTTTCCACTTTAATGAAAAAGCTATTATTTGCGATGGCGGCAATCCTATTGCCATTGCACTTGCTTGCCCAGTTTAACCTGAGCGGGCGTGTATCCGAAGGTGCCTCTGGCAATGCTTTGGTAGGAGCAAATGTTATGCTCGAGAACAACAGTACAGGCGCTGTTACAAACAAATTCGGCACGTTTGAGTTTGTCAACCTTCCGGCTGGTAATTATACTTTAAACATTAGCTACCTGGGCTACGAGTCTAAAAAAGTAACCGTAAACCTGCAGCAGAATGAGTACGTGCTGGTTAATTTGCGTGCGCAGGCACTGCAAACCACTGAGGTAGTAGTAACAGCTACCCGCGCCGACCAGACCACCGGTACCACTTTTACCAACGTAACACAACAGGAGATAGCCGAACGCAACTTTGGCCAGGACCTGCCATACTTGCTCGAGCAGGTGCCGTCGGTGGTGGTAAACTCTGACGCTGGTGCAGGTGTAGGCTATACCGGCCTTCGCATCCGTGGCTCTGATATTACCCGCATTAACGTAACGGTAAATGGCATCCCGATCAACGACTCTGAGAGCCACGGCACATTCTTCGTGAACATGCCGGATTTTGCCTCGTCGGTGCAGGATATACAGGTGCAGCGCGGGGTAGGCACCTCAACAAACGGTGCCGGAGCCTTTGGTGCAAGTATAAATATACAGACACAGCAGGTGCGCCGCGAGGCCTATGCCGAAACCGACCACAGCTATGGCTCTTTCGATACCTGGAAGAACAACGTGCGCTTTGGTACAGGCCTTATCAACGGCAAATTTGCTTTTGATGGCCGCCTGTCGCGCATCAAGTCCGATGGTTACATTGATCGCGCTTTCTCTGATATGAAGTCGCTGTACTTTACGGGTGGCTACTATGGTGATAAGACTTCGGTAAAGTTTGTGACCTTCTCGGGTAAGGAGCAGACGTATCAGGCCTGGTACGGCACACCGGAGGCACTGGTATATGGCAATGCAGAAGACCTGCAGGCTTACATAGACCGTAACTACATTAGTGGCTCGGACAAGGAGAATCTGCTAAGTGCGGGCCGTAAGTATAACTACTATACCTACGACAACGAAACCGATAACTACCAGCAGGACCATTACCAGCTGCACCTGTCTCATGACTTTATGCCGGGCTTAACTTTCTCCGGTGCCTTGCACTATACCTATGGCCGTGGCTATTACGAGCAGTTCAGGAAAAACGACAAGTTCTCAAATTACGGTTTGCCTAACGTGATCATTGGAAATCAGGAAATCAAACGCTCTGATATTATCCGTCGCCGCTGGCTTGATAACGACTTTTTCGGAGTAACCTATGCCCTGCAGTACAGACCAAGCACACGCCTAAACGCAACCCTGGGCGGCGCCTGGAATAAGTACGACGGCGACCATTTTGGTGAGGTGATCTGGGCACGTTACGCCTCTACATCCAACATCCGCGACAGGTATTACGATAACAATGCCGTAAAAACCGACTTCAACATCTTTGCGAAAGCAACTTATGGCCTGACGGATAAACTGAATTTGTTTGGTGACATGCAGGTGCGTAAGATCAATTACTTTTTTGTAGGGTTTGATAATAACCTGCAAAAGTTAGAACAGGATGTAGATTATACTTTTGTGAATCCTAAAGCAGGTATAACTTATAACCTTGAGCCAGCTCACCAGCTATATGCCTCCTATGCAGTGGGTAACAGAGAGCCTGTTCGTAAAGACTTTACAGAGTCTACACCGAACAGCCGCCCTAAACACGAAACACTGTATAACTTAGAGGCTGGTTACCGTGGGCAGCTGGCATTGGCAGATGTAGGAGGCCAGGCACTTACTGCTGATGTAGAGGCAAACTTCTTCCGCATGGATTATAAGAACCAGTTAGTAGTAACTGGCCAGATAAACGATGTAGGAGCCTATACACGTACCAACATCGACGACAGTTACCGCCAGGGTTTAGAACTAGCTGGTGCCCTGCGCCTGGGAACTGCTGCGAGGTTAAGCTCTAACTTAGCTTACAGCCAGAACAGAATTAAAGGCTTTAACGAGTTTATCGATGATTATGATAACGGCGACCAGGCTGTAAACAGCTATGGCGAGACAACTATCGCTTTCTCTCCTGCCTTTGTATCAACAAGCCAGTTAGAAGTAGAGATTTTAAAGGGATTGCGTGCTGCCTTTATCTATAAAACCGTAAGCAAGCAGTACCTGGATAACACCGAAAACGAGAGCCGCATTATTCGTCCTTACCAGGTAGGAGACCTGCGCCTGCGCTACAACATCGGCTTTAAAAACATGCTGAAGGAATTGGAACTGGGCCTTCTGGTGAACAACTTATTCAGCGAGAAGTATGCAGCCAATGGCTATACGTTCAGCTACATTGCCGGCGGCGACCAGACAACCGAGAACTTCTACTATCCACAGGCTACCCGCAATTTCCTGTTGTCTGTAGGGTTGAAATTTTAAAGTATGATTTATACTTTGGGTAAAAAAGCCCCACCATCTGGTGGGGCTTTTTATTTGACCGGTGATTAATGACCGGTGATTAAGGGGATTAGATTGATTAGAATGATTTTTTCTTCTGAATCAGGATTTGCAGGATTGAAAAGGACGTGCAGGAATAAGTTTCTGTCACATTTACGCCATTGCTAAACTTATGGCATTAGAGATTAGCGCTGGTACTGCCGATAATAATCTCATAAATCAATCTAAATCTCCTTAATCACCGGTCAATAATCATACTTAATCAATCAAATCACCATTAATCTGTGGTATAAAATTTTAACTTTGCGTATTACCCTACTCATTAACCTTAAATCAAAACTATGGCTTACGAACCAGCAGGAGCACCTGACTACTTTAACATAGACGATTTGCTTACGGAAGAGCATTTGCTTATCCGCCAGACCATGCGTGATTTTGTGAAGCGTGAGATATCGCCAAACATCGAAAAGTGGGCACAAGATGCGCATTTCCCATCTGGGATAGTGAAGAAATTTGGCGATGTAGGCGCTTTTGGCCCTACTATACCAACCGAGTATGGCGGTGGTGGTCTCGACTACATCAGCTATGGCATTATTATGCAGGAAATTGAGCGCGGCGACTCGGGTATGCGTTCTACGGCTTCGGTGCAGGGCTCGCTGGTAATGTACCCCATCTACAAGTATGGTTCGGAGGAGCAGCGCAAAAAGTACCTGCCAAAGCTTGCAAGCGGCGAATGGCTGGGTTGCTTTGGTTTAACGGAACCTGACTTTGGCTCTAACCCGGGTGGTATGATGACCAACATCAAAGACATGGGAGACCATTACCTGTTAAATGGCTCTAAGATGTGGATATCAAACTCGCCGGAGTGCCAGGTAGCTGTAGTTTGGGCCAAAAACGAAGAGGGCCGCATCAAAGGTTTGATTGTGGAGCGGGGCATGGAAGGCTTTACTACACCTGAGATACATAATAAATGGAGCTTACGCGCTAGTTGCACTGGCGAACTGGTGTTTGATAACGTGAAGATCCCGAAGGAGAATATTTTGCCAAACGTAGATGGCTTGCGTGGCCCATTGGGTTGCCTTGATTCTGCCCGTTACGGTATTTCATGGGGTGCCATTGGTGCTGCTATCGATTGCTACGAATCTGCTTTACAGTATAGCAAAGAGCGTATCCAGTTTGATAAACCAATTGGCGGTTTCCAGCTTACACAGAAAAAACTGGCCGAAATGCTGACCGAAATTACAAAAGCTCAGCTGATGGTTTGGCGTTTAGGCACGTTGATGAACGAAGGCAAAGCAACTACACAGCAGATATCGATGGCAAAACGCAATAGCGTAGATATGGCCCTGCATATTGCCCGTGAAGCACGCCAGATACACGGCGGCATGGGCATTACAGGCGAGTACCCGATCATGCGCCACATGATGAACCTGGAGTCTGTGATAACTTACGAAGGTACGCACGATATACATTTGCTGATAACTGGTGCTGATATTACCGGTATTCAAGCTTTTAAGTAATTCGTTATTGGTTGTTCGTTATTCGTTGATCGGGTGGCGATTGTAGTATAAAGTATAGCAAAGGCAGCTGCGGGAGTGGCTGCCTTTGTTGTCTGAATCAGGATTTACAGGGTTATTAAGTTAGACAGGATTTAGAAGCATAATTTTATTTTATACTTTGTGCAATTGTCTTTACCTTATGATCGGCTTTCGCCTGTCCCTACGGGCCAGTTGAGTCAGAGACTCAACCTTAACCCCAAGTCACGAATCTGAAGATTCGCGCCAGAGATATTGGTTTATTTTTAAATCCTGTTCATCCATTAATCCTGCAAATCCTGATTAAGGTAATTTTGCTAACTATATTAGATTTATGGTTAAAAACTATAAAATAATTAGCAAAATTACGTAAATTCGTAAGCTGAAATGGAGCCAATTACTAAAGTATTCTGTTACCATACAGTACTGCAAAAAGCAGATAAAAAGAATTAATTTTAGAGCATGAGGGAAGATTATCTTACTGGCGAAAAAGAGCACATGACGCCAACCGAACGCGACATTGATAAGGCGCTTCGCCCACTCAGCTTTTCCGATTTTACCGGACAGGCAAAAGTGGTGGAGAACCTGAAAATATTTGTGCAGGCTGCCCGTCGCCGTGGCGAAGCCCTTGACCACGTGCTGTTGCATGGCCCTCCGGGACTGGGTAAAACAACGCTTTCGCATATTATCGCATCAGAGTTGGATGCAGGTATAAAAATGACATCGGGGCCGGTACTGGATAAACCCAGCGACCTGGCTGGTTTGCTTACCAACCTCGACCCGAACGATGTACTTTTCATTGACGAGATACACCGCCTCAACCCAATCGTGGAAGAGTACCTGTACTCAGCAATGGAAGATTACAAGATCGACATCATGTTGGACTCAGGCCCTAATGCGCGCTCTGTACAGATCAGCCTGAACCCGTTTACTTTGATTGGTGCTACTACGCGTTCCGGTTTATTGACTGCGCCTTTGCGTGCCCGTTTTAGCATTAACAGCCGCCTGGAGTACTACGATGCAGAGTTGCTTACTTCTATCGTAAAGCGTTCGTCAGCTTTGCTGGGTGCGCCGATACATGAAGATGCCGCCTTCGAGATTGCCCGCCGTAGCCGTGGTACGCCACGTATTGCGAACAACCTTTTGCGCCGTACCCGCGATTTTGCACAGGTAAAAAGTAACGGTACCATTGATGTGGAAATAGCCCGTTTTGCCCTGAGCGCCCTGGATGTTGACCACAATGGACTCGACGATATGGACAAGCGCATACTTTCCTGCATTATTGATAAGTATAAAGGGGGTCCTGTGGGAATATCGACCATCGCAACCGCCTGTGGCGAAGAAGCTGAAACCATTGAAGAAGTTTACGAACCGTTCCTGATACAGGAGGGTTACATTAAACGGACTGCCAGAGGGCGTGAGGCAACAGAAGCCGCTTACAAACACCTGGGCAAAGTGCTGCCACAGCAAGTAGCAAGTGGCAGCCTGTTTGATCAATCTGAATAAACAACTGTTTGTGATAAAGTATAAGAAGCAGGCCCAATGGCCTGCTTTTTTCTTGACCGCAGATTAAAACAGATTTGATTGATTGGCTGGATTAAAAGTGTACCTGCCTTCAATTGCGGGATGGATGCAAAGGAATTGATTGAATTGAAGTATAGGGGCAGAAGTAGGTTGAAGTATAAGTTAATACCGATCTGAATTGAATTACTTTATACTACAACAGTCTTTTGTCAAAAATTCTTTTGTCCAGTTACTTATTACTCTGTTTTCTTTATCTCAGCAATCAATTCAACCTCCAGCACCGATTCCTTGTCAAATAATCTGGAAATTTCTACCCAGGTGGCGGCAGGGGAGTGGGTGCCATTGGCTAAATGCATCGAAGTAAGGATGAGCAAAAGTCATAATCATACTTAATCAATCTAATCCCCATTAATCTGCGGTTAAATTTATTTTACCTTACTTTTGTTCTTTAAAGCAACAAGCCAATTATAACAGCGGCCACAAAGTATAAATTGAGCAGAGAAAAGTATACATATCAGGTAAAACAGAAGGCGCAGGAGCTGGGCTTTATGTATTGCGGCATTTCCAAGGCTGATTTTCTGGAAGAGGAGGCGCCAAGGCTGGAGCGTTGGCTAAACCAGAACATGCACGGACAGATGCAGTACATGGAAAACCACTTTGATAAGCGCCTGGATCCACGCCTGCTCGTTGATGGGGCTAAAACTGTTGTATCGCTGCTGCTCAATTACTATCCCGAAAAAGAGGCACAACAACCAGAGGAGGATACATATAAGATCTCAAAATATGCCTACGGCACCGACTATCACTTTGTGATAAAAGATAAGCTGAAAGAGCTGCTGAACTACATAAACGAAGAGATAGGCGAGGTAGGGGGCCGCTGCTTTGTAGACTCTGCGCCAGTACTGGATAAAGCCTGGGCAAAGAAAAGTGGGTTGGGCTGGGTTGGCAAAAACTCAAACCTGATCACGCCACAAGTTGGTAGCTTTTACTTTATAGCAGAACTTATAATTGACCTTGAACTGGAGCCGGACGGACCGATAAAGGACTACTGTGGCTCCTGTACCCGTTGCATAGATGCTTGCCCGACCAATGCCATAGTAGAGCCTTATGTTGTAGATGGCAGCAAGTGTATATCTTACTTTACCATAGAGCTTAAAGACCAGCTGCCACAAGAGATGCAGGGCAAATTCGGTAACTGGGTGTTTGGTTGCGACATTTGCCAGGACGTGTGCCCCTGGAACCGTTTTAGTAAGCCGCATAACGAGCCAGCCTTTCTGGCGCACCCGCAATTAACCCATATGAAAACCAATGATTGGCAGGATCTCACACAAGAGGTTTTTTCGCAGTTGTTCAGGAAGTCTGCAGTTAAGCGTACAGGCTATAAGGGGCTGCTGCGTAACATCCAGTTTGTGCAGTCAACCAGCTCTGAAGATAAGTAGTTGGTTATACCTGTGCCTTGGAGAACACTCTATTCAGAATCATTAGGTACATGCCGGAAAACTGGTCGTAACACCATTTTTTAAGCTGTTGTAATTCTTCTTTAATTAAAATCTTGAAGGCTTTTCGAAGCTCTTTTTCAAACAACATCTTGTCAAAGCTAACCTTCAGCAAAATGGTTTTAATGTATTCTAACATTTCGGTAGGAAATTGAATTGTAATCTGACTTTAATTACGTTTCAGGGAAAAAAAGTTACTGTTATTGTTTGATATTCAATGTAAATGTATTAAAATTTATTGTTAAAGTCTAATCTCGTATTGTGCTATCCCTTACATCACTGGCTCTTAGTATGAATGATCGGTTTATGCCCAGTATTTTTAATAACGAAAGGATTGGAGAATAGCGTACTTCTGGCAGAAGCAAAAACACAGGTTAATCTAACAGGAAGAGTAAATGCCGGAATTTAACTAAATTTGCTATTATAGATTTCAGGATTGTCCTGTGTAACCGGTTTTATGCGCTTTATATTTTCTTTTTTGCTGCTCTTTATACTTTGGGTGCCAGCCTTGGCACAGCAGATAAGTATTGAGTTGGGCAAAAGCCCGTTGCCCATAAACCAGTACTACACTGTCTCTGTAAAGCTCCAGGACGACCAACTAAAAGAATATACTCCTTTCCCCGAGATAGAGGGCTTTAAGAAAAGTACCCGATTTTCTTCCGAGAAAACGGTTACAGTAGGTGGCGTAACAAACATTATCCGGACCTATACCCAGAATTATGCTGCCCTACAGGAGGGTGATTATGTGCTTAAACCTTTTAGTATGAAGGTGAATGGCGTTACAGTGCAGTCGCAGGGAATGGCGATAAAGGTTACGCCTATGCAGGCTGGTGCACCACAGGGGCCAAACCCGCCCGATTTAATTGAGCCGCAGGATGAGCAGGAGCCAGCAAGGGAAGAAATAGAATTTGTAGATAAAGACGATAACGCCTTTTTAACCCTATACACAAGCAAAGAAAAAGTGTTTGTAGGGGAAGGTGTTGACGTAGCTTTATACTTTTACCTTGCCGAAGCCGACCAGCGCCTGCTTGATTTCCATGATTTTGCAAACCAGATAGCAGGAATTATACGGCAGATAAAGCAACCCCATGTATGGGAGGATACATTTGATTTTTCTGAGATTACACCGGAAAATGTAACGGTTCAAGGTAAACCCTACTTACGTTTCAGGCTTTATGAGGCGGTGCTTTATCCGATAAACCTGCAAACACTCAAGTTTCCGCAACTGCAGCTTAAAATGATAAAGTATAAAGTTGCCAAAACACCCAACCTGCTCACCGAAGACCGACAGGAAGGATTCAAGACTTTTTACAGCCGTGAGCGCGAAGTAGAAGTAATGGAGTTGCCGCCGCACCCTTTGCGGAATGTGGTGCCCGTAGGCAACTATACTTTGCTGGAGAGTCTTTCAAAAAGGCAGGTGTCGGTAAACAATAGCTTCAGATATTTATTTGAGATAATAGGAGAGGGCAACCTTGATGCAGTAATGCCGCCTACGCCTGCTGCCACGGCCGGACTAGAGTTTTACCCGCCAGATGTTCGTCAGGAAGTTACTAGGCGCTCAGGCAGAGTGTTGGGGCTTAAAAGCTTTTCGTATAATGTGCTACCGCGCGAGCCAGGCACCTATGCGCTGGAAAATGCCATAGAGTGGATATACTTTAACCCGACTACAGCCACCTACGATACGCTGCGCCCCACATTAAAAATAAATGTTACCGGTGCCCGCGATAGCGATGCGTTGGTGCTCTCCCGCGATCTGGGGTCTTTTTATAACATCATCACCAATGAGGATAACACCTTGGTAAGTCTTCATTTCTTTGATGAGATCAAGCGATATACAAATTTTATACTTGTCGTGCTTTTAGCGGTATCGGCATTCGTGTTCTTAAGAAATAAAGCATGAGCAATTCATACGGAAAGCTTTTCAGGATAACTACTTTTGGAGAGTCGCATGGTGCGGCTGTAGGTGTGATAATAGACGGGTGTCCGGCAGGCCTGGAGATAAGTGCTGATGAGATACAGCATGCCCTGGATCGCCGTCGCCCCGGACAATCGGATATAACCACGCCCCGCAAAGAGGAAGACAAAGTAACTATACTTTCGGGCATTTTTGAGGGTAAGACCACCGGCACGCCTATTGCCCTGGTAGTAAACAACAAAGACCAGCACAGCCACGACTACAGCCATATACAGCACGCCTTCCGGCCATCGCATGCCGATTATACTTACACAGCCAAGTATGGCACCCGCGATTACCGTGGCGGCGGCCGCAGTTCTGCCCGCGAAACTGTGGCACGTGTAGCTGCCGGTGCATTGGCCATGAAGTTGCTTCAAAAGTATGGAATTACTGTAAATGCCTATGTATCGCAGGTGGGTAAGGTAAAGCTGCGCAAGCATTACTCAAAGCTGGATTTTGGGAAGATAGACGCTAACAAAGTGCGCTGCCCTGATGGTAAAATTGCTGCCCGTATGATTGGCGTGGTAGAAGAGGCCCGGGACAATTTAGATACCATTGGCGGTGTGGTTAGCTGTGTGGTACAAGGTGTGCCAGCCGGATTAGGTGAGCCCGTGTTTGATAAGCTGCATGCCGAGTTGGGCAAGGCAATGCTAAGTATAAACGCGGTAAAAGGCTTTGAGTACGGCAGCGGCTTTGAGGGGGTAAGTATGCGCGGCTCCGAACACAACGACCAGTTCTACACCGATGAGCAAGGCAACATTCGTACACGCACCAATAACTCTGGCGGCATACAGGGCGGCATCAGCAACGGACAGGATATTTACTTTAACGTAGCGTTTAAACCGGTGGCCACCATACTTCAGCCACAGCAAACCATAAACGATGCCGGCGAAGATATTACACTGCAGGGTAAAGGCCGCCACGACCCTTGCGTATTGCCGCGCGCCGTGCCTATTGTGGATGCGATGGCTGCCTTGGTAATTGCTGATTTTTTAATGCGGCAGCAAGCGAATAAAGTATAGAGTTTAAAAATGGTCAGTATTTGACTTGCTATTCAACTAAAAAGCGCCGCTCCGTAACACGAAGCGGCGCTTTTTAGTTAGCACTAATTATACTTTAGAACAACCTTAAGTGTACCATCAGGTACCAAACCAGGATAAGCGCTGGCAATAAGAAAGGAATAGAGTAACGCACAATGTAACCGAAGAAAGAAGGCATCTTAATACCGGCACTCTCGGCAATGGCTTTTACCATGAAGTTAGGTCCGTTGCCAATATATGTAAAGGCGCCAAACAATACAGCTGAAAGCGAAATAGCCTCAAGCAACACTAACGTTCCAGGGTCTGCGCCTGTGCCTGTGGCAAAAGCTTTTACATCCACCACGCTATTCTGTGCCATATCATACTTGGCCATAGCCAGCGACAGGAAGTTAGCATAAGTAGGGGCATTGTCCAAAAAGCCTGAAAGTGAACCAGTTGCCCAATACAGGAAGTTTGGCGTGATATACTGCGAGAACTCAGGTGCTGATGCGATGGCAGCTGAAAGTTGGAGTGCTGGCATCATGGTAAAGAATATGCCGAAGAACAGGAATACAACCTCCAGAATTGGGTGGAAGTTAAACTGGTTTCCTGCCAGGGCTGTTTTGCTTGAGAATTTAAAGCAGGCAAATGCTGCTGATAGCTGTATGATCTCACGGATGAAAGAGAACTTGTTGCCATCATAAGCAATGTGCGGCAACCCATCTATCACGTTAGGATCCAGGAAAATGGCACCGATAATGATCGCCAGCCAGAACAGGTTGCGCTTTCCGCTTACATAAAACTCTGTTTTTGCTTCGTTTTTAGCCACCACTTCAGGGCGCGGCACATAGGTTTCTTTGTTTCTGCTGTCGATGAAGAAGAAGATAATGCAGAGAAGTATGATCGTAAGCACCCATGGCGTGAAAAGGTGTTGCAGAGTCCAGAAGAACGGTACGCCTTTCAGGAAACCGATAAACAGCGGAGGGTCTCCAAGCGGCGTAAGCAAACCACCGGCATTACTTACTATAAATATAAAGAATACGATCTGGTAAGGCTTAATACGATGTACGTTTAAGCGGATAAACGGGCGGATCAACAACAACGAAGCACCTGTAGTGCCCACAATATTAGCCAGAACAGCGCCTATGGCAACAAGAGCCACATTCATGGCTGGTGTGGCATTGGCGTTTATGTTTATGTAAATACCGCCGGCAGCAATGTATAACGAGCTTAAAAGTATGGCAAATGAGGCATACTCAAAGAAAGTATGAACCGGCATGTGGTAATCGCCTAATGCAAAGATGTAGTAGCCCAGTACAGTAAGGCCTAACGTAACAGCAATTTTCTTGTAGTTGTGCTCCCAAAAGTGACCGAAAAAAATTGGGCCGGCGGCAATCATCCCTATAAGAAGCAGGAATGGGATAATCAAAAACGCTGGTGCTGCGTGCTGGGACTGTACCAGTAGTATAAAGTTGTTCAGCATGTCTAGATTAGTGCGGTAAAGATAAGGTAGTTTAATTTGTTGTTGCACAAAGATACATTTTCTGGCTTAAATAGCCACCTCAAAAGCAAGGAAGGCCAAGGATGCTCTGGAATTTGTGTTGATACATGCGTGGCGGTTTACTTCGTCGGAAATAATGCCTAATTTTGGAAACTTAAAGCGATACTCGCTAGTTTTAGTTTTAAACAAGGAATTACATGTCAGAAAATAAAGAAAAGATGGTTTCGGTTTATGCTGAGGCAAACCCGAACCCTGAATCGATGAAATTTGTGATGAACCAGCAATTGTTGCCAGACGGGCAAAGCGTGGATTATCCGAATGTTGAAAGTGCCATGGAGTCGCCGCTGGCGCAGGAGCTTTTCAACTTCGACTACGTTTCGCGCGTGTTCATCGCCAGTAATTTTGTTACTATTACTAAAAGCGCCGATCTGGAGTGGGTAAAGCTGATACCTGAGCTGCGCACGTTCCTGAAGTCTTATGTAGAGGCTGGTGGCCCTATCTTTAACGAGGGTTTCTCTGCAAAGAAAGCTGCCCCAACGGAAGCAAACGGCGAAACATCTGCAGAAGACGCTGAGATCTCCAAAAAAGTGATCGACCTGCTGGATAATTATGTACGCCCTGCGGTAGAGCAGGATGGTGGTAACATTACTTTTAAATCTTACAACGAAGGTGTTGTAACTGTACACCTGCAAGGCTCATGCAGTGGTTGCCCATCTGCAACTGTTACGCTAAAAGCCGGTATCGAAAACCTGCTGAAGCGCATGGTGCCAGAAGTAAAAGAAGTTGTAGCCGACGGTGTGACTATCTAAGTATAGCACCAGGTAAAGTATAAAAATAGCCAGCTCTGCATAAGGGCTGGCTATTTTGTTGTTTCATAGCTACTGGATTCCACCCCCCCTGCCCCTCCTTATCTAAGGTGGGGAATTCTTTTCTTACCACTTCTACTATCATCATAATTATAACAGTCTTCCCCCCTTTGTCATCCTGAAAGGATCTTGGTGGATGGGAGGTTAAGCAAAAGCTACAGCGCTTATACTTTTGCTAAGGTAATGCCAGATTTCCCCGCCTTGGATAAGGAGGGGTAGGGGTGGTTGGATCAGGTACTGCTGAGAAATCCTTCTAATCATTAAAATCCCCATTAATCTGCGGTCAATCACTGGCACAAAAAAAATCCCGGAGCTAATGCCCCGGGATTTTCTGTATTAAATATTTTTTTGCTTAAGCGCGTGTTGCTGTAGCAGGTGCGGCAGGTGCTTTTTTCTCTTCTTTTACAGTATCCACTACAATTGGCGTAGCGATAAACAGGGAAGAATAAGTACCGAACAGCACACCGATGATCATCGCCAGAGAGAAGCCACGAAGAACTTCACCACCGAAGATGAACAGGATCACTACAACCAAAAACAAAGTAAGGGAAGTAATGATGGTACGGCTGAATGTGCTGATAAGCGCCGGGTTAACGATATCTCTGATAGCTGAACGCGGATTATCGGCCATGTACTCACGAACACGGTCAAAAATTACCACGGTATCGTTAATAGAGAAACCGATGATCGTAAGTACCGCAGCGATAAACACCTGGTCCATCTCGTAAGAGATACCAAACAGGTCAAGTATAGAGAACACGGCAATGATCATCAAGGCATCGTGTAACAAGGCCACAACACCACCCAAGCTAAACTGCCACTTTCTGAAGCGGATCATCACATATAGGAAGATGCCAACAAGTGCCAGAAGTATAGCGATTAGAGCTGTGTTCTGAATATCATCAGCCATTGTAGCGCCAACTTTAGAAGAGCTAAGTACCTCAGGAGTCAGGTTACTGTATTGGGCAAGACCTTCGTCAAGAGCAGCTTTTACTTTGTTGTCTGCCTCAATGCTTTCATCATCTGCAAGCCAGCTAGTAATGATTTTTACACGATTAGATGCACCAAACGTTTTAACCTCAGTGCCTGCGCCTTCAAAATTATCTAATAATGCTGTGCGAAGCTCAGAAGCAGGTACAGCCTGGTCAAGCTCTACTACATAAGAACGGCCGCCTTTAAAGTCAACACCCAGGTTAGGGCCGCCATTGATGTACATCGCAATAAATCCAATTGCAATAACACTAAGCGAGAAAGCATAAGCAGCTTTTCTATACTTCATCACATCAAATGTTACGTTACGGAACATTTTATCTGACATAACAGAAGAGAACGAAAGCTTACCTGCTTTTCTTAAAGAACGCTCAACCAGTAATCTTGAGATAAATACTGATGTGAAGAACGACGTTACAATACCGATCATCAGGGTAATGGCAAATCCCTTTACCGGGCCAGAACCGAAGAAATAAAGTATAAAACCTACCAGGAAAGTAGTAACGTTCGCATCTAAAATAGTACTGAAAGCCTTGTCATAACCTTTATTGATAACCTCACGGATTCCCAGGCCTTTTCTGGCTTCTTCGCGCATACGCTCAAAAATAAGTACGTTCGCATCCACGGCCATACCTAATGTAAGTACGATACCTGCAATACCTGGCAATGTAAGGGCTGCGTTAAGCTGTGCAAGTATACCAAGTATAAAGAACACGTTGAAGATAAGGGCAAGGTCGGCAATAAAACCACCACGGCTGTAGTATGCGATCATGAACACGATTACAACTACTAAACCAGCCAGTGTTGAGATAAGACCCTGCTGAATAGCTTCTTTACCAAGCGACGGACCAACTACAGCCTCTTCAACGATACGGGTTGGAGCCGGCATTTTACCTGCTTTCAGGATGTTGGCTAAGTCTTGTGCTTCTTCGATAGTGAAGTTACCAGAGATAGATGAGTTACCACCTGTGATCTCGCTCTGTACCACTGGTGCAGAGTATACATAATCGTCAAGTACGATGGCTACCTGGCGACCTACGTTCTCACCTGTAAGGCGAGCCCATTTCTTAGAGCCGGTTGCGTTCATGCTCATCGTGATCTCAGGGCGGCCCTGCTGGTCAAAGTCCTGGCGGGCATCGTTAATAGCGTCGCCGCCTAGCGGAGCTTTACCGTCACGTCCTTTTTTGATGGCATAAAATTCAACAAACTCCTGGCGGTTGTCGCCTGTGATTGGCTTAACAGACCAAAGGAACTTCATGTTAGGAGGGAACATGCCTCTTACTTCCGGACGGCTGAAAATCTCGTTGATCTTGGCAGTGTCGCGTACGTTGGCACCAAGACCACCAGGCATCTGTGTAAACAGGCTGGCTAATACGCCGCCTTGCTGTGCAGTAGTGTCAAGTGCAGTTGCGTTTGTGTCTGCTGGAGTAGTAGTAGCTATGGCATTTGTATCACCGGCAGCAGCCTGAGATAGTACATCCTGTTCGCCAGTTGTAGCAGCTGCAGAAAGCGCGTCTTTTTGAGTGCCTGTAGCGGCTATGTCTAACTTGCCTGCCTGCTGTTGCTTGTCAAGGTACTGGCCAACCTGCATAAAGTAAGGACCGAATTCCTGTGGAGACCATACTTCCCAGAACTCAAGATTTGCCATGCCAGAAAGTAGTTTACGAACACGGTCAGGGTTATCTACACCTGGTAATTCGATCTGAATACGGCCAGTGCCTTTCAGACGCTGAATGTTAGGCTGCGTTACACCGAATTTATCGATACGTGTGCGAAGAATGTTGAAAGAGCGATCAATAGCTGCTTCTACTTCTGTGTCAATTACATCGATCACTTCAGCGTTAGAAGACTCGTAGCTGATCTTGCCACGGTTAGCAGTGTTAGAGAAAATGCGGCTAAGGCGTCCGTCTGGCTCAATTTCGCGGTAAGCCTGCTCAAAAAGAGTCGTAAATCTTTCCTGGCTGTTGCGCTGCAATTCTTTAGCGCGGTCAAGGGCCTTCAGGAAGTTAGGGTCTTTGCTGTTACCAGACATAGACCTGATGATCTCAACAGGAGAAACCTCCAGCACCACGTGCATGCCACCTTTTAAGTCAAGGCCAAGGCCAAGTTCGTTCTCTTTAACTTCCTGGTACGTCATGCCCAGGAATACTTTTTCTTTCCAAACAGAATCCAGGTAAGCCTGCTGTTTAGCCATGTCTACGTTGCCTTGCGCATCCGTGGCATATGCCTCAGCATTGTTCTGGATGCGGCTGGAAACAAACGAAAACGATAAAAAGTAAAGGCAGATGGCCGTTACAATTACCGCTAAAACGATTATTAACGATTTGTTACGCATTGTTTAATTAGTGATAAGTATAGGTGAATTTTAAAAACATCATCAATCCCGGGAAAAGCCACTTTAAATCAACCCTTAAAAAAGCTTAGTTGTTCCGGATGTGGCTGTGTATCTTTTAGTTAAAGTATACAGCTTGCCCTGAAAGTATAAAAAAGAGGGGATAGCCCGGCTTAGGGAGCGTTGGGCTGAATAGTAATAGGGAAAATCTGCGCCAAGAAACCAACACTTGGAGGGATGGTAGTATAGGCAGGTAAAAGTAAATCAATCGGGTTGGCAAAGGAAGGCTGCGGAAGAGGCTCAACGGCCTGCTGCAGGTTAAGCGCCACAAACGAGGTTGTAGCCTCCAGCGATACCTTTTGCTTTACAACAGTTTTGCTTTCGTGCTTCTCTTCAAGCCTGGAATCTGTTTGCTGCGGTGTTGCCTCAGCCGCATACGTATAAGCCACTACTTCCTGTCCGTTGAGCATAAGCGCCCACAGTAGGGTAAAAGTCATCAAAAGATGCTTGATATGGCTTGGTATGTTCTTGGCTTTTGGCATGTATAACCACAAATGTAAAATCTTTTCTGAATAAATCAGAAATACTTAGCGGTTAATATCAATAAATCGCTTCACATCGTTCTTTTTCCCGATAAGGATCAGGATATCTGACGGATAAATAATGGTATCGGCTTTTGGTACACCAATAATATGCTCAACCTGTGTTGGCTTGCCGTCCTGTATCTCCTCAAAAAAGCGCTTTATTGTGATCAGGTTCAGGTTATACTTTTCGCGGAGTGATATTTTGGCCAGGCTGCGGTTGGCAATGTTGCGCGGCGCGTTAATCTCCACGATCTCGTAGTTGTCGGGTAGGGGCAGAAAGGTGCGGATGTTTGGCTGCAGCAGGCGTTCGGCTACTGTTTTACCAACTTCACCCTCCGGCGACAGAATTTCCTGTACACCCATTTTCTCCAGTATGCGGCGCTGCTGTTTGTTTGAGGCGCGCGTAATCACTCGCTTTACATTAAGCTCCTGCAAATTGGCGGTTGTAATAAGCAAGGCCTCAAAGTCCTCGCCAATGGCAACCACCACGGCATCCATATCCTGAATGTTCTGGGCTTCGAGGGCGCGAATATCTGTGGCATCGAGGGCTACGGCATAAGCTACTTCATCTTTAATAGCCTCTACGTGGTCTTCAGTATTGTCGATGGCGATTACCTCGGCGCCTCGCTCTGCCAGCGTACGGGCAATGGAGTTACCGAAAATACCCAGGCCTATTACCGCAAATTTGCTCCTCATGCTCTTGTTTTGGCGTTTAAGAAAGTGGTTAGTACATCAAGCCCACGCTCAAAGTTATTATTATTCGGGATAATAATATCAGCGTCGTTTTTATATGGCTTTATATACTTCTCGTAAGTTGGCGCTACATGGTGCGTATAGCGGTAAAGTACGTCATCGAGGTCGTAGCCGCGCTCTACTTTGTCGCGTACGATGCGGCGCTGCAGTTTAATGTACTCTTTTGCGTCGATGTATACTTTCAGGTCAAGCAGTTTGGCAATTTCCTCAAAGTAAAACACGAAAATGCCCTCTACCACCACAATAGGGGCAGGCCTGAACTCGAGTTGTTTTGCTACTACGTTTGGGTTGTTAAAAGTATACTCTTTGCGGTAAACGGTTTCGCCCTGGCTTACTTTTAAAATGTCAGCAGCGTAGGCTTCGTCGTCGATGCAGGAAGGGAGGTCGAAGTTAACGACTCCGTTCGGGTCCTTTGTCTGGTGTTCGCGATCTTTGTAATAATTGTCCTGTGAGATCAGGCAAACCTGTTCCGGTGCGAACGAAGTGAGGAGCTTGTTCAAAAAAGTTGTTTTTCCTGAAGCGCTACCTCCTGTAATCCCGACGATAAATGGCTTTTGCATTGGAAGCTTTAGTTTCAGGCTACAAAATTAAGACATTAGGCAGAACAAGACCAATGCCGGGTAATAAATTTATACTTTATCCCTGTGTTTTTAGAAATTCTACCAGTTTTCGCACGGCACGGCCTCTGTGGCTGATGGCGTTTTTCTCTTCTGAGGTCATTTCTGCAAAGGTTTGTTCGTAGCCAGCTGGTGTAAAAACAGGATCGTAGCCAAAGCCTTTATTGCCTTTCCACTCCTGGGCTATACTTCCGTCTACGGTGCCTTCAAACTGGTGCTCCTGCCCGTTAAGTATAAGGGTGATGCTGGTTCTGAAATTCGCTTTTCTGTTCGGGTTGCCCTCCAGGTTTTGTAGCAGCAGGTATATGTTATCGCTATCGGAGCGTTGCGGGCCGGCATAACGGGCAGAGTATACGCCAGGCGCGCCATTTAATGCATCCACTTCCAGGCCACTGTCGTCGGCAAAACAGCTGATGTTATACTTATCCCACACATACTGTGCTTTCTGGCGTGAGTTAGCCTGCATCGTGTCGTGGTCTTCGGGCAGTTCTTCGTTGCAGCCAATATCTTCCAGGCTCACCAATTCATACTTTCCAGCCAGCATCTGGCTTACCTCAGTTATCTTGTTCTTGTTGTTGGTGGCAAAGCAGATTTTTTTCATGGACTAGGATTTATAGGATTATCAAGATTATTGGAAATTAGCAGCTTTGCCTGGCTTTGCTCTTAATATCGCTGTACTTGTTTTCGTTTGACTTCCACTTAAAATTCGCAAGGATCAAACCGATCAAGGTAAACAAAACCAGCTTCGTCAGAAATTCTTGAGAAAGCAGCAAATCCTTTACAGGTGCGTCGCCCCATCTGAACATGATGGTAATAGCAAGTGTGATTACAGCATAAATTAAAGCATAGCCAGCCATGTATGCTGCTTTGCCTCTTTCATGGTATTTCTGCCACGTGTTTATAAATGCCTGCTCCTTTTCGTTCATTGTTCCTGATTTATCGGTTCTTTTATAATAAATATGCCGCTACTTCATTCTCTTCCAGCACAACCTCCACGCGCTCACGCAGAGTGGTTGCCAGCGAATAACCGGTATAAGTAGCCGCCATCGGGTAAAGCGGGTGGTGCCTGTCTACAAGTGTGGCAATCTCTACTTTTTTAGGGTTTTTCGGCAGAAACGCATTTAAGGTATAAGCGAGTGTTTTGCCCGTATTCAGTACATCGTCTACTACCACTACTACTTTGCCATCCAGGTTTATGTCTGTTGGGGTAAGTATAACTGGAGCTTCAAGAGGGGTGGTTTTATTTAGCTGTACCTGTAGCAACTGTACTTTTAATGGTGAAATGGCCTCTAGTTTCTGAGCCAGCCTTTGTGCCAACGTATAGCCGTTCTGGTAAATGCCGGCCAGTACGAGCTCTCGCTCTTCAAAATTCTGCTCATACATTTCGTAAGCCATGCGTGTGATCTTCTGCTCAATCTGGCCCTGGTCCAGAATCAGGTTTTGTTGGTGCGATTGTGGTGTCATGGAGTGTGGCAGTATAAGTTATGGCCCATATCCGGAGCCGGTTAAGACAAATGTAAGAAGATAATTGCTTCAGTAGCAGCATTTAGCCGGTGTGTAAAATATTTTGGCGAATAGCATTCTACTTTACAAAAATCTTGTTAAATTTGCAGTCCGATTTAGAAATTAAGGTTAATTAACGTTTATAATAATGAAAAAAGGCATTCACCCAGAGTACAGAGAGGTTGTTTTCCATGATATGACAAGTGATTTCAAATTTATCACGCGTTCTACTATGAACTCTGATGAGACAGTCACGATGGAAGACGGTAAAGTATACCCGGTAGTTAAAGTGGAAGTATCTTCTGCTTCTCACCCTTTCTATACTGGTAAGAACATCTTCGTGGATACTGCTGGTCGCGTGGAGAAATTCAACACACGTTACAAGAAAAAATAAGCGGTTTTAACCGGTTAAAACGTTTCTATAAAAAGTCTTCTCGTAAAAATCGGGAAGACTTTTTTATTTTTGTACTCATGAACATCATTCTCTTTTGCGATCCTGTAATCAGGAAGAATCTTTTACCGTTAACTTTTACCCGCCCCATTTCGGAGATCAGGGTAGGCATACTTACCATAACAGAAAAGTGGGAGCAATATGCCGGTGCAACTGTGTCATTAATGACGGAGCCATACCTGCAGGATAAATATGCCATGCACCAAACGCATGAGAATATATATGTGAATGGAGCGCTGTTGCCGAGTAAGCCAATGCTGGCCGAGATAAAAAAACTGAAGCTGGGCGAGGCACTTTATTTCGGTGATAACTTGCTTGCCTTCAACGGCAATAACCTGCATCTGCACTCCATTGAAGACATGGTAAAAGCCTCATCGTCTAAAAAACAGGATTGCGCTGTTGAGTGCCATCTTGTACGCGACCTGTGGGATATTTTCCTGTTAAACGGCGAACAGATACGCAGTGACTATCAGGTGATAACAGAAGGACGTAAAAGCCAGCCAATAGGCGATAAGCATACTATTGTATATGGCGAAGAGAACATCTTTATAGAAGAGGGTGTGAAAATTCGCGCAGCCATACTTAACGCTGAAAACGGGCCTATATATTTAGGTAAAAACTCGCAGGTGCACGAAGGTGCTGTTATAAAAGGGCCTTTTGCTTTAGGCGAGGAAAGCAATGTGAACGTAGGAGGCAAAATGCGCGGCGACGTAAGCATTGGGCCGCACTGCAAAGTGGGCGGAGAGGTAGCTGCTTCGGTGATCTTCGGCTACACGAACAAAGGGCACGAAGGCTACCTGGGCAATTCTGTTCTAGGTGAGTGGATAAACATCGGGGCCGACACCAACACCTCTAACCTGAAAAATAACTACGCAGAGGTAAAGATCTGGAACTATGCAAAAGGCGGCTTCAAGAACACGGGGCAGCAGTTTTGCGGCCTGATTATGGGTGATCACAGCAAGTGCGGCATTAATACCATGTTCAACACCGGAACGGTAGTTGGTGTAAGCGCCAATATTTTCGGGCCGGGTTTTCCGCGTAATTTTATACCTTCGTTTAGCTGGGGCGGTGCTGCTGGCTTCGAAACATTTGGCCTGCGCAAAGCCTATGAAGTAGCCGATAAAGTGATGGAGCGCCGCAATATAAAATTTAACGACATAGATAAAGCCATACTTGAGCATGTGTTCGAAGAAACGCAGCAATACCGGGTGTGGGATAAGAAGGCTTAAACCGGTGATTAAGGGATTGAGGTGATTTTTATGGTTATTTTGGATAATCATACTTAATCTTTCAAATCACAAGTAATCACCGGTCAACAATTCAACAATCAGCAACCAACAATTAAAGAAGTGCAGTTTTCACAGATAATAGGGCATAAGGAGGCGAAGGGGTTGTTGCTTAAATCGGTGCAGCAGAACCATGTTGCGCATGCGCAGCTGTTCCTGGGGCAGGAGGGAAGTGCTAATTTAGCCCTTGCACTGGCGTATGCCACCTACATTAACTGCGAGAACAAGCAACCCGATGATTCATGTG
Organism: Pontibacter aydingkolensis; assembly: GCF_019443125.1. GTDB lineage: Bacteria > Bacteroidota > Bacteroidia > Cytophagales > Hymenobacteraceae > Pontibacter > Pontibacter aydingkolensis. The sequence continues at coordinate 226,871 of NZ_JAHYXK010000001.1, read as the reverse complement.
GAACATGTAGCAGCTGCGTGAAAATGAACAAGCTGGTGCACCCGGACTTTAACTTTGTGATGCCGGTTACCACTACCAAATCGGTTAGTAAAGATGCGCTGAGCAGCAGGTTCATGAACGAGTGGCGCGAGTTTATACTTGCCAGCCCGTACCAGGGGCTCAACGACTGGATGCAGCACATCGGCGCTGAAAACAAACAAGGTAATATCTCAAAAGAGGAAAGCCGCCAGTTGGTAAAGCTGGTATCGCTGAAGGCTTTTGAAGGCGACTATAAAATTGTGGTGATCTGGTTGCCGGAACTTATGCACCCTTCCGCATCTAATGCGCTGCTTAAGTTACTGGAAGAACCACCTGTCAAAACGCTTTTCCTGCTGGTGGCACAGGCCGCTGAGAAGTTGTTGGCTACTATTACTTCCCGCACCCAGATCATGCAGGTACGCAGTTTTACTGAGCAGGAGGTAATTCAGTATTTGCAGGAAAAGTATAATACCAATCCCGACGTGGCGTACCAGGTGGCGCAGCTGGCAGAAGGCAATTTGAATGTTGCAGCGAAACTTACCACCGAGATCACCAGCGATTACTTTAGCTTTTTTACTGACTGGATGCGCAACTGCTACAGCTACAAGTTCGCGGAGATGATAGATATGAGTGATAAGTTTCAGACGCTGGGCCGCGAGAACCAGAAAAACTTTTTGCTATATGCCCTTAACCTGTTCCGGAAAGTGATGCTTTACGGAATTGATGCCAGTTTGATAACTTATTTGCCCCCGGCCGAGCTCGATTTTGTACAGAAATTCTCTAAGCTGATAACAGTGGCAAACGCTTCGCAGTTAACGGAAGAACTAAACCAGGCGCATTATCACATAGAGCGCAACGCAAACCCTAAAATAGTGTTTGTAGATAGCTCTATTCAGATTGCAGGCTACCTGAGGGGTAATTAAATTGTTAATTGCTGTTTCTGTAGCAGTTGGCCTACTAAATAGAAGATTATGCAAAATAGCATTCAAGATAAAGTAATACGAATTGGTACACGGGGCAGCAAACTGGCCCTGTGGCAGGCAGAACATGTGGCAGAAAAGCTACAGGCAGCAGGTTTGCAAACAGAGTTGGTGATCATCAGCACAAAAGGCGACCAGGTGCTTGATAGGTCTTTAGATAAGATAGGCTCGAAAGGTGTGTTTACCGAAGAGTTGGAAGTAAGCCTGCGTGAGGGAAATATAGAAATTGCCGTGCACAGTGCCAAAGATGTGCAGTCTTCGATTCCGGACGACCTGGAGCTAGTTGCTTTTATGGAGCGCGAAAAAGTAAACGACGTTATACTTAGCTTCGACCCGAATTTTAAGCTGGAACGTGATAGCAAAGTTGTAATCGGGACATCTTCTACGCGCCGTAAGGCTTTGCTTAAAAAACACTACCCAAATGTAACTACCGCTGAATCGAGGGGCAATTTGCAAACCCGTTTGCGCAAACTCGAAGAAAAACAGTTTGATGCCCTGATGCTGGCTTATGCCGGCGTATTTCGCATGGGCTATGATAACCTGATCGTGCATACTTTTCCGGAGGATGAGTTTGTGCCGGCAGCCGGCCAGGGAAGTGTAGCCGTAGAATGTGCCAAGAACCTGGAGCCTGTTTTAAAAGCAGCTATCAAAGATGCACTTAACCACCCTGATACGCATGTTTGCTTAGTAGCAGAGCGTGCTTTCCTGAGAACAATGGAAGGTGGCTGCAGCATTCCGTCTTTTGCGCTTGCCACTTTAACAGCTGAGGGTGTAAGTATAACTGGCGGCATAGTGAGCCTGGATGGTAAAACACTCTTGCAGCAAACCATGACGGCCCCAACTGAGGAAGCTGAGGCGCTGGGTGTACGTTTAGCAACTGATACACTACGTAGCGGCGGTGAAGAGATACTTTCAAGTATAAAGCGCGAACGCAGCGAAATTTAGAAGTATAAAGTATAATAGAAATGGCCCCTTCAGGAGATCTCCTGAAGGGGCCATTTCTAATTGTCAGAATCAGGCGTGCTCTAATAACACTCAGGTTATTAATTCATAGCTAACCCGAGTTGCGTGATGTTTTTTCGTTGATGATTTACCCACCCCTAACCCCTCCGAGGAGGGGAATTTTAATCGTGCATGTAATTCCCCTCCTCGGAGGGGTTAGGGGTGGGTTTTCTAAAACAGATGGGGTACATCAACTATGCATTTGCAGCTTATAAACTAATTCATCATTCACTCACACCTGCGCAGCTTTTACGGCCTCTTTAGATAAAGCCTGCTTTTTTGTTGATTTGGCATAAACCAGGAAAGCCTGCATTTCGCGTTTAACAACAGGAGCCAGCAAGTACAAGCCTACCATATTCGGTATACTCATGGCAAAGAGCATAGCATCTGAGAAAGCGACTACACTATTAAGCTGAATGGATGCGCCAAGTACAACAAAAGCACAGAAGATCACTTTAAAGGAAACGTCTGAAGCTCTTGTATTGCCAAACAGGTAAGTCCAGGACTTTAAGCCATAGTACGACCACGTGATCATAGTTGAAAAGGCAAAGAGGATAACGGCAAACGCTAGGATAAGCGGGAACCAGCTGATAACAGTGGCAAAGGCAGTAGACGTAAGCGCGATGCCGTCTCCAGTATCCTGGGTATAAGCACCTGTAACTACAATTACCAGGGCCGTCATGGTACATACGATCACAGTATCAATAAAAGGCTCCAGGGATGCTACAAAGCCTTCGGTAACGGGTACATTTGTTTTAACAGCTGAGTGTGCGATGGAGGCCGATCCAATACCGGCCTCGTTGGAGAACACACCTCGTCTCAAGCCTTGTATCATTACACCAACAAGGCCACCGGCAACGGCAGTACCGGAGAAAGCGCCTTCAAAAATGGCTACAAAAGCTGCCGGAATCTGCGTAAAGTTTACAGCCAACACTAACAAGGCTGCTGCAATGTAAATGCCGCACATAAACGGCACTACTTTTTCGGTAACTTTAGCAATGCTTTTCATGCCGCCAAGTATAACCAGGCCTACCAGTATCGCCATAATCAGGCCGAATATCCAGGCATTGCCACCACCGAAGAAAGAGCCTTCCGCACCTCCGGTTACAGCTATAAACTGTTGTGTTGCCTGGTTTATCTGGAACATATTGCCTGCCCCTACAGCTCCGCCGATACACATCACAGCAAAGAAAGCGGCCAGAAACTTGCCAAGGCTTTTCATGCCGCGCTCGCTAAGGCCTTTGTTAAGGTAGTGCATCGGGCCACCAGATACGGTGCCATCGGCATGCACATCTCTGTACTTCACACCCAGTGTACACGACACAAACTTTGACGACATACCCAGCAAACCAGCCACGATCATCCAGAAGGTAGCCCCGGGGCCTCCGAGTGAGATGGCAATAGCCACTCCGGCAATGTTGCCCAGCCCAACCGTGCCAGAGACGGCTGCGGTTAATGCCTGAAAATGGGAAACTTCTCCGGGGGCATCTTCTTGGTTATACTTGCCACGCACTATATCCAGGGCGTATTTAAATCCTCTGATATTTATGAAGCCAAGATAAACTGTAAAGAAAGCCGCTCCAGCTAAGAGCCATACAAGTATAAGCGGAATTGAAATAGTGTCAGTAAGGGCTACTTCGTAGAAAATAATGTCGGAGATAAGTTGTGCAGCAGGACCAACAGCGGCATCTATCTGCTCGTCTATAGAAGCCTCTGGCGCACGCGCCATAAGACTGCTAAGCGACGCTAAACAGAACCCTGTGGTAAGTAGGAATCTTTTCATTAGTGTATTTAGGTTGATTAGTCAGTTTGCTTGAATATAGCATTTTTACGGGGAAGTATGAAATTTAAGGCCCAATTGCATCTGAGGATACAGCAGGAAGTTACAATAATGCAATGATGAAGTATGTAGCAATTGACACTTCGGCAAAGTATAAAATCTGCTGAAATGAATGTTGAGCAGGTATAAATCGCATCCAAAGTATAAATACGAGCTAAAAAGATTTAAATTTGAGAGCCTGCTAACTATAGGCTGATCTTAACTAAAGTTTAACACCGATATAGAACAAGTATGAAGCTGCTTAAAAACCTGGTAGTCGCTGCTGGCATAATGGCTTTGGTGCCTTTGGGCGCAATGGCCCAGAAAGTAAAAGGCAAAGACCAACTGGTAACCATCGAAACACCGCAGGGCGAAATAAAGCTGGTGCTGTTTAACGATACCCCAAAACACCGCGATAACTTCCTGAAGCTTGCCAAGGAGGGCTTTTACGATGGCACTACATTTCATAGAGTGATTGACGGCTTTATGATACAGGGCGGCGACCCGAACACAAAAGACGATAACCCGAATAACGACGGCTCCGGCAACCCCGGCTATACTATCCCCGCCGAAATTAACCCACAGCACAAGCACGTGCGCGGTGCGGTGGCAGCAGCTAGAATGGGAGACCAGGTAAATCCGGAGCGTGCCTCCAGCGGATCGCAATTTTACATTGTAGAGAATCACGACGGAACCCCAATACTAGATGAAGCCTATACTGTATTCGGACAGGTAGTGGATGGCCTGGATGTGGTAGATAAGATTGCAGAAGTGCCTAAAGGGGGCCGCGACAGACCTTTGTCAGATATTAAAATGAAGGTGAAGGTTGAGAATGTGAAAAAGAAAAAGATAGCCAAAAAGTATAACTACGATTACACTACGCAGTCGCTGCAGAAGAAATAACATACCATGAAAAAAGTACTTATTACCGGCTCTAACGGCCTGCTTGGGCAGAAACTGGCAGAGTTGCTTTTGCCGAGAACGGATGTGGAACTGCTGGCAACCAGCCGTGGCGAAAATAAATTGGCAGAGGTGCTGCCAACACTGCCATTCAGAAGTATGGATGTAACTGACCCGCTGCAGGTAGAGGAGGTGGTAAGCGAATACAGGCCAACGCACATCATTCATACAGCCGCCATGACAAACGTGGACCAGTGTGAAACAGACCATGAAGGTGCTCTTAAGCTAAATCGTGATGCGGTACAGTACCTGGTTAATGCCTGCGAAAAGTATAACGTGCATTTGGTACACCTCTCCACAGACTTTATTTTTGACGGTGAAGACGGACCTTACGATGAAGAAGCAGAGGCAAACCCTATTAGCTTTTATGGCGAAACCAAGCTGATGGCAGAGGAGATTGTGAAGAACGCCAGCTGCAAATGGGCCATACTTCGGACTGTACTGGTTTATGGCGTAGCGCATAACTATGGCCGTACGAACATTGTGCTATGGGTGCGCGATAACCTGCAGGCAGGTAAAGTTATCAAAGTAGTCACTGACCAGTTCAGGACACCTACGCTGGCCGAGGACCTGGCGATGGGCTGCTGGTTGGCTGTAAAGCATGATGCTGAGGGAATCTATAATATCTCGGGCAGCGAAATGCTAACCCCTTACGACATGGCCATGCAAGTGGCAGATTATTTTGCCCTGGATAAATCTTTAATAGATAAAGCCGATGCCTCTACTTTTTCACAGCCTGCCAAACGGCCTCCACGCACCGGTTTCGATATCAGCAAAGCCCAAAAAGAATTAGGTTACCAGCCGCATAGCTTTATGCAGGGTATCCAAATGGTGGCAGAGCAAGCCGAGGCTATACTTTAATTTCTGTTTTACAGGCTGTTCTCTAGACCCGGCGCATCAGTTAATATTAAAAATATCTGATTTTTAATGCCGCTCTGTTAGGCATTGTTAAAATTGTTTCTTTAAATTTCAGTTTAAAACGACCTAATCTTAAAACCAACTAAACTAAACTAAACACTTCTACCTTATTTTATGAGTGCTAACAAAGAATCGTGGGGCTCACGTGTGGGTCTCATTCTGGCTATGGCCGGTAATGCTGTTGGTCTCGGTAACTTTCTCAGGTTTCCGGTGCAGGCAGTACAAAACGGTGGTGGCGCCTTTATTATTCCTTACCTGGTATGCTTCCTTGTAATGGGTATTCCGCTTTTATGGATCGAGTGGTCTATGGGCCGTTTCGGTGGTAAATTCGGACACCACTCCACACCATTTATAGTAGATACCATGGGCCGCAACCGCCTCTGGAAATACATCGGTGTTTTCGGTATCTGGACAAACATTGCCGTAGCCGCCTATTACTGCTATCTGGAGTCCTGGACGCTCTCTTACATGTTTCACTCACTGGGCGGTACCTTTAGCGGAATGGACCAGAATGGAGTGGCAGCTTTCTTTATAGAGTACGTTAGCCTTGGCGAATCTACATTTGGCATTCCTTACGAGCCAATCGTGTTCTTCCTGATCTGTTTGCTGCTTAATACCTGGATACTTTCGCAGGGCCTTGCAAAAGGTGTGGAGCGTGTAGCTAAAATCGGTATGCCATTGCTTATTCTTTTTGGTATCTTTTTAGCTTACAAAGGCTTTACCATTACAGCCGGCGAGAACGGAGCTATCAACGACAGCACCGTAGGCCTTAACTTCCTCTGGACACCACAGTACGATAAGCTATGGTCACCATCGGTGTGGTTGGCTGCTGCCGGACAGATTTTCTTTACCTTATCAGTGGGTATGGGTACAGTACATTGCTACGCCTCTTATGTTCGCTCTAAAGATGATATCGCGCTAAATGCCATGTCGGCTGGTTGGATGAACGAGTTCGTAGAGGTTGTACTGGGTGGCGCTATTCTTATCCCTATCTCTATCGGTTACCTGGGTATTGACAGAGTAACAGAACTTGTACAAAGCGGTGGTCTTGGCCTTGGCTTCAGAACGTTACCGTACTTATTCTATCAGTGGGGCGACGTGTTAGGTGCAGTAGCAGGGTTTATGTGGTTTGGCTTGCTATTCTTTGCAGGTATCACATCGTCGCTGGCAATGGGTACACCTTGGATCGGTTTCTTACAAGACGAATTTAACTGGAAACGCAAATCTGCTGCCTGGTCTTTCGGTTTGATCGTGCTTATACTTGGTATGCCAACTGTTTTGTTCTTTAACTATGGCGTGTTCGATGAATATGACTATTGGGCAGGTACCGTATCGCTGGTAGTGTTCGCCTTGCTGGAGTCTATACTTTTTGCATGGGTATTTGGTATTAACAAAGGCTGGAGAGAGATCATCTCAGGGGCTGATATCAAGGTGCCGGGTATCTATAAGTTCATCATTAAGTTTGTGACACCTTTGCTATTGTTATGGGTATTCCTGGGCTCTTTGTTTACACCAAAAGGTGGCGACTGGGGCAAGGCATTTGGCGGAGAGTGGGTGCTGGACGATAGTTCCATCATTAAAAAGATCACAAACAGCGATCTGAAAGCAAAATTAGCCGCTGCCACAGATCCTGCCGTGATAGAGCAATTACAGGATACGCTGTTCTTTGTGAACGCATCACGCATACTGCTGGTAACTGTTTGGCTAAGCTTGGCGTTGCTGGTGTATATCGCTTACAAAAAAAGAGTTAGAGAAGGAAGAATTTAAAAAATTATGAATACATCTGCACTTGTTGTTATGCTGCTCACGCTGGGCATTGTAACCGGACTAATGTTATACTTCTTCTGGAGAGTAATAAAAACACCACCCAAACCTGAGCCAGACTCGTATCTGGATAACGATGACGAGCCAGGCCGTCAGGAAACAATAGTATAATGCATGAAGAAACTCAGACACATGATCCGGCGACACTTTGGCTTTTCGCAGCGCGAGGTAAACGGATTTTTGTGGCTGATAACCATAATGGTGCTGCTTACGGCAGCACCATTTCTTTTTAACAGGTTTTATACTCCGCAGCAAAGTATAAATACAGCCACCGATAGGCAACTGCTCGATAGCCTGGTAGCGCAACTGGAGGCAAAGCAACCCGAAAGGCCTGGCAAGAGGCAGCTTTATACTTTACCTGAACAGTTGCAGCCCTTTAACCCCAACCAGTTAACTGCAGAAGGTTGGCAGCAAATCGGTATGCCGCCCTTTATGGCGCAGCGTATTCTTAATTACCGCAAAAAAATAGGCGATTTTACTTATAAAGCGGAGCTGGGTAAAATTTATGGCATGCCCGATTCTATTTTTCAGCAGCTTTACCCTTATATACAGCTGCCGGTAGAGCAACCGGAAAAGTATAAACGAAACCAGCGCTACGCCAGCAACTCAAGACCTTTACCAGATTGGAGCAGCAATTACCCTCCACGCGAGAAATTTATACTTGCCCCCTTTAACATTAATGCCGCCGATACCATCCAGCTAAAGCAGATCCGGGGCATTGGCAGCAAACTATCCGCAAGAATTATAAAGTATAGAAACAGCTTAGGTGGTTTTCATAGTATGGCACAGGTGCGTGAAGTTTTTGGCCTGCCGCCCAATGTAGTAGATAGTCTGGAGAAATATACGTTTGTACCAAAAGCCAACGCGCCACAAAAGCTGAACATTAACAACGCAACCGCCGATGAACTGCGTGCGCACCCTTATGTTACTTCCAACATGGCTCGCTTGATTGTGGCTTACCGCGAGCAGCATGGGGCGTATAAGCAGGTAGAAGATATCAGGAATATAAAGGTGATTACGCAGGAGCAGTTTGAGAAGCTTAGGCCGTACCTGGAGGTGTAGTAATATTTCAATGTTATGGCGCGAGCGTCCTCGCTCGTGACTAAGAATAGCGGGGCCTCTGGCCCCTTTAGAGTATTTGTTAGTTACTGTGGCCAGAGGCCTCTACTATAGTAGACACGAGCGAGGACGCTCGCGCCATAGTTTACATCACTCCGCTCACGAAGTATAAGCCTTAGCCTGCATAAAAGTATAAAAGAACACTGCATTCGGGTTTTTGGCTACTACATGCATCTCTTCCCGCACCTTATCAGCAAGCTCAGCATCTACGTAACCAGCCTCTAATAACTGTGGCAAACCGCTTAGTAGCAACTCCGTCCAAAAACCGATCATTTCGGCACGTTTAGCTGGGTTGCGGTTGTCGAGGTGGTAGGTTTTGGGTTCTGTGGTAATGCGCTGATATCCCACTGACTGCAGCAGGTTTCCTAGCTTAGCGCCTACAAACGGGTCACCGCTCATATCGTATTGCAAATCGTTAAAGCGCATCCAGTATTGCAATACGCTGGGCGAGTAGGGCTCTACAAAAAAGCTGGAGTTAAGTACCTCCGTTATCACAATAGGGCTGCCAGGCTTAAGCACACGCCGCACTTCCGACAGCACTCGCGCAGGCTCCGGGATATGCTCCAGCACCCAACACAGAAAAGCACCGTCAAACTGCGCCTGCGAATCAAAGTTCATATCCATGGCGTTGCCCTGCAGCAAAGTATAGCGGTTGGTGGCATAAGGTATAGTAGAGAGGTAACTCTCAGCCTGTTTTATCTGCTTTTCGGAGTAGTCGAGGCCTGTCAGGTGGATTTGCGGAAAACGGCGCAGAAGGATTTCACTCTGTGCACCTACACCACAGCCTACCTCCAGCAGATTCGTAACCGTTGAGAAATCAATATCAGAATAGATCTTGTTCTCCATAAACCTGGCCTGCTTGTAAAGGCGCTGCTGCTCTTCTGTAGAGTATCCGTGCAGGTATTTTTCTTCTGATGGTTCTGCTGATGTCGTCATAAGGGATGAAATATGGGCCAAAGTACAGAAAATATTATAGACTAACAGAAGTATAACGTATGATGTGCTAGTGATGCTTAGTGTAACATAGATCAGGAATATCTATACACGTTACACTTTGTTAAAGCTTTTTATAAGTAGTGCTGCTTTGGCAACAACCTGGCGCTCACTTTTAAAAGCCAGTAACTCTTCGGCCTCCTGTATGCTTACCCATCTGGCCTCATTCACTTCCCAGTCGTGCTTGCCAAGGTCGCCGGAAGAATAAGCCAGCAAAAAGAAATGCACGAACTTATGGAATCTCACCCGCTGTTGTCCTTTGTTGCCTACGTACCAGTACTCGATGGTCTCTAATTTCTTGATAAGTTCTGTGCTGATGCCGGTTTCTTCCTGCACCTCGCGCACTGCAGTAATCTCTGGCGTTTCGCCGGGGTCTACGATGCCTTTGGGTAATTGCCAATGGGCAGGTTGGCCAACAGAAATAAGCGCTACCTCAACGCCAGCGTCGCCTTTACGGTACGCCACCCCACCCGATGAAACCTGGTCCACTACAGGCAATTTGGGTTTAGGTGCATCAGGTTCCATTCGACTTTACTTTTTGGCTGTGTTCGTTACGGGTACTGGGGGCTTTTTACGTTGCTCGTTCAGCCACAGCAGGCCAGGATTATAAGCCATATCGTGCACGCCTTTAAACAGCACCAGCCGCACATCCCCCGATTGCCTTGCAAACACAATTTCGGGGTCGGTATCGCCAAAGTATTTAAACTCATCCGAAGTTTCTTTTAGTTCCTCAGGCAGTTGCTGTTCCTCATCGATGTATTCCATGTGCTCTTTTGAGATGGTATCTGAAGGGGCAGCGAGTACATTAAATGCCCTTATGGTGTGGCTAACCGGTACCAGTACATCCTCGGTGCCTCCTGCCAGTAATACAGGTACTCCCCTGGCATTGTGCAGGTACATGCTTGGGCTGCGGCGCCTGCATTCTTCGGCAGCCGGGGTGCCAGGCAAAGGCTCCCCGCCACAGGCCGCTACTACGTGGCGGTTATAATCGCGGTGCGGGTAGTTCTGGCTAAAAGCATACCAGTCTACCAGGTCATAAACCGGAACCCAGGCCACCACGCCTGCCCATATCTCGGGGTTTTTGCCGGCGGCTACTAAAGCTGTCATGGCGCCGCCTGAAGAACCCATAATGTATATGCGCGAATCGTCTATCTCGGTGTTTTGCTTAGCATAGTTTACGGCGTCTACAATATCCTGAATGGCCAGGGAAGATGCCATTGCTTCGGGCCTGTTAAATTTACCACGGTAATTAGGGTGTATAAAGGCCCAGTCGTACTTCATGGCCCACTTAGCGAACGGAATGCTTACCAACTGCAGATACTCGCTGCTCCAACTATGCAGCATTACCAGCAAGGGTCTCTTGCCGGTAGTATTAGAAGTATAAAACAGAGACGGTTGCATGGTGCCGTCGGCTGTTGATTTAATCTCTACCTTTTTTATATCGGGCACCTGCTGTTTCCACTTTGCTAAGCTCTCATCGGCAAATTTAGCGGGGTACTTTTTTGAAGTGGAGTACTCTTTCATACGCTTAACCTTTCTTTCCTTGCGTTCTTGGCGGCAGGAGGAGAGAAGTGTGAGTGCCAGCAGCAGCAGTGGCAAAAGGTAAGTATAAGGTTTTATATGCTTGGCCAAAGTAAAAGATATCACTGTATTACACATAAATAAACAAGGGCGCTGCTTTCGGGATTAAGTTTACTTAAGAACTTGCAAAGGAATAAAAAGTTGCAACACATTGCGCAGAATCTTAATAGCTGTAAAAAGTATTTATTAACGCTGCGACCAGATAACTTCTATCCTTTGACAGATAAACTGGCTATATTTTTCAAAAGCAGTAACTTAATTTTATACTTCCGACTGCAGCATTTCCGGAATTCCCTCTTTCTCAAAAAGTATACGGCCAATTTTCAACTCAGACCAACCCGGCTGCAGGCGATAGGTAAATACAGGCAAATCGTTATTTAAAGTACAGCCAATGCTAAGCTGCTTTACGCCTTGTATACTTGTAGTCTTCTTTAAACCGAGGAGGTGCGTTGAGATAAAGAAGTAGCAGTTGTTATACTTTGCCAGACCTTTGATGGTGGTAGCAGTAATATCCAGGGCATCGTCGGAGTTGGTGCCCCTGAAAAGCTCGTCGAATATAGCGAAGCAGCTTTTACCGGAGTTAATCTCATGCACAACGGCTTTCAGGTTTTTAACCTCTGCCATAAAGTGGCTGTAACCATCCTGCAGGCTATCGTTGGTGTTGATGGCGATAGAAATGGTATCAAAGTATGGAATTACAGCAGCAGAGGCCGGTACGGCAAATCCGATATGCGCCAGGTACACGCAAAGGCTCACAGCACGCAGCATCGTAGATTTTCCCGACATGTTCGGCCCTGTAAGCAGCACCACGTTATCATTACTAGCCAGACGCAAACTATTCTTTACCGGATCGCGGAGTAGCGGATGGTAAAAGTTCTGCAGGTTAAAGGCATTATTGTTAAAAGCTGGAAAATTAAACTGATGATCAAGTATACCCTTAGTGATAGAGATATAAGCCTCCACAGCAGCCAAGCTATTCCAAAGCGCCGAAACCTCTTCAGGCGTAAGCTTATCCAGCTTTTGGCTAAAATGTACCGTAGCCTTCAGGTTAAATTTTTGCTGCGCCACTAGCTCTGCCTGTTGCTCTATACTTAGCTTGTTAATAAAGCCTTTAACTACCTGTAAGTGCGTCTGAAAGCTGGCAGGGAAAAATGCTATACTTAGCCTGGAGAAAAAGCAACTGCTTAACTTGTGGAAGAAATTGATTACCTGCACACTTCTTGACCTCAGTTGCTGCCGCCAGCTGTCGTCGTAAGTAAATTTTATAAAAGCCTTTAATTGCCGTGTTTCCAGCACAATCCTCTTCGAGGCAACATCATCCAGAAAATTTTTTACCTCTCTGTAATCCAGCCGTTGGTAGGAGAAAGCCTCCAACACATCCCAGTTTAGTATAAGTGCCTGAATAATTTGCTGCCGGTCATGAATTTCACTAATGCTGCCAAGCGGTTTGTTGATGATCTGCTTCAGAAGGCTTTCTGATTCTCCGCTATTGGTGTAGTTAAACAGGGGCAGGATGTCGTCTTCAAGGCTCAGGTCGTATACTTTCAGCATAAAGCGGAGGCAGGTTAAAGTGTGCAAAAGCAAGTTCTTACCTCAATATAAGTATACTTCTCTAAACTCTGTGCTCTTCTAGTACCTGATTGTTTGCATTAAATTCTAGATAACGCTGTTTGGAACGACTTTCCTGGTATTTATTGAATGGAAGCAGAAATGCAAAAAATACAAAACTAGCCAGTGCGAACTCCTGCAGTTCCCACTTCTCACCTTCCCTGATCAGCAGGATGCTGAAAAATGACACAAAGTATATCAGGCTTTGGATAGCAGTCGGAATGGGTAATCTCACCTTATCCACCAGGTTTTTGAACCACGCTTTGTACCTGTAAAGTATAGGGAAAGCCAAAAAGTAAATAAACACGCAGGTATAAAGCACTTTCCCGAAAATTAACTTGTTCAGATTAACGCCATCTACATGAATGTTGTGGAAATTAAATTCTTTCTGGGCATTAATCTGTTCAAGATCGTCTGGCGTTTCGAAGCCGATAATACGCTGTCCCCAGGATATCTCTTCGCCGAAGCCCAGAAAAAATACGATTGCGGCCGAGTATAGAAACAATTTAGGCAGTTTGCTGCTTGTGGAGAAAGCTTTGTAAAAGCACAGTACTGCTGTTGCAAGTAAGATAAATGCCGTAAAATACTCTATGTAGCTGTCTTCTTCGGTATAGCTGTAATACAACTCGGGGTTAAGAAAAGAGAATACGATGCCAATAAAAATATGTGCAAATGTAAAAGTGTACAGAAAAGTGCCTAAAAGCGCAACTCTATCAACAGGAGCATTCTCGGCTTTTAATTTAGATAAGGCAAAGTATATAGATAGGGGGGTAAATTTTCTTATAGTATCCATTGGTGTTTATGTTGATCTGCCGTAGCCGGCAAAGCCTTACTGAGTGCAGATGTTGTATTAATTATTGTACTCTTTTTTACGAGAATATGCCTGATAATGATAATAAATTTAGTTTGTGTATAGCTGGTGATTTGTTTAAAAAATTGATTATGATAATGTTATGCCTTTGTTTGATAGTGTGTTTTTTTGTGTTAAGCCTATGCTTTTGCTTTAAGGTTGTTATACAGTGATAAAGGATAAGCGTTTTGTGAAAAGGATAAGTATAGCTACTCGAGAAGCACATACATAAATAGCCTGAAAGGCATACTTACTACCAACTCAAAGTAAATACTATTAACTTGCTAAGGCGCTAAGACTACTGCTGACATTTCTTCGTTAACGGTGACAGGCACTATGAAAAACATCCTCAAAAACTACCGACGCAGACTGCTGAACCTGGGCACTGGCAACAGGGCACTGCTGCTGTTGCGCCTGTACAGGGAGTTGCACGTAGATGTAGAGGCACTGGATTTTGTGAACGGTGAGCCTGCCTTTGAGGTAGTAAATAAACTCTTGAGCGGCAAAAAGAAGGTCAGCCTCAGTCCTTACGCCGATAGCCGCTATGCCCCGGTAAACCATGCCAGCCGCCGGCTACGCTACATCAAGCGCAAAGCTGAGATGATCTTTGAGGAGCGTGGCAGCCGTGAGTTATACTTAGGATGGCCATTTGTGCATGGCAAATTCTCGGATGGTACGCCGGTGCGCTGCCCTTTGCTATTCTTTCCGGTGGCTTTGCAGGTGAATGCGGCACAAGAGTGGGAACTGGTACCTGACACGTCGCAGCAGCCACAGTTTAACCAAAGCTTTTTGCTGGCCTACGCACACTACATGGGTACGCCCTTAGCAGAAGACCTAACCGAGCTAGACCTAAGTACACTGCCGCAGCACCCGCTGGAATTTCGCACCAAAGTATACGAACTGCTTAAAGAAAGCCAGTTGGCTATAAATGCAGGCCGCGAGCTGTTTGCCGATAAGCTGAAGCCGTTCAGGGATTATAAAAAGATTGATTACGAAACGCACCTGAAAGACGGGCAGCTGCACCTGGAGCCAGAAGCAGTTATCGGTATTTTTCCGCAGGCTGGCTCATACCTGCTAAACGATTACGATGAATTGCTGGAGCGTGAAGACCTGCAGCAGATGGAAGATCTTTTTGCCACACCCTTCGAAAGTATAAACACACAAGCTCCGGCGCAACAAACCTTTACTGCTTTTGCCATGGATGCCTCGCAGGAGGCTGCGCTGCAGGCGGTAAAACAGGGTAAGTCGCTGGTGGTGCAGGGACCTCCGGGCACAGGCAAATCGCAGCTTATCTGTAACCTGGTGTCGGATTTTACGGCGCGTGGCAAGCGGGTGCTGGTGGTGAGCCAGAAAAGAGCGGCCTTGGATGTGGTGCATCAGCGTTTATCACAACAGGGCCTGGGCACTTTCGCCGGTTTAGTGCACGACATAAACACTGATCGCAAACCGATCTTTAACCAGTTGCTGCACCAGATAGAGCAACTTGACGAGTATAAGAAACAAAACCTTGCCCTGAACAGCATTTACACCGATCGTGCTTTTCTGGAGGCAAGCCGGGGCATCAACAAAAGTATAGAGCAGCTCCAGAGTTTTAAGAACGCATTATTTGACACCAGCGCCTGTGGCTGGTCTGCCAAAGAGTTATACTTGCTCAGCAGTTTACAGCTGCCTCATATTCCTTTAAAGGGTATCTACAAGAATTTCATGGCAGCTACAGCGGCAACTTTTCTGCCAAGGCTAAAGCAATACCTGGAACAGGCCATCCGCTTTGAGGCTCCCGATTTTGTGTGGCGTGACAGAAGGAGCATGAAAGGCTACGGCTGGCCGCAACGCCAGGAACTGGAGCAAACCATACAAGCGGTGCACGAAGAATATGCCACGCTGCAGCAAAGTATAAAAAAGCAGAGCGGTTTTGATCTTGAACTGAACGCACTGCCGCCAAACATCACCCAAAGTATAAACCAGGTACATGAGGCACTGCAGCAAAGCGGTGTGCACGATATTGTTTATACGTTGCTGCAAAAGCCTGTAAGTATAAAAGAGCTGGCACGGCAAGTACAGGAGCTGAAAAGCTTATACCTGGTTTGTCCTGCCCCGGATGCAGCTATTCCGGCTACTGAACTGCCAGCAGTAAAAACCGCTATTACAAAGTATAATGAGCAGCAAGGTAGCTTGTTTAAAAGTATAAGCTGGCAGTTTTCCAAAGATAAGAATATACTTAAGCAGGCGCTTGCAAAGTATAAGTTGGAGCTGGATGCGGCAGGTGTTGGAGAGCTGGAACGCCGGCTGGCGCTAAGGCAGCAGGCCGAAACACTGATGCAGGCCATCAATCAAAGTATAAAGTATAGCCTGACCATAGCTGATAACCCTACTCCGGTGCTGCAAAAGCTAGCTATAGCGGAGCAGGCTCTGGAAGCGCATCAGTTATTAAAAAAGCTGCACCAGAATAAAGTACTCCACGAAAAGCTGCTGACAGAAGTAAATTTGCCTGCGCACCTGCAGGAGTTAAAAGAAAGTATACTTCGGTTGGATGAAACGCAGCAAAGATGGTTTACCATGCTTACAGAACAGCAGGTGGAGCGGCTTTTGCGTGAAGATAGTTTTGCTGATGAGCTGCTGCAGGCTTTGCCTCTATACTTTGAAGAACTGGTAGCCTTTGATGCCCTGAAGGAGGAACTGACGCAGGCTGAGCGCGAAGTAGCTGGTTTGCTGCTATCTGAAAGTATAAAATCAGGAGAAGAAGGGAAGAAGCTATTTCTAAATAGTTTATACCTGGCCTGGCTGCACCACCTCGAAAGCCAAAACCCGGAACTGCGTTTGCCAAGCAATGGCGGGCTTACCAAACTGGAAGATGATCTGCAGCGGTTGCTAAACGAAAAGCAGCAGTTAAGCCATGAAATTGTGCTTTCAAGGTTACGGGAACAAACTTATAAGAATATTGAGCTTAACCGATTGGGCAATGCGGTTACTTACCGCAGGCTGCACGCGCAGGTAAGTAAAAAACGCAGCCTGTACCCGCTCCGCAAGCTTTTTTCTTTGTTCTCTGCAGAGATTCTGGACCTGGTGCCCTGCTGGCTGGCTTCGCCGGAAACGGTGTCGGCGGTGTTTCCGCTGGAGGCCTGCTTTGATCTGGTTATTTTTGATGAGGCCTCGCAATGTTATGCAGAAACCGGGATACCAGCCATGCTGCGCGGCAATCAAGTGGTTGTGGCCGGCGACCAGCAACAGCTAAAACCATCCGATCTGTATCGTGCCCGGTGGAGCACTTCCGAAGATGAGGAGGTGGAAGAATTAACTGCCGAATCGTTGTTGCAGCTATGCGGTTTATACTTACCGCAAACTATGCTCACGCAGCATTACCGCAGCCGCTACCCTGAGTTGATCGAGTTCTCGAACCAAAACTTTTACCGCCACAAACTTGAGCTGATACCCGAACTGCACGACCTGAATGAACGCCAGCCGGCCATCCAGTTTATTAAAGTGCACGGGCTGTGGCAGGATAACCAAAACATACCAGAGGCCGAGAAGGTAGTGGAGCTAGTCCTGGAGTTACTGAAAACGGGTCAGGAAGAAATTGGCGTGATCACCTTTAACTACAACCAGCAAATGCTGGTACAGGACCTGCTCGAAGGAAAAGCACTGGAGCAAAGTATAAGTGTACCACCTTCGGTATTGGTAAAGAACATAGAGAACATACAAGGCGACGAGAAAGAGGTAATTATACTTTCGGTAGGGTACGCCCCCGATACAAAAGGCAAATTGAGTATGCAGTTTGGCAGCCTGAACCAGGCCGGCGGCGAGAACCGTTTAAACGTAGCCATTACCCGAGCCAGGCAGCAGGTGTTGGTAGTTAGCAGTATAAGGGCAGAGCAATTGCAGGTAGATGGCGCGCTGCATCCGGGGCCAAAGCTGCTAAAAGATTACCTGCACTACGCGCAACAGGTTAGCCGCAGGTATTTCCAGTATCAGCCTAAAAAAGGAAGTATACCAACACACGTGCCACTGCTAAAGGAACATTTAGCCGCGCAACTGCCTTACCTACAACCTGAAGTGCCATTCGCAGACCTAACACTGGTAGAAAACAACAGCTACAAAGCCGTAGTACTTACCGACGATGATCTATACTTCAGCCAACATGCGGTACGCCACCTGCATGCAGATGTGCCGCAATT
This sequence comes from Pontibacter aydingkolensis, assembly GCF_019443125.1. Classification (GTDB taxonomy): domain Bacteria; phylum Bacteroidota; class Bacteroidia; order Cytophagales; family Hymenobacteraceae; genus Pontibacter; species Pontibacter aydingkolensis. The sequence continues at coordinate 209,027 of NZ_JAHYXK010000001.1, read as the reverse complement.
ATTAAAGCTGCGCCACTGGCCATACTTTAAAGTATACAGCAGGCAGTTTTGGGAGAACCCGCAGGGAGTGTTGGAGAGCTTAGTAGTTAGTGAGGTTGAAAGTTAGATACGCAATATCTTGCGTCTTTATCCATCGCATAATGCTTTGCCACCTACTTTTTCAGGTGTATAGGCATAAAGCGGTAGTTATACTGATAAAATCCGCTTTGGAATCTGAATTTAATCTCAAATGGCTGACGTGAGGGTTTCCCATCCACAAGTGCTGGCTCTAATGCAGGCAGTCGGCTTAGCGTTCTGATTAAACCATCAGCAATCTGCGTGTTAAAGGCAATATCATACCTCAGGTTCACCAGCCTTCCATCTTCCGAAACTTCACCTTTCAAGTTTAATTCATTGTCGTAGGGTTTCAGGTCTACGGTGCTAAGGTATGCGGATACATTTTTTTTGATTTCTTCGCTGTAAGCAGGTAAACCCCGTCGAAACTGTGCACCAACTATTTTAACACCTTTAGGTTGAGCATCGCATCCATAGGCAGAAAAAGCCATTTTTTCTGCATTTAGATGTGGAAGATCTTTTAGATTTATTAGGTTAATTCTGGAGGCATTGGTATATGCTCCTATCGGACCTGTGCCTTTTATAAAATGTCCGCCTTTAAATTTCTCTGTATTGATTGGAGTTTTAACTCTATCGTTCGCATTATAGGCTACCCAGGTGCCATCTGGTTTACCGTTTGCCAATTGCCCGCTCCAGATAATGAAGCCAGAGCCTGCGCTATACTTGCCTTTACCATTGCTAACCAGTTGCTTGCCGTTTTCATCCCAGGCATTTAATATGTCTATTTCACCTTTGTTGGCAGTAAAAGTTAGTTTTGGGTTGCCGCTTTCATAAAATAACTGCCAGGTTCCGGCAAACTCATCTTCAGAATAAACACCCTCTGCACGTAGTTTTCCGTTGGTATAGTACATCATGAACGGCCCATTTTTTAAACCGTCTCGGGAATAGCTTCCTCTGGATAAAATAAAGTCCGGATCAGTAGTACTGTGGTCGGTATAGTTGCCGTAAAACTTCTTTGTTTCCCTGTCAAAACGCACATGGCGCACTATCTGGGCACAGCTGTCTTCAATTATAAAGTAATCCGCATTAAATGGGATATGCAGGCTGTCCGGACCGTAGTTTTGGAGGGGTATCCTGCGCTGACTGGCAGTTTGGGCAAAAGCGGAAACTGAAACTATAAAGGTTAAAAGAAGAGTAAGTAAAGCTGTTTTCATTATCAGTAAAATATGTGGTGCTTTTTTGAATTAGTAAAAATAAGTAAATATTTGATTGTAGTTATATACTGGCTACAGCACTTACTTTGTGTAGATTTATAGGTAATTGCAGGTGGTTTATATAATGTTACCATTGGTGCTATTAACAGAATTGCGGATGCTTATTAAACTCTTTACCCTATATATTTACCTGCAAACCAGCCTTTGCGGATGCGCTTCAGACCGCAGAAATGGTGGTTTCGAGAAGCCTCCTTTTAAGTATAAACTGGAACGGGTAAGCAAAATGGACCAGCGCGTGCTCGAAAGTTCCGGCCTTGCCCATGCCCCGGACAGTACCCTCTGGACCCACCCCGACGGAGAAAATCCTGCCATACTTTACAACATAAATAAGCAGGGAGAACTGCTGGATACCATACCGCTGCCGCAGCTGCCAAACCTTGACTGGGAAGACCTGGCCGAAGACAAGGAACATCTCTACATTGGTGACTTCGGAAACAATGCCAACAACCGCCAGGACCTGCGCATTTATAAAGTAAGCCGGCAATATTATACTTTAGCAGGTGTTATTGAGTTTAAGCTGGCTGATCAGGTACAGTTCCCACCCACAGAAGATAACCTACACTTCGACCTGGAAGCTTTTTTTTACCATCAGGATTCGCTCTATCTCTTTACCAAAAGCCGGGGCAAGCACAAAAAGCTAAAGATGTATTCGTTGCCTGCCACACCTGGTAAGTATACCGCTAAGCTGCAGGAGCAGCTGCCGCTAAATGCCATGGTAACTGCCGCCGACCTTTCTCCAACCGGGAACCAATTTGCCGTACTTGGGTATGGTAAATTATACCTGTTTGAAGTGCAAAACGATAGTATAAACCTAAGTGGCAAACACTACTGCATACCCCTTAGCCGTACTGGGCAGGCAGAGGCTATACTTTATACTTCGCCACACGAACTGCTGATAACAAATGAAGCCGGAAAGTTGTTTAAGATTAAGCTAAAACCACGTCGGTAAAAGGTGCAATTTTATGTCTTTTTAGCCTCAATGGCCTGTAATTTATCATCGTGAAGGGCTTAAAAACCGTACTTAAAATATACATCTAAACAAAGTAGAACTATGCATTTAACGATATTGGTAACGGGTGCAACTGGCACCGTGGGTTGTGAGGTAGTTAAGCAGCTGTCGATGATAGATGGCGATTTAAGAGTGCGTGCCGGCGTACATTCCATCATTAAAGGCGAGAACCTGAAACGGCTGCCTGGCGTCGAGATTGTGGAAATGGATTTTGAAGATCAGGAGTCTCTACACGCAGCTTTCACACATGTGGATAAACTGTTTCTGGTTACGCCCATGGCTAAAGACCAGGTGCAAATGGCCAAAACACTGGTAGACGAAGCGAAAAAGGCAGGTGTAAAGCACATCGTGAAACTTTCTGTCATGGGTGCAGATGCTGAGCCGGGGTTACAACTGGGGCGCTGGCACCGCGAAACAGAAAAATACATAGAAGACAGCGGCATTGCCTATACTTTTCTCAGGCCAGCCTCTTTTATGCAGAATTTTGTAAACTACTGTGGCGATACTATTAAGCAAGAAGGCAAAATATACATGCCGACAGGAGACGGTAAAGTGGGTTACATAGATGCCCGTGATATTGCTGCAGTAGGGGTAGAGGCTCTGACCGGCGAAGGCCATGAAGGAAAAGTTTACGAACTAACCGGCCCTGATGCTATTTCTCACGGCGAGGCAGCCCGTATTTTGAGCGAAGTTACCGGAAAACAGGTTGAGTATGTGGATGTATCTGGTGATGCTGCCAGAAAGTCGATGAATGAGCAAGGTACCCCTGATTGGATGGCAGATGCCATGATGGAGTTATATGATGCACACAAAGCAGGATACTCGGAGGAAGTGCTTGATTCGGTAAAGGCAATTACAGACAGAAAGCCACACTCATTCAGACAATTTGCCCAGGATTATAAAGAATGCTTTAAGTAAAGAAAGTATACATTAGTAGAACAGCAAAGTATAGTATAATCATACAAAAAACGCCACTCCAAAAATCTGGAGTGGCGTTTTTTGTATGATCTATATTGATCTTAAATTAGTCTCTGTCAAGGTTGCGGTAACGATCGCTTCTGCGGCTTTCGTAACGGTCTCTGTCATGCTCAGATCCTGATCCTGATCCCGAACTTGAACCATAGTCACCACCACCATAGCCTCTGTAGTTTTCGCGTGAGCTGGAGCCACGGTTATCACTGTAATATGACGTGCCGCTATCCATAGAGCCATAACGGCTTTGGTCGCCACCACGGCCACCCTGGCCGTATCCGCCAGAGCTATGTCCGCTTCCGGTACCCTGACCATAACCGCCTCTGTCGCTGGAACTGCCAGATCCTGAACCGTGGCCATAGCCACCGCTCATACCGCGGCTGTAGTTGCTATCGCCGTATCCGCCTCTGTCTCTGTCAGAGCTGTAGCCTCCTGATCTGCTGGATCCGCCATAGCCGCCCTGGCCATAATCACTGCCCTGAGAGCCATATCTTCCCGAACGGTATTCGTCGTTGTAAGAACCGCCTCTTGAGCCGTAACCGCCCTGGCTGCCATAACCGCCCTGCATAGAGCTCTGAGAATCCCAGCCTCTTTGCGAACCGCGCTCATCTCTGTCGTACTCGCTCATGCCTCTTGATGAGCCATAGCCCATAGAACCATAACGGTCTCTGTCGCCGTAGCTGCTCTGGGTGCCTGGTCTGGATGAGCCGCCTTGCTGGCTGCTGCCATAACCTGACTGAGAGCCATAGCTGCCCTGGCCGTATCCGCCGCCCTGGCTGGAGCTTCCTCCACGCTGGCCATAGTCACCTTGTCCGTAATTTTGCTGATAGCCTCCCTGAGATCCCTGGCTTCCGCTTCTAGGAGAACCGTAAGACCCTCCTTGTCCGTAGCTGCTGCCAGACATACCCTGCGAAGAAGAACCATATCCACCCTGGCCATGCCCACCACCAGACGAACCTTGCTGAGAAGAGCCTCCATAGCCGCCTTGGTTACCAAAGCTTTGAGAAGATGAGCCATATCCACCGCCCTGCGACGAATGAACACCGCCACTCTGCTGAGATCGCTGGCTGCCATAATTGCCTTGCTGGTTATAACGGCCCATGCCGCCCTGGTCATTCATTACGCCGTAGCCTCCCTGGAAATCTCCTTCACGGTCCTGGTAGCCACCTTGCATTCCGCCGCGGCTGCCATACATGTCGTTAGAATAATCGCTCTGAGAACGCATACGGTTGCCTTCCATTCCGCCCTGGTTGCCATAGTTATAACCACCTGATGAGCCGTATCCGGACTGTGAGCCTGAGCCACTCTGGCCATATCCGCCAGACGAGCCCTGCGATGAGCCGTAGCCACCACTGCTCACGCCCTGAGATGAGCCATATCCACCCTGGCCCTGGCTGCCATAACCGCCTTGCTGCGAAGAACCATAGTCGCCCTGGTAACCATAGCCGCTCTGGCCACCATAATTACCGTGCTGCGAACCATAGCCGTAGCCACCCTGGCTGCCATAACCACCCTGGTCGCCGGAGTTTTGGCCACCGTAATTGCCCTGGCCCTGGTTAGATCCCTGAAAATCCTGCTGAGAGCCGCTGCTCATAGAGCCATAGCTACCAGAGTCTGAGCCCTCGCCCATGCCACTAACCTTTTGTGAGGAAGAAGATGAGCCAGAAGATTTCCCTGAAGTAGAGCCTGAGCCTGATGATTTACCAGATGTTGATCCGGAAGATTTGCCACTTGCAGACTTAGACGTACTTGCCTTAGTGGTAGATGATTTTGACGTAGAGCCTGACGCTTTACCGCTTTTTGAAGTTGAGCTGCTGCCAGCGCCTGAGGATGAAGCTAGGCCGCTGCTGCTGCCTGATGATGTATTAGATGATGAAGATGACGACGGGGTACTCGACGATCCGCCCGACATATTTGATGATTGATTCGAGCTTTGGTTTTTCTCAGTGTCTTTCATAGTTCTGATCTCCTTGTTTATTGTTAAAAATTAAGTTTGTTGCATGCCCCACACATGTAAGCCACAGGGACGGCAGATGTGGATTCTGTTATGGACAGCACCTGCTCCAAATAGTTGGTAGTGATGCCTTTTTTTAATGTAACAGAACGTTTTAGCTATACGAACCCCACGGTAGTTGGTTATTTCAATATCGAAGTATAAGGGTAGAGGAGTAAGGTGATATTAGGAAAGAGCCAGGGTGAGATTGCAGCAGGTTTTACTTACTTGAAAGTAAGGCTTAAAATGGCTGCGGTTTAACTTATACTTATGTAAGTAGCTGATGGTGTACTTTTTAATATTTTTTTAAGGGTACTAGTAATTTTGAAAGTAATATGTACCTTTGCTTTATTAATAAATTTATTTCGTAATGAAGACAGGTAAAGTAAAATTCTTTAACGTATCAAAAGGTTTCGGTTTCATAGTAGCCGACGACACAAACCAGGAAATTTTCGTGCATCAGACAGGTCTGATCCATGAGATCCGCGAAAACGACCATGTGTCTTATGAAGTTAAGGATGGCAAAAAAGGATTGAATGCAATCAACGTAGAGAAAATCTAAGTTGTAACCATATTTTGCCGCAAGGCATCATTCATCTATTTTAACCCGCTCAGTTGCTGAGCGGGTTTTTTTCTGCCTGATGTTAGTGCTTCTGGCCGCCATTCTCCTGTTTTTCGTGGTTTAGTTCTTCGCCTTTCTCCAGTCCCTCTTCTATCAACTCTTCAGCCTCTTCTTTGTCTTCGTGATCTGCTTTTGGCGGTTTCTGCTCGTCCTCGGTTAAGGGTTCATAGTTTAAGCTGATGGCCATCGGGAAATGATCCGAGCCAAACTTGTTTAATCTTCTTAAGCTAAGCAGCCTGAATTCCGGATCATAGAAAACGTGATCAAGGGGGTACCGGAAAAGTGGAATAAGTGCATTGTAGGTGTTGTAAAACCCACGGCCCACGCGCGGGTCCAGCATGCGGCTTATCTTCTTAAACAGCTTTGTGGTGCTGGACCAGGCTACATCGTTCAGGTCGCCGGCAACCACACTCGGATACTTTGTGGACTTGGCCTGTTTGGCTACAATAAGAAGCTCTGCCTCGCGGGTTTCGGTGTTTTGCATCAGGCGTGGCGGTTGTGGGTGTACTGTAAATAAGTCAAACTTTTTGCCGCTTGGCATTTCTACCACTGTATAAAAAGAAGGTATATCATCCTCCACTAAAAATCTTATCTCGCTATCGTGCAGCTTAAATTTGCTCCAGAATAACATGCCATAGGTATTATCCAGCGGCTTTTTAATAGAGTAAGGAAAACGCGCATCAAACTCCTTACGCACACTCTCATGCCATGCTTCGTCGGGCTCGTTCATAATGAGCATGTCCGGGTTCTCTTTCAGTACCAGTTCTTTAAATTTCTGATGTTCCTTGTTCACCATCCGCACGTTGGCGATCATCAGTGTAAAGGCATTTGCCGGATGCTTCTGCTCGCTTCGCAATGCCTCTACCCGCGCAACAGGCGTAAACCAGAAGATATACCTGATCTCATTTATGATGGCAACTAACCAAATTGCAAGCATGGTTTTTTCGGAAGTGTCGCCGAGGCCATACATAGCTACATAAGTTATAAGTATAGCGGACAGAATAATTGCAACGTGCAAACGCGGAAAGTCCAGAACCCTTATCCACCAAAGGGGTGATTTTATGAAAGGAAGAAAAGAGAAAAGGGTAAATATAAAACCTAATATTATAAGAGTGGATTTCATGCTGCTTATGGTGCTTGTATAGTATGCGTGCTAATGAGATACTTATGAAGTATGAGTTTTGTTGCTGATAACTTTACAGTGTACCTGTTATTATAAGCTACGTAAAACGGGCATAAAAGCAAAAAGCCCTGTGCACTTTTATGCACGGGGCTTTGCTCTATAAAGTTATGAGAATTTTACTCAGCTTTACTCTCAGCAACCCGGATACCAACAGCCATAATATGAGGCAACGGATCGCGGCGCATATACTGTGTTAACTTCAGGCTATACTTACCTGCTTTTCCGAACTTAATGTTATCCAGCGCCAGGGCCTGCAAGTCGAACGTGTCGCTGGAGCCTTTGCCAATGGGTTTGCCTGTTTTAGCATCCATCAGCAATATTTCATGCAATTTGGAAGATAGCTCTGTGCTGTCCGAGCCTACCAGTTGGTGGCGCAGGTACAGGTTATAGTAATCGTACTCCAAGTTATAGCGTACGTTAAAGTATACATCATAAGCCTTGGTAGTATCCTGTATCTCGAACTCAAAAACAGGAGCATTGTCTATCTGCCAGTTACCATCGGGCAGCGTTACGTTCTGCTCGTATACACGGGCAGGGTCGCAGCTGCTTAGTAAAAGCAGAAGAGATACTGCCCACAACACTAGGATTTTATGCATCGGTGCGCGGCGGTTTAGATTCCTGATCTGGTTTCTTGCCTTTAAACGGCTTTCTACGCTTCTTAGGCTTTTGGTCCGGGCTTCGTTCCTGTCCGGCAGCAGGTGCAGCGGCACCTGGCTGGCCATCTGGCCTTGGAGTACGCGGAGGTCTGTTTCCGCGACGTTCCCTTTGCTCTCTGCCTTCGCGCTGCTCACCTCTTGGCTCTCTAGGTTCGCGTTGCTCCCTAACTTCTCCTGATGCCTTGCCTTCGCGAGGTGGACGGTTTTCCCGGTCCTTATTTTTGTTTTTGAAAGGCTTTTGCTTGCGCGGTCTTTGGTCCTGCTCACTTTTTTCGCCACGTTCGGGCTGCTCCTGCTTTCTCTCAGGTCTTTCTTTTTGTTGTTTAGGATCCTCAGTTGCAGCCTGATCAGCTGGTGCGCCTGGCTTTTTCTTTTTCTTCTTTTTCTTCTTTTTGCTCTTGAACTTATCATCCAGGCGTTCCAGGCTGCCTTCTACCTGCGCTACAAACTCGTTCTGCTTCGGCTGCTCTTCTTCTTTTACCAGTACGAGGGCCTCTACGGCAACGCCTTTGGCATTAAGTTCCTGTATCTCCTGCACACGCTCTACCGGTACTGCATACCAGTTGTTGTCACCTTTGTAGCCGAACCACATCATGCGTTTAAAGATATCCGTTTTCTGAAGTATGGCGTCGCCCTGCTGTGTCTGCAGTGGGCGGTTTACGGTTGGGATATCCTTTAACGCATTCATATAGGTTTCGAGCTCATAGTTAAGGCAGCATTTAAGTCTGCCGCACTGGCCCGAAAGCTTGCTTGGGTTAAGCGAAAGGTTCTGGTAACGCGCAGCTGTGGTAGAAACGCTCTTGAAATCAGTTAGCCAGGTAGAGCAGCAAAGCTCACGACCGCACGAGCCGATACCTCCCAAACGGCCGGCCTCGTGGCGCAGGCTTATCTGTCGCATCTCGATACGCACTTTAAACTCCTCGGCGAGTTTCCTGATCAGATCACGGAAATCCACACGGTCGTCGGCGGAGTAGTAGAAAGTTGCCTTGCTCTTGTCGGCCTGGTACTCTACATCCGAGAGCTTCATTTTAAGCCCCAGTTGCTGGATTATCTCGCGGCTACGGTACATGGTGGTTCCTTCAAGGTCTCGCACCTCGTTAAACTTCTCCATGTCCTTTTCATTGGCGATGCGGTAGATGCTGCGAATCTCTTCATTGTTGTCTACCTTCTTCTTCATCATCTGCAGGCGCACTAATTCGCCTTTTAACGATACAAAGCCAATGTGATGGCCGTTTGGCACATCTACTACCACGGCGTCGCCGGTTGTTAACTCCAGCCTGTTGTTATTGCGATAGAAGTCTTTACGACCTCCTTTAAATCTTATCTCAACAATGTCGAACTCCTCAAACGAAACGGGTAATTCCATATCGCTGAGCCAGTCGAAAACGTTTAAACGATTGCAGCCACCCGTGCTACAGCCGCCGTTGCTTTTGCAGCCACCTGGTTTGGTGCCGCATCCGCCACTAGAACATGAACTACATCCCACTTTATATATCTCCTTATAATAGCCAGGCTATTCTTGTTTTCTGATTCTGTTAATTAACAAATATACTAAAATTTTAGGCTTTTGCTTTTGCTTCTCTTAAAAGTGCAATGCATGCCAACCGCAGGCAGGTAAATTTGGGCCAGACTGGCCTTCTTAATTCCGGCCGGGTCTGTAAAATACGAAAATTATGCAGTATTGGAGAAAGGCTTGGAATTAAAGTATAATTTTAAGCGATGCTTCGGAAGTTACTGTCACATGCGGCAATTTATGGGCTGGCGGCACAAGTGCCCCGGATGGCTGGTATTTTTGCACTACCCATTATCACACCCTACCTTACCACGCTGGACTATGGCGTTGCCGGTGTGATTACAGCCTACACGGTAGCACTGAACACTATTTTTTCTTTGGGGCTTTCGGTGGTTATGGTAAACAGCTACTCCAAGCACCCGTCGCGTTATAAATGGGTATGGCGGCAACTGCATGGCTTTTTATCTGTTTGGGCCATACTTTACGGGTTTATACTTGGCGCGGTGCTGTGGTGGGGCATACCTGCCGAGGCAGCTGCAGACAAGTGGGAGTTGCTTGCCTTAAATGTGTTGCCGGTGGTACTGTTCGGTGTAACGGAGTATCAGGCCATGTTTTTGTTCCAGATTTCTCAGCGGCCGTTGCCGGTTGCGGTGCGTTCTTTTGTGGTTGGCGTTACCACAGTTGCGCTTAATATTTATACAATAGCCTACCTGAAAATGGGGTATATGGGTTGGTTTTACGCCAATGCCGCCGGTATGCTTGTTGGGTTTATACTTTATAGTTATCCCTTATACTTTGTAGAAAAGATGTGGCCGATCTTTAACTATAAATGGAAGCGCATTAAAACCTCCCTAAAATTATCGCTTCCTGTTATTCCGCACCATTTCTCTTTTTTCCTGCTCGATACATCTGACCGGTTGGTACTGGACCTGCTGAAAGTGCCCGTGCCCCGCATTGGTTTGTACAACATTGCCTCCAGCTTTGGTTTATACTTTATGGCAGCCTCTAACTCAGTGGTGCAGGCAGCCGCGCCGTTTTACCTTCAATTCTATTCAAAGTCGCGCGAAGACTTACATGCTGCCAGGCAGGCCCGAAGTATGACATTTGCCTTGCAGATATTTTTTCTGGGTGCAACCTTTATACTTTGCCTGTGGCTGAGGGAGCTTTTTATACTTTTGATCAGGAACGAAGAACTACAGCAGGCCTACCCGCTGGCTATTATCATAATGATGGGCTATAGCTACCGGCCTATGTACCTGGGTGCTGTAAACCTGCTTACCTACCGGGAGCATACCAAGGTGCTCTGGAAAGTATCCACAGTGGCTGGTGCGGGCAATGTAGTTTTAAACCTGATCTTTATTCCACTTTATGGTATAGAGGCTGCAGCCATTACAACTTTTATAGCCTTAATGTATATGGGATACTCCGGTTATGCTTTGAAGGAGTACAAACAGGTGGCTGAGGTTAATTACTACCCATGGGTGTGGCTATCGGTAAATATTGTCGCGTTGGTGGTGGTGTATGTGTTAAAAGATATTGGACTGGGGTATAAAGTTATACTTAGTGCTGTAACAGGGGTTTGTGCCGGAGTCGGGTATTTATACTTAGGCAGACAATTTAGCCTGAAATAGCAGCGGATCTTTGCAGCTGGTCTTTATTTAGCAACCCATAATAAAGTGACATCAGCCTTTGGTGCAGCACCTGGTTGTCGAAGTTCTGTTTTACATAAGCGCGGCCAACTTTTCCCATTTCTTCTCCGATGTGCGGGTGTGCAAGCAGATAGTCTATTTTTCCGGAGATGGCTTGTACATCTTTCTGGGGCACTACAAACCCTGATTTGCCAGACAGCATACCCTCAGGGATACCTCCGGCATCTGTAACTACTAAAGGTAGCCCCATACTTTGCGCTTCCTGCACCACCAATCCCTGGGCTTCTACCTCGCCATTATCGTCCTGAACTCCAGCTAAGACGAATATAGCTGCTTTGTTGTAATATTCCAGAACCTGCTCCTGGGTGGCGGCTCCGTGCAGAAATACATGCTCTGTCAGGTTACGTTCTTTGATCAGTTGCTCTAACACCTGGCGCTGTTCGCCCTCGCCAAGTATGTGATACTGCAGGTTGGGGTAAGCCGGCAGTAAGTTTGCTACAGCCTGAATGCTATACTTTAGTCCTTTAAACTCGGTAAGGCGGGCAACTGTAAGCATAACTGGCGCTGCTGTTTTACTTCTGGAGTCAGGAGTGAATTTTATACTTTCAAAGCCTTCTGGCAGATACTTTATGCAGGATTCCGGAATGCCCAGCTTAATCGCTTTCTGCTTGATGTAAAGCGAGTTTACAGTGTAAAGTTTGCACACTTTTACCAGGTCTTTGTACAGGCCTTTTCTAGAGGCATGGCTTTGCCAGGAGAGAAATTCCTGGTGGTTTACATCATACCCGTGAAAAGAGGTAATCAACTCGCCCTGTAGCAAACCAAGTTCCCTGAAATTAAGCGCTTTTATGGCATTCGGGCCGAAATGACAGTGCACAATATCAAACTGCTTGTCATTTAAAAAGGGGATGGTGTCGTAAAAAAAATCGAGGCTAAGGGCATACTTGCCATACTTTATAAAATTTAAGGTAGGAAGCAGGTATTTCGCACTACGGTAATTTGCTAAAAATAACCCTAAGGCTTTGGCAGCTCTCCTGAACTTACTTTTGGGGATATAAGGGCGATAAACTGTTTTGGAAAGCATGTCATGCTTTTCGATAACGGCGTGCCGGGTCCAATTTTGTGGCTGGCCAATAGAAAATATGGTAACATCGTGGCCTTCAGTAAAAAGCGGAGCCAGCTGGTTTAGCAAATAAGTTTCTGATAGTGCCGGGAAATAACTGATCGAGTAGGCAATTTTGAGCTTCATGTGCATCTAAAGTAGCAAATAGATTACGGATGCGCAATTGGCAAGTCAATAGAGTAATATTAGCGCATTGTTTGTGGCCTGACTGAGGTATTAGTTTATACTTTGTTTTTACCGACACACTACTACTAAATAGAAAAGGGAGACACAATTGGCTCCCTTTTCACGCTGAGAAAATCAGAACTAAGGTTTAAGCACAACCTTTACACAGTTGTCTTCTTTCTTTTTGAATATCTCGTAGCCGTGTGCAGCCTGCTCTAGTGGCAAGGTGTGCGTAATAATGTCGTCTAACACTACTTTTCCTTCCTGCACCAGGTTTAGCAGGTGGTCTATATAAGTTTGCACCGGTGCCTGTGTTCCCATCAACGTTACGCCTTTATCAAACCAGCGATAGATTGGGAAATTGTCGAAGGCTGAGCCATATACGCCCACTACACTTACAATGCCTGTTCTTTTTACGGCTCTTAGGCAGGTTTCCAGTACCTTTGGTGTGCCTTTCTCAACGTTAAACACGGCTTTGGCTTTGTCCAGGAAACTACGGTCTGCTTCCATGCCCACGGCATCTATACAAACATCGGCTCCGCGGCCCTCGGTCATGCTTCGGATCAGTTCTACTACCTGGTCCTGGTTTTGCCAAAGTATAGTTTCAGAGTTAGCGGCTTTTTTTGCCATATCCAGGCGGTACTGCTGCACATCAATGTTAACTACCCTGCCTGCCCCCATCAACCAGGCCGATTTTGCAGCCATAATACCTACAGGGCCAGCGCCAAAAATGGCTACTGTTTCGCCTCCTTTAATTCTGCCCCAGTCGGCGGCTGCCCAACCTGTCGGGAAAATATCTGTCAGGAAAAGCACTTGCTCGTCGGTAAGGTTATCAGGCACTTTGCGCGGACCGTAATCTGCATAGGGTACTCTGACATATTCTGCCTGGCCGCCGTTATAGCCACCGTACAGATCGGTGTAGCCAAACAGAGCTGCTCCTTTTTCAGTCATAAAGCCACCGTCGGGGCCATAGTTTTTATTTGAGTTTTCGCATTGGGTGGGCCATTGGTGGTTGCAGAAATAGCAGGTGCCGCAGGCTATCGGAAAAGGTACCACCACACGATCGCCTACCTTCAGGTTATTTACGCCGGGGCCAATTTCCTCTACAATGCCCATAAACTCGTGCCCGAGTACCATGTTGCGCATTTGGGGCACAAAGCCGTCTAATATGTGCAGGTCTGAGCCACAAATGGCTGTGGAAGTAACACGAATAACGGCATCACGGCTTTCCTCTATCCGGGGATCGTCCACAGTCTCTACGCGTACATCGTTGATTTTGTGAAAAACAAGTGCTTTCATAGTATAAATAGTTTTGAAATAGTTGCATAGCCAATGCTTGGCTTATTGAATAAAAGTAATAACGTTGTAGTATAGAAGTAGTTGTGAAACTGAATGGACAATGGCTGGAAAGCAGTGCACCCGGCGAGCAATGATTTATACTTTAACCATAGAATAAAAAGGCTCTACATCTTACAAAATGACAGATTTTAGCTTCTCTTTTTTAACAGCCAAAGAAATGCCCGTGCTGCACCAGACTTTTCTGAAGGCTTTTGCAGATTATCTGGTGCCGATACAATTAGACGAAACTCAATTTAAAGCCAAGGTACAGCGTGAAGGCATAGAGCCAAGCTTTTGTGTGGCTGCTTTTAACGGAGGCCAGATGGTAGGATTTATACTTACAGGCTTGGGAGAATGGCTGGGAAAACCTACTGCCTACAATGCCGGCACAGGCGTTTTACCAGCATATCGAGGGCACAGGCTTACGCAGCAACTCTATACTTTTCTGGTTCCTAAACTGCGTGAAAGCGGCGTGGAGTGTTGTTTGCTAGAGGTAATACAGGAGAACATACCTGCTTTAAAGAGCTACCAAAGTATAGGCATGCAGACTACACGCTCACTGGATTGCTTTCGGGTAAAAAAGGAAGAGTTGCTTTTGCAAGCAGAAGCCCCACAGAATATTACGATTGCCAAAGCCTCTAAACCAGACTGGGATTTATACCAGAGCTTCTGGGACATTGCACCAACCTGGCAAAATGCTGTACAATCTATAAAGCGAAGTATAAATGAGAACACTATACTGGAGGCTCGTGACGAGGACAAACGTTTAACTGGCTATATTATAGTTTACCCGAAAAACGGGGCAATAGCACAACTGGCTGTAGCAAAAAATAGCCGTAACACTGGCATAGCAACAGCGCTGCTACGCGTGGCGGTAAAACTTACGGATGCTCCAGCACTTATGTGCATCAACATCGATACTGCAGGCACACATGTTATCTCCTACTTACAGAAACGTTATTTTAAGCGGATACTGGGGCAGTATGAGATGCTGATGACATTGGTTTAAAGTATACTTATTTACACCGGCCTAAGGAATATGTACCTTTGTCATGAAAAAATAAAGAAGATAGTATGAATACAGCGTGGTTTTACCTGGTACTGGCAGGCATATGCGAAATTGGCTGGGCTTTTGGGCTAAAGTATAGCGAAGGCTTTACGAAGTTGGGTGTAAGTATAATCACCGTTATCGTTATGATCCTGAGCTTTGTGCTGTTGGCCCAGGCCATGAAATACTTGCCGCTTGGCACCGCCTATGCTATTTGGACAGGGATTGGAGCCGCTGGCACGGCCATACTTGGCATTGTTTTCCTGAACGAACCCCGCGATGCGATCCGTATTTTCTGTATCCTGATGATTATTGCCGGAGTAATTGGCTTGAAGGTATTTTCGGAAACAAAGTAAGCGGCATTACCAATAGTAGAAATCCAGTTGCTTAGCCGAGAAAAGATATAGTTTACCTTTACTGGCTAAAGCTGTCACATAAGGCTTCGGTAACGGCAATGTCCGTTTTTCAGAAGTATAAAGGTCGATAAAATGCAGTGCTCCGTCCTGAACAAAGTATAGCTCGTTATCCAGAAAGTTGATATAAGCTACATCTGCAACTGGTATTTTCCGCTTATAGTTGCCCAGGTTATCAAAAACAAAAATGCCGTTGGTATCTACTAAGTACACCATATTCTGATACTCCCGCAGCTGCTTCACGTTAAAACGCTCTTTCTCCAGAATCAGGTTCAAAGGTGTTTCTATGGTTACTTTACGCAACTGCATGTCCAGCTTACTCAGTGTAAGGTTTGTTTCATCAAAAAGCCAGAAGTTATCATCAGCGGCAAGCGCAGCGGCTTTTGCAGTGCCGTTATAGTTAAAGTCAGGTAGCGTTGTATTACCTATAGGGCGTAAAAACCTGTCGAGTAAAAACAGCTCCTGCCTGTCTTCGTAAAAAAGCAGGATCTTCATGGGATTCCAGGCGTCTATGCTGGCAATGCGGCCACGGGTTGGCGGCGAAAAAGTACCCAGCGGCAGACCTAGCGAATCTACTCTTAAAAGGCTGCGATTAGGCGCCAGAAAGTATACATTACCGTTGCGGTCTTTAGAGATGGTGGTAGGAGAGAAGATGGCTATACTATGGCTATACTTTAATGTAGCAGTCTGCACCATATCCTGGGCAAAGGCTGAAGTGGCAGCTGTTAAGAGCGCCAGCAAAAGTATAGCTATGTAGTTTTTAGCCTTCAAAGGTCTTTAGTTCAAACTTGTCTCCGTCGTAAACACCATACGTGCAAAAATTGACCCATTCTCCCAGGTTCAGGTAGCGGCTCTTCTCATCAATAGGAATATCCAGCGGCAGGTGGCGGTGTCCGAATACATAAAAGTCGTGATGTTGCTTTACCTGCACCTCTTTGCAGTACTGCACCAGCCACTCATCTTCTCCTAAAAAGGCCTCGTCTTTTTTTACATTGCTAATGCGGCTTCTTCTGGACCACATGTTAGCCACGCCTATACCCAGGTTAGGATGAACGCGGGCAAACAGCCATTGGCAGGCTTTGTTGTTAAATACACGCTTGAGTATTTTATACGTATGGTCGCCGGGACCTAAGCCATCGCCGTGGCCAATGTAAAATGTATGGCCGTTTATACTTGTAGAGATCGGGTCACGAAGTACGGGTATGTTCAGTTCCTTCGGAAAGTAATCAAACATCCACATATCATGGTTCCCCGTGAAAAAGTATACCGGTATGCCTGCGTCGGTTATCTCGGCCAGTTTGCCTTGCAGCCTTATAAAGCCTTTGGGAATGGCATGTTTGTATTCGAACCAGAAATCGAAGATATCACCTAGCAAAAGTATGGCTGCTGCATCCTGTTTTGCCATGTCCAGCCATTTTACGATCTTTTTTTCGCGGGCAAGGCTGGTGGCGGCATCAGGTACTCCTAAATGGAAATCGGAGGCAAAGTATACTTTCTTACCTGCTTCTAACTTGTTAATGCGGAAGGTCATCAATCAGGAAAAGTACTAGCTGTTTAGGTCCGTGCGCGCCCATTACCAAAGTTTTCTCAATATCAGCTGTCCGGCTCGGCCCGCTTACCATTGATACCATTGAGGGGAAGTTCTCTTTATACTTATCGCGGATACGCTGCAAACCGTCTTTAATATCAGGCACCAGTTGGCTGGCTTTTGCAACTACCATGTGTGTAGGCGGATAAATGCTCAGGCGGCGGCCTCCGGCATTGGCAGAACTTACCAATACACTTCCAGTACGGGTAATCAAAGATTCGCAGGTGGTCAAGCTTGCCTCTGCGTCGCGCACAAAATTATCCTGGTCTGAATAGAACTCGATACCGGCATGGTGCAAAGCGTTTTGCAGGTTAGACTCCCACACATATAAGTGCTGCAGGTTTTGCTCTTTTTTATAGATAAAAAGCTGGTCAAAAAAGGCTTCCTCGTTATCGCAGTAAATAAACACACCGGCATTCTTTATAAAGTTCTCGGCAAAAACCACCGAAAGGTCTTCTAATGCAATAGGCGGGTGTAGCGGCGAGGTAAAGTCCGGGGTAGGAGGTAGAAAAGGCGCCGACTTAGCCAGCGCCTCTCTTACTCTTCTTAAAACTATTTCTTTTGATTTTGCTTCGTACATGCTTGTTACTAAGCTGTTCTGGAGTTGATGTTGTCACTTTCGGCTGGTGTGCCCTGGTCTTCTAGTGGCGTACCTGGTACACTACCTTCTTCCTGCTCCGGATGTTCGGTTTGGCCAAGCTCTACTGGGTGGGTATTCTCCACTTCGCTCTTCGTCTGGCTTCTGTCGGTACCTGCTGTATGCGCCTGGTATGTTGTAAGGGCCTCAAACGGACGCTTGCCAACTAAACGCTCCAGGTCACTCTGGAATAGAATCTCTTTCTCCAACAGTTCCTTGGCAACAATTTCCAGGGCATCTATCTTATCTCTCAACAGGGCTTTTGTACGCTCGTAAGCAGCACTGATAATCTGGCGAACTTCTTCGTCAATTGTTTCGGCAGTAGCTTCAGAGTATGGCTTGTTAAAGGCCATGTCAGTCTGCTTAGAGTCGTAGAACGAAACGTTACCTATCTTAGAGTTCATACCATACATAGTTACTATGCTGTAAGCCATTTTAGTGATACGCTCCAAGTCGCTTAACGCGCCTGTAGATATCTTTCCGAAAACAATGTCTTCAGCGGCACGTCCGCCAAGGGCCATGCACATTTCGTCTATCAGCTGCTCAGTAGTATAAAGGAACTGCTCTTTTGGCAGGTACTGTGCATAACCCAACGCGGCAACACCACGCGGTACGATACTCACCTTCACCAACGGATCGGCATGCTCCAGGAACCAGCCTGCAATAGCGTGGCCGGCCTCGTGGTAAGCCACAATTTTCTTTTCTTCCGGAGAGATGATCTTATTCTTTTTCTCCAGACCACCTATTACACGGTCAACGGCATCGTTAAAGTCCTGCATTTCTACAGCCTTCTTGTTGCGTCTTGCCGCGATCAGAGCTGCCTCGTTACACACGTTGGCAATCTCGGCACCGGCAAAACCTGGTGTCTGCGCTGCCAGCTTCTTAGCATCCACATCAGGGGCCAGGGTAAGCGGCTTCAGGTGCACTGCAAATATCTCGGTACGGCCGTTAATGTCCGGCTTGTCTATACTTACCTGGCGGTCGAAACGGCCAGGGCGCAGTAAAGCTGAGTCAAGTGTATCAGGGCGGTTAGTGGCTGCAAGTATAATTACACCTGAGTCGGTTGCAAAACCATCCATCTCCACAAGCAGGGAGTTCAGTGTATTCTCACGTTCATCGTTACCGCCTGGCGTTGCACCGCGGCTACGGTGGCGGCCAATCGCATCAATCTCATCTATAAAGATAATACAAGGTGCCTTGGCCTTTGCCTGCTTAAACAGGTCGCGTACACGCGCTGCACCTACACCCACGAACATCTCCACAAAGTCGGAGCCTGAAAGTGAGAAGAAAGGCACATCGGCCTCGCCTGCCACGGCTTTTGCAAGCAACGTTTTACCGGTACCCGGAGGGCCTACCAGCAAAGCACCTTTTGGTATCTTACCACCAAGTATGGTAAACTTGCTTGGGTTCTTCAGGAATTCCACGATCTCCTGTACTTCTTCTTTTGCTTCTTCAAGGCCGGCTACGTCCTTAAACGTGATCTTAACCTTGTTCTCTGCATCAAAAAGAGCAGCTTTAGATTTGCCGATGTTGAAGATCTGGCCACCTGCGCCACCGGATGTTACGCGGCGCATCAGGAACCAGAATCCAAATACCAGCAGTATCAGGAAGCCCCATTGCAGGAAGAAATCGGCAAAACCGGTACGGTCTACCAGGTTATAGCCTACATGCTGGTCTTTAGGTAAGTTAGCCTGCAACTTGTCCAGGTCTTCTTTAAAAGACTCTGCAGAGATAACCTGGAAATGATAATGCGGACCCTGTTCCATGCTAAGCATGCCACGGTCTGTCAGGTCTTGCTTATACTTTTCATTTTGTAAAGCCTCATCTTTCAGGATAACCTCGACTGTTTTGCCGTTCACGATGTTCAGTTTCTTTACATCACCGCTAAGCAGCATTTCTTCAAACTCCTGTTGGGTGGTTTCCACAGAAGAGTTGCTCTTGTTAAGGTAAGTAAGTCCGAAAATCAGCAGGATCAAAACAGCCAGCATCCACAACTGCATAGTTGGGCGCGGGGGGGTGTTCGGAATGATCGGCTTCTTCTTTTTGTTATTGCCTTTTTTATTATTTTCTGCCATTGATGTTTAATTTCAGTTGTATGTAAACATTGGCCACAATCAAATGTTCAGGCCAAATGCGTTAGACAGCCTCTACGTGTTTTATGCTGGCATCGCCCCAAAGCTCTTCCAGGGCATAAAATTCGCGCTTGTCTTTCAGAAAGACGTGAGCTACCACATCTACGTAATCCAGCAGCACCCACTCTTTGTTGATGCGGCCTTCACTTTGCCACGGATTTTGTCTTATTGCTTTAAAAACCTCTTCTTCAATAGAAGTGGCGATGGCATCAAGCTGTGTGTCGGAGTTGGCTGATGCTATAACGAAGTAATCAGATACGGCATTCTTAAGTGATTTGAGGTTAATTATGACAATATCGGATGCTTTTTTCTCCTGCATTCCCTTCACGACTAGTTCTGCCAATATGTCTGAATTAGCCTCAACCTTGGTTTCTTTCATTTGCTATACTTAAATTTGATGTACAAAAGTATTAAATTCTGAGTTAAAGTATGTTGCCTAATACGCTGTTTATAGGCCAGCAGCTATATTTTCTGCCGGTATGCCCTTCTACTAACTCTGAGGCCCATCAGCTTCTTATCAAAAATGAAGCCACAGAGGGTTGCACGGTAGTTACGGCACACCAGACTGCGGGCCGTGGCCAGCGTGGCAATACCTGGGAGGCCGAAGCCGGGCAAAACATTACCTTATCAGTAGTATTAATGCCAAAATTTCTGGCTATCAAGCACCAGTTTTACCTTAACATGGCTGTATCGTTGGGCGTGCTGGACCTGCTCCGCGAACTGGGCCTGCAAAAGGCTCAGGTAAAGTGGCCAAACGATTTATACTTTGAAGATAAAAAACTTGGCGGGATTCTAATAGAAAACGCAATAAATAGCCTGACTTTACAACACAGTATTATCGGGATTGGTTTAAATGTGAACCAGCTTCAGTTTTGTTATACAACGGCCACATCCCTTGCTAATGTATTAGGTTATACTCTGAATCTGGAGCAAGTTACGAAAAGGCTGCTGGAACTGTTGGAAAAAAGATACCTGGAACTGCGAAATGGCAAAACAGCTAAGCTAAAGTATGAATACCTCCAGGTGCTTTACCGCTACCAGGAAACCCATACGTTTGAAGTACAGGACCAGTTAGTACAGGGCCAGATACTGGGCGTAGACGATGATGGCCGCCTTGCCGTGGAAATAGAGGCGGAGCTGCGGTATTTTGGCTTTAAGGAAATAACCTTCGTTATTTAAGGCCTTTTTTAGCAGGATATACTGTTGCTACCTGTGGAGTAACATTTTCAGGTATTAGCTGCAGGTGCAGGTTTACGTTAATATGCTCGGCCATAAACCCGCCGGTAAGCTTCGGCGATTCTATATGGTGGTCTTTTGTGCTCACAACGAACCCCGACTTAAGTATAAACTTGCCTCCCTCTTTTACAAGCGTGCCCTTTATACTTCTGCGTTTAGACACGCCATGGATAGACAGTATGCCATGTGCTGTAACTTCTTTGCTGTTCTGGCTAAAGCTTGTCACCTCGCCAATAAAAGTAGCTTTAGGGTGCCTGTCTGTCTTCATGTATTTGTTGTTGAAGCGTTCCTCCATCAGGGAGTTCGCAAACTGAAAAGACTTTACAGGTATCTCGAAGTATACTTTGCCTGTTACCTGATTTATACTTCCTGTTATCGCAGTAGAGGTGCCCTTGATCAAATCAAGGGGGGCTCCGGCTGAGAAGGTGACCTGGCCATTGCCGGTGTAAGAATTTTGCTGTCCTAAACTAACCTGCCAGCAAAGCAAATAGGTTAGTAGCAGCATGAAAAGCGGTTTCATAAAAGTGGCGTATGTATATTAATATGAACTGGTTATATCCCTTATTGTTTCGTTTCTTAAGAAGAATAAGCGGAAGTTTGATAGTGCACTCCCGCTTATTTAGTTAAGGGTGATTTTATCGGGGTATAATCAGTTTCTTTGTTTCTGTTTGTGAGCCATAGTGTAACTTAACAAGGTAAATCCCGCCCGGCAGCTTTAGCTCTGAAAGCGACAGGTCCATTTGTTGAGTGCCGCTGGCTACCTGTTGGTTATAAACTACATGTCCGTTTGTATCCATTATTTGCAGTGCAGTAGTGCTTTGGCTGGCTACGTTGTTTTTTAGTCCAACCGTAAAGTAGTTTCCGGTGGCAGGATTGGGGTAAACAGACAGGTTGTCAGTTGTTATGGACTGTGTCTGAGTAACTGCTATCAGGCTGCTATACTCAAAGGCGCCGCTATGGTCTGTTTGCTTCAGGCGGTAATAATGAGTGCCTTTCCCGGCGGTCGCATCGGTAAAAGTATAGCTTACCTTAACCGTAGAGTTACCTGCCCCTGCAACCGTTTCGATTTTATCGAATGACTTTCCGTCCTGGCTACGCTCCACTTCGAATCCGGCATTGTCTGTTTCTGATGCTGTGCTCCAATTAAGTTCTATGCCACTTTTTGTGGAAATGCCTTCAAACGAGATCAGTTCCACAGCTAGTGGATTAATAGGAGTGTCTTTGCAGGTCTGAGTGTTAAAGCCTGTGCTCACCACAGTGTTGCCGGCAAAAAGGGTAATCTGGAAAAAAGGATCTGTTTCATAAGCGGTAGTAGGTACTATGATGGCGAAAATGTCTGTCCTGCCATTGGCGTAGCCCTTTGTGTTCTGGCTGTTAAAGGTGATCAGGTTAGCATCCTGGTCTATTGTTGTGCTGTAGTTATACTTAGCTTTGTAGGCGCTGCCATTATTGCCTGATGAAACAGCGATAGGCGCTGATGTATTTGGTGTTTCGATCAGTAGTTGTGTTAAATCAGTTGCAGTATTGTTCTTCACCAGAAACCTGACAGTCGTATTGCCATCGGGGAAACTGATTGCATCTATAAAGCTGAAGGTGGCTTCTCCCAGGTCAAGTTCGCATCTTGTGTTAGGGTCCTGGCCGGGTGCAGGTACAGTGGCACAGGCATTCAGGTCAAACATTACCTGGCCTATTGTGCCGTTGCTGGTTTTTGTCTGCACGCGCATGCCTGTCGCTGCAAGGGTGTTATAATCTTCGTTGGTCAGGTAAAATTCAAAAAGGTCTTCCTGGCCGTTATTTATCGCAGCCGTGTTTTTGGCATTGAACTGTAGAGCGTTAAACTCGGTGTCAATCTGGTTCTGGCCTTGGTTGCTGGTCTTTCCGTTTCGTACAACGTAGTCGTTGTTTTGCTGCAATACATTTGCTGGCGTCGCAGCTTTAGACCCTTCAGGAAGCTCAAATGCGATGTAGTCAAGCTTGTTCCCGCATAGAATTTTGACGGTGTACATCAGCTTAACTGTTTCGTCATTAAACCGGGTGGCTCCTAGTAGCTTGTACTCGAAGCAGGCGTCGGTTTGTATGCATGTACCTTGTGCACGAAGGTTATGTAAGCTAAAAAGGATCAGGGCGAATAATAATATATGTCGTTTCATGTAAATTTCTCTCAATAAAGTAATCTAGATATTGTTTAATGTTTAGTTTAACGAGGTGTGTTTGTGCTAGTTGCATAAAACCTAGTGCATTTGGTAGAGTGCAATTAGATTCTTTACAAAGTATAATTGATATAAAGCCTTTGATTTTGTCTAATTGCTGTTTATCTAAATGGTGTAGTTGTTGAAGTTGGTGACTTAAATTGCACTTTTGCATGTGTTTGATTGGTTGTGTTGGGGAGGTTTTAGATTGTTAAAGTTATATTAACTTGATGCATTTGAAGTCGTAGGCAGGAAATTGTGCATATATCAGATGCAACTCTTTTGCCTAAACAGGCATCATTTTTGAGAATTGGTGAGATGGCGGGAGATAGCTATTTGTAACTTCCACTGGCCAAATATTTTAAAAATAATATTTAGAGTTCTGGCTTTTTAAACTATCTTTGGTTTAATGTCAGAGTAGACTATAAATCTAACCCGAGACGTACCCTTATGAAGAATTTTACTAAACTGTTTTTTATAACCACCCTAATCAGCTCACACCTGCTGGGTTTTGCAGCCAATGCAAACAACAGCCTGACAGCTGCTGACGGCGAATCGCCAACATACAAAGGTGGCACTACTACCTGGAAGTTAGTTCAGGATAAAGGCTCTCAGTTAAGCGTGTCGGCACAGAATGCGCGACCTGCTTTTGTGCGCAGCGAAGAAGAGCACGCCTGTTCCTCGTTATATGCTTCGGCTATTAGTAAGGAGTTTCATGTGGTGGAGAAGCGCAGTACAAAAACTATGTTTGCCAACGTAAGTCTTGCGTCGTTTGCTTCTGTTGCACCTGCGCGCAGTATTAAGCAGCTGCCTTCAATTAATGCATATCCAAATCCGTCCAGAGGTATAACAAGGCTCTCGCTTAACCTTCCTGGTGGGCATGAGAACTATAAGATCCGTATTTCTAACACTATCGGTAAGGTGCTGAGTGTACACGAGCTGGTGCCAGCTGAGAAAATGGAAGTGGAATTGAACATGACAAGCCTGCCGTCAGGAATTTATTTTTATAGCCTCCTGGTAAACGATAAAACAGTTGAAACTAAGCGCCTTGTGCTTCAGAAATAACTTAAATAAGGCTTCCCTTAATAAAAAAAGCCGGCCAGCAGGCCGGCTTTTTTTATTACTAACCCTTAAAATTGCATAGTCCCTTCGTTTTATTTATTATTTTCGGGGCTCAATCAAAAAAGCTATGACGGATTATCGTAAGATAAATAACCTCGTGGGGTGGGTCGTGTTTCTTATAGCGACCACTGTATATGTGCTAACGCTGGAGCCTACAGCCAGCTTCTGGGATGCAGGAGAGTTTATTGCCTGTTCGTATAAACTGCTGGTTCCACATCCTCCGGGAGCCCCGTTCTACCTGCTGGTAGGGCGCATGTTCTCTATGTTTGCCAGCGATGTCACCCAGGTTGCCTGGTGGGTAAACCTGCTTTCAGCGCTTTGTAGTTCTTTCACGGTGTTGTTCCTGTTCTGGACCATCACCATACTTGCCCGCAAGCTAATGGTAAAAGAGGGAGCAGAGCCTACACGTGGCAATGTGCTGCTGATTATGGGTAGCGGTGCGGTAGGTGCCCTGGCTTATACTTTCTCCGACTCGGCCTGGTTCTCGGCGGTAGAGGCCGAAGTATACGCCATGTCGTCTTTCTTTACGGCTATAGTTTTCTGGGCAATATTGCGCTGGGAGGCAAAAGTAGGGGAGGCACACTCTGATAAATGGCTTGTTCTGATTGCTTACCTGGTTGGTTTATCGATAGGTGCGCACCTTCTTAACCTGGTAACAATACCTGCCCTGGCATTTATTTATTACTTCAGGTTGTACAAGCCAACCCTTATAGGTGGTGTTGTTGCATTTGCGATCAGCGCTGTTATTGTAGTGGCTATACTTTGGGGAGTTATTCCAGGGTTGCCGTCTGTGGCAGGCTGGTTTGAGGTTTTCTTTGTAAATAGTCTTGGATTGCCATTTAGCTCAGGCCTGATTGTATTCCTTATTTTGCTTATCACTGCTATTGTGATCGGTTTACGCTACTCAATCAAGCACAATAACCGCATACTAAATACTGCGCTGCTTTGCTTTGTGTTTGTATTGATAGGCTATTCTTCTTACATGATCATCCCTATCCGATCATCTTACAACCCAACTATTGATGAGAACGACCCGGACGATATCCTGACATTTGTATCATACTTAAAACGTGAGCAGTACGGAGACAGACCTTTGCTTTACGGACCACAGTACAACGCACAGCCTGTAGACCAAAAGGAAAAAGGACCACGCTATGTAAAAGGCAAGGATAAATATATTGAAACCAAAGGCGGTGTAGAGCCTATTTACGACAGCAAAGACAAAACATTGCTGCCACGTATCTACAGCGATAACCCACAGCACCTGGATGAATACAGGAAATGGGTTGATCTGCGCGAAGGACAAGCACCTACATTTGGGCAAAACCTCAGCTTCCTGTTTAATTACCAGTTAGGGCATATGTACTGGCGTTATTTCCTGTGGAACTTTGCAGGCCGCGAGAGTGATGTGCAAAATGCCGGGGTACTGTGGTTTGGCAAAGCAGACCCGAACGCCCCGGAGCGCGTACTCGAAAGCGAAGCCCGTAATTGCTTTTACCTGCTACCATTGTTGATCGGTATACTTGGCCTTATTTACCAGGTACGCAAAGATGAGCGTAACGCGTTTGTAATTGGATTGCTGTTCTTCTTTACCGGTATTGCTATTGCTTTATACTTAAACCAGCCACCAGTAGAGCCGCGTGAGCGTGACTATACTTTTGCAGGCTCGTTCTATGCATTCAGTATCTGGATAGGCTTGGGTGTAATGGGGCTGGCAGAGCTGGTGCGCAAAGGCGTAAAAAATAACCAGGCCGCCGCCGGAATAGCTACAGTTATAGGTTTACTGGTGCCAGGCGTAATGGCTGCAGAAGGCTGGGACGACCATGACCGCTCTGATCGCTATCAGTCTGTGGATTCTGCCAAGAACCTGCTCGATTCCTGTGCCCCTAATGCCATACTTTTTACAAACGGCGATAACGATACGTTCCCGTTATGGTATGTACAGGAAGTGGAAGGATACAGAACAGATGTACGCGTGGCCGTTTTAAGCTACTTGAACACCGACTGGTATATTGATCAGATGAAACGCCGCGCTTACAAATCGGAGCCGTGGCCACTTACGCTGGAGAATGAGAATTACAGACAGGGCACAAACGATTACCTGCCTTATGTGGAGCGATCTCAGGTTGCTGCAGGTATAGATCTAAAACAGTACATCGATCTGGTTAAGCAAAATCACCCGGCCCTGCAAGTACAGTATGGCGCCGGCACTACGCTGCTAACCTTCCCAACCAAAAACTTCTCCTTATCTGTAGACAAAGCCAAGGTTAAGGCTATGGATATTGTGCCAGATGAGAAAAAAGCGGAAATAGTGGACCGTATGCAGTGGACAATCAACAAGTCTGTACTTGAGAAGAAACACCTGATCATTCTGGACCTGCTGGCTACTAACAACTGGGAACGCCCGATATACTTCTCTACTACTGTAAACAGTGCAGACTTTATTGGTTTGTCTGAGTACTTCCAGTTAGAGGGTCTTGCTAACCGTGTAATACCTGTTAGAACAACAGGCGAAGGCTCGCAGGGCTATGTGAACAAAGAGGTAATGTACGAGAACATGATGAAGAAATTCCAGTTCCGTAACTTCAGCAGGGAAGATATCTTCTACGACGAAAACTATTACCGCTTCTCAGCCAATGCCCGTGATAAGTTTGGGAAGCTGGCGGCTGCCTATTTGGAAGCTGGAGACGATGCCCGTGCGAAAGAGATCATGGATTACTGCTTTGAAGTAATGCCTGAGAAATCGGTGCCATACGATTACTACACACCGCAGTTTATTCCGTTGTACCATGCTATCGGGGAAGAGCAGAAAGCAAAAGAGATAATGGACTCGATGGTACAGAAGTCTACAAAAGCATTGGATTACTACTTTACCAAAGGTGCATTGTTTGACATGGAGATTCAGACAAATATGATCATTTTGCAGCAACTGGTAGGCATTGCTGAGGAATTGGGCATGGATGACCGTGCACAGCAACTACAGCAACAGTTTATGCAGTACTTGCAGCGTATGCGTCGTTAAACAAAATACTGTCAGAAGCAGTAAAGAAAGCCGGGTTACTTAACTAAAGTAACCCGGCTTTCTTGTTTGGGCTTAAAAAGAAAAACTGCTGTAAATGACGCGCATCCTTTTAAATCTTACTTCGCTGCTTTTGCTTTTAATACTGTATGCCTGTGGTACACCCCAGGTAAACCGTTTGCAACCGGTTGTAGTGAGGCCTGTTGCCCCCGAAATAGCCATCAAGTATAATTTTTACGAAGAGAACGACAGCCTGCACGTGTTCCTGAAATTTGAGGACCAACAGGAAGTGATGGATGTGTTGCAATCTGTAACAGCAGTCGAGTATTTTGTAAAAACCGGATTATCTGACCGTGACAAAGTACTGGCCGCGGACTCTTTGGTTAAACCTCCCCGAAAAATTACAGATGTGGAAGGCCAACTGCACATTTCCTTTGTGTTGCCCGGAGAATTAATAAAAGAGCCAAACATACTTCATGTAAGATTATGGCAGGCCTTGGTTGGGCAGGAGCGTATGGCAGTTCGATTTAGAATACCACTTAAAGCCCAGATGCTTGATAAAAGTTACCTGCTGGTAAAAACCAGTAACGATAAGCCAATTTTTGAAGAGTACATTAATACCTCTGAGAAAGTGTTTGCACGGCAGTATGGTAGCAGCAGCCTGCCTATAACAGTATATACATATAAAACAGAAGTTTTACCGGCGCTGCCACCCATGTCTTTACGCCAAGAGCCTGATCTGGTAATGAATGTGGTAGATACGTTATCGTATGCCTATCGCGATACCATGAGTTTTGACAAAGAGGGCCTGTATGTGTTTGAGCCTTCCTCTGCTTTTGCCAAAAGTATACTTGTGCAAAAGTGGGCATACCCGCAAATCTCTATGGCGCAGGAACTGCTCCAACCACTTACTTATATTACAACCTCAGCAGAGCGGGAAGCACTTTTCAGGGCACCGGATACGAAGGAGGCTGTAGATAACTTCTGGCTTAAAGTTGGTGGCGACAGGGCAACAGCCAGAGAACTAATCCGAGCATACTATAGCCGGGTAGAGAGAGCCAATAAACTTTTTACCTGCCATAAACCAGGCTGGGCTTCAGACAGGGGTATGATCTATATTATATTCGGAAGGCCCAGCACCGTGAGCCAGACTGGCAACACTGAAACATGGATTTACCGCGAGGCAGAGGCGAGTCCTTATATTAAGTTCGTTTTTAATAAAAAAGGGGATAACTTTACCGAAAATCATTATGAGCTGGTACGGCGCCGCGAGTACGAGGAGAGTTGGTACAGCACAGTAGCAAAATGGAGAGCAGGAATAACAGACAACATGTAGGCAACCGCTATGGAGGCCCCAGAACACCAAAGGAAGATAAACTAGAGATGATTTTCGGGTCGCGCCCTATTTTGGAGGCAATGCTGGCCGGGAAAACACTGGAGAAGATTTTCCTGCTGCGCGGTACAAAAAACCCGACCACAGACGAGATTATGGCCGAGGCCAAAAAGTTTGACGTGCCGGTAGCATCTGTGCCTCTCGAAAAACTAAATAAGCTAACCCGCAAAAACCACCAGGGAGCAGTTGCTCTTATATCACCGATAACTTACCTGCCACTTGATGAGATCGTGACGTCTTTATTCGAGAAAGGTAAAACCCCACTGCTGCTTATACTTGACAGGGTAACCGATGTGCGTAACTTTGGTTCTATTGCCCGTAATGCTGAATGTATGGGCGTTGATGCGATCATCATTCCAAGCAGGGGTGGTGCTCAGGTAAATGCCGATGCCATGAAAACATCTGCCGGCGCTTTAAATCTGGTGCCTGTTTGCCGTGAGCCGAACCTGAAAGATACCATTGATTACCTGAAAGACTACGGCATACAGATCGTGGCCTGTACTGAGAAAACAGAACACATGATCACCGATTTTGCTGTTGACTTCTCAGGGCCTACGGCTATTATCATGGGTAGCGAGGAAGATGGTATTTCGCCAGAGTACCTGAAGCGTGCCGATGTGCGCCTGCGTATTCCGCTGATGGGCCAGATTGGTTCTCTGAACGTGTCGGTGGCAACAGGCATTATACTTTACGAAGCCATGAGCCAGCGCCTGCGCGAAAGCGGATACTCCAGCCTTGGAAGCCTGGAACCAAGATAAGTTTATACTTGACAATACAGCAAAAGGCGCAGCCGCTATACGTTAGCAGCTGCGCCTTTTGCTTTTTTAAGAAGCTGAATGTAGAGCCGCAATACCGTTGTTCGTTGTTGGTTATTTGTTGTTCGTTTTTCGAAATGTAGAGACGCCATATTTTGCGTCTTGTTTGCTACAAGGCAGCGGATTTCAAAGTTCGCAATGAAGTTAACTACAAGTATAAAAGTATGGCTCACGGAAGTCTGAAGACTTCCAATTATGCAAAGTCACAAGTCACCGCTGCGCTAAAGACTTGCGCCAGGAAAGGTCTGTTACTATGGCAACAAGACGCAAAATATGGCGTCTCTACAATCACCAATAATGAATAACCAACAACCAGTCACATTAGTAAAAGCAAAAATCCCGGAAGTATACTTTATACTTCCGGGATTTTTGTAGCTATACTTTGATGTGTCTAAATAAAGTCGACACCTTTTTTAGACTTGGCATCAGCCATGAATTCTTTCACTTTCTGTTCTTCAGATTTTTTGCAGATCATGAGCACATTATCATACTCGGCTACAATATAATCGTCCAGTCCCTGGAGCACAACCAAACGCTCTTTGGGAGTTTTGATGATACAGTCTTTAGTATCATAAAGCAGCACATCGCCATCAACTACGTTACCGTTGCTGTCTTTGTCGTTGATCGTGTAAAGCGAGTTCCAGGTGCCTAAGTCAGACCAGCCGATATCTGCCAGTAGTACAAACACATTGTCTACCTTCTCCATAATGCCATAGTCGATAGATACGTTGCGGCATTGCGAGTAGGCCCTGGTAATAAAGTTCTGCTCTTCAGGTGTATTAAGAATACTTGCACCTTCCTCAAAAATCTCTGTGATCTCTGGTAACTGTTGCTTGAAGGCGCTTAGAATACTTTTTACGTTCCAGATAAAAATACCCGAGTTCCACACAAAATCGCCGCTGTTAAGGAACATCTCGGCAAGCTCAAGGTTTGGCTTTTCAGTAAAGGTTTTAACCTTTTTTATACTTTGGGTATCGTCGCTGATGTACTGAATATAGCCGTAACCAGTATCAGGTCTGCTTGGTGTAATGCCCAGGGTTATCAGTACGTCGTCTTTGTCGGCGGCTGCTACAGCCTCCTTAATTACACTGGTAAATACCTCTTGCTTTAGTACCACATGGTCAGCTGGTGTTACCACAAGGTTAGCATTAGGATTGATCTGTGCAATTTTATAGGAGGCATAAGCAATACAAGGGGCTGTGTTGCGTCCGATTGGCTCCAGAAGAATCTGGTTATCGCTTAGCTGAGGCAGCTGTTGCTTTACCAGGTCCTTGTAGTCTTTGTTGGTTACCACGTATACGTTTTCAGGCGGGCAGATATCCTGGAAACGTTTTGCTGTCATTTGCAGCATGCTTTCGCCTATACCCAGCACATCATGAAACTGCTTTGGGTAGTTGGTACGGCTGAACGGCCAGAAACGGCTTCCGATGCCGCCGGCCATTATCACCACGTATGTGTTCTTATCCATTATTCTTATACAAGTCCTTCTTTCAGAAGATCGTGCAGGTGCACGAACCCTTCAAAGATACCAGATTTGGTTACAATTAACTGTGTTATACTTTTTTCCTGCATAATAGCCAGTGCCTCGGCTGCATACTGATCCGGCTCTATGGTTAAAGGCATAGGTGTCATAATGTCGCTGGCTTTGATACCTTCCGTAGATTCATACTTGTTTAGCATCCGGCGCAAATCACCATCTGTAATAATACCAATAAGTTCTTTTGTGCCATCTTTAACAACAGCCGTTGCGCCTAATCGCTTAGATGAGATCTCAATAATAATTTCCTTTAACGAGGCGTTTTCATTAACGTTGGGTGCCTGGTTATATCCGTAAATATCGCCCACCATCAGGTACAGGCGTTTGCCGAGCGAGCCTCCCGGATGCAGGTGCGCAAAGTCGGCGCTGCTAAAGCCGCGGGCTTCCAGCAGGCTAACCGCTAGCGCGTCACCTAAGGCTAAGGCTGCGGTTGTACTGGTGGTGGGAGCCAGGTTATGTGGGCATGCTTCGCGCTCAACATTGGCATTCAGCACATAATCAGCGCTCTGGGCCAGGTAAGAATCTATACTTGATACCATGGCTGCCAGCTTAGACCCTTTGCGTTTAAGCAACGGAACTAGTACCTTTATCTCAGGCGTGTTGCCGCTCTTAGAGATACAGATCACAAAATCATCCGGCTGTATCATACCCAGGTCACCGTGAATGGCGTCAGCGGCATGCATAAAAAGCGCGGGAGTTCCCGTAGAGTTAAGTGTAGCAACGATTTTAGTGGCAATGTTGGCGCTTTTGCCTATGCCTGTTACCACTACGCGGCCCCTGGACTGAAGTATGGCTTCGACGCAGTTTTCAAAACTTTCGTCGATAAAATCGGCTAATCTGGCGATTGCATCGGCTTCTGCATGCAAGACTTTTTTTGCCGTAAGGGCTATATTATTAACAAGATTCAAAGTAAATTTGTATTAAGGTACCCCAAAAAAGGTACATGCAATTGAATAATTTTTTGCAAGATTACATGTCAGTACAACAAGAGGTAAATCTCAAGAACAAATTAAAGGAAGTTTTTGGGTATAATCAATTTAGAGGAAATCAAGAGTTGATAATAAATAACATTATCAACGGGAAGAACACCTTTGTGATTATGCCTACAGGCGCCGGCAAGTCGTTGTGTTACCAACTACCTGCCCTTTCCTTACCGGGGACAGCGATCGTTATTTCGCCGCTGATTGCCCTGATGAAAAACCAGGTTGATCAGCTTAATGCTTTTGGCGTTAATGCTCATTTTCTGAATTCTACTTTATCCAAAGCAGAAATAAACAAAGTTAAGAAAGAGACACTGGCCGGTGAGGTTAAGCTCTTGTATGTGGCCCCTGAGTCGCTTACCAAAGAAGAGACAGTAGAGTTCCTCCGCAGTTCCAACATCTCTTTTGTAGCCATAGACGAAGCACACTGTATTTCGGAGTGGGGGCACGACTTCCGTCCGGAGTACCGCCGTATCCGTGGTATTATAGATCAGATAGGTAACCTGCCTATTATTGCGCTTACTGCTACGGCAACCCCAAAAGTACAGCTTGATATTCAGCGTAACTTGCAAATGGACGAGGCTTCAGTGTTTAAGTCTTCGTTTAACCGCACCAACTTATACTATGAGGTTAGGCCAAAGCACAATACTAAAAAGCAGCTTATCCAGTATGTAAAAAAGAATAAGGGCAAGAGTGGTATTGTATACTGCCTGAGCCGCAAAAAAGTAGAAGAAATTGCCGAGTTACTGCGTGTAAACGACGTAAAAGCACTGCCATACCATGCAGGACTTGACAGCAGCATACGCATGGCCAACCAGGATGCATTCCTGAATGAGGATGCCGACGTGATTGTAGCCACCATTGCATTTGGTATGGGCATCGATAAGCCGGATGTTCGTTTTGTGATCCATTACGATACGCCGAAGTCTATTGAAGGCTATTACCAGGAAACAGGCCGTGCCGGGCGCGATGGCATGGAAGGCAACTGCGTGATGTACTACAGCTACGACGATATTGTTAAGCTGGAGAAATTTAACAAAGACAAGCCTGTAACAGAGCGTGACAACTCAAAGCTGCTGCTGCAGGAAATGGCTGCCTACGCCGACTCTGCCGTGTGCCGCCGTAAGCAGTTGCTGCACTACTTTGGTGAAGCCTACGAAAAAGACTGCGGTTTTTGCGATAATTGCCTTCACCCGAAAGAGCGTTTCGAGGCGCAGGAAGAAGTGCAGCTGGCACTTAAGGCTGTACAGCAAATTGGCGAGCGCTTTGGCATAGACCACATTACTGCCGTGCTGACAGGCCTGCGTAACCAATATGTAGTAAGCTACGACCACGATAAACTGGATGTATTTGGAAAAGGCAAGGAGCAGGATGTGCAATTCTGGAGCTCTGTGCTGCGCCAGATACTTTTATCTGAATACCTGGAAAAGGATATAGAGCAATTTGGCGTGGTAAAGCTAACGCAGAAAGGGATTGATTTTATAGACAACCCGCACAAGATACAGCTTACAAAAGACCATAACTACGAGCAGGAAGTAAAAGATGACGAGGAGAAGGAGGGAAGCCAGGCTGCCGCCGGACACGACGAAGTACTGTTCGACTTACTGAAGACGCTGCGTAAGAAAATGGCCAAGGAGAAAAACCTGCCGCCTTACGTGCTCTTCCAGGACCCATCGCTGAAAGAGATGGCAACCGTTTACCCAACCACCAAAGAAGACCTGGCGCACATTGCCGGAGTAGGTATGGGTAAAGTACAGAAGTTTGGTAAGCCGTTCCTGGATCTGATCACAAAGTATGTAGAGGAAAACGATATTGTAACCGCTGCCGATGTGGTAGTGAAGACTACGGTCAACAAATCCAAGATCAAGATCTACATTATCCAGCAAATTGATAAGAAAGTAGACCTGGAGGAGATTGCCAGCACCAAAAGCCTGACAATGCCTGAGCTTATCGAGGAGATCGAGCATATTTGTTACTCGGGCACCAAGCTAAACCTGAACTACTACATCAACAACATACTTGACTCTGACCGGCAGGAAGAAATTTATGATTACTTCATGAATGCCAGCACTGATAACATCAGCGAAGCCGTGAAAGAGCTGGGTACCGACGATTACTCAGAGGAAGATCTTCGCCTGATGCGCATCAAGTTCTTATCGGAGTATGCTAATTAAACTGTTGATGGTTATTTGCTGATCTTTGTTCGGCAAGTTAAAAATCAGGAGGCCGTTGTAGCATTACAACGGCCTTTTTATTTTGGATAAAGTATAAGGCTAAAAGTATAAAACTATAGATTGTGCTGCACAGGCAAGTATAAATTTATAACTTCGCAGTGCATAGTAGAGCAATTAAAAATCAGCTATTAGCAATTTAACTATGAACGTACTAATAATCGGATCTGGGGCCAGGGAGCATGCCATTGCCTGGAAGCTTAGCCAAAGCGAGTATTGCGACCAGATATTTGTGGCGCCAGGTAATGCCGGCACATCCGAGTTTCATACAAACGCCGATATCAACATACATGATTTTGAGGAAGTTGCGAAGTTTGCCAGTGACTTTAACATTATGATGATGGTGGTGGGGCCGGAGAACTCGCTGGTAGAAGGTATTCATGATTACTTCCAGGAGAAAGAGTATCTGCGGCACATCCTGATTATCGGTCCGAAAAAAGCAGGCGCTATGCTGGAAGGAAGCAAAGATTTCTGCAAAGCCTTTTTTGATAGGTATAACATACCAACAGCTCGCTACCAAACCTTTACAGAAGAAACATTTAGCAAAGCCTGCGAATACCTGAAAGGCCATACGTACCCTGCAGTACTTAAAGCGGATGGACTGGCTGCGGGAAAAGGCGTTATAATTGCCCAGGATTACGAGGAAGCTTTTGATGCCCTGGATGCCATGCTGCGTAACAAGCGCTTTGGCAATGCCAGCAGCAAAGTAGTGATCGAAGAGTACATGCAAGGTATAGAAGTATCGGTGTTTATACTTACCGATGGCAAAGAGTATGTGCTGCTACCGGAGGCAAAGGATTACAAACGTATAGGCGAAGGCGACGCAGGGCTAAACACAGGTGGCATGGGGGCGGTATCGCCGGTGCCATTTGTAGATGATGCTTTTATGTCCAAAGTTAAGGAGCGTGTAATTGAGCCAACTTTGAGAGGCATGCAGGCCGACAATATGGACTACTCAGGTTTCCTTTTTATTGGTTTGATGAACGTGAACGGCGACCCTTATGTGATCGAGTACAACGTGCGTCTCGGCGACCCAGAAACTGAAGCTATACTTCCGCGCATTAAATCAGACCTGTTTGAGATGTTCAAAGCGCTGCACGACCATACTTTGGGAAGCTATAAACTGGAGATTGACCCGCGGACAGCTACCACGGTTTTCCTGGTATCAGGCGGTTACCCGGAGGGGTTTGAGAAAGGCAAAGAGATTACAGGTATAGAGAATGTGCCGCAGGATGTGCTGGTGTTTCATGCGGGCACTAAAGCGGTAGGCGACAAACTGGTAAACAGCGGAGGACGCGTAATTGCCGTTACTGCACTAGGCGATACTATGGATGAAGCGCTGGCTAAAGCCAATGCTGCTGCCGAGGCTATTACATGGCAAGACCGTAATTACCGCCGTGATATAGGCTTCGATTTAAGAGGCATGCACGCTTAAGCGCATCAGGACAAAGGAAGGTGTGACAAAGGACAAAAGACTTGGAGAAACCAGGCGTTTTTGTTAACATGTTAGGCCAAGAGATTATACTAGAGTAATTTTTTCTTCCTGCTTACAAAGTATAAAGTATAAAAAAAGCGGCGGCTGGTATTCAACATACCAGCCGCCGCTTTTTTTATACTTCAGGCTATACTAGCAATAAGCTTCGAAAGCGCCTTTGAGGTTATCCACGATGCGGTGCAGTTCGTTGCCCTCGATATGGTAACGCTCAATCATGTGCACCAGTTCGCCATCTTTAAACAAAGCAATAGATGGTGATGATGGAGGATAAGGAAGCATATGCTCACGTGCCTTGGCAACTGCATCTTGCTCCATGCCGGCAAATACTGTTACAAGCTTAGTAGGCGTTTTATCGCCAGCAGCAACAGCCATTTTAAGTGCAGGGCGTGCTTTAGAGGCAGCACAGCCACATACAGAGTTTACAGCCAGCAAAACAGTGCCTTCAGTTTTTAAAGCCTGCTCTACTTCTTCAGATGTCATTAATTGCTCAAAACCAGCCGATGTTAAGTCTTCGCGGATTGGAGCAACCATATATTCAGGATACATTCCCATAAAATTCAAAGTTTTAAGTAATGAATAATGTGCTGCAAAATTAACAAATAATCCCCAATTAAAGGTCAATTAAAATCAGAGTACTGCATAAGGTATCCTATAGAATTAGTAGCATGTTGTGTTAAACAATACTTAATAAATATATTTTAGTAATGTTCTATGAATCTGCTGTTTAAGCACAACTACCTTTTTGCGGACCAAGTATAGGGAGGTACGGCAAAGTATTGTGTCATAGTTCAAATTGATCCTTATGCTTCACCCTTCAACCAATAAGGCCTGTGTTCGGTATTATTATCTGGCCCCGCGCAATGGAAATAAGGCTGAGATAATTAAAGTGCTTAACAGCCACCGCTACACAATTGATGTGCCTATGTGGGAAGAAGACGTAATTCTGGAGCCTTTCTATACCCGTCCCATGACAGTTAAAGAAGAGCACAACTGCAGAGGAGCCGAAACCTGGAAGCTTTTTTCCGACTGGAGCAAAGTATGCGCCGACCTTTTAAAAAATGGTGTTGCCGAAAATGAACTGAAAGAACTGGAAAACTATAGAGATAATTTATTGTCGTCTGAAAACATGGTGGCCTAAACCCAAAAGGTAACAAAAGGCTAAAGCCAGGTACCAAACTATATTGCATAGGGCGGTACCTGGTTTTTTTGTGGAGAGAAGTTTTTGAGACTCAAGTGTACCCAAAACTGCTCGGCACAATAAAAAAAGCCTCTCAGATTTCTCTGAGAGGCTTTCCGGTGGTCGCGAAGGGAGTCGAACCCCTAACCTTCTGATTCGTAGTCAGATGCTCTATCCAGTTGAGCTACGTGACCAATTCCGTTATTGTGAGTGCAAAGTAACGGCGTTTTTTGATTATACGCAAGTCCTTTTTTAAAATTTTAGTCATTTTTTACTGTCGCTTTCCGCAGCGCTTTCTTCAGGGCACGGTCAAAAACAAAGTATAAACCACCTATCGAAATGACTATCAGCGAGATCATGAGCAGCTGGCCGCCTGTGCCGCTGTCGGGGTCCTGCAATAAATTTATGATGTCGTTGGCCTGTGTGCCTATCCAAAAGAAGAAAAGCGTGCGCGGAAGCATGCCAATGATACTTGCCACCAGAAATTTTTTCTTATTTACCTGTAGCAGCGACAGTACAAAGTTCATCAGGGCAAAGGGCAATACCGGTGAGATGCGCGTTAAAAAGATCAGGCTCCAGCTTTGGTTGCGCAGTTCCTGCATCAGGATTCGTGCCTTTTCGAAGCGGTTTAAAAAGCTCATCATTTTGCCGTGGTCTATCAGTTGGGCCAGGCCATAGCCAACTAAAGCTGCAATGCCATACGATACCACAATGCCTGCAAAGCCGTTCCAGCCCAGGTAAAAACCGCTCACCAGGGCCACAAAGGTGGTAGGCGTTAAGGCAAAGGCCATGGTAACGGAGATCACTGCAAAGAATACCAGCATCTCCAGCCAGGTTAGTTCGCGCAGAAAATCCTGGTACTGGTAAAGTATAAAAGCCAGCGTAGAGCTTACCACCACAGGCACCACCACCAACAGCAACATCGATATAAACGTAGAGGCATTTTCGCGTATAAGGTTGCGCAGTACCGGAAATAACTTCATGCAATAGTTTTTGATTTATACTTGCCTTTAGACGAAATACAAAGGACAAAAGATTTCTGCGGCTTTAAAAGTGCTTTCTTTCCGGGGCAGGGCCAAAGTATAAACAGAAGTGCCTCCCTCTGTCTTAATTTTTATAACTTGCAACATACCCATCATTCTGAAAACATACTTTGAACATGAAATTCGGAACAAAAGCAATACACGCCGGCGTAGAGCCAGACCCAACCACAGGCGCCATCATGACGCCAATTTACCAGACATCAACCTATGTGCAGCGCTCTCCCGGCGATCACAAAGGCTATGAATACTCACGCACGCACAACCCAACCCGTACGCAGCTGCAGAATGCCCTGGCTGCCCTGGAGAACGGCAAGCATGGCCTTTGCTTTGCCTCTGGCATGGCTGCTATAGATGCTATCATTAAAATGCTGAAGCCCGGTGACGAGGTTATCTCAACCAGTGACCTTTACGGCGGCAGCTACCGCATTTTTACAAAGATATTCCAGAATTACGGCATCAAGTTCCATTTTACCAACATGGCCGACCTGAGCAAAGTTGAGGCGCTTATAAATGAGAACACCAGAATGATCTGGGTCGAAACGCCAACGAATCCGCTGCTGAACATTATCGACATTAAAGGATGCGCTGCCATTGCTAAAAAGAATAATCTGCTATTGGTAGCCGATAATACCTTTGCTACACCATATCTGCAAACGCCGCTTGATTTGGGGGCTGATATGGTGATGCACTCACTTACCAAGTATATGGGTGGCCACTCTGATGTAGTGATGGGTGCCGTTATTGTAAAAGATGACGAACTGCGCGAACGCCTGGCGTTTATTCAGAATGCGTGTGGTGGCACACCTGGCCCACAGGACTGCTTCCTAGTGCTGCGCGGTGTTAAAACGCTGCACCTGCGCATGGAGCGCCATTGCCAGAACGGACGTAAAATTGCCGAGTACCTGCGTAATCACCCGAAAGTAGAAAAAGTATATTGGCCAGGCTTTGAGGATCACGCCAACCACAACGTTGCCAAAGAGCAGATGCGCGATTTTGGTGGGATGGTGTCGTTTGTATTAAAGGGCGATAGGGTGGAGGATGCAATTAAAGTATTAGAGAAACTTAAGTTGTTTGCTTTGGCGGAGTCGCTTGGCGGTGTTGAGTCGCTTTGCGGCCACCCGGCTACTATGACACATGCCAGCATTCCAAAAGAAGAGCGTATGAAAGCCGGCCTCAGCGATTCGCTTATCAGGCTGAGCGTGGGTGTAGAAGATGCTGAAGACTTGATTGAAGACTTAGAGAAAGCAATAGGGTAAACTTGACAAAGGACTATTTGACAAAGGATCTTTTGACAAAAGAAAAAAGATTGCTCTGAAAGAAGACCGTCTGCTGATTTAGTTTAGCAGGCGGTCTTTTTATTTTAATGTATGTTGGCTAACTTATCTTTCCGTACTTTAAGTTAGGTCCTTTATCTATAAGTCCTTTGTCAAAAATATCCATTGTCAAGTAAATGTCAGATCAGGTTATACTTTACAGCGAGCAGCAACGCTTTAAGCAGTTCTGGCTATGGGCAATTATACTTGGTGCGGCTGCAATATTCTGGGCGGGGTTTATTTACCAGGTGTTATTGGGTGAGCAATTTGGCAACAGGCCGGTTTCAGATGTGCAACTGGCTATACTTTTCGCCTTGATGGGAGTGGGCATGCCGTGGTTCTTCTACCAAATGAAGTTAACCACAGAAGTCAGGCCCGGAGAGATACACATACGATTCTGGCCTTTTCATGTGCGTCCTGTGATTATACACCTGCATTTAGTTCGTGATTTCGAAAAAGTAACCTACAACCCAATCGGCGATTACGGTGGATGGGGAATAAGGTGGGGCTTTAAGGGTAAAGCCTACAACATGTCTGGTAATGAAGGGGTGCAGCTGCGCTTCTATAACCGGAAGCCGCTCCTGGTTGGCTCACAGGATGCTGTTGCACTGTTTGAGGCTATTAAGCTGGCAAAGGAGCTGCGGTGATGGCTGATTGTTAATTATTGTTGAGATTGTAGAGACGCAATATTTTGCGTCTTTTGCGTCACGGGATCCAACCACCCCTGGCCCCTCCTTATCTAAGGCGGGGAATCGGGCTTTGCAGGTTCTGAAGTATAAGTTTTATTGTTGAAGCCAATGGCGGACAGGTCGCGACCTGTCCCTATAGCGCAATTCCCTGCCCTCTCTTTTGTCATCTTGGAAAGATCCTGGTAGAAGGGAGGTTAAGCGGAAGCTACAGATCTTAGGCTTCTGTTAAAGTAAGGTCAGAATTCCCCGCCTTGGATAAGGAGGGGCCAGGGGTGGTTGGACCCGGTACTGCAGATAATCATATAAATCAATATAATCCCCTTAATCACCGGTCAACAACCCTGATTCAGCTACAAACAAAAAAGCCGATGCCTCTTACGAAGCATCGGCTTTTTTTACTTTAATCAGTTAAAGAACTACGCCTGGATACCCAGGATCTTGTAGATCTCAGTGAAGTCTGGAGTTAAGATGATCTCAGTACGACGGTTTTTAGCTTTCGCCTCAGCAGAACGTCCTGTGTCAACTGGCATGTAGTAAGAACGGCCAGCTGGCGTGATTCTGTCTGGAGAAAGACCTTTCTCAGTCATCATACGCGTGATCTCTGTAGCGCGAAGTACGCTCAGGTCCCAGTTGTCAGTCAGGTATTTCATGCCGTTGGCAACTGTTACGTCGTCTGTGTGGCCTTCTACCATAACACCAACCTGCTGGTTTTTCTTAAGCACGTCTACCAGTTGGTTGATCGCTTTTTGGCCACCAGTGTTTACTTTAGTGCTACCAGTAGCAAAAAGAAGCTTGTCAGACATAGAAACGTATACTTTGCCGTCTCTTACGCTAACGCTAAGGTCGCCTTGGTTAAAGCCTTGTAAAGCAGAGTTAACCTCATTTTTAAGGTTATCCAATACTTTTTGCTGCTCGTTCATGGCACGCTCCATTTCAGCAAGCTTCTGCTCGCGTTCTTTTAGAGATGCAGCTAATTGGTCAGCTTTTGCTTTAGAGTCAGCAAGCTCACGCTCCTGAGCCTCTTTGCTAGCTTTCAGATCTTCGTACTTCTTAGAAGAAACACAAGATACCATTAGGGAAGAGCACAGCAACATTGTAAATGCCGCTTTGAAGAAGTTGAATTTCATGTGCGTTTGTGAATTTGTAGTTTAAGGTTTATTTAATTGCTTATAAAACTTGATTGCAAATATGGTAAAAGATTGGTCGGTAAACTATAAAAAAGTATAAAATCAGTGTCTTACCTATAAGATTTTTGTTGCTAAACGCTTATTTCACTGATATATTGTATTCTATCTATATAAATTCAAAATAATTTTAAAAATTGGATTTAAGGAGTTTAAATACCAATCAGGTATAAAGTAAATACCTAGTTTATAGGGCCTTCAGAGTTAAATTTGTTTAAGCGCGGTTGTAGGAACCAAATGCCAATCGGCAGAAACAATACCTGCACTAATACCAGAACAAATTCATGAAATGCCACCACCCGCTGCTGCGCTGCGCTCACAATACTTCTTGCCACAAAGTATACCACGTACAGGTAACAGAAGGTGGCAAACAAATGCATAGGGATTAGTAAAGCCAGCATGCCCAAGGGAAGTGTTCCATCAATTATACTTTCGTGCACAATACCCAGTGTATAGATCAGCAAAAGAATATACAGGGCAAAGTATAAGGCACCCAGGTTAAAGAATACGGCAGTTATGTTAATGCTGCCCGGCAAGCGCCTGTAAAAGTATAAACCCAGCCACCAAAGCCAGAGCACCGGAACAATACTTGGAAGCGCATCAACTAAAGTATAAAGCACAGACGAAGAGGCAAGGACGGCAACGGGTAAAAGCTGTGTTAGCGCATACCGAAGTATAAACGGAAGTATAAAAAGAAGCAGGAAAGCCTGCCAGTGTTTGAGCCGGAGTAAAAGCATTTGGTGTTATTAAAGTATAGACTGCACCTAGGCCGCCATTTTGCAAAATTGTAGATAATACGCTAAACAGACTATCTTTAATATAGCACTAATTTACAGTTAACCCCACACGCACCGGTAAAAAGAACATATGCCTTTCAACTCGGCGGGAATGTACCACGGTGTTATAAAAATCGGAAAGGAGGAAGTGTCTATCTACAAAGACTAGTTTAACAGCATGAATACATTATAAAGCAGAAGGGCTGGAATTTCGAAATCCCAGCCCTTCTGCTTTATAAACGCTATATCGGTCAGGCATGTATCCAGGCCCACGCCTGGTCACGCTGTTTAAAGTCAAAGTACTTAACCTCGGCGGTTGTAAAAGGCTTTGCAGCAAGGGTAATCCAGTCTATCCATTTTTGGTCGCCTACAATAGCTGCGCGGCTAAAGTCTGCGGCATGTGTAAAGTCAAATCTTATTTCCTCCCAAAGTGCCCTGATAGAAAAATCTTCAATATCCTGTACTTCGGCATACACCTTTATCTTGCCATGTTGCTTTATCTTTTCTTCCAGAATAGGTAACATCACGTTGTAGTCGTTTATGTCGATATGCCCGGATATCCTGAAGGCTACTAAATCATCTTTAGACTCTTCTAACAGTTGTATCATAGACATTTCTTTTATCGTGTGATTCATACTTTTATACGTTGGCCTTCGAAGTATAAAACGCCGGTCAACGGATAAAAGTATAACTACAGGTTTTCCAATCTCTTTAGCTCCTGGCTTAACACAAAGCCAGTGGTTTGTACAGTGCCATCTTTAAATCTTATTTTATAAGGCTCGCCTGAAAATCCGGATTTAGATGCGAGGAGCTCTATAAACTCCCTTGCTGAACTGATCTTATCTTTGTGCTTTAGCCATTTGGCCTGCAAATGATCGGCGGCCTGTTTGCAGGTGTGCTCGCTGCCGTTTCGGATGAACGTTGCACCCTCCAAGCCTCTTACAAACTGTATCA
This sequence comes from Pontibacter aydingkolensis, assembly GCF_019443125.1. Taxonomy (GTDB): domain Bacteria; phylum Bacteroidota; class Bacteroidia; order Cytophagales; family Hymenobacteraceae; genus Pontibacter; species Pontibacter aydingkolensis. Next base: position 166,505 of record NZ_JAHYXK010000001.1, on the reverse strand, counting down.
GCCTGTCTACTTTTTCAACTTCTGTTAAACCTGCTTCGGTTCGGTTTATAACACTACCTGCAGTTGCAGATGGCATATTGGCCTGCAAGCTTCCAGAACATATTAATACTACCAAACCGCACATCACATATTTCAACATGTCTTCCCTTTCTTTAAATAATTATTTTATGATTATAGCGTTATTATTAGCAATTTTAATGCACTTATGTTCAATCAATAACGTTTCGCTGTCTCGGTGCGTTCACCTGCGCCGCTACAAGACAATTAACGTAGTTTATGAAGAAAATAGTTTTCGCTTTTTTTCTGCTGCTGCTTTGCCAGCAGGCCTTTGCCCAACGCAATATCGAAACGCGCCTGGGCTATAGTTATAACGACGACTTTGCCTTTACGGATGAATGGCAGTACTTGTCCACGGATATTTATCTGTTTAACGGAAATAAATTTACCCGGGTACTCAACGAACTGGAGAAAGGAGTAAGGAAGCCAAAGAAAAAGTATGGCAACTCGCTGGAGTACCTCTTTATAACAGCGCAGCTAAAGAATATGAAGCTGTTCGGCAACGACGCCATTGTGTATCCGCTTTACAACTTTCACATTAACGAGGATAAGAGAGAGTATAAAACACATGTAAGCGACCACCTGGAGGTAGTGCGTATTATCGATAAAATGCCCTTAACCTCTGCGCAAAGTAGTATTGATGCCGTTATCAATGCCAAAGCTGTTACAAACAACGACGGCGACCAGGTATTTAGCCTGGTGGCTAACCAACTGGTAAACCTCTCCAAGCTTACAAACCCATCAAGTGCAGTGCTATCGCTGGTTGGTGAATTTGGTAACCTGCTTAATGCCCGCACCGGAAAAAAAGAGTATAAATTCAGTTCTACCATCCGTCTTTACGAAGGCCAGGATTTTGACACGCGCCTGCATTCAGTACGCATATATGTGTTTGTGCCAGGAGACGTGAAAACAGTAACTATAAAATCTGTTAAGCTTACTGATTACCTTTCTAAAAGCTCTAATAAACTGGACCGTAAGAGCCTGGAAGAGCTTACCGCCTATAAAGACTATCCGTTTATGGTGGTGGCTAACTATAAGTCGCTCTACAAAATGGATGTACTTACAGGCGATGAAGTAACTCTGGACCTGATTGAAAAGCGCAAGCAAAAGATACTAAGCGCTTATGAGCAAAAGCTGGTAAACGATGAGACCTTCCGTCAGGAGAAGCTATATGTGGAGTTTCTGCGTGTGTTTGCCGAGATGAAGCAGAACCTGAACACGTACCGCCTGAACTATCGCAACAATAGCCCTGAGGTAAATGCCAAAAACCTGTTCGGGATAGTGCAGGAGTACAAGCGTTTAAAAAGCACATACGATGCCCGCGAAAAAGAATTTGCAAAGAACAGCACGTATATCAACATCTTTAAGCAGGAGTATGAGGCCATACTTGGCAACGCAGATCTATACTTAGAGGCCGACCATAACCTGAAAAACGGTAAGATACTGGTAAACACATTGCGCGAACTGGAAAATGAGCCAAAAAGCTGGAATACCCCCGAGAAGCGTGAAGCAGCCCTTGCAAAACTGCATGCCGTAGAGCTTCCAAAGCAGGAGTTTTTGTCGGCGTCGGTTGAAGGTGAGGCTATTATCAGGCTAATAAAAAAGCTGGAAGACCTGCAGTATAACGAGGTTTTTGCCCAGGACCTACAGAAACTAAGTGCTGCAGAGGCAAGCGACGAAACCTTGGCCCAGCGCAACGCCCTGCTCGACAAGGCTACATCAAGCAAGTGCCAAAGCTGCCGCGATAAAGTACGCGATGCTGTTACAGAGTATAACAAACGATACGATAGCTTTAAGTTAAGGCAAGCACTTAATAAGAAAAATGAGCTTAACCAGTTGGCTGAGCAAACTGTGTTCAAAAACCTAAAGAAGCAGCTGTGCATCGAAAGCAATCTGCAAACTGCAACAGCTGCCGCTAACCCCACGCTGGAGCTATATGTTAGCCGCATGCACGAAAAGAACAACGAGTTCGGCAAAAGTATAAAGCAACTCGACGAGTTTAACAAGCAGGAACCGGAAGCTACAAGGCTCTCTAAAGTGCAGGAGTACAATACCAGGCTACAGCAGCTTATGAAAGAGGTTGAGCAGAACTTTGAGATCCTGTATAGCCTGGATAAGACCTTGTGCAACTGCAGCGAGGTAGGTCAGGGATAAGAAGAAACCCTTCTGAGGGTGCTTCGTTTTCTGAAGTATGCAGGAAACTTTAGAAACGATTGATCACTTATTGGGGATTGGTGCTGAGTCGCTGAACTGGTGGCAAATGTCTTTAAGAGCCATCGTGGTGTTTTTTGTAGCACTTGCCATTATCAGGGTGGGCAATCACCGCATCTTTGGTAAGAATACTGCCTTTGATATAGTACTGGGTATAATCTATGGCTCTATCTTAAGCCGCGCTATAACAGGTAACTCACCTTTCTGGGCCACTATTTTTGCAGCTTTTACTCTGGTTATATTACATAAGCTATTAGCTATAGTAGCCTATCATTCTTCATTTGGTTTTGGCAACATGATCAAAGGCAAGCCCAAAGCGCTGGTTAAAGACGGAGAAATGCAAAAAAATGTTATGCGTAGCAGCAGTGTAACCGAAAATGATATAAAAGAGGCCTTACGCAGCTCAGGGCACAAACCAGACATCAGTAGTATTCACAGGGCCTATCTGGAGCGTAGCGGCGATATCAGTATTATATGTAAAGATTAAGGATTAATATTGGTAGGCTATATAAACAGCGAAGCCTCTCCTGAGTAACAAGAGAGGCTTCGCTGTTTATGCTTTATACTTTGATTAAGCCATCTGGGCATCCAGCTTCTGCGACAGCACATTTTTAGGCACAGCGCCTACCTGCTTGTCCACCACTTCGCCATTCTTGAAAACAAGAAGGGTAGGGATGCTACGGATACTGAATTTGGCAGATGTCTGTGGGTTAGCGTCTACGTCTACTTTACCGATAACGGCTTTGCCTTCGTACTCGCCAGCCAACTCTTCTACAATCGGGCCTACCATGCGGCACGGTCCGCACCATTCTGCCCAAAAGTCTACCAATACTGGTTTATCTGAATTGATGATCTCATCAAAATTTGCATCTGTAATTTCTAATGCTTTGTTAGCCATAACTTTAACGGTTTGTTGTGTTAAATTCTGTTCTTAAATATAGTAACAATTATAAGTTTGGCAAATATCTGCCCAAACTCTGTTTACCTGACAAGCTGTCTTATTGCCTATACTTTATATATGCAGGGCATATCTGTATACTTACGGCGAATAACAGGTAGAAGTATAAAATGTTTGTATAAACAAATTTTGGTGGTAAAAGTTTAAGAAGCAAGTATCAAGCATAAAAGTTTGTAGAGTAAGGTGTTAAAAGTATAAGTAAGGGTGGCAATTAAGAAAAGTATAAAAAGCTTAATCCAGCATCTCCATGTGCAGCAAACTGTATAGATCGGCATAATTGGTGGCAGAGCTATATCGGTAATGCTCCGGCTCGTTTACCCACTCTGCCCGCACCGGGTTCTGGTGGATATAGTTAAGCTTTTGGTCAATGAAAGCATTGGATAGAAGCTCCTTTGCCTCGTTTCCATCTTGCCATACTTTGTAATATCGTACTTTGGGATTTTGTCTGGCATTGAACTCAAAGCGATGCAGTAACCATTGCCTGCGGCTTTCAGGTTCTTCCTAGATGGTTGTTATAATTTTGCGGCTGGTAAACTGCTAAAAATCGCGGAGGATGTCTGATAGATTTTTGTCTTCTGCCGTTGAGGCGATCAGGTGCAGGTGGTTGCTCATCAATACCCAGGCGTGGAGCCGCAGACCTTTGTTTTCCTGACAAAATCTGAGAGCATCAACTATAATATGCTTGTAAACAGGACGTGTGAAGATATTTACCCAATCGACTACCGTCATCGTCAGAAAGTATAAACCTCCGGGTACAATTCTGTTTTTGATTCCCATGGGAGTTTTATACTTTGAATAACTCTATGCTGTTTCGGATTTCCTAATCCGAAACTAAACCTGAAGCGGATTTCCTAATCCGCGTTAACCGTGACACGGGGATTAGGAAATCCCCGTCAGATGGCTTCCGGACTAGGAAGTCCGAAAGAGCAAGAACAAAAAAGGTATGCCACGACAGCAGCACACCTATTTTATACTTTATCAATTACACAAGAAGTTAATCCTGTGAATCCTTTAATCCTATCAATCCCAGTCCTAGAGCAGCTTACACTCACCCAGTCCCAGGTCTTTTATCGAGCTCAAAAACAGTTTCGGGTCAATTCTATACTTTCTGGAGTAGGTTGGCAGTGCAAGTTTTTCCTCCGGCACGTGCAGCATAATTTCCAGGCGTTTCTGGCCGGGGCTTGTAACGATGGCATTTTCTAAGGCTTCGGCCAGGTTTGGCGTGAAAAGCTGCAGGTTAACATTAACCTGAACACCTTGTGCCATTTTATCCAGTACATCACCTAGCAGCTGAATGTTCTGCGGCTTTAGCTCCCATTGGTCTTCGGTTTTATAACGCAGCTGTACTTTGCCCCGGATAAACAAGTATAAACCCATCTTCAGGTAAGGCGAGAACTTTACGTAATCTTCCCCAAACAACGCCATCTGCATAGATGTGTCGTAATCCTCGATTGTGAATAGGGCAAATGGGTTACCGTTTTTGGCTGTTCGGATCACCACATCGGTTACCATACCAGCCACGTTCACATCACGGGTTTTATATTCTTCGATTCTATCTAGCGAGCAAGTACAGTACGAATCTATCTCCAGCTTAAACTGATCCAGTGGGTGGCCCGACATGTAGAATCCTACCACTTCTTTCTCGCGGCGAAGCATTTCTGCCTGCGTCCAAACGGGCACTTCCGGTATTTTTGGCAATGGAGCGGCTACTGCGGCGCCTCCACCGAACAATGACTGCTGCGCGGCCTGCTGCTCTGCCTGGTAACTGTTGCCGTAGCGTATAGCCTTCTCCAGTATGCTCATGCTTTCTCCTTCCGGTATCTCTATCAGTTGGGCCCGGTGGTACAGCTCCCACGAGTCGAAACAACCGGCCAGAGCCATACTTTCGAAGGTCTTTTTGTTTACTGCACGCAGGTTAATGCGCTTGGCGAAGTCGAAGATATCCTGGTACAAACCATTCTCGCGTTCTGCAATAATAGCATCTACAGCAGCTTCGCCGGTACCTTTTATTGCACCTAAACCAAAACGGATCTGTCCCTGCTCGTTCACGTTAAACTTGAGTAAAGATTCGTTTACATCCGGACCCAATACAGCCACACCTTGCTTGCGTGCTTCCTCTATAAAGAAAGTCACCTTTTTGATGTCGTTCATGTTGTTGGTCAGCACCGCTGCCATGTATTCAGCAGGGTAGTGGGCCTTCAGGTAACCAGTCTGGTAAGCAACCACCGAGTAAGCGGCAGAGTGGGAGCGGTTAAAGCCATACTGGGCGAACTTCTCCATCACGTCGAATACCTCAGAGGCTTTCTTGGCAGGAATTTTATGAATCTCGGCGGCTCCGGCGATAAATTTTTCACGCTCCTCGGCCATCTTTTTCATGTCCTTTTTACCCATGGCGCGGCGCAGTAAGTCGGCACCACCCAGTGAGTAACCGGCCAGGATCTGGGCCGTCTGCATGATCTGCTCCTGGTACACCATGATACCATAGGAATAGTTCAGGATAGGCTCCAGCAGCTCGTGCGGGTATTCTACTTCCTCTTTACCATGCTTGCGGTTAATAAAGTTCGGGATGAACTGCATCGGGCCCGGACGGTAAAGGGCGTTCATGGCAATCAGGTCTTCAATGTTGGTCGGCTGCAGGTCTTTAAGGTACATGCGCATACCCTCCGACTCGAACTGGAACGTACCAATGGTATCACCGCGCTGGTAAAGCTGGTACGTTTTCTCGTCGTCTATCGGAATGTTATCTATGTCAATCTCAACGCCGTGGTTCTTTTTGATCAACTCCATCGCATCTTTGATGATGGTCAGGGTTTTAAGACCCAAAAAGTCCATCTTCAGCATGCCCGCACTCTCGATCACCTTGCCGTCAAACTGCGTTACCAGCAGGTCGGAGTCTTTGGAGGTAGATACCGGGATATAATTCGTGATATCATCCGGGGCGATGATCACACCTGCCGCGTGAATACCTGTGTTACGCACCGAACCTTCCAGCTTTTCAGCCAGTTTCAGTACGGCAGCGCGGTGGTCGGTGCCTTCGCGAATAGCGGCCAGGTCCAGGTTCTCCATAAAGGCCTTCGCCAGTGTCGTGCCCGGGGTATCTGGAACCATTTTGGCCAGCTCATTGGCCTCTGCAAGCGGAAGCGAAGTGGAGCGGGCTACGTCTTTAATCGACGATTTAGCAGCCATCGTACCGAAGGTGATGATCTGTGCTACCTGCGTTTTGCCATACTTATCCACCACGTAGTCGATCACACGCTGGCGGTTCACGTCGTCGAAGTCAATATCAATATCGGGCATGGATACACGCTCCGGATTCAGGAATCGCTCGAACAGCAGGTTATACTTGATCGGGTCGATGTTGGTAATACCGATGCAATAGGCTACTGCCGACCCAGCCGCAGATCCACGACCAGGTCCCACGAACACGCCCATGTCACGACCTCGGTTAATAAAGTCTTGCACAATGAGGAAGTAACCGGCAAAACCCATGGTCTCCACAATGCGAAGCTCATAGTCCAGGCGTTCCTCTACTTCAGGGGTGATGTCGGTATAACGCTTTTTTGCACCTTCATAAGTAAGGTGGCGTAGGTAAGCATCGGGGCCGGCATGCTCTGGCGGAATCGGGAAGTTAGGCAGCAGGATATCGCGCTTCAGTACAGGCGGCGTAATCTTGTCAACGATATCATTTGTATTATCAACAGCCTCCGGCACATCCTTAAACAGCTCGTTCATCTCGGCCTGCGTCTTGAAATAGAACTGGTCGTTAGGGAAACCAAAACGCGTTTTCTGGCCGGCCTCGTCAATGCGGTTCAGCATCTGGCGCACGCTGGATTGGTGGCCATATTTGTTGCGCACATTTTCTATCGTATCATAGATCACCTTTTGATCATCACTCAGAAAACGGTAGTATTTTGTGGTAAAGTCACCAACCGGAGTGCTCTGATCTTCGCCTGTATTTACGCAAAGCAGAATATCGTGTGCGTTCCAGTCTTCCTGATCTACATAATGCGAGTCGTTGGTACAGATAACTTTTACATTATACTTTTTGGCCCACTTTAGCAGCACCTGGTTTATGTCTTCCTGGCTTTTGCCGGTGCCATCAATGTTCATCAGGCCGTGGCGCTGAATTTCGATGTAGTAATCCTCGCCAAATACATCCAGCCACCACTTAAATATTTCCTCGGCTTCCTCTTCACTCTTCCAAAGTATGGCTTGCGGCACCTCAGCGCCAATACAACAGCTGGTGGCAATAAGGCCTTTGCTGTATTTTAAAAGCAACTCCTTATCAATACGCGGCCACTTGCTGTAAATACCCTCAATATAGGATAAAGAGCACAGCTTAGCCAGGTTCTGGTAACCTTCCTGATCTTTGGCTAAAAGCAGCTGGTGGTGGCGCACATCCTTTACTTCTTTACTAAAAGTTTTCTGATGGCGGTCCGTAACAAGGTAAAACTCGCAGCCCACGATCGGCTTCACGTTATACTTGTTAGCCTCGTTCACAAAGTTGAAGGCGGCGAACATATTGCCGTGGTCAGTCATGGCAACGGCGGGCATGCCATCGGCCTGCGCCTTTTTCATGAGCGCGCTGATGCTAGCCTGGCCGTCGAGCAGCGAGTACTGTGTATGCGTATGTAAATGCGAAAAAACAGGCATTTGAGGGAATTAGTAATTACGAATGATGAATTATGAATGACTTCCGGATAAAGTATAAACTGTTTCGTGAGTCATTTTCGGGATGTTAAAATTACGGAAAATAGGCCGGCTGCCCAAACAGAAATCAACCCTTGGCAGAACAAAATTTAAAACAGAATAATGCCTTATCGGGCGGGCGATTTTATACTTTTATTTGTATGCTGTTAGAGTATAACTTGTAAACTCAGGCTACACGTAAGTATAAGCCTGTGCCATAGCGGGCACACCAGATATAAAGTATGGCAGCAGAAAATAAACTTAGCGGAATGTTCAGGGCTTTGCAATCGCGTAACTACAGGTTGTTCTTTGTAGGGCAGGGCATCTCGCTTATTGGTACCTGGATGCAGCAGATTGCTTTAAGTTGGCTGGTGTACCGCCTTACCGATTCTGTATTTCTTTTAGGAGCAGTTACCTTTTCAAGCCAGATACCTTCTTTTTTACTTGGCCCGTTTGCAGGTGTGCTTGCCGATAAATTTAACAGGCACAAAGTATTACTAGTAACGCAGGCGCTGTCTATGGTGCAGGCTTCCACGCTGGCTGTGCTTGTTTTAACCGATACCATCCAGATATGGCATGTGCTGGCACTAAGTGCTATGCTGGGTACTATCAACGGGTTTGATATTGCCACCCGGCAGGCTTTTGTAGTGGAACTGGTAGAGCGGCGCGAAGACATGAGCAACGCCATCGCCCTGAATTCATCTTTATTTAACATGGCTAGGTTGGTAGGCCCTACCGTTGCCGGCTTACTGATTGCGGCAGTAGGAGAGGGCATCTGCATTCTGATCAATGCGGTGAGTTATATTGCCGTGCTGGGGTCGTTGCTGCTGATGCGGCTTAAACCTTTTGAGCGTGTAAAGCAGGACCGCAAAGTATGGAAATCGCTGCAGGAGGGGTTTAGTTATACTTTTGGATTTCCCCCGATACGCGCCCTTATAATTATAGTAGGCCTTATAAGTTTGTTTGGCATGCCTTTTACAGTACTGCTCCCTGTTTTTGCACGTGATATATTGCATGGAGGTGCTAATACGCTGGGTTACCTGATGGGTGCTTCCGGGTTTGGTGCATTGGCCGGGGCGATGTTCCTGGCGCAGCGTAAATCCGTTATAGGCCTGGGTAAGGTAATCATCTTTACCATGTCGCTTTTCGGGTTGGCGCTGATGGCTTTTTCGTTCTCGGAAATATTTCTGCTTTCGTTTCTGTTAATGCTGTTCAGCGGTTTTGGCATGATCGTAACCATGGCTTCCTGCAACACACTGCTGCAAACCTTAGTGGATGATGACAAGCGCGGCCGCGTAATGAGCCTGTATGCTACCGCTTTTATGGGGATGGCCCCCATCGGGAGTATGCTGGCTGGTTCGGTTGCCGAGCATATCGGGGTAGCTTATACGTTGCTGGGCTGCGGCTTCCTGTGTACCATCAGTGTGATACCATTTGCCATACACCGTCCGCGTTTGCGACAAATGGTGCAGCCCATATACGAGCGCCTTGGCATTGTACCCGAGATAGCTTCTGGTTTGCAAACAGCTTCTAACCTGACCGCACCGCCAGAGGATAGGTAAGATTGGTTATTGGTTATTCGTTAATGGTTATTGGTTGATTGTTGTTCGGGAACGTAGAGACGCAATACTTTGCGTCTTGCTTGTTACAAGGCAGTGTCTTTTAAAGTTCGCAATAGCAGACATCCCAAAGTATAACCTATGGCTTACGGAAGTCTGAAGACTTCCCATCATGTAAAGTCACGCTATCGCTTAAGACTTGCGCCAGAAAAAATATAATTTCAGCGGCCAGAGGCCGTGGGATAGCTCACACTCGCCAGAGGCGAGCGAGGGCCCTCGACTGATTTAATCATGCGTCTTATTCGCTACAGGCCGGAAGGTGTTATTGGTTTTTAGCATAAAGTATAAAAGCCGGCTATAGGGCCGGCTTTTATACTTTATGCTATTTGATTATCGATGCTAATAACCAGCAACTAATAACTACTTCTTCTTAATCAGCAGTTGTTCGCCTGGCTTCACATTAAAGTCTGATTTCTTGTTCCACTCCATTACATCCTTAATGGTAACGCCATACTTGCGTGATATCTGGTACATGCTTTCGCCGGTTACTGCGGTGTGGTAAATGCTTTCGCCAGTGGCTGTAGCAGATGCTTTCTCCTGTGTTGCTGGTTTGGCTGTAGGCGCAGCTTCTTTTCCCTCTTCTTCAGGTGCAGCAACACGCAGTTCCTGGCCTAACTTCAGGTTATTATCTGCCAGGTTGTTCCACGTGCGCAGTTGGTCTACCGTTACATTGTAGCGTTTTGAGATCTGGTAAAGCGTTTCGCCTGCCATTACTGTATGCAGATCTACTACAGTCGCGGCAGTTTCCTGAACTTCCTGCTCTTCTGTAACTACTTCTGTTGTGCTGCCCAACGGCTCCGCAACAATTAGCTCCTGGCCAAGCTGAAGTGCCGTAGTACTTAACTTGTTCCAGGCTGTAAGCTCGGCTACTGTAACATTATACTGCTTTGATATAGCATAAAGTGATTCACCTTTGGCTACCACGTGTTTAGCAGATTTGGCTGCCGGTGTAGCTGTTTCATTGCTATTAGTGCCGCCAGATGGCCAACCATCTTCTTCACGCGCCTTTTTGTAATCTTCTCCGGTTTTTTCTTTGGCCGGCTCCGCTTTAACCGGCGTAGTAGCAGGAGCAGTTTTAGTTGGCTCCTGTACTGGAGTTGATACTTTGGTAGAAGCAGGTTTAGCAGTTATGATTTCCTCCTGAGTTGTAGTAGCTTCTTCTTTCTCAGGCGCTTGGTAAAGCACAGATTCAACTTCTTCGGCCTCTATTTTTTCAGTTTCTTCTTTTTGGGCAATAACAGGTTTTTCAGCAGGCTTAACATCTGCTTTCGTTTCCTGCTTTGGCTCTGATTTTACCGGTGCTTTTGTTTCTTGTTTCGGCTCTGGCTTCATTTCTGCCTTTGCCTCTGTTTTAGTTGCTGCCGGGTTCTCTGTTTTTGGCTTTATAACCAGTTTATCTTTACTGGATGGGTACAAAGCACCTTTCGGCTGCGGCGTAGCCTCAACAACCTCTGTTTTCTCAGTTACAGTAGTCTCCGGAGCTTGCTCTGCTACTACAGGTTCAGCCTCTTTGGCAGGTGCAGGAGTTGTAGCAGGAGTGCTTTGAGCTACGGTAGCTTTCTCTTCTACAGGTACCGTTTCTTTTTTATCTTTCTTAAAGCTATTAATAAAACGCTTGAATACATTTTCTTTCGGAGTCTCGTCTTTAGCTTTTGCTACAGGAGTTTCCTTAATCGTTGTGCCTTCCGGGCGGTTATAGCTTGGGACTGTTGAGGACGCTACATTTTGCTTTGCATTGGCTTCTTTTACCTCTACCGGTGTAGTTGACGGACGACGTTTTTGTAACCACAACACGCGGCCAGGTACTGGTACTTCGTTTTTAGCCATGCGATTTTTATAACGCAGGTAATTAAGCCTGATACCATAGTGCTGTGAGATCAGCTGCATGTTTTCGCCTGGCTGTACCACGTGGTACTCTGCATCAGCAATAGTTTTCTTTTGCTCGATGTAGTAAGCAGATCCGGCCACAATCTCATCGAAGTTGTGCAGGTCGTTATACTTCAAGAATTTGCGGGTTGATATGCCTGCCTGTAGCGCCAGCTTGTCTTTTGTGTCGTTTGGCCGGGCAATCAGGGCATTTAATCCATTGCGTTTTACTACCGTTGCGGCTGCCGCTGTTTGCTGCGGCGCTGCACTGGGAGTGGACTTAGCCACTGGTTTTTCTTCTTTAGCTGCTGGAACGTTTGCAGATGCCACCAGTCCGGTTTCGTTGTTGCGTACCGGTACAATTACATAGTAATCCTTATCAGATGGTATCTTGTTACCTAAAAGCCACTTGTTATACTTTTCAAGCTCAGCATAATCCGTTTTGGTAGACAAGGCTATATCGGTCAGGCTCTGGCCTGGAGTGGCACGCAGTTCGCGCAGCGATACAACTGGCTTTTCTCTGCCGACAAAGTTGTCGTAGGCAATTTTGTGTGCCAGAAAGGTAATAACGTAAGGGTGCGACTTTTCAGTAACATCAAGCTTTTTAGAACCTTTGTCGGCTGGCTTTGAGTAGGTCTGCACACCTGTGTAGCCAAGGTAGTACGACAAGAGCGAGGTAAACCAGTTGTCGTAGTTCTTGTTGCTGCGTTTAAAGTATAAAGCAGCGCCACGGCTGGCCTCAATAATATGACGGCGCTCATCCACTACGTTATCCATGCGCAGATTGAAATCAGAGGCGGCCTCTTTTTTAAACTGCCAATACCCCACCGCGTTGGAAGTAGACACAGCATCGCCTATCAAACCACTTTCCTGCAGCGCCAGGTACTTAAAATCATCCGGAACGCCCTCTTCTTTAAAAACACGCTCAATTATCGGGAAGTAAGCATTGGCCAGGTCTACTTTTATTTTAAAGTATGTCTGGTTACGGTGCAGGGCATCTACTTTTTTCTGAATTTCCTGCTGCGCTCCGTCCGAGATTCTAAGCTGGACATCTGCGAAGTAAACGTTTTTGGGAACAGTAACAGTTTGCGCCCATGCCAGAAAAGGCAAAAGCAACAAAACGAGAAGTGGTAGTTGTTTTCTCATAAAAGGAAATGGTAATTATACTTTGGCTAAATAAATTGCTTTTGGGCTCTACTACCGGTTGAATAGCAGAGAGCTAATCATCTCTGAATTAATATATTCGAGAAATAATATAGTGTTTGCAAAAATAAAGGATTTTACCGCTCTTTATACTTAACAACGAAGTATTTTTAGTAAAATTTTTTAGAGCGAGTAGGATTTATTCTTTTATGGTTTGCACAGCCTTATACTTTGCAGAAATGGCTGTAAATGTAAAATGGAATGAGCGTTGTATACTCATTCCATTTACTGCTAAGTATAAGTTGGTTATAATTTTCGTGCAATCATCAAACCGTCGCGGATAGGCAGTAGGATGTTCTCTACGCGCGGGTCGTCGTGCACCTTTTTATTAAAGGCAAGCAGAGCTGCTGTGTCTTCGTCGAGTTTTTTTCTATACTTTTCGAGCACTTTACCGCTCCAGAGCACATTGTCAGCAATAATATACCCACCCTGTGCCATTCGGTCAATTACCATGTCGTAGTAAGCGGCATTGTTTATTTTATCAGCATCTATAAATACCAAATCAAAAGCTGCATCTATAGTCGGAATAATATCAAGGGCATTGCCGATGTAGTACTTTATACTTTGCGATAAACCTGCTTCTTCAAAATAGCTACGCACCCGCTCCTCCAGCTCTTCATTTATATCAATGGTGTGAAGCGTGCCGCCTTGTTGCAAACCTTCGGCCAGGCAAAGCGCCGAGTAGCCGGTATAAGTACCAACTTCCAGTATCTGCTTTGGCTTTATCATGTGCGAAAACATTGCCAGCAACCTGCCCTGCATGTGGCCCGACAGCATGCGCGGTTTCATCACGCTCAGGTGCGTCTGGCGGTTTACTTTGTGCAGCAACTCACTCTCTAGAGAGGTATGCTCCTCAGCGTATAGTTGCAGGTCCTCGTCGATAAATTCCATCTGATTAAATTGTTAAATTGCTGATTGTTGAATAGTTGTTTTGGGAAAGTGCTTAGCAATTAAGCCATTTAACAATTTAAACTTTAACGGGCACATAATTCAGGAAACTCAGCTGTTCTTCGCGCAGCACGTCATTGGCGATATCCAGCAGGTCACCGGCCTTTATACTTTTAATCTTATCAAATATCTCGTTCAAAGATTCTACCCTGTCCAGGTCAAGTATACTTTTGCCGATCATCATCATCAGGCCCATGTTGCTTTCCTCGGCCATGGCTAACTGCCCCATCAGCTGCTCTTTGGCTGTGTGCAGTTGCAGTGAGCCAAGTGGCTTTTCGCGCAGCTTTTTTAGCTCCTTAAGTACGAGCGAAGTAGTACGTTTTAGTTGCTTCTTCTCCGTGCCAAAGTATATGGTAAGCAAACCTGTGTCAACATAAGTCGCATAATTGGCATCAATGGTATACACCAAACCATGTTTTTCGCGCACGGCCAGATTCAGGCGGGAATTCATACCTGGGCCACCCAACAGGTTTACCAGCATAAAGTATGGTATCCGACGATCATCAGACAGAGCATAGGCAGGAGACCCCAGTACACAATGCGCCTGCGAGATCGGTTTTTCTATGGTTACCGTTTTAGGTACGTAGTTGGTAAACGGTACTCGTTCCCGCTGTTGATGAACTACAGGTATATCACTCAAATACTTTTCAGCCAGCTTTACCACCTTTTCAAAAGGGAGGTTGCTAACAGAGCAGAATAGCAATGAGTTATTGCTTAGGTTGCGGTTGATAAAGTCCAGGAAATCCTGTTTAGTAAGGCTGGATACACTTTCTGTAGTACCCAGTATATTATTCCCCAGCGGGTGACCGTCGAATACTACCGAATCAAACTCATCTACAATGGCTTCTTCCGGTGTATCGAGGTACATGGCCATTTCCTCGAGTATAACGCCACGCTCTTTCTCAATTTCCTTTTCCGGGAAAATCGAGTGGAAGGTAATATCTGTCAGCAACTCAAACGATTTCTCGAAATGCTTATCCAGCACTGAGCTGTAAAAGCAGATCTTCTCCTTTGTAGTATAGGCATTCAGCTCTCCACCAACAGACTCTAGGCGGTTAAGTATATGGAACGACTTGCGCTTTTGTGTGCCTTTAAAAGCCATGTGCTCCCAGAAGTGCGCCAGGCCCAGTTGATTCGGGCATTCGTCGCGGCTGCCAATATCCATAATAAACCCGCTGTGGGCTATCTTGGTGTGAGACACCTGCTTGTGTACTATTCGGATTCCGTTTGGTAATGTATGGATTTGATATTCAAGCATTCAATCTGAAATTAGCCTGCAAAGGTACGGAAAATGTGGCAGATTCTTGAGGAAGGGGTAAAGGTTCTTTGTTTGAGTTAGTGTGATTTTCTGTACTTTCTAGCTGTTGTTCTTTTTCAGTCTTATTGAATTTCCTTATACTTTTTAGCTACTGCTGTCCCTCATTCTTAATTGCCCATCCTTTCACCTCAGGCTTTGGTACCCTCAAGGCCGGGAGGCCTCGCCTTTGCGCATCGCGCTGTCTATTGAAGTTGCCTAACGGCTGCCCTCGCGGGCACCGCAACAATAGAAGGCGCTCAACACAAAGCCTGGGATGGACACTTCTTAGCTTGGGGCTTTAGCAACTGGAAAGACTTTGTAGGGACAGGTCGTGACCTGTCCGAGGAATGGCTAGTGCTACGAAACTAATACTTATGTTATGGCAAAGACAGAGCTCTCCTCCTTGGTTAAGGAGGGGTAGGGTGTGTTAAAACGCGGATTTCAGATGTATAAACTCAAATCTACCGGCCCAGATTCCGGCCCCCGACATTAATCACAAACCCAAGCGAAAACACAGAGTAGGCTGCTGTTAACGCATCACGATTTTTAAGGCCAAAGGTGGTGCCGGAGGTATACTGCAGCTGCACCGACGGATTTAAGGTAAGACGTGTGTAAAAAATAGGCTCCAGGAAAATATTGTCTTCTTCTTTGGCAGGCTCACCGTTAATTTTGTAATCGTGCATGTTTACATAACTGGCGCGCAGCGTGGTGCCATAGTTTAACGGAAACTCTCTTTTAAGCAGCTTCAGCGACTTCTTTCTTTTGGATGTAAAATTTGCCTGCACAAAGTACTTGCTGAAGTCAGCCTCCATGCGCTTAAGATGCAGCGTGCCATCCTGATGCTTGTCTTTTTCAACCCGATCGCTGCTGCCACCGCCATAGCCTGCATAAAACTCCAGAATACGTTCCTGGTTAGGGCCAAAAGTGGTAAAGTAGCCGCCTCCAGCCTCCAATAGGTTATGCCTGAAGTCCATTTTTTTGCGCTCGCTGTTTAGCATAGAGCCATTCAGCACCACTGCGAAATGGTCGGTAACCGCATAGGCCGTATTAAACGTGATATTGCCTTTTGGAGTAACATGTCCTCCTGCACTTAGTTCTCCTTTCTGAGTAAACATAGGCACGTTTGGCACATTGGGCATATACGTAGATACACAGCCCGGCATAAGCAGTAGCAGGGCGGCTATGGCACTGTAAAGTATAAAGGTATTGCTGGTAGGCTTGTCTAAAGAGCGGGTACTTGTTTTTTTCATACTTAACTTGGGTGCTATACTTTGACGTTGTGCGTGAAAATCTGGATAAGCTTTAGAGTTTTTATACTCGGAATATAAAGCAAGGCAGAAAACGAAATAAAACCTAAACTTTTAAGAAGAACTTAGAGAAAATATTTTAGCGCTTAAGTATATATAAAATACTATATTTATACTGATTTCATTGTTGCTGATCGGTCTTAAATTTTTAACTGAAGTGAGTTTGCTGTAGCTTTGCCCTGTACGTTGAGTGTCCACCATGAATAAAATACTGATCATACAAACGGCTTTTCTGGGAGATGTTGTGCTGGCAACAGCATTAATTGAAAAGCTACATGCGTTTTACCCGGAGGCACAACTTCATTTCTTATTGCGCAAAGGCAACGAAAGCCTTTTAAAAGATCACCCGCTGCTGCAACAGGTACTTATCTGGAACAAAAAGGAAGGCAAGTATAAAAGTCTGATGAAACTGCTCTCTAAGATTCGCGCCGAAAAGTATGATCTGGTTGTCAACGTGCAGCGATTTGGAGCTACAGGTATACTTACTGCCTTGTCCGGAGCCCGCGAAACAGTTGGGTTTGACAAAAATCCGTTCTCCAGGTTTTTCACCCGCAAACACAGGCACGACGTAACTTCCGGCACCCACGAGATAGAGCGCAACCACCTGCTCATACAAAGTATAACCGATAACAAACCAGCAAAGCCGAAGCTATACCCCAGCCAGGTTGATTTTGCAAAAGTTGAGGAGTTAAAGCAAGAAAAGTATATCTGCATGGCGCCTACCTCGGTGTGGTTTACCAAGCAGTACCCCCTCGAGCAGTGGGTAACACTTATTAATAGTATAGATCCTAAGTATAAAGTATACCTGCTGGGCTCGCCTGCAGACAAAGCACATTGCGACGAGATAATCAGGCAAAGCAGTAACCAGAAAGTAGAGAATTTGTGCGGGCAACTGAGCCTGCTACAGTCTGCTGCCCTGATGCGCGACGCCACACTTAATTATGTGAACGACTCCGGACCGATGCACCTGGCTTCTGCGCTTAATGCACCTACCTGTGCCATTTACTGCTCTACTGTACCATCATTCGGGTTTGGCCCACTTACCGACTTCGCCAACATTGCGCAGCGCGACGAGCCATTATACTGCCGGCCTTGTGGTTTGCATGGGTATAAAGCCTGCCCTGAGGGCCATTTTAAATGTGCCAAAGATATCCGGAACGAGCAGTTGCTGGAGGTGTTGCAATTGGCCGAGATCGTGTAAAACACCTAAAATGCGAAACGTAAAGTATAGCTTGCTATGCAGTAAGGGCTTTTTGCGTAAAATATTTCTTATCTTAGGCTGATAATCACACGTTTCCAATCAGCTACCTATGAGATACGCACCAATTGCACAAGAACTTTTTGTGCGCAACCGCCGCCGCCTTGTTAAACACCTCAAGCAGTCGTCTGTTGTTATCTTCCACTCTAACGATGTAATGCCCACCAATGCCGATGGCACTATGCCTTTCCGGCAGAACAACGACCTGTTTTACTTATCTGGCATAGATCAGGAAGAAAGTATACTGTTGCTATTTCCGGATGCACGCGACCCACGCATGCAAGAGATACTTTTTGTGCGCGAAACCAACGACCACATTCTTACCTGGGAAGGCTACAAGCTTACTAAAAAGCAGGCTGCCGAGGTTTCAGGAATCAAAACCATACTCTGGACCCACGAATTTAACAGTGTGCTGAATACACTTCTGGGTGAGGCAGAGCAGGTTTACCTTAACTCTAACGAGCACCCAAGAGCAGTAGTAGAAGTTGAAACACGCGATGCCCGTTTTATAAAATGGATAAAGGAGCATTATCCGCTTCATAAATATGAGCGTGTGGCACCGATCATGCACCTGCTTCGTGCGGTTAAGTCTGAGGAAGAGATTGCACTAATCCGCCAGGCCTGCCAGATAACAGAGAAAGGATTCAGGCGATTGCTCAAGTTTATCAAGCCAGGCATAATGGAGTATGAGATAGAGGCAGAACTATATCATGAGTTTATCCGGAATAGATCCCGGGGGCCGGCATACCAACCAATTATAGCATCCGGAGCAAATGCCTGCATCCTGCATTATGTAGACAATAACCGTGAGTGCAAAGACGGCGACCTGGTGCTGATGGACTTTGGTGCAGAGTATGCCAACTATGCCTCGGATTTAACACGCACGGTACCCGTAAACGGTAAATTTACGAAGCGCCAGCGCGAGGTGTACGATGCAGTGCTACGTGTAATGAAGGCCGCTACGCAAATGTTGGTACCAGGCAATACGCTGGGGCAGTATCACCAGTTTGTAGGTACTGTAATGGAAAACGAACTAATACGGCTGGGCTTGCTGGATGAAGGAGATGTTCGTAACCAGGATTCTCATAATCCACTTTACAAAAAGTACTTTATGCATGGCACTTCGCATCACCTTGGCTTAGATGTACACGATGTTGGCGATAAGCACCGGGCTTTTGAAGAAGGCATGGTTTTTACCTGCGAGCCGGGTATTTATATAAGAGAAGAGGGGATAGGCATCAGGCTTGAAAACGATATTCTTGTAACAGCTGGTGGCCCCGAAGACTTGATGGCAGATATACCGCTGGAGGCCGAAGAGATACAGCATCTTATGCAAATAGGTTGAAAATTTGTGCCAACATAGTGCATTTGTTAGGTTGCCGGTTACAATGCCGGCAACCTTTTTTATTGTCCTTACACTAAAATAGCGGCCTTTGCATTAATTTTTTCGCTAACCTAAAACCTTGTAAACCTAATTCAGTTTAAATTATTGAGTAATTACTTCTAGCCATAGAGAGTGGTATAGCTGCTTTAGCTGTACAATTTTAATTTATAAAAGTGTTGGCTTTCAGAGCTTTCCTTTTACAAACTTTAAATCTGTTGCTTATGAATAGAATATTTACTTCACACCTAATGCTTTCTCAAGAATCTCCTCCAAGACTCCACGTTCAGTTATTTTTTTAACATCTGAAAACTTGAATGAAAACATGCGCGTATTATCATATCAAAATATACTATATAGAATCATGCGAACTAGAATTACAAAACTGAGTACAATTGCGTTTGTGCTTACTTTAATGCTAACAGCAAGCTCAAACCTGCTGGCACAAAACGCAGATCGACGGACCAACATACAAATATATGGAAGTGCTTTACAGTACGATGGAGAACTGGAAAACCAGAAATGGGAAAGTAGCCGACTTGAATGGGGCGGTGGTCTTTCACTTAATCGTTACTTAAACTCTGCCCTTGATCTTGGTCTGCACTTAACCTACGGTAGTACAGAGTCTAAAAACCAGCCCTTGGGTAGCTTTGATGCCCAAATGGGTACAGCCATGTTAGGCCTGAGACTGAAAATGTACGGTAATATCCTGAAAGAAGACGCCTTTATCGGGCCATACCTTACGGTAGCTGGTGGTGGTGCGTGGGCTAAGACAGATGCTGTGAGAGCTGACGGTACTAGGCAAATGGATGATAAATTCGTTACTGCTGCTGCCAGAGGTGGTGCCGGTATTCGTTTCCGTTTCTCCGATGGCGTTAGTGCTTTCGTAGAATCAAACTACCTGATCATTGGTCAGGATAAAATTGACGGATATGATACAGGCAAAAACGACCGTTTCCTGATGCACAACATTGGCTTAGGCTTTAACCTGGGCAAGGCACCAGATACAGACATGGACGGTGTGCCAGACAGAAGAGATAAATGCCCTGATACGCCAACCGGCGTGCAGGTAGATAAAGATGGTTGCCCTATCGATACAGACGGTGACGGTGTAGCTGATTACCAGGATGAGTGCCCAACAGAGGCTGGTGTTGCTAACCTGAACGGTTGCCCTGACAGAGACGGCGACGGTGTAGCTGATAGAAACGATGAATGCCCTGATGAAGCTGGTACAGCTGCTACAAGAGGTTGCCCTGATTCTGACGGTGACGGCGTAGCTGATAAAGATGACAAGTGCCCAGACACACCAGCTGGTGTACAGGTAGGTGCCGATGGTTGTGCCACAGACTCTGACGGTGACGGTGTTGCCGATAACGAGGATGCCTGCCCTAACACACCAGGTCCGGGTACTGCCAACGGTTGCCCTGAACTGGATGCAGCAACTAAGAAAATCCTGGAAGAAAAAGTTCGCTTCGAGTTCGACAGAGCCAGAGTACAGGAAGGCTACAAGCAACTGCTGGATAGCATAGTGATGGTACTGAGTAAATATCCTGACCACGTGCTGCTGATCAAAGGCCACGCTGACCATATCGGTTCTGAAGAGTACAACCAGGCACTTTCTGAGCGCAGAGCACAGGCTGTTAAGGATTACTTAGTACAACGTGGTGTTCAGAACCCAGACAGACTAGTAACAAGAGGTTATGGTGAGAGCCAGCCACTTGTAAAAGTAAACACAAGACTGTCTAAAGCAAGAACAGAAAGCGCAAGAGCCAGAAACCGTAGGGTAGGATTCGAGATGAATACCCCGGATATGCAACTGAACTTAGATTAGATAATTGGTAATAAAGCAAAAAGGGCCGCAGATCTCTCTGCGGCCCTTTTTGCTTTATTTATACTTTGCTATACTTTATAACTTATGTCTTCAATCCTTCGAAAAGTTTCTGGCCTTGCTCCCAGGCTCCTATATTTGAGTAAGTGTTGATATGGCCTATTGCCCCCACGTTTACAAACTCACTACCCCAAAGGTTTGCCAGATATGCTGCCCTTTCAATCGTTAAGTAGTCATCATCAGCACTGGCCACCAACATCGATTTAAATGGCAACCTATACTTTGGGAACGGGGCGAAGTCAAGTACCTCTTTTAACTCAACGTTTATTTCGACTTCAGGTGGAGCTACCAGAAATGCTGATTTTATGGGTGCTGTATACTTCTGAGCCCAATGTGCTACGGTAAGGCAGCCTAAACTATGTGCCACTAACAGGATGTCTTTATCCTGTACAGCAGAGATTGTGCGCTGCAATTCTTCTACCCAATCCCTGCAAACAGGATTGTCCCAGTCGGCTTGCTGTACCCGTATGCTGGCAGGATCGTTGCTTTGCCAGATGCTTTGCCAGTGCTCCGGACCCGAGTTTCCCAAACCGGGTACATGTATTACCTGCATATTTGTCATAAGCTGGAGATTTTACCCGAAAGTGATAATGATCAAAAGATTAAACGCCTATTGCCTGGAAGCCAGCAAATATAAAACGGCCATGCGTATGGCAACACCGTTCTCTACCTGGTTAAGTATGATAGAATGATGTGAATCGGCTGCATCGGAGCTTAGTTCTACGCCTCGGTTTATTGGACCTGGGTGCATAAGAACAATCTCTTTATCGAGACTGTCGAGCAATTTTTTATCGATGCCATAGTATAACGTGTACTCACGCAGCGATGGGAAATACTTCATTTGCTGGCGCTCCAGCTGTATGCGCAGCACGTTGGCCACATCGCACCAGGCAAGGGCCTTACGTACATCCAGCTCTACTTTTACACCCAGTTCCTTAATATACTTTGGCAATAGCGTAATTGGTCCGCAAACCATTACTTCGGCACCAAGCTTCTGTAAGGCAAAAATGTTCGAAAGCGCCACCCTGGAGTGCAGAATATCGCCGATGATCACCACTTTTTTGCCGGCCACGTCGCCAAGTCTCTCTCTAATAGAGAAGCTATCCAGCAGTGCTTGTGTGGGATGTTCGTGTGTGCCATCGCCGGCATTTACGATATTAGCAGTGATATGTCGGCTCAGGAAATGTGGGGCTCCCGGGCTGGAGTGTCGCATCACGATCATATCCACTTTCATGGCCAGGATGTTGTTTACGGTATCAAGGAGCGTTTCGCCTTTTTTTACTGAGCTGCTGCTGCTGCTAAAGTTTATTACATCGGCAGAAAGCCTTTTCTCGGCAAGCTCAAAAGAGAGGCGCGTACGGGTTGAGTTCTCGAAAAAAACGTTGGCAATAGTAATGTCGCGGAGCGAGGGCACTTTTTTAATTGGCCTGTTAAGCACGTCTTTAAAATTGTCGGCAGTCTCGAAGATAAGCTGGATATCCTGCGGAGTAATGTCTTTGATGCCTAAAAGGTGCCTAACGCTAAGCTCTTGCATGGGTGAGAAATCTATTCGTCGGTTTTTGTAATTAGCCAGATATTGTCTTCCGGTGTATCCTGCCCCTGCCACTCTACCAATACCCGCTGGCTTAACAGCGAATTAACATGGCGGCCCACATAGGTGGGCTGTATGGGCAGATGGCGCGTGTACAGCCTGTCTATCAGCACCAGCAGCTCCACGTTGGCAGGGCGGCCGTAAGCAATCATGGCATCCATGGCGGCTCTTACAGAGCGGCCGGTGTATAGCACATCATCCACCAGAATCACTTTTTTGCCCTCAATCAGGAAATCAACTTTGGTTGCGTTTGCTGTAAGTGGGGTATCACGTCGGCGAAAATCGTCGCGGTGAAAGGTAGTGTCGAGGTAACCGGTAGGCACCTGTTTGCCAAGTATGGCTGCTAACGTTTTCTGGATGCGCTGCGCTACGTAAATGCCGCGGGGCTGCAGGCCAAGAATAACGGAATCAGAAAAGTCGCCGTGGTTTTCGATGAGTTGGTGGCAAAGGCGCATCACCATTATCTCGAGCAACTTGTGGTTTACGATGATTCTTTTCTGCATAGCCGGAGGTCTTGCTTACAAATATAGGTTAATTGTTGGATTGTTGAATTGTTGATTGCCGGTTATTTGTTATTGGTTGTTGGTTTATCGTTATTGGTTGGATTAAATTCCTGGCGAAAGTCTTTAGCACAGTGGTGACTTGTGACGTGTCATGATGGGAAGTCTTCAGACATCCGTGAGCCATAGGTTATATTTGTAGATGGTCTCTGTAGCGAGCTTTGAAACCCGCTGCCCTGTAGCAAACAAGACGCAACGTATTGCGTCTCTACAACCAATAACGAACAACTAATAACTAAAAACTGATCTTGTTGAGGTAAAAAACGGTGCGGTATTCTGCTCCTGAGGGTTTAATGCGCTGGAAACCGAAAGCTACGAAATGGTTATCATACCACTTAATGATGCCAGGGTCTTCTGTTGCCTGCGCTTTTTCGTTTTCATTATAAGTCATGATCTTCAGTTTGTGTTCCTTGTCATCAAACTTATCTTCCTGCATGATGTGGTATATAATTTCTTCCTGATCGGGGTAGGCCATAATCACACGTCCGTCAGGCGCACGTGCCACTTCTACAGTGTGCACTAACTCCATACTTGCGACATCCTTTAATGGAAAGGTATTATCCCAGAGCAAGTTTCCTTTTTTATCAAAACCCATGGCAACTGCATGTGTTCGCTTATAGCCTTCAGTGTTCTGCATAAAAGCCTGCCTGCGCTCCAACGGTAGCGATACTGAGTTGTTGCGGTATTGGGGATAGTATGCTTCGCCGGCCAGTATGTAACCAGTTGGCGTAGTTATCAGGTCGTGCAGCAGTATCCGGAAACGGTAAAGTGGCTCTTTGCCGGCACGCAGACGTGCTGCCTCGCGTGCACGAGTACGCTCTTCACGGCGGGGCTTCATGTACTTCAGGAAGTTCTTGAGTTGCATGATGCTGTAAAAGTCGCCGGTATTGTATACAGCAGATACTGGCTTTGTGAAAAAACCGGAGGTATAGCGCAGGTCTCGGGTGCCATATGTACCTAACAGCATTTTCTGGGCACTGTCGCCGGGGGTAATCTCGGCGTTTAGCAGACTTTTATCATTTTGCTGAAGTATAAAGTGGTTGCCGAGCAATTCTCCGTCTGCGTTAAAACTTTTTACCTGCAACCTAGACACACGCCCATTCGATTCGGATAGCACCACATCCAGGCGCCTGTTTTCCTGGTCGGCCAGCATATCTGAAAACGTGGATTCTTCGCCATACACAGAGGGCAGGTGCTTTGGCTTTTCTTCTGAAGGCTTCAGGTGAAGCAGCAGCGGTTTCTGGCTAAAGCGGTTGTGCCCAATCAGGAAGTAATTTCCCTGCAGTACATTAAACTCATGTATCGCCTCAATGTCATCCAGTTTATACTTTTTAACATCTGTGCGGCCATTAATGCTGTTGGTGCGGGTAAAAATATACTCTTCAGGAATATCGCCGGTAAATATCAGATAAGTATAAGGCATCTCGGTATAGTGCCTCACAAAATCATAGCTGGGAGGAATGTCTACGGATGTAGTCCAGACTTGCTCAAGCTTTTGATTGTACTTTGTAAAGTAGAAATCGGCTTTGGTGTTCCAGGCGTTACTTGTCTTGTGGTAAACCAGCAGGCTGCTATCAGGCAAGGCTAGTACTTCTACACTGTTTTCTGTTCTGTTAAAAGGTAATTCTAAACGCACAGGCTGAGTCGGCTCCTGGGCAAAAGCCAAAGAGGTAAAAAGCAACAGGTAAAAAATTAACACAAAACGTACTTTAGCCATAGTAGGGTATTTATGCTATGCAGTACCGGGAAAGTATAAATGGTGCCTGTCTCTATGTACTCCTTTCAGGTGCCGTTCGTTGTTATTTCATCCGTACTTTATTAATTACAGAACTATGATGCTTAATTACCTAGTGCAAGCAGCACATCAAATTCCTCGGCCTTTAGCGGCATAACAGACAAGCGCGACTGGCGCAGCAAGGCAATGTTTTCCAGGCGTTTGTCCTTTTTGATCTGCTCTAATGTTACAGGCTCTTTAAAATCGCGGAATGGTACGAGGTCAACTACTACCCAGTTGCCTTCTTTAGCGGTAGGGTCTGGGTAGGCAGCCTTTTCTACTTTAGCAATGCCCACAATGGCTTTCTCTGATACGCTGTGGTAAAATAAAACCATATCGCCGGGTTGCATTTGCTGCATGTTGTTGCGGGCCTGGTAATTGCGTACGCCATCCCACATTGTTTTCCCATCTTTTATCAGATCGGCCCAAGAGTAAGTTTCCGGTTCTGATTTTACAAGCCAGTATTGCATTGTTGTAAATAAAGTTAAAGTATATTTTATGGTTTAAGCTGATTTTTCTTGATTCGGGCATTTAGCTTTAACCGTTTCCGCCTGATCATTATTATATCGTTGGCAAGCAGCGCCAGTAGCATACCGCTAACAATACCACCCCAAAAAGTGGCTAGCACGCCAGTAAGTATAAGTATAGTTACTATTACCTGCAGGCCAGCTTTAATAAGTATTTTCTGTTCGTAGATAAGGTTATTGTAGTGCTTTAACAATCCTGTTGTTGATGACGCTCTTTTTAAGGTTTTCTTGAAAAATTTCTGGACTTCTACTTCAAACTGCATCAGTAGCACACCAAGTAATACACCTCCGAAAAAGCTGATAAACAGATCGGCTATTGCAAGCACCATGTACAGCAGGAGCAGCAGTATGGCTGTTCTGGTGCGGGTAGACCTGGATAGCTTTTCGTAATTCAGCATAACAGATTATTTTATATAGTTCTGTATGGGAAGTATAAATCCTTTATAGAGCATAAATTGGTTTTGCCGCCAACTCATACTTTTTTCAGGCTTGCTCTAGTTATTACCGGCTGTGGTCTTCTTTATTTTGAGCACGTCATCTTTAAGCGATACCACCTCTATTACATAGTTCTGAGCTGGTATTCCGTTACCCTCAAGCCGAACATGTATTTTGTTTTTGTCTTCTCTCTTCCATTTGCCCAGGTGCTCTTCCAGTCCATCGGTTGGGGCTATATCATACTGCTTTAGCACGCCTTCTTCTTCAAGGGCAAATCCGGTTCGGCCGCGCGATGGCGGAAAGTCGTAGGTATTGGGGCGGTAAACGGTTATGTCGTCTACATCTTCCTCGTAAGAGTGCAGCCATGTCTTGCCCATCAATTCAGACTCTAACGTGTTTTTCTTACAGGTATTTGCCAGGAAAAGTAAACATACCAGACACAGTAGCGACGCGTATTTCATATTTTTAAGAGGGTTTACTTTGCTAAGATAGTCAATTCTGAATTTATATAGAAGTAAACGAATATAAATGCATGCGTGAAGGGTTCGGGTGGTTTTTCTATCTTTGTAAGTATACGCGACAGAGCCTTGGAAAATAAGAAGATCATCAGATTATTTAAGCTTGCAGCCGAGCTGATGGAGCTGCACGACGAGAACCCGTTTAAGGTACGTTCTTACATAAACGCTGTAGGTGCGCTGGAACTTGTAGAGGACCCTCTGGCAGGCATGAGCCAAAGTCAACTGGAGAGTATACAGGGAGTAGGAAAAGGCATTGCGGCGAAGATTGTAGAGATAAATGCTACCGGCTCTTTTGAGGAGTTGGATCAGATGCTGGCAGCCACGCCTCCGGGCGTAGTGGAGATGCTGCGTATCAAAGGCATTGGGCCTAAAAAAGTGCGTAATCTCTGGAAAGAACTGGGAACAGAAACTGTAGAAGAACTGCTCGAAGCCTGCGAACAGGACAAAGTAAGCAAGCTAAAAGGCTTTGGTGCTAAAACCCAGGATAACATAAAGCAGGCTCTACTCTTTACACAGCAAAACCGTGGCAAATTGTTGTATGCCGAGGCAGAAGCCAGCGCAGGAGAGTTACTGCAAAGTATAAAAAATGCACTGCCAGATGCACAGGTAAGTATGGCCGGAGAAATACGCCGCCGCCTGGAAATCATTACCAGCCTGCAATTTGTACTTGCCACCAACACCCCCGTTGCCTCACACCAGACCTTGAGCACTATTGCAGAACTACAGGAGGACGAAAGAGCATCAGGCCCGTTTGCCTGGCGTGGCGTTTATACTTTAAATGGCTTAAATGTAGAGATAAAGCTTGTGCCGGAAGAGCGGTTTGGCAATGAACTGTTGCTTTGCTCATCAAGTATAGAGCACCTGGCACAGCCGTTTACCAGCAGCACCAACCTGCTTACCGTAGTGCGTGAGCAAGGATATACTTCCGAGGCTGATATTTACAAATCGGCGGGAATGGCTTTTGTAGAGCCTGAGCTGCGCGAAGGTACCAACGAACTTCAATTGGCTCTGGAGAATAAGCTGCCAAAACTGCTGGAGCTGTCCGATCTCAAAGGCATCCTGCATAACCACAGCACTTATTCTGATGGTGCGCATACTTTAGAGCAGATGGCTACTTTCTGCCGCGACATGGGCTACCAATACCTGGGTATTTCCGATCACAGCAAAACGGCATCGTATGCTGGTGGCCTGCGCGAAGGAGATGTGCTGCGTCAGCAAAAAGAGATTGATGAGCTGAACAAGAAACTGGCTCCATTCAAAATTTTCAAAGGCATAGAGTCTGATATTCTGGGTGACGGTTCGCTGGATTACGACGAGGATATCCTGAAATCCTTCGACTTTATTGTAGCCAGTATTCACAGCAGCCTGAACATGGATGAGAAGAAGGCTACTGCACGGCTTATCACAGCTATCGAAAATCCATACACCACCATGCTGGGCCACCCGACAGGGCGTTTGTTGTTACGCCGCGAAGGCTACCCGATAAACCACAAAATGGTGATAGATGCCTGTGCTGCCAATAATGTGATCATCGAGATTAATGCTAACCCATGGCGTCTTGACCTTGACTGGCGCCACGTGCAATATGCTTTAGAGAAGGGTGTAATGCTAAGTATAAACCCCGATGCCCATCACACCAGCGGCTACGACGACATGAAGTATGGCGTGTTGGTTGGCAGAAAAGGAGGACTTACCAAAGAAATGACCTTTAATGCGAAGCCGATGGAGGAAGTGGAGAAGTATTTCAGAGAGCGCAAGGGGAAGATAAAGTAAGTACCAAAGTATGATTTGGAAGACCGGCACAAGCGTCCGCTTGAACCTCTGTTTTTCCAGCCACTATAATGGTAAATTGAAGCATAAGCGAACGCTTGCGCTATGGTTTAAAAGTATAAAATGCCAAAAATCCTTATACTTCGTTTCTCCTCCATCGGGGATATTGTGCTTACTACGCCAGTGGTGCGCTGCATAAAGGAGCAGGTGCCGGGGGCGGAGGTGCATTACTGTACCAAAAAAGCCTTTCAAAGTATACTTGCCCATAACCCTTACGTGGATAAGGTACATGTATTAGGCGATAAACTAGGAGATTTAGTGCAGGAGCTGAAGGCAGAGAATTTCGATTACGTAGTTGATCTGCATAACAACTTACGCACGCGCATCATCAAAACAAGGTTAGCTAAACCGAGCCGCAGCTTCGATAAACTGAACTATGAGAAGTGGCTGATGGTGAACTTTAAAGTAAACCGCTTGCCCGATGTGCACATTGTGCAACGCTATTTAGATGCAGCTTCTGCACTTGGTATAAAAGACGATGGCAAAGGGCTGGACTACTTTATACCCGTTCAAGATGAAGCAGATGTTCATACTTTGCCAGCTGGTTTTCAGGATGGGTATGTTGCCTTTGCCATTGGCGCGCAGCATTTTACCAAGCGTTTGCCCGTTAAGCGAATTATAGAATTATGCAAGCAGCTGCAGCAACCGGTTATACTTTTAGGAGGCAAAGAAGATTCACCTAATGGCGAAGTTATTGCGGCTTATTTCAAGATTCATAATTTACCAAATAAGATATACAACGCCTGTGGTAAGTATAACTTGAACGGATCTGCCTCTCTGGTTCGCCAGGCCACACAAGTTGTAAGTCATGATACAGGCCTCATGCATATTGCGGCAGCCTTTCAAAAAGACATCATCAGCGTTTGGGGCAACACGATTCCGGAGTTTGGTATGTACCCATTCCGCACAAAGTATAAAGTGCTGGAAGTGCATGGTCTCAGTTGCCGTCCCTGCTCTAAAATAGGCTATAAAAAGTGCCCTAAAGGACATTTTAAGTGTATGAGGGATATTTCGTTTGATGATTTGGAAATTTGAAAATGGAGAAATTTGAAGATGCCCAAGTATAATCTGATCTGGAAAGCACCCGATGCTGGTTTTGCAGAAGCCATACTTCTGGCAACAGGTGGTGAAGGCGGAGCCCCTTTGCAGGAAGTGCTGTTGATGGCAGATGCTGCAGACGGTACCGTTTATACTTTTAAAGAAGCAGAGGAGGCGCTTGAAAAATTGACTGCGGCGGGCCTGGTGCAGGTTCAAAAAAATAAGCTAGCGCTTACTCCTGCCTTTATGCATGCCTATGAAAGTATGGATACTGCTGATAAGGAAGCTTTGTTTGAATTGCTGCAGAACTATGTGCTTACAGAGCAAAGCATAGATGAGGCTAGAGAGATACTAAAGAAGTATAAACTGAAGAATTACTATCAGCAGTACTTGGAGCAGTATGGGTAGGTGATTAGGAGATTTGAAAATTTGGAAATGTGAAGATTATATAATTTCTGCAAATCATTAAGATGAATGTTGCAGACTTCACAGTATTTTTCAAGCTTTTGAGTGCTATCGCCGACTACAAAGCTCTATGTAGAGACGCACTATTTTGCGTCTCCTGTCTGGCAGTACCATCAAACCCCGAGTATAATAACCAAAACAGCCACTGAAGTATAAACTCAGCGGCTGTTTTGGTTAAAGGAGAATCATCTCCCCATCTTCAAATTTCCTAATCTGCAAATCTTAAGAAATCTTCTCAAACCCTAAGTATGGGTGCAGCACCTTTGGCATGTTAATGCCATCTGGAGTTTGGTTATTTTCAAGTATAGCTGCTACAATGCGTGGCAGGGCAAGAGCGCTGCCATTTAAGGTGTGCAGCAACTGCGTTTTACCAGATTCGGTTTTGTAGCGCAGTTTTAGGCGGTTGGCCTGGTATGTCTCAAAGTTAGAGGCAGAGCTTACTTCCAGCCAGCGGCTTTGGGCAGTAGAGTATACTTCCATATCATAGGTAAGGGCAGAGGTAAAGCCCATGTCGCCGCCACACAGGCGCAACACACGGTAAGGTAGCTCCAACTTCTGTAAAAGACCTTGTATGTAGCTGCTCATTTCTTCCAGCGCCTCATACGATTTCTCTGGAGTAGTTATCTGAACAATTTCTACCTTATCAAACTGGTGCAAGCGATTCAGGCCGCGCACATCGGCACCCCACGAACCTGCCTCACGGCGGAAACATGGCGTATGGCCTGTATTTTTGATTGGTAGCTGCTCGGTTGGCACAATCACATCGCGGTAAATATTGGTGATAGGTACCTCGGCAGTCGGGATCAAATAATAGTTATCTTCCGTAGCATGATACATCTGGCCTTCTTTGTCAGGTAACTGGCCGGTGCCAAATCCAGAAGCTTCGTTCACCAGAATCGGAGGCTGTATCTCAGTATAACCAGCCTTCATAGCCTCATCTAAAAAGAAGTTGATCAAAGCACGCTGTAACCGGGCTCCCTGCTTTTTATACACCGGGAAACCTGCACCTGTTATCTTGTTGCCCAGCTCGAAATCGATGATGTCGTACTTCTGGATAAGATCCCAATGCGGCTGTGCCCCCTCATGTAATTGAGGAATTTCGCCGTGTTGCAGAACTACTTCATTGTCTTCTGCTGTTCTACCTACGGGCACACTTGTGTGCGGAAGGTTTGGCAGCTTATAAAGTGCCTGCTGAATCTCTTCCTCAAGGGTAGATTGTTGCTCAGCCAGGGCCTTGGTCTTAAGTTTAAGTTCAGAGGTTTCAGCTTTACATGCTTCTGCCTTGTCACGCTCTCCGTTCTTCATCAGCATACCTATTTCCTTGGATAGCGAATTGGCTCTGCTCTGAAGTTCATCATGCTCGTTCTGCACCTGGCGTCGGCGCTGATCAAGCTCTAGTAAGGCGGCAACCTCCTCGGCCGCGTTTTTGTAGTTTTTCTTGCTCAAGCCGGCAATCACGTGCTCGGTCTGCTCTCTTAAAACTGTTAGCTGTAGCATAGTTGGTGTTATGTATTACCTACAAAAATATACTTTTTTGAGTAGTTTGAGGCATTTACGAAATCTTTTAGACAAAAAATGAAACTTTTTTCATAAAATGCTCCGTAATACTTGTTAATTACGCGGCATTGCAATAACATTGCATTGCAATTTAATGAAGGCCCTTTCCTGTGCCTCACAAACTCTTTCGCAACCTATTCTATTTCCTAGTTTAAAAATAAATTCTCTCGCTGCGTTCGCCCATGCAAACCTGGCAAGTTTAGTTAACTACCATACCACTATTTATGTACAATATTGAAGAATTGAAAGATAGACTTCTTTCAGAACTCAAGGAAATTGCTGAAGATCTGGGTGTTAAGAACTTTAAGAAACTTAGTAAACAAGACCTAATCTACAAGATCCTGGATCAGCAAGCCATTACCCCTCCCGAAAAAATAGCCAAAAAGTACAAATCTCCTGCCCGTACTACTGAAGTTTCAGCTGAAGACGCTGAAGAAAACACAACTGTTGAAGTTGAGGAAGCTGTTGCAGCGGAAGCTCCTGCGCAAGCAGAAAGAAGAGCACCCCGCGAGCAGGTAAACCGCAGAGAAGCCCCTGCGCAGACACTTGTACAAGCCCCGGCTCCGGTTGTTAAGGACCATGGCCCGCAAGACCAGTCGCGTGAGCCTCGTGAGCGCATTAACCGCCGCGACAACCGCCCTGAAGGCCGTGACCAGCGCAATGACAACCGTGTCGAGCAGCGCGAAAACCGTTCCGACAACCGTAACGAACAACGCGATAACCGTAACGACAACAGGGAGAACCGTAACGATAACAGAGATAACCGCACTGAGCGCAGCGATAACCGTGCAGAAGGTCGTGAGCAAAGAAGCGACAACCGTAACAACGAACAGCGCGATAACCGTGGAGAGAGAAACGACAATCGCAACGAGAACAACCCGCGCCGTAATAACCAACCACAGGCAAGCAGCAGCAACTTTAAGGAGTTTGACGGAATAATCCTAAACGAGGGTGTTCTTGAGCTGATGCAGGATGGCTACGGTTTCCTTCGCTCAACACACTATAATTACCTGGCTTCCCCGGACGATATTTATGTGTCGCCGTCGCAGATAAAGCTTTTCGGACTTAAAACCGGTGATACGGTAAAAGGCCAGATACGTCCGCCAAAAGAAGGTGAGAAGTATTTTGCCCTGCTTAAAGTAGAAACTGTAAACGGACGTACTACAGAAGAGATCCGTGACCGTATCCCGTTCCAGCACCTTACGCCGCTTTTCCCTGAAGAGCGCCTGAAACTGACAACGCGTCCGAGCCTGATGTCTACGCGTATTCTGGACCTTTTTGCTCCAATCGGTAAAGGGCAGCGTGGTATGATCGTGGCGCAGCCAAAAACAGGTAAAACCGTGTTGCTGAAAGAGATTGCTAACGCTATCTCAGAAAACCACCCGGAAGTATACCTGATGATCCTATTGATCGACGAGCGTCCGGAAGAAGTAACAGACATGGCCCGCAGCGTGAATGCAGAGGTAATCGCCTCTACGTTTGACGAGACTGCCGAGCGCCACGTAAAAGTATCTAGCATTGTGCTGGATAAAGCAAAGCGCATGGTAGAGTGCGGCCACGATGTGGTTATACTTTTAGACTCTATCACGCGTCTGGCTCGTGCCTATAACACGGTAGTTCCGTCGTCTGGTAAGATCTTATCGGGTGGTGTGGACGCTAACGCACTGCACAAGCCGAAGCGATTCTTCGGTGCTGCCCGTAACGTAGAGAACGGTGGTTCACTTACCATCATTGCTACTGCTCTTATCGACACCGGTTCTAAAATGGACGAGGTTATCTTCGAGGAATTCAAGGGTACTGGTAACATGGAACTTCAGCTGGATCGTAAGCTTGCCAACAAGCGTATTTACCCGGCTATCGACGTTCCTGCATCTGGTACACGCCGCGAAGACCTGCTAATGGACAAAGACGAACTGAACCGCGTTTGGATCCTGCGCAAGTTTATGTCGGATATGAATTCTGTAGAGGCTATGGAGTTCTTAAAAGACAGAATGAAAGGCACGAAGAGCAACGAAGAGTTCCTGATTTCGATGAACGGCTAAGCATAAGCTTCAGCTTAAAGTATAAAAAGCGCCTGCCAGGTTTTGTGCCTGGCAGGCGCTTTTGTTTCCGGACCACAGATTAAGGGGATTTGGTCGATTACTGGGATTATTCTCAGCCCGGGTCCAACCACCCCTGCCCCTCAAACCTATATTCGCTAGTTTCGAACTCGCGTTCTCACCAGTCCAAGGAGGGGAGTTGTCTTACTGCTTCTACTGTCATCTCAATAGGTTCTGGTCCTCTTTTTTGTCATCCTGTAAGGATCTTGGTGGAAGGGAGGTTGAGCATCTGCTACAGAGTTTATGCTTTCTAGAGTAATGTCAGAGCTCCCCTCCTTAGTTAAGGATGGGTAGGGGTGGTTGGATCCGGTACTGCAGAAACAAGAATTGGGAATCTACTTTAACTTAATCGTTAGACCAAGAAGCCTGAGAAGTTAAAAAGTGTTTTATGCTCTCACAATTTTCAACTCATTATTCCTCATTCCTAACTAAAAACGCCTACCACCAAAAAGGATAATCTGGTTCTAGCAGCAGATAAAAAGTATAAGTAACTACAAATCCAAAAACAACATGAGCAGAAATAAGTGTGAGCAAGTATGATTTTAAGGGAATAATAGGTGGGTTAGGATGAAGCATAAAAAAGAAATACCACGCAAACATGGCAATGATACCGTGCGCCAGACCAAAAAGCAATCCCCAGGATGCGGTAATAAAGCCAACTTCAGAATTCCACAGAGCCAGGTAAATCACAGCAAAGAAAATCCCGATCAGGTAATGTGCAAGGGTGCCTATTATTCTTGTACTGGTGGCATCAGAAAGGTTTCCGTCTGGTTGTGTGCGGTTGGTAAGCATGGTGCCCAGTATCTTTACCACTTTCATAACACGGTGCGTAAGGTAAGATAGCAAGTATAGAAAGGCAGTCATGGCGGCAGTTGCTGCCAAACCAGCGGGTATAGCGTAGAGGAATTTCATAGGCCGGTTAGGTTATTTTTCAATGTATACGGAGTATTATACTTTAGATATACTTCAGAAGTACAGGTTTGCTACAATCATTAATATAAAGGCTAAACTGATGCACAGCGAAGATATCTTATTCATGAGCATGGTATTACTGTAGTTTACAACACGTGTGTCTTTTAAAGCACGCAGTGCCCAGCCTGCAAAAAAGTATACAATCGGCGCGGTGCACACCAAAAAGATAAAAATGTTGTGTACCTGATAATTTGTAAAGTATAGCCATAGCAATAGCCCTGTGCCCAATAGCAGACTAATTGCCGCAAAAAGGTATGTTCCTTTAATGCCCAGTAAAAGGCTTAGTGTTGTATCACCGCGCTGCGCATCTTCCTGGTGCTGGTAAATTTGCGTTAACGGATAAGAGCCGCAGAGAAATAGCGTACTTACCACGGCGAACCAAACATTTGGCTGCTGCAGTACTTCTGATGCCGTTAAGCCAACACCCACCTGTACCATAAAGTATGTAAAGGCCCCCTGAAAAACCGTAACTACAAATGTGCTGAGGATAGGGTATTTTTTAAGGCGGATTCCCTTGTAACTATAGGCTTTGGATATAAGCAGGTATAAAGCCACTAAGCAGCCAAATAACGGCGAAAGCCAGAGAGCAAGCAAAACAGCCAGCACATCAAATAGTAGCACAAGGTGCATTAGTTCACGTGTAACCTGCGGTGGCCGTTCCAAACCCCCAATGCTGCCTTCGTCGCGGTCGTAATAAGAGTTGTAGCCGTTGCTGGCAGGGTAAACAAGCAAGTGCAGTATAAGGAAAACAACAACAGCACGCCATGCGTCAAAGCTTTGCAATGTACTTAGAGCAAACCAGAACACAGGCATCAGGTACACCGAAAACGGGATACGCAAAAGTGTAAGTGCACTCCGGTAGCTTTGCATTATAGTTATTAGTTGTTGGTTATTTGTTAGTATTCACTCATTCGCACATCCACTCACTCACCATCCTTCGGATATCCGATCAGGTAGATTACGTGTTTGCCTGGTCCTTTGCCTACTCTGCCAGCCTTCCAGGTGTAATTTGAGCCTGCTGTCTTTTTTGCCAGGGATTCTAACTTTTTAGGCGGATAAATACGCAGTAACGACACAGTGCCATCCCATAAAATACCAATCGGAATTAGTGGAATAAGGTAAGTAAACAGAATCCTGCTAAGCTTAAACGGCTTAATAAAAAGAGTCACAAAAATGATCACAAACGGAAAGGTGACCCATAGCAGCAGCATTTCGGTCCAGCTTTTTTTAGCGCCTTCAAATATGCCTATAGCTGCTTTTTTATCAACAGCATCCTGAAGTATACTTTTAGCAATATGCGGCGGGAAATGGTGGAAAGACGAGAAAATAGTTCTGACGCCATGTAAATTTTCAGGCACAGCCAGCGCATTAACCGGGTCAGGCACAAACGTAATGGTTCCTCTAGACTCGTTGTAAAGGTATTCATATGCGTCGAGGTTAGGGTAGAGATCTGTCAGGGTAACCCGAACCGGTACATTCATGCGTTTGCTTAGGGCCTCGCGGATGCCTGCTATGCCGCCTCCGGCTCCTGAACAAAGGTCAGTAATGTGCTGTTGCTGAGTTTTAACCAAAAGCTCCTCCAGTAAAGGCAGGGCTGCCTCATATGTAGATAGGGTGCTGATCATAAACCGCAGATAGTCCTGCATGCCCTGCCGCACCACATGCGGAAACCATTTCTGGTCTTCGAGCTCAAAAAGTTGAAGGCGTATGTCCAATACTTTTTATTTTAAAGTACTATACAGCCGCCTTAAAAGTTGCCGGCGCCATGCTGGGCCTGTTATTGTATCGTTAAAGTATGTAGCCGTTTGCGCCGGCTCCTACAGTAAAGCTATCGCCGCTGTTGCTGAAAAGCTGCCAGTATTCGTCTGCGGGTGTTTCAGGGTCGGGCAGTACAGAAAGTACAGTGCCATCGCTAAAGTATAGCAACAAAGTATAATCCTGCTGCTGCTCTATTCGTTCCACCACGAGGTTTGGGTTGTCGTGGGTGAATTGCATCAGGCGCTGGTCACTTAGGCTGGAGCCGGGTTGCTTCCAGTCCCAAACAGGAGTAGGCAGTCCTGCTTCGCGCTTACGGATGTATACTTCGCTGTGCTTTATACTTTGGCCATCGGGTTGCTGTACCTGCCAGGGGCAGTTTATGGCCAGCGTCATCTCCCCAATGTCGAGCACAAGGCCCTGCGGGGTAGTATAATGTGTGTTGCCAAAATGGAAATACTGTATTGCTGCGTTGCGTGTGGTTTTCGTAAGCGGTAAGCCTATAATTCTGTCAAAAGCCTGCTGAAGTGTCTGCTCCATACTTGTTATGTATTTTATACTTGCTAAGACAAAGATAGTCAGCCGCCTTAAATTAAAGTCTATTTACGTATTATTGCTCAAGTTTTATGACATAATTCCCCTAGATGTGGTGTACAAAAAGTATATTTGCACTCGTTTTTCACTCCATTAAAACGGAATTTTAAGAGGCTCGCCTCTGTTTGATAGCAATGCCGAAAGAGCAAATAGAAATAGAAAAACCAAAGAGGTCGGTTTACAGTGGAATTATCAGGTTTATCTGGAAAGGCTTTTTCCTGGGTTTTGCCTTGGTTGTGCTGTACCTGCTAAGCGTAGAGCACAACATTTTATACTTGTTTGGCTCCTCGCCAAGCCTGGACAGGCTAGAGAACCCGCGCTCCGACCAGGCGTCTGAACTTTATACTTCAGATGGGCAACTGATCGGTAAGTACTTTAGGGAGAACCGCAGTCCGGTAGCTTACAATAAAATGTCGCCGATGCTGATAAAAGCGCTGGTGGCCACAGAAGACGTTCGTTTTTATGAGCATGCCGGCATAGATCCGCAGGCTATTGCTTCGGCGGTGTACGGCAGCTTTAACGGAGATGCACGCGGAGCGAGTACCATTACGCAGCAGCTGGCCAAAAACCTCTACAAAACAAGAACCACCGAATCCAAGGGCGTACTGGGGCATATACCGGGGCTAAGTATAGTTATCTCTAAAACCAAAGAGTGGCTAACGGCCATTAAGCTGGAACAACGGTATACAAAAGACGAGATACTGGCCATGTACCTGAACACCGTAGACTTCGGTTCCAACTCCTTCGGTATAAAAGTAGCCTCTAAAACATTCTTTAATACCTCACCGGATAGCCTTAAAATGGAACAGGCCGCAGTATTGGTTGGCTTGTTGAAAGCACCAACGTACTACAGCCCACGGTTTAACCCTGAAAATGCTACCCGTCGCCGCAACACAGTACTGGCCCAGATGGCAAAGTATAACTATCTTCCGCAGGCCAAATCTGACTCACTTGCTCAGTTACCGCTGGTGCTTGATTATAAAGTAGAGAACCACTATGATGGCCCGGCAACATACTTCAGGGGCGCTGTGGCAGAGTATCTGCAGGAATGGTGCAAACAGAATGGCTACGATTTATACCGCGACGGCTTAAAAGTGTATACCACCATCGACTCCAGAATGCAGCAGCATGCCGAGGATGCGATGACCGAGCATATGCGCAAACTGCAAAAGCGATTTGACAACCACTGGCAAGGCCGCAACCCATGGGTAGACGAAAAAGACCGTGAGATTCCGGGGTTCATAGAGGAAACCATCAAGCGTACGTCTTACTACCAGCGCCTGAAGAAAAAGTATGGGAACGACACTGAGGCTATTAACCGTGAGCTGAACACACCACGCAAAATGATGGTGTTTACCTGGGATAACCCAGCCATGGAAAAAGAAGTGACCATGACCCCGCTGGATTCTCTGGCGTACTACAAGCACTTCCTGCACGGCGGCATGATGACCATGGATCCATTTACAGGACAAATTAAAGCCTGGGTAGGAGGCATTAACTTTAAGTACTTCAAGTATGACCACGTAAAGCAGGCTCGCCGGCAGCCAGGATCGACTTTTAAGCCTTTTGTATATGTGGCAGCCATTGATAACGGTTACTCGCCCTGCGATAAAATTGTAGACCAGCGCATCACGATTAATTATGTAGAGAACGGGGAGAAAAAGTCGTGGTCGCCTACAAATGCTGACTGGCAGTATACCGGGGCACCCATGACGCTACGACGCGCTATGGGTAAATCTGTGAACTCTGTTACAGCAAAGCTTACCGAAACTATTGGCTGGGAAACAGTTGTGAAGTATGCCAAACGCCTTGGTATAAACAGTCCGCTTCAGTCGGTGCCTTCCATTGGCTTGGGGCCAAGTGATGTTTCTATTTTTGACATGGTAGGCGCCTATAGTACTTTCCCGAACAATGGTTTTTATACGAAGCCGATGTTTATAACCCGTATCGAAGACCGCAACGGCAACCTGATACATCAGTTTATGCCAAAGCAGAAAAAAGTATTAAGTGAAGAAACTGCTTTCCTGATGATGCATATGCTAAAAGGAGGTATTGAGGAGCCAGGAGGAACATCTCAGGCGCTTTGGGAGTATGACCTCTGGAAAGGCAATGAGATAGGCGGTAAAACAGGTACAACCTCCAACCACTCTGACGGCTGGTTTATGGGTGTTACAAAAGATCTTGTTACCGGTGTTTGGGTTGGCGGCGAAGATAGAAGTATACACTTCAGAACATCGCAGCTGGGAGAGGGCTCAAAAACAGCCTTGCCAGTGTTTGGCCTTTATATGGAGCGGATTTACAAAGATAAATCATTGGGGTACATGATGGGGCGTTTCCCGGGGCCTGCTGTCAAAATCAGTAAAAAGTATAACTGCACTACTGTGTTGCCAAAAGTTACTGTACCTGATTCTACAGATGTTGATTCTGTGCTGGAGATACTGAATTTCGAAGAGATACTTTAAGATTGCCTGATAAACCAGAAGCGGCCTGCTATAGTTAGCAGGCCGCTTCTGGTTTATACTTTAATATGATTGATTTTTAGCTGGGGCTATAAAATGACTCCAGGGCTTCTTCCAGGTAGTTGTACTCGAAGGTAAAACCAGTTTGCATTACTTTGTTAGCACTTACCCGCTGGCTGGCTAATACTACTTCACTCATCTCGCCCATCATCAGGTTTATGGCAAAGGCCGGTACTTTAGGTAAGACCAACGGCTTGTGCATTATTTCTGCCAGTTCTTTGGTAAACTCCTCGTTGGTTACCGGGTGTGGTGCTACAGCGTTGTAAACTCCTTCAAACTGCGTATCCTCTATAGCTTTGATGAACAGGCGGCAGGCATCGTCTATATGAACCCAGGACATGTATTGTTTGCCTGTGCCAAGTGGGGCGCCGGCCATCATTTTAATTGGTTTTGCTATTTGAGGCAGTGCACCACCTTTTTTACTTAACACAATGCCTAGCCTAAAAATAACAGTACGCAGGTTCAGGTCGCGCATTTGCCAGGCTGCTGCTTCCCAGGCTTTGCATACTTCAGCCAGAAAATCATCCGCGAAAGTGCTTT
The DNA here is from genome assembly GCF_019443125.1 of Pontibacter aydingkolensis. GTDB lineage: Bacteria > Bacteroidota > Bacteroidia > Cytophagales > Hymenobacteraceae > Pontibacter > Pontibacter aydingkolensis. The sequence goes on along the minus strand of NZ_JAHYXK010000001.1, from coordinate 127,049 downwards.
CTTCAGATACAAGCCTGTTGCCTGAGTCGCCGTAGATGCCAATAGCAGAAGCAGATAAAAACCCTTTTATATGATGTTGGGTATTGCTCAGGCATTTGTGCAGCAGGTTTATACTATCTACCCGACTATTTAAGATTTCTTTTTTTCGTTCTTCAGACCACTTCTCATCTGCCACACTAGCACCCGCCAGGTTAATGAGATAATCGGCATACGATATAGCATTGTCGTCAATGTAGCCTTTATCTACATCCCATTTAAAGGTTTTGTAGTTGGATACTTTGCTAGGGTTACGGCTCAGGTGGGCCACTTCATATCCAAGGTCTATCAGCATTTCAGACAGGCGCATGCCTATCAACCCTGATCCACCTGTAATAAGTATTTTACCTGGCATAATTGTGTTTTAGAATAATAAATATAGAAATGTTCCTATACGTAAACAAACTAGTATTAAGTTTAATCTTTAACCAAATACTTAGCAAATTGCGTTTTCAGATAAAATGGCAGGTACTGAGCAGTTTATTTCTTGCGAATATGAGCCAGAAACTCGTTACGGAAATGGTCTTCCTGAAAAAGTCCTGAATATTCTGCAGTGATGGTGCTGCTGGTTACATCGTTTACGCCACGGCTCATTACACAAAGGTGATCAGCCTCTATAACCACAGCTACGTTCTCTGTTTTAAGGGCCTGCTTAAGCTCATTGGCTATTTGCATGGTTAAGCGTTCCTGCACTTGTGGGCGTCGCGCGAAATACTGCACAACGCGGTTAAGTTTAGATAAACCAATTACGTGCTCATTCGGAACATACGCCACATGCGCCTTGCCTATAATGGGTACAAAGTGATGTTCGCATGATGAGTAAACCGTGATGTCGCGCTCTACGAGCATGTGGTTGTACTTATACTTGTTCTCGAATCGGCGCACAGCCGGCTTATTGTCCGGGTGCAGTCCGTGAAATATTTCTTTCACATACATTTTAGCCACCCGGTGCGGAGTACCTTTCAGGCTGTCATCTGTCAGGTCGAGGCCAAGGGTATGCATGATGTGTGCAAAGTGCTCTTCAATGATTGCGATCTTCTCGCTGTCGGAGAGGTCAAATGCATCGGGGCGCAATGGGGTTTCCAATGAACTCAGGATGTGATCATCCATTTCATCGTCGCGATCCCAGTCCTGGTTATCCATTGTATTCAACAAAATTTCGTTCTGTTTCATAAAGTACTACTGCCAGTTCGTAACCGGCGTCAATTTTCGGGCGCAGTTTGTTCCATATCACCACTGCAATATTCTCGGCGGTTGGGTTAAGTTGCGCAAACTCTTCTGTATCCAGGTTCAGGTTTTTGTGGTCAAATCTGGCTATCACTTCTTCCTGCACCAAGGTACTCAGCTTTTTCATGTCGTACACATAGCCTGTGTCCGGGTCTACGGTGCCGGTAAGCTTTACAATAAGCTCATAGTTGTGGCCATGGTAGTTCGGGTTGTTGCACTTTCCGAAAAAAGCGTCGTTCTGCTCATCGCTCCAGGCGGTGTTATACAGCCTGTGCGCAGCGTTAAAGTGTTCTTTCCGGCAAACGGTTACTTTCATAGTTTCTCCAACAACCTTGTACAACTAATGTTCACCCTTTTAAGCCCTAGTTTAAGGGTAGGTTATAAGTTTACAAAGGTAACGCTGCTATTTCTAATCCCAAACCAATTTTTCGCTAAATTAATCCCCTGGTACATCCTGAATATCAGACCTATTACTTATTTTCGTAATTCATATCAAAGTATACATCACACAATTCACTAAAGTCAGGCATGAGAATGAGAACAGTTTTACTTGTAATGCTATTAATGGTAGCCGGCATATGCCAGGCGCAGCAAGTTAAGGTAGAGGAAAGCGAGCAGACCGTAAATGGTGTACTTCGCCGTGGGCAGCAACTAACCGTGCAGCTTGATCCGAAGTTTGTAGAGAAATTCTGGAAAGACCATCTTGCCAACAAAGCCGGTAAGGTAAAGTATAGCAAAGGGGTTTATACCATCGAGAATGCGGTGGTGGATACCATTAGCAACAAACCTATGCGTGTGCTGTCCACAGTTGGTAGCGGTACAAATGGCAGTTATGTATGGTGGAGCCTTGACATGGGAGTAGCTTATGTAGATAAAAGTGCAACACCTCAGGAGTATGCAGCCGCTGAGAATTTTATGCGTGGCTTTGCCCGTAAAGTATACCGTGAGGATGTGTTGCGCCAGATTAATGAGGCCGAAGATGTGCTGCGTGCCACCAAGCAGGAGCAGGACCGCGTAGTAAAGCAGGCAAACGACATCCAGTTAAATATAGACAAGAACAAGAAGCGTAAGCAGGAACTGGAGGCAGAACTGGTGCGCAATGCAAATGACCTGAAGCAATTGGAGCAGGAAGTAATTAATAACCAGACACAACAGGAGGTTAGCCGCCAGCGCGTGCAGGATATGGAAAAAGCTGTTGAGGCAGCCAGAGCCAAGCTACAGCAGATAAGGTAATACCCACTTACAATTTAATTTTTACGCTGATTAGCAGATGTGATAATGCATTATGCTGATCAGCGTATTTTTTTGTAGTAGGTAGAGGCTAAGAGTTGCTTTTATCCAAATAAAATCGGTTGCGTACCTACACCCTCGCTCGCCTCTGGCGAGTTTGAGTTATACCACGGCCTCTGGCCGTTGAAATCTATACTTTTATACTTCAGCCTAATTTATACTCATAGTATAACGTGGCGAGACGCCACTTAATAGCTCACACTCGCCAGAGTGGGGACACTATATTGCGTCTCTATCAGGCAGTAAGAATGTCCACCTACAGCTTCATCCAGCGCTGTATTTCCTTATCTGCAAAACGTTCGTCGCGCCAGGCAACAAATTTGGTGTTGGCAGTTTTGTCTTGGTTTACAAACCACTCTTTTAGTATAACTTGTGCAGCAGGGTAGGCTTGGGAAAAAGTTGCAAGGGTAGTGGCACTAATTATGCGCTCACGAGGCCGGGCTGGTACCGCTATTACAATTGGTTGTATCTCGCCATCTGTTTCCAGTTGAAGTATACCCAGCGGCAAAACTTCCGTTACTGTGCCTGTTTCCATCCTTTGAGCAAGTACAAGTATAGGCAATCCGTCTCCGTCTTTGCCAACTTCTGTAGATGGTATAAACCCATAATTACTAGGATACGGCAGAAACTCTACAATCCTATCTCCGCCGGCATGCTTAACACTTACAAATTCCTGTGCCTGGCGGTCATACTTTAGTTGCAGGTTGTTGCCGGCCGGTACTTCTATTACAGCCTGTAATTGTCTGCTGCCTGTGTAAGTAGGCAGGTTGGCATAATCGGTTTTACAACTTGTTAGCAACGCAATGGTGCACAATAGTAGCGGGTAAAGTAAACTTCTCATCGGGTAGCTGTTTTTATTTTAGGATGTCGTTTATAAATGAGCTTTGCTAAAATAGTAACGTTTTAAAGCGTATACATAAAAAAAGAGGAGCTGCGCAAACAGCTCCTCCTCACTAAAACTACGGAAAAATTTATGAAAACAGGTATTCTTATCTTCTTTCTTTGATACGAGCTGCTTTTCCGGAAAGACCTCTTAAATAGTAAAGTCTAGCTCTTCTTACTTTACCTCTTCTCACAAGTTCGATTTTCTCGATAGATGGAGAAAGAAGTGGGAAAATACGCTCTAGTCCGATCTGATTAGATACTTTTCTAACAGTAAAAGTTTCGCCGTTAGTGTTCACGTTTTTACGCTGGATCACAACGCCCTGGAACTGCTGGATGCGCTCTTTGTTACCCTCACGGATTCTTACGTGGATATTGATTGTATCACCCGCCTGGAAAGCTGGGAAAGAGGCGCGTTTGTCAGTATATTCCTGCTCAATAAATTTAATTAACTCGCTCATGATGGCTATTTTCTTAAAGTATCTTCTTCAAAATTCGGACTGCAAAGATATGTAATTATTTATTACATAAGAACATTTGCAGAAAAAAATTATAGTTTTTTGCTGGCATTGCTCAAAATTCAGTGCAATGGCAGTACTAAAGTATAAAAGCAGCTGGTTGTCAGTTGCTAAATCAATCGTCAAGCAGATCTGGTCTACGCTGTTTAGTACGCTCCACAGCTTGCTCAAACCGCCATTTTTCTATCTTGGGTGCATCTCCCGACATCAGTATATCCGGCACTTTCATACCTTTATACGTTGCCGGGCGTGTATATACCGGGGGGGCCAGTAACCCATCCTGGAAAGAGTCTGTAAGCGCAGAAGATTCATCGTTCAGCACACCGGGTATGATGCGGATAATAGCATCTGCCAGCACTGCTGCCCCCAGTTCTCCGCCTGATAGTACGTAATCACCTATGCTGATTTCATGAGTAACAAAATGCTGTCTTACGCGCTCATCCACGCCTTTGTAGTGGCCGCAAAGTATGATCACGTTCTGCAGCAGCGAAAGCTTGTTTACAGTTTGCTGGTTTAGCGTTTCACCGTCGGGCGTCATATAAATAATGGCATCGTAGGTGCGCTGTTCCTGCAGCTCAGTAATGATCTTGTCTATGGGTTCAATCATCATTACCATACCGGCGCCGCCACCAAAAGCATAGTCATCTATCTGGCCGTGCTTGTTAATGGCGTACTTGCGCAGGTCATGCACATGTACTTCCACTAAACCTTTTTGCTGGGCACGCTTAAGTATAGAATGGCTAAAGGGGCTTTCCAGCAGGTCTGGCTGGCAACTGATAATATCGAAACGCATTACTTATCCTCCGTGTCGTCGTCCTGATCGTCGGCGTCTTCGGGGTTTGCTGGCTCTGTGTATACTTCCAGTAAGCCTTCCGGCAGGCTTATGTGCAGTTCTTTGGCTTCATGGTCTGCGCGAAGCAGGATTTCACCCATTACAGGGATAAGCATTTCCTGGCCCAGGTAATCCATTGCCATTAGCTGCTGCTGCGGCAGGTCATAGAACTCTTTTACCGTTCCAAGCTTGCCATGGTTCGCATCCACTACCTGGTATCCGATCACCTCATGGAAGTAAAACTGATCATCTTCCAGTTCAGGCAGTTCGTTTAGCGGCAGGTACAAAGAAGTACCACGTAATGCCTCTGCCTGTTCCATCGTGCTGGTATCCTCAAACTTGATGATGAAGCGGCTGTTTTTTATCGGCTCCATAGAATCGATAAAAAAAGGAATCAGTCTTCCTTTTTGTTCAAGGAAAACTGATTCCAGATCTTCATAATCCTCAGGAAAGTCTACGTCGAAAAACGCAACGACCTGACCCTTGGTGCCATGGGTCTTGACGATGTATCCTAACAGAAAGCAGGCATCAATATTCATGGCAGAAAGAAATTATGCTTGCTCTTCAGTAGACTCGCCACCTTCAGCTGCTGCCTCAGGAGCCTCTTCTGTAGTTTCTTCAGCAGCAGGAGCGTTCGCAGCAACTTTATCAGCCTCACGCTGACGGATAGCCTCTGCACGAGCTTCTTTAACTTTAGTCTCAGCATCGAAAGCAGCTTTTTTCTTAGCTTCTTTGTCTGTAACAAGACCCTGACGCTTGCTTTCAATTTTAGCTTCTTTCTCTTTCTTCCACTCCTCGAAACGAGAGTCAGCAGTTTCCTGAGAAATAGCACCTTTGATCACACCAATCTGTAAGTGTCTTCTGTAAAGAACACCTGTGTAAGAAAGCATAGCCTTAACTGTATCAGTTGGCTGAGCACCGTTCATAACCCATGTAAACGCCTTCTCCTGATCGAAGTTGATAGAAGCAGGGTTTGTGTTTGGATTGTAAGTGCCCAATTTCTCGATAAACTTACCATCACGTGGTGAACGAGCATCAGCTACTACGATATCGTAGATAGCGGCTTTCTTGCGGCCTCTGCGGGCCAGTCTGATTTTTACTGCCATTTTTTATAAATAGTTAAGTCGGCGAATCCCGTCCGCCAGTTTTTTAGAACCGCAAAGGTACGGATTTAATTCTGTTAATTACAAGGTTTTTAAAAACGAAATTAGGTGATACTGAGGAATTATAGTTGCTGAAGTATATCCGATTATGATGGGAGATATAAAAAGAAAAACCCTCCGTTGCGGGAGGGCTTTTTATATTTAAGCGTTTGCTTTTGCTCTTACTGTTTTGGCCTTTGGTGCCTTCAGCTTAATAACACTCAGTTTATCCAGTGTCCAGATAATTGGCCAGGTTGGGTCAAACTCCCACCACTTTACACCAAAGTTAACGCGGTTAGGCAGCTTGTGGTGGTTGTTCTGGAACAACTCGCCACCTGTCAGGAAGTCGAAGAAAAGCGAGTTTCTTGATTTATCATTATTGTCGAAGTTCTGATAGCCATACTTGTGTCCGCTCCAGTTTACGATAGCGCCGTGTACCGGGCCCATCAGGAAGTGGATCGGTAACAGCAGGTACATCCACCACTGAGTAGCAAACTCAATGTAGAACAGTACATATAGAACGCCCCATCCAATTCTGGAGAAGTATGAATCACCTAACTTTTCGATGGCACTCCAAACCGGGTAGTTACCCTCAAAGCGCTGCTCCGGCTCTACACGGCGGTTAAGTACGTTGTTGTAAATCTCCTTTGTCTTCCACATCATGGTAAAAGCATTGTTAGAAAAATGCGGTGAATGTGGGTCGCGCTCTGTATCAGAGAAGGCGTGGTGCATACGGTGTAACACAGCATAAGCACGCGGCGACAGGAAAGACGATCCCTGGGCAATATAAGTTAAAACGTAAAATGCTTTTTCCCAGAAAGGGTTCATCGTGAACATTTTGTGGGCGGCATAGCGGTGCAGATAAAACGTCTGAACAAAAAGAGACAGGTACCAATGCACCACAAAGAATATAAGAATTGCCATTTAACTAATGTATAGGTGTTTAGAGTTATTGTAGCAAGGCACATAGGCAACATGCCGTACTAATTTGCAAAGCTACAACACGAAATTTAAAGTAAAATAGAGTAAGGCGTATAAAAGTTCAGAAAATGATCAAAATCACTTTTTCGGCAAAGCGAAACAGTATTAAAGCATATTTCTGAATGGCTGCCACACAGGAGTGGCAGGCGGAGGGGCACTTGCAGTTATCTGGGTTTTAAGAGTAGGGTGTTCGAACTGCAGCTGGCGGGCATGCAGCGCTATACTTTTATCGGGAAGGGGTTGTGCCGCACCATATTTTAAATCGCCAAGTATAGTGCATTTCATGGAGGCAAGCTGCACACGTATTTGGTGTGGACGTCCTGTTATAGGGTTTACTTCCAGTAAATACTTTCCATTGTCAGCGCTTAACAGTTTATAGTGCAACTCTGATCTAAGGCCACTTTTGTTTTCTTTGGTGTAGGCCTTGGTTACATTTTTAGAACTATCTTTTACAAGCCAGTGTACGAGTGTGCCCTGTTCGTTTTGAGGCTTTTGATGCACAACGGCCCAATATGTCTTCTGTGTTTTTTTGCTCCGGAAGAGTTCGTTCAGCCTGGCGAGTGCCTTGGATGTTTTCGCCAGCAGCACTACGCCACTTACGGGCCTGTCGAGGCGGTGCACTACACCTATAAAAACATTACCGGGCTTGTTATACTTATGCTTGATATACTCTTTGGCAAGATCGGCCAGGGTAATATCTCCAGTTTCGTCGCCATGCACCAGCAGGCCTGCTGGCTTATTCACCACCAGCACATGGTTATCCTCAAACAGGACGTCTAATTCTTTAACTCCCAAACTCTCTAACTCTTAAACTTTAATATGCTTCCTTATCGTTCGGGAAATCCTTGCTCTTAACGTCTTTCACGTAGTTCTGTACAGCATCTGTCATGATAGAATGCAGGTCAGCATAGCGGCGCAGGAAACGAGGTTTAAACTCTTTGTTAATGCCCAACATATCATGTACAACCAGCACCTGCCCGTCTACGTGTGGGCCCGCGCCAATGCCTATGATCGGGATTTGTAATTGCTCGGCTACGCGCTTGGCTAACTCTGACGGGATTTTCTCGAGCACAATTGAAAAGCAGCCAAGCTCCTGCAGCAACAGCGCATCTTCTATCAACTTCTGAGCTTCAGCCTCCTCTTTAGCACGTACCGTGTAAGTGCCAAATTTATAGATTGACTGTGGGGTAAGGCCCAGGTGACCCATAACCGGTACTCCGGCACTAAGTATACGGGTAATTGATTCTTTAATCTCTGCGCCACCTTCCAGTTTTACGCCATGCCCGCCGGATTCTTTCATGATGCGGATGGCAGAGCGTAATGCCTCAGAAGAGTTGCCCTGGTAAGACCCAAAAGGCATATCAACTACTACAAATGCTCTGTTCACACCACGCACAACCGAGGAGGCATGGTAGATCATTTGATCCAGCGTTATAGGTAATGTGGTTTCGTGGCCAGCCATTACATTGGAGGCAGAGTCGCCAACCAGCAGTACATCAACGCCTGCGGCATCCAGAATGGTAGCCATTGAAAAGTCGTAAGCGGTGAGCATAGAGATTTTCTCGCCGCGCTCTTTCATGTTCTGCAGCTGGTGCGTGGTTACCTTTTTAACGTCGCTTTTGTGAACAGACATAGCAATTACAGTAGTTAAGATGTAAAGCTATAAAATCTAAAACAAAAACAGCCACATTTTGGTGTGGCTGTTTTTGTTAAAATCTGTTTCGTGCCGATCGGTTCCGGGTAAGTCTTAGGTCCTGGAGCAAAGCAGACTTGGCGTTGATGGTGATGTTGTACCCCTGTGCAAAGCCAAATGGAATCCAGCCGATACTCATTTCCCAGCAATGCAGGTCACGATATATCTGTAGGTTGGCGTTTGATATATTGTTGTTGGTAAAGTCGTAGCCTGCAAAGTATGTTATTTTCCACTTGTCCGTCAGGTTTACCGAGCCATTCATACTCAGGGTCTGGTTAATGTTTGTGCCTGCGGTAGCACCATACGTCCTGAAGTAGCCAATAGTATAGTCAAAGCTTAAAGTCCACGGAATTTTGAAGTCAACATAGTCTGGTAGCAAAGGGTCCCGATCCGGATTTAAGATTGGCAGATTGCTTGGAACCGACGTGCTTGATTGCCTGGCTTCGGGGTTAAGGCTGGCACCTATTGTAAAGTTTGCATTTGTAAGGTTGGCCAGTTTTAACTTAGAGAAATCAAAAACATAATCATCAACCTGTCTGCCCAAAGTATCCCGTTTGTAGGGATCAAAAGTAGAGTTAAAGGTTACGTTGAAAATCTTAAACAGCCTGGTGTTGGCTACAAGGCTTACGGGAGCAAGCTTAATAGAATCTGCCGCAAAATTATAGGATGTAGAAAATGCAAGGTTGTCAAGTATACTTACTTTTTCAAATTGGTTTGCAGCTGTGGTGTCGGTTTTCGACCTGACCTTCATCTCGATGTTATTGGAAACATTAAGGTTTAACCTGCTTTGCAGCCCAGGGCCCGGTGCGTTGGCAACGCGGGGCAGTAAGGTAAAAGCATCGCGGCCAGCAGCCGGGAAAGCAGCGGTTTGCACATTCTGGTAAAAGCCGAAACTCTCTCTGCCAAAGTCTGGGCGGTAACTATAACTGATGTTCGGGCGGATAAGATGGCGGATAGCCTCTACACGCTTACCTCCTATATAGGCTGTACCGTAAATAGTGGTGCTAAGCGATGCGTTGGCACTATAATCATAAATCCGGCCAAAATTTGTCGTATCTACATCTACCTTCTGCGAGTCGGGGTTAAAGCGGAAACTATATCTTTGGTCGGTCCAGCTTTCGCGGTAACTCACCGATGGCGAGAAGTTAAAATAGCGTGCTATCTTGTAACTGCCCAGGTTAAGCTGGAAATTATGGTCTGCAGAGCGGCGACCATTCTTCCAGAGTTGGTCAAAATCACTCAGGCTGATGGTGTCCTGTCTTGCAACACCCTCCGTGATCGGCACACCGAATGTATTGCTTGTGGCTGGCCTTATATTAGTTAGCCTGTTCTGTGCATTTACGTTATAGCCAATTGTAAACTGTTCGTACCATTTACCTGTAGGCAAGTTGTTGGTGAGAACCTCAAAAAAGCTAACTGGCGTCATCGAGAAGTTCAGGTCCGGCAGTACAAAGTTGTAAACACCACCGCTGGTTTGCCCCTGCGATAATTTAGCTGTGTAGCTGAAAGGCGTGTTCTGTATTGTTTTCTGGTAGGTTATGTTGGAGTTAAACGTAGGTGACAGGTACTGTGAAGTGCTGTTATAGTTAATACGTTGATGCCCCGTGCTACCAGCGTTTACACTTGCCGAAAAACGGCCACGGCCAGGTTTTTGCTCCGGCGAGTGCGACCAGTTTATCCAGATAGTGCGTTGGGTAGGTGGCAAAGCGTTTAGAAGATCGTTGGTTGTGCGTGACCGCTCTATATCGGCTTCGTCGTTTTTAAAGTATCTATACGACACACCCAAATTACCGCTATAGGAGTATCTTTTGCGGTAAGTGTTGTCCATACTTATGTTATAGCCGCCCAGTGAGTAAATGTCGCCGGTAAGCCTTGTACCAATGTAATCGTTCCAGGCAAAGTAGTACCCGCCATTGCTCAGGTAAAAACCCTGTGCCCTCGACTCGCCAAAAGTTGGTACAATAACTCCTGAAGCGCGAGTATTTTTAGGCATTGGGAACAAACCGAATATAAACCCAAGCGGTGTTGGTATATCGGCTACTACCAGGTTAAATGGCCCTGTCATTACCTTGTCGTTCGGGATACCCTTCATCTTTGTAGCTCCGATAAAGAAGTGCGGGTGCTCCAGGTTACAGGTAGTGTACTGTGCATGGTAGCCGAAGAATTCGTCGTTCTCGTTCTTTTTTACAACCTCTGCATGTATATAACCTTCACCTTGCTGCGTTACTACTTCAGATATACGGCCTTTCCTGGTTTTATAGTTATAAGCGATCTGCTTGGCCGAGTAAGTGCCACCAGAGTCTTTAAAAACCGGCACACCGGTGTCTTTGCCAGTAGAGTCGGGTAGCGGGGTAGCGAGTAACGTATTGGTTTCGTAGTCGATCTGGATATAGGCTGCTTCCAGGTTTAAGTCACCGTAACTGATTTTGGCATCACCATAAAGGTTTACTACCTTACGGTCTACCTCAAACATAATGGAATCTCTGGCAGAGTATTTGATTGTGGACTTGATGTCGCCCTGGGGTGCCGAAACGCGCAGAGAGTCCTGCCCAGCTGGGATAGTGTCTTGTTGGCTAGCTGGTTTGAGCGTACGCAATTGAGGTACACGCTGGCCTGACACCATCGTTGGAGTGAGCACGGCAAACTGAAACAGCAGTAAAAAAAGTAAAATGTGGCGCAACTTCTTCAGACTTCCCTAAAGTTTTATTTATTTTGTACAAAGTTATTGTTTTAGCTTTTAACTAACGAACGTTGTGAGAAATATTGTTACTGTTTCATTTCTGGCTATCGTTTTCTTGCTTTGCTCATCCAACACATTAGAGTTCAAGAAGGCTTATAAGGTACGCACGGTGGTAATTGACGCCGGCCATGGCGGAAAAGACAATGGCTGTAACGGTAAGGTTTCGCATGAAGCAGATGTTGCGCTTCAGCTTGCCCTGCAGGTAGGCAGCCTGATTGAGAAGAACTTACCGGATGTAAAGGTAGTGTATACGCGCAAAACAGATAACTTTGTTGAGCTTATTGACCGCGCAGGTATTGCTAACAAGAATAACGCCGACCTGTTTATCTCTATACATCTTAATGCAGGTCCTGCATCTGCCTACGGCACAGAAACCTATACCATGGGGCTTCATACTTCGGAGGGTAACCTGAACGTGGCAAAGCGTGAGAATGCGGTAATTTTGCAGGAAGATAATTATAAGGAGAACTATGGTGGTTTTGACCCTAAGTCACCGCAAAGCCATATTCTGTTTGCCCTGCACCAGAGCGCGCACATGGATAACAGCATTCGCTTTGCTGATAAAGTAGAAAAAGAGTTCAAGCACAGGGTAGGGCGCCACAGCCGTGGTGTAAAACAGGCAGGCTTTCTGGTGCTCTGGAAATCCTATATGCCTAGCGTGCTGATAGAGTGCGGTTTCCTTACAAATCCGTCCGAAGAAAAATTCCTTAACGATAAGTCCGGCCAAACGTATATGGCATCAGGAATATATCGTGCCTTTAAAGAGTATAAGCAAGAACTCGAGGCAATGAACTAAAGCTTACTAGCTAGACACCCCTTACGTGAAGATATCTAAAGAAATTAAAGTTGCGCTGCTAGGTATAGTGGCGCTTGTGGTCCTGTATTTCGGGTTTATGTTTCTGAAAGGCTCCGACCTGTTCTCAGATACCCGCTCATACTTTGTTGTGTATGATAATGTAGATGGACTTACTGTATCCAATCCGGTCATACTTAATGGCGTGCAGGTGGGCTCTGTTCAAAGTATTACCCTCATGACAGAGCAGCAGAACAATATTCTGGTAAAGATAGACGTACTCAAGACCCTGCAGGTAGGAGACTCTACTATTGCTGCGCTTGGTAACTCAGACCTGCTTGGTAGTAAGGCTATTACGCTCTACCTGGGCAACAGCACGAAGATGTATGATGGCAACGAAAAGCTGATTCCTTATAAAGAGAGCTCCATTACAGACATCATCTCATCTAAAACAGTGCCTGTAATTGACAGGGTAGATACCACACTTGCCCGTGTAAACAGGCTGCTGGACAGTGAGGCAAAAGGAAACATACAGGCCATACTTGCCAACACAAACCAAACCACGGCGGCCCTTAACGAAATGCTGCGCGCCAATCAGCAAAATATCAACGCTATTACAGCCAATGTAAGCGCTCTTACGGCCTCTTTGGTGCAAACAGAGCGCCAAATAAACCGCTTGGCCCGTAACATGACCGAAATCACGGATACCCTGAAGCGGGCAGAGTTCAATAAACTGGTAGCTAATGCAAACAGCGCTGTTTTAGATTTGCAATCGGCTGTAAATAAACTTAACTCAGACCAGGGCTCTATTGGCAAGTTGATACACGACGAACAGTTGTATGAGAACATGAACCGTTCTACAGAGGCACTTAACCTGCTGCTGCGCGATATACAGGCTTACCCTAAACGCTATGTTAACTTCTCTGTATTTGGCCGCAAAGACAAGTATAAAGTGGATGCTACAGGCCGTGTAATTGGCCTGGATGAGGTGAAAGACCTGCAGGACAAGTATCCTCAGGAGTTCCGTACAGTGCCAGATACTGTGTATGTGCCGGTAACGGATACTGTTAAAGTAGTTAGAAGTGCTGCCGGTTCAAAATCTAATTAATCCGTAAAAATGTAAAATCGTATATTTGTGAAATCCGCTTATCAGGGCGGATTTTTCATTGATATTCTTTCCTATACTTCAAACTAGCCCTACATGGATATTGAATTTAACAAGAACGAAGACGCACTTAAACAACTTATTTTTCAGTTACAGAGCAGACTAAAGAAAGTACATTTGGGTGGTGGCGAGAAGCGCATCCAGAAAGAACACGAAAAAGGCAAGATGACTGCCCGTGAGCGTGTAGAGTACCTTCTGGATGAGGATTCGGAGTTTTTAGAGATCGGAGCCTTTGCAGGTGACGGTATGTACCAGGAAGTAGGAGGCTGCCCAAGCGGTGGAGTAGTAACAGGCATAGGTTATATAAAAGGCCGCCAATGTGTGGTGGTTGCCAACGATGCCACAGTAAAAGCGGGTGCCTGGTTTCCGATCACAGCTAAGAAAAATCTACGTGCCCAGGAAGTTGCTATCGAAAACAGGTTGCCTATAGTGTACTTAGTGGATAGCGCCGGTGTCTTTCTGCCGATGCAGGACGAGATATTCCCGGATAAAGAGCACTTTGGCCGCATGTTCCGGAACAATGCAGTGATGAGTTCGATGGGCATAGTGCAGATTGCCGCCATTATGGGCAGCTGTGTTGCCGGCGGGGCTTACCTTCCAATTATGAGCGACGAGGCCTTGATCGTAGAAGGGACAGGCTCAATTTTCCTGGCGGGATCATACCTGGTTAAAGCAGCCATTGGCGAAAGTATAGACAACGAAACCCTGGGCGGTGCTACTACCCATAGCGAGATTTCCGGTGTTACCGACTATAAGTGCAAAGACGATAAAGAAGCACTGGACCACATCCGCAATATTTTTGACAAAATGGGAGATTATAACAAGGCCGGATTCAGCCGTGTGGATCCTGTTGCGCCAAAACTGGATGAAAAAGAGATCTATGGCCTGATGCCAGCCGACAGGGCAAAACCTTACGATATGATGGATATCATACTTCGCATGGTAGATAATTCTGAATTTGAGGCTTATAAAGACCATTACGGCCAAACCCTTATCTGTGGACTTGCAAGAATAGACGGTTGGGCGGTAGGCATTGTGGCCAACCAGCGCAAGATCGTTAAAAGTAAGAAAGGCGAAATGCAGATGGGTGGCGTAATTTACTCCGACTCTGCCGACAAAGCCGCGCGCTTTATCATGAACTGCAATCAAAAGAAGATTCCGTTGGTGTTCTTGCAGGACGTGTCAGGGTTTATGGTGGGCAGCAAGGCTGAGCACGGCGGTATTATTAAAGACGGCGCCAAAATGGTGAATGCCATGGCCAACTCTGTAGTGCCAAAGTTTACCATACTTGTAGGCAACAGCTACGGAGCCGGTAACTATGCCATGTGCGGTAAGGCCTACGACCCGCGCCTGATCTATGCCTGGCCAACAGCACAGCTAGCCGTAATGAGCGGAGCCTCTGCAGCCAAAACGCTGCTACAGATACAGGTTTCCTCTTTAAAGGCAAAAGGAGAGGTTATTACCCCGGAGGCAGAGCAGGAGTTGTTGGAGCGCATCACGGCCAAGTATAACGAAGAGCTTTCGCCATACTATGCCGCAGCACGTTTATGGATAGATGGCATAATAGATCCGTTAGAGACACGAAAAGTAATATCGATGGGAATTGAAGCAGCCAACCACGCTCCAATCGAAAAGCCATACAACGTAGGCGTTATCCAAACGTGAGAATAATGATGAATGAGTTAAACTTTGTTTGCTGCTGTAGTTAGGTTTGAAGAGATTATTAAGTGAATGAAGTATCCATTTTTTCTTTATTACTGTAAGTTATTAGATGTTGGTAGTGAGTTTACTCATTAATAATTACATATCACTTTGACGAAGAACGAGATAAAAGCGCTTATATCGCTGCTGGATGATAGTGATGACGATGTGGCGTCGCATGTGGAGAAGCAAATAGTTGCATTAGGCGAAGGTATAATTCCTTACCTGGAAGAAGAGTGGGAGGAAACATTAGATTCTGATCTTCAGAAAAAGATTGAAGACCTGATCCATAACCTGCAGTTTGACGGTTTGATGGCGCGCCTGAAAGAGTGGAAAGAAAATGGCGCAACAGATCTGTTGGAAGGAATGTACCTGGTTAACTCCTACTTATATCCTGATGTTGAGTATGCCACTATTACCAAAACTATAGACCAGTTGTACTTCGATGCCTGGACCCACATGAAAGAGGAGATGCATCCGTATGACCAGGTAAAGGCGCTGAACAATGTGCTGTTCAAGGAGAAACGCTTTACAGCCAACACCAAAAATTTCCATTCGCCGGCAAACTCTATGCTTCATCTGGTGCTAGAGACCAAACGCGGAAACCCGCTAACGCTATGCGTAATTTACATGACGCTGGCCCAGCGTCTCGATATGCCAGTATATGGTGTAAATTTGCCCAACCTGTTTATACTTACCTACAAGCTGGATGGCGTACAGTTTTACATTAACGTGTACAACAAAGGGCTTATACTTTCGAAGGCAGATATCGATAATTACATATTGCAGTTAAACCTGAACCCGATCGATATCTTTTATGAGCCCTGCGGAAACATAGACATCATAAAGCGGGCTTTACGCAACCTGGCCTTTTCTTTTGAAAAAATGAACGACCCGGAAAAAGCCACGGAAGTTATAAAACTGCTGAATGCCATTACCGACGAAGAGCCACCTGTGTAAGGTGTCGAAAATTATAATGCTAAAAAAAGAGCGGGCCGACTATTAAAGTCGGCCCGCTCTTTTTTTTAAAAACTTAGTACTTTTTAATCAAACAACCTGTGGCTCTTTTATCGCCGGCAGCGATGGGCTTATTAGACAGCACATCATCGATCACACCGCGCAGGTAAAAGTTTTTCACACCGGATTCTACTTGTGGGTTATCATCAATGGCGCCTTTATACTTTAGCACAAAGCTATCGCCGGTATTGTGCAGTACAAACACCTCAGGGGTTTTGGTAGCACCGAACTGCGAGCTTATTTTCTGGCCCCTATCTGCCAGGTACGGGAAACTGTAGTTCTTGGCGCTCATTTCTTCAAGCGTTTCTGTACCCTCGCCTGCGCCCGGATTTATAAAGATAAACTGTACGCCACGGTTAGCATAGGTACTGGCCATGGTAACCAAACGGTTTTCGTAAAGCTTGGCATAAGGGCATTGGTTATTTGTAAACACCAGCACCACGGTTTTGGCATTGGTAAAATCACTAAGCGATACAGCCTGGTTATTAGCGCCCTGAAGCGAAAAGTTGGCAACTTTATCGCCCAATTGGTAACCACCACCCTGCGCATACGCACAGGCAGTTAATAAAAACGCGGCGGCAAATGTGGCAAAGTGTTTCATGGTTTTAAGCGTTAGTTCTGTTTAAGTTTGTGTATAGTCGATGCAGTAAGTAAGCACATGGTTTTGCAGAAATTCAAATCTAATCTGATACAATTTACTCAAATCAGCGGTTATTACCTGCCCTTCCAGAATATTTTGATCTTTACCCGGACATAAAATCAAATTGTCCTTAAAAATCAATCGCTTACGGCTATACAACTTATACAACGTTTCTTTGGCACTCCAGTACAGACAGGTCTGTGTTTCATCAAGGGCAGTATAAACTTTTTCTGCCTCGCTTAAAAACTTGCCTGCCACACGCAGCGCCTTTTGCGATACAAGTTCAATATCTATGCCAACTTCATGTTTAGCAGAAATTATAACGGCGGCTAAGTAAGGCGAGTGCGAAATAGAAACGTGAAGACCCTGTTCTTCAAAGTAGGGCTTACCATTTTCATTTTTTCTGAGAACGGTAGGAGTAGTGGTAAATTGCCCCAGCAAAGTATAAACCAGTACCCTGCTGGCCAGCCACTCCCTTCTGCGTTTGTCGTGTACCTGATCAATCTCCGATACATTTACGTGCGCAGGCAACAAGCTTAGTAGCTCTTCCAGAGTTTCCTGGGTTTGCCAGATACCCAGAACTGCATGCTGGTTTAGTTGCTGAATTTGTAAGAGGGGCATGGCAATATACTAGCAGGTAACAGGTTTTATAAGTATGGGCACGCTTTGTTAGGCTATATTGTTGTAAATTTAGCTAAATTTTAAGACACAGAACCATATTGGCATTATGGCCAGCAAGATACAAGTACAAAAAGTAGCCACCTTAACCGGCCACCGCGACTGCGTTTATACTTTGGAGAGAAGCAGTGATGAAAACGTCTTTTTTTCCGGTGCCGGGGATGGCATGGTGGTAGCCTGGGACCTGAACGAACCTGAGAACGGGGAGCTAATTGCAAAAGTAACCAGCTCTGTTTACGCATTACGCTATGTACCAGACCGTAACCTGCTGCTGATCGGCCAGAACCAAGAAGGTGTGCAGGTGATAGACCTGGCTAATAAGCAGATTTTAAAATCTGTGCCGCTGCCTAAAGTTGCCATTTTTGATATAATTCATACTTCAGAGAAAGTATACGTGGCCATGGGCAACGGTGCAATTTGTGTGCTTAATAGCCATACTTTTGAGTTGGAAACCATTATCCGGAAATCTGACCAGAGTGCAAGGTGCTTGGCCTATAATAAGTTTAGCAACGAACTGGCTGTAGGCTATAGCGATAATGTGGTGCGGATTTTTGATGCCACAAGTATGGCCGTAAAATATGAACTGAAGTCGCATACCAACTCTGTTTTTACAGTGGCTTACACGCCCGATGGCAAATTGCTGCTAACGGGAGGCCGCGATGCTCACCTGCGGGTGTGGGAGATAGAAAATCAATATAAAGAACGTGGTTACCTGATTGCG
The DNA here is from genome assembly GCF_019443125.1 of Pontibacter aydingkolensis. Taxonomy (GTDB): domain Bacteria; phylum Bacteroidota; class Bacteroidia; order Cytophagales; family Hymenobacteraceae; genus Pontibacter; species Pontibacter aydingkolensis. Next base: position 108,993 of record NZ_JAHYXK010000001.1, on the reverse strand, counting down.
CATATGTACACCATCAACCACATTACCTTTAGCCCGGATGGCCGCCATTTTGCCACCTGCAGCATGGATAAGTCTATCAAAGTATGGGATGCCGAGACTTTTAAGTTGCTGAAAGTGATAGACAAAGTGCGAAATGCGAGCCATGGCACATCGGTTAATAAATTATTTTGGTCGGCTCACAAGAATCAGTTAGTTTCGTGTAGCGATGACCGCACCATTTCGGTTTGGGATATTAATTTAGGTTCAAGTTATGAAGATTACACCATTAGAGATCAGGCAAAAAACGTTTGAGAAGGCATTTAGAGGATTAGACAAGGACGAAGTAAACGCTTTTTTGCTAACCCTTTCGCAGCAGTGGGAAAAGCTGCTGGATGAGAACAAGGATCTGCGTATGAAACTGGATGCTTCGCACCGCGAAACCCAGAAACTGCGCGAGGTGGAATCGTCGCTATACAAAACGCTTAAGACGGCCGAAGATACAGGAAACAGCATATTAGAGCAGGCCACCAAATCTGCTGAGTTAAAAGGACGCGAAGCAGAGCTGAAGGCCAACGAACTGCTGAACCAAGCCCGAAATGAGGCCCGCCAGATGCTGGAAAACGCAAAAAAAGAATCTGAGAAAATGGTGGCAGAGATGCAGCAGGAGGTAAAGAACCTAGAGCTGGATTACCTGCGCATGGAAGACCAATTGGATACAGTGGTGCGTGAACTGAGAAACCTTGCTAACGAGGCGCTTGAGAAGGCAGAACGAACTAAATCTAAACCTAAAAACGGTACAAACAGTATTCTTTCAAGAGCTGCCGGTGTTCGTGTGGAGAACACGGAGCTGTTAAAAAATCTGAAAGAAATGAATACTGAAAACAACACATACATCCTGCCTGAGTCTACGGCAGCGAACGCGCCTATAGCATTAAGTAATGGTAACGGCAAAGAGTACGAACCGTTTGGCGATCCGGCTCCGGATGTAACGCAGCCAAACGAGGTGCCTACCCCAACAACGCCAGTGCCCAATATTCCGTCGCCGGAGATTGAGCCAATACAGCCAGATTATCCGGGTCGTGTGCCTGCGCCGGATATTGAGCAGCCAGTTCCTGAAATACAGCCTGTAACGCCGGATAAACTAGAGGTTCAACCTCCAAACACAGAGCCATCGCGGAATGCCTACGCTACAAACGGAGTTGCTGTTAAACAAGGCGGCGGTTCTTTCTTCGACGATATAGGCTAAGCAGCAAATATGGGGCAGATTGCGCTGGAGGGCATGGAGTTCTTTGCCTTCCATGGGTTTTATGACGAGGAACAGCGAATTGGTAATAAGTATGGCATCGACCTGATTATCAACACCGATCTGCGCCGTGCCGCCGAAACCGATAACCTTGACGAAACGGTAAACTACGAAGTGCTGTACAAACTAGTGCTGGAGGAAATGAAAATACCTGCACGCCTGCTAGAGCACCTCGGCCACCGCATCATCGACAAAGTATACGATCGGTTCCCGTTTGTTCAGTCGGTAAAGGTTAATGTATATAAGTTTAATCCACCACTTGGCGGTATCTGTAAATGGGCCAAGGTTAGTTTAGAAGAAGCACGCTAGGACTAGGATTCATAGGATTTGGGGATTTTAGGATTCTCTAATCTGAAAGTATAAAGTATAAAACAGCCGGTTCAGTAATGGGCCGGCTGTTTTTTTAGTATCAGCAGCTCCATGTCTAACTATTCCTAGCCCTCAGAGCTGAGTTCACTACCTTCAAACTCGCGTTCCCGGTAGTCTAAGGCGAGTAATTCTTACATTATTCCTGTAAAAGTATAAGCTGTGTAGCTCCTGCTTAACCTCCCTTCTACCAAGTTCCTTGACAGGATTACAGAAAAGAGAGGGTTGGGAATTGTTCTGTAGGGACAGGTCGCGACCTGTTCGCCATTGGCTTCATTAATGAAACTTATACTTTAGAACCTGCAAAGGCAGCATTCCCCGTCTTAGACAAGTCGAAGATCCCGGACTTGCTTCGGGAGAGGGGTGGTTGGATATCCTATACCAGCCGCAACAACTCATCAGCAGCGGCAAAGGCAGACTTCTGGCCCTCCTTAACCTGATCAGCTATGCCGAGCAGCTGCTCTTTTACCTGCTGATGACCGTAGAAGTTATCTTCCAGGCCCTGTCGAATGGCTTCGTACATCCATTGCAGGTTCTGATCACGGCGCTTTTTATCGAAGAAACCATTGTTATGGGTAAGGTCCAGGTAATCGCTAATGATTTGCCAGATAGTATCGAGGCCGGTATTCTGTAGCGCAGAGCAGGTACTAACCCGAGGTACCCAACCTGAAGCACCAACCGGGTAAAGGTGCAGGGCATTTTGGTACTCAGCTTTGGCAGCGTTTGCTTTATGCACATTATGTTCATCGGCTTTTGTAATGGCTACGGCATCGGCCATCTCCATGATGCCGCGCTTTATTCCCTGCAGCTCATCGCCGGCACCGGCCAGCATCAGCAGCAAAAAGAAATCAACCATGGCATGAACAGCAGTTTCAGATTGGCCAACACCTACTGTCTCTACTATAATGGTATCAAAGCCTGCGGCCTCACAAAGTATAATGGTTTCGCGGGTGTTTTTAGCAACGCCACCCAGTGATTTACCTGCAGGTGAGGGCCGTATGTATGCCTGCGAGTTCATGGAGAGTTCCTCCATGCGGGTTTTATCGCCCAATATACTTCCGCCGGAGCGCTGGCTGGTGGGGTCTATGGCTAGTACAGCCAACTTCTTATTTTGTTCTTTAATTAAGTAACTGCCAAAGGCCTCGATAAAAGTGCTTTTGCCAACACCCGGCACACCGGTTATACCTATCCGAACAGAATTACCAGCATGAGGCAGTACAGCATCAATAACCTGCTGAGCTAGTTCCTGGTCAGAGGCTAGCCTGCTTTCTACCAGCGTGATGGCACGGCTCAGCATTACCCGGTCTCCGGAAAGTATGCCTTTTACGTAGGTTTCGGTGCTGAATCTCTTTGCCAAATCTAATCGGTATAGGTTGCGGTGATGTTCACAAATTTAAAACTTATACGCGTATTCGTTTTAGATAAACTTATTAATATAGATTTCTATATATAATTGAACAAATAATTTTGTGGATATATATGGAAATCAAATCTAAAAACCGGAAATTGCACCTGATTTGATGCCTTTGTAAAGTATTGAAGTATAAATAGTTTCAATGCAACTGCACAACAGCATCGGCAGCTTGATCTAACCAAACAAAAGTTTAAAATACAACAACCAACCCTTATGAAAAAATTGTTGATGCTGGCTGCTGCCTTTGCGGGGGTACAGGCAAGTGCGCTGGCGCAAACAGAACTTAGCAGCTTTTCGGTAGTAGGCCGGGGCGGTGTAATGAATACGTTCGTGCATGATTTTCAGGCGATAGGTGTAAATCCGGGTAACCTGGGCCGAAGCACTTCTATTGTATCGTTTACTATTGGCGAAGGAGGAGTGGGCGCCAGTTCGCAGGCCCTAACCAAAACCACTATGAAGCGCTTTATAGAGGCTGCAGAAGGAGATGAATTAACATTGGCCGCACGCCGCGATTTGGCAAAAGCCTTCACCAGTGACAATGTTCTTAACGCCGGGGCAGATTTTAACACATTTGCCATCTCTATCAACCTGCCTAAGTTTGGCGGACTGGCATTCAGTAACCGTCAGCGCGCTTTAAGTCATGTGGCTTTTAATAAAAACTTCTCTGAGCTTTTGTTCCTGGGCCAGGATGCAGAATTATATCAGCAGTATGCTCCGGGACAGACAGTGTATGTGTCTAAATTGTTTGACGGCACCGAAATAAAAGCTTCGTGGGTTAACGAGTGGAACGTTGCCTACGGCCGTAAGATAATCGACCTACCTTTGTTAAATATTTATGGTGGTGCCGGTTACCGTTACATTCAGGGTATGGCTTTATATGAGTTCAGCTCTAATGGCGGTGAAGTAAAAGCTTACAGTGCAGCCTCTCCAATTTTGGATATCGACTATGACAAATACCTAAACGACCCGAAGTTTACTTACAACGATGCTGATGGACTGTTGAGTCCGGTAGGACGCGGCCATGGTTTTGATATTGGCTTATCTGCCGAGATCGTTAAAATTGTGAAGGTAGGTTTATCTGTAACAGACTTGGGTAAAATGACCTGGACAGAAAACCTGCTGCAGGCTCAGGACAAAGGCTTTAAGCTACCAGAGATTGACGGCTCAGAAGAGTATAGTTTTGGTGAGGCGGCTAATATGGCTAAAACCATTATTGATAGTGCCCTTGTGTTTAGCCCTGTAAGTGAATTAACAACTGACTTGCCTACTCGCCTAAGAGCAGGTGTTGGCGTAAAGATTGGTGAAAGAGTGGAAGTTGGAATAGACTATGTACGTGCCCTAAACAACGCTCCGGGCAACATTTCCCAGGATTTTGTTGGTTTAGGAATTGATGTAAAGCCATTTTCTGCGCTACGTTTAAGCACAGGCGTATCGACTGGTGCAGGCGACAAGATAAACTTGCCGGTTGGTATTGCCATTGTTACGCCTGTTTATGAGTTTGGTGTAAGTACCCGCGATGTAACTGCGCCTTTCGTGGAAAATAATCCGGGTGGATCGTTTGCTATGGGTTTCCTGAGATTTAAGATCGGTAAGCCAAAAGTGCTTTAATAGGTTAAATTGCTGATTAAGCTACAAAGTATAAAATGAGAAGCGCCAGCCTTTTGTAGGGCTGGCGCTTCTCATTTTATACTTATTTTATACTTTGTCTTGTAAGACCCTGCGGGAAGTTTGGCAAACCTAAGTCGCTTTTTTGTTTGCCCAGGTGGAAGCCGTTGTCTGCATATTCGCTGGCGGTGCCTTTGGCGTTTGGTTTGTTTATCACTCCAAGGTAGTAGTTATCTTTTCGGGCCACATAAATCTTGCCGTCCGGGCCAAGTTGTAAGGCGCCTATACTTGGGCTGCCCGATGTGCCTATTATTGTAGCTGATTTAGCAATTGCGTCAGCGCTGCCAGTTCTAAGGTCAAATTGTACGATCTGGGCTTTGTTCATCTGGCCATTGTTAGTCGTACCATATAATTTGCTGCCATCCGGAGAAAAAGCTACACCATAGGCCTGTTTAAAACCTTTTAAATGGATCGGGTCTGATACTTTGCCAGTGCTGCGGTCAAACTTTAGAATCTCAAAACTGCTGTCGTCGTTCCAGAGGGCGGCGGCAAGGCGTGTTCCATCAGGGGATGGTACCAGGTAACCGATAGCTTTGCTGTTTGGGCCGCCATGCACTACGCCAACCATACTCATAACCGGTTGGGTGGCAACACCCTCTGCATCTACCATGTATGCCATATAACCGTTGCTGTTCCAGCGGTGTGCTATTACCCACCAGTCGCGGCCATTGCTATGGCGCACTGCAGTTAGCTTTTCGGTGGCAGGGGCAATCATAAAGTTGTTGCGGGTTACAATATCTCCGCTGCCTCCGTCTTTGCTCATATCCACCACACTATAGCGTAAGCCGTTAGACTGTGCCTGAATATCTGTCGTGAAGATATAATAAATGGTCTGGCTGCCAGGCTTCGGAAGTATAAGCGCAGACTGAGTTGACGATTTACCTCCCATCAGGCTATTGCCGTTTGGCATTACTTTGTGGTTACGGTTCCAGACGGTGATGCCGTTGGTGTACAGTAGCAAATTGCCGTCTTTATCAGAAAGAGTAGCGCTGCCTTCTTCGGTAAACAGACGGCTTGAAGTGGCAGTAGGGGTGCCCTCAGAAAAGACAATACCAGCCCCTTTACCAAAATACCAGTTGTTTTTTTCGCCCTGGGCAAATACACTCAGGCTACTTAAAGTAAGTATAGCGGCAGCCGCAAAATGTCGGAATCTTATCATAGCAATTGTTTAAACGTCTGTTATCAGCAGAAAGTACAAATGCAATGCCAAGTTAATGTAAAGTATAAAAGTGAAGGAGTTGAAGTATAAAATGAAGTAGGCGTTAGAGTATAGCAGATAGTAATAATTCGCTGGATTTTACTTGTAAGGATGCTTTATAAACGATACCTGCCCCATAGCATCTTTCTCATACCTGGCTAACACATAGGTATTAAATTGAGCGTCAATGTTTGCTTCGCCAGCGTATACTTTGCCAGGTGCTGGAGTATCCTGATGAAAGAAATATACTTTGGTGTTGCCATACTTGGTGTGTGGCATATAATCGCCGTATGCCTGCATTTCCTGCCACAGCGTATCGTTTACTGTAACGGCATACACTCTTACTATCGGCCCGGTATTGTTCTCGTTCCGGTACATGGCCACTTCCTTAAAATCGCCTTTCAAATCATCAACGCTGGGTATAGACAGGGTATCGTAAATAAACCAGCCGATAAGTATAACCAAGACAAGTATAAGTATGTGTTTTAGTTTCATGGCAGAAGTATGGCTAATGTTTATTTAAGCTTATTTGTTTTTACGATGTTTGAAAACTGAGGCAGTAATAATATAAGCTAGAGCAGGCAACCCCACCCAAACCACTTCGCTTTTGATTACCCGCCATCCCCATTCAGTAAAAAAGTTGCTTATCCCGATCGGAGAAACCTGTATGGGCCGCCAAGGTAAGAAATAGCGGGTACTATCAAACGGTGCAAAAACAGCAACGCCTAAGCCGCCATTGGTCAGAGCATCTAGCAGGATATGAGAAGCAGTGCAAAGTGTAAAGAAAAGTATAAATGCTGCACCTGCTTTACTGGTAAGTTTTGTACTACTGTAGAAGATAGCAGTAACCAGTACTCCAAGGAACAGTGCAAATACAAGTGAATGCGAGAATCCTCTATGGCCCAAAACATGCTCATATGGCACACCAAACTTAAACATCATCACATCAGCATCTGGAATGATGGTGCATAGCATACCCAATAACCAAAATTTAGTTGAAGTGTACCTGCTGGGGAGGGTTTTGCCTATAGCAACTGCTGCTAGTGCGTGTGCGAAAGCTGAGGCCATGATTGTAGTGTTGTTTTGTGTGAAGGTAAGGAGATTTTGGGTTTGGGGGATACCTTAACTACTAAAACTGAAGAAGTGGTTTTTCGTCTATAGGATGATGAGCACTAAGAACAAGTTTTCTGATCCTGAAGGTATTTATTTTATTACACTTACTGTGGTCGAGTGGGCGGATGTATTTACAAGACGCGACTACTGCGAATTAATTTGTGAAAGTATAAATTACTGTCAGCAGAAGAAAGAGCTATCACTTTATGCCTGGTGCATCATGACGAACCATGTACATATGATATGCTTGGCACCTAAGCTAACCGATGTGATACGAGATTTGAAAAAGTATACTTCTCGGTTCATAATCGAATCTATTCAGAGCAACTCTAAAGAAAGTAGGAAGAACTGGTTGTTATGGATGTTTAGAAGTGCTGCAGAAAAAAGCACCCGACATGGTGATTTCCAATTCTGGCAATTGGGAGGCCATTTTGTAGAACTTAGCACAAATCAGATGATTGACCAACGGTTGGAATACTTACATCAGAATCCCGTATAAGCCGGATTTGTAGAGGAGCCTGAGCATTGGTACTATAGTAGCGCCCGTGACTATGCAGGACAAAAGGGGAGGCTAGAAGTAGTGTTGATTGAATAATGTATAATAGTTACTCTGGCGCCGGTATCTAACCGGTGCCGAGGGTGGGTGTGAGTCTCCAGACTCACTTGTGCAACTAAAAAGTATAAAAGCGAGTCTGGAGACTCGCGTACACCGTAAGTCACCGGATGGATTCCGGCGCCAGAATAAATGCAAGAGCCGCAGCTGAATTTACTCAGATGCGGCTCTTGGAGTATTTTAAATTGTAAAGACTTATGCCTCCACCCGCTTAATCAGCTTCTCCAGAATATTCTGCGCTGCCACCGAGATAATGGTACCAGGGCCAAACACACCTTCTGCACCAGCTTTAAACAGGAAATCGTAATCCTGGGCTGGAATAACACCACCTACAATCACCATGATATCATCACGATCTAATTTGCGAAGCTCTTCGATGAGTTGCGGTACCAGTGTTTTGTGACCTGCTGCTAAACTGCTTACACCTACTACGTGCACGTCGTTTTCGGCGGCTTGCATGGCTACTTCAGCTGGCGTTTGGAACAGCGGCCCTATGTCTACATCAAAGCCAAGATCGGCGAAAGAGGTGGCGATTACTTTGGAACCACGATCGTGGCCGTCCTGGCCCATTTTGGCAACCATAATTCTTGGCCTGCGACCCTCTAGTGACTCAAACTCGTCGGCCATAGCTTTGGCACGCTCAAAGTTCTCATCGTCGGAGAGTTCTGCCGAGTAAATGCCTGATATAGATCTGATCACAGCTTTATGTCTTCCGTAAATTTTTTCCAGTGCATCGGATATCTCACCTAAAGTAGCACGATGGCGGGCAGCCTCAACGGCTAAATCCAGCAGGTTACCCTCACCAAACTCGGCAGCGTTTGTTAAAGCCTGTAACGCTTTTGCAACAGCATCAGCATCGCGCGTTTCTTTTATACTTGCCAGTCGGCGCAACTGCGATTCACGCACTACAGTATTGTCAATGTCCAGAATGTCGATTTCCTGAATCTGGCTCGGTTTATACTTGTTTACGCCTACAATAATATCTTTACCGGAGTCGATGCGGGCCTGTTTGCGGGCAGCAGCTTCCTCGATGCGCATTTTCGGCAAACCAGTTTCAATGGCCTTGGCCATACCGCCAAGCTCTTCCACTTCCTCTATCAATGCCCAGGCTTTGTGTGCGATCTCATGTGTCAGCGCCTCTACGTAATATGAGCCACCCCATGGGTCTACCACTTTGGTAATGTTGGTTTCCTGCTGCAGGTAAAGCTGCGTGTTACGTGCAATGCGTGCCGAGAAATCAGTTGGCAGGGCAATGGCTTCGTCGAGGGCATTTGTGTGCAAACTTTGCGTACCGCCAAGTGCAGCAGCCAGGGCCTCCACGCAAGTTCGTGTTACGTTATTAAATGGATCCTGCTCGGTTAAACTCCAGCCGGATGTCTGGCAGTGTGTTCTCAAAGCCAGTGATTTCGGATTTTTCGGGTTGAATTGCTTAATGAGCTTAGCCCACAGCATACGCGCGGCACGCATTTTGGCGATCTCCATAAAGTGGTTCATGCCAATGGCCCAGAAAAACGACAAACGCGGCGCAAAATCGTCAATATCCATACCTGCCTGCAAGCCGGTTCGTACATACTCCAGGCCATCAGCTAAAGTATAAGCCAGCTCAATATCGGCTGTAGCGCCGGCTTCCTGCATGTGGTAACCCGAAATAGAGATAGAATTAAAGCGCGGCATCTTTTTAGAAGTATAGGCAAAGATGTCGGCAATGATCTTCATACTTGGCTCTGGCGGGTAGATGTAGGTGTTGCGCACCATAAACTCCTTCAGGATGTCGTTTTGGATGGTGCCGCTTAGATGCTCCGGCTTCACGCCCTGCTCTTCGGCGGCCACAATGTAAAAGGCCATGATCGGCAGCACAGCACCGTTCATCGTCATGGAGACCGACATCTCGTTCAGCGGAATCTTGTTGAAGAGAATTTTCATGTCCTCCACTGAGTCGATAGCCACACCGGCTTTACCAACGTCGCCAACTACACGAGGGTGGTCAGAGTCGTAGCCGCGATGCGTGGCCAGGTCGAACGCCACGGAAAGGCCTTTCTGACCTCCAGCCAGGTTACGGCGGTAAAAGGCGTTACTTTCCTCGGCAGTAGAGAAGCCGGCGTACTGGCGGATGGTCCAGGGCTTTTGCACATACATGGTGCTATAGGGGCCACGTAAATAAGGCGGCAAACCGGCAGCAAAATCCATGTGCTCAAAGTGGGCAGCATCCTCCGAAGTATAAAAGGTCTTTACTTTTATTTGCTCCGGCGTTTTCCATACACTGGCATTGGCTGGTGCCTGTGTGGCATGCTCAACTGCAGCTACTTTGTTTATATCTATTTTCGAAAAGTCAGGCTTCATAAGTTAATTTTGAATGAGTGATGGAGTGAATGAGTGAATAATGCTTTTCAATTCATTCCTCATCAAAATTCAGTTATACTTTTTATACTTTAGAATGAGTGTTCAAGTGCTAAAATCATTCACTCCATCACTCATTCAAAATTCAGTCACTTTATCAACTGGCATGCTCCGAGGTAACTACCCAGCGGCCGTTTAGCTTTTTCCATACCTGCGACGATACTCCTCCCATCAGGCGTTTGCCATCCAGTTCTATCTTCCAGCGGAAAACAAAGTATACGACTTCTCTGGATACCTGCTCTATATGCAGTGGCTCATAAGTATAAACTCCCATTTTACTGCGATCCGTAAAGTCCTGCAGAAACATATCGTATACTTCCTGGAAGCCTTTTTCGGTACCGCTTTTACTTATCCATAGCATTTCCGGCGAGTTCCAGTAAAAGGTCATGGCAGTTTCGAGGTCGCCTCGGTTCCAGGCCTCTATCTGTCCTTCCAGTGCTTTTTTTACCTCTTGCACAGCATCGCCTTTAGGCATGGTAAAAGCTGAAAGTATAGTTGTTGTGGCCATGGTTAAGAGTATAAAGTATAGAGATCTCATTTGTTAGTTTTAGAATGAGTGGTTGAGTGAATGAGCGAATGATTATTTAAGATTCACTCATTCACTCAATCAAAATTCAATCATTGGTTTCCTCCCTCGTGCAGCCTTCTCTGGATCAGATCCAGGATGGTAGACATGTCGCAGTCTTCAAAGATAAATTCCTGATAGCCATTGGCAATCATTTCAGCTTTCATGTGCTGTGGGTCGTCGGCAAGTATAATGGTTGGTTTGGCATGGTGGTTTCGTATACGTGGGCCAAACTCACGCACATAAGCTGCCTCCGACGACGATACGATCACAACCTCAGCGGAAGTGCTTTCCAGCTTGTCAGAAGCTTCTTCTACAGAACTAAACTGCTGCACATCAGTTTCAAAGCCGGCGCAGGAAAAGAACTCCTGGGCAAACGTGGCGTTGATGTGGCGCTGTACAGTCTCTCCGATAACAGCAACAATGGCCCTAGGCCTTCGCTGCAGTTTACGCAAATGCAGTTCTGTGGCCATGCGCATTACCTCTGTTGGATAAGAGGCACGAGTGGTATCAAACAATTCGCTCTGTATAAGTTCTTCCGGGTCGTAATCGATAACCTCTTTTGGGTTCGGGTATTTGTTGGTGCCTACCAGTACCTCGCGGCCTGTGGCAATATTCCGGAACTTCTTACGGCTTATTTCTGTGATTGTGCCAAGTATAAACCCATCCTCGTAAGCAGCTTCAAATCCGCCGCGCTCCTCTACGGTTTTAAACAGTTTCCAGGCCTTGGTGGCCAGTTCGTTAGTTAAGGCCTCCAGGTAATAAGAGCCTGCAGCAGGATCAATGGCTTTATCAAGGTAAGCTTCTTCTTTCAGGATAACAGACACGTTGCGTGCAATTCGCTCCGAAAACTCATCGGAATGGCGGAAAGTATTGTCAAAAGGAGTGATTGTAAGTGAATCGCAGCCGGAAATTACAGCAGCCATGGCCTCGGTGGTGGTGCGCAGCATATTTACATGCGGGTCGAGGGTGGTTTGGTACCAGCTAGATGTAACACTGTGTATACGAAGATTAGCAGCCAGTTCCGGTTTTGCCTGGTAAGCCTCTATTACTGCCGCCCAAAGCAAGCGCAGTGCACGCAGTTTGGCTATCTCGAAAAAGTAGTTCGTACCCAACGCCATTACAAACTGCACGTTGCGCAGCACCGATTCAAGCGGCTCACCGGCAGTGGTCAGCTTATCGATGTAAGTTACGGCTGCACTCAAAGTATAGGCTATCTCTTGTGTAACAGATGCGCCAATACTGCTAAAGCTGGTTCCGTTTACAGTGATACCATAAAATTCGGGGCTGTCTTTTGTCAGGTCAAGTGTTTTAATGATGCCCCTGCCTTCTTCGTGATTTATCTTGCTTTTAACAGAAACCGGGTCGAAGTTGATAAAGCCTTTCAGGTTATGGTGTGATATGCCGCATTTTTGCAGTTCAGTATATAGTCGCTGCAGAAAACAGTCAGGCTGCTCTGTAACGGCATAGCTCACCGTATACTTACTTAAGTCTATTCTGCGAACCAGGTACTCCAGGTCGAACAGCTCCTGCTGCTGCACCACATAGTAAATGCCATCGGCTCCGCGGGTAAGTGCATCTGTAGCCTTATCTATGGCTTTTCTACCGTCTCCGGAAACGCTGATCTCTTGTATGTTTTCCCAACTGTTATCATTGGTTTTACGGCCGCGCAGGTAAGGGAATTGCCCCGGCTGATGCTGCACAAAGGGCAGGCCAGCTATATCTTCCTTGCTGTAATAGGGCTTAACGTCGATGTTTTCGTAGGTCTGCCAGGTAAGGTTTTCCAGGGATGTTTCGCGCAGGTCTTTCTGTGCTTTGTGCTCCCAATCAGCGGCTGTGGCCGAGTTGAATTCTGAAAATAGCTTCTGCTCTTCCGTCATCGTGGTGGTGTTGTAATTTGATGTAAAGATACTCTTTTCTACGTAAGGTTTTACTGCTGCATTGGCTCTATATCTGCTAAGTGCTATACTTTAGTCTATCTGGTCCATATACGCCTGGTAAACCCAGTACCCGATCAGCAACCAAATGATAACGATAACCGCTGCCATTACATAACTGGGTTTGCGCTCCAGCATCTGCTCCTTTGCCTTTTGCCGGTACTGCTCCAGCACGCGTGGTGGTATTAATTTTATAGAAAACCAGATACCCAGCGGGAGTATCAGCAGGTCGTCGAGGTAGCCGATGATGGGTATGAAATCCGGGATAAGATCTATGGGGCTGAAAGCGTAGGCAACCGTAACAATTAATACTACTTTAGCGGCGAAGGGTATTCGTGGGTCTCTGGAGGCAAGGTATAAAGTATAGATGTCCTCTTTCAATTTACGTACGATCTCTTTCCATTTCCGAAGCATGATAGGTTGTACGGTAGATTTGTGGTTTTGGAGATTTGTACAATGGTACTTAGCTGATGTTCTGATTTATTCTTCCGCTAGTCTATCGAGTTGCTTTCTTCCTCAGTCTTACTTGCCTATCGTTTCATTTTAGGCTTTGGTGCCCTTAAGGCCGGGTGGCCTCGTTTCTCTGCATTGCTGCTGTGTTCCCTCCTGCGCCGGGGGCGCTGCCACTAACGTGGCACCGGATCTCACAAGGCAGCTCAACAGAGAAACTGGGATAGACACTTCTTAGCTAACGACTGTTGCAACTATGAACAAAGTATAAATTCTGATTTGTAGGGACAGGTCGCGACCTGTCCGAGCAATGGCATCAGCGATAAAACTTGAGCCTCTGCTAAAGCAACGGCAGAAAGTCCCCCTTTGAAGGGGGCGGAGGGGGATGTTTAACAGTTGCTATAAAACAGTGGCTTTGGTCAGGTGCACCAAACGACGGTCCACTGTTGGGGGTAGGGGCCCCGAATCAAGTTCGGGATGTGCCACTTGACTTTTTTGCCTACTTTTTGTGTCAAGTAGAATATCCCGAACTTGATTCGGGGACAAAAAGTAGGGCCCAGCCGGCGAGGCGAAAAGCCTGCTACCAACAATTAAGCTTAATTGATCAAGAAAATTGAAAAGAATTGGTTATTGCTACCCAAATAAAATCCACTCATACTTCCAACATTACATCTAACTCCTTATCTTCATATTTCCCTTAATACAAACTAGACTAATGAACACAAAACGAGTTATACTAGCCGCGCTAGGCCTAAGCTTGCTAACAATACCTGCCATAGCGCAGGACGCTAAACTGCTAGCCAAAGCAAATACCCTGGCCGATAAAATAGAACCTCAGGTAATAGAATGGCGCCGCGATTATCACGAGCATCCGGAACTGGGCAACCGCGAGGTAAAAACAGCAGAGAAAATAGCTGCTCACCTTAAAAAGCTGGGCCTCGAGGTAGAAACAGGTGTAGCAAAAACTGGTGTGGTAGCCATTTTAAAAGGCGGCAAACCCGGACCTGTTGTGGCATTGCGGGCAGATATAGATGGACTACCCGTTACAGAGCGTGCCGATGTGCCTTTTGCCTCCAAAGCCAAAGGTGTTTACAACGGGCAGGAAGTAGGAGTCATGCATGCCTGCGGCCACGACACGCACATTGCCATGCTTTTGGGTGCTGCCGAGGTGCTCACAAGTATGAAAGCTGACCTGAAAGGTACAGTAAAGTTTGTGTTCCAGCCAGCTGAGGAAGGACCGCCAGCCGGAGAGGAGGGAGGCGCTGCCCTGATGGTAAAAGAAGGTGTGCTGGAAAAAGGACCTAAACCGGAGGTGATTTTTGGTTTGCACATAAACTCACAAACTGAAGTAGGCACTTTAAAGTATAGACCAGGCGGTATCATGGCAGCTGCCGATGTATTTAAGATCAAGGTTAAAGGTAAGCAGGTGCACGGCGCCAGCCCATGGAATGGCATTGATCCGATTGTAGTGTCTGCCCAGATCATAAACGGTCTCCAAACCATCATCAGCCGCCAGACAGAGCTTACCGAAAATGCTGCTGTTATAACAGTAGGTATGATCCATGGCGGGGTGCGCAACAACATTATACCAGAAGAGGTGCTCCTAGAAGGCACCATCCGCACGTTGGACAAAGAGATGCAGAAGAAGATCCATGATAAGATCAAGCTTACGGCTACCAAGATTGCTGAGAGTGCCGGAGCAACCGCTGAGGTAGAGATAAACGAAGCGGCAGCTTTAACCTACAACGACCCTGCTCTTACAGAAAAGATGCTCCCTACGCTGCAGGCAACAGCCGGCAAAGACAAAGTGGTGCTGATGAATGCCATGACCGGGGCGGAGGACTTTTCATACTTTCAGCAGAAGATTCCTGGTTTATACTTATTTGTGGGCGGCATGAAAAAAGGCCAGGACCCAGCTACAGCGCCGGCCCACCACACCCCGGATTTTTACATTGATGAAAGCGGCATGAAGCTAGGCGTTAAAACCCTGACTAACCTGACGCTGAATTACATGAACAGCAAAGGCAAGAAATAAGTACAACAAAAAAGCGGAACTGTTGAGGTTCCGCTTTTTTGTTTATTCTGCTACAGGCCAGTTATTCCAGCACCAACCTTCCGGTTTTTATAATTTTGCCTCTCTTTACAATATGGAAAACATATACACCAGCTGCTACCTGTGCAGGACGTTTTAATAGATTCCTGCCAGCTGCTAAGTTAGATGTAAACACATGCTTCCCGTTACTGTTGAAAACCTTTAACTGTGCGTTGTTCAAGTCATCGCCTTCCACAATAAACTTACCTGAAGCCGGATTTGGATAGAGCTGCACCCTTACATTATCGGCCAAATCTCCTGACGAAGTAGGCTGCTGTGCTCCGATGTATACATTCACAAAGTCCCAGCCATATGCAAATTGATTTCGTGAACTAGGGTTTGTTTCAATTTCGGAAGCTCCTCTTAAGCCAATGATGTAAGGTTGGTTACGTGCTATACTTATAGCTGGGGTTAATCTTAAAGTTACAGCCAGGCCATTGGCAGAGTCGCGGGCTGCAAATTCAGGGGTAGCCAGGTCAAGCGTGTCCAGGTCGCTGAATTGCTTTGCGTAAAGAGGATTGGTGCTATTCGGGGCTTTATCTACAAAAAACTCAAGCTTTAGTTGCTGTTCCGGCTTTGCATACACAGAACCATCGTAGTTAATAGTGAGTCTGTCTTTGTTCAAAAGTTTTACGATAGGTTCATGTACTCTATCCTTTACACGTAATTGCATATCTACAATTGTATACCCAACAGCCTGATTATCTTTGTATTCTGTAACCTTAACAGCAATAACATTCTCACCTTTTACAGTAGGATTTTGCCAATGCAATTCACCGAATTTATTAATGTGCAGGCCAACCGGAAACTGGTAACCCGGCAGGTTTTGAGGTATACTATTCTGATCGATGTGCTGTGGCGGAACTAGTTCATATGTAAGCTTATCACCGTCTGCATCATAGGCAATCATATTCATCTTAAAAGGCTCTCCTGTAAAAGCCTCTAAAGGCGCGGGTATAATAGTCTTAATACTATGCCTGTTTTGGGGAGTAAGCCGTGGTTGTACCTGCGTGTATACAAAAAATGTAAGTTGGTCTGAAGGCGGGGTTACGTTTAAGATACCCGGATTTCTGTTTATACCTTTCCAGGAAACTACATAGTTACCGGGGGCGGCATACGTATACTCCCACTCGAAAATTTCAATACTAGTGTTGTTAAGATAGGGTATTGATATTGTTTTAGGCACTCTAACTGTTGTTAGGTTACCCATACCTATCTCAACAGTAGATTCATCTGCGTTAGACTTGTCATTCTCAAACAAAGTAAATTTAAAACTATACTTCAGCGGATTTTGCGGATCTACTTTATAGCTGATGTAACCGCCATTTATGTGTGTGGCAGAAACTGTGTTTGAAGTTAGCAGTATTGCAACCGATAGGAGGAGTAAAAGTCTGGTTTTCATAGGTCTATAGGTTTATGCACAATATACTATATTAACTGAAAATCAGATATAGATATTGTTAATATTATCCTGTATTTCTAATCAAATCTGATGTAGAATTTCTGTGTAAGAACTTACTCTGTTTGCTTACTGTTGAGTAGGCTGGTAAATTAGAGCCATACTTTACACACAAACATGAAACAAAACACCCTGAAATACATAAGTGGCCTGTTGCTGGTGCTCAGTTTAGCAGCCTGCCAGCGCACTTTTGTAGCCTCGCCCGCATTAACCAATACCGACGTTCCCGTTGATAACTCCATAGCCGCTGACCCGCAGATGGAGGCTAAAATTTCGCCTTATCGCCAAGAGGTAACCGTTAAAATGTCGGAGGTGGTGGGTACTGCACCAAGAGCCCTGCAAAAAGGAGATTATGAATCGCCACTGGCTAATTTTGTAACCGACCTGCAGATTACCCAAAGCAAGCCGCTTTATAACAAACCAATTGATATGTCGCTTACTACAAATGGTGGCTTGCGCGTACCGCTGCCGGAGGGCAACATTACCACCGGACATGTGTTTGAGCTGATGCCTTTCGAGAACGAGCTGGTGGTGCTGACGCTGAGTGGCGAAAAAGTAAAGCAATTGTTTGACTATGCCGCCGAAAAAAAGTTTGTGGTAATAAATAACTCCACTTACACAGTAACCGGCGATAAAGCAACAGATATTAAAATAAACGGCAAGCCGCTGGATATAAACCAGAGTTATACTTTAGTTACTTCCGATTACCTGGCCAATGGCGGTGATAGCTTAAATATGCTGAAGGAACCTGCAAAGTATGAAAAAGTAGGTTCTCTGCTGCGCGATGCTATCCTGCAGCAAATCAGGCAACTAACAGCTGCAGGCAAGCCCGTAACAGCAGAAGTACAGAACCGTGTAACCATCCTCCCTTAAAGTATAAAAGAGTATGAAAAGAAGAGATTTCCTTAAAACTACAGCAGTAGGGGCGGCTGGTGTAAGCTTGCTTGGTGTGCCTTTTTCGGCAGCCGCTGCCCAAAGTATAACCCTTACCATACTTCACACCAACGACCAGCACTCCCGCATCGATCCTATTCCGGACGACGGCCGAAAGTATGGCGGCATGGGTGGTATGGCCAAACGCAAAACCCTTATCGAACAGATAAGGAAGCAGGAGCAAAACGTACTTCTTTTAGACTGCGGTGATATTTGGCAGGGGACGCCATACTTTAATTTTTTTGGCGGCGAACTGGAGTATAAACTCATGAGCGAGATGAAGTATGATGCTGCTACCCTCGGTAACCACGACTTCGATAACGGCTTGCTCGGGTTAGAGAAAATGCTGCCGCATGCGGCTTTCCCATTTGTATCTGCCAATTACGATTTCTCTAAAACCATATTGAAAAACCGTTTCGAGCCTTACAAAATCTTCGAGAAACAGGGCGTGCGCATTGGCGTGTTTGGACTAGGCATCGAATTGGACGGTTTAGTTAGCAAAAACAATTATGGCGAAACAGTTTACAACGATCCGGTGGCCGTGGCCAGGGAAATGGTACAGGAACTGCGCGATAAACAAAAGTGTAACCTTATTGTCTGCCTTTCACATTTAGGTTACAAGTACGAAAGCGAAATGATAGACGATGTGAAGCTTGCCCAGCAGGTACCAGGCATCGATCTTATACTCGGCGGGCATACCCATACTTTCCTGGATGAGCCTACTGTAGTGCAACATAGCAGCGGCCACGAAACGCTTGTAAACCAGGTAGGTTGGTCGGGTATTTTCCTGGGCCGCATCGATTTCTCGTTTAACAAAAGCTCTAAGAAAAAGACAGATGTGAGAACCGCACTTTTGCCGGTAAACATACCTGTAACAACTTCGTGAAAAAATAATTTTTTGTTTACATATATTTAAGCAAATTTGTAACCCCCCTGCCGATATAAGGAGGTTGGTTTCACCAAACTAATCTTAGTGAGTTTTGGAAAATTGGATGATTAAAGATTGTACGACTGTATGGAGTAACTGCCTGCAGGTGATAAAGGAAAACATTGGCGAACAGAGCTTTAAGACTTGGTTCGAGCCGATTAAGCCTATATCCTTGCGCGATAGTGTACTTACCATACAAGTGCCTAGCCAGTTCTTTTACGAGTGGCTGGAGGAGCACTATGTGCAACTTCTGAAAAAAGTCATTTACCAGGAACTGGGCAGCGAGGGCCGTTTGGAGTACTCTATTATTGTGGACCGCGGCAACGAGGCTAACAAACCACAGACGGTAAACATCCCAACCAAGAAAATACCGCAGGCTGTAGTTAACTCTTACCGCCCGGAGCAGAACTTCATTAAAAGTCCGTTCGAGTCGAAGACGATTGACCGTAACTTCCTGAACTCGCAGCTAAACCCGGCTTATACTTTTGAGAACTACATTGAAGGTGACTGTAACCGTTTGGCGCGCTCTGCAGGTTATGCCGTAGCCAACAAACCGGGCACAACTTCTTTTAACCCGCTAATGGTTTACGGTGGCGTAGGACTTGGTAAAACGCACTTGGTGCAAGCCATTGGCAACCAGATCAAAAGCAGTAACCCGGATAAGTTTGTGCTTTATGTTTCGTCAGAGAAGTTCGTGAATCAGTTCATCGAGTCCCTGAAAACGAACAACGTACAGGACTTTGCGAACTTTTACCTGCTGGTAGATATCCTGATCATCGACGACGTGCAGTTTCTGAGCGGAAAGGAGAAGACGCAGGAAATGTTCTTCCACATTTTCAATCACCTGCACCAGTCCGGCAAACAGATTGTGATGACATCAGACTGTCCTCCACGTGATCTGAAAGGCTTGGAAGAGCGTTTATTGTCCCGTTTTAAGTGGGGTTTGACAGCCGACTTACAAAGCCCCGACTTTGAAACGCGTATGGCCATCATCCAGAAAAAGATGCAGGGCGATGGTATAGACATTCCGGACAACGTGGTAGAGTACCTTGCTTACAGCGTAGATACCAACGTGCGTGAACTGGAAGGCGTTTTGATCTCTTTGATCGCGCAATCGTCGCTTAACCGTAAAGAAATTGACCTGGAGCTTGCCAAGCAGGCCCTGAAGCATATTATTGAGGATGTCGAGACAGAGGTAAACCTCGACTTCATCCAGAAAACCGTAGCCGAGTACTTCCAGGTAAGCCTGGACTCACTTAAAGCCAAAACGCGTAAGAAAGAGATCGTGACTGCACGCCAGGTGGCCATGTACTTTGCCAAAGAGTTTACCAGCCACTCACTAAAATCTATCGGTTACCACTTCGGCGGCCGCGACCACAGTACGGTAATTCACTCGGTACAAACTGTATCCGACCTGATCGACACTGACAAGAAATTCAAAGCCAGCATACAGGAGCTTCAGAAGAAGTTTAAATCCAAGGCTGGTTAAAAAGTATAAAGTATAAAAAGAGAGCGGCCATACTTTGCAAAGTATGGCCGCTCTCTTTTTATACAAAACCTATTACGGCCTGTTCGCAGTAGACTCTGAAAGCGCAAAACCGTTTACAGCGGCAATATCCTTCACTTTGTTCTTAATCTTTTCCAGGTCACGTTTTTTGCGTACCTGCTTCAGGTCTAAGTATACTTTGGAATCGTCTTTCTGAGTTACCCGAAGTGCATACGGCGACACATGAACCGATTTTATATCAGGTATCGCAATAATATGCTTGGTACGGAACACGCCATACTTTTGCACGATGTACTGCGGGGTAACTTCTATGTAAGACTGCACCCCGAAAATAGAGGTGTTTTGCAGTACCACGTAGGTAAAAAAGATCAACGCCAGGCCAAAGAACACATAGTACAGGTAATTCTGTCCGCTATCATCAGTCACGAGCAGCATAACAGCCCAGGCCAGCCAGAAAAGTGTGAGTATAATTTGTACTGTAAAAGAGAGCTTTGCACTTTTAGTTGGGCTTAGCTGCACAATCAGCGACGATCGCGCGTTACTACTACCGGGTACTGCCATGTTCTGGTGGTTTGGTGAAACATAAGATGTTATCTGATAACATTCTTGTTGCAAGATAACAATTTATTCAATTAAAGAAACCTGCAAATTAACCTCCGGAATTGCCTTAAGTGCTTTAGAGATCGGACATTTTTCTTTTGACTCCTGGGCCAGCTTCTGAAGTTCCTCGTCAGTTATCTTAGCAACCTTAGCTTCCACGGTCAGGGAGATGCTTTCTACCAGTGGGGCTCCTTCTTTTTCTCCTAGAATTACTTTGGCTCTGGTATGGATGTAGTCTGGCGTATAGTTCTCTTTGCCCAGCAAAGCGCTTAAAAACATAGAATAGCAACCTGCCAGTGCGGCCCCAATTAGTTCTTCGGGAGTAGTACCGTTTGTTTCGTTGCCAAAGCGTGTGCCGTAACTATAAGCTGACTCTATAGTGCCGTTACCTGTTTTGATGTTACCGGTACCGTCTTTCAGGCCTTTTTCCCAGGTAGCCTCTGCGTGATGTTCTCTCATCGTTTTATAATTAAATGGTATACCCATACAGTAGTTTAAATGGGGTAAGGATGTTTCATTTAAAGTATAAAATTTAGGCTCAGGTTATTGAAATTAGTAGACGATATGGCAATACTGGTTTATCTGGCTATATTTACCATCAGACAAAAACGGAATGTATGGGTGTTAAAGCATTGTTGAGTAAGCCGCTTGCTGCCTATGTGTTTAAAAAGCACCAGCGCTGGATAGACAATCCGGTAGAAGCACAGCAGGCAGTTTTACAGAAGATCATACACAAAGCTCAGAATACCCTGTTTGGACGCGACCATGATTTCAGCAACATAAAAACACATGCTGATTTTGTGAAAGCCGTGCCGGTGCGCGATTACGAAGGCCTGAGCAATTATTTTAACAAAGTTAAAGACGGAGAGAAGGACATTCTCTGGCCGGGCAAGCCTCTTTACCTTGCCAAAACTTCCGGTACCACTTCAGGCGCAAAGTATATTCCTATTACAAAAGACTCTATACCGAACCATATTAACGGAGCCCGCGATGCCCTGTTGGCTTATGTGCAGGATACAGGAAAGGCCTCTTTTTTAAATGGCAAGATGATCTTTTTATCGGGCAGCCCTGAATTGGAGCAAGTGGGAGGAATAAATACCGGGAGATTGTCTGGCATTGCCAACCACCACGTGCCCGGCTACCTGCGCACCAACCAGTTGCCTACTTACCATACTAATTGTCTCGAAGACTGGGAAACCAAACTGGACGAGATCATCGAAGAGACCAT
The DNA here is from genome assembly GCF_019443125.1 of Pontibacter aydingkolensis. Lineage (GTDB taxonomy): Bacteria > Bacteroidota > Bacteroidia > Cytophagales > Hymenobacteraceae > Pontibacter > Pontibacter aydingkolensis. The sequence continues at coordinate 87,246 of NZ_JAHYXK010000001.1, read as the reverse complement.
TGACCAGGACATGACCCTGATCTCGGGTATTCCGCCATGGGTGCAGATGTACTTTGATAAGCTGATGCGGCAAACAGGCAAACAGATAAAGGACATTTTTCCAAACTTTAACCTGTTTGTATACGGTGGCGTGAATTATGAACCATACCGTAAAAAATTGTTTGAGTCGATAGGTAAGCAAGTAGATTCTATAGAACTTTTTCCGGCTTCGGAGGGCTTTTTTGCCTTTCAGAATAAACAAAACGATCCAGGTTTATTGCTACTGCTGGATACCGGCATTTTTTATGAGTTTATCCCGGTATCGGAGTACTTCAACGAGAACCCGACCCGCCTGACCATCGGCGAAGTAGAAGTTGGCTTGAATTATGCCTTGGTTATCAGCAGTAATGCCGGTTTGTGGGCTTACTCTATCGGCGACACTGTAAAGTTTACATCTGTTAAGCCATACAAAATTGTGGTAAGTGGCCGAATTAAGCACTATATATCTGCTTTTGGCGAGCATGTTATCGGCGAAGAGGTGGAGAAAGCCATGAAAGCAACAATGGCAAGGTTTCCGGAGGTAGAATTAACTGAGTTTACAGTTGCGCCATTTGTTAGCCAGGACAAGGGCGCATCGTACCACGAGTGGCTGGTTGAGTTTGCGAAGCCTCCGCACAATGCCACAGCATTTGCCGAAGAGCTGGACAGACAGATGCAGCAGCTCAACAGTTACTATAACGATCTGATCACTGGAAATATCCTGCAAAAGCTAAAACTTACATCGCTGGCCAGAGGATCTTTCCGCAATTATATGAAATCGGAGGGTAAATTAGGTGGTCAGAATAAGGTGCCACGCCTGAGTAACGACAGGAAACTGGCGGATGGGTTGCTATCAATTACGAATTCCTAATTACAAATTACGAATGAAAGAAAATCCTATAGTTACTAAGTCTTATGCCTTTACTGTTAGAGTAGTAAGGTTGTATCAATATCTGGAAACTGAAAACAGAATTGATGTACTGGCAAAGCAGGTGTTGCGTAGCGGTACTTCAGTTGGGGCTAATATCGAAGAAGCTATTGCCGGACAGTCTACTCTTGATTTTATTCATAAATTAAGTGTTGCCAGAAAAGAAGCGCGAGAAAGCAGTTTTTGGCTAAGGCTGCTACACGATACTGGTTATCTGAAGTCAGAGCAATTCGAAAGTATACATAAAGACTGCGTAGAGTTAATAAAAATATTAAACAGCATCATTATTACGAACAAGAAGAAATTGGAGAGTAAATCCAATTCGTAATTCGTAATTAGGAATTTGTAATTAAATGAAAAGAATTGCCATACTGGGCTCTACCGGTTCTATCGGTACACAGGCCCTGGACGTTATTAAGGCAAACCCTGATAGCTTTGAACTGGAGGTGCTTACTGCCCACAGCAACGCAGACCTGCTGATACAGCAAGCTCTGGAATTTAACCCCAACACCATCGTTATAGCCAACGAGAACCTGTACGACAAGGTGCAGGATGCTCTGCAGCACACTGATATAAAAGTATACGCCGGCGCCAATGCACTTTGCGCTGTTGTGGAGATGGGTACTGTGGATATGGTGCTTACGGCAATGGTGGGCTATGCTGGTTTGCAGCCTACTATTCGCGCTATTAAAGCAGGTAAGCACATTGCCTTAGCCAACAAAGAGACGCTGGTAGTAGCCGGGCAATTGATCACAGATCTCGCTAAAGCGCATGGCGTAAACATTTATCCTGTAGATTCCGAGCACAGCGCCATTTTTCAATGTCTTTCAGGCGAATTTCATAACCCGATCGAGAAAATCATACTTACAGCTTCTGGTGGGCCATTTAGAGGGCGCACCGCAGCAGATCTTGCCACGGTAACCAAAGCACAGGCCCTCAAACACCCCAACTGGGACATGGGAGCAAAGATCACTATCGACTCGGCTTCGCTGATGAACAAAGGGCTGGAGGTAATAGAGGCAAAATGGCTTTTCGGACTAAAGAACGAGCAGATAGAAGTAGTGGTGCATCCACAGTCTATCATACATTCGCTGGTACAGTTTGAGGATGGCTCTATAAAAGCACAACTGGGTTTGCCAGATATGAAACTGCCTATACAATACGCACTAGGCTACCCGAACAGGCTAAAGTCAGATTTCCCGCGCTTTAACTTTATGGATTACCCGCAGCTTACCTTCGAGCAGCCTGACCTGGAAACTTTCCGGAACCTGGCACTCGCTTTTAAGGCTATGGAGCAGGGAGGAAATATGCCTTGTATACTGAACGCAGCCAACGAAATAGCCGTAAGTGCATTCCTGCGCGACGAAGTAGGTTTCCTTCAGATGTCGGATATCATTGAAAGCTGTATGGCAAAAGTTGCGTATATTGCGAATCCTTCTTTCGAAGACTATGTTACTACAGACAGAGAGGCCCGGGAAAAGGCAATACAACTCATAAATAACTAAAACCTGTTGCCTTACGGGCGCAGAATACAACAAGAATAAGTTTTATTGATGGATATTTTAATAATGGTTGGTCAGCTCATTCTGGGCCTGACAATTTTGGTAGGATTGCATGAGCTGGGCCACATGCTTACGGCAAAGTGGTTTGGAATGCGCGTAGAAAAGTATGCCATAGGTTTCCCACCGAAGATATTTAGTAAAAAGATCGGAGAAACAGAATACATGCTGGGTATGATCCCGCTGGGCGGATTTGTGAAGATCTCGGGTATGGTGGATGAGTCGATGGATACGGAAGCCCTGAAAGAGGAGCCAAAGCCATGGGAGTTTCGTGCCAAGCCAGCCTGGCAGCGTCTGATCGTGATGATGGGCGGTATAATTGTAAACGTGATCACAGGTATTGTGATCTACATTGCGCTTACCTATAACTACGGCGAGCAGTATACGCCTATTTCTGAAGTTAAGTATGGAATTGTGCCTAATGAAATAGGCCAGGATATTGGTTTTCAGACAGGCGATAAGGTAGTGGCCGTAAATGGCAAAGAACTGGAGCGCTTCGAAGATATCCGTTCTATGGAAGCTTTGCTTGGCAGAAACTCATACTATACCGTAGAGCGCAACGGCCAGTTGGTAGACTTAAAAGTACCGGTAGACCTGATGGATAAGTTGGCTGACGATAAAAGCTCGGTCTTTTTTGTAGAGCCGCGCACGCCCTTTAAAGTAGGTCAGGTGGTAAAAGGTAGTCCAGCTGCCAAAGCAGGTCTGGAAGCCGGCGACTTTATCACGATGATTAACAGTGAGAGTGTGAAGTTCTTCCATGAGTTTCAGGAAGCACTGAAAGACAACGCCGGTAAGGCCGTTTCCATGACTGTAGAGCGCAACGAAAAGCTGGTAAAACTAAAGGTTAATGTAGATGAGGACGGAACGATTGGATTCCGTGCTGAGCCCTTGTTACAGACAGCCACCCGCGATTTTAGTTTAAGCGAGTCTATTCCGTTGGGTACAAACCAGGCATTTGGTGTAATTACAGCTAACCTGAAGGGCTTTGGAAAGATATTCAGAGGTGAGGTATCGGCTTCTAAATCACTGAGCGGCCCTATCGGCATTGCCCAGATCTTCGGCGACACATTTAGCTGGTACAAGTTCTGGAGTATTACGGCCATGTTATCTATGGTGCTGGCCTTTATGAACTTCCTGCCTATTCCGGCGCTGGATGGCGGCCATGTGGTTTTCTTAACCTACGAGATGATAAGCGGCCGTAAACCGTCGGATAATTTTTTGGAAAATGCCCAAAAAGTGGGTATGGTTTTATTGTTAGGCTTAATGGCATTTGCTATATTTAACGATGTGTTCAAGATAATCTTCTAACCAAAGACGCTCTTATGAAAGCCATTGTGACGTATGCTCTAACAAACTTATTTTTAGTATTTGCATTAATTAACGCCGAGGCTGCCCCCGCAACCTGGCCCCAAAGTATAAACCAGCACGCTATTGCCGCACAAGGCGATAGCGTGTACCTGGTTAAGCAAGGCGATACGTACTACAGCCTATCCCGCCGCTTTAACATCCCCCTGGATTCGCTGCAGAAGTGGAACAACAACACGCTACAAATCGGGCAGACGTTGTACCTGAGTCGCCAAAGTATGGCTCTGGGTGCTAAACAAAAGCTACAAACAACTGCTCCTAAGGCTGCTAAAGCCACACCTGCCACTACTAAACCAGCTACCAGTACATCTGCGGCTATTGCCGCTGCACCACGCACTGCCGAGCATAAAGACAAGAGCCGGGTCATGATTATCCCTTTTGATCCCTACTTATACTTTTCAGATGCCGACGATGAAATTGCCAATAAATCAAAGATACCGCGGCAGAACGTACGCCATGTTTTCCGTAGCCGTCTAAATGCCTTGTTAGCGCCGGAAGGATACGAAACTATCCATTTGCTGGGCGGCGTGTACCGCGATAGCGTGAGCGAACTCAGCCGCTTGTACAAATCGCTAAGCTACGGCTACCAGGACAATAAGCAATCAAAGTATAATAGCCAGCCGGTTGTAAAGGATGACAACGGGGGAGCTCTGGACTGGGTGCAGCGGCAGAAAGAAAAGTTAGGACTTGAGAAGGAGGAACAGCCTGTTTCCGTAGCCCAGGACCCCTCCAAGCACTTTGGTGTAGCCGTAAAAGACCCGAATTTTTTCAGCTATTTTAACAACCAGTACGGCATAGATTATTACGTTTTCATTAATCAGTTTGAGGTAAAAACAAACTATGAAAACTGCCTGGACCGTGCCGCCCTGAACTATGAGCGTGATTTCATGGTTCATTATTCCATCTACAACAGCAAAGGAGAGCTGGTATCAGGCAATAAGGTTAAGATTGCGTATCAGTCTAATATGAACGACGTGCAGCGCATTGTAAGCGATAACATGCCGGTTATGGCCAAACGCGTACTATCTGACCTGCCTCCATCCGGAAAATAAGTATGAAGTATAAATTCCTGTTTTTGATGCTTGCCTTGGTGGCAACATCCTTTTTACCTGCCCTGGCTCACGATTTCCATACCAGCATCACGGATATAAAGTATAACCCACGCACTCAGGCCCTGGAGGTCTCGCTTAAGGTGTTTACTGATGACCTGGAGGATGCTGTGTCTAAGTTTTCTAAATCTAAAATTACCTACAATAGCAAATCAGCGGAGCAGCAAAAACAGATCTATGCTTACCTGCAAACCAGACTGAGCTTCGAATTAACGAAAGGTAAGCCACTAACCTATACTTTGCTTGGCTCGGAAGCAGAAACCGACGCCGTGTGGATGTACGTAGAAGTGCCTGTTAAGAATGCAAAGCTGGCGCAGCTGTACGTTAAAAATGCCGTGCTCACCGAGCTCTTCAGCGACCAGATGAACGTCGTAAACCTGAACTACAAAGGCAAAACAGAAAGCGCCCTGCTGCAACGCGGCGAAGAACAGAAGAGGTTTAGCTTTTAGTTTAGGTTTGACTTAGACAACTGGCTTGTTGCGTTTTTTATAATCGCCAGTAGCCCAACCACCCCTAACCCCTCCTTGTCTAAGGCGAGGAATCTTGCCTTTACCGGTTCTGAAGTATAAGTTTCATTGTTAAAGCCAATGGCGGACAGGTCGCGACCTGTCCCTACAGAACAGTTCCTAGGCCTCTCTTTTGTCATCCTGTAAGGATCTTGGTAGAAGGGAGGTTAAGCACAAGCTACAGCACTAACGCTTTTAATAAGGAAATGGCATAGTTTCCAGCCTTAGACAAGGAGGGGTTAAGGGTGGTTGGATATTGAGCTGTAAACCTATTTTCTAACTCTAAGTTACCTCTGTCTCAGTTTAAAAAAAGCCGTTAGCACAATAACCGCCAGCAGACAGCCGCTTAAAAATCGCACCACCCATACTTCAATCTGGTTTATACTACGCACTTCGGGTCTTGTAACCAGTAGCAACACAAACCCAGCCCCAACAACAGCCAGCCAAAAGTATACCCAGCCATACTTTCTTCCGCGAACAGAAGTATAAACCGGAAGCTTCGCTACAAAGAGACTAATGGCTATAAGTCCTGCTATTGTACTAAAGTGCTGTAGCCATCGGCAAAGCGGCAGTGCGTACCCGAAAAAATCTATTGGTCTACGAAGTATGGCAAAGTTGCGCACAAAAAAGCCTGCGTAATGGGTAAAGCTGTCCCAAAACAAATGTGAGAGTATGCCGATAAGAGCGGAAAAAAGAAAGATATGCCAGTTGTTTCGCAGGTAGGTAAACCACATTGCATGTGCAGCCACAGAAGCTCTGCGTTCTAAAAATGGTGGTAAAAACCGGATGATCTGCTCACGCACAATCCCATGGAAAAGTATGGCAAGTATAATTGTAACCGGCAGATTAAATAACAGAACTCCTTTTAAAGTATGGCTTACTTTGGTGGTTAAAAGTGGACTAAGAAAATACGCAAAATCAGGGGCTATACTTCCAATTACCAGCCCGGTAGTAGAGAACAGGCGGCTGAATTTATACTTTAACGGAAGTATGATGGCAGGATGCGCGGCAGTAAAAGGCATGCTGTTTATTTAAAACCGCGTTCCGGCTTCTCAGGCTTTATCAACCTGAACTCTACACGGCGGTTAATTTTACGGTCTTCGGCGGTCTTTTCTTCTTTAATCGGCTTTGTGCTACCGTACCCTATGGCATCAATCCGGCCCTGCACCATGTTTACGCGGCTCTCAATGTACTGCCTGATGGCATCAGCACGGTTTTGCGACAATACCAGGTTAAAATCCTTATCGCCGGCTCCGTCGGTGTGGCCTGCAATTTCGAGCCTGAAGGTTGGATGGTCTATTAGGAAAAGGGCTACATCATCCAGGATAGGTTTCATGTTCTCTTTTATCTCCGACATATTCGGGTCAAACTCTATGTTCTCAAATACCATCGGTATACTGTAATCGATTAGGGTGGTCATCAGCTGAAAAGATGTATCCTGCTGCAAGGCAATTTCCCGCTCAATGGTAAAAAAATCAGGTCCTTGTATCATCAGCATATACCGTGAGTTATCTATCAGGTCAAACTCAAAAGAACCGTCTGGCCGCAGGTATTTGGAGGATACCTCGATGCCATTGTCCAGGTCTATGATAGAAACGATGCCAGATAGTGGTTTATTGGTTAACGAGTCTGTTAAGATACCTTGTACTTTGGTAACGGCCAGCGGGTGCGCCTCCATTGGCAGCGGGAAGGAGAACAGGTCCAGGTTTTGTAGGTCGTCTGCTTCGGAGCGGGCATAGTACAGGTTCCTGGAGTCGGCGTCAATGGTAAAATAATATTCACTGCCGCGGCCATTTACCAGTGGTCCTATGTTACGCGGCTCCTGCCAGTGCCCTTGTACTTTGTAAGTTTTGTAAATGTCGAAATCGCCGAAGTTATACAATTGCCCTCTCGAGCTAAAGTATAGTACCTGGTACTTAGGGTGGAAGAAGGGACTCACTTCGCTTTCGCGGGTGTTAATGGTAGGGCCTAAGTTTTGTGCCGGAGCCCAGCCGTTTTTGGTTTTGTAGGTAAAGTATAGGTCAGATAGTCCGAAGCCTCCTAAACGGTCAGAAGCAAAGTATAACGTGTCTTCGTTTCTGGAGAGGGTAGGCTGAGAGTCCCAAGCGCTTGAGTTTACGTTAGGGCCTAGGTTTGTTATGTTGCCCCACTTTCCGTCTTCCCCCATTCTGGCTATGTAAATGTCGCAGTTGCCATAACCATCCGGCGATTCGCAGCGGGCAAAGTATAAGGTCTTACCATCGCGGCTAAGGCAGGCAGAACCTTCGTTGTAAATGCTGTTTATAGGTTTGCCAAACGATTGTGCGTCTTCCCAATAGCCGTCGTTATACTTCGAAAAGTATAGATCTTCGTTGGCGCGTCCATTCAGGCCCTGCAGGTTACGCTTGGATGTAAATATAAATACCTCGTTCTCGCTGTTAATGGCCGGGCCATAGTCCTCATAAGTTGAGTTGATGGAATTACCCATGTTCAGGTAAACTCCTTTAGGCGGCTTAAAGGTGGCAATGGACTTTCGATACTCTACCAGTTCGTAGTAATAATCCAGCGGCACGTAGTAGTTCTTTGTGTTCTGTTCCAGCGAGTCGTAGTAAGAGTAAACGCCTCGGGCATCGGTTCTGTGGTGCTTCAGTACCAGGCGGTAAAGCTCTTTTGCCTCGTCTTTTCTGCCTGTGCGTTCAAAAAGCTGCCCCAGTCGCCACAGCAGGTAAGTATCTTTGTAAAAGTTCTGAATACCGAAACTTGTAACATAGCTCTCCAGTAAAGGCAACACGCGGTCATACTGCTTTCTTTTTTCTAGTTTTTGAATGGCAGAAAGCTTTTTCTGGTCGCGGTAATAAGCTATTTTGTTTATATTAGGGAAGTTGAGATGAACTTCCGGGTTAGGAGCCTGTTTACTGATCTTAAGCCCGCTTGTGCTATCCAGCGGGATGTGCTGTAACTGCCCATGGCTTAGCAGGGGTGCCAACAACAGTGTTGTAATTAATAATATAAGCAGGGATTTTAGCCGCATTAAAGTAGATTTATCCTCGTGCTCAAAGATATCATTTTTGAATTATACTTTTGTGATGATTACTGTTTACAGAAGCATATTAGCTGTAATTTCGCACTGCGCACGCAATAGGATAAGACAAATAAGCATAGTGCAGTACTATGGCACAGGTCTTGACAAGTATATAAAAACCCAGAAATTAAGCTTTGGAGGCTTTATTTCTGTCATTATGGCATTGAACTCTATATGAACTATACGTTAAATAACTTCTTACAGAATCTTTTACTAAGTAATATATCCGACGACGACGAAGTGGAATTGATCCCGATCATTACTGCAGAGGCCGAAGATGATATTCCTACCGATACCCTCCCTGATGAGCTTCCAATACTGGCGGTTCGTAATACTGTATTGTTTCCGGGGGTGGTGCTGCCCATTACCGTTAGCCGCAAAAAATCGGTTAAACTTGTGCGCAGAGCACATAAAGGTGATAAAATAATTGGCGTTGTTGCCCAGAAGAACTCCAACAGCGACGACCCAACCGCCGAAGACCTGTTTGAGGTTGGTACCATGGCCAAGATATTGAAGATGTTAGTATTACCGGATGGTAACACAACCATCATCATTCAGGGCCACAGCCGCTTTAAGATTGAAGAAGTAACTTCAGAGGATCCTTTTCTTACAGCCAAGGTTACAGCTTGCACCGAAACGCCGCTCGATAAGAAAAACAAGAAGGTAAAAGCGCTGGTGCAATCGCTGAAAGATGCTGCCGCCAAAATGCTTAAGCTAAACCCTGAGATTCCGCAGGAGGCACAGGTGGCCTTGGATAACATAGACAATCCTGGCTTTTTAACGCATTTCCTGTCTAGTAACCTGAACGTGGATGTAGCCCAGAAGCAGGCTTTGCTTGAAGTGAACGACGGCGTAGAGCGCGGCACACAACTGCTGGAGATGATGCTGCGTGAAATACAGTTGCTGGAGCTAAAGCAGGAAATCCATACCAAAGTGCACACCGACCTGGATCAGCAACAGCGCGATTACTTTTTACGCCAGCAGATTAAAGTACTTCAGGACGAACTTGGCCAGGAGGGACCGGATCAGGAAATTGAGCGTTTCAGAGAACGTGCCGCCAAAAAGAAATGGCCTGAGCCTGTGGCGCAACACTTTAAAAAAGAAATAGATAAGCTTGCCCGCTTAAACTCGCAGGCAGCAGAATACCCGGTGGCAGTAAACTACCTGGAGTTTTTGCTGGACCTTCCCTGGAACGAGTACACCAAAGACAACTTTAACCTGAAGCGCACTAAAAAGATACTCGATGCAGACCATTATGGCTTGGAGAAAGTAAAGGAGCGTATTCTGGAGTACCTGGCTGTGCTTAAGCTGAAGAACGACATGAAGGCGCCTATACTTTGCTTGTACGGACCTCCGGGTGTTGGTAAAACTTCCCTGGGCAGGTCTATAGCAGAGTCGCTAGGGCGTAAGTATGTCAGGATGTCATTGGGTGGTGTGCGCGACGAGGCCGAGATTCGTGGTCACCGCCGTACCTACGTGGGTGCCATGCCAGGCAAAATCATCAACCAGATTAAAAAAGTAGGCTCCTCTAACCCGGTGATCATACTGGACGAGGTAGATAAGATTGCCTCAGATTTTCGTGGCGACCCGTCTTCTGCCTTACTGGAAGTACTGGACCCGGAACAGAACAGCACCTTTATGGACAACTACCTGGATGTGGAGTATGACCTCTCTAAAGTGTTGTTTATTGCCACCGCCAATTCCCTTGATACCATACAGCCAGCCCTGCGCGACCGAATGGAGATCATTGAGCTGACGGGTTATACGATGGAAGAGAAGACCGAGATTGCCAAGCGCCACCTGCTACCAAAGCAGATCGCAGAGCACGGCCTTACAGAAGCAGATGCAAAAGTATCAAAGGCTACTATCCAAAAAATAATCGAGGATTACACCCGTGAGTCTGGGGTGCGTAACCTGGAGCGTAAAATTGGCCAGCTGGTACGCCACACGGCAAAGCTAAAGGCCATGGAGGAGGAGTATGCAAAATCCATTAAGCCGGAAGATGTAGCCAAGCGTCTCGGTCCAGAGATATTCGACAAAGAAATTTACCAGGATATTGATACTGCTGGTGTAGTTACCGGTTTGGCCTGGACATCGGTAGGCGGCGATATACTTTTCATCGAATCCATACTTAGCAAGGGCAAGGGCAAACTTACATTATCTGGGCAGTTAGGAGATGTGATGAAGGAGTCTGCTATGACAGCCATATCCTACTTAAAAGCACACGCAGAGCTGCTTAACATCGATTACCGCCTGTTCGACCAGTACGACCTGCACATTCACTTCCCTGAGGGAGCTGTGCCAAAAGACGGCCCATCGGCTGGTATTGCCATCTTTACCTCTATTGCCTCTGTGTTTACGCAACGCAAAGTAAAGGCGCGTTTGGCTATGACCGGTGAAATTACGCTGCGTGGTAAGGTGTTGCCTGTAGGTGGTATTAAAGAAAAGATCCTGGCTGCCAAGCGTGCCGGCATCACCGACATTATACTTAGCCAGAAAAATAAAAAAGACATTACCGAGATTCCGGACCAATATATCAAAGGCCTGCACATACACTATGTAGACCGTGTGGACGAGGTGGTGAAAATTTCGCTGCTGAAAGAAAAAGTAAAGCACCCGTTGAAACTGGTGGTAACTGAGGAGAAAGTTGCGAATGAGTAGCTAATATCTGTCATTTCGAACGCTAGTGAGAGATCTGAAGTTTTTTACAGATACAAAATATTCCAGATTTCTCTCAGCTACGCTGGCTCTCTTCGGCTCACGCCTCAAGAATATTCGAAATGACAACAATGATGCGCTCATTTTAAAACATTCACTAATTCACTCATACACTCATTCAAAATTGTTAACGTGAACAGGACCCTTGCCCTTATACTTTGCATACTGCTGAGCTTTGCGTTTACGGCGCAGGCACAGGTAGGAGGGCAGCGTGGTTTTACTTTTCTCGAGTTGCCGAGCAATGCTAAGCAAGCTGCTTTAGGTGGCGTAAATGTTACGGCTGGTGGTCACGATGTAAATATGGTTTCGGCTAACCCGGGCTTACTTAATACTGAAATGGATAATCAGTTTAGCCTGAGTTATGTGGGTTATCTGGCAGACATCAAACAGAGCAACCTGGCCTATGCCTTTAACACCACAAAGTATGGCCGCTGGGCTGCAAGTATAAATTACCTGAACTATGGAGATTTTGTACAGCGCGACGCTACTGGTTTAGAGGAAGGCACTTTTAATGTAAACGACTATACGTTGGGCATTACCCATGCCCGGCAGGCAGACGCCTTTACGATAGGTGCAACAGCAAAAGTAGCGGTATCAAGCATGGCGGGTAACAAAGCAGTGGGTATACTTGGCGATGCCGGTGTAACGTTTAATCACCCTGAAAAAGATTTTACTGTTGGCCTGGCGTTTAAAAATGTAGGCTACCAGGTTAAGCCTTTTGATGACGGAGAGCGCCAACTCATGCCCTGGGATGCCCAACTAGGTGTAAGCTATAAACCAGAGCACATGCCGGTCCGCCTTTCTGTTACTGCACATAAGCTTTACCAGTTCGATATCGTATATTTAGACCCCAACGCACCAGGCCAGCTCGACGAGAACGGCAACGAGGTTAAAGAAGAAAAGCAGTTAGGCGATAAAATTGCACGTCATTTTGTAGCAGGTGCTGAGTTCGTGTTCAGTAAAAACTTTAACCTGAGAGCCGGCTACAACCACCTGCGCCGCAAAGAGCTTCGCCTGGATAACGGCGGTGGCGGAGCAGGTTTTTCGATGGGAGCCATGTTGCGTGTCCGGGCCTTTGAACTTAACTACAGCAACGCCTTCTTTCATCCTTCCGGCGCTACACATTATGTAACGGTAAGCACCAATACCAGCACAATTCTAAAAAAGAAAAACAGTTTATAACGTATAAGCTACGGTGCCTGTAACGTACTGTAGTACATTTTCAAATTATACTAACATGTTAGATTCGATAGAACACTTAACACCGGCTCAGATTGTAGCAGAGCTGGATAAATATATCATTGGGCAACGCGACGCAAAGCGTAACGTGGCTATTGCGCTACGCAACCGCTGGCGCCGTATGAATGCCGATAAAGACATACAGTCGGACATTGTGCCGAACAATATCCTGATGATCGGTGCAACCGGTGTAGGTAAAACAGAAATTGCACGCCGTCTGGCTAAAATTGCTGATGCACCTTTTACTAAAGTAGAAGCATCTAAATTTACAGAAGTAGGTTATGTTGGCCGCGACGTAGAAAGTATGGTCCGCGACCTGGTAGAGCAGTCTGTAAACCTGGTAAAGCAGAAGAAAAAAGAAGAGGTGAAGCAGAAAGCCGCTGAGTTAGTGGAGGATATTATACTAGACGCGCTTATTCCACCTATCCAGGGGCGCAACAACTCCCCGGTAAATCTTAGCTCCGACCCAAACGCGATGCCTGAAACAGATTACGAACTGAACGAGCGTACCCGCGAAAAATTCAGAGAAAAGATCAGAAACGGTGAACTAGAGGACCGCAAAATAGAGATACGTGTGCAGCAAAGCGCTATGCCAGGCATAGGTGGTTTAGGACCGGGTATGGACGAGGCCTCCATGATGAACATCCAGGAGATGATCTCAGGCATGATGCCTAAGAAAACCAAGAAGCGCAAAGTTACCATTGCTGAGGCCCGTAAAATTCTGCTCGAAGAAGAAGCATCTAAGCTGATTGATATGGATGAGGTAAAGGAGGAGGCAATCTTCAAGGCAGAGAACTCCGGCATCATCTTTATAGATGAGATAGACAAAGTTGCCAGTTCGAGCAAGAAAGGCGGCGGCGGACCAGATGTGAGCCGCGAAGGTGTGCAGCGTGACCTGCTTCCAATTGTAGAGGGCTCAACAGTAAACACAAAGTATGGCATCATCAACACCGATCATATTCTGTTTATTGCAGCCGGTGCGTTCCACGTGGCCAAGCCATCCGATCTGATACCCGAGTTGCAGGGTCGTTTCCCGATTCGCGTGGAGCTGGACAGCCTGACAAAAGACGATTTCTACCAGATCCTGAAATTCCCGAAAAATGCACTTACAAAGCAGTATGAAGCACTTTTAGGAGCAGAAGATGTAGAGCTTAGCTTTAACGACGAGGCCCTGGATGAAATAGCTTCTATTGCCTTTGAAGTAAATAGCGAAGTAGAAAACATAGGAGCCCGCCGTCTGCAAACGGTTATGAGCCAACTACTGAACGACATACTTTTTGATGTACCGGATAAGATCGGTGCTAATGCACGCATTTTAGTAGACCGCGCCATGGTGCAGGAACGTCTGTCAGATATGGTGAAAAACCGCGACCTGAGCCAGTATATTCTTTAAGTTAGAGAGTTAGAGGATTTAAAATATAAACTGGCGCGGAAGTTACTTCCGTGTCAAAGTATAAAAGCGAATCTCCAGATTCGCGTAAGATGCACACCTGGAGCCGGTATCCAACCGGTGATGTAGGGTATGTTCGAGTCTCCAGACTCGCCTGCTTGTTTATACTTCAGACCATACTTTAAAGCTGGTGCTTCTGCAAAGGCAGGGGCACCAGCTTTTTGTTTTGGAGGATATTTTATACTTTGGAGATAGCCAAAACCTTTCCTTCCACTATTTCCGTACCTCATAACTCCCAAACTTTCTAATTCCTAAACTCTCTAACTCAAAAAGCTGTGAACTACTACATCATCACCGGAGCCAGCAAAGGCATAGGAAAAGCGATAGCCGAAGAACTTTTGAAAGACGAGAATAACCATGTGGTGGGCGTATCGCGCACCAATAGTATAAAGCACCCGAATTATCGCTACCAACCCCTCGACTTTTCTGATATTGAAGCTGTAGAGCACAACCTGCAAAAGGTGTTTCTGCCCTACAAAGATGCCGATCGGTTAGTACTGATAAACAATGCCGGTGTGCTGGGCGATATTGGCTACGTAGGAGAGGGAATGCCGAACGAGCGGTTTGAGTTTGTGTTTGATGTGAATGTGATTGTGCCAGCCATGTTGATGAATACCTTTCTGGAAGCATACCGCCAGGTATCCTGCGAGAAAGTGATCGTGAATATTAGCTCTGGCGCGGGCAAATATCCGATTGATGGCTGGGCCGGTTACTGCGCCTCCAAAGCAGCATTGGATATGTTTTCGCAAACCATACAGCAGGAGCAGAACGTACGCGGCTCAGGTGTAAAAGTATATGCGTTGTCGCCGGGTGTGGTGGATACGGGTATGCAGGAGCACATAAGAGAGAGCGATGCAGAGCGCTTCAGCAACGTTCAACGCTTCCGCGATTACAAAGCCAACGGCGAACTTGCCTCACCGGAAGTGGTAGGCAAAAAGATTTTAGCTTTTCTTCAAAACACGCATAAGTATAACGAAGTGCTGGTTTCTGTCAGGGATATGTAGCAGTAAAGTATGAAAATGTTAAACCAAGTATAGCCTGGCTACTATGGCCGGGCTTTTTTTGTGTATGCCAAAAGGATTAAGCTGCAACAGGTTTGATTTATTGCTAGTTTGCTCTAGTTGTGCTAACTTACTATAACTGAGAGTCTGAAATTCTCACATTTTCAGCTTTTGATCCGGCTTTACCTGCTATCGAATGCAAAGCATAGGTGTCTCTAAAATTAACTAAGTATACATCAACTAATCCCAATGGAAAATAACAGAGCAAAAATGCACGAATACTGGCAACGCAATGTGCGCATCCTTCTCATCTTGCTGGGGCTTTGGTTTGCAGTATCCTATGTATTCGGTATCCTGCTTGTAGACCAACTTAACCAGATCAGGTTGGGTGGCTTTAAACTGGGCTTCTGGTTTGCACAGCAGGGTTCCATCTACTTTTTTGTGCTGATCATTTTTATCTATGTCTGGCTGATGAACAGGCTGGACAGGGAGTATGATGTAAATGAAGAATAGGCCAGGAGTGAGTTTAAAAGTATAAAGCAATGGATATCTTAACCTGGACTTACATTATTGTAGGCCTGACATTTGCCCTTTACATCGGTATCGCCATTTGGTCTCGGGCAGGCTCTACAAAAGAATTTTACGTAGCAGGTGGTAGCGTAAGCCCCCTGGCAAATGGTATGGCCACAGCCGCCGACTGGATGTCTGCTGCGTCCTTTATCTCTATGGCAGGCCTAATCTCCTTTATGGGCTACGACGGCTCTGTTTACCTGATGGGCTGGACCGGAGGTTACGTGCTGCTGGCGTTGCTCTTGGCCCCGTACCTGCGCAAATTCGGTAAGTTTACTGTACCCGATTTTGTTGGCGATCGCTACTACTCTAAAACTGCGCGTCTGGTGGCAGTGGTATGTGCTATCTTTATCTCTTTTACCTATGTTGCCGGACAGATGCGTGGGGTAGGTATTGTGTTCTCCCGTTTCCTGGAGGTGCAGATCGGTACAGGTGTAGTCATTGGTATGATCATCGTGTTGTTTTATGCTGTGTTGGGTGGTATGAAAGGCATTACTTATACCCAGGTGGCACAGTACTGCGTGTTGATCTTCGCTTACATGGTACCAGCTATTTTTATCTCTATGATGCTGACAGGCAACCCGATTCCACAGTTAGGTTTAGGCGGCACTTTACAGGATGGTACTTACCTGCTGGATAAATTGGATGGCCTGCTGACGGAACTTGGGTTTGCCGCTTATACGGATGGCAGCAAAGCAACTATTGATGTGTTCTTTATCACGGCTGCCCTTATGGTGGGTACGGCTGGTTTGCCGCATGTTATTGTTAGATTCTTTACCGTGCCTAGGGTTAAAGATGCTCGTAAGTCGGCGGGTTATGCGCTGGTGTTTATTGCCATACTTTATACTACAGCTCCTGCGGTAGGCGCTTTTGGTATGTACAATATGCTGAACACTACCGTAAACAAGCCCATCGATTCTATGCCACAATGGGTTAACAACTGGCAACAGACAAAGCTGATCGGTATTGATGATAAGAATGGCGACGGACGTGTACAGTATGTAAAAGATCCGGCCAGAAATGAGTTGATGATCGACAAAGACATTATGGTACTGGCTAACCCGGAGATTGCGAGACTGCCTAACTGGGTAATTGCTCTGGTAGCGGCAGGTGGCCTGGCAGCAGCGCTTTCTACTGCGGCAGGTCTGTTGCTGGTAATCTCTACGTCTATAGCCCACGATTTGCTTAAAAAATCTGTGATGCCAGCTATATCTGAAAAGCAGGAACTGATTGCCGCACGCATCGCAGCAACTATTGCCGTCGTAATTGCAGGTTACTTTGGTATCAATCCTCCGGGCTTTGTGGCTGAGGTGGTAGCTTTTGCCTTCGGTCTGGCAGCTGCGTCATTCTTCCCGGTTATCATTATGGGCATTTTCTCTACCCGTATGAACAAACAGGGAGCCATTTGGGGAATGGTAGTAGGTATGGTGTTCACTATCAGCTATATCTCATACTTCAAATTCGTAAACCCGGAGATAAACACTTCTGAGAACTGGTTTTTGAACATCTCTCCGGAAGGTATAGGCACCCTTGGTATGATACTTAATTTTATTGTATCTTTTACCATATCACGGTTCACACCAGCGCCCCCAGCACGTATTCAGGACCTGGTGGAGGATATCCGTATTCCGCGTGGAGCAGGTACTGCTACGATACATCATTAACGGTTAGTTGTTAATTGATGAATGACTGCCCTTGAAAAAGTATAAAGTCAGCACTGTTCCCAAGAGGGGTTAGGGATGGGTTAATCAACATCACCAAAAGTATAAGAGTATAAACTGACTAAACCGAAATCCAATACACATCTAAACCAACTAACCGATGACAAATTTTCAAGTCAAGACGTACGACGAATACCAGCAGGCTTACCAGCGTAGTTTAGAAGATCCGGAAAGCTTCTGGAGTGATATTGCGAGCACCTTTACCTGGCGCAAGAAGTGGAACACTACCCTGGAGTGGAACTTTGAGGAGCCTGACGTAAAATGGTTTAAGGGTGGTAAGTTAAACATCACGGAAAACTGCCTGGACCGCCATCTGAAAACGCGCGGTAACAAACTAGCCCTTATCTGGGAGCCTAACGACCCGAAAGAAAGATTTGTGCGCTATACGTATCGCGAACTGCACGAGAAAGTATGCCAGTTTGCCAATGTGCTGAAGAAAAACGGGGTGCAGAAAGGAGATCGTGTGTGCATCTATATGCCGATGATTCCGGAGCTGGCCTTCGCCGTGCTGGCCTGCGCCCGAATCGGCGCCATTCACTCTGTAATTTTCGCTGGTTTCTCGGCCGTAAGTATGGCTGACAGAATTAACGACGCCGGTGCTAAGATGGTGCTCACTTCGGATGGCCTGAACCGCGGAGCCAAGCAAATCCCTGTAAAGCGTGTGGTAGACGAAGCGCTGGAGACCTGCCCTACAATAGAGAAAGTTATCGTTGTAGAACGTTTGGGCTGGGCCGTGAATATGGTAGAAGGCCGGGATGTGTGGTATCACGACGAAGTAAAAGATGTAAGCAAAGAGTGCCCGGCAGAAATAATGGATGCAGAAGACATGTTGTTTATACTTTATACTTCAGGCTCGACGGGCAAACCAAAAGGCGTTGTGCATACTTGCGGTGGTTATATGGTATATGCAGAGTATAGTTTCAGAAACGTGTTCCAGTATGAAGAAAGCGATATTTACTGGTGTACCGCCGATATCGGCTGGATCACAGGCCACACCTATTTGCTGTACGGTCCGCTGCTGGCAGGCGCTACAACGCTGATGTTCGAGGGCGTGCCAACCTACCCGGATATGGGCCGCTTCTGGCAGGTGTGTGATAAGTTTGGCGTTACTATTTTCTATACAGCACCTACTGCCATTCGCTCACTAATGGGCGGCGATATTGATGACGTACTATCTTACAGCCTCGACTCGCTGCGCGTGCTGGGCTCGGTAGGAGAACCGATAAACGAGGAAGCCTGGCATTGGTACCACACCCACGTAGGTAAAGAACGCTGCCCGGTAGTAGATACATGGTGGCAAACCGAAACTGGTGGCATCATGATCTCTACGCTGGCTAATGTTACACCAATGAAACCAAGCCATGCCACACTGCCTTTACCAGGAGTGCATCCCATACTTGTAGACAGCGACGGAAAAGAGATCACCGAAAATGGCGTAGAGGGTCACCTTTGCATCAAGCATCCATGGCCAAGTATGATCCGGACCACCTACGGCGACCACGAACGCTGCCGCCTAAGCTACTTCTCTACTTACAAAGGTTTATACTTTACCGGCGACGGTGCCAAGCGCGACGAGAATGGCCTGTACCGCATTATCGGACGCGTTGACGACGTTATCAATGTGTCCGGTCACCGTTTTGGTACAGCTGAGATCGAAGAAGCTATCAACCACAACAACCATGTGATAGAGTCGGCAGTGGTGGGTTTTCCGCACGATGTAAAAGGCCAGGGAATTTACGCCTTTGTTATCTGCAAAGACAAACCGGAAAACGAAGAGTGGCTACGCGCAGAGATCATAGAAACAGTAGTGGAGAAAATCGGTAAAATTGCCAGACCGGATAAGATCCAGATCGTGAGCGGCCTGCCAAAAACCCGCTCCGGCAAGATCATGCGCCGTATCCTGCGCAAAGTAGCCGAGGGCGATGTGTCTAATTTAGGTGATACTTCTACTTTACTTGACCCTGCTGTAGTAGACGAGATTGTGGAGGGGTCCTTGAGCAAAGCAAAAGTTTAGTTGATTATAGTTTAGTTGATTGTTAAAAGTCCTGCTGCACCTGTAGCAGGACTTTTGTTTTACCTCACTGTCCTCTGGTCTTTTCTGGCGCCAGCATCCAGCTGGTGACGTTGGGTGTGTGCGAGTCTCCAGACTCGCTTTCTGCAGTACCGGGTCCAACCACCCCTGCCCCTCCTTAGCCAAGGTGGGGAGCCTGCTACTACGTTAGCAAAAGTATAAACTCTGAGCTTTTGCTTAGTCTCCCTTCCACCAAGATATTTCCAAGATGACAGAAAGGATTAGCTTCAACTATAGTGATGGAAGAAAGTGTAGTAAGAAAAACTCCCCTCCTTGGACTAGTGAGAACGGGAGTTCGAAACTAGCGAGCGTAGCTCTGAGGGGCAGGGGTGGTTGGACCAACAGCAACTATATAACTATTAGCCAGATTACAGCTGAGCCACAAGCTCTCTCCCATTTTTTGGGAAGACCGGCAATCAGCCTGTTGCAAAGCCACAGCCAAACCCGTAACTTAAAAGCTACAAACCACCGCTATGAAACCCTCCAACGCCATACAGGAACGGGTGCAGGAATTCCTGATCAAGTACCCGCAGTTTAACCTGGTAACGCCTGAAAAGCTGCAGCAACTGGCGGCGCAGGTGCGGGTTTTATACTTAGAGCCGGAGCAGGTGCTATTCTCGCAGGGCGACCCAAGGCACCCATACTTTTATGTGGTAAGGCAGGGGTCGGTAAGGTTACTGCAGCAAGATGAGTTGCAAGGGCAACGGCTGGTAGATATCTGTGACGAAGGAGATGTTTTTGGAGCACGTGCCTTGATCACAAAAAACAACTATGCCTCTACAGCCAAAGCAGCAGAAGAAACGCTGGTAAATGGAGTGCCCGTTGCACTATTCGAACCCATACTTCACGAGAACCCCGAAGTAGCCTTATACTTTGCAGCCTGATTTGCGGCGGGAGCATCGGTACAGCATGGCCGTATGCAAGAAACCAACCAAGCCCACCGCGGACTAAAGAGCCAGCTGGGTATGCCCTTGCCGCTGCACACCTAGAAACAGTATTTCTATAGCTTGATACACGAACCCACCGAAGCCCGTCACACCGCCCCCGGCGACGCCTTTACTACAGCCATACTTTTGTTAAAGCTGCTGGCCCTGGCTAAGAAACGGGTGATTAATACGGTGGGGGAGTTGGTGAGGTAGTGAAAATCCGATGATACTTTATATGTTTTTAAGTATATTCAAAAGTCAATAAGCATCAATGTTAACTATATCTGCTATGCAATTGAAAAGAGGTGTTCTAATTCTCGTGTTTTCAACAGTTGCGATGTTCACCTTGGCAATGATTGGATACTTTGGCCATCATTATAAATTCTCGGCGGTTACTATTTTATACTTTCTTTTAACATTATACTTTCTGGGGAGGCTGCAACTTTACAGGAAAAAGTATGGGTAATGTTCCTGATACTGCTTCCCCCGGCAGTTCTTTACCTGCCATTACACCTGACGAGTTTTGAAAGTACTCAGCTGTCAGTTCCAAGTTCTGCAGCACATCTTATTGGTATTGGTTCCGGCGCTTTAGTAAATGTATCAGGCAAATCCATCAAAATTGGTTTAGTAACCTCAGTGTTACTCCTGTGTATTTGGACTACATTAAAGGGATATGACCTTTGGCTTAACAAATTGAGTTTTGGCACATATACAGGTTCTGTTTCAGAGCAGCTGCCACAGTTTTCATTATCAGATTCAGAAGGTAATGTTATAACAAACAGTAGCTTTACTGAAAAACTTGTTGTACTGGATTTTTGGACTACAAGCTGTGGAATATGTTTTAAGAAGTTTCCTGTTTTACAGGAGAAAGCTAAAACTTACAGGAACCATCCTAAAGTTGAATTTTATGCTGTGAACATACCTGTACCAAGAGATACCTTAGGACAGGGACAAAGGACAATTGAGAATTTAGGTTACTCTTTTCCTAATTTATTCGCTAATGGAGAGGATGTAGCAAAAGCTTTTGGAGTAAGATTCTATCCTACAGTGCTTATACTTAAAAATGGAAATGAGATTGTCTATAGAGGTAGTATTGAGGGTATTGAAGATGAAATAGCCAATTATTTAGACTTATAAATGTACTTAAAGGGCCTCTATATAACTGTTTACCCTATAGAGCTCCCAAAATCATAACCAATGAACCTGCAAGTAACCGACTACATCGAAAAAGATGGAAAGCATAAAAAGTAATGGGAGCTATCCACCAGTTAATACATAAAAATGAGCCATATACTTGAAACTGAAAGGCTAAGGCTTCGTGAATTCACACTCCACGACACAGCATTTGTGCTAGAGCTTTTAAACAGCCCGGGGTGGTTGCAGTTTATCGGAGACAGAAACGTGAAAACAAAGGCACAGGCAAAAAGCTATCTCAAAAACGGCCCCCTGAAAAGTTACTGTGAGAATGGCTTCGGGTTATGGTTAGTTGAGAAAAAGGACGATAGCAAGGCAATAGGAATGTGTGGCATATTGAAGCGCGATACCCTGAAAAACCCGGATATTGGCTTTGCGTTTTTGCCCGGATTTGACGGCAAAGGCTACGCTTACGAATCCGCCACTGCAACAATGGCTTATGCAAATAACAAACTAAAACTACCAAGCATAGCGGCCATAACCATAGCTGAAAATGAAAGGTCGATCAGGCTTTTAGAGAAAATTGGCATGGCCTGTACCGGCACTGTTCGCTTAGCTGATGATCAGGATGAATTGCTTTTATACTGTAACTGATCAAGTATAACTCGTATCTGTTTTAGATTAGCTTTAAACTATAAATTATGTCAAGAAAAGCATTTAACGCAGAAGGGGCAGTAGCCGTAGGTCCGTATTCACACGCCGTAGAGGCCGGTGACTTTGTATACCTCTCCGGTCAAACACCAATTTATGCAGCAACCGGGAAACTGGTGGAAGGCGACATAGCTGCCCAAACGGAGCAATGTTTCAAAAACTTATTTACTGTGCTGGCTGCGGCAGGCTTAACGCCCGATGATGTGGTGAAGGTAAATGTGTTCCTGACGGACATGGCCAATTTCTCTGCCATGAACGCTGTGTACGAAAAGCAGTTCTCAGCCCCTTACCCGGCCCGTACAACCATAGGCGTGGCTTCGTTGCCTTTAGGTGCGCAGGTAGAACTGGAGATGATCGCTAAAAGAGGCTGATGCTATAGTTTATTTTGTATCTAAACCAAACATACATGAACCCGCAAGTAACCGATTACATAGAGAATGCCGGCAAGCAGAAAGAAATAATGGAAGCACTCAGGCAATTGATACATGAAACTGTGACAAATGTTACAGAGGACTTTAAGTGGAGCAGGCCTGTTTTTAAAGCTGCCAAAGACTTTGCTTATCTCAAATCAGCGAAAGCCTACGTAACGCTGGGTTTCTTCAACTTCCAGAAACTGAACGACGAGCAAAACTTGCTGGAAGGAACAGGCAAGGATATGCGCCACATCAAACTAAAGTCCGTTGCCGATATAGATAATGCCTTGCTTACAGAGTGGTTTATGGCTGCATCGTCTTAAGTATTATCTTTGCAGGCCAATAAACTGTAACTATGATCGACGAAACGCACAACCCCTGGACCACCCTGTCCAGCAAGGCTATTTACCAGAACCCCTGGATTGAAGTACGCGAAGACCAGGTGCTGAACCCGAAAGGCGGCGAAGGCATTTATGGCGTAGTAAGCTTTAAGAACAAAGCCATTGGTGTTATCCCCATTGATGACGAAGGTTATACTTATTTGGTAGGGCAATACCGTTATGCGCTAAATGAGTACAGCTGGGAAATACCAATGGGCGGAGGCCTCGTAGAAAACGACCTATTGGAGTCTGCGAAGCGTGAACTACAGGAAGAAACCGGCTTTACGGCTGCCAAATGGACTAATATCTGCAGGCTTCATACTTCCAATTCCGTTACCGACGAAGAAGGCTTTGTTTTCCTGGCGCAGGAGCTAACCGCCGGCGAAACCGCTTTTGAGGAAACCGAAGAGCTGCACATTAAACGCGTGCCATTTTCAGAAGCCGTACGCATGGCCATGAACAACGAAATAACCGATGCCATTAGCGTAGCTGGTATACTTAAAGCCGCTTTTATACTTGGTATTAAATAGGGTTTACCCCATTCAAACCGTCCCCTTTTGTCGAGGGTCCCAACCTCCAAAACAGGGGAAAGAGTCCGGTCACTACGTTAAATTCCCTCCTTGAGGAAGGTAGGGAGGTGTTTTATAGTTGGTTATTCAACATCCCCCTTCGCCCCTCCCGAATCAAGTTCGGGAGGGGCGACTTCAAAGTCATGGACTCCGAACTGGATTCGGAGGGGGACTTTCCGCTAAGGCTATGGTAAGTATAATTGTTTGATAGTTACAGTCTATGAGCGGACAGGTCGCGACCTGTCCCTACGAAAATACAAACGCGAAAAATCTCGAAGCTTGACGCTCCAAATTATAAATGGAGGTAGCTATGAGAAAGATATCAGTCTTGAGGTTGAGCGCCTCGAGAGGTTCCGGTGCCGTAAGGCATGGCGACGTAGGAGCCAAGGAAGCGAAAGCAGCGCGATGCCTCAAGACGGGGCCTTGCGGCCCTTGAGCAAGCCCAGTTAACTATAAAACATTAGGTTAATAGCACTGAGTATGAAAGCCAACTATAAGACAATAGCTTGATTCGATTAGTTATCAAAGTTAACGATAGAACTAACATCAATAAAACAACAGAACATACATAAAACTATACCACGCAGCAACACAATACGTTATTGAATTATTCTGAAACTGCATTGGTTCTTGAGGAGTTGAACAATAAGGGAATATTATTACATTTGAGTGCATGAAAGCGATTAAATACCTCTCCCAAAGACTGTATGCAACCTGGTGCTGCACCTGGTTCATAGTGCCGTTTGTAATTACATACCCGGCACAGGCAATCCTTATCCAGAAAGAGAAGTGGTATAAGCACGTGCACGGCATCAACAGAGTATGGTCTACAGTATTTCTGCGCATGTTTATGGCACCGCTTATAGTAGAGTGGCGCATGAAGTTCAACCCGAAGCAACAGTATATTTTTACGCCCAACCATAGTTCTTACCTCGACATCCCGATGATGCTGCATTCCATCCCCGGATTTCTTAACTTTGTAGGGAAAAGCTCTCTGACGAAGGTGCCTTTGTGGGGACAAGTATACAGCAAACTGTATATCTCCGTAGACCGTAAAAGCGCTGTAAGTAGTGCTAAGAGTTATATTAAGTCGGTTAAAACGCTGGAGCAGGGCCGTAACCTGGTTATTTTTCCGGAGGGCACGATTCCGCCTACAGCCGGGGAGCAGTTACTGCCTTTTAAAGACGGGCCATTTAAGCTGGCCATCGAAAAACAGCTGCCGGTTGTGCCGGTAACTATGCCTTACAACCAGCACTTTTTACCCGACCTGGACGGCAAGCTGAAAATAAGGTGGCATCCGCTTAAAATAGTGTTCCATGAGCCTATTGAAACTAAAGGGATGACACAAGCAGACCTGCCATTATTAAAGGAGCGGGTTTTCAACATAATTCAAACAGAAGTAACGAAACATATAAAGACCGATGTCAACAGATATTCAGACTATCAGAAAATTAGCGCACTTAGCAAGGCTGGAGTTTAACGAGGAAAAAGAGCAGGAAGTGCTGCAGGACCTGAACAAGATCCTGAACTGGGTAGACCAGTTGCGCGAACTGGACACAGAGAACGTAGAGCCGCTTACGCACATGTCTGAAGAAGTGAATGTATTGCGCGAAGATGTAGCTCAAAATACCATCACACACGAACAGGCATTACTGAATGCCCCTAAAAAAGACTCGGATTATTTCAGAGTGCCAAAAGTGCTAGAATAGTCTGCTGACTTACCTATGAGCAAAATCAAATTCTGGAAAGGCTGGGATACTGACACCAAGTATCCCTATCTTTTTTTATTGCTGCTGAGCCTGCTGGCGCTGGCAATAGGCGTATTTTATTACTTTGCAGGAGAGGACCAAGCCTACGGTTGGGACAAGATAACAGACCTGCAGGTAGTGCCTGTTCCGGTGCACGAAGTATCACGTTTGCTCGAGAACTTTACGCTATCAGCAGACGGCTATCTGCTTTTTGAGCAGTACGACGTAACCCTTCCAACAATTAACACCACGGCTGCCACCCTGTTTTTGGGCTTTATTGCCCTTAGCATTGCCTTCTATGCTGCTGCCATCAGCACCATGAAGCGTATTCCGTACTTTGTGGGCATGTTGTTGCTTATGCTGTTTCTGGCCAGTTTTTACTTCGATGAGCTTAGTATATTTGGTTCTGGTGCCAGCCAGACGGCCTTACTGGTAAGTATAATTCTCCTGGCTCTTGGCAGCTATGCTTTCCAGGCATTCCTACCGCAAACCAGGTTTTCGCTGCGCTTGCTGGCCATGCTGGGTATTGTGGGTATACTTGGCGTACTGTTTTACACAGAAGCTGATTTCTCGGCAGAGTTGGTAACACTGCACCTGGTAAACTACAGCAGCATCGGTACCCTTATTGTAACGCTGCTGTTTATGGTGTGGGTGTCTTATGAAAACGTAAATGCATTGCTATGGATAAATACGCAAAGTAAGACGCCGGAACGCCGTTTTAGCATGTGGCAGTTTATACTTGTAACCGTGCTTTACCTACTTAACCTTCTGCTGCTGTATTTGCGCCACATCGGGTACCTGCATGCCGACCTGCTCTATATAAACGCTTATGTTGTCCTGTTGCTGTCGGCGGTGGCTGGTTTCTGGGGTATGCGCCAGCGTGAGGCTTACTATAAAAAAATATTCCTTTTCAGGCCGACAGGTGCTGTTTTGTACCTGGTGTTTGCCACCATTGCCTTTGCAAGTATAGGCTATGCCTTTGCCACTGCCAACGACACCTACATTGCCCTTTTCCGCGATCTTATAGTATACACGCACCTGGCTTTTGGCTTTGTGTTCTTTATCTACATCATGATAAACTTCGGAAGGCTGATAGAACAGCGCCTGCCGGTTTATAAAGTGGTGTATGAACCCAAAAACCTGTCGATGTTTTCATTCTTTATGATGGGGCTTATACTTTGTGCCATACTTATCGTGCGCACCCAGTATCGCTCTTACATGTATGCGCAGGCTGGTTACTACAATTATCTCGGCGACCTGTACACAGCATCCGGCAACGATATTCTGGCAGAGCCTTACTACATGGAAAGCGACCTGTATGACGTAAATAACGTGAAGGCAAATTACAGCCTGTCTGGTTTGTACCGCAAAACAAATCAGCGCAACAATGAGATACTGCGTCTGAAAGATGCGTTGTTTAAACGGCCTAACCCGAAACTGTATGTACGTTTAGCTAACCTTTACGACGACAAACGCTATTTTTTCGAGAAGCTTTATGTATTGCAGGAGGGGATCTCTAAATTTCCGGAAAGTGCCGAAATCTATAATAACCTGGCCTTGATGTATGCCCAGACCAACGTGCAGGACAGCACCGAGTTCTACTTTAACCTTGCCCAGGAACATACTTCTGATAAAGACTTTATTTACAGCAACAGGTTGGCTTACTATACCAGGCAGGCCATGCTGGAGCCAGCCCAGGCCCTACTGGACCAATCGATTAAAGGAAAGTATAAAACCCTGCGCAGCAACACAGCAGTGCTAAGACAACTACTGGGCATGGAGCCCCGTGAGAAAGAAGCTTACATGCCCGATTCGCTTGAAAGCATAGAAGACCTTACATTATTTTATAACCAGACCATCAGCAGGCTAAAGTCAGGTGATACAGCCAGAATAGAACCTATAAACCGGTACCTGTCTTCGCCGGGCAACCAGATGTTCTTTGAGGACCTGTTCTACCTGAAAGGTCTGGTGCACCATTATAACGGCCGCCCAAGAGAGGGCAGGAGGCTGCTGGAGAACCTGGCATTACAGGCCGAGGCCAAAAGTGGTTATTATAACTATGCGCTGGGGTTATGGATGATGGAGGAAAAAAATTACAGAGCCGCCGCCTCATATTTTAAAAGATCAAAGGACAACGGGTACCAGAATGCTTTTTTGGCGCACGGTTATGCGCTGGCACTGGCTAATCAGCCGCAACAAGCCATAGAGGCCTTGCAGGAAGTAGGTTACACCGAAAACCAGGATGCCATTGCCATAGCCCAGGACCTGATGGCTGTGCTGGACCAAAACACACAGACCATTGTGGCAGCGGTACCAGATAAAGATAAAGTACAGTACATGCTCACGTTTCTGCCTCAGCTTACCAGCCAGGAAGTAAATGCGTTGGTACAGGCCGTGCAGGATAAAGACCTGAACCGCCACGCGCTGGTAGCACGCGTAGATTATCTGATAGGGAAAAAACGCTGGAAAGAAGCCTATGATGCCATACAGGATGCGTCTTCAAAATTGCAGCCAGAAGGCGAGCTCCGTTCCAGGTTAAACCTGCAGCAGTTGCGCCTGTGGTTGTATACCGGTAAGTATGATGTACTGCTTTCCAGGATGGGCCAGTTGTATCTTACGGATAGAGACAAACGGCAGCATTTATACTTTAAGGCAAAAGTGGCTGAGGCCAGGGGCCGAAACGAGGAAGCAGCCAGCAGGTACAATCAAGCGCTGAAAATGCTTATGTATGATGAGGAAGTAGTACTGGCCGCTGCGGAATACTTTAACAAGCATGAGCCTAAAACAGAAAAGGCATATAATATTTTGCTGAGCGGTATCACGTATAACCCTTATGCGGCAGAACTACACAAAGCTTATGCGCTCGAAAGTATAGAATTAGGCCTATACAGCTACGCTGACGAGGCTAAAGAGACGCTTGAAAGCTTGCTTCCGGCCTCAGAATACACTACATTTATACAGAAATTAGACAAAAAGCGCCAGGAGGCAGAATTGCGCGCCGACGACTGGCAACTATGAAATTAGCTGTATGAGCGTTATCATCGAGACTCACGATATCTCAAAGGTTTACAGAATGGGAGCCGAAACCATTCATGCCCTTAAATCTGTGTCTATCAAAATAAGCAAAGGCGAATATGTGGCCTTTATGGGGCCATCAGGTTCCGGTAAATCCACGCTGATGAATATAATCGGCTGCCTGGATACGCCTACCGGCGGACAGTATATCCTGAACGGGCAGGACGTAAGCAACATGACAGACAACGAGCTGGCAGAGGTGCGCAACAAAGAGATCGGCTTCGTATTCCAGACATTTAACCTGCTGCCACGGCAATCGTCATTAGAAAATGTGGCCCTGCCCCTGATCTATGCCGGCTACAGCAAAAGCAAACGCACGGAAAAAGCCCAATTGGCTCTGGAAAGTGTAGGTTTAGGTAACCGTGGCAAGCATAAACCAAACGAGCTGTCGGGTGGTCAGCGCCAGCGTGTGGCTATTGCCCGTGCTTTAATAAACGACCCAAGCATTATACTTGCCGACGAACCCACAGGTAACCTCGACTCCAAAACATCTTACGAGATCATGGAGTTGTTCGAAAACCTGCATTCAAAAGGCAATACCATTATCATGGTAACGCACGAGGAGGATATTGCCCGTTATGCGCACCGTATTGTACGCCTCCGCGATGGTCTGATCGAGTCCGATATTATGAATCAGGATATAGTAACGGCATCCAGGTTACAATCCGAACATTCAAGCTAAATGAAGATCTATACAAAAACAGGCGACAAAGGGACTACTGCACTCATTGGAGGCACCCGTGTGTCCAAAGCTGATTTACGGATAGAGGTGTATGGCACTGTAGATGAGTTAAACTCCTATATTGGCCTGGTGCGCGATCAGGAAGTGAATAGGTTAAGAGCAGATATACTTAAAGAAATACAGGACAGGCTATTTACAATTGGCTCTACGTTAGCCACTGACCCGGACAAGAATATAAAAATGGCAACTCCGGACCTGCACGAAGAAGATATAACGCTGCTGGAACAGGAAATAGACAAATACACTGCTGAAGTGCCTCCGTTACGTGCTTTTGTGTTGCCGGGCGGGCATCAGTCGGTGTCGTTTTGCCATGTGGCCCGTTGCGTTTGCCGGCGTGCCGAAAGGCTGGCCATAAGCCTGCAGCAAACAACAGAAGTGGATAACCTTGTTATAAAATATTTGAACAGATTATCTGACTATCTGTTTGCACTTTGCCGTAAAATGACGCAGGAACTCGGTGCCGAAGAAATATCCTGGAAGCCTCGCGTCTAATACTTAATGAAGGAACCAAACAAATCTACTATGTCTTTAGATATGCTAACGATACCAGCCGAGTGCGTTACCCAATCCCGCATTTCGGAACTGGACTATAACAACATCGAATTCGGAAAAATATTTTCGGACCACATGCTGGTGGTTGACTATAAAGACGGAGCCTGGCAAACACCCCAAATCGTGCCCTACGGCAACATGTCCTTAAGCCCGGCAACATCAGCCATTCATTACGGGCAATCCATATTTGAAGGCATGAAAGCCTATAAGTCAGCTGATGGGGATATTTTGCTTTACCGCCCACTGGATAACTTTAAGCGACTGAACATCTCTGCAGAGCGCATGTGTATGCCAGAGCTGCCCGAAGATATCTTTATGCAGGGCCTGGAGCAATTGTTAAAGCTGGATGCTGCCTGGGTACCGCCAACATCAGGCTGTGCGCTGTACATCCGTCCGTTTATGTTCGCTACCGATGATTTTATCGGAGTGCGTCCATCATCTAGTTACAGGTTTGTTATTTTCTCCTGCCCGGTAGGTGCTTACTATGGTCAGCCGCTTAAAGTAGCCATAGAGCCTCATTATGTGCGTTCAGCAGAAGGTGGAGCAGGTTATGCCAAGGCAGCCGGCAACTATGGTGCTGCCCTGTATCCGGCCCGTAAAATGCAGGACAGAGGTTACCACCAGCTTATCTGGACAGACGCTAAGGAGCATAAGTATATCGAAGAATCGGGTACAATGAATCTGATGTTTGTGATAGACGGAAAACTGATAACCCCTCCGGCCAGCACAACCATACTTAAAGGCATTACCAGAGACAGCGTGCTGCAACTGGCACGTGATATGGGCCATACAGTAGAGGAACGCAAAATATCTGTTGATGAGATTGTAGAAGCGTATAAAGCCGGCAAGTTACAGGAAGCCTTTGGCACAGGTACTGCCGCCACTATAGCCCAGATTGCCACTATCCATTACAATGATACTGACATGGAACTGCCGGCAATAGAGAACCGCGAAATATCTAACAGAGTAGCTACAGAGCTTGATAAGATTAAAACAGGCGAGTTGCCTGACCCTCATAACTGGGTTTACCGCATCAGCCTGTAACCTATTAAGTATAAAGTAAAATGCTGAAGTATGGCCAAGAGTTTATACTTCAGCATTTTGTTGTTTAAAACAAAGTATAACCGCATAGCTAATGACAACTGAGCAAGTAAAAGAGTTGAAGGCCAGAGTAGAGGCCTTGAGGAGGTACCTTTGACTACGAAACCAAAAAAGAGCAGGTAGCCGAGATAGAAGAACGCACAACTGCCCCAAACTTCTGGGACGATCCTAAAGAAGCAGAAAAAATACTGAAAGAAGTTAAGTCCATTAAAGTATGGACGGATCATTATGATGAAGTAGAGAAAGCTGTTTCGGACTTTGAGGTTTTGTTCGACTTCCACAAAGAGGGCGACGTATCAGAAGAGGACATACAGGTAGAGTATAAAAAGGCATTAGCGGCTGTAGAAGGGCTTGAGTTTAAGCGTATGCTAAGCGGCGAAGAAGACCAACTGAGTGCTATACTTGAAATTAACCCCGGTGCTGGCGGCACCGAAAGCCAGGACTGGGCCGAAATGCTGATGCGCATGTACATTATGTGGGCCGAGTCGCATAAGTTTGGTGTAAAGCAGATAAACTATAACGCCGGCGAAGGAGCAGGTATAAAATCAGCCACGCTGGAGATAACCGGCGATTTTGCCTATGGTTATCTAAAGTCTGAAATAGGAGTGCATCGTTTGGTGCGCATATCTCCATTCGACTCCGGTGGGCGTCGTCATACTTCATTTGCCTCGGTATTTGCTTACCCTGTGGTAGACGATACCATTAACATTGAAGTAAACCCCAGCGACATTGAGTGGGATACGTACCGGGCAGGTGGTGCCGGTGGGCAGAACGTGAACAAAGTAGAGACAGCTGTTCGCCTGAAACATAAACCAACCGGTATTGTGATCGAGTGTCAGATCGAGCGTTCGCAGCTGATGAACAAAGAGCACGCCATACGGATGCTTAAGTCGAGGCTTTACCAGATAGAAATGGAGAAGCGCAACGAGGAACGGGATCGCATTGAAAGCACCAAAAAACGTATCGACTTCGGCTCTCAGATACGTAATTATGTGCTGCACCCATACAAGCTTGTAAAAGACATTCGGACCGGGGTCGAACGCTCTGATGTGCAAAACGTGTTAGATGGGGACCTGGACGAGTATATCAAAGCTTTCCTGATGCAGGCTTAAAATTATTTTTTAATTTGTAATGCAGCGGGGGCTACTACTTTTTGTGGTAGCCCCCGCTGCATTGTTGTGCTGTGGCCACAGGTAAGAGGGAAGTATAATTTTCACTTTAATTGTTAACTGGTGTTCTATTGCACTTGTAAAGGCGTGTTTTATCATAAAGGGAAAGATGTAAGTAGTACTATTTTTATATAGCTAAAATGTTTTGAATATGTAACTTATTGATATATAATTATATATACCATAATATATTGTACGTTTTATATGCTTTTTGATAACTTATAAAACAACCTTTTTATGACCGGTATCCGTAAAACCACATTGATATGTTGTATTATTTAAAAATATATTGGTATGAAAAAAGGTCTACTACTAACCTTTTTGTTGGCGATACTATTGTCGATAGAAGGTTTTTCACAAACAACTCAGACCATAAAGGGTCAAGTGACTGATGCTGGTACAGGCCAGGCATTGCCAGGAGTTGCTGTGATTGTGAAAGGTACTACAACAGGTACTACAACTGGAGCAAATGGCGAATATGCCTTAGAGGTTCCTATTCCTGTAAACACAAAGGTTCTTCAGTTCAGGTTTATTGGTTATGGGGTCGTAGAGCGTGCCATAGGCAGTACGACTACCGTAGATGCACAGCTAAGTGTTGATACTAAGCAGTTAAGTGAGGTTGTTGTAACCGCATTTGGTATTGAGCGAGAAGAGAAAGCCCTTAGCTACTCTGTGCAGCAGGTAACTGGCGAAGAAGTTAACAGGGCAAATCAACCTAACGTGACTAACGCGATACAGGGTAAAGTTGCCGGGGTGATTGTTCGACAGTCGAGTGGCTTGCCAGGTGCTTCTTCTACAATCACGATTCGCGGTAACCGTTCTTTTACTGGAAACAACCAGCCACTGTATGTTGTGGATGGTATGCCTATAGAAAGTAATGCAAGCTTTGCAGGTGGTGTGAGTGGCACTGATGCTTCTGCGCGAGCACTTGATATTAACCCTAATGACATAGAATCAATTTCTGTGCTGAAAGGTGGCGCGGCGGCCAACCTTTATGGTATTCGCGCTGCTAATGGAGTGGTAGTTATCACAACAAAAAAAGGTAGAGGAGTCTCTCCGGATGAAAGAGCAAGAATAACCTTTACATCTGATTACTCTTTAGACAGGGTATCAAGGCTTCCGGATTTGCAGAGTACTTATGCCCAAGGCTCAGGGGGAAGATACAACAACACAACATCTCTTTCATGGGGACCAAGAATATCCGATTTAGGCACAATCGAAAATGTGCTTGGCGAGCAGGTGCAAGCCCAGGTATACGATAACGTAGATCCTTTCTTTGAGTCAGGCCATACCTGGACTAATAGCGTTTCGCTTGCCAACAACGGGCAGATAGGAAACTACGCTGTAACACTAGGTTACACAGACCAGAAAGGTATTATACCTACAACAGGTATGGAGCGCTTTAACGGTAAGGTTGGTGGCGACTTTAGAGTAGGAGAAAAAGTAACTATAGGTGCCTCAATAAATTATTCTGATATTCATATTGATAAAGTGCCGGGTGGTTCTAACTTGTCAAACCCGCTCTTTACACTTTATGCAGCTCCCAGAACTTTTGATTTGTGGGGATTACCTTTTGCAAACCCTAATAATCCATTTGAACAAATCAACTACCGTGGCGCAATAGATAACCCAAGGTGGGCACTGGCCAACAACAGGTTTTATGAAGACACAAGACGTGCGATCAGCTCAGCAAATATAAGCTTTAAGCCGCTCGATTGGATTAACATAAATTATAGATTAGGCGGAGACTTTTTCATAACAGACGGTAAAGAAATATACGAACTTGGCTCTGGCCAAACAGGTGGTTTTTCAAGACCTCCTGCAGGCGGTCAGATCAATGACTATGCCTTTATACAGAATCAAATTAACTCAAACTTATCTGTTAGTTTAAACCGTGACTTAACTGAAGACTTAACCGGTACTTTGCTCATAGGCAACGAGATCTATAACATCTGGAACCGCTTGATCACCAACAATGGTTTCGGTATTGCTCAGGGCGGTTTTGGTAACATTAGCAATACTACCGTTCAAACAACTTCAGAAACGATAACTGAAAGAAGAGTGGCAGGATTTTACGCTAACGCAGAATTAGCGTTTAAAAACTTTCTGTTCCTGAATGCTTCAGCCCGTCAGGATTACGTTTCTAACCTTGCAAGAGATAATCGCGACTTCTTCTATCCAGCTATTGGTGTTGGCTTTGCTTTCACAGATGCTTTCGATATCGGAACAGATGTGCTGAACTTTGGTAAGATAAGAGCTTCCTACGCAGAAGCAGGACAGGCTCCTGATCAGGCCTTTATTACCAGAAACATATTTGTACAGGGTGGTGCAGGGTCAGGCTTCCTAAATGATGACATCCAGTTTCCGTTTAACAGCCGCATTGGTTACACATTAAGCGATGTATTCCGTACCAGAGACCTGCGTCCGCAAAACACTAGAACCATTGAGGTTGGTGGTGACTTCAGGTTCTTCGACAACAGACTTTCTTTTGATTATACTTACTACGTTCAAAATACAGAAGATCAGATTTTTGCAGTGCCAATATCTCCTTCTTCTGGCTTCACCTCTGAATTCCGAAATGCCGGTGAGTTAGAAACCAGTGGGCATGAATTAATTGCTACTGTAGTTCCTTTAAAGTTTGAAGACTTCGAATGGGCCATTACTACTAACTTCAGCTCTTTTGAAAACGAAGTGAAGTCACTTGCGCCTGGTGTTGAGAATATCTTCCTGGGTGGTTTTGTTACTCCAAACATTCGAGCAGAGGCCGGGGCAGAATATCCTATTATATTCGGTACTTCGTTCGTTCGGGATGATGCCGGCAATATAGTGGTAGATAGCCGTGAGACAGTAGCTGGCAGGGCTAACCCTTTTTATGGTATGCCATTGGTTGGGCCAGCACAAAATATTGGTAGTGTGCAGCCGGATTTTGAGATGACGTTTACTAATACAATAACCTTTAAAGGCTTTAGCCTGGCTGCGCAATTGGACTGGAGAAAAGGAGGTAACATGTATGCCGGTAATACCCGACTATTGAAGTTATACGGTATGGCTGAAATAACTGAAGACCGTGAAACTCCTAAGATTTTTGGAGGCTCCAAAGGGTTTTTTGATGCCGACGGTAACCTGGTATTAGAAGGAGAAAATGACATTGCTATACAGCAGGGCCAGGTTTTCTGGCAAAATGCTATGGACGCGATAACAGAGTCAAATATTTACTCAACTAGCTTTGTGCGGCTTAGAGAAGTTGCGTTAAATTATACGCTGCCTACCACTTTGCTGGAGGGCACCTTTATCAAAAGTGCTTCTGTTGTGCTAACAGGACGTAACTTATTCCTGATTACAGATTATCCAAACTTTGACCCAGAGACAAACGTGGGTGGTTCTGGTAACTTCCAAGGAATAGAATACGTGACACTGCCACAAACGAGAAGTTTTGGTGCCGGTATAAGAGTAACATTTTAACTGAAGGAGACTACGAATATGAAAAAGTATAAATTTTTACATTTCCTCCTGGCAGTAGGACTAGTGATAGGTAGCTCTGCCTGTGATGAGGATACATTAGATGAGATAGATACCAATCCGAACAGCCCGGAAGATGTATCAGTAAGTTTATTGATGCCACAGGTTACAATGGCTGTGCCTACAGCTGTTACAGGCGTAGATTTAGGCTGGTATTCTTCTGTATTTGTTCAGCATACCGCAGGGGTTCACGCACAGTTACAATCTGCAGACCGCCGCTCAGGGCTAGAGGATGCTACATTAGTAAATAACGTCTGGACCAGTATTTATGCGCTTGTACTTCCTGACCTGGATGCAATAATCAGGAAAGGATCTACAGGAGGACAGGAAGAAGGTAACTGGACACATGTTGGTATTGCGAAAGTTTTAAAAGCCTATACATTGGCAGTGGCTACCGATACCTGGGGACCAGTTCCGGCAAGCCAGGCAGGCCAGGGTATAGAGAACAGACAGCCGGCATTTGACGCACAAGAGCAGGTTTATGCACAAGTACAAACGCTGCTGGATGAAGCTATTGCTGATTTAGCTAAACAAGCTGCAACAAACCCGGGCGCACAAGACTTTATTTACAATGGTAACGCAGCAAGATGGACGAAAGCAGCTTACTCACTTAAAGCCAGGTATTGGATGAGACTATCAAACGTAAATCCAAATGCTGCTCAAAATGCGCTTGCTGCAGCTGCACAAGGCTTTGAGAGTGCAGCAGACAATTTTACCTTTAACAGGTATGTTGCATCTGCCATTGGTGAGCACCCTTGGTTTCAGGAGCTAAACGATAGAAGCCACCATGCCGTAAGCGAATCCTTTGTAGAGACCCTACAGGAATTGAGTGATCCTCGTTTACCTTTAATGGTTGCGCCAGCACCTGTCCCAGGTGCAATTAAAGGTGCACCAAACGCTACACTAACGAACGATCAGAGAAACAGAGAATTTTCTGATGTTACTACGTTGGTGCTTAATCCCACTTCTCCTATGCCATTAATGACTTATGATGAGTTAAAACTGATTGAGGCGGAGGCACACTTGAAAATGGGAAATACAGCGGATGCATTTACTGCTTACCAGACTGGAATTCGGGCTGCCATGAGACGCCAGGTAAACGCGACTGATGCTACCATTGATGCTTACTTGGCAAGTTTAGCGCTGCCGCAGTCTGGTAGTGCCTTAACCTTAGAGAATATTATTCGCCAAAAGTGGATTGCTTTCTTCTATTTCCAGCCATTTGAGGCATACAATGACTGGAGAAGAACAGGCTTTCCAGAATTTATTGACGAACACCCGATTTCTCCACCACCTGTTCGCTTTCCGTACCCGCAGTCAGAAATTGATGCGAATGATGCCAATGTACCAAATATTAGAGGAAACCAGATATTTACCAATCCAATTTGGTGGGTAGATGGTGAAAGAGAAGTATAAAAGTTAAATAGCTTTATAGCAAAGGGTCCTGGTAATTAGATTACCGGGACCCTTTTTGTTTGAATTGGATAAATTATAATTGAAGTTAAATGAAATTAGAATAACCTAAATTTAGTGATGAATTATATTATCTTCTGTAGGTGCAAAAAGTGTATTATATAGAGGTTAGTAATAGCTCGTTTTATTATAATATTTAAGTAAAAAACGCTTAAATAGCTGTTTAAACATTGATTTTTAGATAAATTTATTTTCATCTTACTATTGCTTTTGAAAGAAAAGCTGGATATTATTGGTCACTGAATAGGAGCTCTGTTGACTGAAGAGTTGTTGCGAAATTGAATTTTAAGCCTCCTGTTCCCTTTCATTTACCTATTAATGCCATGTCTGTTGTATAGCAGGGCATATTTTAATTCATTTAAACTTTTTTGCTATTAAAAACAGAAAGAGCCTATGCCCTTTCTGTAACGCTGGTATACAGTTGTTTTGAGCCCCAAAAAAGCTCACAGGCTTTATATTGCCCTTTTTTTAGCTTTTAAATACACTTATAACAAACCTTTTACTTACCTATTATTCACCTTAATTCAAAAACTTAAATGAGAAGACTATTACTCATGAGTTTTGTTTTGACGCTCACCCTGCTCAATCAGGCAGTTGCGCAAAGCAAAACCGTGTCTGGTACTGTAACCGACCAGACTAATTCACAAGGGCTGCCAGGCGTTGCAGTCGTTGTTAAAGGTACTTCTGTGGGTACAACCACAGCTGCCGATGGCTCTTATACTATCAATGTGCCGGCTAATGGCACCACGCTGGTATACCGCTTTATAGGTTACCTCCCTGTAGAGAGAGTAATCGGAAACTCTACTTCCATTAATGTGGCGATGGCTTTAGACAATAAGCAGTTGCAGGAAGTAGTTGTAACTGGTTATTCTACCCAAAAAAGAGAAGAGTTTACAGGTGCAGCGGCATCTGTAACCGGCGAGGCTATCAAAGATCGTCCTGTGCAAAGCTTTGTTCAGGCTTTAACCGGCCAGGCCGCAGGTGTTAATATTGTACAGCCAAACGGTGTACTTAACAACCCTCCAGTAATCCGTATCCGTGGTATAAACTCTATCTCATTAAGCTCATTTCCACTTATTGTAGTAGATGGTATTCCGATTTCTACAGGAGATATATCGCCTAACGCAGCAGCAAATAACCCGCTTGGCGATATCAACCCTTCAGATATTGAGTCTATCGATATTCTGAAAGATGCTGCCTCAACATCTATCTACGGATCGAGAGCTGCAGCCGGTGTTCTAATCATTACTACTAAGAAAGGTAAACAAGGAAAAGCCAAAGTATCTTACGATGGCTGGGTTGGTACAGGAGTAGCTGCACGTCTGCCAGAGATGTTAAATGCGCAGCAGTACATAGAGTACAAAAACGAAGCTGTGCGTAATGCATTGTCTGTAAACCCGGCACTTGTGCCTGTTGCACAGCGTGATGCAAATGGCGTAAGCTTTTTCCCTGGCGACGGCAATGTAGACACGAAGTGGTATGATGAGATTTACCGCCGTTCAGTTTCTCAGAACCATGCTATGTCAATTTCTGGCGGAAATGATAACACTTCTTACTATTTCTCGGTAGGTGTTACTGATCAGGATGGCTTTATTAAGTCTAACTCATTTAACCGTAAGAACACAAGATTAAATATTAACCACAAAGTAACCGACTGGTTTAACTTCAGAGGTAACGTGACTTACACGAACTCCATGAACGAAGCCCCTCAGACTGGTTCACTTCCAGGATCATCTTTTGCTTCTTCTGGTTTGGCGCGTCTTGCACAGGTTTTACCTCCTAACATTGCTCCAAGAAACCCTGATGGCAGCTACAATATTACTGGTTCAAACACAATTGGTCAGGGTAACAACCGCGCTGCGATTACTTTCCAAAACCCACTTCCAATTATTGAGCTGAACACAAACACATCTGAAAACACCAGATTGATCTCTAATATTGGCGGTGATTTTACACTTTTTAAAGGTCTAACTGCTAAAACAACATATTCTTACGATAGAGGAAACACAGAGAACATCCAGTTCTGGAATCCTAAGCACGGTGATGGCTGGAGCTGGGGCGGTTATGCCTATAACAACACGGCTAGAAGAGAGAACTGGAACTGGGTTAACACTTTACAATACCAGACTACTTTTGGCGAGAAGCATAACCTAAGTATTTTAGCAGGTAGCGACGTTCAGAAAATATCTGTAACTAACTGGGGTTCAGTGCGTCAGACGCTTACAGATGTTGGGTTTGATGTGTTCCAGGCTGGTTATACTACTAACGTAGCTGGTGGTAACGGTATTGGCATGAGAGCTTATGAGTCTTATCTGTCAAGCTTAAGCTATAACTATGGTGGCAAGTATTTCCTGAGTGCAAACTTCAGAAGAGACGGTAACTCTGCTTTGGCAACAGACCAGCGTTGGGGTAACTTTGGTGGTGCATCAGTAGGTTGGTCACTGTCGGAAGAGGAATTCTTCAAGAACAGCTCGCTTGCAAACACTGTATCAAATGTTAGATTCAAAGGTAGCTGGGGCCGTGTAGGTAATGGCAACCTGGGTGACGACTTTGGTTCGTTCTCATTATTTGGAACAGGCTTATATGGAGACATCTCAACACTAGCGTATTCACAGGCTGGTAACAGATTCCTTTCTTGGGAAACAAGTGACCAGACCAACATCGGTTTAGACTTAGGCTTCCTGAACAACAGAATTACGTTAGAGGCTAATTACTATAACAACGATGTTAACAACCTGATCCTGGCTGCGCCACAGGCTCCGTCTAAAGGTATCCCTGGTAACAGCATTCTGACTAACGTTGGATCTATGTACAACAAAGGTTTAGAATTTGCCTTAGGTGCTACACCAATAGACAGAGGTAAGTTTACCTGGAGAACTAACCTGAACCTGACACTTAACAAGAACGAGGTTACTGCCCTGGCTGGCGGAAATGCGCCAATCCCTGGTGTTACTCAGCTAGAGACAGCCAACCTTACAAGAGTAGGCAATTCTGTTGGTAGCCTTTGGGTAGTAAGAACAAATGGTGTTAACCCACAGAACGGTAGAAGAATCTTCATTAACAAAGAAGGTAAAGAAGTGCAGTACCTGCATGGTGGTGGCGCCAACGCCTGGACTTACCTGGATGGAACCAAGGCTCCTCAGGTAACTGCAGCTGATGCGTCTGCGATGTACAACACATTGCCAACCTGGTACGGTGGTTTCACAAACAACATTACTTACGGCAACTTTGATCTGAGCTTGTTGTTTACTTACTCTGGTGGTAATTACATCTACAATGGTTCACAGGCAGGTTTAAGAGACCAGCGTTTCTGGAACAACCACACAGACGTGTTAAACCGCTGGCAGAAAGAGGGAGACCAGACGCACATCCCTCGTCCGATCTTCGGCGATAACCAGTCTAACGGTTCTGCATTCCCGCTTGATATTAACGTAGAAAAAGGTGACTTCCTGCGTCTGCAGAACACTGTACTTGGTTACAGGCTGCCAACTCAGTTATTTGGCAAAACCGGTATCTCTTCACTGAGAGTTTACGGACAGATCGACAATGCTTTCTTAATCACAAAGTATAGCGGCGTTGACCCTGAGATTTCTACAAATGGTAATTCTAACCTGGCTCCAGGCGTAGAGCGTAACACGGTTCCTCAGGGAAGAATGTTCACAATGGGTGTTAACCTGGGCTTTTAATCTTTAATTTCCTTATCAATGAATATACTTAACAATAAAACGAACAAAAAATACTTGCTAAGGCTGGCCTTATTAAGTATTCCTTTGGCTGGGGTTATGTCATCCTGCGCAGATGATTTCCTGGAGGCAACTCCACGTACTGAAGCTTCAGTAGAAAGTGCGTTTGACACCCCTGAACGAGTAGAAGCACAGGCAAACGGCCTTTATGCCACTATCAAATCGGGTGCTTTTCTTGGTGGCCGTTATCAGGTTTACAATGATGTACGCGCAGAGGAATTCATCAACCGTCTGAACAATGGTGTAACCGGAGCATGGGCATATCAGCACATCATTGGTGGCGATGATACTTATCTGACGAACTTTTGGATCACAGGATACCTGGCAATTAACAGATCTAACCTGTTTCTGGAAGGTTTGGATGCGAACTCTTCTAAAATAGATCCTGCAAAGCTGTTGAGTTACAAGGGAGAGGCAAAGTTTGTAAGAGCTTTGACTTATTTCTACCTGGTTCAGATCTATGCAAAGCCTTATGTGCTGGATAATGGCGCATCTCCAGGGTTGCCGCTACGCTTAAAAGGCGAAACCGGTCCTGAAAATAATGGCTTGGCAAGAAGCACTGTTGCTCAGGTTTATGCTCAGATCCTGAAGGACCTGAACGAAGCTGAGGCCGAACTGCCTGCTAACTATAGCTCTGGAAGCCTTAATACTACCCGTGCACATAAGAATACAGCAATCGCCCTTAAAACGCGTGTATACTTGACAATGGGTAACCATGCCAAGGTAATCGAAGAAGGTAACAAGATTGTATCTGCAACTGCTCCATTCACTTCTCCTAACAGAGTGGCACATGCACTGCAGCCAGATATCAAAACTGTTTTCACGAACTACACAACAACAGAGTCTATACTGTCTATGCCAATGACCAATAACAGTGCACCTGGTACACAAAACCAGTTGGGCTATTATTACAATGGCGCACCAAACGGTAACAGAGAGTATTACCTGAACGTAAACCCAACTGGTATCACAGGTATCTATACTCATCCACAGTTCAGAGATACGGATGTTCGAAAGACAGGCCTGACAGCTACTATCTCAGGACAGCGTTATGTTACAAAGTTTAGTGGTGTTACTCCATTTGTTGACTGGGTTCCGCTTATCCGTTACTCAGAGGTACTTTTGAACCTTGCTGAAGCAGAGGCTACAGTA
Source organism: Pontibacter aydingkolensis (assembly GCF_019443125.1). Taxonomy (GTDB): domain Bacteria; phylum Bacteroidota; class Bacteroidia; order Cytophagales; family Hymenobacteraceae; genus Pontibacter; species Pontibacter aydingkolensis. The sequence goes on along the minus strand of NZ_JAHYXK010000001.1, from coordinate 45,523 downwards.
GGTAGCGAGACCCGTGCGCTTGCATTATTACTTGCTGTACACCACCGCTCTGACCCTACCTGGGTATTCGTTCCTGCTTCTAAGGCAGAACTTATAGACGCTATCCTAACGGAGAGAAGAATAGAGTTACTGGCAGAGGGTTTCAGAACAAATGATATCATGAGAAGAGGTCAGGCTATACCGTCAATTGGTGCCGGTGCATTGATCCCTACAACTGATAGCAGATACACTTTCCCTATTCCGACAAGAGAGTTCCAGACTAACCCGCTTATATAGTCTGTACTAAAGATTTTTCTCATATATTTCTAAAAGCCCGCCGTCGCTTGACTGGCGGGCTTTTCTTTTGCCCTGGGAAATGTTTTATTCTATTGCTTTGTTTACTCTAAATAAATTTAGCCTGTTAAATTTGCAGCAGCTGAGTTTATACTTTTAGTCATACTTTATACTTATGCTTTTATCCAACTATAGCGGCTATACTTTAGAGGCTGGCATTGATGAGGCAGGCCGAGGCTGTTTGGCCGGGCCTGTAGTGGCAGCAGCTGTTATACTTCCCGTAGATTACAGGCATCCGCTTTTAAATGACTCCAAGCAGCTAAATAAAAAGCAGCGGGAACAACTACGTGAGGTTATACTTCAGGATGCTGTTTGCTGGGCAGTAGGGGAGGCAAGCCCAACAGAGATTGATGAGGTAAACATACTTAACGCAACTTACCTGGCCATGCACAGGGCAGTTGCAGGTTTGCAGCAGCATCCGGAATACCTGCTTATTGACGGCAACAGGTTTAAAACAAATTTAACTACGCCTTATGCCTGCATTGTAAAAGGGGATGGAAAGTACCTGGCTATTGCGGCTGCATCAGTGCTGGCAAAAACCCACCGCGACGATTATATGTGCAGCCTTACTGGAGAATGTGAAAAGTATGGTTGGGCCCAAAATGCCGGTTACCCGACCAAACAGCACAGAGAGGCTATAGAAAAATATGGCGCGTCTGCATACCACAGGCAGTCTTTTACCTTACTCTTTAAGCAACTGCCTCTTTTTATATAAACTTCTGCACCAAATCTATACTTACCGGTACTAATTTATACTGGCTGTAAGTATAGCAAGCGCTATTTCATTTTAATCAGATCAAGGAAAAGGCTGAAGCTATCCAATGATGAGTGGCTGTTCTCGAAACTATCAAAGGTGAGTGGCTTAACTATATAGCCGGCTACATTCAGGCGCTGGGCAGCCATTCTGTCGGTTTCCTCATTTGAGGTAGTCATGATAAATACAGGGATATGGCTGAATTCAGGCTCTCGTCTAAGTTCTGTTAAAAACTCGATGCCGTTCATCTTGGGCATGTTAATGTCCAGGAGAATAACACTTGGAGCCGGAGAAATCTTAGGTGTGCCCTCGCCACGCAGCATACTAAGAGCCTCACGGCCGTTACGCGCCACGTGTATCGGGTGATCTATATTGATTTTTTTAAGTTCGCGTTCCACGTTCATAATATCCAGGTAGTCATCTTCTACTAAGAGGATATTTACTTCTTTGTCAGTCATTTATATTTACTTATGGTGCGTTTAATACAAAAATACTAAAATTATACTTCTCATGCCTTACTTTTTGGCCACGTAAAGGTAAATGTGGCACCCTGCCCGGGCTCAGAAGTAAGCCATATGGAGCCGCCCTGCCACTCCACAATCTTCTTAACGATAGTTAAGCCCACACCAGTACTTTCCACAGCGTCGCGTTCCTGCAATGTTTGAAAAATAACAAAAATACGGTCATGGTACGTAGGGTCAATGCCAGGTCCGTCATCAGATACAGAGAAAACATGATGGGTTTCTTCTTCGTGATGGCGTATTGTAATATGGCCTTTTTCTTTGTCGTGATACTTGATGGCGTTACTTATCAGATTACTGAAAACCTGATGTAGCTGTATACGGATTGTGTGAAGTACGGGCAGGTTTTCCTGCACATCAAAAGTGAATTTTCTGCCAGGTGACAGCATATCAATCACTTCTACCAGCAACTCATTAACATCTACTGTCTCCTCTACCTGGCCGGTACGGCCAATACGTGCCAGGGCAAGTATACCGTTAATAAGATTTTCCATCCGGTGAACTCTCACACGCATCATCATAAGGTATTCCTGCACGTTAGGCGGCAACTGTGAACCCATGTCCTCTTCTACCCAACGCGATGCTACTTCGATGCCCCGAAGTGGTGCCTTTAAGTCATGTGACACAACATAGGCAAACTGATCAAGTTCTTTGTTCTTTCTGTCTAGTTCCGAAAAGGTTTCGTCGATGGTGGCAGACATCCGGTTAAGTGAGTGAGAAAGCTGACTAAGCTCGTCTTTGGAAGTATCGATGATCTGCGTTTTATAGTCGCCTTGTGATATTTGCTCGGCCAGCTTTACCATTTTATTGATCCGGTCTGAAATGATCCGGATAATATAGTAAGCCCAGCTTAAGGCAAGTATAACCGATAGTGTGGTAAGTATGGTAGATACCTGGCGCGTAGTATCTATACTATTGTTAAGGCGTTGCCGGCGCTCTTCACGAACCTGGTACTCAAAAGCATTAAACTCGCGAAAAGTAGTACGTATCGAGTCTGTTATTGCTTTCTCTCCCAATACCAGGCTATCTATTCTGCTTGTAAAATCCTGGTTACTTGGAACTGTATCGGCACGGACCATGGCGATTAACGGCTCTGCGTAGTTCTCCTGAAACTCTTTCTGCAGCCGTATGATCTTATCTATTCTTTCTCCCTGCTCTGGTGTATCTACAGTGTAGCGTTTTGTTTCATCAAAAAGGTTGGCCAGCATATCTTTAGCCTGGTAGTATGGGCGCAGGAATGTTTCGTTCCCGTTAAGCAGGAACCCGCGTAAACCTGTTTCCATATCAATGATATTTCGCTGCAAGGCAGCGGAGTTACGAATAACTGTCTGTGAGCGGGTTACCCATTGCGAGTTTTTTATCACATCTTCCGAAAGCTGGAAGTTAACAATGGCAACAGCAGTAAATAATACCGAGATCAGAATGAACCCGACAAATAGTTTTACAGATAACTTCATGAATTAAATACCTATCATAGCAAAGACCAGCCACCTGTAGTACAACAGGCAGACAACTAGCTGACATATCCCTTAAAGGCAAAGCAGATTAGCTCAAGCTAAAGCAGGGAATGTTCATGGCAGGATATACAGTAAAACTATACTGGAGGTACAGGTGTGGGGAGTATGTATGTTGGTTGGTTAGATGATATCATTTCTTTGGCTAATTATACGGTAGCAATAACGGGAAACAGCAATATAGAGTTTGTTATTATTTTGCACTATTTTTGCCTCTTTTCAAGATTTTTTTCTTTAAATGTAATATAATAAACCTATTATTAATATACCAAGATGGCGAAGACAATTAATTTCGGATGCGGTTGAAATTTAATTAATTTTGTCTCTTAACTTCTTAGAACAGCTTTACCGAAATGGAACTTAAGAAAATAGCTTTAAACGATGTACACGAGGCGCTTGGTGCTAAAATGGTGCCTTTTGCCGGATATAATATGCCTGTGCGTTACTCATCAGACCTGGACGAGCACAACACGGTGCGTAATGCAGTTGGTATTTTTGATGTGTCGCACATGGGTGAGTTCATGCTGCGCGGCCCTAAAGCCCTGGACCTGATCCAGCGTATTACTTCTAACGATGCCTCTAAGCTAAGCGATGGTAAAGTGCAGTATTCGTGCTTTCCGAATGAGCAGGGCGGCATAGTAGACGACCTGCTGGTATACCGTTTAGGCGAAGAAGAGTACATGCTGGTGGTTAATGCCTCTAACATAGATAAAGATTGGGCCTGGGTAAACAAGTATAACACAGAAGGCGTGGAACTGGAAAATATCTCTGATGAGATGTCTTTGTTTGCCGTACAGGGGCCAAAAGCTATTGAGGCACTGCAGCCACTAACAAAGTTAGATCTTGCCAGCATGGTGTACTATACTTTTGATAGAGGTGAGTTCGCCGGTGTGCAGGATGTAATCGTTTCGGCTACGGGCTATACTGGCTCTGGCGGTTTTGAGATATATGTTAAAAACGAAGACGCCAAAAAAGTGTTCGAGGCTATTATGGAGGCTGGTAAAGAGCATGGCATCAAGCCAATCGGATTAGGTGCACGCGATACACTACGCCTGGAGATGGGCTTCTGCTTATACGGCAACGACATCAACGACACTACCTCACCGTTAGAGGCTGGATTGGGTTGGATCACGAAGTTTGACAAAGACTTTACGAACTCAGCCAACCTCAAGGCTCAGAAAGAAGCAGGCGTGCAGCGCAAATTAGTTGGTTTTGAGATGCTGGAGAAAGCTATACCAAGAGCACATTACGAGATAGTAAATGCAGGAGGTGAGCAGATTGGTGAGGTAACCTCCGGCACGATGTCGCCATCTATGGGCAAAGGCGTTGGTTTAGGTTATGTTACTACTGAGTTCAGCAAACCTGGTTCTGAGATCTTTGTGCGCGTTCGTAACAAGGATATGAAAGCACAGGTGGTTAAACTGCCTATCCTAAAGAAATAGTTAATCGTTGATCGTTATTCGTTGTTCGATTTTCCAATTAACGAATAATGATCAACCAACAACGAAATAAAATGCCAAGTATAGATGTGTGCTATAGCCCGGAGCTGTTGCACTTGTATGATTTGAAGGGAAAGGCAGTGGTGGCAGTGGATATTCTGCGTGCTACCTCTACAATGGTTACGGCTTTTGCGCATGGCGCTACGGATATTTTCCCGGTGATGAAGCTGGAAGAGTGCCAGGCCTATGCTGCTAAAGGTTGCCTGATAGCCGCAGAACGTGACGGTGTAAAAGCAGAAGGTTTTGACCTGGGCAACTCTCCGTTTGCCTACATGAACGGCAATGTGCAAGGCAGAACTATCGCCATTACTACGACAAACGGCACACGTGCTATCCATTTATCTATGGAGGCTGATGAAATAATTGTAGGTTCTTTTCTGAACCTACAGGCAGTAGCTAATCATTTGCAGGAACTACAGTTGGATGTGCTGATTGTGTGCGCCGGCTGGAAAGGCAAGTTTAACCTGGAGGATACCTTGTATGCCGGTGCTTTGGTGGAACGCCTGCAGCAGGCTTTTTCTTTTGAAAATGATGCTACACTTGCCTCGCTATACTTGTACCAGACTGCCAAACAAGACTTAGTAACTTTCCTACGCCAGTCCTCGCACGTTCGCCGCCTGGAGAACCTCGAAATACATAAAGACATAGAGTTTTGCCTGCAGCACGATAAGTTTGGTGTTTTACCAGTTTGGCAACAGGATAGGCTGGTGGACATTGGAGTTAGAGAGGTAAAGGGGTAAAAAGGTAGAGAGGGAAAAGGTGGAAAATTGGGTATTACCTCATGTAAAAGACGCAATATTTTGCGTCTTTTACATTAAACCCTGCCTTGAGTTTAGCGAAGCGTAACTTGTGGCTATGCATGAGGCCAGTTTGTAAAGGCTTTCTGCGTGAGCAGAAAAGTATACTTTAAGAGATTTATACTTTCTGGGTAATTCCCCTCTTGAGAGGGGTAGGGGTGTGTTATACTTTACCGATAATTATCAAAGTATAAAGTATAGCCTGGGCCATCACAATACTTGTTTTTTCAAAGCAAAGCAGTTGAAAACTGCTGCCATACTTAGCTGTTCTAAGAGCTTCCGGAACCGCATTGAAAATCTCTCATGTAAAAAGAAGCAAAATATTGCGTCTCTACGAAAGGTAACTCTATACTTCTCTACCTTTCTAACTCCCAAACTCTCTAACTCATTTCAGTTTCTCATTTTCCTTATGGCGCTGTCTGTCGCGGGTGGTCTTTTTCTCCAGGTTTTTTTGTAGCGCCTCTGTTAAGTTGATACCGGTTTGGTTGGCAAGACAAATCAATACAAAAAGCACATCAGCCAGTTCATCGGAGAGTTGTTTGCCTTCATCGCTTTTCTTAAAAGACTGTTCGCCATACTGCCGTGCTATGATGCGGGCCACTTCGCCAACCTCTTCGGTAAGTATAGCTAAGTTGGTGAGCTCGTTAAAATAACGCACTCCGTTCTCTTTGATCCAGTTATCAACTATGGCTTGTGCTTCTGCTATGGTCATGTTAGAAGTTGTCTTTATTTTTAGTGTCCATGATTATAGTTACAGGGCCGTCGTTTAACAGCGATACTTTCATGTCGGCACCGAACTCACCAGTTTGTACGGGTTTGCCCAAAACGCTTTCGAGTATAGTTACAAAACGCTCGTACAAAGGTATGGCAATAGCAGGAGGAGCAGCATTAACATAAGAAGGGCGATTACCTTTTTTTGTGTTGGCATATAGCGTGAATTGGCTGATAACAAGTATATCTCCCTGCACATCCTGCACGCTCAGGTTCATCTTATCGTTCTCATCGCTGAATATCCGGAGCTGAGCAACTTTGGTAGCTAACCACTTCAGGTCTTCTTCGGTATCGTCAGGGCAAATGCCAACTAAAAGCAACAGGCCTTTATCAATCTGGCCTTTTATCTTTTTCTCTACCTCAACAGATGCCTGTGTTACCCGCTGAATTACTGCTCGCATACTTATACTACTCGTTGGTTCCTGGGCAAAGGTAGGAATTGATTGTTTATTGCTGGTTGCTGATTGTTAAATTTCAGTGTGAGACAACTACCCCAGCTGTACACCCCAGTCCTCTCCTAATAACAGGTGAGGAAAGTCCTGGTACTACTACGTCTTGCGTGATCATAATAGTGTCTGTCTTTCCCTTCATTTTGTCATCCTGTAAGGATCCTGGTAGAAGGGAGGTTAAGCAGTTGCACTGAGTTTATACTTTTGCTAAAGTAGTGTCAGAACTCCTATCCTTGGTTAAGGAGGGGCAGGGGTGGTTGGACCCGGTATTGCAAACCAACAATTGAACAATTAGCAAATAACAATTAATCAACATACCCCTCATACAGGATACGGCTTACTTTACCATTTTTGAGGAAAAAGTGCAGGGTGGTGGGGGCGCCTTCGTAGCCGGAGGCAATTACTTCGTTGGGATTTTGAGTGATCCTGATATCATTGCCAAAGGTTTTTAGCTTGCTCATAAGCTCTGCCTGCGACATGCCCACGCGCATGTTGTTGCGAAGCGTAATGTCGCTGTTCTTGATATCGGCTACCTGTAAAAGGAGATCACCTGTCTGGCTTGGGGCATAAAACTCGAGCATAGAGTTGCCGAAGCGGATGGTAAAGATCGTGTCGGTAACAGTAGAGCGGTGGATATTTTCTATCGGATCGGCATCAATTGTAAAGTCGGAGTTGATGCGGTCGTAGTAGGAGCTCAGGAAATTTCCTTTGCTGCGGTTTGCCACAAACGGGTTACCCAGCAGGCTTACCGTAGTCGGTACTGCGTTTCTTTTTGTAGAGGTAGTGTCGGCTTCAAGGGTTGTTTCGCGCTCACGGGGCATGTCGTTCTCCCCATCTACAGTAGAATCAGAGGAACATGCGGAGGCAATGGTGTTTACCAGGAACAACAGGATCATCAGCCTTATAGTGAGGCTGTATTTCCAGCGGCAGCTGATGAAGTATAAAGTAGACATGGTAAACGTAAGTAGGCGTTAAGAAATTATACCATACATACGAGTGCTGCCTGCTTAAAAGTTTTGACTAAAAGTAGTTTAGCCAGTAGTATCTGCGCCTGTAAAAGCATAATTTTGCGCAAAGATTACACAAATATGAATATTCAACAAATAGCACTCATAACTTATTTTAATACCGGCAATTTTAGCGGAATTTCTGATCAGGAGAACGATGACCTGTATAACTACCTCACCCAAAAAGGGCTGTCTGTATCTTACCAGATATGGGACGATCCGGAGGTGGACTGGAAGCAGTTTGAGCTGATCATTCTTAAATCGCCGTGGGATTACTTTGATAAAATAGATGCTTTTTATGCCTGGCTGGATAAGCTGGAGCAATTAGGCTGCCGTGTACTGAACCCGGTGCAGACAGTGCGCTGGAATGCCGATAAACGCTACCTGAAAGATGTGCAGGACAAAGGCATGAAAATAGTGCCTACGCTGTGGCTGGAAAAAGGTAGCACGTTTAATGCAGCAGATGCGTTTGCTACACTTAGTTCAGAAAAAATCATTGTAAAGCCAAGTGTGAGCGGTGGTGCTAAAAATACCTTTGCCCTTTCGGCATTAGATGCCGAAGCCAAAACGGAAAGTATAAATGAACTGCTTCAAGAGGAGGCATTTCTGGTGCAGCCTTTTGTAGAGGAGATCAAAACGAAAGGAGAGTGGTCGTTTCTGTTCTTTAACGGTGAGTACAGCCACACAGTACTCAAAACAGTAAAACCCGGCGATTTCAGGGTGCAGCATTTCTTTGGAGGCACCATTCATACACCAGAGCCACCTGCTGCGCTGTTAGAGGCTGCGCATAACATAGTAGATAATTTTGCACAAGGCTGTCTGTATGCCCGCGTGGATGGTGTGGAGATAAACGGTGAATTGCACCTGATGGAACTGGAACTGATAGAGCCATTCCTGTTTCTTGCAACCAGCGAGGGCGCTTTGGAACGCTACTACCAGGCGGTGCTGGAGCACTTGCAGGTTACGGCCTAAGGTAGAACACCTTGTGACTTTTAGACAAAAGACTGCATGACAAAGAACTCTGAAGTTTCAGTATAACAACTACCTATTTTGTCACAAAGTCTTTTGTCAAATTGTCCTTTACAATCCTGCTACGCTTTTATACTTCCTCCGGAGAGTGGAACACCAGCAACGGTACCTCCGACTCCAGTACAAGCTTCTGCGCCAGGCTTGGGTTTAAAATGGAGCTAAGACCACTGCGTTTGTGCGTTGTAAGGGCAAGCAGGTCAATCTGTTGCTTTTGGATGTACTCCTGCAAGGTCTTGGCTACATTATCACCCTCCAGTAAAGTATAATTTATACTTGCCTTCGGGTGATGCTGCGCGAATTTCTCCTGTAAGGCGGTGAGGTTCTGCTGGTCCTGTTTGCTGTCTGACTTGCTGATGTGCACACAATGCAGGCGGGGCCTGAATGGCTCGAGCAATTGTAGCAGTTGCGCTATGACCCTGCTGTCGGTTTTGTCGAAGTCGGAGGCATAGGCTACATTTTTCAGTTGGGTGCCTTCGTAGGAGAGTGGTATAGTAAGCACTGGAATATTTAGCTCCTGCACTACCTTGGTAGTAACTGTGCCAAAAAAAGAACGGGAGAAATTAGACTCACCTTTGGTGCCCATAATTACCAGGTCGGGTTTAAAGCGTTTTGCTTCGTCGAGTATCACCTCTTCAGGCAAGCCATGTATAAAAGCGCGGTCTATTCGGGTATGGGTATTTCGTACTGATGCCTCTGTGCGCATGAGCTGGTAAAGTTCTTCCAGTTCATCCTCTGCTTCTGTCACGTTCCGGTTTATAACACGCTCTGCCACTTCCTCCGATGCAGTCATTTCAAGAGGCGGAAGGTCCGTATCAGCGTCTGCAAGATAATCGTGGGAGCAGTGCAATAGCAGTAGTTGTGCCTGTGGAGCAGCAGTGGCCAGTGCCAGGGCATAGTGGCTGGCTTTAGTGGAGTTATCTGTAAAATCTACCGGAACAAGAATTTTATACATGGGTCTCTTCGTTTTGGATATTTATACGTGTGCTTGCTTCAGGGTTATAGTTGCCTGTGCACAAAGTATAAAAATGGCTTACATAATAGCTCCAATACCCAAGGGTAAAGCTGTCAGTATTCAAAAAAAAGCCTAAGTTTGTAATCCCTAATTGCTGAATATGCCGAAACGCATCGTATTCTTCTTCATTGGCTTTGTTGTGCTGGCATCGCTGGCCTACTATGGGTTTAACCGCTGGAAAGACTCCCGCGAAAAGGTGGACCTGTGGGCAATGGTGCCCGAAAGCGCCGCTTTTGTAGTAGAGACAAACAACCACACGGCCCTGGTAGAACACCTGAAGGAAACAAGCCTGCAGGAGAGCTTTTCAGCCCTATCGGCTTATCAGCGTTTTGAAGAGAATATGGTTTACCTGGACAGTGTATCGCCGGGTAGCCAGCGCCGCGAACGCTTCCTGGATAAAAAAAATATCCTTACCTCAATTCACGTTATTGGCAAAACAAATGTAGAGTTTGTGCACTACATACCGGTAAACTCTGTGGGAGAGCATCGCTTTTTCCGGAACCTTGTAGATAATATTAACAAGAGCAATATTTTTGAACAGGAAAGCCGGCAATACCAGGATGTTTTGCTTACAGATGTTACCAATACCCGCTTAGGCACACGCTTTACATACTTTACATATCACAATAATATTATACTTAGCCAGTCGCCGGTGCTGATAGAGGAGATCGTGCGACGCATTGGCAGGGGCAAGCCTGTGTCTATAGCCGCCGGTTTTAAAAGTACCAATTACCTTACTCAGCCTGAAGTATACGCCAACGTATTTATAAACTACCGTGCCCTGCCTGACGTGCTGGGGCTGTTTTTAAGCGAAGACCTGATGCCGCAGGTGCGTTACCTCAGTAGCCTGAGCAGTTCTGCCATGCTGGAACTAAAGCTGGAAAAGGACAAGATATTTCTGAATGGCTTTTCAGAGCCTGAAAATTTAAAGAACTCATTCCATAACAACATTGCCCCAGTAAAACCGAGAGCCCTTGGCGTAAAGAATTACCTGCCTAATCGCACCGCCATGCTGATGCACTTTGGCCTGGAGGAGGTTGCAAAGCTGAAGATACAGCCAAACCGTAAAGAGGCAGCCGGCTCGGCTTACGGTGCCACGCTGGATAGCCTGGCCCTGGCGTTTAACAATGAGTTAGCATTGGCTTACATGGAGTCGAGCTCGATAAATGCAAGCCCCGAAAAAGTAGTATTTGCCCATACCGAAAACCCCGATTTGGTCCGGCGGTTGCTTGAGAAACTAAACAAACAGGTACTGGCCTCCCGCAAAAAGAAACCCTACACCGAAAAGTATGGCAGCTATACTATCCAGATGATAGAGGTACCGGATTTGCCTGCCAAACTGTTTGGCAGCCTGTTCGCGGGGTTTGAGCAAAGCTATATAGTGCAGATAGATGGCTATACTGTTTTTTCTGATGAGGTTGCCACGCTCCGGGACCTGCTCGATGATATTTCTGCTGACAATGTATGGGGGAAATCTGTAGCGCAAAAAGCCTTTTTAGAGGAAACCCTGCAGGAAGGCAATTTCAGTTTATACCTTAATACGGTGAATGCCTGGTATGTACTGAGTCGCTACATGACCGAAAACAGTCGCGAAGACCTGCTGCAAAATTCCACCCTGATCAAACGCTTTAATCAGGTAAGTTTCCAGTTTTCCAATGCAGGCAAGCAATACTATACAAGCTTTGTTTTCCGGAAGCAGGACAGCGGAGCCATTAGCGGAGAAGATGCCTTTGCCACAGAACTTACTATACCATTTGAGTCGCGGATTAGCTCCAGGCCATTTGCAATCCAAAATGCCGTAGACCGCAGCCGCGAAGTTGTAGTGCAAGACTCTTCTAACGTTTTGATAAATATTTTGGCAACTGGAAAACGTGGCTGGGTAGATACTGTGGGAAGTACTATAAGGGGAAGTATAAAGCAGGTTGAACTGGGGGCTGATAATAAACTGCGCTACCTTTTTGCTACTGCCAACCGCATTCATGCCATCAACAACCAGGGGCAGAACCTCGAGAATTTCCCGTTTAACATCGGCGATACGCTTAATATACAGCACCTGGCGGTATTTGATTATGAGAAAAACCAGGATTACCGCCTGCTTGTAGACGATTATCTGGGCAACCTGTACATGTACGATATCAGGGGCAATGCCATTGATGGATGGCAGCCGCGGCGCATGGATTACCGCCTGGCAACAGAGCCACAGCATGTGCGTGTGAGTGGGCGCGATGTAATTCTGGTATTGCTTGAGAATGGTTACGTTTATGCCCTAAACCCGCGAGGCGAGGTGTACCCCGGTTTCCCGATGAACCTGAGATCACCGCTAACGTCTGGTGCTTTTGTAAAAGCCGGTGCCGATCTGCGCAAAACAGAGGTTACGGTGGTTACAAAGTATGGCAGCGTAACTACTTTTAACCTGCAGGGCAAACTAATTACACGTGAGCAGCTGGTGAGGCCAAGCAAGAGCGCCTTTTTTGACCTGGAGGCAGAAGGCAACAATGGAAAATCGTTTGTGATCGTGCGGCAGGAGCAAGGCAAGGTAGCCGTCTTTGATCAGGACCTGAACCTGCAGTTTGAGAAGCGCTATGTTACCTCTGCACCTAAAATAGTACAGTATTTCCATTTCGGCGGTGACAACAAGCTATACGTCATAACAGAAACCGGCCCTCAGAAAACCTATCTCTACACCAGCAAAGGCAAACTGGTAGGCAACAGCACCCTCGAAAATAGCAAGCCTGTTATTGTTTACCGCAACGAGGCTTCCAACGATTATACTTTATACAAGGTGTTCCGGAATGAGCTGCAGAAGATCAGTTTCAGGCTTGTGAATTAAGCTGAATCTAGGTGTGCTATAAGTAGTAATCAGACACGGTACTTTTCATTATATCTGCAGCTAGTTCTGCTACTGCACAGAAGCTATTTTCTCTTTCTTTTCCAAATCAGTTTTGTAGAGGATATAGCCTTTTACTTCCTTCCCGTTTAGCATTCTACGGGTAAATTTATCAGGGTATCCATCTTTGTTGTAGGAGTATTCGCAGGTGTAGGACAATTCCTTTCGCACGTTGCCTGTTGCGTCCGTAACGGTATAGCTGGTGATGTTATGGTCCCGGTAGGGCAGCTCCAGGGGCATGAATCTTGCCTCCAGGGGCAATTGCTTCAGATAGCCTGGCCTATCGTCGTAGGCAAGCTCTATCAGCAGGTAAGGCCTACTGGAGCCGGGGGCGTAGAAAGCTACCATCGATAGTTTCCCCTCTTTGTAATCGTACTTCACCTGCTTGGAAATATACCTTGGGTCGTTCAATATATTTTTTGCCTCTCGCCCTGTGAGCATGAAGTAGTAGGTTGATTCGGCTAGCTGCTTATCCTGATTATAGCTGTGCTTTACTTTTTGACTTTGGCTAGTTCTGGCAAGGTACACACTTTGCGACTCATCCGTAACCAGATCCGAGTCTGAAAGTCTTGCGAGCATTTCCTGTCTGGATTTAATAGAATCACTCCTGTCCCAGCCGATAATACCTTTGTCGGGCGAATAGTTTACTTCAAATATCTCGTCCTTTAGCCTGTGGTCTGGCTCATTAAAATATTCATCGTAGTAACGGTAGGTTACCGCCTCGTAGAAACCAGGTTTGGTAGTGGTCACGCTGTAGATCCTGCCGGCGTCTTAGTGAAACTCATGCTTCGTGTCGCCAATTACTACCTTAGTAGGGTAGAGCTTTTTTTCTTCTTCGCCTTTAGAGCAGGCGGCCAGAAACATTAGCAAAGGGAGCAGGTAAAATAGCGGGTACCTCATAGCATTTTGCATTAAAGGTGTAGGATTAATTTCAATATTAATATAATACAATGTTTTGAAAAAGCAAATCGACAGATGGACAAGCTTAAAGTATAAATTTAAGAAAGACTTTCCACTACAACAGATCAGGCAAAAGAATGCTGACCATAGGGCCTAAAGGTACTTGTAGCAGTGGTTTATATTTTAAAACTGAAAATCTGATGTGGTGTGAAAAAGGTGCTTAAACTAAGAGGCTTTATGCATTTTACCCTATTGGCAGGTTGGCCTCCCTTCAATTATTCCGGTACGATGTTGATCTAAGGAATGTAAGTTTTTAAATGTATAGAAAAAATGTTAGATTGAAATGTATTTCAGGGCTATTCGTTGGGGTGAAATGGTCTGTGTTTGAGGTTAACCTGTATGCCTGCCTAAAACTATTAATCATATCAACCCCTACTATGAGACATACTTTACTCTTAGCCCTGCTGCTTTCCTTCTTTCTTCCACACTCAGCCAAGGCCCAAAATCAGAAAGGCGAACTCGCGGGTCGTCTGTTGGATGAAACCTCTAAAGAAGCCCTTCCTTACGCCACTGTAGCCGTGTACACGGCCGCTGACACGGTTATGGTTACCTTCAGGATGAGTGACGAAAAAGGCGGCTTCCGTGTGCCCGGGCTCCCTCTTGGTCAGGAGCTCCGCGCCGTGATCACCATGATGAGCTTTAAGGTATACCGGAAGGAGTTCGTGCTCTCGCAGGAGAAGCCCTCTCTTGATCTGGGGGTGATCAATATGGAGCAATCGTCGAACCTGCTAAGCGAGGTATTAATTGTTGCCGAGACGCCGCCGGTGCTTGTAAGGAATGATACACTGGAGTTTAACGCCGCCTCTTTTAAAACCTTACCCACCTCTTTGGTAGAAGACCTTCTCAGAAAGCTGCCGGGTGTAACGGTAGACCAGCAGGGCAACATTATGGTCAACGGCAGGTCTGTTCAGAAGATACTGGTTGACGGGAAAGAGTTCTTCGGCAGTGACCCAAAAGTTGCCAGCCGCAACCTCCCGGCAGATGTGATAGATAAAGTGCAGGTAATGAACGACGCGGAGGCACTACGCCGGGACCCGGACATGCCCGAGATGGACATTCCGCAGGTCATCAACCTCACCTTTAAGAAAGGTATTAAGAAAGGGATGTTCGGCAAGCTGCATGGTGGGGCAGGCACAGACGCACGCTATGAGGTAGGGGGGATTTTCAACATGTTCCGGGATACCACCCAGATCAGTGTTTTAGGTTACTCCAACAACCTGAACCGCCCTGGCTTTGAGATGGCAGATGTAAGGAGAATAGGAGGTTTTGATCGTAGCGGCTTTAACAGTATGAGCATACGTTACGGCGGGGGATACGCTATCAATGGTGTTTCCTTCGGAGGAATGGGCCAGGGCATTCAGCAATCTTCAGGGGGAGGTGCCAACTTTAACACTGTGACTAAAAAAAGGATGAAGCTCAATCTGCAGTACTTTTTGGGTGACGCGAATGAAGATCTGAGACAGGTAGTGAACGCGCAGCAGTTTCTGAGAAGTGATACCCTTATTACCAGAAGAGACAGGGACCAGAATAGCAGGAGCCAGACCCATAGGGTAGGGGGCAGAATGGAATGGAAGCTGGATAGCTTGACAAATTTGAGTATTGCCCCTGGCTTGAATTTCTCCTATAGACTTTCAAATCAGAACTCCTTTGTGAGTACTTACCGGAACCTCTCCGGGCTGGTGAATGAGAGTATAAACGAAGAAGTGGTGGACAGCGAGGAAGTTAGCTTCTCCAATACGCTCAGTTTTGAGCGCTTCTTCAGGAAGAAAGGAAGACTACTGACGCTCTATAGCAGGATGGGCCGCGTTTCTACTTTACAGGACCAGTTCAACGAGGCGGAGAATACATTTTACCGGCCCGATCCAATGATCACTTACCTGGATCAGTTACGTCAAACAGATCAGGAGGACTTTCAGATAAACAACACGTTTGCTTATAATGAGCCTATGAGCAAGAACTTAAGCGCTGTTTTTAGACTGAATGTAGAGTACTTCAGGGATGAGAATGTACTGGTAACCTATACGCCTGACCCGGAGAGCGGGGAGTATGAGCACCTTGTACCAGGATTATCTAATGGGCTGGACCGCAAGGGATGGCGCAATTACCTGACTTCAGGCCTGAAATGGAAAGTAAAGGATGTTACACTGCAGCCGGGCATCCGCTTTACCTCGCTTCACATTAACAACAGCTTTGAGACTATGCCTGCTATTGAGCAGCGGTACTTCTATGCCTTTCCGAGCCTGAGCGTAAACTGGAAACAGCTTCACTTTAACTACAATGTAGACCTGCGGGAGCCAAATGCGACGGATCTGCAGCCTGTGCTGGATAATACCGATCCGCTGTTCATACAGTACGGTAATCCTGAGCTGCAACCCACGGTATCCAATTCCTTTAGTTTTAATTACAGAAAGTATGATACCAAAAGGTCGCTCAATTACACCGCCTATCTTTCAGGCTCCCTTACCAACGACGCCATTATAAGAGAGCGCACAGTAGAGCAGAACGGACTGCAGACAAGCAGACCAGTGAACGTGGACGGGAACTGGGGCCTTAGTGGAAGCGCCCGCGTAATGAAGGACTACAAGTATGACAACAAAAAAAAGTTTACAATAGGAGCCAATATGCGTGTTACTTACGGGACAGGGCTTGTTCTGCTCAACAATGCCCGCAGTAATAGCCATAGCTGGAGGTTTTATCCTGAAGTGGAGGCCAGGGCAAATCTGGATGACAAGTTTGAGTTAAGCCAGTCTTTTACCCTTAGTCATCAGCGCAGCACTTACGAGAACAATGCTTTTGATAACCTGCGCTTTAATACCCGGGCGGCCAGGTCGGAGATTGTGGTGCGCCTGCCTAAAAAGCTGGTATGGGAGGCGACCTTTGACTACTGGTATAACTCTAATGCCGCGCCGGGCCTGCAGAACAGCTATGGCAGACTGAATGCTGGAATAACATACCTGTTCATGAAGAATGACCGGGCGCAGCTGAAGCTGTCTGTTTACGACCTGCTGGACCAGAACATTACCGCAAGCAGGAGCATCCGGGAGAACCTGATCCAAGATTTCCAGACCGCGGCGCTGACCCGCTACGGCCTGCTCACCTTCACCTACAACATCCGTAACTTTGGTGGAAAGGTCGGGGGGAGACAGAATCCACTTTTCTGGTTTTAGCGCCGTTGGAAATCTCCATCATAAAAGTAAGGAGAAGGAAAGGTGATAGTAAAAGACAGCATAATACATTGTCGTAAATATGGCTCTGGCCATACACTTTATATTTACAGGCAAAAGTTTAAATATGGCTAACAGCTTCTCTGCTTTAAGTGGAATATTTAAAGTGCTGGGAGTATTTATATTTAATATCTTGCTAAGTGCTTTTGTAGTTCTTGTTTTCTGGGCAAGATTATGAAAGCAGACAGTAATGAAAAAAGCTAAGCTCAGAGCTAGTCCCAGGTTATCTGGCCTGGAAAAGTATAGATGCTTCCACATTTAATAGTAAGAACATGTACTACATCCTTTTTTACAAAACAGTAGAAAACTACATCGAGAAACGCGCTCCTTATCGTGAGGAGCATTTAGCACTGGCCCGGCAGGCAAGGCTGGATGGGAGTTTGTTTATGGCAGGCGCACTGGCAGAGCCAGCCGACGGAGCGATACTCGTTTTCAAGGCTGACTCTCCTGAAGTAGCTGAGGACTTTGCCAAAAACGACCCATACGTAAAAAATGGGCTTATTTCGGAGTGGCAGGTGCGGCCCTGGACCGTGGTTGTAGGAGACTAAGTGTTAAGCTTCGCCATCCTGTTAAAAGCTCCTGAACCACCCTTTCCTGTAAAAGAAGTATATCTGGAAAAGTATGAGCGTACCCATTAGCCCCAGTAGTATCGGGTAAGAGTATGGCTCGTACAATTCAGGCATACTATACCGGAAAACCTTACCTGTTTCCGGGTCTTCGCGGGAGAAGTTCATACCGTAGATGCCAACTATAAAACTAAGCGGGATAAAGATACTGGAGATAATAGTAAGCACTTTCATGATCTCGTTCATGCGGTTGCTTACCATAGACATATACAATTCTACCAGACTAGAAGACATTTCCCGGTGGTTTTCGATCAGATCTATCAACTGCACGGCGTGGTCGTAGGCGTCCCGGAAATATACTTTTAGCGAGTCTGGAATCACATCTTCGTCCATACGCAGCATTTCATTCATCAGGTCGCGTTCGGGCCAGGCAATACGGCGCAGTTTAACCAGCTCGCTTTTCAGATTTAGAATCTCGGTCAGGGTATTTTTTGAGGGCTTGCGCAATACTTTCTGTTCCAGCTCTTCCATATAAAGGCCTATTTCTGCCATTACCGGGAAATAGTAGTCGAGCACAACATCTAGCATAGCATAAGCCATGTACATTGTAGGGCGGCTACGGATAACACCTTTGCCCACCCGGATGCGCTCGCGCAAAGGGTCCAGGCAATCGCCGTAATCGCTTTGCAGGCTTAATACATAGTTGTCGCCGGTAAACAAGGATAGCTGCACATCTATCAAGGACTTAAATTCAGGAGACCAACGCAGCATGCGTGTGATAATGAATAAGCGGTTAGTACCGAACTCCTCTACCTTTGGGCGCTGGTAATCATTTATCACGTCTTCCATCTGCAGCGGGTGCAGGCCAAAGTCAGCAACAAGTTGCTCCAGCATAGTTTGGTCGCCATAGCCCCGGATGTCTATCCAATGGCGTGCCTCGGGATGGGCTTTTACACGCAGCATCAGTTCTTTGTAATTCTGTAGCTCTGTTTCTTCAAACAAAGTTTCAGAGAAAGACATCAGGAAAAAACGCGGCTTGTAAGACTCTGTAGGAACGAGTAGTGTGCCCGGTTTTATGCCAGCTTTACGATCGAGTATTTTTTCGCGTTTACGGTGGAGTCTGAGTTTGGCCATGTAGCAAGATAGAGAGTTTAGGAGTTAGAAAGTTAAAAAGGTAGAGAGTTATGAATCTGGGAAAGTAACATATTACATCTTTTAAATTTATGCCGCAAGTACAGCTGCATTTACGCTCCGCAAAATATGCGGCAGAACAACTCACTCCAGCATTTTAACCTTAACCTTCTCCATTTCTTCCAATTTAGCGGTAACTTCTTCCTGGAGAGCTTTTCTTACCTCAAGGGTTAGTTTGCAGTCCAGTTCAAATTGCTGGTTGCGTACGGGCAGGTCGTATTCTTTTACCAGACTCATCACATCGTTCATCTGCGGATAATCGTAATGCGCCTGCAGCAGAACGGTTTCGTGTTTTTCTATGATAGCAGCCTGTTCCAGGGCATCGGCAGTGGCGGTTTTGTAGGCTGTTATCAGTCCGCTAACGCCTAGCTTAGTGCCTCCGAAATAACGTACCACTATCACCAGCACATTGCTCAGGTCTGCAGAACGGATCTGGCCAAGTATAGGGTCGCCGGCCGAGTGGTTGGGTTCACCGTCGTCGTTGGCGCGGTAGCGGCTTTTATCGGCACCCAAAGTATAAGCATAGCAATGGTGACGGGCATCATAGTACTTCTTCCTCACCTCCGCCAGTACGTCCTTTACCTCATCTTCGGAATAAACAGGAAAGGCCAGGGCTTTAAACTTGCTGCCTTTCTCTTTGTAAAGTCCTTCGGTGGGGTTAACTATGGTTCTGTAAGTATCTTGCATAGGCTAAGGTAAGTTAGCTAAAATTTCCTGATACGAGATAAGTATAATGGCCATAACAGCTACCGCAATCCCCACCAGGTTCAGTTTACTAAGCTTTTCGCTAAAGAAAATAACGGCACCTACTGCTCCCACCAGTATAATGCCTATGTTGTTGATGGGGTATAGAAAAGCGCCGTCGTTGCCAAAAGCGGTAAGCGCCTTTATCAGAAAGTATATCGAAAAGTAATTCGGGATACCCAGCACCACACCTGCTGCTATACTTCTGAAGTTTAGTTTTACTTTTTTAAGCATCAGCAAAACCACTAACACCAACATGCCTGCCACTGCCGAGGTAGCAAATGTGAGCATGGTAAACTGGCTGGCCTCGTGGGCTTGCAGGTAATGCTCGTTTGTGTAGTTGATGAGAGAATCTGCGATGCCACTGTTCAGGAAAATGATAAAAGGCAGCAGCAATGCCATGGCAGGAGAGGCCTTTACCTCGCTATCCTGCCTCGGCCTGATAGACGACAGCACGATTGCCACCAGCGCAGCCACCATGCCAATGTAGTTGATGATGTTATACTCTTTGAGGCTGGTGCGCAGCACAAGCAAACTGAAAAGCACAGGTATTACCAACGAGATCTTAGCAGCCACCGAAGTTGCAGTTACTCCTACCTTTTGGGTGCTGAGCGCCATCAGGTAAAATGTAAGTATAAAGATAGCGCCAAGCGCCATAGCCGCATAGGCCCAGGTGTTAGTAAAGATGCCCGGTTGCAGCACATCACTGCCTCCCGGAAACAACAGGCCCACCAGTATACAAACCGTATAGTTTACCACAATGGCCTGAAATGTGTGCACATTGTACCGCTGGAAAAGCTTGAAGATAAAAATAAGTGTGGCGCTAACTAAAACGCTAAGTATAAGGTAAAGCATAGATTTGGTGCTGCGGCCTGTATGCCGGTATTACAAATTTAGTTTAACTATGGCTGCAGGCAAGCAGGTAAAGAGAATTAGCACTATATTCGTTCTGAAAAACCATCTTTACAAAGTTGCCGCAACAGCCATACTTCATTCAGTTTAACAGCACTGGTAATTCTGCCGAGGGCTACATCAGCTCCACGCAGTTTTCAGACAAGCTCCCTTTTAATGTAAAGCGTGTTTTCTGGACGTATAATACGCCACAGGAAGTAGTACGAGGCCGCCATGCGCACATAGCAACAGCGCAGGTACTGGTGGCAGTAAACGGAAATATAGATGTAAAGGTAGACAACGGCAGAGGAAGTACAGAGACTTTTAAGCTAAGCAAACCAGACCAGGGCTTATACTTGCCGCCTATGTACTGGGCAAATTTATACTTCTCGGAAGGGGCCATACTTTTGAGCCTTACATCTTCTGATTTTGATGAAGCCGATTACATACGCGATTACCAGGATTTTGTAGAGAAATCAAAAAACGAGAAAGTATAAATGATGGAGGTGCCATACTTTGCTTTCAGGGATTTTGTGCCGGGTGTGCAGCAGCAACTCGAGCAAGCTTTGGTGCAGATGGCGAAGCGGGGTAATTTTATACTTGGCAAGGAGGTACACAGCTTCCAAAAGGAGTTTGCCGCTTATCTCGCCGAGGGCACTACTGCCATTGGTGTTGGCAATGGCTACGATGCGCTGGTAATCTCGCTGAAGGCTTTGGGCATAGGAATTGGTGACGAAGTGCTGATGCCATCAAACAGCTACATGGCTACGGTAAATGCGGTGCTGCAGGTGCGGGCAAAACCGGTGCTGGTAGAGCCTGATGCTTATACCTACAACCTGACAGCAGCCAACGCTGAAAAGGCCATTACTCCTAAAACCAAAGCTATGCTTCCTGTGCACCTTTACGGTCAGCCTTGCCAGATGGGCGAGCTTATGCAGCTGGCAGCAAAGTATAAACTGCGTGTGTTGGAAGATTGCGCACAGGCACACGGAGCCACATTTAAAGACCAGAAAGTTGGCACCTTTGGCGACGCTGCAGCCTTTAGCTTTTACCCGACCAAAAACCTGGGTGCCATGGGCGATGGTGGCGCTGTTGTGACAAACAACATAATCATAGCAGATTTTGTGCAGCAGTACTGCAACTACGGCCAGAAGCAAAAGTATATTGGCGAACTGGTTGGCGTTAACTCCCGCCTCGACGAATTGCAGGCTGCCATACTTCGCATTAAACTGCAGCACCTGAACCAGTACAATACCGAAAGGCAACGGCTGGCAAAAGTATACTTAAAGGAGCTGCAAAGTATAGGCGATCTTATACTTCCGCGCACAGCTGATAACTGCAACCATGTGTACCACATCTTCAACATCCGGACAAAGTATAGAGAAGCCTTGCAAAACCATTTAAGTAAATCAGGCATTGGCACAGCCATACATTACCCTATGCCAGTGCATTTGCAGCCGGCTTATACTTTTCTGGGATATCAGTCAGGTGATTTTCCGGTAGCAGAGGAGTTGGCAGATACCAGCTTGAGTCTTCCGCTTTTCCCGGGAATGACTGAAGTGGAGCAGGAGAGTGTGATTGAGGTGGTGAAGGAGTTTTATAATAGGTAGTTAGTAGAGTCTTTAGGATTTTGGACCTTGCCTAGGTGTTCTCTCAATAGATTTGATATTATAGGGGGTCCTGTTTCGGACATCCTTGTCCGGAACTTTCTCTGCTGCGGACTTCCTAGTCCGTGTGAAGGCAGGGCCATTTAATTACGGTGAATTCCATACTTATGGCGCGAGCGTCCTCGTCCCGAAGCAAGTCCGGGATCTGCGACTCGTGACTGGCTATAATCTGGGCCTCTGGCCCAGTCGGGTTACAAACCCGACATCATAAACAGGACACGAGTTGTAAACCCGCGCCAGCGAAGTAATTTATGGGGATAAGGATATCCCCGGCAGAAAGCTTTCGGACTTGGAAGTCCGAAAGAGCTATAGGCATGTGCAACGTCCTTTGTCATTTGTCCAACAATCTTTTGTCCATCATTCTCCCATCCTCCACAGAAAAACCTTATTTTGCAGTTGCTTTGGCCAACTAAATGCTGCGACTACTTAAATCATCCTTCTGGTCTTTTCTTTCGGTTCTGGTTCGTGCAGTATCCAGTATTGCCATTAATAAGCTGTTTGCAATTTACTACGGGCCAAACGGTATCACGCTTTATGCCCACTTTCAAAACCTGCTATCCATTATAACCACCGTTCCGGATGGCGGTACCAATATTGGCATTATCAAGTTTCTGGCAAATGGGCGGGCTATATCCGGAAACTACAGGCGTTATTTCTGGGCTGGGGTTATACTTAACGTGTGCTGCGCACTGGCGGCACTCAGCATTATCTTCAGCTTTTCAGGCTATTACTTAGAGGCTTTTGTGGATAGTTTTGGCAGCAGCGAAGTGTGGCTATGGGCTATACTTTTTGGAGCCGGAAGTGTACTGGTAACGCTTAACCTGATGCTGATGGCAATTGCGCTGGCTCGGCGTGAACTGAAGTGGCATGTGCTAAGCACTACCTTTACAACATTCGGGGCCATGGCAGCGGTTTATTACACCCAGGGCAGGTTGTCTCTTAACCAAATACTGCTGGTGGTGCTCGGCGTGCAGTCGCTGGCTTTCTTTTTTACCCTGGCCATACTATACTTTAAAAAGCTGCTGCCTCCCCTCAAAAAGATCAACATACCCAAAAGTATATACAAAGACCTCTGGAAGTATATCCTAATGGCTCTGAGTGCGGTGGTTTGCCTGAAACTAACAGACTTTTACATCCGGGATTTCGTGATTGCGCGCTTCGACCTGTACCAGACGGGGCTTTGGCAGGCGGTAGTAAAAGTATCGGAGAATTATAGTACCGTGTACACAGCCGTTATCGGTATGCTGGTGTATCCGCGCATGGCGGCCATGGTAAACCAGGAAGACGCCCTGCGCAAGTTTGTCCGTAACACGTTTTACCTGGTGCTACCAGGGCTTATAGTAGCTTTGCTGGTAATATACTTTTTGCGGGAATGGGTGCTGCTGCTGCTCTTTAACCAGGATTTTGTAGTGGCCGAGTACCTGTTCGATTACCAGTTGCTGGGCGACTTCTTCAGGATGTGGAGCATTGTACTGACCAACCTGATCGTGGTGCGGGCACATGTAAAGCTATACATCGGGTGGCAGATTGCTTCGGCGCTGCTGTACATTACGCTGGTAAGTGTGCTGCTGGAGCCTTTTGGCCTGGAGGGCATTACCGTGGCCAATGCCCTGCGCTATGCTGTAACACTTGCCCTGGCTATGTTGTATTACCATAAATACATTCGCCCATGATTACGCAGCCACTTGTTTCCGTTATCTGTTTATGCTACAACCACGAGCGTTTCCTGGCAGATGCCCTGGATTCTGTGCTGACGCAAACCTACCCAAACATTGAGATAATTGTGGTGGACGATTGCAGCACCGACGGAAGTATAACCATCATCAACGCTTACCTGGCAAAGTATCCGCAGATCAGATTCATAAGCACCGGGAAAAACATTGGTAACTGCGCAGCCTTTAATACGGGTTTAAACGCCAGCTCCGGCGACTTTATTATCGACTTCGCAACAGATGATGTATTGCTGCCGGAAAGAATAACTCAGCAGGTAGAAGCCTTTAAGAAAGTGGATGAAAGTTATGGTGTGGTGTACTCAGATGCCGAATACATTACAGATACGTCGGAGCATTTATACTTTCATAGCCAGAAGTATAAGCCAGCCCCTGACGGTGATGTATTTGCAGAGGTGTTGCGCCGGTATTTTATCTGTCCGCCAACCATGCTTATTCGCCGTGCGGTATTTGAGGATTTAGGTGGATACGATGCAATGCTGGCCTACGAAGACTTTGATTTCTGGATAAGATCAGCCCGAAAGTATAAGTACCATTACCTGGATAAAATTACCACACAGCGCCGTGTGCACGATAAATCCCTATCCAGGGGCTTGTATAAAGCAGGAGATAAAATGCTGGCATCTACTGTAATAGTGTGCCGGAAAGCTGCTGACCTGGTACAAAACGAGATGGAGAAAAAAGCACTTGCTCAGCGGCTAAAGTATGAGGCCAGACATGCCTACCTGACTGGTAACTTTAAAGAAGCTGCTGACCTGTTAGCAATATTGGAAACTATCTCTGGCTTGCCGGTTTCCTATCGCCTGATTTCCTCTCTTAATAAGCGCAAAGTTAACCTCAGTTTCCTTCGCAAACTGTACCACTTACTCCGGTATTAATTATTTTATTGCACTCTTTTTCTGTATGTTGCGTTTTAAAATCAGCCATAAAGTATAACTTAATTCTGTTTTTGCGTAAACATTAGTTGCAGTAAACGGCAGTTTGGGTTTCGTTTCATGATATTATCAAAATGTTATCTAAAGGGGCTGCTTTATTGGCATTTAATAAGTATATTTGGCCTTTCAATTAATAAAACAAAATGATCACAGCAGTTTCAGCTTCCCGCGCAGAAGTCATCAAATGGATGGAGGATTTCGTGAATGAGAAAATGTCCGAGTTTCTAAAATCTGTAGAAGATAGCTGGCAACCAGCCGACCTTTTACCAGACGCTACTCTTGAAACGTTTTTTACTGAGGTAAAAGAATTGCGAGAGCGTGCCCGTGATCTTAGCTACGATTTACTTGCTGTACTAGTAGGTGACACGATCACTGAGGAAGCCCTGCCAACTTACGAAAGCTGGCTGATGACCATCGATGGCCTGCCACAGGACCCGAAAGGACCTTGGATGCGCTGGAACCGTGCCTGGACTGCTGAAGAAAACCGCCATGGCGATGCTCTTAACCGTTACCTTTATTTAAGCGGCCGTATTAACATGCGCGAAATGGAGGCATCTACACAATACCTGATCGCCGATGGTTTCGACCTGCAGACAGATAACGACCCTTACCGATCATTTGTGTATACTTCGTTTCAGGAAACAGCAACTAACATTTCGCACCGCCGTGTGGCTCAGATCGCTAAAAAGCAAGGCGATAACATGCTGGCTAAACTGTGTGGTCACGTTGCCGCCGACGAAGCAAGACACGCCAAAGCATATAAATCGTTTGTAGGCAAAATTTTCGAAGCCGATACAAGCGAAATGATGCTGGCTTTTGAAGACATGATGCGCAAAAAGATCGTTATGCCAGCCCACTACATGCGTGAGTTAGGTGTTGATCTGGGCAAAACGTTCGGCCACTTTACCGATGCCGCGCAGCGTATCGGTGTTTATACTTCTTCAGATTACACAGATATTCTGGAAGACCTGATAAAAGAGTGGAAGATCGAAACACTTACCGGTCTTAACGAAGCCGGAGAGCGTGCCCGCGATTACGTTGTGGCCTTGCCAAACCGCCTTCGCCGTGTAGCCGAGCGTATGAAAGTGCCACAGCTGGAGTATAAATTCCGTTGGATTGACTAAGCTATAAGCTGAAAGTATAAACACAAAGGGCAGGTTGCTGATGCAACCTGCCCTTTGTGTTTTACCTCCCCCTAGCCCCCTCCCAAAAACAAGAGGGGGAATTGGTGAATTGTGATATAATTTTGTTGCGGACAGCTGCCAGGCTTTCGAACACTTCATCGTTTCGTATTCTTAATACTTTAAGGCCCCAATGGCGTAGCATTTCATCACGTAGACTATCGTTAGCAATGGCTTCCGGAGAATCATGTACGGCGCCATCAACTTCGATTACCAGTTTTTCAGAGGCACAATAAAAATCAACAATGTAATTTTCTATACTGTGCTGCCTTCTAAATTTTCTCCCCTCAAGCTCACGACCTCTAAGTATGCGCCAGAGTTCTTCCTCAGCAGGTGTTAATCCATTTCTAAGTATCGCTCTCTGCTGCTTAAGGTGAGGTAAGCCGTGTAATTAACTACTTCTCATGTGTATGATTTCGTTTTCAACACTCTTTGTTAGGCAACTGTTCCAAATTTTAATCACCCCTCCTGTTTTTAGGAGGGGGCCGGGGGGAGGTAAATCCCGTATAAGAACATTTGCAGAGGCTGCGTTGTTGAAGTAAGTATAAACAGGAGAAAGTATGAGCTTAGGATACCGATTTACAGATTATGTACCTCCACAGGATGATAAGCCCGGCTTTGAGTCACTGCTGAAGATTTTCCTGCAAC
The DNA here is from genome assembly GCF_019443125.1 of Pontibacter aydingkolensis. Lineage (GTDB taxonomy): Bacteria > Bacteroidota > Bacteroidia > Cytophagales > Hymenobacteraceae > Pontibacter > Pontibacter aydingkolensis. The sequence goes on along the minus strand of NZ_JAHYXK010000001.1, from coordinate 19,213 downwards.
TGGTGACCATTAGTGCAGGCGATGTAGGAGAAGCGCTGAACTGGCTTAGTTCACTGGACAAGCAGTATAACCTAACCGGCGACGATTACGGCATCGGCGACTTTATTGAGGATCTGAAAAAGAAAGGCTATCTCGACGAAAAGCCGCAGGAGAAAGGGGCATTCCAGCTGACGGCTAAAAGTGAGCAAAGTATAAGAAAGAGTGCCTTGGAGGAAATTTTTGGCAAACTGAAGAAAGGCGGGAAAGGTAGTCATGCCACACCGCACACCGGCATCGGCGACGAAGCCAGCACCGATCGCAGAGAGTACCGCTTTGGCGATGCGCTGGAGCAGATCTCCATGACCGACTCTATCCGGAACGCCCAGATCAACCACGGCATCGGCGATCTTTGGTTAACGGAACAGGACCTGGAGGTGACCGAAACAGAGCATAAAACACAGGCCTCTACAGTGCTGATGATCGATATCTCGCACTCCATGATTTTGTATGGGGAAGACCGCATTACACCGGCCAAGAAAGTGGCTATGGCACTGGCAGAGCTTATCAAACAGAAATATCCCAAAGACACCCTTGATATACTTGTTTTTGGTAATGATGCCTGGCAGATAGAAGTAAAGGACCTACCATACTTAGAGGTGGGCCCATACCATACAAACACTGTTGCCGGCCTGGAACTTGCCCTAGACATATTGCGAAAACGCAAAACTCCGAACAAGCAGATATTTATGATAACCGATGGTAAGCCAACCTGTCTGAAAGAGGGACTACACTACTATAAAAACAGCTTTGGCCTGGATAGGAAAGTAGTAAACAAAACGCTTAACCTGGCCGCGCAATGCCGTAGGCTTAAAATACCTATCACCACGTTTATGATCGCATCAGACCCATACCTGCAGCAATTCGTAGACGAGTTTACAAAAGTGAACAACGGACAGGCCTACTACAGCAGCCTGAAGGGCTTGGGACACCTGGTGTTTAAAGACTACGGACGCAACCGCAGGAAAAGCTTTTAGAGTTATAGAGTTTGTGAGTTAAGCATTCATATAACTCAAGATAATTCTCCTCCCTGGAGGGGCTAGGGGTGGGTTTGCAAAAGAAAGTCAACAATTTAACAATAAAGCCAATTGGCAATTATATTTGCCATTCAACCATAAAAGAATGAATTACAGAGACATACCAGCCGAAAACTTACTGAAGATAAAAACTCTAGGCCAGCTAAAGGCAGCCGGATACGAGTCGCAAAGTGTAAAGCAGGAGCTACGGCATAATCTCATAAAAAAGCTGCAGAACAAAGAGGAGATATTTCCGGGCATCTGGGGGTATGAGGAAACGGTGATTCCGGATATGCAACGGGCCATACTTTCGATGCACCACATTAACCTGCTTGGTTTACGCGGCCAGGCCAAAACGCGTATTGCACGCCAGATGATTGACCTGCTTGATGAGTATATACCCGTAGTGCAAGGCTCTGAGTTAAACGACGACCCGTTGCAGCCGTTATCGCGCTACGCCAAAGATATGGTATACGAGCATGGCGATGATACACCTATTGCCTGGCTGCACCGCTCAGATCGCTATACCGAAAAACTTGCCACGCCCGATGTATCTGTAGCCGACCTGATTGGCGATGCAGACCCCATAAAAGCCGCTACCATGAAACTGCCATACTCCGATGAACGCGTGATCCATTTTGGCTTGATACCGCGTTCGCACCGGGGCATTTTTGTGATTAACGAATTACCCGACTTGCAGGCACGCATACAGGTGGCATTGTTTAATATTCTGCAGGAAGGCGATATTCAGATACGCGGCTTTAAAGTACGTCTGCCGCTCGATATTCAATTTGTGTTCACGGCCAACCCCGAGGATTATACCAACCGTGGCTCTATTGTAACGCCACTGAAGGACCGTATCGATTCTCAGATCATCACACATTATCCTAAAACTATAGAAACTGGTAAGAAGATAACCAGCCAAGAGGCCCGGGTTAAAGATGGGCAGGGGGAGCTGGTGCAAACCAACGACATTATTGGCGACCTGATAGAACAAGTGGCGTTTGAGGCCCGCGAAAGTGAGTACGTGGATGCTAAAAGTGGTGTGTCTGCCAGGTTAACAATATCAGCTTTTGAGAACCTCTTAAGTGCTGCTGAGCGCCGGGCATTGCTGAATGGTGAGAATAAGACCTATATACGCGTATCTGATTTTCTAAATACCATACCTTCGGTTACAGGTAAAGTGGAGCTGGTGTACGAAGGCGAGCAGGAGGGAGCCGGCCATGTGGCGCAGGTGCTAATGGGCAAAGCCATCCGTACGCAGTTCCTGAAATACTTCCCCGACCCGGATAAAGCCAAGAAAGCGAAAACGGGCAATACCTACAAAGCCATTACTGACTGGTTTGGTGACGGAAACACCATCGATATTTTAAACGACGCTTCAGCAGCAGACTACAAGAAAGCCCTAAACAAAGTGCCCGGTTTGCAGGAGTTGGTAGAAAAGCATCAGCAAAAAGCCAAAGGCGACGAAAAGCTGTTTCTGATGGAGTTCGCACTACATGGCCTGGCCGAGCACAGCCAGCTTAGCAAGAATCGCCTCAGCACCGGCCTGCAGTTCAAAGACCTGCTAAGCGGTATGTTTAGTATGCCAACCTTTGGCGAAGAGGAAGAGGACGAAGACTATTAGGAGTTAAAGACCTCGCAGTGTCCGGAGGTCCTGCGAGCGTCTGGAGTGGGAAGGCTATAGCTACGTAGCATGCACCAGACGCTCGCGGGTCATAAAGACACCGCGAGGTCTTAGTAATTTATTCTCTATCTGAAGACTTCTCATCATGACTTGCGCCAGATCCTGTTTATACTTTGCTTCGCGCTTTTTTCTCCATTGGCAGAATGCAGTAGTAGATAAAGCGGTTTACCGGAACTGGCACCTTATACTTTTCAGCCAGCCATACCACAGTGCCATTCTGATACTCAATTTCGGAGGGTTTGCCTTCCCAGACATCCCTTGTAAGCGAGGCAGTAGAGTCGGGTGGAAGCGATTCGAAATTAAGCATTGTTCTGGTCACGAAATCAGATTCTATACTTATGCCGATGTGCTTCGATAAAGTATAAACCTCCGTTAAAACATCTGTCATTAATTGCCTGGTTTGTGGCAAAGCAAGCAGCTGGCCGTAATTAGACTTCGTTACAGCCAACAATCCACTCACACAAATGCCAATAAATTCTTTCCAAAGTTCAGCCTGTATGTCTGTGGCAACTTTAGCCTGAATGCCTGCCTGTTCAAAAGTTTGCTGCAGCTGTTTAGCCCTGTCTGTTTGCTTGTTATCCAGCTCCCCGAAAATGATGGTAGGCTCTACACCGAAATGATTAATCACACCTGGTGCTTCTATTTTGCTGATGATGCGGCACAAGCCACCCAGTATGTTCTTGCTGGGCAGGTATTCGGCCAGTTCCTCGGCAGCAAGCACACCATTCTGAAGCGGAAGTATAAAGGTGTCAGGAGTTACAATAGCGGCAAGTTCTGCAGCGGTTTCTTTTACCTGCCATGCTTTTACGCAAACCATTATCAGGTCTGCAGGGCCTATTGCTTTTATACTATCAGTAGCATTTACCTTTTCCAGCTTAAAGTTGCCGTTTATACTTTTAACAGTAAGGCCGTTTTCCTGCATGGCCTGCAGGTGTTTACCCCTGGCCAGAAACGTAACATCATGGCCAGCTTTAGCCAACCTGGCGCCAAAGTAGCCGCCTACGCCACCTGTGCCTATAATTGCTATTTTCATAGACTTCTATACTTACTTTGCTGGTTAAGGTATACAAATAAAAAAACGGGAAGCTTTTAGCCTCCCGTTTATACTTTTAAGCTCTTACAGGTTCTTTTCCTGAACCACTCTTTCGGCCAGCTTCAGGGCTTCGAAGGCATTTACCACACCACCAGATGCTGATAAAGTAGAGAACTTGGTTGTCTTTTTACTTTTCTCTTCGGTTGGGTAGTATACTTTTAGTTTAGGGTATTTTACAGACGACTGTAGCAGCACATCTTTTAACTCTAAGGCGGTAAGCTCAGGGTAATACGACCAAACCAGAGCCGCCACACCCGACACTACAGGGCTGGCAAAGCTGGTGCCATCCATTTGGTCATACTTGTTATCCGGGGCCAGCAAGATCAGGTCTACGCCAGGCGCAAAAAGGTCTACATTTTTCTGGCCGTAGTTAGAGAAAGTGCCTATAAATGTTTTATCCAGGTTTTTAGAGGTGGCGCCTACTTCCAGCCAGGTGCTTGAGCGGGTGCCGTCCAACAATTGCTTTGTCGGGAAGTTATCGGCATTGTCAATATTCTTGCTGTCGTTGCCGGCGGCGTGTACCAACAGCACGTTCTTTGATTCGGCATACTTTACAGCCTCGTCTACAAAGTGCTTTTCCGGCGAAAAGTCTTTACCGAAGCTCATGTTAATGATGTTGGCGCCGTTGTCTACGGCATAGCGTATGGCCAGGGCAATGTCTTTGTCATACTCATCGCCGCTTGGCACAGCGCGCAGCACCATAATTTCCACGTTTTCGGCAATGCCATCCACACCAACACCATTACCACGAATACCAGCAATAATACCCGAAACAGGCGTACCATGGTCAGCTCTTGGGCCTATCACATTGCTGTTGCCATACTTGTTGTCGTTGATGTCTGTTGGGTTATCGGCTACAATGGTGCGTGGGTTAAAGTCGAGGTTAAGGTGGTAGTTTACATACTTATCAATGTGTGCTTTGTAGCCTATGAACGACTCTCTTGTAAATCCCTGGTTATACTTTGTTACCAGCCAGGTTTTAGCGCGAACCAAGTCAACATCTGTAGATGAGATGGCTTTAAGCTCCTGCACAGTATAAGTGTCTTTTTCGAGATGCTTCGTAACTAGCGCTTCGCAGTGCGCCAGCACCTCCCCAAAAGCATCCAGGTTTTGCTTTGTTTTCAGCTTTTCGTCCAGCTCTTTCTCGTAGTTTTTGCGGGTAGTAAGGTAGGTGTTATACTCTTTTAGCTCAGCTTCCGAAAGACCTTGCGCCGACGTTACGTTTTTATACTTGGGGGCCAGCTTGCGCAACAAACGCACATACTCATAGGTTTCGTACTCTATGTTTTCGCCGGCGGCATTCCCCAGAAATCCCCAGCCGTTTACATCGTCTATGTAGCCGTTGTTATCGTCGTCTATTCCGTTGCCCGGAATCTCGTTTTTGTTTACCCAAATCTTGCCTTGCAGTTCTTCGTGGTTAATGTCGGTGCCGCTGTCTATCACAGCTACCACTACTTTTTTTCGAGGCTGTTTAGAAATCAGCAATTCATTGTAAGCGCGGTTTACGCTTACTCCGGGTATTTTGTCAAGCTTTGCATCCAGGTTATACCAGTTGTGGTAAGCCTTATCAAGGTCCGATACCGACGATACCCCGCCATCCTGGGCAAAGGCCACTGAACCGCTAAGTAACAAAAAGGCAGCAGTCGCCTTAAAGTTGCGGGAAAGGTTTGTTTTCATACTATACTTTAAAGATTTCTATCTGATTTTGACGAAGCTATATTAACAAAAACCAGGCAAATTTTTTAACTAATTTTTATTTCTGAGAAAATCGAAGGCACCCTTTCTTAAATTAATGCCATACTCCATGTATGCTTTTAAACAAGCCAGGAAATTTGCCCAGCCTTCTGTATTGCCTTTCAGCCAGTTTATACCCGCTTCGTTGTTAGGCATGCTTTTTTCGGTAATGGTTACCAATGTGGAGTTATTCTCTCTTGGCTCAAGGCTAAATTCTACTAAGAACTCTTTGTCTTCATTGTGCCAATAGTAGGATATATACTTGTCTTTATCAATCCTATCAACACGAACAGGTACATCCATATCAAACTCCGGGAACCGCCAGGTAAGCTGCTTGCCTTCTACCATGCTACCAGTACTTTCCGATATAAAGTAGTTCGACATGTTAGCCGGATCAACTATGGCCTCGAATACTTCATGCACGGGTTTCTGTATCTGGAGTGCGGCTTTGATCTCAAGGGTTTGCATGCTGGTATGTTAAGTTTATTTTGGAATAAGTTATAGTTTGTATACAAGCGAACCAAGTACTAGTGAAGAATTTATTACTACATCCACTCCACATTAATATTACTCAAAAAGGTGTGCCAGTAGAAATATCACGCTAATCCTCAAGGTGAGTTATTAAGTTGTGTAAACCCTTTTATTTCCATAGCATCAGGGGGATCAAGCCGTTGAGGAATAATACAACTGTTAACTGAAGTACAAACACCAAAGCTAACAGATCTACTTTTGCAACCAACGTTGAAAGGTCGGAGCGTAGGAATTTGTAAGTAGAGACAGCTGTTAGAGCAGGCAGTAGAAATGTGCCGGTTGCAAGCAACACACTTCCACTAGTTTTATCACCCAAGGAAACAAAAGACTGATTTAGCAGGAAAAGCATCGCTGAAAGTATAATGGCCACCGCTATAAAGTGCCAGACCAGCGGGTGCCTCCAACTCTCTTTCCTGAGTGTGATCAGTTTATAGAGCCATGAGAACAGTAGAAAGATAATTCCTGCAAGCCCCGCAGCTATACTTAGCCAGCCAAGCAAAATATAAAGTCCGTTTGTTTTTCTGATGGTAGACAAGCCGGTGGTAATAAACTGCTGCCCATCTGCATCTTTATAAAATGCATGTGAAGGAGCAGATTTCCCTTCTGCTATAAAAGTATGATTGCCCAGGTAATGCAGGATAACAGGCTCTTTTTGAAATGGGCTGAAGGAGGCCCCCTGTGGCGTGACCTCGACCTTTGTAAAAGATGACAGATAATCTGCTAACCCGAAGGGCACTACTTTTGTAATGGCAGGCACGTAATAGCCATTCCAGTCAGCTAAGTCCGCTGTACTTTCTTTTGCTATAGGAGGAGACTGAGCAGCAATGTCTAAGTGCTCGATCAGGAGCTTGTTAAAGATATGATAGTCTGCTGTTTCGCTATCCATGTTGTGCGCTATAAAAAATGCCTTTTGCTCTTTCGGGAACATGTACATCATGGCACGGTAGCCTACAATATTTCCTCCATGTGTCAGTCCGATAACACCATGTCTGTCTCTGTAAGAAGCTCCCAGGGCATATCCCAAAGGCAAGCCCAGTCTGGAGGCATCAGTTTGGTAGGCTTTACCTAATTGAGACAGGAAAGCCTTGTCTATAAATGATTTTCCGTTGATAATTCCATCGCTCATCATGAACCGAAGGAACAGGCCCATGTCGTGGGCGGTTGTCGTAAACTGTCCGGCCGGCCTGATATACATGGGATAGGCAGCATAAGGCAGACCCTTGTCCAGATGCCCCATGGCAAGTGATGTGTCGGCTAACTTCCCGGTTTGAGACACAAACCCAAAGGTGCTGTTATGCATGCCAAGGGGTTTAAGAAGGTGTTCATCCAGGTATGCTTCATAGGGTTGCTTGGTAACGGCTTCTATAACCATCCCTAATAAAGTATATCCTATGTTGGAGTAGGAGAACTGAGAACCTGGTTTGGCTTGTATTACAAGAACAGATGGATCTTTAAGGTAAAATTCGGCCAGCTTAGTGGTAGCCGTGGAACTGGTGCTGAAAAGGTGCCATAGCCGCAAATCTCCCAGTCCGGAAGTATGGTCTAGTAAGTGTCTGACGGTGACGGGTCTTGTTTCTTGCCACGGATTATCAAAGGGCACGCCTGGTAAATAATTATTTACAGGAGCATCTAAGTATAGTTTACCTTCGGTTGCCAAACGAAGGATGCCTGCGGCTAAAACTGTTTTTGTAATGGAGCCTACCTGTACTTTGTCTGTTACCTGAAAATGCGTTTTAGCCTCATTATTTTTAAAGCCGGCGCAGGCTGCATATATACTACCGTCCGGGGTTACTATAGCCCATACCGCCCCTGTTAACTTTTGGTCGATTAAGGCTCTATGGATAGCCTGCTTGAGCCGTGGCTCTGCCTGAACTACGCCTGTGTGTATAAATAATATGTAAAGCGCAAATACTATGATATGCCTGCTTTTAGAGTATTTATTTATCATAAGGCCTGGGGTTAATTGGTTGTTAACTAGCGTAGAGCAGGAGCACCTACTCACACTATCTACACTATATCTGTAGTAGTTAAGGCAAGCATAAAATATAGCCTTGCCTTTCCTTAAAAATAGCAAAAAAACTATTTATTATACATGTAGCAGATTAAATAGAATCGGAGCTAAAGTATAAGTACTGCAGAGTTCAAAAAAACAAAAAGCCCCAGAGCGTTTTATTCCCTGGGGCTTTAATACAAGTGAGGTTTAAGCTATACAGTTTCCTCTATAGGCGGGTGAAGCTGGTTTTCGGTTCTGGCTACCACCATGGCTACAGTGGCATCGCCGGTTACATTTACTACTGTGCGGCACATATCCAGGATACGGTCAGGGGCAAGTATAAGCGCAATGCCTTCTACCGGAATTCCTGCCTGCTGCAGCACAATAACCAGCATAATGGTACCGGCACCTGGTACAGCCGCAGCGCCAATTGAGGCCAGCGTAGCCGTAAGTACAATACCGATCTGCGTCATCAGGTCCAGGTCCATGCCATAGGCCTGAGCAATAAACACGGCGGCTACGGCCTGGTAAAGGCTGGTGCCATCCATGTTAATAGTGGCGCCCAGGGGCAATACAAAACTGGTGATCTCTTTATTAATACCCAGGTTCTGCTCGCAACGCTCCATGGTAACGGGCAGAGTTGCCGCGCTGGACGAGGTAGAAAAGGCCAGCATCTGCGCCGGGAAAATCCCTTTAAAAAAGTCTTTATACTTTGTTCTGCCTACAGTAGTCACCAGTATAGGATAAATAACCGTTATCATTAAAGCCAGTCCGATCACCACTACAATGCAGTAATAGCCAAGCACAACAAGCAGCTCCAGGGCAGCGCCGGGGTCGTTGCCGGCAAACTCTACTACCAGGCCTGCCAGTAGCGCAAATACACCGTAAGGCGCGAACTTCATGATAATGTCCACTACCTTAAGTATAACCATGTTCACGCCTTCAAAAAAGTCGTTTACGGGGGCAGCTTTGTTCGGAGGTATCATGATAAGGGCAATGCCAAACAGCAGCGCAAAAAAGATTACCTGCAGCATACTTCCATTATCTGTCAAAGACCTGAACACGTTATCAGGCACAATATCTATCAGCGGTTGCAGCGGGCCTTGTTGTTCCAAAGCAGCGGCATTACTCGACTTTTCAGATGTAGTGGTGGCAAATTGTTCTTTAAACTCGTCGCGCTTTTCCGGTGAGAAGGCTTTTCCCGGCTCAAACACGTTAACCAGAATCAAACCCATGGTAACAGCCAGCACGGTAGTGGCCAGGTAAATGCCTATGGTTTTAGACCCGATCCGTGACAGCTTGCTAATATCGCTCAGGCTGGATACACCCGTTATCAGCGAGACCAGCACCAGCGGCACAGCTATCAGTTTAAGCAGGTTTATAAAGATAGTACCAAAAGGTTTAAGCCAGTCCTGGGTGAAATCGACAAGGCCGTAAGAGCTGGCAAGTATACCCCACAGCACACCAAGTGTCATGCCTATGAGGATTTGCCAATGTAGAGCAAGTTTTTTCATGTTACCTGAGTAGGAGCCGTGCCATTGGCCGGCATCCGTTATAGTAAGTATAAGTTGGTTATACAGCGCCTGGTACCGTAATAGCTGGGGCAGACAAAGCAGAAATTCCCCTACAGGTACCGAGTGGTCTTAGGGTAAATTTAAGCATAAATACTTAGGATAAAGGAGTAATGTTGGAAAGATAACGTTATACCTGCTAAAAGTGCAGCTTATAAGTAACATGACAAAAGAACTTTTAGACAAAGGGTAAAAGACTTTTTTGGGTATAAGGCGTTGTTATTCAATTGATTGATTGTTGTTGATTTCCATTTTATACTTCAAGCTGATTTTTTCATTATACTTAGTATGAAAAGTCAACAAAAAAGCCGCTGTTAAAGCGGCTCTTTTGTTAAAGTTTGGTCTAAATGTTCTCTGCCGTTCAGCTGTCAATCAAAAACACGAATAACTAACAACCAACAACGAATAACTAAAAAACTTATTCCTCGTTTACAACGATCTTCTCAATTTTATCATTGGCTTTGATCTGGTCGATCACTTCGTCGCCTTCTACCACTTTACCGAAGCAAGTATGGTTACGGTCTAAGTGAGCCGTGTTTTTGCGGCTGTGGCAGATAAAGAACTGAGAACCGCCGGTGTTGCGGCCAGCGTGCGCCATACTTAGCACGCCACGATCGTGGTGCTGGTTTTCGCCAGACGTTTCGCAATCGATCTTGTAGCCCGGTCCGCCAGTGCCTGGTACACCTTTAGCCCCTTCACGCGAGTTCGGGCAGCCACCCTGTATCACGAAATCAGGAATAACACGGTGAAATGTAAGGCCATCGTAAAAGCCTTTTTTAGCAAGATCTATAAAGTTCTGTACTGTTTTAGGGGCATCTTTCTCGTAGAACTCTACTTTCATTACGCCTTTGCCAGTGTGAATTTCTGCAGTTTTCATGGTTTATTCTTTTTCTGTAAAACAATGTAGATAACAAAAGTACGGATTTTATAGTTTAAGAAGTTTAAACAGCGCCATTATAGCGCGTCCGTGTAAAATAAAACTTTCGATAACAACTATGATAAAGGCAAATATATTTTTATTAGCTGGTGCATTACTTTGTAGTACCATGCTGGCTGGCTGCGGCGGTGCCGATGACAGCAGAAACGAAAACCCGATGCAGGAAGAGCGGAGCAGGCCAAACCTAGGTTCTGAGATGGAAGCAAAGGGAGCTAATCCGAATACAGAAGGACGCCTGGCTGGTGAAGGCGATCCTGCCATAACTGACTCAAGAATTGGTGGCAACGAAATGTTACCTTCTCAGAGCATTGTCGAAAACCTTACATCTGCTCCTGATCTTACAAGTTTTGCATCTGCCCTGCGCAATGCCGAAATGGTAAGAGCATTAAATGGCACAGGCCCTTATACGGTTTTTGCACCTAACAACCAGTCTTTTGAGGATTTGCCAAATGGGACAGTTAAAGATTTAATGGAAGACAAAAACAAGCAGCACCTGGTAGATTTGCTTAACAACCACATTGTAGCCGGTAAGCTAAAATCTGAGAATCTCCAGGAGGGGTCGATGCTTAAAACAATAGGAGGAAAGCAATTAAAAGTTACCAAACGTGGCGAGGAAATTATGATAAATGGTGCCAAGGTTACTTTGGCAAATAAAGAAAGCGGCAACGGCGTAATCCATGTGATCAACAAAGTTTTAGTGCCAGAGGAGCAATAAGTCTGGAACAGTAAGTATAGAATTATACTTTATTGCTGCAGGCAGGTAAGCTAACTTATCTGCCTGCAGCTTTTTTGTTAAAACGGATTGGTAGCCCAAACCGCCAGTTCAGGTATAAAGCCACGGTTATCCATTTCGAGGGCACTTTTTATGGCCCAGGCAATTTCTTTGCTGCGTAGTTTGTTAGGTTGGTCGTTACGTTCCTCCCTATCGGGGTTGCCAAAGGCAGTGGTTACCTCGCTGGGGTTTATAAGTATAACACGCACATTGTGCTTGCGCAGTTCCTTTTGCCAGCTCTGTGTCATACTTCTGAGGGCTGCTTTTGAGGAGGCATACACCGAGCCACCTTCATACCCATTTGTAGCAGCTGTAGAGCCTATGTTGATGATGTTGCCGTAGTTCTGCTTCTTAAAGATTTTAGCAGCTTTGGAAGCCATCATAGCGGCGCCAAAAACGTTTACCCGATAAATTTGCTCAAAGTCCTCCACGGTAAGCTCTTCCAGCTGTTTGGAAACCCCAATGCCTGCATTGTTTATCAATACATCCAGCTTGCCATATTCATCCATAAACGCCTGGAAAGTATGCCTTACATCGTCGGGGTTGGCTACATCTGCTGTAATGGGCATAGCACCTATATCGCGGGCTGCTTTTAAAGTTCGTTTTTCGTCGCGGCCCGTAATGGCTACATTGGCACCGCTTTCTATCAGCAGTTTTGCCGTGGCATGGCCAATGCCCAAAGTGCCGCCTGTAATCAGAATGTTTGCGTTGTTGAGTTTCATAGTAGGAGATGGGGTTCTAGTATAGCTTAGACTAACGCAGGTGGTGAGGAATTGTTGATTTACCTTACCCCGACCTTCTCCTAAGAACAGGAGAGGGAATTTTACCTGCCCATTCTTCTGTCATATCAATAGTTCAGACCATTCCTCCTCGTCATCTTGGAAAGATCTTGGTAGAGGGGAGTTTAAGCCGAAGCTATGAAAAGGGATGTACGTTCCCACAATATATAGTAATTCCCATCTTGAGAGGGGTAGGGGTGTGTTTTACACTTGCTAATATCATACTTTAGCCAACATTACAGTTTTATAGCACCGGCTGTTCCCCGGACAGGTCGCGACCTGTCTCTACAAAGATCAACAGCTTAGCTAATGCAGGAACAGAACTCCATCACCTGTTATTAGGAGAGGGCCGGGGTGAGGTAAAATAGTAGGGGTGGTTTGATCCGGTACTGCAAAGAAAAAAGACGCAAGGTATTGCGTCTCTACGTTTTTAATTCCCAAACCCTCTAACTCCCAAACTATTTCCTGTTGTCCTGGCCATGCATCATGCTCAGGTAGCTTTCGTAGCGGGTAAGGGATATGTCGTTTTTGCGGACGGCTTCTATAACGGCGCAGCCAGGTTCGTTAAAGTGGGTGCAGTTATTAAAGCGGCATTGGTTCATCCGTTCCCGCATTTCCGGAAAATAATGGCCAAGTTCCGCTGCCGGAATATCTACAATGCCCAGTTCTTTAATACCTGGTGTATCAATGATAAATGTATCTGTATCTACTTCAAACATTTCGGCAAAGGTGGTGGTGTGCACGCCTTTGTCTGAAAAGTCGGAGATTTCAGAGGTCTTTAGCTCCAAGTCTGGTACGATCAGGTTAATGAGTGTGGACTTACCTACCCCTGAGTGGCCGGAAAGAAGAGAGGTTTTGCCGTGCAGCAATTTTGTAAGCTCGTCGATCCCTTCTTTTGTTTTAGCTGAAACGGCCATAGTCTTGTAACCAATCTGCTCATACATGTGGCTTATCTGGCGTTGGTAGTCGCGCATTTCATCGTCGTACATGTCAGTTTTGTTGTACACGATAACGGTGGGTATGCTATAGGCCTCGGCAGTTACCAGGAAACGATCTATAAAGCCAAATGAAGTGCGCGGTGATACCAACGTAACAATAAGCAGCGCCTGGTCGAGGTTGGCAGCAATTATATGCGAGTAAGCCGATTTGTGTGTACTCTGGCGGATGATGTAGTTCTCGCGATCCTGTATCTTATGGATAACGGCAGTGTCTTCTCCGGTTGTCTCCACATCAAACTCCACTATATCGCCAACTGCAAGCGGGTTGCTTACCTTCATGCCCTTCAGTTTGAACTTACCGCGCAGGCGGGCACGGTGTAACTTCCCTTCTTCGTCGCGAAGCAGGTACCATGATCCCGTCGATTTAACTACAACTCCTTTCATGTATTCTTGTTAAGCAAGGCACCAATGTCAGCCATAATTTTAGCAGTGGCGCCGGCTTGCTCTTGTACGTATGTTTTTTCTTTGCTGGTTATACTTTGGCGCAGGCCGGGTGTAGTATGTACCTCTTCAAACACCTGCAATAACTCCTGGCTGTTGTTTACCGGGAATGCGCAGCCAAGTGCCACCAGGTCTTTAGCCTCCTGAAATTTATCATACTTTGGCCCGAAGAACAATGGCAAACCAAATACGGCAGCCTCCAGGGTATTGTGCAGCCCTTTACCAAAAGCGCCGCCAATGTAGGCGTAAGTGCCATAGCTATACAGCGACGACAGCATTCCTATGTTATCAATCACCAGTACGTTATGCTTTGCAGCGCTACCTTCCTCAATTTTAGAGAAACGCACAGCATCATTGCCAAGGTTTTGCATCACAGCATTTATACTTGCCTCATTTACCTCGTGCGGCGCGATGATGAATTTTATACTTTGCTTATACTTTTGAATAAGCGGAAGCAGCACCTCGATATCTGCAGGCCAGCTGCTGCCTACCATAAACACCTCTTTGCCGGCAGCAAAAGCCTCAACTAAAGGAATGGCTTTTATACTTACCGCTGTCTGCAATACCCTGTCAAAGCGGGTGTCGCCGGCTATACTTGCCTGGTTTATTTTTATATTGTTGAGCAGCTGCAACGAGGTTTTATTTTGTGTATAAATGTGTGTGAAGCGGCGCAGCATGTTGCGGTTAAATCCGCCGTAAGGCTTGAAGAAGATTTGGTCTTTACGGAAAATAGCCGATATAGAAAGTATAGGTATACTTCGCTGCTGCAGCTCCTTCAGGTAGTAATGCCAGAATTCATACTTTACAAACACAGCCAGCTCAGGCTCTGTAATATCCAGAAACTGTTTTGCATTCTCGGCGCCATCCAAGGGTATATAGAATATGTAATCGGCACCAGCGTAGTTTTTGCGGATCTCGTAACCGGAAGGGGAGAAGAAGGTAAGCAGGATTTTATACTTCGGGAATGTCTGCTTTACAGCCTCCATTACCGGCCTGCCCTGCTCAAACTCGCCCAACGAGGCACAATGAAACCACACCACCGGCGCCTGGTTGCCTGCAAAAGCCTGCCTAAGCTTCTCGAACTGCTGCTCACGCCCCTGCCGCATTAGCCTGGCCTTCTCGTTAAAAGGAGAAGCCAGCGCAATGGCAGCCTGGTAAGCTTTTAGTCCGATGTCGTAAAGTAACTTCAAATTTATACTTTGATACAATACAAAGACCTCGCAGCGTCCGGAGATCCTGCGTGTGTCTGTTGCTGCAAATATAGTGTATTGTGGAGGGATAGTTGGTAGGAGAGTTATACTTTGTATAGATTGCTGAAGAGAAGGTCTTGCTGAGGCACTATTATCTACTATATTTGGTAGGTTAAACGTATGATCACGCATTTATGGAAGCTCACCAAAGTCAGAGCACGCTACCATCAACCAACATAACTCAATGAGCATCACCATAAGACCAATAAAAGCGGAAGATAACCAGGTGCTGGCAACACTTATCCGCCAAGTTTTCAGAGAATTTAAAATAGACAGACCCGGTACCGTATATACTGATTCAACCACTGATGATTTGTTCAGCCTTTTTCAACATCCTGCCAGCGCCTATTTTGTTGCTGAACAGAATGGAGAGATAGTGGGCGGTTGCGGTGTTTACCCTACGGATGGTTTACCGGAAGGCTGTGCCGAGCTTGTTAAGTTTTACTTAGCTGCCGGTGCCAGGGGAAAAGGTATTGGGAATAAACTGATGCAGCAAAGTATAGAACAAGCCAGAGAGTTTGGTTATAAGCAGCTATACTTAGAGTCGTTTCCGGAGCTTGCAAAGGCGGTAAGTATGTATGAGAAAGCTGGCTTTAAACCATTGCCACATGCACTTGGTAATTCCGGCCATTTTGCCTGTAATATATGGATGCTGAAAGACCTGGAGGATTAGAAAATGCGGATCATTGAAGCAGACGCGCTGACACAAAAGCAGATGGAAGAAATCTATAAATTGTGGAACAATGAGTATCCTGCTGATTTATGCTATACTAATCCGCTTGCTTTTGAAAACTATTTAAAAGGGCTTGGTAATCAACATCATTTTCTTTTGGTTGATGGAGAGGACACTGTAAAAGGCTGGTTTGTTGATTTTATGCGTGAAGGCGAAAAGTGGTTTACGATGATCTTAGGTTCTGGCACCCAGGGGAAAGGGTATGGAAGTGAATTATTAAATAGAGCAAAACTTCTTTCTCCGGAAATAAACGGGTGGGTAATTGACCACAACAACGATAAAAAGCGTAACGGAGAAATTTACTCCTCGCCAATAGCATTTTATAAAAAGCAAGGATTTGAAATAGTTGCCGACACCCGGCTGGAGCTGGACATCATCTCTGCAGCGAAGATCAGGTGGAGGAAATAACTATAGCAACGTTGTTTAACTATACAGTGAAATAACCAATGAGTATCAAACAAGCTTACAACAGCTGGGCATCGCAGTATGACACTAACAAAAACAGAACCCGCGATCTGGAAGCTGTTGCCCTGCGTAACACCCTGGCAAGTATACCTTTCGAAACTTGCCTGGAAATAGGCTGCGGCACAGGTAAGAATACAGAGTGGCTGGTGCGAAAGGCGATGCATGTAACAGCGGTAGACCTGTCGGAAAAGATGCTGGAGTGGGCAAGGAAGAAGGTACACTCTAATAAAGTTGAGTTTGTGCAGGCTGACATTACAAAAGAATGGGGCTTTACACAGCAGCAGTACGATTTAGTAAGCTTTAGTCTGGTGCTGGAGCATATTGAAAATCTGCATCATATTTTTAAAGAGGCTGCATCAGCTTTAAATCCTGATGGACATATATACATTGGCGAGCTGCACCCATTCAAACAATACAATGGCACCAAAGCCAGGTTTGATACAGAAGAAGAGGGTAGGCAGGAGGTGGAGTGCTATACCCATAACATATCAGATTTTGTGCAAATAGCCAAACATCACCGCTTAAAGCTGCTAGACCTGAACGAGTATTTTGACAACCATGACCGCACAAGTATACCACGTATTTTAACCCTACTTTTGCAGAAAGTATAAAGGTTTTT
This sequence comes from Pontibacter aydingkolensis, assembly GCF_019443125.1. Lineage (GTDB taxonomy): Bacteria > Bacteroidota > Bacteroidia > Cytophagales > Hymenobacteraceae > Pontibacter > Pontibacter aydingkolensis. The sequence continues at coordinate 2,558 of NZ_JAHYXK010000001.1, read as the reverse complement.
CAGGTTTAATAATAACTGAGTTCATCCTGCTGACTTAAATCAGTTCGTCTCTATTTCATGTTTTTCTGATTTGCTCTTTGTACCTTTAAATAAGGCAACTTTATTTATACTTTAGACCACACATACACATGAAAATGCTTTTAGCAGTAGGAGCAGGAAGTTTTATCGGTGGCTCATTCAGATACCTGCTGGCACTACTCATACAGAACCGGTCTGCTATAGCCTTTCCGTTTGCTACCCTTACTGTAAATATTGTTGGTTGCTTTTTAATAGGGCTAGTTTTCGGACTAGGCATCAAAGGAAACATGTCTCCGGAATGGCGCTTGTTTCTGGCAACAGGCATACTTGGCGGTTTTACTACTTTCTCGGCTTTTTCTTACGAGTCTGTTAACATGCTGCAGAGCGGGCAAGTATGGAGTGCAGTTACTTATGTGTTGGCAAGTGTGTTGCTTGGGTTGCTGGCTACCTTTGCGGGGTTATGGCTGGTGAGGTTAGTGTAAGTATAAAGTACTTTGAAAACAAAAACGCCCCGACTAATGCCGGGGCGTTTTTATATCTTCAAAGCTGTTAAAGCTTAGTGCTTTGCAAGGTAGTTAGATACACCTTCTTTAGTAGCCTGCATAGCTTCTTTGCCTTCAGACCAGTTTGCAGGGCAAACTTCGCCTTTTTGCTCAAAATACTGCAGCGCATCTACCATACGAAGTGCCTCGTCGATAGAACGGCCAAGCGGAAGGTCGTTTACAACCTGGTGACGCACTACACCTTCTTTATCGATCAGGAACAGGCCGCGGTAAGCTACCGGCTCGCCAACAAATACAGACTCGCCTTCTTCGTTGTAATCGTAGTAACCAGCTAAAACGTCGTAGTTCTGAGCGATAGTTTTAGAAGCGTCTGCTACAAGTGGGTAGTTAACACCTGAAATACCACCCTGCTCGCGCGGAGTGTTCAGCCATGCGAAGTGAGAGAAATGCGTGTCGGTAGAGCAACCTACTACGGCTACACCTTTGCGCTCAAACTCCTCCATTCTGTCCTGGAAAGCGATGATCTCAGTTGGGCATACAAAAGTGAAGTCCATTGGGTAGAAGTAGAATAATACGTGCTTCTTGCCAATGTACTGCTCCAATGAGAAGTTCTCTACAAATTCTCCGTTTTCAACGGCTGTTGCTTTAAAAGAAGGTGCTTTTTTACCTACTAATACTGCCATGTTTATTGTTTTTAGTTTATTGAAAAAATCTATTTAGATACTCGTGTTATACTTATTTCTTTATCAGTCTCCACCTTATTACCCGTTAGCTGCACCGAAAACCCTTTTATCTCGAAGTTCTCCAGTTTTCGTTTGCTAAAGAAATCCTGTAAAAGCTGCTCCAGTTCTGCATCCTCAAAGTCAACGATCTCCTTGGTCTTGCTACAGAAAATGTGGTTGTGCGTGTGGGTATTGGCATCGTAACGTTTGCCGCCTTCCTCAGATAAAGCCCTTTTAATCAGGCCTGTCTCTACAAAGGTGTCCAGCGTTTTGTAAACTGTACCCAGCGATATACTTGGGTTTTCCAGCTTCAGGCGCTGAAAAACATCCTCAGCAGTAGGGTGGTGCCCATGCAGCTCCATCACTGATTCGAACACAACAATGCGCTGGTGCGTGGCTTTAAGGCCACCCTCCGTCAGGCGCTGTCGTACTTCGTCTCGTGTCAAGTTTTGCTGCATACCAGATAAGAATGTTTCTTAACTAGGAATAGTTCCTGCAAAGGTAAGTATGATTGTCAAACTTTAAAAGTGAAAGTATAAAAGTTGTTAGCAGGCAGAGGAACTCTGAGGGTGGAGGTGTTTGTGAAGCTCTGAAATACCGTTGTCCAACCACCCCTGCCCTTCTTGTATAAGGCGGGTGGACTTGCAACAAAAACCCGGACACAAGATTAAGCTGCTAAAGGTTTCCTGTTTAATTTTTCTTCCATTTGTTTTGGTGTGCGGTATCCCAGGCTTGAATGGAGCCTTTCCCTGTTGTAGAATATCTCGATGTATTCGAATATTTCTACTGCAGCCGCTTTCTGATTCTCAAACCTGTTGCCGTAAACACCTTCCGTTTTCAGGCTCTTGAAGAAGCTCTCGGCCACGGCGTTATCCCAGCAGTTGGCCCGGCGGCTCATGCTTTGCCGAATCAAGGGACAAGCTTCCAGCTCTTTTCGGAACTCATCGCAGGCGTACTGCACGCCTCTGTCAGAGTGAAAGACGAGCTCCTGCAAGACAGGCCTGTTGCCAACAGCCATCTTTAAGGCCGCCACACTCGCGTCTCTGGCTTTCATGCTCGCACTCAAAGCCCAGCCTATCACTTTTCTGTCTGCCAGATCCAGCACCACCGTCAAATAGAGCCAACCCGTCAGCGTTCTGATGTAGGTAATGTCAGAGACCCAGGCCTGGCCAGTGGCTGCGGGCGAGAAGTTTCGCCGCAGCAGGTCCTCGCTCACGGCAAAGCTGTGTTTTGAGTCCGTGGTCGCCCGGAACCGCTTTGCCGCCTTGGCCCTGATACAGGCCTGTTTCATGAGCCGGGCTACCCTGGGCCTTGA